>JACPXC010000040.1 GCA_016196755.1 Elusimicrobiota bacterium
CTCCCTCCCGTAGGAGGCTCTTGACGCCCCACTCGGCACCGGAGGTTTCCCTCCGCTGCTGGGGCCTGCTACCGGGCGCTCCGACGCCTGCCCGGACGGGACTCGCACCCGCTGGTAATGCACGGCCTTACGGCGTACCACTCCCTCATCGTACAACAATCGCCTCGGGGGGCCCTACAACGGGACATTGACGGGCTTGATCCTGGCCTCAAGCGACTCGCTCGTGCCGTCCCCGAAGAGCACGATCCGGGTTATCACGATATCCCCGTTTCCTTCCTCGAGGTCGCTCTCTTGGACGTCTATGATCCGCTTGCCGTCCGGCACATCCATCTCGTATGCGACGAGGGCCCCCGAGACCTCATTGAAGATCCTGGTGTTTTCCTCGATCCTAGCGGCGCGATCCTCGCTCGGGGACCGGCCCTGCAACGCGTGGAGGGTCCTGAGATAGTCCTGCAGGTCATGGGACTCCTGCCAGGCCTTGATCGCGTTCTGGTGGATGACGGCCCGCCAGCCCAGGGCCATGGGATTGACATCCTGATAGATCTGCCTCTTGGGCGGCAGCGGGTCGCCGTCCGGCAGCTGCGCGGCGGCTGGGAGGGCGGACAACGCCAACAATGCTAGGACGGCGGATCTCAGGGCGTCTTTCATGTCCTCAGCGTACAGCCCGAGGCGGGGAAGCGGCAGGAACTTCCTGCCCTCCCCCAGGCTAGGACGCAAGGCCCAGATTTTGGAACGGGACGACGAGGGAAGGCCCTGGAATCGACGGGCTTTTCCGTCTACCCTGGATGTATGGCGCCGGCCGCCCCCCTCTGGCTGTTCCTAGCCGCCGCCTGGGCCGCCGAGACGGCGGAACCCGTCCCGTTCGACGTCGAAGAGTATGAGGCCCGCATCGGACGGCGGGCCTACGAGCAGACCGTCCTCCCGCTCCTGACCCGCAGCCCGACGCTAGAAAGCGGCCTGCCCCGTTTCGTCATCGGAGAGGGGGATTTGGCCGGGGCCTTCCTCGACCGAGCCGTCACGCCGCACCGCCCGCTGAGCGTCGACGAGGTTGAGCTCCTCGTCGAGCTCCGCGAAGCGGGGAACAAACCCCAGGCGGCCAGGGACCTCGTCCGGCTCCGCGAGGCCGCCGCCTTGGCGCGCAGGCGGCCGGGTCTCTTCGGCGGCAAGCAGCAGGCCGAGGCGGCGGCGGCCTACTTGGAAGCGACGGCCGCCGGGCGCTTCGACGTCGTCCCCCCGGCCGGCCGGCTCAAGCTGGCCCGCCCCCCCGAGGCGCCGCCCCCCGCGCCGCCGCCATCGGATCGCCGTCAGGCCGGCAGGGGCTTCACGCTCTCGGAGCCCGCCTTGCCGCTTTCCCCCGACGGCCTCGTCCTTCCGCCGCCGGCGGCGCCGCCCCCCGCCGCTGACAAGGCCGCCCCGCCCCCTCCGGGAATCAGCGACAGGATCGCCCAGGCGTTTAGAAGCGCGACTAAGGCGGCCGCGTCCTCGATTCAAGACGTGAATAGGACCGCCCTGCGCATCGCCGGCCACCAGCCGCCCGCCGCCTCGAAAGATATAGAGACGGAGGCTCTCTTGGCGCAAGCAGCCAAAGCCGGCCCAGACGTCTTGGCCCGCCTATTCACGAGGTTATCCGACCCTTCGTTGGCAGAGACGCCGGAGACCCGAGAAGTCCTGCTGGCCGGCTTGGCGCGGCTCGAGGCGGAAGCCAAAGGCAAAAACGCGGGAGATTGGGGGCCTTCGATGGCCGGCTTGGTCCGGGCCCTCTCCCAACAGGGGGCGCTCGACTCCGCCGCCGCCGTGCGCATCGCCGATGCGGCGCGGGGCATCTCCGCCGGCGAGCCGGTGGTCGTCGTCCTCCACTTATCGAACGCCTGGGCGCTCTTGGCCGAGGCGGCCAAGCTCGACGAAAAGGCGGCCAAGCGCGTCGAGCAGGCGCGCTCAGCGATGGTCGAGCGGGCCTTCGCCGCGGAGCTGGAGGCCCTGTCGAGGGCCGATGGGAAGCGCCGCCTCTCCCCGTGGCTGTTCGCCGGCCCGATGTTCTCCGGCGACCCCCGCGTCGTCGGCTTCGGCAAGAGCCTCATCGCCGCGGCGCCGGAGTCCGCCGCCGGCCCGGCCACGCGAGCCGTCATGGTCAGGGACGGTTTGAGCATCTTGACCGCGCGCTCCGCCTTCGAGCCGGAGTGGGGCGTGCGCGCCATGGAAGCGCTGGCGGTCTTGGCGGAAGAGAGCAAAGGCGACAGATACATCGGGAACACGATCGAAGCCGTCAACGCCGAGATGGCGGCCCGGCTGCCCAGGGTCTGGGTGCTTCATTTCGGGGGTCCCGAAAAAACGGCCGGGGCTTCCGGCGCGGCGCCGAAGGAAGAACTCCGGCCGCCGACGGAACCGGCCCTGGCCCGCCAAGAACGCCTCGACGCCGCCCGCGAACGCATCGTGCGCGCCTACCTGCCCGGGGTGCTGGAGGATTTCAAGGACCCCGCGAAACGAGAATCGGCTCTCGGCGAAGCGACCCGGCCGTTGATGATGGGGAGCCCGATAGTCTTCCAGGCCCTCTTGGAGGAAGTCGCCGCGTCGAAGCCGGGACCCGCGGAAAGGGCCGGGACCGCCATCCTGTTCGCGTCGGTGGTCCAGCGCCTGGTCCCCGCCGGCCGATCGCTTGATGCCCCCTCGGCCGCCGCGGTGGCCGACGCGGCGCGCCGGCTCGACCTGCTCAGGGCGCCCGTCGAAGGCTCCGCCCCGGACTGGGACGCCTATCTGCGCGGCGTCGAGACCACGCGCAACAGCATCCGCGCCAGCGCCATGCCCCCGGCGGAGAAGGAAAAGGCGCTCCTGGAGTTCGATGCCGCCTATGACGCCGGCCGCGCCCCCGTCGCGCCGCGCGCGGCGCTGGCCAAGCTGTTCGCGCTCGGACCCTCCTGGCTGGGCCAGAAGAGCCTGGACGGGGCCTTCGGTTACGACCAAGACACGCACAACGTCTATGACCTGGCCATCCGCCAGACCGGGCTCCAGTTCCTGGACCGGGCGGCGCTGAGCGACCCGGCCTTCCGGGGCCTGGCGGGCTCGCTGCGCGCCGAGCGGCTGAGACAGGCCGCCGAGCGGCCCGCCGCGCCGGCCGGGGAGCCCGATCATGCCGTCCTGCTGGCGGCCTTGGGGGGCGAGAACCTCGCCCGGGTCGAGGCCTTCCTCGCCAAGGCCTCGGGCTCAGGTCCCCCCGCCACGTCGCTCAACATCTACCTCGACGCCTACTACCTCGAGAACGCGCGCGCCGTCCTGGCCTCCCTGCCGGAAGGCGACCCCCGGCGCGCCGGGATCGAGGAGGCGCTGGCCGCGCGCGGCGGCGCCTTGGCCGACGGCCTTACCCGCCTGGCCGCCCTTCCTTACGAAGAGCGGGCCAGCAACTCGGCGGGCAGCCGCGACCAGACCCATGCCCGCATGACGGGACTCCTGGCCCTGCCGCCGGACCTGGTGCCGGCCGGACTGCTGACGCAGACCCGCGACTGGCTGGACCAGAACGGCCCCCTAGGCGCACCTTACTACTCCTTCGGCAAGCAGCGCCCCAACGAGGACCTGGCGCGCAGCGGGGCGGGCCGGAACGTGCTGATGAACCTCTTCGCCCTGCGCGGCGCCGACTCCCCGCAGGAGAGGACCGTCCGGACGACGGGCCTGGAGACGGCGCTGGAGAACTTCGCCCGCCATGAGGCCGTCCTGCGCGCCACGATGCACCGCTCGATGCCGGGGGTGGGACACCACTTCTACGAGGACGTCGGCGCCTCCGGCGCCGACGCGCTGGCCCCTTATTACTATCCCTCCGCCATCCCCCGCGTCATCGAGGCCTACTCCCAACTCCTGAGCGACCCCGCGGTGCGGGCCGACCCCAAACGCCTGGCGCGCGTGGAGGCGGGCTACCGGACGGTGCGCGACGGCCTGCTCCGGGAGTTCGACGCCGAGACCGGCCTGCGGGAGCCGCTGCGGCGCGACATGCCCTGGTTCTACACCCTCCTCGGCTCCGGGGTCGCCGAAGTCGCGATCCTCGATCAGCGCGGCAACGGCTCATGACCCGCCCCAATCCGCGAGGCCTTGCCCCGTTCCCGCCGCCCGGGTATCCTAGGCGCGTGGACGACCTCATCGAGGTGGTGCCCTACGAGGCCTCCTGGCCCGCCGCCTACGAGGCCGAGCGCGCCGCCATCAACGCGCGCCTAGGCGAGTTGGGCGCCTCCTTCGAGCACATCGGCTCGACCGCCGTCCCTGGAATCGCCGCCAAGCCGACCATCGACCTCATGGCCGGGGTCGACGAACTGCGGGTCGACGAGTCGGTGGTCGAGCCGCTGGCCGACCTGGGCTACCGCTACCTCGGTGAATACGGCATCGCCGGGAGGCACTTCTTCCGCAAAGGCTCGCCGCCCACGCATCACCTGCACTGGGTGCGGCGCGGCGGCGACTTCTGGTGGAAGCAGCTGGTCTTCCGCGACTTCCTGCGGACCTCCCCCACGGACGCCCGCGCCTACGAGGCGCTCAAGCGCGACCTGGCGTCGCGCTTCCACAACGACCGCTCGCGCTACACGGCGTCGAAGACCTCCTTCGTGACCGGCACCCTCGAGCGCGCTTGGCGCTGGTCGAAAGCCCCGCTCGTCGTCTTCGACCTGGAGGCCACCTGCTGGGAGAAGGGCACCGTCGTCGAGCGCCAGGAGCTCATCGAGATCGGCGCGGTGCGCCTCGAGGCCGACTTCGCGGTGCGCGGCGAGTTCCAGCGCTTCGTGCGTCCCACCGGCGAGCCGGCCTTGAGCGACTTCTGCCGGCGCCTTACCGGAATCCGCCAGGAGGACCTCGACGCCGCCGAGTCCTTCCTGCCGGTCCTGGCCTCGTTCGTCGATTGGGCCGGCCCGGGCCCGCTCAGGTTCGCCTCCTGGAGCACCTACGACCTGCGCCAGCTGCGCTCGGATTGCCGCCGCCACCTGGCCGCGCTGCCGCCGCCTCTGGAGTGCCATCTCGACCTGCGTCAGCGCTTCTCGGAACAAAGGGGGCTCGAGCCCCAGACCATGAAGCGCGCGCTGGAGCTCGCGGGCCTCGCCCAGGAAGGCCACCACCACCGCGGTCTCGACGACGCTCGAAACATCGCCCGCCTGGCCACCCTCATATTGAAAAGTTAAGGTGCCAGGCACCTTAACTTTTTACTTCTATACCAGGGCGTCGATCAGGAGCCAGGCCAGCATCGCCGCGGCGATGACGGCGCGGCCGGCCATCGAGGCGACCAGGCCCAGGCCGGCGCCGAGGGCCGCCTTGGCGGCCTCATCGAGCGGGCGGCCGGCCACCGCGGACTCGGCCACCAGCGCTCCGACGACGGCCCCAGCCAGCATCCCGGTCAGGCCGCCCCATATCCCCAGGAGGCCTCCGACCACGGCGCCGCCCAGACCCCACTTGGAGGCGCCGAGGCCCCTGGCGCCGCCCAGCGTGAATACGAGCTGGGCGGCCTCGGCCAGCAGGCACAGGACGGTCAGCCCCCCCACCGTCCACCAGGACAGGGCCCCGGGCAGGAGCAGCTTGTATAAGAGCGCCGCCGCGAGGATGAGCGGCGTGCCCGGCAGGAAGGGCAGGAAGACGCCGGCCGCCCCCGCTAGAGCGAGGGCGGCCGTTATCAGCCAGACGGCTTCGGTCGGCAACGGCTAGGCCGCTACGGCCTTCTTGGGGTGCTTGGGGGCCGCGCCGTGGCCCGTGCCGTTCTTGATGGAGGCGGTGAGGGTGCTGATGCGCATCCCGTAGAACGAGTTCCAGACGAAGTAGAGGCCCACGACGAAGAGCACGAGGCCGATGATACGGGCCGCGCCGGGCGCCTCGACGGCGATCTCGACGGCCAGAAGGCCGAAGAGGGTCGTGAACTTGATGATGGGGTTCATCGCCACCGACGAGGTGTCCTTGAACGGGTCGCCCACCGTGTCGCCGACCACGCAGGCCGCGTGGAGCGGGGTCCCCTTCTCCTTCAGGTCGACCTCGACCACCTTCTTCGCGTTGTCCCAGGCGCCGCCGGCGTTGGCCATGAACATGGCCTGGAAGAGGCCGAACACGGCGATCGACACCAGGTAGCTGACGAAGAACGTCGGGTCGAAGCAGGCGAAGGCCAGCGTGAACGAGAAGATCACGCCGAAGATGTTCCACATGCCGTTCTGCGCGTACTGCGTGCAGATGGTCACGACCTCGCGGGAGGACTCCACCGAGGCCTTGTCGCCGTCGAGCTTGATGTTGGCCTTGATGTACTCGACGGCCTTGTAGGCGCCGGCCGTCACGGCCTGCATCGAAGCGCCCGAGAACCAGTAGATCACCGAGCCGCCGGCGATGAGTCCCAGCATGACCTTGGGGTCGAGCAGGTCGAGCTTGAGGTTGAGGAGCAGGATGATCGAGAAGATCATCGTCGTAGCGCCTATGACGGCGGTGCCGATGAGGACGGGCTTGGCCGTGGCCTTGAAGGTGTTGCCGGCCGAGTCGTTCTCCTCGAGGTTGTGCTTGCCGCGGACGAAGTCGGGCTTGAACCCGAAGTCCTTCTCGATCTCGGCGGAGATGCCCTTGACGGCCTCGATCTGGGAGAGCTCGAAGACGGACTGGGCGTTGTCGGTCACCGGGCCGTAGGAGTCGACCGCGATGGTCACCGGGCCCATGCCCAGCATGCCGAAGGCGACCAGGCCCAGCGCGAACACCGACGGGTAGGCCATGAAGGCGTCGAGGCCCATGCCGGAGACGATGGTCGCGCCCAGGATCAGGCCGGCCATGACCAGGCCCTTCCAGAACGCGCTGAAGTTTCCGGCCACCAGGCCCGAGAGGACGACGAGCGAGGCCCCGCCCTCGCGGCCCGAGGCGACGATCTCGGTGACGTGGGCGGACTTAGACGAGGTGAAGATCTTCGTGAACTCGGGGATGACGGCCGCCGAGAGCGTGCCCAGCGAGATGATGGCGGAGAGCTTCCACCACAGACCGTCGGCCATATCGCCGAGGAGGACGGCGCTGACGGCGAAGGTGACGACCATCGAGACGACCGAGGTGACCCAGACCAGCGAGGTCAGCGGCGCCTCGAAGTCGAAGTGGTCCTTGTGGGCGTACATCGACCGCGAGACGGCGCTGTTGACCCAGTAGGAGACCAGCGAGGTGATGATCATCAGCGCGCGCATCGCGAAGATCCAGATGATCATCTTGGCCTGGATGAGCGAGCCGCCCTCGATCGGGGTCAGCTTGCCGTCGGGGCCCGCGGACATGCCGACGGCCAGCGCGATGAAGCTGATCAGGGCCACGCCCGTGACGCCGTAGGTCTCGAAGCCGTCGGCCGTCGGGCCGACCGAGTCGCCGGCGTTGTCGCCCGCGCAGTCGGCGATGACGCCGGGGTTGCGGGCGTCGTCTTCCTTGATGTTGAAGACGATCTTCATGAGGTCGGAGCCGATGTCGGCGATCTTGGTGAAGATGCCGCCGCAGATGCGCAGCGCCGAGGCGCCGAGCGACTCGCCGATGGCGAAACCCAGAAAGCACGCGCCGGCCGAGGCGGAGGGCACGAACATCAGGATGGCGATCATCATCAAGAGCTCGACGCAGATGAGCAGCACGCCGATCGACATGCCCGAGCGCATCGGGATGTCCATCACCGGGTAGGGCTTGGCGCCGAGCGACGCGAAGGCCGTGCGGGAGTTGGCGTAGTTGTTGATGCGCATGCCGAAGGCGGCGACGGAATAGGAGCCCGCCACGCCCAGGACCGAGAAGGCGAGGATCATCGCCACGGTGCCGGCCGACATGTGCGACAGCACCCCGAAGTAGAACACGATGCAGACGCCGATGACGGCCTCGAGGATGAGGAGCATCTTGCCCTGCTGGAAGAGGTAGGCCTTGCAGGTCTCGTAGATGAGCTCGGAGACCTCGAGCATCGAGGCGTGCGCGGGCAGAGACTTGATGCGCGCGGCCTCCCAGATGCCCCAGACGATGCCGAGGGCCGAGATGACCATGCCCCAGGAGAGGATGGCGGTGCCCGACAGCGAGCCGCCGAAGACGTTGAACGGGACGGCGAGGTCGGGCAGGTGCAGCTCGAGCTCGCTGGCGTAGGCCGCCGCGGGGGCGAGAAGGGCGGCGACGAGGCCGGCCAGCTTTAACAGGGTCTTGTTGGTTTTCATTCGTTCACCGGTGGGAGGGAGGTAGATTGCGCTTAGGAGCCGAGATTGTAGCAAATCGCGTCCGCCGCCTCCCCCGCCAATGGGCCCAGCTCGGACTATCCCAAAGGCCCTTGAGGGCCTCCCGCGCCAAGGGCATCCTTTTGATATGACGCATCAAGCCCTCCTGGCAGGGCTGCTTTCCGTCGTCTTAAGCGTGGGGCCCGCCGCGGCCCAGCTCAAAGCCGTCCCCGTGCTGGAGGCCCCGGTGGGCAGCGGGGTTTCCGGGGCCGGCGCCCGCCAGACCGCACCCTCCCTGGCCCTCGACCAGGCGCCCTCCGTACTAGCGTCCTTCTCGGCCCTGCCGGCTCCCACTCCCGTCATCGCCCCGGCGCCGACAGCCGCGGCGGCCGTCCCGACGGCGTCCGCGCGTCCCACGGCCGTAGCCCTGCCGGCGTCCGCCTTGCCCGCCGCGGGCCGCGCGGCGCCCGAGGCGCTCCCCGCCACGCCCGCCGAGGCGCCCGGCGCGGCCCCCACCAAGGGGCTCGAAGGGGTCCGGGAACGCACCGCCGAGATGCAGGGGCTGCTCGGTGAGAAGAACGGCGGAGCCTCGGCCGGCGTCAAAGCCTTGGGCCTGGCCGGCACGCTCTTCGACGGGGCGCGCCGCTTCGCCGGAAGCCTGCTGGCTATCGGCCGCGCCCCCGCCGGTCCGCCCACCGTCCACCTCTTGTCGAAGAAAGGCGGGCATGGGGTGACCTTCACGCTGGACCGCCCGGGCAATGCGCCCGTCGTCGTCAAGGTCGCCCGGCGCCCCCCGCGCGACTGGACGGCCTCGGGCGAGTCCGAGCGCATCGACTACGTCGCCAAGGCCTACGACCGCGCCCCCAGGGTCCCGAACTTCGACGTCATGCGGACGGCCAGGCATCGCTTCACCCGGGACGAGGTCGCCCAGCTCCGCAAAGCCATGGCGCCCTGGCGCGTCGACATGTCCGGCCTCACCCTGCGCAAGATCGACCAGGTCGTGGTGGTCACCGCGCTGGCCCCCGGCGTCACCGCCGCCGAGTTCAAGGAACGCGGCGGGGTCTTCACGGAGGAGGACCGCCGGACCCTGCGGGCGGGCCTGGAGGCTCTCAACGAGCAGGGCTACGTCTACGAGGACATGAAGGGCGACAACCTCATGGTGCTCGACGACCCCGTGGCGGGGCGCGGCTTCACGCTGATCGACACCCTGGGGACCGAGGAGATAGCCTCGCGCTTCGACTGGGCCGGCCGGGAGAGGAGGGGCTTCGAACTAGACCCCCATGACCGCCGGCGGGTCGCCTTCCAGTTCGAGGGCCTCGACAGCGTGCTCCGGCCCTAGAATCCCCCCCCCTCCCTTATATAGGATGGGTTTCCCGGAGGCTCCCCCATGTCGACCGCCACCGCCCCCACGGGCGAAAAGATCCTGAACTTCCACGAGAACGTCATGCTGGCCATCGAACGCGCCGGCGCCTTGACGGACGTTCCCAAGGGCCTGCTCGACCAGATCAAGGTCTCGAACGTGGTCGTCAAGATCAACTTCCCGGTGAGGACCTCGCGCGGCTACGAGGTCATCAGCGGCTGGCGCGTCCAGCACAGCCACCACAAGCTCCCGGCCAAGGGCGGCATCCGCTACTCCCCCCTGGGCGACCAGGAGGAGGTCGAGGCGCTGGCGGCGCTGATGACCTTCAAGTGCGCCATCGTCGACGTCCCCTTCGGAGGCGCCAAAGGCGCGATCAAGATCGACCGCCGCAACTACACCGAGGAGGAGCTCGAGCGCATCACCCGGCGCTACACCGCCGAGCTCATCAAGCGCAACTGCATCGGCCCGGCCATCGACGTCCCCGCCCCCGACTACGGCACCGGCGCCAAGGAGATGGCCTGGATCGCCGACACCTACGCGGCCTTCCACGGCAACGACATCAACGCCTTAGGCTGCGTCACCGGCAAGCCGCTGACCCAGGGCGGCATCCGGGGACGCGTCGAGGCCACCGGCCGCGGCCTGGCCTTCGGCCTGACCGAGGCCTGTCGCCACGCCGAGGACATGGCCAAGCTCGGCCTCCAGCCCGGCCTGGCCGGCAAGAGCGTCGTCGTCCAGGGCTTCGGCAACGTGGGCTACCACGCGGCCAGGTACCTGGCCGAGGCGGGCTGCCGCGTCATCGGTGTCATCGAGTGGGACGGGGCGATCTACGACCCCGCCGGCATCGACATAGTGGCGCTCGACGAGTACCGCAAGGGGACCAGGAGCATCACGGGCTACCCGCACGGAACCTGGCTGACCGACCCCAAGGCCGCGCTCGAGCTCGAGTGCGACATCTTGGTGCCCTCGGCGCTCGAGAACCAGATCACCGCCGAGAACGCCCCGCGCATCAAGGCCCGCATCATCGCCGAGGGCGCCAACGGCCCCACGACCATCGCGGCCGAGGACATCCTCAACGCCCGCGGCATCATGGTCGTCCCCGACCTCTACCTCAACGCCGGCGGCGTGACGGTCTCCTACTTCGAGTGGCTCAAGAACCTCTCCCACGTGCGCTTCGGCCGCATGGACAAGCGCTTCGAAGCCACCGCCTACGACCGCCTGCTCGGCGCCATCGAGAGCACGACCGGCAAGCGCTTCACCGCGGCCGAGCGGCTGTCCCTGGCCCACGGCGCCGATGAGATCGACCTGGTCAACTCCGGCCTCGAAGACACCATGATCGGCGCCTTCCAGCAGATCCGCGAGACCAAGCTGCGCGACCCGCGCATCAAGGACCTGCGCACGGCCGCCTTCGTCGGCGCCATCCAGAAGGTGGCGACGACCTACCTCGAGCTCGGCGTCTTCCCGTGACCCGGGGCCTCCAGGCCGTGCTCCTGGCCGGGGGCCTCGGCACGCGCATCTCCGAGGAGACCGGCGCCCGGCCCAAGCCGATGATCGAGATCGGCGGCAAGCCGATCCTCTGGCACATCATGAAGATATACTCCGCCTTCGGGGTGCGCGACTTCGTGGTCTGCCTGGGCTACAAGGGCTACGTCATCAAGGAGTACTTCGCCAACTACTTCCTGCACACCTCCGACGTCACGCTGGACCTTCGCCGCGACAAGGTCACCGTCCACAAGAAGGGCGGCGAGCCCTGGCGCGTGACCCTAGTCGACACCGGTCCCGAAACGCTGACCGGCGGCCGCCTCAAGCGCGTGCGCGGCCACCTGGGCCGCGGCCCCTTCTTCATGACCTACGGCGACGGCCTGGCCGATGTCGACTTGAAGGCCCTCCTGGCCGCCCACCGGTCCGCGAAGGCGCTGGCTACCCTGACCGCGGTGCGCGCCCCGACCCGCTTCGGGGTCCTCGACCTGGCCGGCGGCAAGGTCCGGCGCTTCAAAGAGAAGATGCCGCAGGACGCCGGCTGGATCAACGGCGGCTTCGCCGTCCTCGAGCCGCGCGCCCTAGACTACATCGCCGGCGACGACACGCCCTGGGAGACGACGCCCGTCGAGCGGCTCGCCCAGGAGGGCCGCCTGGCCGCCTACAAGCACGACGGCTTCTGGCTGCCGATGGACACCCTGCGCGACAAGAACCGCCTCGAGGAGCTCTGGGCCTCGGGCCGCGCGCCGTGGAAGACCTGGAAATGAACGCCCCGTTCGGCGGCGCCTGGAAGGGCCGCCGGGTCCTGGTCACGGGGCACACCGGCTTCAAGGGCTCCTGGCTCTCGTTCTGGCTGGCCCGCTTGGGCGCCGAAGTCTCGGGATTCGCGCTCCCCCCCGAGGGCGAGCGCCACCTCTACGGCGCGCTGGGCCTCGACGCCGAGGTGCGCTCGCGTCTCGGCGACCTGCGCGAGCTGGCCGCCGTCGAGGCGGCCTTCGCCGAGGCCAAGCCGGAGTTCGTCTTCCACCTGGCCGCCCAGCCGCTGGTCCTGCGCTCCTACGCCGCCCCGCTCGATACCTTCGCGGTCAACGTCCTCGGAACCGCCAACGTCCTCGAGGCCGCCCGGCGCCGGGGCGGGGTGCAGGGGCTGGTCGTCGTGACGACCGACAAGGTCTATGAGGACCCCGCCGCGCAGAGACCGCGGGCGGAGAGCGACCCGCTCGGCGGCCACGACCCCTACAGCTCGAGCAAGGCCGCCGCCGAGCTCGTCTCGGCGTCCTATCGGCTCTCTTTCGACCTTCCGCTGGCCACCGCCCGAGCCGGCAACGTCCTGGGCGGCGGCGACTGGGCGGCCGACCGCATCCTGCCCGACTGCGCCCGCGCCTTCGCCGCGGGCCGCCCGGCCGTGGTGCGCAACCCGGGCTCGGTCCGTCCCTGGCAGCACGTCCTCGAGCCGCTCTCGGGCTATCTCGCGCTCGGGGCGCGGCTCCTACAGGCCCCCGACGGAGTCCCCGGCGCGTGGAACTTCGGCCCCTCCGAGGACGGGGTGACGGTGGCCGACGTGGCGGGCTTTGCCGCCGAGGCCTGGGGCGACGGCGCCGCCTGGCGAGCCGAGGAGGCCGCCGCCCCGCACGAGGCCGCGGCTCTGCGTCTGGATTCCGCCAAGGCCAAGATCCGGCTGGGCTGGCGGCCGGTCTGGGACGCGCGCCGCGCGGTCTCCGCGACCGTCGAGTGGTACAAGGCGGCCGGCCGCCCGGGCTTCGACGCCCGCGCGACGACCGAGGCGCAGACCGAGGGCTACGCCGAGGACGCCCGCGAGGCCGGCGCGGCCTGGGCCGTCCACGTGCCGGCGGCGCGCTGATGTCGGGCCTGCGCCCCGCCCCCGACGGCGCGCGCCGCGCCGCCACCCTGGAGGCCGCGCGCGCCTACGCCCGAGAGCGCTTCGCCCCCACCCCCTTCGTCCCGGGCAAGACCCTCATCCCCGCCTCCGGCAAGTGGTTCGACGAGGAGGAGCTGGCCGCCCTAGTCGACGCCAGCCTGGACTTCTGGCTGACCACCGGGCGCTACGCCGAGGCCTTCGAGGCCGGCTTGGCCGCCGCGGTCGGCGCCCGCTTCGCCTTCTTCGTCAACTCCGGCTCCTCGGCCAACCTCCTGGCGCTCTCCGCGTTGACCGCCCCCGAGCTCGGCGAGCGCGCCCTCAAGCCCGGCGACGAGGTGGTCGTCACCGCGGCCTCCTTCCCGACCACGGTCAACCCGGCTATCCAGAACGGCCTGCTGCCCGTCCTCGTCGACGTCGACATCCCCACCTACAACGCCACCGCCGCGATGGTGGCCGAGGCGCTGTGTCCGAAGACCAAGGCCGTGATGCTGGCCCACGCTCTGGGCAACCCCTTCGAGGCCGCTGCGCTTGCCGAGCTCTGCGAGAAGCGGGGAATCTGGCTCATCGAGGACTGCTGCGACGCCCTGGGCGCCACCCACCACGGCAAGCCGGTCTCGACTTTCGGGGCCGTTGGCACCTTCTCCTTCTATCCCGCCCACCACATCACGACCGGCGAGGGCGGGGCCGTGGTGAGCTCCAAGGGCTCGCTCAAGCGTCCGCTCGAGTCTTTCCGCGACTGGGGCCGCGACTGCTGGTGCCCGCCGGGCGTCGACAACACCTGCGGCAAGCGCTTCGGCTGGACCCTGGGCGGGCTGCCCGCCGGCTACGACCACAAATATACCTACACGAACGTCGGCTACAACCTCAAGGCCACCGACATGCAGGCCGCCGTCGGCCTGGTCCAGCTCGGGCGCCTGGAGCGCTTCGTGGCCGCCCGGCGCGCGAACTTCGACGCGCTCAAGGCCGCCTTGAAGCCCTACGAGCGCTTCCTGATCCTGCCCGAGGCCACGGCGGACTCCGAAGCCTCGTGGTTCGGCTTTCCGCTGACCGTCCGCGAGGGCGCCCCGTTCGCGCGCGAGGCCCTGACCTCCCACCTCGAGGGCTCCAAGATCGCCACCCGCCTGCTCTTTGCCGGCAACGTCGCGCGCCAGCCGTACTTCAAGGGCGTGGCTCACCGAAAGGTCGGGGACCTCGCCAACGCCGACCGCGTCATGCGGGGGACCTTCTGGGTGGGCGTCCATCCCGGCATCGACGCCGTGCGGCGCGCCTACATGATCGAACGCTTCGAGGCGTTCTTCAAGGCGCTATGAAAGCCTCCGACTGGACCGCCGACTTCCTGGCCGCTCAGGGCGTGACGCGGGTCTACGAGCTGGTGGGCGGCATGATCACCCACCTCATCGACTCGATGCACAAGCGCGGCGCCCCCTCGCTCATCAGCGTCCGCCACGAGCAGGCCGCCGCCTTCGCGGCCGACGCCGCGGGCCGCGTCACGGGCGTGCCCGGCGTGGCGATGGCCACCAGCGGCCCGGGCGCCGTCAACCTCCTCACCGGCATGGCCTCCTGTCACTTCGACTCCTCGCCGGCCGTCTTCATCACCGGCCAGGTCAACCGCCACGAGCAGAAAGGGGCGCGCGGCGTGCGCCAGCTCGGCTTCCAGGAGACCGACATCGTGGCGATGGCCGGCCCGGTCTGCAAGGCGGCCTGGCGCGTGGCCTCGGCCGAGGAGCTGCCGGTCCGCCTGGCCGACGCCTTCCGTCTCGCGCTCTCGGGCCGTCCCGGGCCCGTCTTAGTCGACATCCCGATGGACCTCCAGCGCGCGGACGTCTCGGTCCCCATCGTCAAGGTCGCCCCGGAGCCGCTGCCTGCCCCCGACCCTAAGGCCGTCGACGAGGCCCTGGCCGTCCTGGGACGCGCGGAGCGCCCGCTGATCCTGGTGGGCGGCGGCCTGCGCGCCGCGCGCGCCCGCGCCGCGTTCCGGGCTTTCGTCGACGCCCTGGGCGTACCGGTCGTCCACTCCCTGATGGCCGTCGACGCCCTGCCCTGGGGCCATCCTCTGCGCGCGGGCTTCCTGGGCAGCTACGGCAACCGCTGGGTCAACGCCGCCATGGGCCGCGCCGACGCCGTCCTGGTCCTCGGCAGCCGGCTCGACATCCGCCAGACCGGCGCCGACGTGGCGGCCTGGAAGGCCGGCCGGACCATCGTCCACGTCGACGCCGACCCCAGCGAGGTCAACAACCGCGTCACCGGCTGCCTGCCGGTGTTCTGCGACCTGGGCGCCTTCCTCGCCGCCGCCGCCCCGAAGGCCTCCCGGCTCGAGCGCCCGGCCTGGCTGGCCGAGATCGCCGAGCTCCGGGCGCGCTGGCCAGACACCGCCGAGCTCGGCCCGGTGCCCGGCCTCAACCCCAACGTCTTCCTTCACCAGCTAGCCGCGGCCTCGCGCAAGGCCGCCGGCTACTGCGTCGACGTGGGCCAGCACCAGATGTGGGCCGCCCAGTCGCTCGAGCTCGGCCCCGACCAGGAGTTCCACACCTCGGGCGGGATGGGCTCGATGGGCTTCGCGCTTCCGGCCGCCATCGGCGCGGCCGGCGCGACGCTGGGCAAGCCCTGGGTCGTCGTGGCCGGCGACGGGGGCTTTCAGGTCAACATCCAGGAGCTCCAGACCGTGGCCCACCACCGCCTCCCGCTCAAGCTCGTCGTCCTCAACAACGGCTGCCACGGGATGGTCCGCCAGTTCCAGGAGAGCTATTTCGACAAGCGCTACGCGTCGACCCTGGTCGGCTATTCGGCCCCCGACTTCCCGGCCGTGGCCCGCGCCTACGGCCTGGCCTGCGCGCGCGTCGAGCGCCCCGAGGAGGTCGCCCCCGGCCTCGCGGCCATGTGGGCCGACCCGAAGGAGCCCTTCCTGCTCGAACTGCGCGTCGACCCGCGCGCCAACGCCTACCCCAAGATCGCCTTCGGCCTGCCGATGACCGAGATGGAGCCCCTGGCCAAGCCCATCGAGATGGAAGGGACTTGAGGCGCGCGGCCGGCCTCCTTGCCGCGACGGTCTTGGCCGCGGCGGTCTTCCGCTTCTGGGCCCTGGGCTTCTACAACGACGACTATGCCCTTTTGGCGGCGTTGGCGCGGGCGGAACCCGACGGACTCCTGCGCGGCTTCGCCGCCGAGTTCGCCAAGCTGTTCTGGTCGCGCCCGCTCGACATCCTGTTTTTTCCCGGCCTCTACGCGCTCTTCGGCGCGCACCCGCTCCCTTACCACGTCATGGCCCGGCTCCTCGACCTGGCCTGCGCCTGGCAGTTTTACCGCTGGCTGAAAGAGGAGGGCGTGGGAGACAACACCGCCCTGCTCGCGGGGATCTTCGTCGCGCTCTATCCCAATCACGACGCCACCCGGCTATGGCCGTCGGGACTCGTGGCCCAGACTTCGCTGGCCGGCACGCTCTGGGGGCTCCGGCTCTTCCGACGGCGGGATCGGGCGGCCGGTTGCCTGGTATTCCTCGCGTCCATGCTCCTTTACGAGGCCCCCTCCCTCCTGGTCCTGACGGCGCCGCTCTTGGCCTGGCTCAAGGACCGCAAGAGCGCGCTGAGGACGACGTGGCCGCTCCTGGCGGCCTTCACCGTGGGAGCGGCCTGGCAGCGCGTGATCGTGCCGCTGGCTTTTGCCGTCGAGCGCCACCCGGTCTCGCTGTCGCCGGGCCATGCGTTCAAGGTGCTCGGTACGGGCTTCGAGTGCACCTTCGCCAATCGCTTGGCGCACTTCATCGCCAAGGGGACGCAGTTCGCCTGGGGCTCGTTCTCAGCCTTCGATTGGGCCGTCTGCCTGCTGGTCGCCGGCGCGCTGGCGGTCCAGGCCAAGAGTCTGGCCAAGCGCTATGAGCCGCCACGGGCCTCTCCCGCCCTGCCGCTGGCGCTAGCCCTGTTCCTGCTCGGCTACGCCCCCTACTTCTTCGACGCCTCCTACATGCCGACGGTCTTCTCCGCCAACAACCGCCTCAACATGACCGGCGCCCTGGGCGGCGCGCTGTTCTTCGCCTGGCTCTCCGGCCGCTGGCAGAAGCGCGGCCCCGTCCTGGCCGGCCTCCTCGCCGCTGCCTTCCTCCTGACCGGTTGGACCTCGAACGCGCAGTACGCCCAGGCATACTCTAAGCAGAAAGAGATCCTGGACGCATTGGAACCCCAACTCCCCCCCGACGCCAAGATGATCCTCCTATACGGCTTTCCCGAGCGCGTAGGCGCCGCCGTCGTCTTCGAGTCCGCTTTCGACCTGGAGGGCGCCTTAGCGCTCCGCGGCCACCGCGTGAAAGCCCGGGTCGGCCAAGGCCGCATGCGCTACGAGAAGGAGTCCGCCGTCTTCGTCTGGTACGGCGAAGAAAAGATCCCCTACGACGGCCTCTACATCTACGACCACGCCACCCGCGCCATGATCAAATCCCACGCCAACTGACGTCTCTCCGGTGTCAGTCTGTTACATCCGTTACATGCTTCCCAGCCGGCGCCAGCCCGCGTCGCCGCACCCTGCCTCCGACTCAAAAGGGAACTTAATTACCCCCCTTAGCGTATTAGTCGGCATGGGCCGCCGTCCTCGATTCCACCAGCCGGGTGCCATCTACCATGTGATGTCCCGCGGAAATGGGGGACAGGTCATCTTCGCCAACGATGAAGAATTCACCTCGTGTCTAGTGATCCTCTATCTCGTCTGCTGGGCTTGCGACGCAAAACTATTCGCCTTTTGCCTGCTGAGCAACCACTTTCACCTGCTCATCAAAGTCGGCAAGGTCCCTCTAGAGCATGTGATGCGTCGGCTGAAAACTCGCTTGGCGAAGATGTTCAACAAAATGAGAGGCCGCCTAGGGCATGTCTTCCAAGCGCGCTATCAAGCCAAACTCGTTACCGGCGACCGATATTTCCTGACCCTGCTTCGTTACATCCATCAGAATCCAGTGAAGGCTGGGCTGGTCGCAAGGCCCGAAGATTGGCCTTGGAGCAGTCACCGCCAGTACACCGGCGCAATCAGGTCCGTTATGGTCGACGTCGATGGAGGGCTAGCCCAAATTTCGGCCAACAGAGAAGAGGCGCTGCGCCTCTATAATGAACTCCAGGAAGTCCCTCAAGAGGATTTGACGGAGACGATCGAGCAAGCCGCCCCGATGTTCTGGGGCGCTTCTGAGACTCCGACGAGTCCGAGTCTCGAGACTGTAGCCGCGGCCGTCGAAAGGGCCTCCGGCATCAGCAAGGAAGGAATCACCGGAAGGACGCGCACCGCCCCATACTGCAGGGCACGCTATGCCTTCATCCGGAAGGCCTTGACGGAAGGCCACAGCGCAAGCGCGATTGCAAGGTTCCTAGGAATTGTTCCCAGTGCCGTCAGTCGCCTCATCACCCGGCATGCGAATTAGCGGCTCATGACGGGATACTGTGGGCTACCGTCCACGGCTTGAACTGAGCCATCCAGGGCGTGCAAGCCTGGATGACCTTGAGCTTCATGTAGTCCTTGTCCCGGTAGCCATAAGCCCGGCGGATCACGTTCCGGGCCTTGA
>JACPXC010000037.1 GCA_016196755.1 Elusimicrobiota bacterium
GCCGTGGCCGAGGACCGAGCAGCCCAAGGACGCAGGCCCGAGCCCACCGGAGGCGTACGCGCTTGTACGTTGAGGATGGGCGAGGGCCGAGGACGCCGGGATGCGACGGTCATCGGCCACGGCGCTAGTCCTTGTGGCAGACGAAGAGCACATGGGGATACGGCAGGACGTCGACCATGAGGTGGCGGTAGACGCGGAACCCGACGCGCTGGAGCAGGGTCTGGAGCTCCCCCGCCGGCCAGTAGTGGATCACGCTCCCGGGACTCATCAGGAGGTCCAGGGCGAGCGTGAACCAGCGCTTGTAGGCCGGCTGCGTGTCGACATCCTTCACGATGAGGCGCCCGCCCGGCCGGATCGCCTTGTGGAGCTCCGCGAGCAGCGGTGGCACGGTTTCCGGCGGGATGTGGTGCACGATGTCCAGCATGTAGGCGGCCGCGTGCTCGCCGTCCGCGCGGTAGTGGCACGCATCGCCCACGGCGTAGACCGCGTTCGTGAGGCCGAGCCGCCGCGCCGCCTCGGTCGCGAGCGCGACCCGGCGCGCGTTGAGGTCGAGCCCCCGGAAGGCGGCCGCCGGGAGGAGCTGGGCGTAGTAGAGCGAGAAGAGCCCGAAGCCGCAGCCGATGTCGAGGATCGTCCCCTCGGCCGGCAGATACTGGCCGATCTCGTCCAGGAAGCGCTGGCGCAGGATCAGAAACCGCCCCCACGAGTAGGCGCGGATGACGGGATCGTCATAGGCCGCGATCACCCTAGCGATCGCCTCGCGGCGCATCTCGCCCCTCGGAGGCGGCCGAGGCCTCCCACCGAACGAAGACCCGGAATCCGTCCCCGTCGCGGGCGAGGCGGTAGCCGGCCTCGAGCCACGCGGCGAGCTCCGGGAAGGCGCGGAGGCGCCCGTAGTCCCCGCTCGGCCATCCGCGCTCGAAGAGGACGACCGCCGCGGGCGGCCGGGCGCGGAGCCCTGCCAGGAGCTCCGCGCGCAGCCGCCGCACGTACGGGTGGCCGACGTCGTGGTAGAAGTGGAAGTCGTAGAGGAACCGGGTCGGCTGGCGCGCCCCCACGAGGTAGAGCGCGTGGATGCCGCCGTCCGTCGTGTCGAACACCTGGACCGTCCCGCCGCGCGCCACGACCGGCGCCAGCACCGCGGCGACCGCGTGCGCGCGCGCGGCCTTGGCCGCCACCCATGCCGGCTCGAGATTCCGGATTCCCTTGACCGCCAGCGCCGCCGCCGACACGACGAGGGCGGCCAGCAACACGCCCGCCAGGACGCGCCGGTGCCCCTCGAGCGCGACCGCGAGCCCGACCGCGCCCAGCGCGATCGCGAAGAGCGCCACGGGGTAGAGGTGGTATTCCCACCCCTTGCCCTGCAGGACGAAATGGAGGACCCCGGAGGCCGTGCCGGCCGCGAGCACCGCCACGCGTCCGTCCCGGAGGCCGCCCCGCCCGAGCGCGACGAGCCCCGAGAGCGCCCAGAGCCCGAGCCCGCCGAGGACGACCGGCCCCAGGTCGTGGCCCCGGACCGCGTCGACGAGCGAGGCGCGCCCGAGGCGGCTGTAGAGCGGGACGAGATAGCCGCCCACCAGGTTGGCGAACGCGGTGAGGCTGCCCGCGGCGGCCAGCCACGCCACGACGGCCGCCGCAGGGATCCCGAGGCCCAGCGCCAGCGCGGCCAGCGCCCGCACCCGGGCGACTGACGGCCGCTGCCACGGCAGGACGGCGAGCACGGGGAGAAGCAGGACGGCGTGGGGCTTGATCCACGCTGCGACGCCGAGGCTCGCGCCGGCCAGGGCGAGGCGCCCCGCCCTCGGCGCCCTCAGGTCGGCCAGGACCGCCGCCGTCATCCACGCCAGCGGGAGGCAGAGGATGAAATCCCGCTGGCCCGCCCGCCAGGCCCCGCCCGCGACGTGATAGAGCCAGAAGAGCGCGCCCGCGGACAGGGCCGCCCACCGCCCGGAGGGCGCGAGGGCGACGGCGAGCCCGGCGATCGTCCCGGCCAGCACCAGGAGATCGAAGGCGCGGAAGCCGGCGTCCCCGGGCCCGACGAGGACGAGGGCCAGCACGTGGACGAGGTAGACGCCGGGGAAGTTCATGTCGAACAGATCGCGGTACGGCGCCGCCCCTTCGAGGATGCGTCTTGCGACATAGTGCATGACGGGCGCGTCGTGGACCAGGGCCCAGCCGAGCGAGCGGACGGTCAGGCCGAGGGCGAGCGCCGCGGTCGCGGTCACGCCCGCGGCGGCCAGCAGCGACCACCCCGCGGCGGCCCCCGCGAGCGCGAGCCGGGGAGGGGACGCGACCCGGCGCCCGCCGTCGATCGACCGCGCGCCGGGCACCGGCTCAGCGCCCGAAATAGGCCTCGATGACGCGTTCATCCCTCTGGATCTCCTCGGGCGGGCCCTCCGCGATCTTCTCCCCGTAGTCCAGGACGAAGACGTGCTCGCACAGCCCCATGACCACCTTCATGTCGTGCTCGACGATCAGGATCGTCCGGCCCTCATCCCGCAGGCGGCGGATCGCCGCCAGCAGCTCGTTCAGGAGCGTCCGGTTCACGCCGGCCGCCGGCTCGTCCAGCAGGACCACCGTCGGCCCGAGCATCAGCACCCGGACGAACTCGAGGAGCTTCTGCTGGCCGTAGGAGAGGTTGCCCGCGTACTCCGCCGCGAGCTCGTCGAGGCGCACGAAGGCGAGCAGCTCCCGCGCGCGCCGGAGCGCCCCATCCCGGTCGCGCCGCGAGACCACGAGCAGGTTCTCGAGCGCCGTGAGCTCCGGGAAGACGCGGATCACCTGGAAGGTCCGCCCGACGCCGAGCGCCGCCACCCGATGGGGCGGGAGGCCGTCGATGCGGCGGCCCCGGAACCGCACGGTGCCGCCATCCCGCACGATCAGCCCCGTGATGCAGTCGAACAGCGTCGTCTTCCCCGACCCGTTCGGGCCGATCAGGCCGTAGATCCGCCCGGGGGCGAGCGCCAGCGAGCACCGGTTGACCGCCGTCACGCCGCCGAAGCGCTTCGTGAGCTCCGAGATTTCGAGGACCGACGCCTCGACCCGGTCAGACATACCGGGGTAACCGGTAGCGCTGCTGAAGGACCCCGAGCACGCCCCGCGGCATGAACAGGACGACCAGGATGATGATGGCCCCGAAGAGGACCTGATGGAGGAAGAGGAAGCGCACCCACACGAGCTCCTGCAGGACGAAGAGGGTCGCCGCTCCGAGGGCGGGGCCCCACACGGTCCCCTTCCCGCCGAAGAGCGCCATCACGATCATCGTGATCGTGAAGGCGAGCGGGAACACCGCGATCGGCTCGATGTAGCCCTGGTCCCGGGCGAAGAGTCCCCCCACCACGCCCGGGACGAACGCGGAGAGCAGGAACGCGTAGAGCTTGTGCCGGGCCGTGTCGATCCCCATCGCTGCCGCCGCGATCTCGTCCTCCCGGATGGTCATGAGCCGGAGGCCGAAGCGTGACGTCACGATGAGATACGCCGCCCCGGTCACGGCGAGGGCGGCGATCGCCATCGCGTAGTAGATCTGAACGCTGGCGTAGAGGGTCGGCAGGGAAAGCCCCATCCCGCCGCCCGTCAGGCCCTCGAAGTACGAGACCAGGACGCGCATCACCTCGTTGAGCCCGAGCATGGCGATCGCGAAGTAGGGGCCCTTCAGGCGGAGGCACGGATACCCGATGATCAGCGCGAGGATCGCCGCCGCCAGACCGCCCGCGACCGACGCCGCCGCCCAGTGCCAGCCATGGGTCGTGATCAGGATCCCGGTCGCGTACGCGCCCGTGCCGAAGAAGGCCACGTGGCCGAAGGAGACGTAGCCGGTGAGGCCCGAGATGAGGTTCCAGCTCTGGGCGAGGGCCACCCACATGAAGAGCTGGAGCATGAAGCGGATCTCGTACCCGCTGGCCACCATCGGGTAGAGGACCAGCAGGACCAGCGCGACCGCGAGCCCCGCGACGACGAGCCCCCTCACGTCGCGCGGCCCCCGAGGAGCCCCGTGGGGCGGACCAGCAGCACCAGCACCAGGAGGACGTAGGCCACGGCCTCGGAGAGCTGGGTCGTGAGGAAGAGCGACGAGAGCTGCTCGATGAGCCCGAGGAGCATCCCGCCCAGCAGCGCCCCCGGGTAGTTGCCTGCCCCGCCGAGCACGATCACCAGGAACGACTTGAAGGTGTAGACCTGGCCCATCTCCGGCTGGATGGCGAACATGATGGCCACGAGGCTGCCCCCCGCCGCCGCCAGCGCCGACGCGATGCCGAAGGTGTAGAGGTGCACCCGCTCGACGTTGACGCCGCAGACCATCGCCACCATGGGGCTCTGCGACGTCGCCCGGATGGCCTTGCCGAACCGGGTCGCCTGCAGGAACCAGTAGGCGCCGAGCGTGATCACCAGCGCGAAGCCGAACGCGACCAGCCGGGACTTGGAGAGCGCCACGCCGCCCACGACGAAAGCGCCCGTGAGGAACTCCACCGTGCGGAGGTCGGAGGTGAAGGCGAGCTGGAGCCCGTTCACGAGGGCGATGGAAATCCCGAACGTCAAGAGGAGCGAGGAGAGCTCCGGGGCGTTCACGACCCGCCGCACCATGGCGCGCTGGAGCCCGATCCCGACGACGAACATCACGGGCATGGAGACGAGCAGCGAGAGGTAGGGATTGACGCCCAGGAGACGGAACCACCAGAAGGTCGTGTAGGCGCCCATGGTCAGAAGCGTCCCGTGGGCCACGTTGATCACCCGCATGACGCCGAAGATGAGGGCCAGCCCCAGCGCGACCATGGAGTAGAGCGCCCCGGCCAGGAGGCCGGAGACGACCACCTGGCCGACCATCGCGGGGGTGATCACGACGTTCATGGATGACCCGGAACGCACGAGCGCCCGCCGGCTGGCGGGCGGGCGCCGTCACCTTCGAGCTTCAGCGACTCACTCCGCTACCGCTGCGACCAGGGGGGCGTCGGGAACAGCGCTTTGCCCGCCGCCAGCTCATCCGGCCAGACGATCACCTTCTTACCCTCCTGCCACTGGAACGTGACCATCTTGTGCGAAACCTGAAAGCCGTCCTGATCCACGTTGAACCCGCCGTAGACCGTCTTGAAGTCCAGCTTCAGGATCGCGTCCCGGATCTTCTCGCCGTCGAGCGACCCGGCGCGCCTGATGGCCTCCACCAGGATCTGGCACCCGGCGTAGCCGCCGGCCGAGTGGTAGGAGAGATCCCGGCCGGGAAACTCCAAAGAGTAGGACACAACGAACTCCTTGGCCCCGGGGTACGGAAGCTCGGGCTCCCACTGGGTCGCCCCATACACGAACTCGGCATGCCTCCCGAGGAGCTGGTAGAACGTGGGCAGGTCCCCGCCCACCGTGACGCCGTACATCTTGGGGCTCACGTTCAGCTCCTTCATCTGGCGCGTGATGGCCACCGCGTCGTCGAAGTACGTCGCCGCCCCCAGGACGTCCGGGTTCGCCGCGCGCACCTTGGTGAGGATCGCCGAGAAGTCGGTGTGCCCCTTGGGGTAGCCCTCGACGAAGACGACCTGCAACCCCTTCTTCTTGGCCAGCTCGATGGTCCCCTGCACCGTCGCCTTGGGGAAGAGCGTGTCCTCGTTGATGATGGCGACGGTCTTGAGCCCCTTCTTCGCCGCCACGTCGATCAGGCCCTCGAGATAGACCTCCGCGGGCGACTGGACCATGTAGATGTACTTGCGCCCCTTCTTGAAGATGGCGGTCGTGGAGGCCATGGGCGCGACCATGGGCATCTTGTACTTCTCGTTGACGTTGGCGACGGCCTCGGTGATCGCCGAGGAGTACGGCCCCATGACGAGGTCCACCTTGTCCTGCGTGATCAGCCGCTCGTAGAGGCGGACGCCGGTGGCCGGCTGGGACTGATCGTCATAGAACACGAACTCGATCTTCCGCCCGAGCACGCCGCCCTTCTCGTTCACGTGCTTGGCGCAGAGCTGATAGCCCCGCTGCTGGTTCTGCCCGAGGGCCGCGTAGGTGCCGGTCAGGGAGAGCGAGGCGCCGATCTTGACCGGGCCCTGGGCCAGGGCCGAGGCGGCGATCAGCGCCCCGGCGGCCCCGAGGCCGACGAGGACAAGTGCCGTGCGAGCTAGGCGTGTCATGGTTCGCCTCCGGCAAGCCACCCGCCCCCGGGGGCGACAGGTGGACATGAGTTGGGAACCTGTGACGCTCCGGCGCGCAAGCCAGAGCCAGAACGCGGACAGGTCCGTTCACACCCAAAGTCACATCTAATCAAACCCGCGTCGAGATTGTCAAGGAACGCCCTCGGGGCGGGCGCACGTCAGGGTTGTGAGGGAGGCGGACGATGCGGGTTGCGTCTTGGTGGTCCTACGGCTATACTAGCCGTAGGAGGTGCCCATGCACAGACCCGCCGATGTCCCTCCGGCCGTTCGTGACCTCGCCGCGCGGTTGGCCGAGCCGCGGCCCATGCGCCGAGGCTCGCTCTCGGAGCGATCCATGAAATGCGGCCAGGCCGGCTGTCGCTGCCAGCACGACCCCCAGGCTCGGCATGGGCCGTACCTCAGTTTGACGCGGGTGGAAGCCGGCACGACGAAATCGCGCTACGTGGGCGCCGCGCAGGCGGCCCTGGCGCGTGAGCAGGTGGAGGCCGGCAAGCAGTTCCGGGCGCACGTCGAGGCCTACTGGCGGGCCTGCGAGCAGTGGGCCGACGCCCAACTGGACGCGCCCGCGGCGGCGGCGCCGGAGGCGGTCAAAAAAAGGGCTTCAGAGAAGCCTTTGCGGCGGAAGTCGTCACCGAGATCGAAGCGCTCGTAGGCCCGGGCGCCGCCACGGGGCTGGACTTCGAAGCCCTCGAGACGGCGGCCCGGCGCCGGGCTCTCGCGGTGGCCGCTCGCGCGGTCGAGCGCCGGCTCAACGGCGACACCTCCGACCACGCCGGGCCCACCGTGCGATGCGACTGCGGAACGGCGGCGCGCTACGCCGGAAGGCGGCCCAAGACGTTCCAGACGGTACTGGGCGAGATGACCTTGGCGCGCGCCTATTACCACTGCGAGGCGTGCGAGGCCGGTTTCTGCCCGCGCGACCGGGCGCTGGGCCTGGCAACCACCTCGCTCTCGCCCGCCGCCACGCGCATGGTGGGGCTGGCGGCGGCGATGGTCAGCTTCGCCGAAGGCAGCGAGCTGATGCAGCATCTGGCCGGCGTGCCGGTCGATGCCAAGCAGGTCGAGCGCACCGCCGAGGCGCTCGGCCGCGAGATCGCCCAAGACGAACGCGACGTGGTCGAGCCCGAGCCGCCCGGCGCGCCGACAATGTACCTGGGCATGGACGGCACCGGCGTCCCCCTGCGGGCGTCGGAGCTCGCGGGCCGCGCGGGCAAGCAGCCCGACGGCTCGTCCAAGACGCGCGAGGTCAAGCTCTGCACGGTCTGGACCGCCGAAGCGCGCGATGACGAAGGCGCCCCCGTCCGTGACTCCGGCTCGGTCACCTACTCGGCGGCCATCGAGAGCGCGGCGAGCCGCGACACCGACGAACAGCCCTCCGACTTCGCCCAGCGCGTGGACCGCGAGGGGCGGCGCCGTGGCTTCGACCAAGCCGAGCGCCGCGTGGTCCTGGGCGACGGCGCCGTGTGGATCTGGAATCTCGCCGACGAGCAGTTCTCCGGCGCCATCCAGATCGTCGACCTCTATCACGCCAAAGGGCACCTCTGGGATGTGGCCAAGGCCATCTACGGTGCCGGCAGCGACCTCGGTGAGCAGTGGGCCAAGCAGCGACGCGACGAGTTGGACGAGGGCAAGAGCGACGCCGTCCTCGCGGCACTACAGGTCCACGCCCAGGCTAACCACGAGGCGCGTAAGTGCCTGGACTATGTCACGCGCAACCAGAGCCGGATGCGCTACCCTGAGTTCCGCGCCCAGGGCCTGTGCGTCTCGTCCGGCGTCGTCGAAGCTGGCTGCAAGGTGGCCGTCGGCACCCGCCTCAAGCGCGCTGGCATGCACTGGACCGCCGCCGGGGCCGACGCGATCATCGCCCTGCGCTGTTGCAAGCTCAGCGGCCGCTTCGAGGACTTCTGGGAGCGGCGCTCATCGGCGGCGATCGTCGACACCGGGTGATGTCATCTCACAATCCTGACGTGCGCCC
>JACPXC010000039.1 GCA_016196755.1 Elusimicrobiota bacterium
CGAGGGCGACGTCTTCATCGCTGATGATCCGGCCTTGGATGCGACGCGGCTTCATGCGTCGTTAATCTACAACAGAGGACGTGAGTTAGTCCAGCAGAAAATCTATGCGCACGAACCGCGAAGGACCTGAGTAGTTACGAAGAATGACACAAACCCACTTATGGAGCATCATTTTTGGAACCTGTTCTTGGATCGAACTGCACAATGTCTTACTTGCCTCAAAATCTCTCTTCTTCCGGAGAATCTCTGGCGCCCAAATATGTGTGATTGCTGTCTGTGTATGAATCCAGAGTCATGGCGCCCAATGATTGACGGCATCGTAGGCGGGAATGAGAAGGGCAACGATTAACCACGCTGAGGAAAGTGCAGCATAACTTGGGGTTTTGCCAGCGCGCGCAGAACGAACGATAGCGCGCGCGACAGACCCATGCGTTATGGCCACATCTAGGCAGGAAGAAAATGGCGAACACGAATGAACTGAAGAACGTAATCGAGCCGGCACTCTCCGAGCGCTTCTGGAAGAGTCGAAACGCCCAGCAGGTCGTGCCCTCCGCGGGCCTTCGTCGCGAGCTATTCGGGATGGAATTCGATGGCATCGGAATTCATCGAGAACAGAAGACCCTGCACTTCTGCGAGATAACGGTTTCCGGTTTCCTGGGGCACCGCGGCAAGGACTTCCATATCGGCGCCACGAGGAAGTTCGCAGATGCATTCGCTCGATTCTCAATCATCTCCCATACTCTCACCAAAGCTTCCTTATTGCGGGCCGCCGAGCAGGATTACGGACATAAGATGGAACAGCTCCAGTGTCATCTGGTCGTTCCGAAAGGAAGCCGCTTCATTCGAGCACTCGGCTACCGGAGCAGACTGCTCGAGATGGGGGTCATGAATCTAATCGAAATTGAACTCCCGGAGAACGAAGGAAAGATTTTGGATCGCGTCCTGAAGAGCGCAAGCGCGGAGATGTCTTGAGCGGGTGAGCGCGCGCTCATTGCGGAATTCTTGATAGCGCGCGCGGCACAGCGAAAGCGATAGGCGGCGCAGTCTCGGAGATCATGGAAATAATTGAACTGATGGACGGCTTGGCGGCCAAAAGGCCACTGTTCCACTCTGAGGCCGATTTCCAGCACTCGTTGGCCTGGGAAATCCACACGAGGTTCCCCGATGCCATGGTCAGGCTTGAATATCGACCGGCCGGCTTTGAACGAATGTACGTCGACATGTGGGTTACCCTTTCGGATGGCACGGCCTTCGCAATCGAGCTGAAATACAAGACGCGCGCTTTTTCGATTGACCATGGCGGCGAACCACACGACTTGCTGAATCAAAGCGCCCAAGATCAGGGTAGGTATGACTTCCTGCGCGATGTGCTGCGCCTTGAGTTCGTAACTAAAGAAAGCCCAAACCTGCGGGGCATGGCAATCTTGCTGACGAACGACGCCAGTTATTGGGCGCCATCCCGTTCTAATGATTCCGTAGATGCTGCGTTTCGGCTTCACGAGGGACGGGCGATAGCCGGAAAACTGGCGTGGGGCCGCGGGGCCTCAGCAGGCACAATCCGTGCCCGGGAAAAGCCAATCACGTTGACCGGCGCTTACAACGTCAAGTGGCATAGATTTTCAGAACTCGATTCAAAGAGAAAGGGCGTCTTTCGCTATGCGCTTTTGAAAGTTAAGGCCGGGCGGGAAATGGACCCTGCCTAACTTGCACACGAGGTGTCGCGCGCGGAACGGCTTGCGCGCGCACCTCAGCGTGGCGTTATGCAGTCATAAAGGACTTGGCATGAGCATCACTGAAAAGGAGAATAGTCTCTTCCGGCGTTGGAGAAAGAAACGGCCGCTGGCCGTTTCCGACGGGTTGGTAAATGAACGTCTCTATAAATCCAGCTCTCTCAAAATTCTCTTCGTCATGAAGGAGACCAACAATACTCCCACTGGGTTTGATTTGCGAGAATTTCTGCGCAAGCCAATTCGACCGCAGACCTGGGACAATGTGGCGCGTTGGCTCACCGGGATTGCCTCTTTGCACCGCGACATCCCCTGGAAACAATTGGCATCGGTTTCTGACTCACATCGGGCAAAGATGCTTGGTCCAATTGCCGTAATGAACCTAAAGAAAATCCCCGGCGGACACACAACAATAAACGACAATCTTCGTCTCCACGCGCGAGAAGACGCCGGCCTCCTAGCCGAACAATTTCGGCTTTATAAGCCTGATCTGGTGATTTGTTGCGGCACAGTCGTCGCAGAAATACTGAGCGGCATTATTTCCATTGACCATCCCTCTGAGTGGCCTACAACTTCCCGTGGAATCTCATATTGGCCAATGAAGGAACGGGGGCATATCGTGTCATATGCACATCCAGAGGCACGCGTTGATGATTGCCTCATTTTCTATGGCCTTATCGACGCGATTCGGGAACTTCGCAGAAATAGAAGGAAGGCTGCATAACTTCGAGTAGAGCGCGGTGTTTAGCTCGACAACGCACCGAGGAATGAAGTGGCAGACGGCATAGATACGAATTACATAGCGCGAGCAGCCGAGGAAGTCGCTGCCTCGCTTGGAGCTAAAGAGTCCTTGTCTGTAGGAGACTTCCATATTCCTTTTGGGCCAGCCGGGGATACGACCAAATGCATCAAGGGTATCGCGCAACAGCTGGGGCTACCAATAGGCATTGAGCTTTCGTATGTCCCGGCCAGTTGGAGGCCAGATGGGAAGGAAAGACCCGGCGGGCACGAAAAATTTGAATCCAAGCACCTCGTCCGGACCAATTGGCGAGGTCAGGGATCGGAGGGCATTGTCGCCCAGGTTTCAATCCCTCCGAATTTGCCCCTGTATGGGAGCAGCCAGCTAAAAAACTATCCGATCAAAGTTCGCGTCAGCGAAAATTGTAAGAGCTATCCAACTACGTTTATCGCCGTAATGGCCCATGAGCTTTCTCATATTCTTCTCTATTCTATCGGCCACAGAGAACGAGATAATGAAACCTATACGGATATTACGGCGCTGCTTCTAGGCTTCTCAAAGATTACTGCGCAGGGTCGAAAGGTCGTCAAGGTCACCGAGGGGTATAATTCAACGACAACCGAAACAACCACATACGGATATCTCTCCGATGAAAACTTTGATTTCGCGACGCGCAAGATTGCGGCGATAGTCGAGAGCCGGAAGAAAGAAATCAGAGGAGCCGCTTCGGCGGTGCGGTCTTGCATTCAGTCCCACGAAGGCCTCAGAAAAGAGCTTGCGCTCGTCAAACAGTTTCTTCAACGGGTTGATGCAAGCCCAAACGTCACGGGAACGACTGACGTTTCAAAAATCATCCTCATGCATCAGGCAAGCTATTTTGACAAATACGAGTCGTCCGCCCGGTTCAGCGGCGAAAAACTGTCTGGAAATGAGGACTACTTGACGCATCTTCGGCACTATACGGACACGAGCGCAAAACGCGCCTCCGCAATTGAAAAAGAGATGAAGGCGTTGCGCGGCATTTGGGCAATGCAATCGAAGGAGCTTAAGGGCGACAAACTGATTTTGGCTCGATGCCTTGGATTCTGGACATGGATCCTTGCCAAAATCTCATGATTCCCCGCATCACCAAAGAGAATAGCGAAGGCGGCTGTTTTTTGTAGAGGCTAGGGCCAGCCGGCCCTAGAGCGGCACCCCGGTGTTCTAAATTCACAAACTTCCATTGACTTTGCCGCCTTTCCTGCTATACTTAGGTGAGTCTCAAGGTTAGTCCGACAACCTTGGGCGATGGAAGGGTGGCCTGAGACGGTGAGGCCAGAAGCAAAAGCCACAAGGCTCATAACCTTGAGGTCGCTGGTTCAAATCCAGCCCCCGCACCCAATTTAGAACGCTTTCGAACCTGAGACGAGAAATGTCAGGACCTACACCCGCCGAAAGGCGGGTTTTGTGTTTGTAGGGAGCGCGAGTTTATACCGCGTTATCACTGGTTCTAATTGCTCTTGGCCCCCCTCGTGAAATCGCTGGCCACTCTGCCCGCCGAGGAACGGGCGCTGGATTGGCGGACCCGTCTGCCAAAGCCAACTGGATTACGAAAAGCGAGCCTTGCGCGGCAACCTTGCCCCTGGCGCTCATTAGACAAGGTTGTTATACTAACCTTGCCTTTAGACTGATTCGGACAAGGTTATGAAACGCGAAGAGCTAACCTCCCAGCTGCGTGCGCCGTACGATCCTAAGCGAGGCTGCGGCGTCGCCAAGACTCCCGAAAAAGGATACGAGAACATCTGGTTCGTTGTTCCTCCTCCGCCTCCCCGGACGCCTCCCGCCAAGCTCCCGCTGAAGGCCCTGGCGAAGGCCGCCGAGATCCTCGCGCGGCAGACGGAGTTCTCGGCTATGGGCGGCGTAGACAAGCTCATCGCTTACTATTTCGTCCGGCGCGAGGCGGTGGAATCCTCGCGCATCGAGGGGACCTGGTCCACGATCGATCATGTCCTGACCCCTGCTGAACTCCAGGGCGGCGGCGCGTCCCCGGACGCGGGGCAGTCGGTGCGCGGATACGCCCACGCATTGGAGACCCACCTCGCGCGCGCGGCGCGCGAGAAAGAGCGCGTCTTCACCCTCAAGACTATCTTGGGTATCCATCGCGAGATCGTGGCCAAGGACCCGAGTTTCCGAGGGGAGGCGGGGGTGCTGCGCGCCCCAAACCGGATCGGCGGCATCGTCCAAATCGGCGGCTCCTTCCGCAGGGAGGAATCGACCTATAATCCCGCCCCTCCGCGGTTCGTGGCTTCGAGTCTTAAGTCCGCGCTCGATTGGATGTCGGACGAGGACCTAGCCCAGCGCGGCGACGCGGGGGTCAACGGCTTCACGCTGCCGGTGCGGCTGGCGGTGGCCCACGCGCACTTCGAGGCGGTGCATCCGTTCTCCGATGGCAACGGCCGCGTGGGCCGCGCGCTGTGGCCGCTGCAGATGGCGTGCGCCGGCCGCATGCCGCTCTATCTCTCCGGCTTCGTCGAGGCCTATCGCGGCGACTACAACCGCGCGCTCCAGTCCGCGCAGAAGCGTCTCTCATACGGCGAGCTCGTCGAGTTCGTCTGCGAGGCGCTCCGCCGCAGCGACGCCGAGTCCTCGGCATCGCGCGCGGCCATTGAAGGCCTGCCAGCCCGTTGGCGCGCGCGCGCGCGATTCCGCGGGTCCTCGACGGCGCTGCGCGCGCTCGAATTGCTGCAGCGAATGCCGATCGTGACGATCGCCGTGCTGGCCGATGAGCTGCGCGTCACGAAGGAGGCCGCGCGCGTCGCGGTCGAGCAGCTTGTCGAGCGCGGCGTGGTCCGCAATCGGGGGCGAGCCGGCCGGACTCAGCTATTCGCGGCCGAGGAGCTGATCTCGCTGCTTTCCCGGCCGTTCGGATCGGATGCGGAAGCCGCGCTCGAGAAAGGCCGTGCGCTGCAACTCGGGCTTGCACGAGGCTAGCAGTCTGTGGTCTTCCCAAGTTCGACCGCTTTCGCACCTGAGACGAGAAATGTCAGGACCTACACCCGCCGAAAGGCGGGTTTTGTGTTTATGGGACGGGTCTGCGGTCCTTATAGACCCTCATCCCCCTCTTCCCCAGCTCCGCGAAGAAAGGCTCCGCGGGAACGCAGGCCTCGGGAGCGGTGACGCCGACGGCCGTGATCTGGCCCCGCCGCAGCATGGCGGCCATCACGGCGATGCTGCGGCCCGTGTCCACGTTGGAGCCGGCCGCGCTCCAGCCCGGCGTGGTCTTGACCAGACAGTCCATCTCGATGGTCTTGGGCCTTCTCCCGGCGGTCCCATGGACCTTCACCCAAAGGTCCTCCGTCTCGATATAGCGCTTGGGGATCGGCAGGGTCCGCAGCACGCGGGCGGTGAACTCGAGCGGGACGATCGTCCCGCCTCGGTGCGCCACGGGCTCGGAGGAGGCGAAACCCAGCTCGATGAGCGTCTCCAGCACCTTATATGAATGAGCGGGGAACCCCGCCCTGTAGTGGACGTCGCGAAGGCCGAGCTTCTTGAAGTACTTGTGGAACGTGTAGACCTCGGAGTGCACGATGCAGCGCGTCGTCTGCCGCCCCACTCCGAAGAAATCCCCGGCGTCCTCCACGGCGCGAGCGCGGATCTTCTTGAACCTCCCTTTCTCGAGCACGACCGCGGGGACGACGAACTCATAGACGATGCTCTCGAAGGAATACGGGAGCACGAACCTCTTGACGTTGGAATCCCAGGCGAAGCCTAGGTCGATGCGCTCGACCGTATCGAGGGCTTTGACGGCGTAGGCGGCCATCACGTTGGCGACCCCGGGCGTGGAGCCGCAGCCTAAGAGCGCGGTCAGCCCTGCCTTTCGCCAGGCGGGATCCCGCTGGTATTGCTCGATCGTCATCTCATGCAGGCCTCCGAGGTCCAGGTAGTGCGATCCGGCTCGAAAACAAGCCTTCATCGCGTGGAGGTTCCAGCGCAGTTCCGCGCAGTTGAGCGCGATCCGGCTGCCCGAGCGCTCGAGCACGCGCGCGGCGGCGGGGACGTCCCGCAAGTCCAGGCGCGCGAAGCCCGCCTTCTTGTTGCCGAGCAGGCGTTTCAACTTCTCGGGACGGCGCCCGCACAGGAGCACGCGGTGCCCCTGTTCCAGCAGGTCGCGCGAGGCGATGAGGCCCTGCTGCCCGGTAGCGCCGATGACGACGAAATCGAAACTCATGGGATGTCCGAGAGGTTCAGGACACGGCGGCCGTTCTTATGGATGCGGATTCCTCGACGTCCCAGCTCCTCGAAGAAGGCACCGGGTTCTATGACCGACTCGGGAGGGAAGACGCCCGCGCGCGTGATCTCGCCTCGAGCCAATCCCTGGGCCACGATCGATGCGGGCGCGGCGGTGTCTTTGTCGACCGTCTCCCCCGCCGCGGGCACGTGCGCTTCCCAACGCGCCGTGCGGCGCTCGGAGCCTCTACGCCCTTTGACGATGACCTGGATGATCTCGTACTGCTCGATCTTGGCGGCGATCGCGGGCGGAAGACGGCTTAGGATGCCCGCGGCGGCGGAGACATTCTCAGGGTCGAGGAGGCCCGCTTCACGAAGCGCCTGGATCCGCTCCACGAAGCCGTCATCGAAGGCGATCTTGAAGAATACGTCCCGCGCCCGCAGCGTACGGGGAAGGGTCGCCACCTCCGAGTGGATCGTGTACTGCGGCGTTTGACGGCCGACGGGCGCGGGAAAACGGTACGGGTCCCTCCCCGAGAAAGGCTCCAGGAAGGCCGCCTTCCCGTTTCGGAACACGGCGGGCGGCCATGAGCATTCCTCGAGGAGGGTTTGAAGCGAGTAGGAGTTGGAGAGAGGCGACGCTCGGCGATACGACGAGCGGTCGACCATGCCGATACGGATCTCGACCGCGTCCACGCGGGTCAGCTCCGACGCCCCGCAGGCCGCGAGCACGTTGGTGATGCCCGGCGCGGCGCCCATGCCGAGCACCGCGGTCAGCCTCGCGCGCTCGAAGCGGCGGCGCCAGGCGAGCTGCTTGAGCGTGTAGTGGTAGAGGCCGCCCAGGTCCACGTAATGCGCGCCCGCCCGGAGACAGGCCCCCATGACCGCCTCGTTGTGCTCGTGGTGCACCGCGTTGACCACCGCGGCGGCGCCCTTCAACGCCTTGACCAGCCCCGTGGGACGCGTGGCGTCGCCCGCGCGAAAGACCAGCGGCACTGACCGGCGGCGCCCGGGGAAAAGCCGTCTTGATTTGCCCGGATGGCGGCTCAGGACGACGATGTTCCCATCGAAGGTGCGCAGCAGGTCATCGACGATGCGCTTGCCGATCATGCCGGCGCCCAGGACGGCGATGGTCCTTTCGATCATGCCTAAATTGAAGCCCATCAGCGCCGCGGGAGCGATGTCAAGAAGGTGACGCTCTTGTTTATGATGCTACACTTAGGTGTGAAACCCTTCAGCGACTTCAACCTCCGCGAGCCGCTGGCCCGCGCCCTGGCCGAACAGGGCTTCACCACGCCCACCCCCATACAGGAGCAGGCCCTGCCCATCCTGCTCTCCGACGGCTCGGACTTCATCGGCCTGGCCGCCACGGGCACCGGGAAGACCGCCGCCTTCGCGATCCCCCTCCTTGAGAAGCTCGACCCCCACGCCAAGCACGTCCAGGCCCTCGTCCTCTGCCCCACCCGCGAGCTGGCCCTCCAGGTCTCGGGGCAGATAGCCCTGCTCGGCAAGCACCTCGGGATCAAAGCCGTCACCATCTACGGCGGGACCGGCTACAAGGAGCAGCTCGACGGCCTCCGCCACGGCGCGCACGTCGTCGTCGGCACCCCGGGCCGCGTCATCGACCACCTCAACCGCCGCTCGCTCGACCTCCGGGCCGCCAAGACCGTGGTGCTCGACGAGGCCGATGAGATGATCTCCATGGGCTTCAAGGAGGACCTCGAGAAGATCCTCCAGGCCACGCAGCACCGCCACATCTGGCTGTTCTCCGCCACGATGAGCCGCGAGGTGCGCCGCGTCGCCGACACCTACCTCAAGGCTCCCAAGACCGCCCAGGTCAACCGCACCGAGATGCTCTCGAGCACCGTCTCCCAGCTCTATTACATCGTCCGGGAGTCGGACAAGCCCGAGGTGCTCTGCAACATCCTCGAGCTTACCGAAGGCTTCTACGGGCTGGTGTTCTGCCAGACCAAGGCCTTGGTCGTGGACCTGACGCGCTATCTGCTCGGGAGGGGATTTGCGGCCGACAGCCTGCACGGCGACAAGTCTCAGGAGGAGCGCGACCGCGCCATGAAGGCCTTCCGCGAGCGCAAGACCACTTTGCTGGTCTGCACCGACGTGGCCTCGCGCGGCCTGGACGTCAAGGAGCTCACCCACGTCATCAACTACTCGATCCCGCGCGAGCTGGAGCTCTACGTCCACCGCATCGGGCGCACCGCGCGCAGCGGCAAGGCCGGCATCGCCATCAGCCTGGTCGCCCCGGCCACGCGCGGGCTGGTCAACCGCCTCGAGTACATGACCAAGACCCGCCTCACCGAGGGCAAAGTGCCCGGCCGCCGCGAGATCGCCGCCAAGAAGCTCGGGACCGTCCTCGAGCGCTTCTCGGGCGTGAAGCAGTTCGCCCGCGCCATGGACATGCTGGGCCCCGACTGGGAGCGCGCCGCCGGCGACATGACCCTGGCCGAGGTCATCGGGCGCTTCCTGATACTGATGGTCCCGGAGGCCTTCGAGGAGAAGCCGAAGGAGAAGATGCTCTTCACCCCCCACGCCGCCAAGCCGCGGGAACACAAGCCCGCGTCCGGAACGCATCACAGGCCCGCCGCCCATAAGCCGGCCCACCATCCCAGGGCCGCCCACCCGCACCGGAAGCCATGGAAATCGGCATAGTCGGCCTGCCGAACGTCGGCAAATCCACCATCTTCAACGCCCTGACCTCGGGCAACGCCGCCGCGTCCAACTACCCCTTCACGACCATCGAGCCGAACGTGGGCGTGGTGGCCGTCCCCGACGCCCGCCTCGGCCGCCTGACCGAGCTATGCAAGCCCCACAAGACCGTGCCCACCTCCTGCCGCTTCGTCGACATCGCCGGCCTGGTCAAGGGCGCGTCCCAGGGCGAAGGGCTGGGCAACAAGTTCCTCGCCAACATCCGCGAGGTCGACGCCGTCCTGCACATGGTCCGGCTCTTCAAGGACCCCGACGTGGTCCATACCATGGGCTCCGTGGACTATCGGCGCGACATCGAGGTCATCGAGACCGAGCTGATGCTGGCCGACCTGGCCAGCCTCGAGAAGCAGTTCGAGAAGGTCTCGGGCAAGGCCAAGTCCGGCGATAAGGCCGCGCGCGAGGTCCTCGGCGTCCTCGAGGCCCTCAAGGCCGGCCTTTCGGCGGGCAAGCCCGCGCGCGCGCTGGGACTCGACCCCAAGGCCATCACGGAGTTCGCCCTCCTGACGGCCAAGCCGGTCCTCTTCGTCGGCAACACCGACGAGGCGCCCGAGCCGGGCGTCATCGCCGGCTTCCAGGACTACGTCCGCACGCTCGGCTCGGGGTCCGTCGTGCTCTGCGGCAAGCTGGAGAGCGAGATCGCCGAGCTGGCCGGGGAGGACCGCGCGCTCTTCATGAAGGACCTGGGCATGGAGCGCAGCGGCCTGGAGACGGTCATCGTGGGGGCCTACCGCACCTTGGGGCTCTGCTCGTATTTCACCTGCGGCGAGACCGAGGTCCGGGCCTGGACCATCCCCATCGGCTGCAAGGCCCCGCAGGCCGCGGGCGTCATCCACAGCGATTTCGAGAAAGGCTTCATCCGCGCGGACGTCTACGCCTACGCCGACATCGACCGGCTAGGGTCGGAGGCCGCGCTGCGCGAGAAGGGCCTGCTGCGCTCCGAGGGCAAGGAGTACACGGTCAAAGACGGCGACGTCTGTCATTTCAAATTCTCCAGCTAGGCCGGCTCAGCCGCGCTTCTTCTCGAAGGCGGCGCGCAGCGAGTCGCCGAACGCCCCCAGGGGCGCGGCAGGCTCGTCTTGGCGGCGGCGCCACTCCACTTCGGCCGGGTCCCTGGGAAGCTCGAGGCCGATGCGCCGCTCCTCGAGCTTCACCTCGGATATCTGGACCTGCAGCTCCGTGCCGACCTTCTGACGCTCGAGTTGGAACTCGACGCGGTCGACGGTCTTCGACTGATGAAGGAGGCCGACGACGCCGGGCTCGAGCTGGACGAACAGCCCGTAGGGCTCCTTGCGCGTGATCTTGCCCGTGATGACCTGGCCGGCGGCGTACTTGGCCCAGGGATCGACGAACGCGGGGGCGGTCGGGGTGGCCGGGCGCTCGGTGACCTGCTTGATCGACAAGGCTACCTTGAGCCGGCCCTCGGTCGTCTCGCGCTTGAGGATCTTGACCGTCACCTCTTGGCCCACGGTCAACAGGTCCGACGGGGATTCCACGCGGGACCAGGCCAGCTCGGAGACGTGGGCCAGACCCTCGACGCCGCCGATGAGCTCGACGAACGCCCCGAACTTCTCCAGGCGGCTCACCTTCCCGACGACCACGGACCCGTCGGGGTTCTGCGCGAAGTAGGCGTCGACGGCATGCCCGCGCTCCTCCTCGAGGAGCTTGCGCCGGGAGACGACGATGCTGCGGCCGTCCTCCGAGAACTCGGTGATGCGGAACACGAAGGACTTGCCGACGTACTCGGCGCCGGTCTCGGTGCGCTTGAGGTCGATCTGGCTGATGGGGCAGAAGGCCGTCTTGCCGTTGACGCTCACCCGCAGGCCCCCCTTGCAGAGCTCGACGACGAGGGCTTTGACGGGGCGCTGGAGCGCGAAGGCCTCTTTGAGGTCCTCGGCGATGTTCTTGTCGGTGGGATTGACGGAAAGGCGGATCTCGCCGGGGCGGACCGAGGTCACGAAAAGCTCGACGGCGTCTCCGGGACGCGCGGAGCAGGCTCCCGCGGCGTCGCGGAAGTCGGCCGTGGCGACCACGCCCTCGCGGCCCGGCGAGAGCGCTACGTAGGAATCCTCCTGCCCCACGGTCAGGACGGACGCCCGCACCCGGTCCCCGGGCGAGTACACCGTCTCCGCCTCCTCCAAAGACGCCCCGAGCATCTTCGAGAAATCCTCGCCCGACTCTTCCCCGGATTCCATCACACGCCTCCCGCAGCCGACCGGATAGAGAAAGATTACCAGATTCTTGGAGGCGCCTTCCCCAGGCCTCTTGGCCCGGTCCGGGGGAGCCCTTTTGGACCGTCCGTCGGGACCCCTTTCGACCCTACTCCGGGTCCGCAATGCCGAGCATAATAGATGCAGTTCGATCGGAGGAACGGCAATGGGACTGAACTTTCCGGCTAAGCACGGCGCGCGGGCGACCCTGGGTCTGCTCTTGTCGTCTTGCTTGGTCATCGACGCGGCGGCCCAGGCCCTCAGAGCGCCGATCATGGGGCAGGGCTATTTGGGAGCCGGAGGCGTCACCGCCGTTCCCAGGCTCGTCCTTCCCGGGCCGAGCGCCTTGGCAGCGCCCTCCAGCCTGCCCGCGGCCTCGCTCCCTTCGCTTCAGCCGGTCCTGTCCCCGAACGCCGCGGCGGCCCCCGTCCTGGCGCTGCCGGCCGCCCGCGCGGTGCCGGCGGCCGCCCTGGCCGCCTCCGTCCCGACCGCGGCAAACGCCGTCGCGGGCCACGAGCCCGCCGGCGTCCCCGGCAGCTCGATCCGGGCGGCCTCCCTCAGTCTGGGCTCCATCGCCTCCGCCATCGCGAGATCGATCCGGTCCATCCGATCCGGCGGCGGGTCCCTGGAGTCCCAATCGCGCTCGGCGGGAGACATCGGCGCCCGGCTGATCGGCGAAGAGCTCACCGGCCGCGGCGCCGCCGCCCCGGTCGCCTTCCAGGCCGGCGCCCCGGACCGCACCCCGGGCGGCGCCCTGCTCCCCGAGGAAGAGAACTCGGTGCGCGTGTTCGACAAGGCCTCCCCCTCGGTCGTCTACATCAAGAACCTCCAAAGCGGCGGCGGCCGGCGGTCGTTTTTCCAGAGGGAGGCGGACGACGAGGAGAAGGTGCGCGGCCAGGGCTCGGGCTACGTCTGGGACCGCGACGGCCACATCGTCACCAATTTCCACGTCGTGCAGGGCGGGGACGCCTTCAAGGTCGTCTTCAAGGACGGCAGCGAGCTCGACGCGCGCCTGGTGGGGACCGACCCGACCAAGGACATCGCCGTCCTCAAGGTCTCGCCCGTCAAGCCCTTGACCCCGATCGAGCTAGGCGACTCCGGCTCCCTGCGCGTGGGCCAGAAGGCGATCGCCATCGGCAACCCGTTCGGGCTGGCGCAGACCATGACCCAAGGAGTGGTCAGCGCCGTCGACCGCGAGATGGAGGGCGTCGGCGGGGTCCTCATCCGCGGCATGGTGCAGACCGACGCGCCGATCAACCCGGGCAATTCCGGCGGCCCGCTGCTCGACTCCGGCGCGCGGCTCATCGGCATGAACACCCTCTCGCTGGGCGCCGGCGGCGGCAGCAACGTCGGCATCGGCTTCGCCGTCCCGGTGGACTCCATCAAGAAGGCGGTGCCCGAGCTCATCAAGTTCGGCAACGTCGACCGGCCGACCTTGGGCGTCAGCCTCGCCACGCAGGAGGAGCTCGCCCGCCACGGCTACCGGATCGAAGGCGTCTTCGTCAAAGGCGTGCAGCCGGGCGGGCCCGCCGCCGCCGGCGGCCTCGAACGCGGAGACATCATCACCTCGATCGACGGCGCCAAGGTGGAGAGCTTCGACGACCTCTACGCCGCGCTCGAGAAGCGCAAGTCCGGCGACACGGTGAAGGTCGGCGTCCAGCGCGGAGACCGCGAGGGGACCCTCAGCGTTCGCCTCTCCTCGCTGCGCCAGAGCGCCGGGCGCGGCACCACCGTCGCCCACCGCCCCTAGCCGGGTTCGTCGAGCGCCCGTCGCGCGGCCCCGGCCGCCACGGCCAGGGGGCCGAGCGCGGCGGCCCGCACGCTCACCTTCCGCGCGATGGCGGCCACGGCGTGGCGGCGCATCGAGCGGTCGACCGCGGGGACGAAGATCTTGCCGAGGGCCTCGATGAGGCCCCCTCCCAGGACGACGACGTCGGGAGAGAGCAGGTTGACGAAGTTCGCCAGGACGATCCCCACGATGTGGGCCCGGCTGCGCACGAGCTCCTCGAGATGGCCGTCCCCCCGCTCGATGGCCCGGGCGATGGCGCCGGCCTTGATCTTGAGCAGGTCGGCTCCGGCCGCGCGGAACAGGTGCGGCGCCCATTGCTTGGCCGCCAGCGCCGCCGCCTGGGCCGCTATGGCGTGGCGGCTGGCCACGTCGTCGAGGAGCCCGTAGCGGTGCGAGCCGGCGAAGGGGCCCAGCGCGTCGATGAGGTAATGCCCCACCTCCCCGGCCAGGCCCGAGGCGCCGCGGTGGAGCTTCCCGTCGATGATGAGGGCTCCGCCGATCCCGGTCCCCAAGAACAGGGCGAGGGCATGGCGGCTGCCTTTCGCGGCCCCCAAGGCATGCTCGCCGTATAGGCCGAACTGGACGTCGTTGCCGAGGGCGGGGCGCAGCCCCGTCAGCCGCTCGAGTTGGGCGCCGAGCGGGTAGCGGTCGATGAACGGGATGTTGGGCGAGCCCACCAGCAGGCCGCGCTCGGCGTCGACCACTCCCGCGCAGCCGGCCCCGATCGCCGTCAGCCGCCTCCCGTCGCGCTCGCCGCGCCGGATGAGGCGTCGGACGCACCATGCCAGCGCCTCCGAGAAGCGCCGGCGGCCGCCCTCCGGCCGGGTGCGGATGCGCACGACCTTCACGGGACGCATCCGCTCGTCAAACAGCGCCGCCAGGAGCTTCGTCCCGCCCAGGTCGATGCCGATGGACGCCATGAGTCATCCTACGCCCGGCATATTGCGGCCGCATGCGTCCGCGGTCAAACAAAGATGACGGCGTGCTATCATCGCGGTTCGATGATCTACAAGCTCCTGCGCCGGGCGGAATGGGAGGCGTTCGAGGCCGCCGCGCGCTTCGAAGGCTCCGCGGCCGACCGGGCCGACGGCTTCATCCACTTCTCGACGGCCTCCCAGGTCCCGGAGACCGCGGCCAAGCACTTCGCCGCCGCGGGGGAGCTGGTCCTGGCCGAGGTCGACCCCGCGCGGCTCGGGTCCCCGCCCAAGTGGGAGCCCTCGCGCGGAGGCCGGCTCTTCCCCCACCTCTACGCCGCCCTGCCGCTCTCCGCCGTGACGCGCACCTGGCCCCTGGTCCCCGGCCCGGACGGCCGCCACCCGATCCCCGAAGACCTGCTCTAGCGGGGCGGGGCGCCCGGCCTAGGCGCCGTCGAAGCCCACGGCGTTCTTGCCGCGGCGCTTGACCGAGTACATCACGCCGTCGGCCCTCTTGAGGAAGTCCCGGGGCGTCTCGCCCTCCCGCAGTTCGATGACGCCCAGGCTCAGGGTGACGCCCCGGTCGCCGAGCGCGTCGCGGATGCCGAGGATGCGCTCGGCGATCGCGCCGGCCATCGCCAGCCCGGCATGCGGGCAGAGGACCAGGAACTCGTCGCCGCCGTAGCGGAAGCAGAGGTCCATGTGCTCGCGGATCCTGGTCGTCAGCGCCGCGGAGACCCGCCGGAGGACGGCGTCGCCGGCCAGATGGCCGTGACGGTCATTGACCTTCTTGAGGTCGTCGACGTCGATGAAGATCATCGAGAGCGGCAGCTGCGTCCGGTGCGCGACGTGCACCTGACGGTCGAGCTCGACCCTGAGGTAGCGCGAGTTGAAGACCCCGGTCAGCCGGTCGGTGATCGAGATCCCCTCGAGCCGCCGCCGCTGGCGCTGGTCGAGGATCACGAGCCCGAGTATCAGGAGGGCCGCGACGAGGTCGGTCCAGTCCGGCGCGGCCCCCGCGAGACGGCCTCGCAGCCAAGCCGCCGCGACGGGGACCAGCGCGATGGCATAGGGCCAGTTCGACATCAGCCGCCGCTCGAGCGGTTCCTGGGGTTCCATCAGCGTCGACGGCCGGCAGGGCGGAGATGGCGCAGGCCCTCGCTGGAGCGGGAGGGCTGCAGACGCGGGGACTTCACGGTCAGGAAATCATACTGCACCAGCAACCCCAGGGTATGCCCGCCGTTCCCGTGACCGCGGGCGGCGTTGAGGCCGTAGCCGTAGGCGGTCAGCACCTGCCAGGTCTTGGAGCGCGACAAGTACGCGGCCCCGAGGCCGACTCCCGTGTGCGTTTTTCCGCGCTGGCCGTGCCCCGGCGCGTAGTCGACCAGGGCGCTGGCCGCGGTCAAGGCGCCCGTCCAGGTCGTCTTGTCGCGGCTCAGGGGGACGATGTAGCTGCCGCCGAGCAGGACGAAGCGGCCGGCGCTGACCTCCTCGTGATAGTAGCCGGGCAAGGAAAGCGGGAATTCGGCGGCCAACGGCAGGTTGCCGCCCAGCCGGTAGGCGCTGAAGCGGTCGGGCCGGACGCTGCCCCCGCCGACCAGGTTGGCCAGGAAGCGCGCCTGGGAGCTCGGCCGGTTGTAGGCCAAGAGGGCCCGGCCCCAGAAGAGGCGGGTGTCGTCCTCGATCCGGCGGTCGTCGGCGAACCCATAGGCTCCCGGCGCCGCCCTCAGCCGTCCCTCGTACCAGGCCGAGAGCTCCCCGGCCAGGTTGGGCCTGAGGACGGGCTCCTGGCCGCCCAAGCGAAAGCCGGTCCGGAGACAGCCCTCGTCGAGCGCCTTCGGCGCGACGAAGGCGGGGTCGGTGCCCTTCTCGCCGGCGAATCTCGCGTGATGGACCTCGGCGCGCAGGACCCCGGCCAGCGGCGCGGGGCCCGGCACCGGGATGTCCTGGTAGAGCGCTACGGCGGCGCGGCCGCCATTGCCTTGGAAGGACTCGCCCCTCCGGTAGCGGCCCTGGCGGATCTCCGAGTGGCTGTCGGCCAAGGCGCCTCCCGCCAAGCCGAGGCCGAGGTCGCCGCGTGCGCCGAGCGCCTCCTTGATCCCAAGCTCGGCGTCGGCGTAGATCGGCGCGAGGGCCAGCCTGAGGGTCTGGCGCGGGGAGAGCCGGCGCGGCGCGTTGAGGTAGTAGAAAGCGTACCCCGCCAGCGGGCCGCGGCCGTCGAGCGCGTGGTCGAAGCCCAATTGCATGAGGCTGCGATGCTCGGGATCGATCTGGGCGGACGCCGGCGCCGCCGCGGCCGATAAAAGCGGCGCCAGGAGCAGAGCCGCCCCGGAGAAGTTCTTCACGTCCTCGATGATAACGGCGCGGAGGCCGTCGGGCAATGAGGAGTTCTACGTCCCCTCCCGCTAAATGGTAGACTGAGGCTCTGAACTTCGACTCCTTCAAGCTCCACCCCCGCATCGCCGAAGGCCTCAAGCGGGCAGGCTACGAGACCCCGACGCCGATCCAGGCCCAGGCCCTTCCCATGGCCCTGGAGGGCCGCGACGTCCTCGGGCTGGCCCAGACCGGCACCGGCAAGACCGCCGCCTTCGCCCTGCCCATCCTCCAGAAGCTCATCGTGGGCCCGCGCGGCAAGGTCCGCGCCCTGGTCGTCGCCCCCACCCGCGAGCTGGCCGAGCAGATTCATACGACCTTCGAGACTCTGGGATTTCGCACCGGCCTGCGCAGCGCCACGGTCTACGGCGGGGTCGGGATGCAGAAGCAGGAGCATGCCCTGCGCGGCCGCGCCGAGATCATCGTCGCCTGCCCCGGGCGCCTGCTCGACCACTGCGACCAGCGCATCGCGAACCTGACGGGGGTCGAGGTCCTGGTGCTCGACGAGGCCGACCAGATGTTCGACATGGGCTTCCTCCCCTCGATCCGCCGCATCGTCGCCCTGGTGCCGCGCCAGCGCCAGACCCTGCTGTTCTCGGCCACCATGCCCCAGGACATCCGGCACCTGGCCCATGAGTGCCTGCGCGACCCGGCCACGGTCCAGGTCGACCACGAGACCCCGCTGACCACGGTGACCCACGCCCTCTATCCGGTCAAGGAGCACCTCAAGGCCGCGCTCCTGCTCGAGCTGCTCAAGCACGCCGGCGAGGGCTCGGTCCTGGTCTTCACGCGCACCAAGCACCGGGCCAAGAAGCTCGGCCAGCGCGTGCAGGCGGCCGGCTACCGCGCCGAGTCCCTGCAGGGCAACCTGTCCCAGAACCGCCGCAAGGCGGTCATGGACTCCTTCCGCGACGGCTCGACCCAGGTCCTGGTCGCCACCGACATCGCCGCGCGCGGGATCGACGTCTCCCAGATCACCCACGTCATCAACTTCGACATACCGAACACCCCCGAGGCCTACACCCACCGCATCGGCCGCACCGGCCGGGCCGCCAAGACCGGGGACGCCTTCACGCTGGTCACCGACGCCGACAACGAGATGGTGCGCGCCATCGAGCGGCGCATGGGCAAGCCCATCGAGCGCAAACGGCAGGAAGGCTTCGACTACAACAAGGCCGGGGACGCCGCGCCGGCCCACAAGCCCGGCGGCCAGCACCACTCCCACGGGGGACAGCGCCATCACCAAGGGGGCGGGCAGCGCCAGCACTCGGGAAGCGGGCAGGCTCCTTCCGGGGTTCACCGCCCCGCCGCTCCCAGCGGCCATCGCGGCGGCGGACACCGCCGTCGCCGGCGCGGACCCCGCCTAGGCTAGTTCGGAGGTCGGGACGGCCGTGACCGTCACCCCGGCCTGAAGCTTCCCGTCCTCGTCCTGCAGTTGATCGGGTATCCAGGTCGCCGGCTGGGGCTTGTAGGCCACCTCGAGGAAGTTCCGACAGCCGGCGTCGAACGCCGCCCAGACCGCCTCGAAATGCCGCTCCAGGGCCGTCGGCTGCTTGGCCAGGAGCCGCTTGATCTCAGACGGGTCGGTCTCCTGCTTGCCCGAGGTGCCCATGAACACCGGGACCTTGGGCGGCTTCACCTCTATGCCCTCGAGCGCCTTCGTCAGCGCGGCCTCGCAGGAGGAGAAGGCCGGTGTGTGGTAGGGCCCCTCGACCTTGAGCAGCTTGACCTTGAACGGCAGGCCTTCGGCCGAGATCTTGGCGGCCATGGCTTCGAGGGCGGCCATCGTCCCCCCCGCCGTGCCGCGCCCGATCGTATTGTGCAGGGCCAGAGAGACGCCCGGGAAGTCGGAGATCTTATCGCCGAAGTCGGGCAGGTAGTCGGTAGAGACCGCCGCCAGACCCATCGGCTCCGAGAAGCTCTTGCAGGCGTCGGAGAAAGCCTGGGCACGCGCGCGGATAAAGGCGCCCGAATCCTCCACCGTCATCGCCTCGGCGGCCACCAAGGCCGCGGCGATACCCATAGAGTGGCCGATGGCACCGTCAAGCTCGAGGCCGGGGGTCCTCGCCTTGTAGGCGAAGAAGTTCCCGAGATGATGGGCGTGGATGGCTCGCTGGGCATTGAAGGTCAGGGCCAACTCGGGGTCCGGCATCGTCGTCGTCACGGCCTCGAGGTCCCCGCCCAAAGACGGCGTCAGGCGCTCGAGGACGGCACGCGCGGCGGGGAGCTTCCAGAGCTCGGAGCACATCCCGGCGGCCTGGACCGACTGTCCGGCGAACATCACGCAGTGGCGGCTCATGTCGGGCTCCTATGAGACCATGAAGCTGTAGGCCGCGTAGCGGCCGGAGTGGGACAGGGACACCCCCCAGTCCTGCAGCTTGCCGCGGCGCAGGACCCGCGGCAGGCCGTCGTCCTCGCTGATCGCCAGGAGCGCCGCCGAAGGGATGTCGTCGGCCGATTCGGCGATGAAGTCCAGCAGGCGCCGGCGCGCGAAATCGCCGGGATTCTCGCCGGAAGGCACCTCCTCCACGCGCCAGAGCACGTCGCCGGGCTGGTCGGCGTCGCCGACCGAACCGCCGCGCAGGACGGCCAGGCAGTGCACCTTGTCGTCGTCGGCGTCGGTGAAGGAGATGTCGGCCTGCGCCCCGGTCGGGCGGTGCAGGGCCTTGCGGCGGAACAGATCGACCTCGATCATCCGGAAGGCGCCGTGCGGGGTCATTATCCCGGCCTGGGTGAAGGCCTTGTGAGCGGCCTCCTTGGCCGCGAAGTACATCCAAAAGGTACGGAAGCGGGACCCTTTGAGCTGAGACGAGAAGTAGGATAGCTCCTTGGCGCTCAGATGGCGGGTCAGCCAATCCGTGTCGGCCTCGCCGCTTTCCAAATCGAAGTTCTCGCGGTGGCGCTCGGCGCCGAGGTCGACGACGTCGTTGCCCGCGCAGTTCTTGCTCAGGACGCTCCCCGCGAACCAGCGCTCCTGGAGACCCGCCAGCACGGTGAAAAGCCGCTCGGAGACCGCTCGCGGGGTGGTCTCCCCCGGCAGGACGCCGTCGACGAGTTCGGCGTGCATCCGGAACGCTTCGCCGCGGCGCGGCGCCACGGTGGCGAAGGTCTGACCCTCGCCGCGCAGGTACACGCAGAGGAACTTGGCCCCCGGCGTGGCCAGGGCCAAGCGGCCGAGGAAGTCCTTGGGCTTGCGGGAGTCCAGCCAGCCGTTGCGCGCCCGCCCGGCCTCGGGATAGACGAAGACCGAGCCGCCTTCCTTCAGGATCAGCGCGCACTTCTCGAAGGCGGCCTCGCGCCAGCGCACCGAGGCCTCGTCCTCGCCCTCGCGCAAGAACGGGATGCAGCGGCACAGATACATGAGCGTGCGCACCGCGGCGGCCTTGAGCGGCGAGCCCACCGCGTAGTAGTTCCGATACTCGGGGGTCGACCAGGGCAGGCGGTTGGCCTGTCCCGCCCGGCTCATCGGGAACACCGCCCAGAAGACCAGGAAGGAGTCGATCATGGTCAGGTGGTTGGCCGCCCAGATGACCGGACCGGGGTGGGCGTCGAGCTTGGCCCAGAGCTCGGCGCGGAAGCGCTCGAGGTCCTTGAACGTATAGCCGAACCTGAGCCGCCCCATCGCTATGATGAGGGCGTAGGTCGGGTAGGCCAGGAGGCGGCTCCAGAGCGCCTGGCGGCGCAGCTGGGCCGTCTCCGCGGCGCTCAGCACCCGGAGAGGCGGATCGTCTCGGAGAGCAGGGTGCGGATCTGCGCGACCTTGGCTTCCTCGGCCGCCGAGCGCTTGCCGGCCTGCGCCGCTACCTCGGCTGAGACGCGCAGCTTCGCCGCGCTCATCTTGAGGCGGGTCTTGATCTCGGCTTCCTCGGTGCGCAGGGCGGCGACGCGGCCGGCGTCGTTGGAGGTGGTGGCGCCGGCCAATTTGTCGACGGCCATGGTCAGCTCCGAGCTCAGCGCCTCGTGGGCGGCCTTGTCCGCGGCGTAGGACTTCTGACGCGCCTCGGCCAGCGCAGCGGGGTCGGCCAGGAGGGCCTCGTAGGCCAAGGCCTGCGCGGCCAGGGTCTTCACGTTGGCGGCGGCCTCGTCCTTCTCTACCCCGGTCAGCTTCTCGGCCCGGGAGACGGCCTTCTTCAAGGCCTCGTTCATCTTATGCCCGTCGCCGACGACGCTGATGTAGGCGAAGGACACCACGCGCTCGAGATAGGCGGGGTCGGAGGCCATGTGGCCGAAGTCCATGAGCATCTTGACCGAGAGGCCGGGCGTGGCGGCCAGGGCGTCCTGGCCGTCGAGGATGCGCAGCTTGCCCAGCTCGCCGTCCTCGAGGCGGAATTCGCCGTTGGCGCCTACGGGCACGCGGGTGGTCTTCTTGGTCAGGAACTGGCGCTCGATCGACATCGTGATGTCGGCCAGGTTGCTCGACTCGATGCCCATGCCGATGATGTGGCCCAAAAACGGGGTGTTGGCGTCGGCCGAGGACCAGTTGGCCTCGTTGGTGGCGTACTTCTTGACCCCGGCGATGATCCGCTTCTCCGTCTCGGCGGCGTCGATCGTGTTGAGGTCCGTCGCCTCGATGACCGTCTCTTTGCGCTTAAAGGCCATGGTCGTCTCCTGGTGCTGATGATGTGACGCTATTTTACCAATTATTCCCAGCGCTTAAAGAGCAGACAGCCGTTGACGTCGCCGAACCCGAACGACGCCTTGATGACGTAGTCCAGCCGTTTCTGGATCATCTCATGCGGGATGCTGCCCGCGATCTTCTGGATCTCGGGGTGCACCGTCTCGCAGTTGATAGAGGGATGGACGTAGCCCTGGGACAGCTGGTCGATGGCGGCCACGGCCTCCAGGGCGCCGGCCGCGCCCAGTGTGTGGCCGATCATCGACTTGGTCGACTGGATGAGCGGGAACTTCTCGAGCGGGAGCTCCAGGGCCTTGATCCAGCTGCCCGCCTCGCGAGGATCGGCCCCGGTCGAGGTCAAATGGCCGTTGATGAGCGAGATGGCCGACGGGGAGACGCCGGAGTCCTTGAGCACGCGCCGGATGCAGCGCGCCACACCGTCGGGGTTCGGGAAGGTCATCGTCCCCCCGTCGCGCTGGCCGCCGGAGTTGCAGTAGGCCGCCACGAGCTCGCAGTGGATCTTGGCCCCGCGCTTCTGGGCCGATTCGAGGCTCTCGATCCTGAGCACCGCCGCGCCGCCGGCCGGGACGAAGCCGCAGGCCCCGGCCCCCATCGGCTGGGAGCCCTTGCCCGGCATCTCGTTGTACTTGGAGCAGAGCACGTCGCGCATGGCGTCGAACCCCGACCAGACGCCGTAGTGGGAGCCCTCGGCCCCGCCCACGAACATCGACTCGGCGTAGCCGAGCTGGATGTGCTTGTAGCCCTCGAAGATGGCCTCGGTGCCGGTGTTGCAGGCCGAGCTGTTGGTCGTGGTCTGCCCGCCCAGCCCCAGGAACTTGCCCACCGCGACGCTGACCGAGCTGCCCATGACCTTGGGGACGATGTCGGTGCCCATCGGCGCCGTGCCGCGGCCGGGCTCCTGCTCCTCGGCCTCGGCCATGACGGGCCCGAGCTCCTCGAAGATGGTGTCCATCCCGCCCACGCCGCAGCCGATGAAGGCGCCGGTGTCCCAATCCACGGGGGTGTTCTGGTAGCCCTTGAGGAGGTCGACGGCCATCCCCGAGTCGCGCGCGCACTCCACGGCCGCCAAGGCAGCGTAGATCATGGCCTCGCTGAGCTTATGGTAGTCGGTCTGCGGGAGGACCTTGAGGATGTCGTCCTCCTCGATCGGCGGTGCCCCGCCGATCTGGCAGGCGAAATTGAGCTTCTTGAGCTGTTCGTGCCAGGTGATGCCGGACTTTCCGGCCTTGAGGGCGGCGCGATAGGCCGGCAGGCCCACGCCGTTGGGAGCGACCACGCCTAGACCGGTGACGACCACGCGCTTGCGCATCAAAACCCTCCCGAGCCCTTGGGGACGAACATCCCCGCCGTCCTGCCGCTGAAGATCTCCTCTCCGTCCTTCGGCCCGCCCATGAACTGGATCTCGACGCTGCTGACCAGCTTGTTGCCGCGGAAATAGCCGTCCTCGCCGAACCGAGCCATCGCGGCCACCCTGTCGCCGGGCTTGACCACCTTCTTGAAGACCCCGCGCTCGATGTCGGTGAAGAAGCCCACCATCTGGCGGATCTCGTCGGGGGTGTTGGTCTTGGCCAGGTGGAAGATGCACCAGGCCACGCTGCCGACCTGGGCCGCCATCTCGATGAGCTTTACCCCGGGGACGACCGGGTAGCCGGGGAAGTGCCCGTCGCAGTCCTCTTGCTTCCAGGTGTAGGTCGCCAGGATGTGCTCGTCGTCGAGCTCTAGGATCTCGTCGACGAAGCGCATCGGGCGCGCCTGCGGCACCATCGCCAGCACTTCCGCGGGGGTCATGGGCTTCATAACGCCATCCCCCCGTCCACCGCGATGACGGTCCCGTTGGCGAAGTCGTTCTCGATGAGGTGGGCCACGGCCTGGGCCACGGCCTCCGGGGCGCCGAAGGAGCCCAGCGCCACCTGGGCCATGATCTTCTCGCGCATCTCGGGGGCTATGCCGTCGGTCATCGCGGTCTCGATGAAGCCCGGCGACACCGCGTTGACGCGCACGCCGCGCGGGCCCAGCTCGAAGGCGAACTGCAGGGTCAGCGCCTCGAGCGCGGCCTTGGAGGCGCGGTAGAGCGCGCTGCCGACCAGGGCCTTGCGGGCCAGGATCGAGCTGACGTTGACGATGACGCCGGAACCCGCCGAGGCCATCTCCTTGCCGAAGTCGCGCATCAGGAAGGCCGGGCCCTTGAGGTTGACCGAGACCAGCGAGTCGAAGCTGGTCTCCTGGATCATCAGCGCGGGCTCGTGCGGGCGGTCGGTGCCCGCGTTGTTGACCAGGACGTACGGGGCGCCTTGGGCGAGGACGGCATCGAGCAGGCTCTTGCGTCCCGCCTCGGAGGAGAGGTCGGCGCGGACGATGAAGGAGTCCGGGATCTCGGCCCTGAGGGCCTCGGCCGCGGCCTGGTTGCCGTTGTAATGCAGGGCCAGGCGCAGTCCGCCCTCGCTCTTCTGGTGGATCAGCTTGGCCGTGGCCCGGCCGATGCCGCCCGAGGCTCCCGTCACGACGGCGATGTCCTTAGGCATCAAGCCCTCACCATGAGTTTCCCGCCGCGGCCCATGACCCCGTCGACCGGGTAGTCGCAATAGCGGATGTTCTTGTGGCAGCCCACGTTGGCGTTGGCCATGGCGAGGACGCGCCGCCCGTCGGCGAAGACCTCGGCGTCGGCGCGCGCGAAGGCGTCGCCGGTCTGCGGGGCCTTGAAGTACTTGAGGATCTTGAGCTTGTAGACGAGCTCCGCGTCCTTGGGCGTCACCGCGCCGAAGAGCTCGACGCGCTCGAACCCCAGCGCCCGGCCGGTGCCGGCGTTGCCGGCCCAGGCGAGGAACATGCCGAGCAGCTGCCAGACCCCGTCCACCAGGAGCGCGGCGGGCTTGCTCCCGCCGCTCATCGGGAAGAACCACTCGGTAGGCGCGTTGGCGCGCGTGGCGAGGATCTCGCCCTCGCCGGCCGCCTCGTCGAAGGCGATGCGGCGCACGTCGCGGACCTCGAGCATCAGCGAGTCTGGCAGGAGTCCCATCTCCCCGGCCGGGTCCTTGACCAAAGTCCCGCGCGAGAGGGCGATGATCTCCGGATGGGAGAACGCGCTCCGGCCGGTGAACTCGGCGGCGGAGAGCGGCGCCCGGTAGGCGGCCTCGGGGGCAGGCGGCACGGCGCCTAGGACGGATTTCGACTCGTCCTGCCAATAACCCGTCCCGACCGCGGCCGAGGCTATCGTGTAGACCGGCACGCCGTCGACGGACACGGAGGCCTTGCCGGTGACCATAGCCTCGCCGCCGTCGCGCTCGATGGACAGGACGTCCACCGCGTAGACGACCTCTTTGTCATACGGGCGGATCTGGCCGAAGAACGAGACGCCCTCCATCCCCATCGGCTTGTCGCAGGCGGGCAGGCCGCGCCAAGCCGCGAAAAGGCGCAGGGCCTGCCAGACGGCGTCCACGCCCCAGCAGCCGGGCATGACCGGGTCGCCGAGGAAATGGCAGCCGTAGAACCAGTCGTCGACGCTGTTGCGGCGCACGGCCTCGATGCGCCCGGTGCCGGCGGCCTCGTCCCATGCCAGAACCCGCACCGAGTGGAAGGGCAGGAGCAGCGCGCGCGGCAAAGTGCCCGCCTCGGCCATGGCGAGGAGCTCGGTCTCGCCCATGACGGCGCTCACGCCAGGGCCTCCATGTAGCCGCCCCCCCAGGCCAGACCGGAGCCGAGGACGGCGTAGACCAGCTGGTCGCCCTTCTTGAAGCGCCCCATGTTCTGGGCGATGACCGACGGACAGCCGGCGGCGGCGATGTTGCCCTGCTCGCGGACGTTGCGCAGGTGGCGCTCCGCGGGAAGGCTGAGATGGCCGAGGATCGAGTCCTGCATGACATGGTTGGCCTGATGGGCCACGGTGTAGACGCCCTCGGCGTAGAGGCCCTTGGCCGCGGCGATCGACTCGTACATCTCGCAGGTCTTGCGGATGGAGAACTCGCGCACCATGGCGCCGTTCTGCGCGAAATGGCCCGCGCTGTCGATGATGATGTCGTCGGCGCCGCCCGGGGCGGTCTCGAAGATCATCGGTTCTACCGAGAGCTTGCCGGGACGCCGCGCCGACATCACCTCGGCGGCGGCGCCATCGCCCCAAATGTAGCCGTCGAACGAGTCCGGGGAATAATCGGTACGCACCGTATACGCGCTGGCCTGCACGCACAACACGACCTCGGGCATTCGGTCCGGGCGCATGTCGGCCAACAGCTTCATGTGTCGGGCGAAGCTCGAGCAGGCGCTGTTGACGTCGCAATGCGGGCCGGGGCCGATCCCCAGGGCCTTGGCGATGAGCGCCGCGCTGCTCGGGATCGTCTCGAAGGGGGTGTCGTTGTTGGCGATGACCCAGCCGACTTCCTCGGCCTTGACCCCCGCGTCGGCCAGGGCGCGCCGGGCGGCCTCCGCTCCCAAGGACACAGGGGTCTCGCCGCGCGCGCGCGCGTGCAGGATGGCCTGGGCGGGGTCGGCGTTCTTGGTCTGCTTGATGTAGTCGCGGCTCAGGACGGAGTAGCGCTTCTGGATGCCCAGGCGCGAATCCACCCAGTCCTGGCCGCGCTTGAGTCCGACCTCCCGCTGGAGGAAGTCGTTGGTGATCTCGGTGGCGGGGAGGGCCCAGCCCATCCCCAGGATCTGCAGCATCAGACTCCGGAGACCGCCTCGCCGCCGTCGACCCGGATGACCTCGCCGTTGGCCCAGGCGAAGCCGGGCAGGCAGAGCGAGAGGATCGCCTCGGCCACGTCCTCGGGCGTGGTCAGACGGTGGAAGGGGTTGCGCAGGCGGGCCTGCGCCTTCATGAGGTCGAAGTTCGGGATGGCGTTGCCGGCCGGGGTGTCGGTGATGCCGGCCTGGACCACGTAGGAGCGCACGCCGTAGGGCGCCAGCTCGACGGCCATCGCGCGGCAGGAGGCCTCGAGCGCGCACTTGGCCGCCGAGACCGCGGCGTAGCCCTTCCAGGCGATCTCATTGCCCTCGGAGGTCATCGCCACCATGCGGGCGTCCTTGGTCAGCAGGCCCGCGTTGGAGAGCTCCCGCGCCCAGAGCAGGTAGTCGTAGCCCATCATCCAGACCGTGCGCTGGAGGTCCTCCTCGCTGAGGAGTTCCTCGCGGTACGGGATCCTGCTGTCGGCCAGCGTATAGAGGGCGTCGCAGCCCTTCTGGTGGAAGGCGGCGTTCACGGCCCGCTTGAGGACGTCGGGCTCCACGGAGGCGCCCTCGGCCTTGAGGGACTCGGCCAGCCCGCGCAGGGCGATCCCTTTGAAGTCCGGGGTCTTATCCTCGGCGATCAGCTTGCAAGAGCCGGCGGCGATCGAGTGCATGAACAGGTGCACCTTCCCGGCCCCGGCCTTCTCGGCGATGCTCTCGAATACCGTCCCGCGCTCCTCGTCGTCGAAAAGGTTGGCGTTGTGGGTGACGAGGGACACCCCGGCGGCCCGAATCTCGTCGAAATGCGGCTTGATGACGGTCTCGACGGTCCCTTCCTTGTCCTTATGGGCGATGAGGATGTTGAGGCCTTCCCGGGCCAAGCGCTTGGCGGCGGCCAGGCCGAAGCCGGAGGACCCCCCCAAAATGACGCCCCAAAGGCCTTTTCCGCGGAATACACCGGTTTCTTGGTTCATTCTTGTCATGGATTATACGTAAAAAAACGGGCGGGAGGCGCTGCCGCCCCCCCGCCCGCCTTTCCGACCAACGCCGGACTAAGCCGTGCGGCTGATGACCTGGATGAGATGGTAGCCGAACTGCGTCTTGACCGGCCCTTGGACCGACATCGGGTCGGCCGAGAAGCAGACTTTGTCGAACTCGGGGACCATCGCCCCCTTGCCAAACGAGCCCAGGTCGCCGCCCGACTTGCCCGAGGGGCAGGAGGAGTGCTTCTTGGCCAGCTCGCCGAAATCGGCGCCGCCTTCGATCTGCTTCATGAGGTCCTTGCAGTCCGCTTCCGTCTTGACCAGAATGTGCCGCGCGTGAGCCGTTGCCGCCATAGTGTCCTCCGGTGTCAGCAGTTGGTGTCAGTCTTTCGGATGTTTCGGAAGTTTGCAAAAAACTCAGCGAACTTCCGAAACATCCGAAAGACTGACACCAGAAGCTTACAACAGTTTGAAGGAACGGAGGAACGCCTGCCAGGCCTTCTCCCCCTTGCCCGAGGGGTCGGGCAGGGGGTTCTCGTCGCGGTAGCTCAGGACGAAGAAGCGGCCTTTCACCGGCACCAGGAGGAAGCGTTCCTCGGATAGCGCCGGGGAGCCGCCCGGAGCATGCGGGTCGCCGTCGAGCGAAGGAACCCCGCGCTTATACATGGGGTAGGCCTTGCCGGAGATTCTCGTCCGTCCTATCCCCTCAGGGGGGCGGCCCATCGTCGAAGCGGCCGGCGAAGCGAGGAAGGCGTCGGGGACGGAGTATTCCGAGCCCTTCCCGCCGAAGAGCCGCACCGAGATCAGAACGCCCGCCCGGGTCAGCTCCAGCGCCGCGTCCTGCCCTTTGGCCCGGCGCTCGACGGTCCAGCCGGCGGGAGCCTTATAGCCGGCCAAGGCCTCGATCGCGCCCTTCTTCTCTTTCACGGCAGGCTCCTTGGCCTCCAGGCCCGAGGCCAGGAGCAAGAGCGCGGCGGCGGCCAGGCGCGCCGCGCTCATGGCCAGTGCCCCGGGTTCTCGCGGCGGTCCTTGTTGTACATGGCGGAAAGCTCCGCGCGGGAGACTTGTCCGGGCGCCGGCGGGGCGAAGGACTCGCCGCGCGGCTTGCCCCGGGTGAGCTCGGCCAGGCGCCGCCGGCGCTCCGCCAGCTCGCGCTCGGCGTCCCCGAAGAACGGCCTGGCGGCATCCGCCGCCATGCGCTTGAGGACCGCCTTTCCCGCGTCCGTCCCATAATAGTCGACGTAGCTCTGGACGTAGGTGGAGATGTTCCCCAGCGTCGTCTCGCGCGCCGGCGCGGTGACCGATACGTAGTTGCCGATGTCCTGCCGGATCGAGGCGAACGACTCCGCCTTGAGTCCGTGGCTCTTGACGAAATGGTCGATGATGGGCAGCCAGGACTTCTGCGCCGCTACCTGCTCGGGAACCTGCGCCTTGGCGGCGTCGGCGGCCGCGCGGCGGTCGCGCAGGACCGGCAGCGGGTCGGCCAGCTCGGAGACGCTGAAGGTGGCCGCGTAGTACGGCAGGTTGGTCTTGAGCCCCCGGTGGTAGGCCTCCGGGTCGGCGAGATAGTTCCACATGTGCCCGTTGGTCAGCTTGACCCCGCGCTCGGCGTCGACCAGCCAGCCGACCAGGCCCGCCCCGGCCTCGTTGTCGCGGTAGGAGAGGTAGGTATCGTGCACCCCGGCCTTCTTGGCCTCGAGGGCCCCCAGGCCGTGCCCGAGCAGCTCGTGGCCCAGGGTACCCGGGAGATAGGAGGCGCGAAAATCCGCGTCGGTGCCGAGGTAGTCGCGGTTGAGGCGGACGTGGACCATCTCCCCCGAGGAGTCGGTGCTCCCCCCCGAGGACTCGATGATCTTCTTGCCGTTGACGTCGATTACCTTGGAATTGGCCACCGGCTCGAAGGAGACGCGGACCTTCTTGCCGGTCTTGATGAGGCGCTCGGCCAAAGCCTGGGCCGTCGGGCTCTCCAGCATGCGCGCGATGGCAAGGTCGAGCTCGGCCCGCTCGTTCGGATTGCCGTGGTCGATGAGCTCGAGCTGGGGCTTTAAACGGTCGATGAGGGCGGGCTCGGCGGGCTTGAGCCCCGCGGGCGGCTTCCCCCCCGGTCCGCGGCCCGTACGCGGCTCGGGCTGGGGGACGCGCCCGAGGCGCGTCGGGTTGAGCAAGGCCAGGAACTCGCGGTCCCGCTCGGCCAGCATCGGGCCGCGTTCCCAGAACAAGGTCAGCGCCAGGTCGCGGTCGGCCTGGGTCAGCGTCCCGTCCTTCTCTTTTTCGCGCAGGGCGGCTACGACCTTCTCGCCATGGGCCCGGAAGAGCAGGTGGGCGCCCTCGTTGCTGAGCAGGTGGCCCGGCTCGGTCGGGGCGAGCGTGGAATCGGATAGATGGTCGGCGGCCAGGCGATAGCGGCCGCCCTCGTATTCGGCCAGGAAGGCCTTCTCGGATTCGAGGACCCCCGGAGGCACACGCGCGTCGAACGGGGCGTCCGGGACGGGGTTCTCGGGGACAGGAGCCGCGGGGTCGCAGAAGAGGCACGCGCGCGCCGCCGGTCCGAGGAAGGCCAGCGCCAAAGCCAACGCTAATCGGGGCATCACCCTAAGGATAGGCGCGGACCTGGATTCGTCAGGGGTCAAGAGACCTAGTAGACCCGGACCGGAAGGACTACGGACCTAAAGCCTTATCTGCCGCCCGATCTCGATGACCTGGTTGTCGGGAAGCCGGAAGTACTCGGTGGGGCGCAGGGCGTTGCGATAGAGGAAGGAGAACAGGCTCAGCCTCCACGGCGACAAGCGGCCGCGGTGTGTGGTCACCAGGGTGTTGTCGCTGAGGATGAAGGTGAGGCGCGTCGGGCTGGAGGCCAGCTTGAAGCCGCCGGCCGCCAGCTTGGCGACCACGGCCGGGATATCGGGGTCTTCCATGAAGCCGTAGCGGGCCACCACCTGATGGAAGTCCGGCCCTACCGTCTCCACGCTGAGACGCCGCGACTCCACGACGCGCGGGACGTCCTCGGTGAGGACCGTGATGAAGATATTCTGCTGGTGCAGCACCTTGTTGTGTTTTAGGTTGTGAAGCAGGGCGCTGGGCGTGGTGGCGGCGGTGCCGCTTAAGAACACGGCGGTGCCCGGGACCCGGACGATACCGCCCTCGACGGCCTCCTGGACGAACTGGGCCAACGGAAGGAAGCCTTCCTGCTGCAGCACGCCCAGGATGTCGCGTCCTTTCTTCCAGGTCGTGAACACCAGCATCACGATGGCCGCGGCGGCCAGCGGGAACCAGCCTCCGTCGATCACCTTGACGCTGTTAGCGCCGAAGAAAGCCAGGTCGGCGGCCAGGAACGCGCCCGTCACCGCCAGCGCCGTGGGCAGCGACCAGTTCCAGACGTTCCGGGAGACGATGAAGGCCAGCAAGGTGGTGATGATCATGGTCACCGAGATGGCGATGCCGTAGGCGGAAGCCAGGTTGGTCGACCGCTTGAAGCCGACCACCAGCGCCACCGTGGCGGCCAGCAATATCCAGTTCACGGTCGGGATGTAGATCTGGCCGATCTCATGAGAGGAGGTGTGCTGGATGCGCGAGCGGGGCAGGAAGCCGAGTTGGACGGCCTGCCGCGTAAGGGAGAACACCCCCGAGATGACCGCCTGCGAGGCTATCACCGTGGCCATGGTCGCCATAAGGACGGCCGGATAAAGCGCCCATTCCGGGACCATCCGGTAAAACGGGTTGTTGGCGAGCTCGGGGTGCTGCAGCAGCAATGCCCCTTGTCCGAAGTAGTTCATCAGCAGGCCGGGCGCCGCGATGAAGAACCAGTCGATCTGGATGGCTTTCTCCGAGAAGTGCCCGAGGTCGGCGTAGAGCGCCTCGCCGCCCGTGGCCACGAGGAAGACGGCGCCGAGGACCAAGTACCCGTGGTAGCCGTTGCGGATCAAGAAATCCACGGCGTACATGGGATTGACGGCCGCCAGCACCGACGGCTCTTTAATGATCTGCGCTACTCCCGTGATCGCCAGGAACGCGAACCAGACGATGATGATGGGGCCGAAGACCAAGCCCACCTTGGTCGTCCCGTGAGCCTGGAAGAAGAACAACCCGATCAGGATAGCCACCGTGATAGGAATGATATAGGGAGTGAACAGGGGCGTGGCGATCTCCAGGCCTTCGACGGCGCTGAGCACAGAGATAGCGGGAGTCAGCATGCCGTCGCCGTAGAGCAGCGCGGCGCCGAAGAGGCCGAACGCCAGGATGAACTTCTGCGTGGTCGGCCCTACGGCGGCGCCGCGAGCCAGCGCCATCATCGCCAGGATGCCGCCCTCGCCTTTGTTGTCGGCCCTCAGGACGTAGACGTGATATTTGAGCGTGACGAGGATGACCAAGGTCCATACGATCAAAGACAGGACGCCAAGGACGTTGGCATGCGTGACCGGCACGCCGTGCGGGCCATGGAAGCATTCCCGGATCGCGTAGAGAGGGCTGGTGCCGATGTCGCCGTAGACGACGCCCAGTGCGGTCAGGCAGAGCAGGGCCAGGCGGGAACGCGACGTCTTAGACTCCTCGGTCACCGGCCCATTCTATCATGCCGAGGCCGTCTAAAAGGAAAGGTCGCCGGGGAGAGCGGGCGCCGAGTCCGGCCGCCCCGGCGACCTTGAGATAGCTTACCCGGGGACTCCCGCGGCTTCGACCGACGCACGTCAGGAGATGTCAGCCCTGGCCACGAACTCGTAGCCGCCGGGCGTGGTCTTGAGGCGGAAGGCTTGGTCGCCCAGGTCCTCGCGCAGGCGGGAGATCGCCTTCTCGAGGGCGGCCGGCCCCGCCCGGCCGCGCCAGACCCGGGTCAAAAGCTCCTCCTTGGCCAACGGCCCGTCGGCCGAGGCCAAGGCGGCCAGGAGCTCGAAGCGGCTCGGCGGCAAGGTGGCGACGAGGCGGTCGTTGACGAGCACCGTCCTCAGGCGGGTGTCGAGGCGCATCTCCCCGGAGCGTATCTCGCGTCCGGGCGCGGACTCCTTGGGCCGCGCCGCCAGACAGGCCTTCACGCGGCGCAGGAGCTCCGGGATGCGGAACGGCTTTTCGAGGTACTCGACGGCGCCGAGGGCCTTCACGGTCTGCTCGAGGACCGAGCCCCTCTGCCCCCCGCCGAAGGCCGTCATGACCAGGACCGGCGTCCCCTTGAGCTCCGGGTGGCCGTGCAGGGCTTTGAGCACTTCGGCCCCGCTCATCCCCGGCAGCATCAGGTCGAGGATGACCATGTCGGGCCGCGAGGTGAAGATCTTCTTGAAGCCCTCGTCGCCCGAAAAAGCGTAATGAACCTCGTGGCCTTCCAGGTTCAGGGCCACCGAGAGCACCTGCTGGATGGACGGGTCGTCCTCGATCGACAGGATGCGCGCCATTTGACCTCACCTGACCGTCCTGACAAGTGTGGCCTACAATCGCGACCTCGTCAAGGCCGTCTAGAGGGCGGCCAAGCCAAGCCCCACGGCCCGAGCGGCCTCATTGAGGCGTTCATCGAGCGAGGCGAACCGAACCCGCGCTTCGACATCGGCGGCCGCGCGAGCCGAAGCCAGCTGAAGGGCGTCCGCCGGCCGCAAGCCCAGCTCGGCGACATGCCGGCGGGCGTCCGCGAGGATCTCATGGTCAGGCCAGAGCAGGGCAAGGGCTCCCTCCAGCTCTCGGACTTCGACGCGAAGCTTTGAAAGGGCGCCGCGGGCGAGGGAGCCTTCGGCGAGCCGGCGCGCGATAGCCGACTCCATCTCGATGAACGTGAAAAATGAGGTGTAGCCTGGGAGTCCCCCCTCCTGAAAGGCCAGATGCCTGACTTGGGAAGAACGCGCTTCCTGAAAAAGCATGGCCAAGAGCGCCGAAGTATCCCAGTAGGCGGGCTTCATTCCTCGTCGCGGATGCGCCGCACGAGCTGGGCCGACGACAGCTTGGCCCTGCGCCCCAGACGAAGCGGCTTGGCTTCTCTAAGACGAGAGAGGTCGCCGGCCGGCAGAGGAGGGACGCGGGAGATCGGGACGATTCGCGCTACCGGCCGGTTATGATCGGTGACCACGACCTCGGCGCCCTTGGCGACCTCGGCGACGATCGAGGAAAGGCCGTCCTTGAGACGCGCGATGCTATAGACCTTCATTCTTTTATTATAGCCTCTATTATGGCTACTTTCAAGGCCTAGAGACCGGCCTAAAGGCCGGCGGCTTTGAGCTGCTCGGGGGAGAGCCGGGCGAAGGACGCCTCGGCCTCGGCGTAGAAGCCGCCCCGGGAGTCGACTAGGCGGCTGGTGACGAAGACGAGCCGGCGGTGCTCGCGGACGATGTCGGTCTCGACGTGCAGGTTCACCGACAGCGGGACCGCGCGGCGGAAGGCGGCCGAGATGCGCGCCGTGAGGACCGGCCAGCCGCGCACCCAGCAGGCCGCGCCCATAGCCTCGTCGAGGACGGTGAGGACCGCGCCTCCGTGCGCGCGCCTCGGAGCACCCTCGGCATGGGGCCCGAAGCGCACCTTGGCGATGAGCGGACCGTCCTTGCCGCGGCGCTGGTAGCGCAGCGCGATGCGTTCGGCCTCGAGGATGCCCCCCGTGAACGTGCGCTCGGCCTTGCTGTTCGGGAACGGGCTGACGTCGACTAAGTCGTTCACGGGAGGCGTGATTATAGCTTAGCGGGCGGCTCGCCGAGGGACGCGAGATCGGCCAAGTCCTTGGGACGAGCCGCCGCGCGCTTATTCTTGATGAGCGCGGCCTTGCCCATGTAGAAGACGGTCTGGTCCCCGAATGGGCCCTTCTGACGGCTAGCCCAGACCTCGTCCGGCGTCACCCCGTCGAGTTCCGTGAGCAGGTCGATGCGCATCGGCGGATAGCCCATCTGGATTATCTTGCCCGACAGGATATCCCGTTCCGTAAGCGAAAGGGCTTGAAAGCCGAATTCCTCGATGGCGCGGAGCAGCCTCTTGGCGTTCGGAGCCGTCGGCCTGACCCAGATGTCCACGTCGCCGGTGTAGCGCGGCGCGCCCAGGAAAGCCAAGGCATAGCCGCCCACGATCACGCTCTGCACGCCGTTTCGCTCGAGACAGGCGATGAAGTCCGCGAAATCCGGGTGGATCTTCATGCGCGGCGATCCCTCAGCACGATGGCGCGCGCGAGCCGCGGGAGGCTCTTGAAGCCCGACAACGCGTAGTATTGCTCGCGAAGGAACTCCACCGCGGCGACCCGGGCCGAGGGAGACTTCGCCAGCCAGTATTCGAGGTCGCCGCGCTCCTCCTCTTTAGACGTCACGCGCAGCGCCATGCGGTCTTTTGGGTAGGCCCGCACGACCCGCAGATGAAACCGCCGCCCGTCCAAGATGAAATGCCCTGCACGCTTGCGGTTATAGACCAGCCCGCCGTCGGCGAGCAAGAAATCGTCGGTCTTGAGAAAGGCCCGCACCAGCTCCCGCGTCTCCGGGGAGGCCGACTTTGGGCGGCAATATAGACCGCGGGCGAGCTTACGGACTTCGCCCTCCTCAAGAAGAGTCTTGAGGTCTCGATCGACGGCCGTCGAAGCCCGCTCAAGGTCGAGACGACGGTAGACCCTGCCGAACTGCATGAAATCCCTGAGCTTCCAGGAGCTCCTCACTCCGGCATTATAGAATATTTCATGCACTTTGTCAATAATAATGAATCTTTCATGCACCCTTTTTACTAGAATGCTCCCAGAATGAAACGGGAGCTCGCTAGGATCCGCGTCGGCATCGACGCCGTCGACAACGGCCTGGTGCGCCTGCTGGCGCGCCGGCGCGCCCTCGCCCTGCGCCTGGCCCGGGTCAAGGCCGGGCTCGACATGCCGATCTACGACCGCGTCCGTGAGGAGGCCCTGTTCAAGCGCGTGAAGGCCTGGGGCGCCGGCCGCGGCCTCGACGCCGAGTTCGTCGAGGTCCTCTTCCGCCTCATCGTCATGAACTCGAAGGAAGTCCAATATCATGAGAACCTCGGCCAGGGCGCGCGCCGCCGCCGGGTCTGAGACCCTCCGCCTCTCCGCCGAAGCCGCCCGCCTGCGCCGCGCCGGCCGCGACATCGTCAGCCTGCTCGAGGGCGAGCCCGACCTCCCGGTCCCGGCCGCGGCGCTCGGCGCCACGGTCCGCGCCCTGAAGGCCGGCAAAACCGGCTACTCGGACTCGGCCGGCCTCCCCGAGCTGCGTTCGGCGATAGCGCGCAAGCTCCGGGCGCGCAACGGCGTCCCGGCGGTCCCCGAAGGGGTCCTCGTCACCAACGGCGCCAAGCAGGCCGTCTACGCGGCGCTCCAGACCTTGGCAGGGCCCGGCGACGAGGTCATCGTCCCGCGGCCCGGCTGGGTGAGCTACCCTGAAGCCGTGCGCCTGGCCGGGGCGCGGCCGGTCTTCGCCGGCCTCGCCGGCGTCGCCGCCGCCGTCACCGCTCGCACCCGAGCGGTCGTCATCAACACCCCGAACAACCCCACCGGGGCCGTGGCGTCGGCCTCCGAGCTCAAAGCCTTGGTCCGGCTAGCCGAAAGGAAGGACCTCGTCCTGGTCTCCGACGAGGCCTATGAGGACCTGGTCTACGACGGCGTAAAGCACGTCAGCGCCGCCTCGCTGGGGCCGGCCGCCGCGCGCCGGACGCTGACCGTCCAGACTTTTTCCAAGAGCTGGTCCATGACCGGCTACCGCGTGGGCTTCCTCGCCGGGCCGGTCGAACTCGTCAGCGCCGCCGCGCGCATGCACGGCCACATGACCGGCAACGTCTGCACCTTCGCCCAGCACGGCGCGCTGGCGGCGCTGGCCCTCCCCCCCGCCCAGCGCGAGCGCCGCCGGGCCGTCTACGAGCGCCGGCGCGACCTGGCCTGCGCGCTGGCCGCCCCGCTCTTCGACTTCACGATGCCCGAGGGCGCCTTGTTCATCCTGGCCGACGCGCGGCGTTGGCTGGGCGGACGCTTCAAGGACGACGCCGCGCTGGCCGGGCATCTGCTGCGGGCCGGCGTCGCCGTCGTCCCGGGCTCCGCGTTCGGCGCCCCGGGGCATCTGCGCCTGAGCTTCTGCGCCCCCGAGGCGCGCTTGAGCGAGGGCTTCCGCCGCCTCCGGGAGGCCCTGTGCCGCTAGGCATCATCGGCTTCGGCCGCCTCGGCGCCCTCCTGACCCGCCATCTGGCCGCCGACTGCGCCATCAAGGTCCACGAGAAGCGGCCCGGCTTTGCGGCGAGCATCAAGGCCGCCGGCGGCGAGCCCGCCTCGCTGGCCGAGGTCTGCCGCCAGGACGTCGTCGTCCCCTGCGTGCCGATCGCCGGATTCGAGGGCGTCCTGCGCCAGGTCCGCGGGCTCCTGCGCCCCGGGACCCTCGTGGTCGACGTCTGCTCGGTCAAAGAGCGGCCGGTGCGGCTCATGAAGGCGCTCTTGCCGCGCGCCGTCGAGATCCTGGCCACGCATCCCAACTTCGGCCCCGACAGCGCCGCCGAGTCCCTGGGCGGCCGCCAGGTGGCCGTCTGCCGCGTGCGCATAGCGCCCGAACGCTACCGGCGCGTGAAGGCCTTCCTCGAGCGCAAAGGGCTCGAGCTCGTCGAGATGACCCCCAAGGAGCACGACAAGCGCATGGCCTCCTCGCTGCTCCTCACCCATTTCATAGGCCGCGCGCTGGTCGGCTTCGGCGCCCGGCCCACCGGCATGGACACCGAGGGCTTCAAGCGCCTCCTGCGCATCCTGCAGACAGTCAGCAACGACAGTTGGCAGCTCTTCGAGGACATGAACCGCTATAACGCCTACGCCCCGGCGATGCGCCGGCGCTTTCAGGCCTCGCTGCGCTCGGTGGACCGGAGGGTCTCGAGATGAGAGTCGCCTACCAGGGGATGCGCGGCGCCTACAGCGAGGAGGCCGCCCTGCGCCACTTCGGCGCGCCCTGCCAGCCGGTGCCCTGTGCGTTTAGCGAGCAGGTCTTCGACGCCGTGGAATCCGGGTCGGCCGACTTCGGCCTGCTGCCGGTCGAGAACAGCATCGTCGGGCCGGTGACGGTCAACGAGGACCTCTTCCTCAGAAAACCGGCCTTCATCATCGCCGAGACCTACCTGCGCATCGAGCATTGCCTGCTCGGCTTGCCGGGCTCGGCGCTGACCAAGCTCAGCACGGTCTACTCCCACCCGGTGGCGCTCGAGCAGTGCCGCGACTTCCTCGCCGCGCGCCACCTGGGCTCGATCCCGGAGTACGACACCGCCGGGGCCGCCGAGCTCGTGGCCTCGCGCGGGCGGCGCCAGGACGCCGCCATCGCCTCCAAACGCTGCGCCGAGGTCTACGGCCTGAGCGTCCTGGCCGAGAACATCCAGAACGCGCGCGAGAACTTCACGCGCTTTGCGGTCTTCGTGCGCTCCAACCGCATCCCTCCGGGGCAGGTCATGGAGAAGACCAGCATCGCCTTCAGCGCCAAGCACAAGCCGGGAGCCCTGCTCGACTGCCTGCGCCGCTTCGCCGAGAACGGCGTGAACCTTTTGAGGCTGGAGTCGCGCCCGGTGCCGGAGGACCCGTTCCAGTACATCTTCCTGGCGGACTTGGTGGGCGGCCTCAAGGACGCGGGGCTGGCCGCCGCCCTCGAGGCGCTCTGCGGCGAGGCCGGCTTCGTGAAGGTCTTGGGAAGCTATCCGGCCGCGCCGCGGCCGTAGGCTTCGAGCACCATCGTCTCGGTAGCCTCCCAGCCCAGGCAGGCGTCGGTGACCGAGACCCCATACTGAAGGCGGCCCAGCGGAGACCTCCCCTTCGGGATGGGCTGGCTGCCCCCCTTCAGGTTGCTCTCCACCATCAGCCCCATGAGGCTGGGAGCCTTCCCGGAGGCCTGCGCGAGGCAGGCGGCGAAGACGGAGGGCTGTCTTTCGGGGTCCTTCCCCGAGTTCCCGTGGCTGCAGTCGACCATGACCTTGGGCTTGAGGCCCGCCGCGCGCAGGGACTCGGCGCAGGACTCCACGGTGGCGCGGTCGTAGTTCGGCTCCCGCCCGCCGCGCAGGACGACGTGGCTGTGCGGGTTTCCCTTCGTGCGGTACACCGAGATGCGTCCCTGGGGATCGAGGCCGAGGAAGTGATGCGGCCGGAGCGCCGCCTTCATCGCGTCGAGCGCCACCTGGATGTCGCCGTTGGTGCCGTTCTTGAAGCCCACCGGCGAGGAGAGTCCGCTGGCCAGCTCGCGGTGGGTCTGAGACTCGATCGTGCGCGCGCCGATGGCGTGCCAGGAGACCAGCTCGGAGAGATACTGCGGCGTGATGGGGTCGAGCGCCTCGGAGGCCGCCGGCAGGCCGAGCTCGGTGATCTTGCACAGGAGCTTGCGGGCCAAGATCAGGCCGTCCTCCAGGTGGAACGAGTCGTCGAGATAGGGGTCGTTGATGAGGCCCTTCCAGCCGACCGTGGTGCGCGGCTTCTCGAAGTACACGCGCATCGCCACGAGGAAGCGGTCGGCCACGCGGTCGGCGAGACCCGACAGGCGCTGCGCGTACTCGAGGGCGGCCTTGGGGTCGTGGATCGAGCAGGGGCCGACGATGAGGAGCAGGCGCTCGTCCTTGCCGTCCAGGATGTCGCGGATGGCGGCCCGGCCGCGCTCGACGGTTTCGCGGCTGGCCTTCGACATCGGCAGGCGCTCGCGCACCCGGCGCGGGGTGGGCAGGAGGGTATGCCCCAGGATGTTTACGTTGTCGAGCTTGGCTTTGGCCACGGGTGGTCCCGCGACCAGGATATCAGAAGCGCGAGCCCAGGGAGAAGCGGTGCGTATTGCCGAGCTCGCCCATCGGGAGCACGCCGTAGGACAGCTCCCAGCGCTCGTTCTTGAAGCCCATGCCCAGCGTCAGACCGCGCACGGCGTCGAACCCCGAGCCGCCGGCGACGTTCCGGGTCGTGTAGCCGGCGCGGACGAATACGGCCTCGAGCGCCTGGTATTCCCCGCCTATGGATACCACGCTGCCCGCGCCGCGCGGACCGTTGACGAGTTCCGCCGCCAGCGCGTGGCCGCCCGTCAGACGATACGCCCCGCCGAAGGCCAGCCGCAGCGGCAGGTCGTCGCGTTCGGTGTCGTACTTGAGCCCGCGCCCCACGTTCCGGAGCGCGGCCCCGAGGGTCAGCGCACCCAGCGCCCGGCGCAGTCCGGCGTCCAGGCCGACGCCCTGCGCCTCGGCCGACCCGATGTGCCCGCGGATGTATTTGACGGCAACCCCGTAATCCGCCAGGCCGCCCTTGGCGGCATAGGCTAGGCTGACGGCCGTGTCGGACGCCTCGAAGCCGCCGGTGGGCCGCCCCAAGGCGTCGCGGCCCTCCAGCTCGCCGTGACTGAGATGGGTCAAGCCGCCCGCGAAGGTTCCGCGCTCCGTAGGATACGCGAAGGCGAGGAAATCGTGCCGGGTCCGCAGCGCCAGCTCCGCGTGGCTGACCGCCGCCTCGCGCCTCTTGAGCGCCGCCAGGCCGGCGGGGTTCCAGTACAGGGAGTGGGCGTCCTCGCCGAGCGCCGTGTAGGCGCCGCCCAGCGCCAGCGCGCGCGCGCCGATCCCCAGATCGAGGAAGGCGGCGGTCTCGGCCCCGCGGGCGGGCGCGGCGAAGAGCAGGAGGAGGGCCAGGGTCTTCATTTGACGATGGCCAGCTTCCCGGTCCGAGTCTCGGTCTGTCCGTCCTTGCGCGCCGCCACGACGTAGAAATAGACGCCGGAGCCGATGCCCGAAACGTCCCATAGGTGCTCGTAGGTGAACTGCGGCCCCAGCCCGTTGCCGTCGTCGAAGGCCCCCCGGTCGGTGAATTCCGACGAGGAATGGACCAGGCGGCCGGTCAGGTCGTAGACGCGCACATCGGCGCCGCCGGCCAGGCCCGGCTGGAGCCGGAAGGTGGCGGCCTTCACGCCGCGCACGGGGTTGGGGAAGATATAAGCCGCCTTGAAGCCGAACCCCGGGTCGGCGACGGCGGGGAACGCCCCTTCCTGCCGCGCCTTGGGGTCAGGGGCGAAGGCCGACAGCCCGGCTCCGCCTCCAGCGGGAGCCGTCGAGACGCCCTGCGAAAAGACCGCGTCGACCCAGTAGTTCGTGGCCTGATAGCCGTTCACCGGGAACGCCGGAGCCGCGCCATACACGTAGCGCCCGTTGAGAGCTCCGGGCGCGTTGGCGGGCGCATGGAGCGGCGGGCTCTCGCGAGGGACGGTGAAGTAGTTGCGCGTCGCCGCGTAGCCCGTCGGCGAGTGGTAAGCCGCGACATAGACCGTGTTCGAGGCCACGGCGATGGGAGCGGGGAAAGCCGTCGTCTGCCAGCCGGTGGACGTCTCGTTGGCGAAGGGGGCCGAGCCGAGCAGGCCGCCGGTGCTCGTGTAGAGGCGGGCCGTGTGCGGGCCGTTGTTGCCGCTCACCTTGAAGAACCGCACGCCCGTGACGAACCCCGGCACGTCCGCGAAGAAGCGCACTCCGAGGGTCAGCGGGTTGGGGTCGAGGTAGAACTCGTTGCTCGCCGGGCCCTGGGTCGTCCAGAGCGAGGCCGTCGCAGTCGAGGACGGCGACGGAGAGGGGCTCGGCCCGAGGTCGGAGCCGTCCGGAGCGTAGACCGTGAAATCGTCGAAGGAAAACTCGGTATGGTCGCCGCGCAGGCCCACGGCGCCCGGATCCCGGAGGACCCGCCCGAAATTCCCCCAATCGACGAGCGACCAGGTCTTGCCGTAGGCGTCGAGCGTCAGCTCGACGGAGCCGTCGGCGAGGTTGACCGCGCGCGCCCGTACCGTCTGCGTCGAGCCGAACGGGATGGGATCGTTGCTGGCGAGCAGAAGGTACGTCTGCGCGCCGTCGACCACCTTGCCGATGCCGATGCCGCCGGTGTTGTCGTTGAACTGCAGGAAGTAGTAGTCGGTCGTGGGCGTGACCCGGAGCAGCACCCGCAGTCCGTCGCGGAAGACGGCCCGCGGCATCCCATGGTTGACGACGTTGAGCTGCACGGCCACTTCGCCGAAATCGCCCCGCTGGGTCTGAAGCCGGATGAAGTCGTTTCCCGTCCCGTTGGTGGAGCCCGCGTTCGGCCGGACGTCGTCGTTGACGCCGGTCCAGCCTTGGTTGCCGTTGGCGAAGAGCGACCCGACGCGCACCTTCCAGACGTCGGATTTGACGGAGGCCGGGTCGTTAGGGTTGTTCGTCGCGTACTCGTTGGTGATCAGGCCGTTGGGCCGCGTGAAGGTCTCCGAGAAGATCACGACTCCCGGCGTGAAGGTGGGCTTGACGGTGAACAGGAGCTCGTTGGACTCGCCGCCTCCGGGAGCCGGGTTGAAGACCGTGACCCTGACCGTCTGCGCAGCGGCGATGTCGCTTGCGGGGATCTCGGCGTTCAAGCCCCCCTCGTCGAGGAAAGTGGTCGCGCGCGGCGATCCGTTCCAGCGCACGGCCGCGCCCGGCACGAAGCGGCCGCCGCGGACGTGCAAAGTAAAGCCCGGGCCGCCGGCCTCGGCCGCCGCCCGCGGCGCGAAGCCGGACGGCGGGTAGACCACGGGCACCGGGTTCTGCACCGGGCAAGGACCGGAGCAGGGGACGTAGAGCTCGGCGCTGGAGAGGTATTCGTCGGCTCTCCCGCCCGTGGCTAGGACCCTGCCGTCGGCCAGGAGCAGCGCTCGATGGGCGCCGCGCTGCGTCGTCATGTGGGCGGCGGGCCGCCAGGTCCCATTGGCGGGATCATAGAGCTCCGCGCTGGAGAGCCCGGTGCCGCTTTCGTTTTCTCCCCCGGCCGCCAGGACTAAGCCCTCGGGCAGGAGAGTGGCCTCATGGCGCCAACGGTTGAGCGCCATGGGGCCGGTCGCGGACCAAAGGCCGGTGGCGGGATCGTAGAGTTCGGCGCCGGCGGCCGGCCGCCCGCCCGAGACCAGGACCCTGCCGTCGGCCAAGAGCGTGGCGGAGTGCCCCGTACGCGCCGCGCCCATCGAGCCGGTGTCCGACCAGGTCCCGGCGGCCGGATCGTAGAGCTCGCTGAGCTCTCCTCCCGCGGCCAGGACCTTGCCGTTTTGGAGGAGTGTGAACGAGACGGCGCCTCCCCCGGCCCTGGAACCGGTCGGCCCCCAGACGCCGGTAGCGGGATCGTATAACTGCGCGCTCCCGTCGCCGGCGACCGCGAGCACCTTTCCGTTGGGCAAGAGCGCTCCCAGCCCGCGAAGCGCGGACATGGAGCCGGTGGGGCTGAACGTGCCCAGGGCGGGGTCAAAGAGCTCGGCGCTTACATTGAATCCATCCGAGTTGCCTCCTCCGAACACCAAGACCTTCCCGTTGGGCAGGAGGGCGGCTGAATGGCCGTAGCGTTGATCGGCCATGAAGCCGGTGACCGTAAAAGAGCCCGTAGCCGGATCATAAACCTCGGCCGTGTTGGTGGGATCGCTTCCGCCGCCGGTCACCAGCACCCGCCCGTCCGGCAGGCGAGTCATGGTATGGGATTGGCGCACCGCGGGCATGGGACCCGTAGCCGCCCACTCGCGCGCGCCCGGAGCGGCCGCCGGCTGAGTGGAGATGGCAAGGTTGCAGGCCGTCTCGCTGCCGGTAGCGGCGAAGAGCCCGAGGTTGTCGAGCGTCCCGACCGCGCCCTGCTCGGTCCGGAACGCAAAATTCCCGCCGACCAGCTGCTCGGGCGAAGCGCCAGTCCTCACGAAGGCGGAATAGGTATGGGCCGGGACGTCCACCGCCAGCCTGAAACGGTACGCGGTCCCGGCGCTGTAGGGGATCGGGGCGGCCGCCGCGTACGCGCCGCCGTTGCGCGCGTCGATGAAGCCCGCCGGGTTGAAGCGGACGATCGAGGCCACCGCCGGATAGTCGGCCGCGGGGCCGTTGGAGAACCCCGCCACCCCGTCCATGCCGGCCTGACCGGGGGTGGCGTCGAAGGTCGCTTCGAAGGACCCCGCCTGCGGCGAGAACGGCCGGTTCTGCCACGACCCCGCGCTGCTAAAGCAGGTCGGGTTGGGGGCGGGAACCGTCGAGACGTCTTGAGAAAAGACCGCGTCGACCCAGTAGTTCGTGGCCTGGAAGCCGTTCACAGGGAACGCCGGCGCCGCGCCATAGACGTAGCGCCCGTTGAGGGCCCCGGGCGCGTTGGCGGGCGCATGGAGCGGAGGGCTCTCGCGCGGGATGGTGAAGTAGTTGCGCGTCGCCGCGTAGCCTGTCGGCGAGTGGTAAGCCGCGACATAGACCGTGTTCGAGGCCACGGCGATGGGCACGGGGAATGACGTCGTCTGCCAGCCGGTGGACGTCTCGTTGGAGAAGGGGGCCGAGCCGAGCAGCCCGCCGGTGCTCGTGTAGAGGCGCGCCGTATGCGGGCCGTTGTTGCCGCTGACCTTGAAGAACCGGACGCCCTTGACGACCCCCGGCACGTCCGAGAAGAAGCGCACGCCTAGGGTCAGCGGGTTGGGGTCTAGGTAGAACTCGTCATTCGCCGGGCCCTGGGTCGTCCAGAGCGAGGCTGTCGCGGTCGAGGAGGCCGGTGGAGGCGCGCTGGCGGCGAAGACCGTGAAGGCCGCGGCGTTTGAAACGCCTCCCTCGCCGCCGGGGACCGGGTTGAACACCGTGACCGAAGCGGTGCCCGTTGACGCGACGTCGCCGGAGGAAATACTCGCGGTCAAGGTCGAGCCGCTGATGAAGGTCTTGGGCCTGCTCGAGCCGTTCCATCGCACGACTGAATCGGGCGTGAAGTTGCCCCCGTTGACCGTCAGCGTAAAACCGGGCCCTCCGGCCGTCGCCGAGTTAGGCGAGAGTCCCGTGATGGAAGGCGCTGTCACGGACAAAGGCGCGCTGCCGCTCACCGAGCCGGAGGAGGCTATGATCCGCGCGGACCCGCCCGCCAGCCCAGTCGCGAACCCATACGCCGTCACGGTGGCCACCGAAGGCGCGTCGCTCGACCAGCCGACCCCGGTCGGGCTCGGGTCGAAGACCTCCAGCGCGCTCCCGTTGCCTGTAGGGTCCGTGCCGCCGGCGACGTAGAGCTTGCCGGCGATAGCGGCGGCGGCGGGTCCGCCGCGCGCGGTGGGCATCGGCGGGCCCGGAGCCCAGACGTTGGCCGCCGGGTCATAGACCCACAGGGCGTTGACCGGCTGGCTCGCGCCGTCCATGCCGCCGGCTAAGTACCATTTCCCGTTTATGACGTCGCCCGCCATCGCCGAGAGGACGGCCGGCATGCTGGCGCCCGTCGTCCACGCATTGGTCCCAGGGTCGTAAACGTCCACCTCCGGCCGGACGACGACGTCCTGGCCTCCGGTCACGTAGAACTTCCCCGCGATGGCGGTCCCCACGCCTCCGGCATGGGGCCGAGGCGCGTCGGGACCCGCCGTCCATGTTTGGGCTACGGTGTCGAAGATGTAGAGGCTCCGTTTGAAGCCCGCGAAGCCGTTGCAGGCGCTGAGCAGGTAGATCTTCGTCCCGATGACCGCGGCCTGGGAGCAGGCCGAGCGTTCCGGAACCGTCGGCCCGGCGCTCCAGGAGTTCAGGGCCGGATCGTAGACCGAGACCGTGTCGCTGGGCAAGGCCGGCGAGGTGGTCCACCCCCCGATCATGTAGATCTTGCCGCCGACGGCCGCCGCCGATCCTTGGTAGCGTCCCCGGTTGGCGCCCGGCGTCGGGGAGGAGACCGTGCTGTTAGGGGCGTTCAGCGGGGCCTTCGTCGACCATGAGTCGGCCGAAGGAGCGTACGCTTCCACGGTCGTCGTGTCGCTGGCGACATAGCCGCCGATGGCGTAGAGGACGCCGCCCGACGCGGCGCCCTGTAGGTCGCGGCGTCCCGACGGGAGCGGGGCTAACCCCGACCACGGGCCGGAGAGCGTGAGCGTCGAGCCGTCCGTATAGGTGCCGATCGCCCTGAAGGCCTGGCGCATGCCGACCATCACCGCCGCGCTCGAGGGCGTGACGGAGATAGCGGCCAAGGAGGGAGATCCCCCGGGGCCCGTCGATATGGCGAGGTTGCAGACGGTTTCGCTTCCGGTAGCGGCGAAGAGCCCCAGGTTGTTGAGCGCCGCCACCGCGCCCTGCTCGGTCCGAAAAGCAAAATTGTTCCCCACCAGTTGCTCCGAACCCGCCCCGGACCGCACGAAGGCCGAATAGGTGTGGGCGGGTACGTTCACGGCCAGCCTGAAGCTGTAGGCGGTCCCGGCGCTGTAGGGGATCGAAGCGGCCGCCGCGTACGCGCCGCCGTTGCGGGCGTCGATGAAGCCCGCCGGGTTGAAGCGGACGATGGAGGCCACGGCCGGGTAGTCGGACGCGGGGCCGTTGGAAAAACCGCCCACGCCGTCCATCCCTGCCTGCCCGGGAGTGGCGTCGAAGGTCGCCTCGAATGAATCCGTCTGCGACGTGAAAGGACGGTTCTGCCAGGTTCCCGCGCTGGAGAAGCAGGTGGGATTGGGAGCGGGAACGGTCGAGGCGTTCTGAAAGAAGACCGCGTCGACCCAGTAGTTCGTGGCCTGGAAGCCGTTGACCGGGAACGCCGGCGCCGCGCCGTAGACGTAGCGTCCGTTAAGGGCCCCGGGAGCGGTGGCGGGCGCATGGAGCGGAGGACTGTCGCGCGGGACGGTGAAGTAGTCGCGCGTCGCCGCGTAGCCGGTCGGCGAGTGGTACGCCGCGACATAGACCGTGTTCGAAGCCACGGCGATGGGCGCGGGGAAGGCCGTCGTCTGCCAGCCGGTGGACGTCTCGTTGGCGAAGGGGGCCGAGCCGAGCAGGCCGCCGGTGCTCGTGTAGAGGCGCGCCGCGTGCGGGCCGTCGTTGCCGCTCACCTTGAAGAACCGCACGCCCGTCACGACCCCCGGCACGTCGGAGAAGAAGCGCACGCCGAGCGTCAGCGGGTTGGGGTCGAGGTAGAACTCGTTGTTCGCCGGGCCCTGGGTCGTCCAGAGCGTGGCCGTCGCGGTGGAGGACGGCGGAGGAGGAAGAGGAGGGGTCGATCCGGCGACCGAGAAGACCACGTCGACCCAGTAGTTGCTCGCCCGAGTGCTCGCGGTCGGGAACGCCGGCGCCGCGCCGTAGAGATAGAGCCCGTTGAGCGCCCCGGGCGCGCTGGCGGGGGCGTGCAGCGGCGCGTTGTCGCGCGGGGCGAGGAAATAGTCGCGGGTGACGGCGAAGCCCGATTGGGAATGATAGGAGGCCACGTAGGTCGTGCTCGCCGCGATCGGGATCGGCGCGGGGAAGAGCGCAGTCTGCCAGCCCGAGGCCGACTCCCCGGTGAAATTCACCGAACCCAGGAGCGCGCCGGCGTTGGTGTAGAGCCGCCCGACGTGGGGACCGGTCGCGCCGGTTTTATAGTAGCGGATGCCGTCGATGCGCCCGGCGACGTCCGAGCGAAAGCGCACGCCCAGCGACACGGGAGCCGGATCGTTGGAGAACTCGGCGGCGGCCGGGCCCAGAGAGGGAGCCCAGAGCGAGGCCGTGGTGGTCGACGCCAAGCCCCTCGACATGGCCTGGACCACGGTCTCGACGACCGTCCCTTGGGCCGAGCGGGCGGCCAACCAGTCCGTGAAGTCGATCAGCGTCCGCGAGCTGACCGAAAGGTCCTCGCAGCCGTCACAGATGTAGTGGAACACCAGCGGCACCCAGCCGCCGCCCGCCGCCTCGACGGCGCTCACGTAGCCTTGCAGCTGCGCCAGAGTCGTCGTGCTCTTGATCGATTCGGCCGAGCGTATGGCGAAGGGCTCGGGCGGAGGGAAGGGCTCGGCCTTGGCGCAGCCGACGCAGGAGAGCCCGCCCACGGCGCGGGCGTTCGAGTAGCCGCAGGCGGCGACGACCGACCGGACCCCCGCGTTGTTGGCCCCGAAGGGATAGGCGAAGGATTTGGGGTCGAAGCCCCAGGCCAGCAGCTGCTGGCGGTCGTCGCAGACTTGGCGCTCCGCCTCCGCGGCGGAGACTAAGGTAAGGTCCGCATGGGTCAGGGTATGGCCCGTGACCTCATGGCCGTCGGCAGCGAGGACGTCGAGCTGAGCGCGGGTCAGAAAGCCCCCGGCGCCGATCCGGTCCGTGTTCACGTAGAAGGTCCCCTTGAGGCCGCGCTGGCGGAGGATCTCCCCCGCCAGGGCCTGTCCGGACGTGGCGTCGTCGAAGGTGAGGCTGACCACCGTCTGGGCCGCTTGGGCCGAGACGGCCCCGCTCAGGGCCGCTAGGACCAGAAGCAAGCGCGGGAGGCGGATCTGCATGCCGGCTAGTAAATCCGAATCGCGGTTGCGCCCTCATGAAGGATCTGCAAAGTTTATGGCTCATGGCGGGAAGGTCCTAGCGCTGTTTGCGCCTACAAGAGTCAACGGGTCGGGAGAGGTCCCAAGAGCTCGATGAGCCTCAAGGTGTCGTGCGCCTGATAGTAGGCCTTCCCCACGCTCTGCGTCAGCCGCGGGTTGTACTCGGTGAAAGCTCGGGCCGCGTCCAGGGCCTTGTCGACGCCCGCCTTATCATCATCGGCGGCCGCCTTCCGGGCCTCGGCCAGGAGCATGGGGACGAACTCCCTGGCCTGGAGCTCCCCTTGGCGGAAGGCCTGCTCGACTAGGATGGAGGCGTCCTGATAGTTCATCCGGGCCCGCGCCTCGGCCTTGGCCGTTTTCAGGAGCGCCAGCGTTTCGTAAGGGTCGCCGGACCTCGCGGCCGCCCTAAGGATCCTCCCCACATGCTCCGCGGGCTGGCGCGCCGGGTCGATGGGGAGTTCCGCGCCGGGAGCGAATATCGGCGCGGCTTTACCGGGCGCCGGCTCGGGAGCGGCCTTGGCCTGGGCGGGCAGCGTGTTCATGAGGGCGGCCATGTTGACGAAGGTGGCGCCGGCCTGGTCCGCCGCGCGCGCGGCGTCGATCTTCCGGGCCAGGCCCGCGGCCCCGGCCGGGGCGCCGTCGCGCCCCAGCCCTTCCGCGGTGAGCACGATCCGGACGGCGGACAGTTCGGGATGCCGGGCCGACATGACCGTGACACCGTCGGCGTCCTTCATCGTGAACACGGGCCCGCGCTCGAAGAGCGGCGAGACGGCCAAGAGCACGCGCGCCGCGGCCAAGGAGGCTCCGGGGCCCAGCGCCGCGACCTCCGGGAGCCCGGCGACCCAGCTGTAAAAGCCATAGGCGCCGTTGAAATCCCGGGCGTCGACGCCTCCCACGCCGCCCGGAGCGGCCAGCGCTCCCTTGTCGAAAAGGAGGCCGAGGGCGGCGCCCCGCTCGGCCGAGCCCGATCTCGGGCTGACGGCCGCGCGCAGGGTCTCATCCTTGCCGAGGCGGTCTAAGACGGCGCGCGGACCGTCGGCGCCCGGCTCGGTCGGAGAGACGGCGCGCGCTTGCGCGTCGGCGGAGGCCGGTACCGCGAAAGCCGCCGGGGCCGGGAGCGCGGCCGCGGCGGAAGGCGCTATCGCGGCCGCCAGGGGGCTGGGACGTGCCGCCGCCGCGGAAAGGGTCGGGACGCTCAGAATCGGGACGCCGCCGAGCCCAGCGCTCAGCGGGGCCAACGAGGCAGGCGTCCCCGGCGGGGGCGCCGCCGGGCTGACCTGGACGGGAAGTCCGCGCGCCGCCGGGACGCCGGTTCGGGTCACCTGGGAGGCGGCTTGGCCCGCGAGAAGAGCGAGCGTCAGCAGCGATAGCGCCGGCCGTCCTTCACGTAGACGTCGCGCCATTGGTTCCCCCCGTGCGTCTTACCGAAGTGTAGGCGGGAGTTCATGGGTGCAAAAGGGCCGCTGGGGATGACTCAAGCTGGGCCATCGGACCTAAGGATGGACTGGGGCGCGGCGTTACTGCGGCACGGGCAGCACACGCATGAGGGACTCGCGCACGCGCCGGCGCGCGGGCTCCAGAGCCGCGCCCGCCGCCTCCGCCATCTTGCGCCGACAGACCGCGCCGACCGCGCAGACGGCGTCCCTCGCGCCCTCGGCTCCTTCGCGCGCCCTGCGCGACGACCAGGCGCCCGCCCCCTCCGCGCGCTCCGCCGACCACTCAAAGGCCGCGACGGCCCCGTCGCGGCATTTCCCGGGCGCGGCGCAGACCGCGTCCCGCGTTCCGCGAAGCGCGGGAAGGTAGGTGTTTTGGCGCCAAAGCTCGGCGCGGTCCGAGAGGGTCAGCGGCGGCGGCGCGACCGTCATCGCGGAGGGGCCGGCCTCGTAATCCTCCGCGTCGTCCTGGATGCGCGCGAGCGCGCTGCCCGCCCGGAATACGAAGCCCTGCTCGCGCCACCGCGCCTTCAGCGCGGGGACGACGGCATCGCGCGCCGAGCCGAGGCGCGGATCGTCGTAATACCCGAAGACGGCGATGTCCTCGGCCGCTTGGAACGCCGCGTCCCCGCCTTCGCGCAGACGCCGCGTCGCGGCCTGCAGGACGATCCGCTCGTTTAGGCTCGCCAGCACGGCGCGCGCGGCCTCTCCGCGTTCGAGGTCCGACGCGGACTCGCGCAGGACGGCGTAGACGGCCAGCTCGTCGGTCTCGAGACCGTTGGCCGCCAGGAGGACGGCCGCGCGCTCGGCCGCCTCGCGGTCCGCGCGCTCGCCGGGGTCCAATTCCTCGCTCGCGCGCCCTGGCGCGCAGCCGCGAACCGCCTCGAGCAGGCCCCGGGCGACCTCCTTGCGACCGAGGACCGTGCGGTCCTCCGGCGTCCCCGCCTCGCGCTGGCGCGCGAGCAGCGCCGAGATCCCGTCGAGCGCCGCCGGGCCCGCGTGCGCGCGCTCCCGCCGGGAGCCTGAGCGACGCGGATCGAGCTCCGCGGCGAGCAGGCGCGTGATGCGTTCGAGGCTCGGGTCCTCCTCCGGCTCCGTCCTTGGATCCGCGAGCCAGCGCGCCAGGGCCTGAGCGTGGGCACGACGCGTCTCGGCCTCCATCCAATCGTGCCGCGATTGGCTATCGAGCAGGCTTTCCAACGCTCGCCGTGCACGCGGATCGTCGAGCCTCCCCGGTTCGGCGAAAAGCCAGTCGAACCCGTGACGGCGCGCGGGTTCCGACGGGATGCCGTTGCCGAAGCCGAGCCACTCCAGCGCCTCATCGAGATCGGCGGGCGCGGGCGCGGATGCGGCATGCGCTCGGCTCGCGGAAAATGCCGCGGCGAAGATAGCCGCCGAGAGAAACGTCCGACTCCACGCTGGGAATATTCCTTGCATGATCACCACCCCCCGGATGATCCAAGGATGCATCGGCGCGTTCGTCTTCGCAAAGCCCCAAAGGGCCCGCATTGGCTGGGCCTAACGGCCTGAATTTTGGGCTCATGGCACTGAACCGCGGGCTAACAGGGCTGAACAGAGCCGGTCCGAGCTATGCAAATTTACGCGCCTCGGGCGCGTGGATCGAAGAGTTGCGATACGGCCGCAACTCTTCGATCTCGTACGGATCAACGGAAAAACGGAAGACGATTGGGCGAGTCGTGTGCACGCTTCGCGCACGGTCCAAATGATGAAAAAAACGTCGACTATCCACGTGGATAGTTCGGTGGATATCTTTCCGAATCAACCTGTGATTTCGTTCTGGAACGGCGTAAATCCGTGCGCGAAGCGTGCACACAGGCGGGCCAATCCTACTGCTCTTTGCCGTTCATTGCTCCAGATCGAAGGATTGCGGCCGTATCGCAATCCTTCGATCCACGCGCCCGAAGCGCGTAAACTAACTTCTGGAGCCGTTTCAGAAGCCTACCCACACCTTCGTGCCATGAGCCAAGCTCATCTCCGCGAATTCTTTGCGAACCTAATTTCGCAAGAGTTCGCAGCCGCTACCTACACTTTTCGCGAAACGTCCGTTACACTTCCCATTACGCGCGCGGGCGCGTACCCTCAAGATGCGCACGAACAGCCCAAGGATCTCCCCGAGCGCGCGGAGCCTGCTCGGCGCCCTCATCCTCTCGCTCGCCCTGCCGCGCGAGCTCCATGCCGACACCGCGGTCAAGACCGCCGTCGACGCCGCCTCCGTCAGCGGCGGGGCCGACTGGACCAACCCCGCCAACGTCCAAGGCGACGACGGCGCCTATGCCGATTTCAACGCCACCAGCCAGAGCTATCTGACCATCAAGACCTTCGGCTTCTCCCTGCCGGTCGGCGCCACCGTCGACGGCGTCCAGGTGGTCGTCAACGGCCAAGGGGCCGGCGGAACCAACGCGCGAAGACGCTTCCGGGCGGGCCTGACCAAGGACGGCGCCAATCTGGCGGGCACCGAGATGACGGCGCTGACCTTCCTCCAGGACGTGGATTCGGACATCACGACCGGCGGAGCCACCGACCTGTGGGGCACGACCTTGACCCGCGCGGAGGTCAACAGCGCGGACTTCGGGATCCTGATCCGGGACCAGAACACAACCGCCGATCTCCTGCGCTTCGACCATGCGACGGTGACCGTCTTCTACACCCCGGCCTCGCAGGCCACCGCGACCCCGACCGACGTAGCGCCCGCCGGCCTCGACCAAGGCGCCGAATCCGCCTTCGAGAAACTCTCGCTGGTCACCGACCAGGGGAACGCGGAATGGACGGCGGTCAAGGTGACCAAATCCGGGACCTTGGCCGACTCCGGCGTCACCTCGGTGAAGATATACCTCGACAACGGCAACGGCGTCTACGGCGGCGAGGACACCCTCATCTCCCCCGCCGTCACCGTCTTCGCGGGCGGCGTCGCCAACATCACGCTTTCGGCCGCGCAGACGCTTACGGCGACGGCCAAGGTCTACTTCGTCGTCTATGACCTCGAACCCTCGGCGGCGCCGGGCGCCACGATCGGAGCCTCCATCGCCTCGCAGGCGGACCTCACGATCACCTCGCCCGACACCATCTCCTCGGCGAACTTCCCGGCGAACTCCGCCAACGCCACGGTGGGCGACGTGGCGGACACCGTCACGATGACGCCCACCGACCAGGCGCCCGGAAGCGCCGCGCAGGGGGCAGAGTTCGCGCTGGAGAGGCTGTCCTTGGTTACCAACGCCGAGACCGCCTTGTGGACCGCCATCAAGGTCACCAAGGGAGGGACGCTCGGCGACGGCTACGTGACGACGGTCAAGATCTACGAGGACACCAGCGGCGACGGCTTCTACGGAGGCGGAGACACCCTCATCTCGCCGTCGGTCAACACGTTCACGTCCGGCTCGGTGACGATCACCCTGTCGGCGCCGCAGACCATCACCACCAGCGCGAAGGCCTACTTCATCGTCTGCCAAATCGCGAGCGACGCCACGGTGGGTGCTACCATCGGCGCGCAGGCGGCGGCCGACACGGACCTCACCCTGAGCGCGCCGGACGCCGTGTCGGCGGCGAACTTCCCGGCCGCCTCCGCGAACACCGCCATCACCGACGTCGCCGACACGATCACGCTCACGCCCACCGACCTCGCCCCGGCGGACATCGTCCAGGGCTCGGACTACGCGGTGGAGAAGCTCTCGCTGGCGACCGGCGGCGACGCGGCCGTCTGGACGGCGGTCACGGTGACCAAGACGGGCGATCTGGCCGACGGCGACGTCGCCTCCGTCAAGCTCTATCTCGACACCGGCAACGGCGTCTACGGCGCCGAGGACACTCTCCTGGCCAACGGCGCCTTCTCGGGCGGGGCCGCCGCGCTCAGCCTCTCTCCGGCCCAGACCATCACGACCTCCGCCCAGGTTTACTTCATCGTCTACGTCCTGACCTCCGGCGCCGCGCCGGGCGACACCATCGGCGCTCAACTCACGAACAACGCCAGCCTGACGGTGAGCGCCCCGGACACCGTCGCGACGACCAACTTCCCCGTCAACTCGTCAAATTCCACGGTCCTCCTTCAAGGCGACGAGATCACCGTCACGCCGACGGACCAGGCCCCCGGCAGCGTAAGCCAGGGGGCGGAGTTCGCCTTGCTCCGGCTCTCGATGGCGACCGACGCCAACACCGCGGAATGGACCGCGCTCAACGTGACCAAAGGCGGGACGGTGCCCGACGCGGGCATCGCGACGGTCAAGATCTACCTCGACGACGGCGACGGCGTCTACGACGCCGGCGACACCCTCATCTCCCCCGCCGTGACCGCGTTCTCGGGGGGCGCGGCGGCCGTCACGTTGACCGCCGCCCAGACCATCACCACCACCCCCAAGGTCTACTTCATCGTCTACGACCTCGAGAGCGACGCCTCCGCGGGCACGACCGTCGGGGCCTCGGTCGCGTCCAACAGCCAGCTGACCGTGACGACACCCGACACGGCGGCAAGCGCCAACCTGCCCGCGAACTCGGCCAACGCGACCATAAACGACGTGGCCGACACCGTGACCGTGACCCCGACCGACGCAGCACCGGCGAACATCGCCCAAGGCTCGGACTTCGCCCTGCTCAAGCTCTCGCTGGCGGCCGACGACGACCAGGCGACCTGGACCAACCTGACCGTGACCAAGACCGGCGACCTGGCCGACGGCCAGGTCACCACGGTCAAGGTGTATCTAGACGACGGAGACGGGACTTACGACGCCGGGGACACGCTGATCTCGCCGGCGGTCAACACGTTCACCGCCGGCGTGGTGAGCATCGCGATCTCGGCCTCCCAGGCGATCACGCCGGCGGCCAAGGTGTACTTCGTAGTCTACGCCTTGGAGGCGCTCGCCGCCGTCGGCGGCACCATAGGCGCGCGCGTGGCGGCCGCCGGCGACGTGACGGTCACGGGCGTGGACGGAGTCTCGGCGGCGAACCTTCCGGCGAACTCGACGGTCGCGAGCGTGGTCGACGGGGCCGACACCGCCACGGTGACCCCGACCGACCAGGCGCCCGCCAACATCGCGCAGGACGCCGACTACTCGGTGCTGAGGCTCTCGCTGGCCATGGACCAGGAGACCGCGCAGTGGACGGCTATCACGGTGACCAAGACGGGGACCGCGGCCGACGCCGCCGTCGATTCCATCAAAATCTACCTCGACGACGGCGACGCCGTCTACGACGCCGGCGACACGCTCATCTCGGCGGCGGTGACGCCCTTCTCGGGCGGCTCGGCCGCGATCACCCTGACGGCGGCGCAGACGCTGACGACGAGCGCCAAGGTATACTTCGTCGTCTACGACCTCGACCCCGAGGCGGCGGCGGGCGACACGATCGGAGGCTCGGTCGGCGCGGCCTCGGCGCTGACGCTGAGCGCCCCGGACGCGGTCTCCTCGGCGAACCTCCCGGCCGACTCGACGGATTCCTCGATCACCGAGCTTGCGGACACCATCACCGTCACGCCGACCGACATCGCTCCCGCCTTCGCGGTCCGCGGCCAGGAGACAGCTCTTCTCAAGCTCTCTCTGGCCACCCCCGCCGACTCGGCCTTATGGACCGTGCTGGCCCTGACGAAACTCGGGAGCCTGGGCAATGCCAGGATCACCGCCATCAGGGTCTATCTCGATGACGGCGACGGGCTCTACGGCGTGGGCGACTCGCTCTTGGGCAGCGGGACCTACGGCGGCGGCGGGACCGTCGCCCTGTCTCCGGCCCAGACCATCAACGCTGCCCCGAAGGTGTACTTCGTCGTGTACCTGCTGGCGATCGGTTCCCCCCTGGGCGCCACCACGGGCGTCCGGGTCGCCGCGAACACCGAGCTGACGGTGACCGCACCCGACCTCGTCAGCGCCGCGAACTTCCCCGCCGACTCGTCCTTGGCCACCGTCGCCGATCCCCCCGCCCTGGTGACGGTGACCCCGACCGACCTGGCCCCCGCCAACGTGAACCAGGGCGCCGACTACGCGGCGCTGAGATTGGCCATGGCGACCGGGGGCAACTCGGCCACCTGGTCGGCGCTCACGGTGACCAAGACCGGGACTCTCGCCGACGGCTCGATCACCACGGTCAAGATCTACCTCGACGACGGCGACGCCGTCTACGACGCCGGCGACACCCTCATCTCGCCGCCCGTGACGACCTTCTCGGGCGGGGCCGCCGCCATCACCCTGAGCGCGGCCCAGACCCTCTCCACCACGAGCCAGGACTATTTCGTCGTCTACACCTTGACCGCCACGGCTCTCCCCGGCGCGACGCTCGGGGCCGAGCTCACCGCCAACACCGACCTCACGCTGGACTTAAACAACACCGTCGCTGCGACCAACTTCCCGATCAACTCGACGAACTCGACGGTGGTCGACGTCGCCGACACGATCACCGTCACGCCGCTCGATCAGGCTCCGGCCGACGTCGCCCAGGGCGCCGACTTCGCGCTGCAGCGCTGGTCGATCGCCGCCGGGGGCGACCAGGCGCTGTGGACGGCGCTCACGGTGACCAAGACCGGCACGCTCGCCGACGGCTCGATCACGACGGTGAAGATATACCTCGACGACGGCGACGCCGGCTACGACGCCGGCGACACGCTCATCTCACCGCCGGTCACTACCTTTTCCGGAGGCTCGGCCGCCATCACGCTGAGCGCGGCTCAGACGCTCACCACCTCGGCGAAGGTCTACTTCATCGTCTATCAGCTCGCCGCCGACGCGACCGTGGGCGGCACGGTCGGCGCCCAGGTCGCGGCGAACACCGACGTGACGGTGACGGCTCCCGACCTCGTGGCCGCGGCCAATTTCCCGGCCGACTCGACCGACTCGAACGTGACCGACGTGGCCGACACGATCACGCTCACGCCCACCGACCTCGCTCCGGCCAACGTCGTGCAGGGCGACGAGTACGCGGTGGAGAAGCTCTCCTTGGCGACCGGCGGCGACCAAGCGAGCTGGACCGCGATCACGGTCACCAAGACCGGCTCCAGCCCGGACGGCGACGTGGACACGGTGAAGGTGTACCTCGACAACGGCAACGGGACCTGGGGCGGCGAGGACACCCTGGTCTCGCCCCCGGTCAACACCTTCTCGGCCGGCGCGGCCGCGATCACGCTGTCGGCGGCCCAGACGATCAACACCACGGCCAAGGTCTATTTCATCATCTACAAGGTCAACCTCTCCGCCGCGTTCCCGAACACCCTCGGCGCGGAGGTGACCGCCGACACCGACCTCACGGTGAGCGCTCCGGACCTCGTCAGCGCGGCCAATTTCCCGGTCAACTCCGCCAACTCCAACGTCCTGGAGCGCGGCGACCAGATCACCGTGACGCCGACGGACCTGGCGCCGGGCAGCGTCGCTCAGGACTCGGACTTCGCCCTGCTCCGGCTCTCGATGGTCACCGACGTGAACTCCGCCCAGTGGACGGCCGTCAACGTCGCCAAAGCCGGCGACCTCGCCGACGCCAAGGTCAGCTCCGTGAAGATCTACCTCGACGACGGCGACAACGGTTATGACGGCGGCGACACCTTGATCTCCCCGGGGGTCACGACGTTCTCGGCGGGCGCGGCGGCCATCACGCTGACGGCGGCCCAGACCATCGGCACGCCCCCCAAGGTATATTTCGTGGTCTACGACCTGGCCAGCGACGCCCCGGTGGGAGACACCATCGGGGCGAGCATCGCCTCCAAGAACGAGCTGACCATCACGGTGCCCGACGTCGTGGTCGACGTGAACTTCCCGGCCGACTCGACGAACTCACCCCTCACCGACATCGCCGACACCGTCACCGTCACGCCGACCGACCTCGCCCCGGCGAGCATCGCCCAGGCCTCGGACTTCGCCCTGCTCAAACTCTCGCTGGCAACCAACGAGGACGCGGCGACCTGGACAAACCTCACGGTGACCAAGACCGGCGACCTGGCCGACGGTGACGTGAGCGCGGTCAAGGTCTACTTCGACGACGGCGACGGGAGCTACGACGGCGGGGACACCCTGGTCTCGTCGGGACTCGACACGTTCACGGCGGGAACGGCGGACATCGCCCTCTCGGCCGCGCAGACCATCACGCCGAGCGCCAAGACGTACTTCGTGGTCTATACCTTGGAGGCGCTCGCCGCCGTCGGCGACACGATCGGCGCCCAGGTCGCGGCCGCCGGGGACCTGACCGTCTCGGGCGTGGACGTCGTCTCGGCGTCGAACTTCCCGGCGGACTCGACCGACTCCAGCGTGATCGACGGGGCGGACACCGTCACCGTGACTCCCACCGACCAGGCGCCGGGGAGCATCGCGCAGGACGCGGACTACTCGGCGCTGCGGCTCTCGATGCTCACCAACCAGGAAACCGCGCTGTGGACCGCGCTCACGGTGACCAAGACCGGGACCGCCGCCGACGCGGCGGTCGACTCCGTGAAGGTCTATATCGACGACGGCGACAACGGCTACGACGCAGGCGACACCCTCATCTCGCCGGCGGTGACGACGTTCTCGGGCGGCTCGGCGGCGATCACGCTGTCGGCGGCGCAGACGCTGACGACCACGGCCAAGGTCTACTTCGTGGTCTATGACCTCGACCCGGAGGCCGTCGTCGGCGCCACCATCGGCGCCTCCCTGGGCGCGGCGTCGGCGCTGACGGTCAGCGCCCCGGACGCGGTCTCCTCGGCCAATTTCCCGGCCGATTCGACGAACTCCGGCGTCACCGACGTCGCCGACACGATCACGGTGACCCCCACCGACACCGCCCCCGCCAACATCGGGCAGGGCGAGACCTATTCCCCGCTCAAGCTCTCGATGGCTACCGCGGTGGACCAGGCGGTCTGGACCGCGCTCACCGTCACCAAGCTCGGAAACCTCGCCGACGGCCAGATCACCACGGTCCGGGTCTACCTGGACGACGGCGATGGGACTTACGACGCCGGCGACACCTTGGTCTCGCCGCTGACGAGCACCTTCGCCGGGGGCTCGGTCGCGATCACCCTGTCGGCGGCCCAGACGATCGGCACCACCCCCAAGGCCTACTTCATCGTCTACATCCTCGCCGCCGCCGCCCCGGTCGGCAACACGATCGGCGCCCGGGTGACGAACAACGCCAGCCTGAGCGTCACCGCCCCGGACACGGTGTCCGCCGCGAACTTCCCCGCGGATTCCGCTCTCTCCAGCGTGATCCTGGCCAGCGTGGTCACCGTATCCCGCGCCAACCTCGCTCCGGCCGAGATCGGCCAGGGCTCGGACTTCGCGCTCGAGAGCCTCTCGGTGCTCACCGACGCGGAGACCGCGGTCTGGACCGACGTCAGGCTGACCAGGCTGGGAAATCTGGCGGCGGCCGACATCACGGCGGTGAGGATCTACCTCGACGACGGCAACGGAGTCTACGGCCCGGAGGACACCCAGCTAGCCACCGGAAAATTCGGGATCCTGACCTTGAGTCCCGCCCAGACCATCACGACCTCGCCCACGCTTTACTTCGTGGTCTACGTCCTGCCGGGCGCGGCGCCGATCGGGGACACCACCGGCGCCAGCCTCACCCAGGCGAACTTCACCGTCACGGGCCCCGACACCGTCGCGGGGACGAATTTCCCCCTCGACTCGACGCTGGCCACCGTGGCGGCGCGCGAGCTCGCCGTCGTCTTGTCGGAGACCCTCATCGAGGCCGGCGACCTCGCTGTCAACGGCGAGTACGTCATCACGACCAACGTGACCGCCGTCAACAACGGCAACGGCCCCCAGACCTACGACCTCAAAGCCCAGCCGATCACCGGCGGCACGCCGTGGGCTCTGGGCGCGGCGCCCGACTTCGACGTCTTCACCCTGCGGGCGGTGGCCGGCGCCGCCGAGCCGCCGCTCGGGGATTTCGGCGCCGAGGACGCGCTGAGCGGAGCCGGGGAGCTGTGCACGAGCACCGTCTTCGCGCGCGGCACGGCGCGCTGCGACAAGCAGGCCGCCGGCGCCAGCACGGTCCTCTGGCTGAAGGTCGGGATGCCGACCATCACCAGCACCGAGGCCGTGCAGGACATCCAGGTCACGGTGACCGCCAATCCATGACCAGGGCGCTCACGCTCCTCGCCGCCGTCCTGCTAGGCGCCGCCCCGGCGGGGGCGCAGATCGGCCTGGCGACCAGCTTCGTCGAGGTCTCCATCGACGGGCTCGAGCCGGGGCGCGTCCACGGGCTGGCCGATTTCTCCGAGCTCGAGTACCCGGTCCGCAATCTCGGCGGGAAGGCCGTGGAGGCGCTCCTCAAGGCCGAGCGTCCGGCCCGGGCCGCGCCTTTCTACGAGCCCATACCCGATCCCGCCTGGATCCGCTTCTCATCGGCCGCGCTCAAGCTCCAGCCCGGCGCCTCGGCTTCCGCCGAGGTGCTGATAGCGCTCCCGGACGACCCCCGCCTCTTTGGCAGGCACTTCGAGGCCTCCATCTGGGCGCGCACCCGGGGCGCCGGCGGCCTCGCCGCGGGAGTGAGGAGCCGCCTGAGATTCTCCGTCGGCCCACCTCCCGGCGCGCCGGAGGAGCGCGCGCCCCGGAGCCTGGCATGCCTGCTCGGGCCGGAAGACGTCCACGTAAGGCGCGCCAAGCCGGCCCACCGCCTTTCTCTCAGAGTCGCCAGCCGCGAGAGCCTTCCGCTCGAGCTCCTCGTGCGCGCCTTCCCGGCGCCGAAGGTCCCACGCGGCTTCCAGCCCGTCGAGCCTTCGGCGTGGGTCATATTCAAGCCGGCTCGCCTAAGGCTCGCCCCGAAGGGCTCGGCGGTCCTCGAGCTAGAATGGGCCGCTCCTGCGGAGCTCCGCGGCAGGCGGGTCGCCTTTGCGCTGCGCGCCGAGGCCTCCGACGGCCGCGCCTGCCCGACGCGCAGGGTCTTCCTCGACTTGGAGTAGCATTTGGTATCGTCGCGGGGAGAAGGAGGAGACATGCCCGGCTGCCTTTCCGTCGTCGTCCCGGTCTACAACGAGGCGGCCGCCCTGCCCGGCCTGCTCGAGACCCTGCGGCGCCAGGCCCCGGACGCCGAACTGGTCGTAGCCGACGCCGGCTCGCTGGACGGCACGCAGGCCGCCGCGCGGGAAGGCGCCGATGTACTCGTGAAGTGCGTGAAGCCCGGCCGCGCCTTCCAGCTCGACTGCGGCCTGCGCGCGTCCTCGGGGGCCGTCGTCCTCTTCCTCCACGCCGACACCGTCCTGCCCGACGGCTGGCCGGCCCTCGTCGCCGACGCCTTCGCCGCCCTGCCCACGCCGGCGGCCAGCTCGTTTCGCCTAGCCTTCGACAGCCCGCGGCCGTTCTATCGCGTCCTCGAGCGCGCGGCCGCCCTGCGCCAGGCCGTCACGGGGGTCCCGCACGGCGACCAGGCCGTCGCCGTCCTGCGCGAGGCCTATCTGGCCTGCGGAGGCTTTCCGGTGGTCCCGCTCATGGAGGAGTACGAGCTGGCCCGGAGGCTCAGGTCCCAGGGCCGCTTCGTCACGCTCGAGGCCGCGGCGACGACCTCGGTGCGCCGCTACGAGAGGGACGGGCCGCTCAAGCGCGCGTTGGGAAACTCCGCCCGTGTGGCGCTCTGGTACCTCGGCGTCTCGCCCGAACGCCTGGCGCGGGGCTACCGGTGAAGAGCGTGCTCGTCTTCGCGAAGGCCCCCGTGCCCGGAGCGGTGAAGACGCGTCTGACCCCGCCGTTCTCGGCCGAGCAGGCCGCCGGCCTCTATCGGGCCATGGCCGCCGACTGCTTGGGGGCGGCCGAAGCGGTCCCGGGGGCGCGGGTCAGAGTGGCCTATCAGCCCGCGCCGACCTGGCCGGACCCGTCATGGCTGAAGATCCCGGCCCCGGACTGGTTCCCGCAGGCGGGGGCCGACCTCGGACGCCGCTTGGCCGCGGCCACGGAAAAGGCCTTCGTCGACGGCGCCGAGCGCGTCGTCGTCATCGGAACGGACTCCCCCCAGCTCGCCCCGGCCACGATCGAAGAGGCCTTCGCCCGTCTGGCCGCCGCGCCGCTGGTCCTGGGCCCCGCCGCCGACGGCGGCTACTACCTCATCGGCCTGCGCGAGCCGGCCCCGAGCTTGTTCGATGACGTCCCTTGGTCCACCGCGGGAGTCCTCAAAGCCACTCAGCAGCGGGCCGCCGAGCTGCATTGGCCCGTCCATCTGCTCGATGAGCTCGAGGACGTCGATGACGCCCCCTCCCTGGCCCGCATGCTGGCCGCCGTGAAAGGCGCCCCGCTGGCCCTGCGTACCCAGACGGCCATCGCCGACCTCACCCGGCGCTGAATCAGGTTCCAGAAAACAGGTCGGCGGGGTCGGCGAGGAAGAATTCCTCGAGGGGCATCCCCCCGGGTCCGACGATGAACGGCCGGGCTTCAGGCCATAGCCGCTTGAACGCCCTCAGGCCGGCGCCGTCGCCGGGAGCGGCGCCCGACTTGACCTCGATGGCCCACAGAGCCCGCGGAGTCTTCACCACGAAGTCCACCTCGCGGTCCCGCTCGCGCCAATAATAGACCTGACTGGTCGTGGGGTCGAGCGCCCCCAGGAGATGCCCTCCCACTGCGTTCTCCACCAAGCGGCCGCGCCAAGCCGGGTCGCGCAGCGCGCGCTCACGCGGCTCCCCCAGATACGCCGTCACGAGGGCGTTGTTGCGAAAGACCAGCTTCGGGCTGCCGGCGCGCTTGCGGCCGCGCCCGGCTTTGTATAGGTCGAGCCCGCCCACGAGGAACGCCGAGTCCAACAGGTGGAGGTAATGCGCCAGGGTCGTCGTATTGCCGGCGTCCTGGAGTTGTCCGAGCATCTTGTTGTAGGAGAGGATCTCGGCAGGGTGCGAGACGGCGAGTCCGAAAAGATGGCGCAGCAAGGCGGGCTTCGCCACCGCCGCCAATTGGAGGACGTCGCGCGAAAGGACGGTCTCTATGAGCGAGTCCGTGATGTAGCGGCGCCAGGACGCCTCGTCCGCCTTTAAGACCGCCGCGCCGGGATAGCCTCCGAAATACAGCCAGTCTTCCAGGTCCCAGCCGAAGGCTTCGCGCATCTCGCCCAACGACCAATGGCCGCATTGATAAGAGAGGAAGCGGCCGGCCATGCTCTCCGCGAGGCCTTTCTGGATGAGAAGGCTCGATGAGCCCAGGAGCAGTACCCGGATGGCGCGGCTTTCCCGCCTGGCGCGATCCCAAAGCAGTTTGATCGTCTCGCTCCAGCCGGACACCTTTTGAATCTCATCGAGCACGAGAAGGACGCGGCCATCGCGCCCTCCTCGGGCCAACGCTAATTCCCACTGGGCATGGATCCATTCCGGGCCGGGAGGCAACGGGGCGTCGGCCGCCGCGAAGACGGTCTCGCCCTTCCAGGTCCGGCAGATTTGCTGGGCTGCCGTCGTCTTTCCGACTTGCCGTGGTCCGGTGATGATATGAAGGAAGGGTAATTCCGTCGCTAATGCTTCCTCTATTTTCGCGACGAGGGGGTGCTTGTAAATATTACTCATTGGTTGAGTAATTATACTCAACGATTGAGTAAAATGCAATAGGCCAGAACGTCAGGGCAGGATGTGAAAGCCGGCGCAGTGGGCCGGCCGGAAGCTGGAGAAGTGCCGTCTATCCAGCGTCGCCAGACGAACCAGCTTGAGGCGCTCTGCCGTAGCGATGACGGCCGCGTCCACCATCCCCAGGTCGGGACGCCGGCGCGCGACCTCGATGATCCGCCCCAAGTCCCGCGGCTCGCTCCAGGCCACGGTCAGCTCGCCGGCCGCGAGGCTCTCAAGGAAGCTCAACTCCGCGGCGGCTCCGAGGAACTTGTTGGCGAGGTAGCACACCTCCGGGAGGACAGGCGAAGGGACGATGAAAGGGCCGCGCTCCCGGCCCAGCACCGCGCGCGCGGCGCGGTGGTGCGGATCGTCGCGGTCGAGAAGGGCGACCAGGAATCCCGTGTCCGTCAGGACGGCCATCAGCGCCGTCGGCCGCGGTCGAAGAGCAGGTCCTCGGAGCGCTCCGAGAGGCGCAGCTTCCCGCCGCTCGAGCCGGCCCCGACGAAGGACGGTTCCCCGGCCTTCGGCGAGTGCCGCGCGACGAATTCCGCCAGCGCGAGGCGGACGACTTCCGAGAACGAGACCCCCGTCCTCTGGGCCAGCGCCTTGAGTTGGAGGAGGAGGGAATCCTCGGCGACCACCGTGGTCCTTGTCATAATATGATTATGACATATGAAGCAAGGCTCGTCAAGCGCCTTTCTTCCCGGTAATAACGCTCAGCGATCGAGTAAATCGTGAAAGAGGCTGTTCTGAAACGCAGCGAGCCTGACCGGCGCCGGCTCGGCCGCCCGACGAGCCGCACGCGCGATAGCGCGCAACTGCCGCTCAAGGAAACGACAGGACGGGCAGATCAGCAGGTGCAGCCGTGCCAGGAGCCACGAAACCCCCGGACTTTCGAAGTCCCCCTCCGCCCGGCGGCGGGCGAAAGCGCGGCAGTCGAACATCGGCCTCACCGGGTCCCCCAACGCTTCTCCAGGCACTCGCGCAGACGGTGTCGGGCACGGAAGAGCAGGACCCTCAGGTTAGTGTCGGAGACTTCCAAGACGTTACGGATCTCCTCCGGCTCCAAGCCCTCGACCTCCTTGAGCTGGAAGGCCGCCCTCTGCGCCTCGGGAAGTTCCCCGAGGCAGGCCTTGATGTGCCCCTCGGTCTCGGACGCCGCGGCCTCTTCGTCTGGCCCCTTAGGGGGCTTGGCCCAATGCCCGTCGCCCGAAAAGCGCCGCTCGAACACTTCGTCGACGGGGTCGGTAGCGACCTCGCGGGCGCGCAGCCGGCCGCGTTCCTTGGCCTTGAGGTACAGGATGCCGAAGAGATAGGTCCGGACCGAGGAGCGCCCCTCGAACCGGTCGAGCCCCGCCAGGAAGGCAGCGAAGGCCTCCTGCGCCAGGTCCTCGGCCTCGCCTTCGCCGAGCCCCAGAGCCATGGCCCCGCGCAGGAGCGGGCCGGAATTCTCGCGGACCACGGCCTCCAAGGCCTCCCGCTTCCGGGCACGCAGGTCGGCCAGAGAAGGCTCCACTCGGGTATTCTAGCTGACCCCGCCCGGGCATTGACAGCACGGCGGGGGACCCCTACACTTAGCGCGTGAGCACCAAGGTCTTGGTCGTTGACGACGACGAGGAATACCGGGGCATCGTGGTCGGGGCCCTCAAGACCGGGGGCTTCGAGACCGTCGAGGCCGACTGCATGGCCCAAGGGCTCGAGGTCTACCGCAAGGAGCGCCCCGAGGCCGTGGTCCTCGACGGCCAGCTCCCCGACGGCGACGGCTTCGCCCTCTGCGCCATCCTGCGCAAGGAACCGGGCGGCGAGAAGCTGCCCGTCCTGCTCTGCACGATCCGCGGCTCCTTCGAGGAGGTCGTGGCCGGCCTCTCGGCGGGGCCCGACGACTACGTGGTCAAGCCCTTCGACGACCACGAGCTGCTGGCGCGCCTGCGCTCCGCGATCGACGCCCGCAAGACATGAAGGGGGCCCGCGTGGCCGTCGTCGAGGACGAACCGGGCTGGCTCGAGCTCCTCGAGCGCTCCTTGGGCGCGGCCGGCTTCGACGTGGCGGGCTTCGCGTCCCCCCTCAAGTTCCTCAAGTCCATGGCCACCGAGGTCCCCGAGGCCGCCGTCGTCGACATGCTCCTGCCCGGGATGGACGGACGCGAGGTCATCCGAGTCCTGCGCCGCGAGCCGCGCACGCGTCTGATCCCCATCGTGGCGATGACCGCCTCCGAGGTCTCCCCCAACTCGGCGGTCTCCGGCATCACGGCCGGCGCCGACGAGTATTTCCGCAAGCCCTTCGAGCCCGAGCTGCTCGTCGTCCGTCTCCAGGGGCTGCTCCAGCGCCGCCTCGGCGAGCCCGCGCCGTCCCCCGAGGCCGGCCTCCAGGACGACGGCATCTCGCTTTCTTTCGACAGCCGGGCCTGCACGGTGGACGGGAAGGGCCACGAGCTGACCCGGCTCGAGTTCGAACTGCTCACCCATTTCCTGGGCCAGCCGGGCCGCGTCTACACCCGCCGCCACCTGCTGGACGCCTTCTGGCCCGGGCGCGTCCACAGCGACGGCCGCTCGCTCGACAAGCACGTCCAGCGCCTGCGCAAGGTCCTCGGCCGGCATTCCGACCGCCTGCAGACGGTCTACGCGGTCGGCTATGTCTGGCGCTTGAACGGAGGGATGAAGTGAACCTCTCGCTCTGGCTCGGCTTGGGCGTCGGCACCGGCCTCCTGGCCTGGGGCGCGGCCAGCGGAGAGGCCGGCGGCTTCCTCAACACCCACGGGATATCGGTCGTCATCGGCGGGACGCTGACGGCACTCCTGGCCGGCACCCCGATGGCCACGCTGGTCAGCTCGGTGCGCCGCGGCCTCGGACTCTTCATGGCCGACCGGACGCCGACCCTCGAGGCCGCCATGGCCGAGGTCCTGCGTCTGGCCCAGGCCGCCCAGGACGGCGGGGGCCTGCTCTCGATCCAGGACGAGGCCCGCGACTTCGCCGAGGGCTTTCTGCACCGCTGCGTCCGGGTCGCCATCGCCTGCGGCGAGACCTCGGACGCACGGCGCGTGCTCGAGGAGGACATCCGCCAGCGCCGCATCCTGCGCAACGAGGACGCCAACGTCTACCGCACGGCCGGCATGCTCTCGCCGATGTTCGGCATCCTGGGGACCCTGATCGGGATGATCCAGGTGCTCTCCAAGCTCAACGACCCCAGCAAGGTGGGCCCCGCCATGGCGCTGGCCCTGTCCTCGGCCTTCCTCGGCATCGCCATCGCCAACATCCTCTGCATCCCGCTCGCCGGCCAGATCCGCATGTGGGCCATGAAGGAATCCCTGGTCCTCGAAGTCATCCTCGAGGGCGTGCTCAACATCGCCCTGGGCCGCCCCCCCATCGTCGTCGAGATGCGCCTGGCCTCCTACCTCGGCGCGCGTCCCACGCCGGCCGGCCGCCCCAAATGAGCGTCTGGTACGAGCGCGAGGACGAACTGGAGGCCAACCTCAACCGCGGGGCCATGTGGAGCGTCACCTACGGCGACCTCATGAGCTACCTGGCGATCTTCTTCCTTCTGATGTATTCCGCCTTCGCCAGCAACGCCGTCAACATGCAGATGGACCTCAACGCGATCAAGGACCACTACAACAAGGAGGCCGACCTGTTCTCGCGCCACGGCATCCAGCAGATCGCCAAGCTCGAGGTCGGCGAGGACCGCATGCGGATCCTCTTCTCCGCGCCGGTGCTCTTCGACCCCGGCGAGGCCGACCTCAAGCCCATGGCCGAGGAGCACCTTAAGAAGCTGGCCGCCGCCCTGCAGGAGCTCCCCAACCCCATCCAGATCGAGGGCCACACCGACGACCGGCCGCTCGGCAGGCACGCCGGCTTCAAGGCGAACTGGGAGCTCTCCGCCGCCCGCGCCTTCGCGGTCCTGCGCTGCCTGGAGCGCAACGGCGTCCCGTCCTCCCGCTTGGCGGCCATCGGCTACGGGGAGCATAAGCCCGTCGCCCTCAACGACACCTCGACCGGGCGCGAGGCGAACCGCCGCATCGAGATCAACCTGCTCAGGCGCCGGGAGTAGGCGGGCCTCAGGCCGGCTTCGCGGGCTTCGCGTCGCGCTTGGCCTGCTTCTCGGGCAGCCAGAACTGGAACACGCTGCCCTTGCCGAACTCGCTCTCCACCCAGATCCGGCCGCCGTGCGTCTCCACCACCATGCGGCAGACCGTGAGGCCGAGGCCGGTCCCGCGGGCCTTAGCGTTGACCTTGGTCTCCTCGACCTGGAAGAACTTCTGGAACAGTTTGCCGACCTTGTCGGCCGGGATGCCGGCGCCGGTGTCGCGGACCTGGACGAGGACGCCGTCGTGGTCGCGCTTGGCGCAGACGCTGACGGTGCCCTTCGACGGCGTGAACTTGAGGGCGTTGGAGATCAGGTTCTGTACCACGCGCTGGACCTGCGAGGCGTCCATCTCCAGCGGCGGCAGGTCCGGGGCCGCCTCGAGGCGGAGCTGGACCTCCTCCTTGGCCGCCTGGACCGACAGGAGGCCGTGGACGGCCTCGAGCACCGGAAAGAGCGGGGCGGGCTTGTAGTCCAGGGTCATCATCCCGGACTCGAACTTGGACACGTCGAGGATGTCGTCGACCAGGTGCGAGAGTGTCCTGGCGGCGTGGGTGATGACGGTAGCGCGCTTGCGGTGCTTCTCGCCTAGGGCGTTGTCGCCGGTGGCCTGGCCGGCCATCAGCATGAGCTCGGCCATGCCCGAGATGGAGGCCAGGGGGCTGCGCAGGTCGTGGGTGACGGTCTCGAGGATGTTCTGTTTGGTGCGCTCGACCTCCTTCTCGTAGGTGACGTCGCGCAGGATGAGCAGGATCCCCACCTCGCGCCGCTCGGCCCGTACCACGATCCCGCGCGCCGCGACCTGGCGAGGCTCCGTGCCCGCCGTGGCGCGCAGCTCGAACTCCGCGTTGCCCGCCTCGCGCTTGCGGCCGAGCATCGCCAGAGCGAGGTCCCGCAGGGGTCCGGCCGGCAGGGCGCGGTGGACGCTGAGCTCCGTGCCCTCCGTGCCGCCCAGCATCTCCGCGGCCGAGGCGTTGGTGAAGGTGATGCGCCCGTCGAAGCCGGCCAGGACGATCCCGTCGGGGATCGTGCGGACCAGGGCGTCGACGCGCGACTTCTCCTCGAGCGTGCGCTCGATATGGAGGTCCTGGACCTCCCGCAGGCGGCCGATCATCGTGTTGAAGGCCACGGCCAGGCGTTTGAGCTCGCCCCAGGCCAGTTCGGGGACGGGGGTCGAGAGGTCGTTGTCGGCCGCGCGCTCGGCGCCGGCCAACAGCGCGCCGATCGGGTCGGTCAGGCGGGCCGCGAACCAGGCGGCGAGGATCGCCACCAAGCCCACCAACAGGCCCATGAACGCCGCCGCGCGGCCGGCGAACTCCGTGCCTACCGAGAGGGCTTCCGCGCGCGGCTGGAGGCTCATGACCCGCCAGTCGCCCGAGGTGGCGCCGGAGTAGGCGCCGACCATCCGGCCCGACGGCGCCGGGATGTCGGCCAGCCAGCCCGAGGCTTCGCCCAAGCGCACCGGCGGCCGCCAGGTGGGCGGCAGGAAGCCCTCGGCCGAGCCCTTGAGCGGACGGCCGTCGGCGCCCAGCACGACGACCCGGCCGGCGCGGCCGGGCTTGAGGGCCCCGAGCCGCTTCCAGAGCGGGGCCAGGTCGAAGGCCCCGTAGAGGAGCCGGCCGTCGAGCAGGGGGTAGGCGAAGACCAGCGCCGGGCGCCCCTCGATGATGGCCGGTTCGTCTAGGACCAGACGCCCGGTGGACTGGGCGCGCTTGACCAAGTCCTCCCCGGAGCGGTCGACGAGCTCCGGAGACTTGAAGACGGCGACGTCGGCCAGGCGGACGCGCTCCTTGCCGTCGAGGCTCAAAGTCGAGAGCAGGATGAAGGGCGGCGTGGCGGACGCGGCGCGCTGGAGGATGGCGAACTCCTTCTCGGGGGCTTTCGAGCCCAGACGCTCGAGGTCCTCGACGAAGCTTAAGCCCCGGTTGAGGCGGCCCACGGTGTCCTCGACGGTCGAGGCGGCCAAAGCCGTCAACTGCTCGTGGAGGAAGCGCGCGTTCTCCTCGGCGCGGCCCGTGGTGCGCAGGAACCAGGCCCCGGTGACGCCTACCGGGACGATCCCGACCGCGAGGAAGACGACCAGCAATCGGCCGAAGAGGCCCATCGGCGGATACTATACCAAGGGTCTTTCAGGAGATATAGTCGCCGGCCCAGAGCCTCTCCAGAAACAGCCTCCAAGGAAGCACTTCGACCCCCCCGGCGATCCGGCGCGGCTCCAGCTCCAAGCCGACGACCACGCGCCGCTTGACCGGGCCGTCCTCGATGAGGGCCGCGAGCGAGCGGGTATCACCCTCATGGACCCGGGCCGAGCCCTTTACCTCGACGGCCAGTTCCTTGTCGCCGAAGATGAAGTCCACCTCCTGGCCCGTGCTGGTCCTCCAGAAGGCGATGGGATGGTCCGGCTTCCTGTAGGCCTGGTAGGCACGCAGCTCCATCAGGATGAAGTGCTCGAAGGATTTCCCGAAGTCGGAGCTTCCCGGACGCGGGACGCGCCGAGCCAGATGGTTGGCGACCCCCACGTCGAACAGGTAGAACTTCTCGGTCAGGATCATGCGGCGGCTCGGGGACCTCCGCCAAGGCTGGAGGCGGAACCCGAGATAGGTGTCCTCGAGGATGTCGAAATAGTTCCGGACGATCCGGGCGGAGACGCCGGACTCGCGCGCCGCGTTGACGTAGTTGAGCAACTCGCTGCCGGTCCGGGCCGCGACGAGCAGGAACTCCGAGAAGGCCGGGATACCGCGGCTCAGGGCCTCCACGGCGATCTCTTCCTTGAGGTAGTCCGCGACATAGGCCCGTAGGTCTTCTTCCGGCCGCTCCGAGAGGAAATGCGGCGGGAGGAGGCCCGAGGTCAGGGCACGTTCCAGGTCGAAGCCCTCCGTTTCCAGCGCCGAGAGCGGCAGCAGGGTCCGGCGCCAGGCCCGACCGCCCAGGAGGTTCGCGTGGCCGCGGCGGAGCTTACGGGCGCTCGAGCCCGTCATCAGGAACGAGCATCCGGCGTTCTCGATGAGCCAATGGACCTCGTCGAGCAGGGCCGGGACCTTCTGGATCTCGTCGAGGACGATGAGGCCGCGATGCTCCGAGAAGCGCTCCCGCAGGAGGGCAGGCCGCGCGGCATAGTCGGCGAAGACGTCCGTCTTGAGCAGGTCTACGACGGCCGCGTCGCGCAGGTGATGGCGGATCCAATAACTCTTGCCGGCCTTGCGGGGACCCCAAAGGAACGCCGATTGGCGGGGCGGAAGGCCCAGCTCGAAGAGGCGCTTGCATATCTTACGCACAATGTAATTTTATCCGGATAATCTGCCTTAGTCAAGCCGGCCCGCCGCAAGCAGTTCCTCCTTTATGACAGAGTAGGCTGCTCCGGCCCGCTGGCCGGGATGGCCAGGGTCACGCGCGCGCCGCCGCCCGGAGGGTTGGCGGCGTCGGCATCCCCTCCGGCCCGCCGCGCCACGCGGCTGGCCAGGGCCAGCCCCACGCCGAGGCGGCCCGGCTTGGGAGACGCGAACGGAGTGAAGGCCGAAGCCAGCGCTTCGGGCGAGAACCCCGGTCCGCTGTCGGCCACCTCGATGACGGCCCGGCCGTCCTCGCCGCGCCGCACGGCCACGCTCAGCGTGCCGCCGCGCGGCATGGCCTCGAAGGCGTTGCGGACCAGCTCGAAGAGCGCCGTGCGCAGGCCGTCCGCGTCGACCCGTACGCGCAGGCCGACCCCGCCGCGACGGCGCAGCGCCACGCCGCGCGAGCGCAAGGTGGGCTCCCAGGCCGCCAGGACGGCGTCGACGACCGCCTGCAGAGGAGTGTCCTCCAGCACCCGGCCGTCGTCGAGGAGCAGCATGACCAGCCGCAGACGGTCGCGCGCGCGGGCCAACTCCGTGGCGGCCAGGCGCAATAGAGCCTTGGAGCCCTCGGGAAGCCGTCCTCCCCCGGCCCGGCGCACATGGGCCAGCGAGCGGGCCAAGGTGCCGTCGAGTTCCCCCGCCACGCGCAGCCAGGAAGGCTCGAGCAGAGGGTCGAGGCCGGGAGCGGGGGCCTCGGCGAAGCCCGGCTCCGCCTCCGGTGCCGTGGGAGCGGCCGGGGCGGCGGGAGCCTCGGGTGCTACGGGCGTCGTGAAGACCGCCTCCTCCAGATTCACGGGGAGCGCGGGAGCGGCAGGCGCGGCGGGCGTGACCGGCAGGACCGGCGGAGCGGGCTTTAGGAGCTTCGTCGGAAGGCGCAGGCGCTCGATGAGGGAGCGGACCTCGCCGACCAGGGCGTCGGTCGCCGGGTCGAGCGGCTCCCGGCCGGCCCCCTCGCCGCCCGCCGTCGAAGGACCGTCGGTCATCAGATGAGGCTCGCGGCGCCCTCGCCGCCGAGGACGATCAGGCCGCGCTCCGACATCGCGCGCGCCTCGGCCAGGATCCGGCCGCGGGCGGCCATGACCTTGTCGCGGGACTGCGGCTGGCGCAGGACCGAGCCGACCACGGCCTTGACCTCCAGCGGGAACTCGGCGAGGATCTTGTCGGAGAGGTCGGCCGTCGTGCCGCGCAGGGCCAGGCCCCAGACCTCCTGGGGGACGGCGGTGATGAGCCGGCGCAGGTCGCGGCGCTCGAGGCCCGCCAACGCCTCGAACGGGAACAGGGCCGACTCCACGTCGCGCGCCGCGTCGGGGTCGCCGCTGATGAGCCCTCCCAGGACCTCCTCGCGGGTCTCCGGCGGGACGCGGCTGAGCAGGGCCCCGAGCCGCCGCGGCCCCTCGATCCCGCTCTCGAAGCGCGCGCGCAGGCGCTCCTCGAGGTCGTCGACCTTGCGCGGGTCGGCCTCGGAGAGCCGGGCCAGCGCCGCCGCCACGGAGGTCTGCAGCGGCGGGGGCAGGGACTCGAAGAGCCGGCCGGCGGCGTCCGGGGCGCTCTCGGATATCTGGGAGAAGAGCAGAGCGAGCTCGTCGGCGTTCTCCGAGGCCAGCCGCCGGGCGGCCTCCTGGGGCTCCCTTTCTATTAGGAAGTCGAAGCGCCGCCCCAAGGCCGGCAGGCGTCCGCCCGCCGCCAGCGACGGGTCGGCGCCGAGGTCGGCCAGGGAAGGCAGCCCGCCCCCCAAGAGCTCCATGGGACGCTCGGGCCCGGACGCGGCGCCGCCCTGGACCGAGGTCTGGGGGATGCGCTCGAAGCGTGAGCTGGCGATGGTCCCCAGCTCTCTCAGAAGGATGCGGACGCCGCGCAGGCCCGCCAAGACCACGATGGAGGCCAGGAGCAGGCCGCCGAACAGCCCGCCCGCCAGAAGGGCGCCCAGGCGCACGCCCTCGCTCGTGAAGGCCAGCGCCTTCCACGCCGGCATGAGGTCGGCGCGCAGGACCGTCAGGTCGTCCTCGCGCTCGGCCGCCAGGCGCAGGAGGTCGGGCAGAAGGCGCCGCACCGCGTTCTCCTGGGCCGCGGTGACCTTGCTGTCGATCACCACCGTCACGTTGACGCGCTTTATCTGCAGGCCGGGGTGGCGGGTCGAGCGCTCGACGTCCTTCTGCACGAACTGGATCTCCGACTTGTCGTCGGCGATGGCCGCGTAGCCCGGCAGCTTGTCGCCGGCCAGGCTCGGGGGCTTGAGGACCGGCGTCACGACCTCCGACTGGGTCTGCACCTCGCTGATCTCGCCCTGGACGGTGACGAAGACCCGGGCCCGGCCCGGACCCAGCAGGCCGTCGAGGAAGTCGCGGGCCTGGCGCTCCATGCGCGCCGCGGCCTCATCGGACTCGGCGGCCGCGTACGCCGGGGCGCCGTGCCCCAGGATGGCGACCGCGGCCAATAGCGCCGCCGTTCTCATACCCCCCCAGGATGCCATGGCCCTATGACGCATTTGTTGCCGTAGCGGCGACCGAGCGTTATCGCGAGGAAGTGCCGCATCCTAGGCCTTGGAGGCGGCCGGTCCTGAGACGGGGAAACGGACGAGGAACGTGGAGCCCTTGCCCGGGGCGGAGTCCAGGCGCACGTCGCCGCCGTGGAGCTCGGCCACGCGCTTGACCAGGGCCAACCCCAGCCCCGTGCCGGGCCCGCGGGTACCCTTGACGCGCTCGAACGGCCGGAACAGGGACTTCTGGGCCTCGGCCGGGATCCCCGCCCCGGTGTCGGTCACCGCCAGCTCCAGGGTCCGGCCGTCGGCCCCCTTGCGGGCCGAGACCCGGACCCTCCCCCCCCGCGGGGTGAACTTGATCGCGTTGGAGACGAGGTTCGCGATGACCTGTGCTACGAGGTCGGAGTCCATGCGCGCCTGCGGGAGGTCGGCGGCCACCTCGGCGCCGAGGTCGAGCCCCCCTTCGCGGGCATGCGAGGCGAAGAAGGCCGCGGCGTCCTCGACGATGGGACCCAGGGCGGCCGGCCGCAGGCGGAGCTCCACCGACCCGCGCGCCACCTTCGCGGTCTCGAGCAGGCTCGTGACGAAGTGCTCGAGCCGGCCCAGGTTGCGCTCGAAGGACTCCAGGCGCTTGGCGGCGGACTCCGGCAGGCCGCCCTCCGAGCGCAGGTCCTTGAGGTGGTGGCGCATCGCCGCCAGCGGGGCGCGCAGCTCGTGGGTCACCGCCGCGACGAAGGTGCGCTTGGACTCGTCGAGCTCGCCCAGGCGGCGGCCCGCCTCGCGCACCCCGCGGGCCAAGCGGGCGATCTCGTCGGAGCCCGAGGCCTCGGGCGCCGAGTCGAAGCGGCCCTCGGCCAGGCCGGCGACCGAGCGCTCGATCTCGACGAGGCGCCGGGTGAGGCTGCCGGAGAGCAGTATCGAGGCCAAGAGGCCGACCGCCGCGGCCGCCCCTCCCGAGCGCAGGGCGTCGGCCAGGAGCAGGCCGTAGGCCTTCCGGCGCCCCTCGGCCGCCGTGCCCTGGTCGATGTTGAGCTGGACGGCCGCCGCCGTGGTGCCGCCCGGCCCCGGGACCCAGGCGCTGCGTTCATCGAGCGAGTCCACGGGCCGGGACTCGCCCACGTCGCGCCAGGGGTCGCCGCCCAGGCGCACGCGCGCCGAGGCGATGACGGGGTGGTCCTTGCGCAGGGACGCGATGGCGTCGAGGAAGGCCAGCATGTCTCCCGAGAGCACCGCCTCGTTGGCCGCGGCCTCGGCCCGGGCCACCAGCATGTTCATGCGCTCCTCGTCGGCGCGGACCAGGGCCCGGCTCTGCAGGTGCAGGAAGACCGCGGCGGCGCCGGCCGTGGCGCCGGCCATCGCCACCGCGAGGATCAAGGCCAGCTTGAGGCGTACGCTCACGTTTTCACCGTTTCTTGAGCCGCTCGAGGGCGCGGCGCGCCGGGACGTTCTCGGGGTCGAGCTGGAGGACGCGCATGAAGGCGGCGGTGGCCTGCAGCTGCTCGCCGCGGGCGTAGTGCTCGACGCCCTTCTGGTAGAGGCGCTCGACCTCGCGCGGGTCGACCTTGCGCGGCGCCGCGATCTGGTCGGGGGAGGCGTCCAGCGCCTGCGCGGCGCGGTCGATCGGCGCCACGGCCCGGACCGGCGCGGGGGCGGCGGCCGCCGGACCGCCGGGGAGCTGGGTGGGCGCTTGGCCCAGCGCGGCGCGGGCCTTGGCCATGTACTCCTCGAGGGCGCGGCGCTCGCCGGCGTCCTTCTCCTGCGGCAGGGCCTTGTTCCAGGCGTCCAAGGCCTCATTATAGCGCCCGGTGATGTAATACGTGGAGCCCAGCCGCTCGAGCATCCGGACGTTGGCCGGGTCGAGGGTGGCGATGTCCTCGAGCAGGGCCAGCGAGCGGTCGCTGTCGCCGCGGTTGTGGGCCGCCTCGACGCGCTGCAGGAGCTCGGCCATGAAGGTCCGCGGGTGGCCGCTGGGCAGGCGCTCGGCCGGGATGCCGACGCCCTCCTCGACCTTCTTGAGGAAGTTGTCGAGCTTGGCGTCGTTGGGGACCATGCTCAGGGCGTAGGAGCCGAAGAGCACGGCCTCGCGGTCGCGGGCGTAGAGGAAGGACGAGATCATCTTGGCCAGGTTCTCCATCGCCTTCTCCGGCTTGCTCGGCTGCTCGGAGTAGTAATAGACGACCAGGCCCAGACGGTTGGCCAGGCGGTTGAGGGCGGGGTCGGCGGGCAGGTTTTTGGCCAGCTCGAGCAGGGTGCCGCGCGCCTCGCGATAGCGGCCGACCTCGACCAACGCCTTCACGCGCGCCAGCGACGGGTCGGTCAGGTCGCGCGGCCGCAGGGCGTCGCTGTAGTCCTTGCCGTACTCGGGGTCCTTGCCCTCGCGGGCGCGGCGCACGTCCTCGAGCAGGGCCCCGCTGATCTCGTCCTCGGGCGAGGGCGCGCCGAAGTGGAAGTTGAAGGAGAACCGATGCGTCCCCATGGTCTCGGAGATCGTGCCCATCGGCATCAGGAAGGCGTAGTCGATGCCGATCTTGTTGATCCGGTAGGACAGGCCGGCCGAGACCTGGCGGAACTCGCGGCTGCCGATCCCCAGGCCGCCGCGGACGCCGAAGTTCCCGCCGGTCAAGGACGGGAAGAAGCGCTCGACGCCGACCAGGATGTCGCGGTCGGCCGAGCCGGAGGGGCCCTTCACGCTGCGCAGCTCCCCGGTCAAGTTCATCCAGAGCGCCTTGTAGGCCGCGCCGAGGCGGATGTCCATCGGCAGCTTGTCGCCCCCCCCGAAGCTGACGTCGGGCTGCATGAAGTGCTTGACCACCAGGCCGAGCTGGGTCCGGCCGCCGAGGCGGGCCAGCACACCCATGTCCAGGTCGAAGGCGCTCTTCTGGTTGGTGCCGCTCAGCAGCGGGTCCGGGGTCCCGGTCACCGCGCCGAGGTTGTCCTTGGCGTTGGCGGCCTCCGCCGGGGGCTTGAAGCCGCGCGAGAGCTGCTTGAAGCTGAATCCCATGAGGATCTTGCGGCTCTCGCGCGAGCGCACCAGCTTGCCCCAGGAGATGCCGATGGTCTGCTCGGAGTAGATGTCGTCGAGCGCGAAGCGCTGGAGCTGGAGGCCGCCCGTGCCCCACCGGCCGGACCTGAGCGGGTGGGCGTAGGCGAACTGCGAGAGGCCGAGGTCGGAGCCGTCGGAGAGGCCCATGTAGAACCGCGCGTAGCCGGCCGACGCCTGCGGCCGCTCGAGCTGGGCCAGGCCGGCCGGGTTGTAGTGGATGGCCTGGACGTCGTCGGCCAGGGCGGTGAAGGCGTTGCCCATGCCCGGGGCGCGGGCGCCGGCGCCGAGGTCGTCGAACGCCGCCCGCGCGGGCAGGACGGCCAGCAGCAGGAGCAGGACGACGCCCGAAGGGCGGCTCACCGGACCACCACCAGGGTCCCGGTGAACACCGAGCTCCCGCCCTCGATGACGTAGATGTAGACGCCGGAGGGCACCGCGCCGCCCCCGGCCTTGCCGTCCCAGACCAAGGTGTCCGCGACGGTCCCCGCGGCGAGCTCGGCGACGCGGGCGCCCTTGAGGTCGACGACGCGGCCGGAGACCAGGATGTCGCGGGGGTTCGAGTAGCGGAATACGATGACGTCGTTGCGCCCGTCGCCGTTGGGGGTGATGAAGCGGTTGGAGAGGCCGGCCTTGGTAAACGAGAATGCCAGAGGGCGGGGGTTGAAGGCGGCGAAGGCCGCGGCGACGCTGAGGAAGAGGACTCGGCAGAGGGCGCCCATCTCCCTATAAGGGTCGCCCCGAAATGCGAACTAAGTGTTGCGGGAATGGGTTTTTTTGAGGTTTTTGATTCCGACCTTAGAATAAGAGTTATATTGGAATTTATTGACTATTTTTAAAATATTCCCGTTAACTCCTCGCGCGAATCAAGAGGCGTTGGGCGGCTCCCCGAAGATGCGCCGGGCCATGAGCTGATTGTGGGTTCGGCACAAGAGCCTGAGATTCGCCGCGTCCTCGGAGGAACCCCCAAGCGCGAATGGCAGTTGGTGGTCGATCTCTAGGCCGAACACTTCCGGGCAACGGGAGCCGTCCGGACCTACGAACGTGCAGCGCCCTTGGTCGCGAGTCCAGACCTCGTCACGCAGAGCCGCGGCAGGGCGCCGAGCATGGTTCGAGCGCCCGCTCCGAGCACGTTCCTGTCCCCGCTCCTGTCGCGAGGCGTGGCGGCGCTCGGGATCCCGTTTTTCCAGCAGAGCGTCTAGGGCTGCCTCGAAGGTCCTTTCCATCGCGGTGCTCGACGGAAAGCGGCCGCAGACGCGCAAGGCCCGGTCATACTTGGAGCGCAGCGAGGCTCCGCCGGTGAACCGGAAGAGAAAACGCCGCGTCGAGAGGGCCTCAAGACGTTCACATGGGCCGTGGCGAGGCGCTCCCGACTCCCCTCCCGACTCGCGCGGCCCTTCGACCGGTGTGGCGGAGTCGCTCTTCGGGGCTGGTGCGCCGGAGCCGCCCTCCTGGGTGGCCGCGGCGGCAGCGACATCGAAAGGCAGTAGAGATCCCTCCGGAGGAGGCGCAGACGGACCCGGCAGCGCCCGCATGCACTCGGGCGCATCGGGCCTTGGCGCCAGTCCCGCCACGAGCGTCTCCAACTCTCGGGCGCTCCGCCCGCGCGCCGCGTCGAGGAGCTCGTGGACGTTCTCCGGCCGAAGATGCGGCGCGAGGATCACCACGACAGCAAGGTTGGCCGTGCCGTCGGCCAGACGCGCAAGGAGTTCGGGAAAATCCCGTGCGGCTCTGGCGGCTCGGATGCGCTTGTACGCCCCCTGCTCCGAGTATCCTAGAACGTTCACGCAGTAGGCGAACGAGGACGGCTGGGCCCAGGCCGCATAGAGCCGTCGACGGTCGAACTCCCCCAGATGGATCAGGAGCAGGCCGAGCGCCTTGCGCTCGATCCGCGCCAGACGACGCAAGCGACTCTCTAGGTCGTCGTCGGCAAGCAGGCCGACCGAAGCGACGAGCGCGAGAGGGTACGGGTCTGCCTCTATCCACAGGACTCGCCACGTGGATAGTCCTGTGGACAACCCGCATGGAGGCGGGCCGACGCCGACCCGCGACCGGCGCCCTTTACTTGATGACCACCACCGTCCCGTTGAACAGGAAGTCCTCGGCCTTGATCTGGAAGATGTAGACCCCGCCCGGCACCGCCGACCCGCCGGATTTGCCGTCCCACATCAGCGAGTTGACGATCGGGCCCTGGCCCATCTCCGAGACGAAGGCGCCCTTGAGGTCGAAGACCTTGCCCGACACCGCGGAGTCGCGCGGGTTCTGGTAGATGAAGATGACCGTGTCGTTGCGGCCGTCGCCGTTGGGCGTCAGGAACCGGCTGCTCAGCCCGCCGGCGTCAAACGAGAAGGCCTGGGTGCGTTCCACCGAGCGCAGCTGGTAGCGGCCCAAGAGACGCGTCTCCACGACGATGTACTTGTTGACCTCGTCGAGCTTGCCGAAGAACTGCACCCAGTTGGTGCCGTTGTACCAGTAGACGCCGACGTTCTCCGGCGTCGCCACCGCGGCCTGGACCCCGACGCCCGAGGGCACCACGAGGCCGCCGACCTGGTCGTATTTCATGCGCAGGATGCCCATGCCCGGCAGCTCGAGCTTCGTCGCGTCGACCTCGGAGCCCTTGTAGGCCAAGAACTCGAGCGACTTGAGCACCCGGCCGCCCAGGTCCTCGGGCCGGCTGGCCGCCGCGATGCGGTAGGCGCTCTCGGTGTTGACGCCGTCGCCGACGACGGGGGCGTCCTTGTTGGCCGCGATCTCGAGCATGCTGGCGTCGTCGGGCGCCGGCACGAAGACCTGCTGCTCGCCGGTGCCGCGGAGCATCGACGGCTCGGAGTAGCCGATGACGTTATGCGCCTTCACGCGGTAGTAGGTGCCGGCCGGCGGCGTGGCGATCCACTCGGTGGTGTCGGCCGGCAGCGTGACGGCCAGGTTCCACGGCGCCCCGACCGGCGCGGTCGCCCACTCCAGCCGGTAGGAGTCGAGCTCGGCCGCGTTCGGGTTGCCCGGGTTGAAGTAAGGCGAGCCGTCGTCGAAGGCCATGACCGGCAGCCAGCGGTAGCGCATGTCGCCGTCGACCGCCTCGGCGTCGAAGCCGTTGGGGGGCAGCGGCCGGCGCGGCGCCGAGGCCAAGCCGAGGGTCACGGTGTTCGACGGCGGGCTCTCCAGGGCCTCGCCCGGGTAGAGCGGGACGCCATGGTCCACCGCGAACACGCGGAAGAAGAAGGTCGTGTTGCCGGTCAGCGGGTAGACGGTGCTCAGCGAGGTCGAGGCGATCGTCACGGCGACGGCGTCGCCGAAATCGTAGGGCACCGTAGTGTCGACGCGCAGCAGATAGTGGTCGAGGTCCGGCGCCGCTACCGCGTTCCAGGCCAGCGTGACGCTGGTGCCCGAGCTGACCACGCGCAGGTCGACCGGCGCCGGGGGCACTGCGTCGAAGACGCGCCCGAAAGCCTGCTGGATCGTGCCGGCACGGTCGTCTATGGGCGAGATGAGGCCGACGTCGTCGGCGCTCTTCACCGAGAAGTACAGAGTGGCCCCGGGCTCGAGGCCGGTCAGCAGCATGGACTGCAGGCTGCCGGGCACGAGCGGCGGGGGCGTTGGGGCCAGCGGAGCGCTGATGGCGGTCCAGGCCGTGGTGCTGCCCGCTGCGGCGACGGAGAAGCTCGCCGAGCGTACTTCGTACGACGCCACCGGGAACGCGCTGGGGTCGGCGATCCCTGTGTCCTCGAAGGGAGCGGTCCATTCGAGGAGCATCTGTCCTTCAAGCCCTGCGGCGGCGCGCAGGTCCGTCACGGCGGCCGGAGGCCAGGCGTCGCGCGGCGAGACCGTGACCTGCAGGGTGTCCGACGTCCCGGCGGCCGCCATGGGCGGCGCCAAGAAGGCGAACGCGGAGACGGCGAGCGCCAGCGCCGCGAGCGTCGCCGCCCGCGCCGTCCGGTGCCACCTGGAAGGTGGATGCCGTCCTAGCTCTGCCTGCGTCATCGGCCTCTACGCGTCTCCTATGCCTCCAGTCCCGTCATCCCTAGGTGTCGCCCAGGGTGTGCGTCAGCGTCACCGTGACGTTCTGCGCCGCCCCGCTCGTCGTCGCCGAGGGCAGACGCAGGAAGAACCACAGGTTCGCCGTGCCGTAGTTGATCTCCCCGGCGCCGAAGCCCCCCGCGGTGTTGTCGTCCATGTCCTTCTCCCCGAACTCGAAGCCCGCGGTCTCGTGGTACTCGAACTGGAGTCCCGAGGACGAGGCCCCGCCGTCCACGCCGCCTCCGGCGCGGACGTTCGAGACGACGCTGTCGGTGTCGCCGTCGTAGATGGCCGCGTCCAACGTCGACGCCCCGGCCCCCGCCGCGGGATGCCCGAAGCTGTCCCCCGTCGGTGCGGTGGTCAGGAACGTCGAGCTAAACAGCGCGTACATCGCCAGCTTGTCGGACTCCGCGCTGGTGTTCGCCCCCGTCGACGGGGTGTTGTCGAAGCCCCAGGCCGTGCCGGCCGAGGCGATCGACGCGTTGAGCCTCAGCTCATGGCCGCTCAGGACGCTGCCGCCGAACTCCACCAAGGCCGGCCGCGCCGTCTGGGTCGAGGTCCCCAGGCCCACCGCGCCGAGCTGCAGGTGCGCGTCGACCGTGGTGATGTCGATGGCGTAGTTCACGTCCGGCGTCACCGTGACCGTCAGCGAGTCGCCGTCGTCTCCCGGGTCGCTGTCGGCCCATGCCGTCCCCATGCCGGCCAGCCCCATCAGGGCCGCCAGCACGAACGTCGTGCTCATGCGTTTCATCCGTCCTCCTTTGCGTCCGCTCCACCCGCGTCCCCTTTGGGGACCCGGGGGTCCGAAAAATCGGTCCTTAGGCGTCTCATGTCCGTCTCTCTCCCCATTCCCCCGACGCCGCCGGCGGGGACGCGGCCCTCCTCGGGCCGCGTCCCCCGGCGTGAGCGGAGGACGAACGGGAGTTCATCCAAGTGCCTCTATATGTCTCCCAGCGTGTGTGTCAGCGTCACGGTGACGTTCTGCGCCGCGCCGCTCGTCGACGCGGACGGCAGCCTCAGCCAGAACCAGAGGAACGCCGAGCCGTTGTTGATCCCCCCGGCGTCGCCCGCCCCCGAGGTGTTGTTGTCCATGTCCTTCTCCCCGTTGTTGATCCCGAGGGCCTCCGCGTACTCGAATTGGATCCCC
>JACPXC010000036.1 GCA_016196755.1 Elusimicrobiota bacterium
AAAGCAGGAACTCGAGGTTCTGAGGGCGCGGATCCAGGCCAGGAGGCTTTCCTACGAATAGCGGATTAGACTGACGCCATCAGCAGGACTCGCGGGTGTATAATTCGAAAGTCGACTGCCCGCGAGTTGCGGAATGTAGGGAGCAAGACAACACTAAGGAAAAATCGATATCTCAGGTCGCCGCCCTGAAATTCCGGTCGACCCTCGAGAAGAGCTGGCAATGCCAGCGCCCGGATGCGGTCTCCGATTGCGGGCGAATCGAACGAGAGGTCATGGCGGAAATCATGCGCGAACTCGTTCCTGATTTTTCTGAAGATATGAAGATCGCTACGTTCGGCTTTGGAAATCAATCCGAGTGAAAATGCCGTGTCGATTCTGCTTGCGAGCGTCGACAATCCGCCCGTCCCTTCAAACAGCTCGGCAGGAGTGTCCGGAACCATCCCAGCGCGGAGTAGCTGCTCGAGCGCCGCCTCCAATGTGGCCGAGCCTAAAATAGCACATGAACGGTCTGACTGATCTGCCCTGATTTTGTCAATTGCGGCCTGGAGGCTCTTTGAATCGAGCGATGGTTTTTGCATGCCGATGCTACCCCCTCGCAGGACTTCCAGTGCCAACTGACCTCATTTTCGGGCACTCCTCTTCTGCGAGCCGCCTTCTTTCCATTATGGGATCACGAGTATCAAGCACTTGATTGGGCTGGAAGGGATAGAGAATCAGTGGAAAAAATAAAGGCCCGCCTCCGGGTGCCGTCAAAATTTTCCATCCAAGTGGCAACTTAAACCACAGCTTCCAACCGAATTCGATGCTATTCATGTTGCAGTATCTCTCATTAGACTCCTGGACTCGATCGACTTGGCGAGTCCTTACGACGAGGTCATCGATAAGCTTCGGGAAGGGATTTCCAGGAGTTTTGGTCCAATTTTGGGTCACATTGACCACTTGGCCGGAAGTGAGGTCCGTAAGTCGGGCAGTGTACATCGACCCGTTTGAATAGTCGACGCGCGTTATACTTGCCAGAAGTTGGGAGCCGGACAATTTTCCAATTTCCAGAGCCTGATCAGGGCGAACCGCGCCCGTAAGAGAGAATTCTGCTTCGCTCAGAATCGATTCGACATCACGTCGATTTATCAATTGGAAGCCCTTCTCATTTAGGAGCATTTCGGTTGTGGCAGCCAAGTCGTCATCCCTTATCGGGCGCCCGCCGCTCAGTTGGCGAAAAGCAAATACAGTAATCCTGCTTCGCTCCGGGACAACTGGTTCTGCGACCGGAAACGTCTGGCACCCCTGCAAACCTACTGCGATTCCAAATAACATGACGCATCGATGGAATTCTGTCGTTTTCATTTTCGTCCGCCTAACGCTGGGCTCTGCCGCCGCGGCCTCGGTCGCGGCTTCTCCCCGTCCGAGGCCGCGGTCGGCAGAAGCCGAAGTTATGGTCCGTCATCAGCTATCGCCGTTCCGCCCAGTTTTGCCGGTGCTCCAGAGTCTGTTTTCCTGCGGCCGCGTCATTGGTCTCCACGCCCAGTTATGCCGGTCTTCCAAGCGCTGCTATCCGTTATCACGACCCCATTTGCGGCCGCTCTCAGTGACCATAACGATGGGCTCTGCCGCCGCGGCCTCGGTCGCGGCTTCTCCCCGTCCGAGGCCGCGGTCGGCAGCAGCCGAAGTTATGGTCCGTCATCAGCTATCGCCGTTCCGCCCAGTTCTGCCGGTGCTCCAGAGTCTGTTTTCCTGCGGCCGCGTCATTAGTCTCCACACCCAGTTATGCCGGTCTTCCAAGCCGCCGCTATCCGTTATCACACCCAAATTTGCGGCCGCTCTCAGTGACCATAACTTAAGAATCCATCGGTCAGTGTATTACGGCCAAAAAAACGACGGCCTCTGATAAATGCCCAGGAAACCATCGCGATTCTCTTCGGCCTCATCCCCTGCGTCCCTGATACACTGCCAAAGCTGGTCAGTGTATGCAAACCGCCTCTAGCACTGTATAGCGCGTCCGCCCCCCTTTCAAGCCCCCTCTCCGCCCCCCCTCCCTACCCCCCCTCCCAGCTTGTCCGCCGGGCTCAGCACTCCGCGCCCGCCCCGGTTGAGGACATGGGTGTAGATCATCGTGGTGCTCACGTCCTTATGCCCCAAGAGCTCCTGGACGGTCCTGATGTCGTAGCCGTCCTCCATCAGGTGCGTGGCGAAGGAATGCCTCAAGGTGTGGCAGCCGGCCGGCTTGACGACCCCGGCCTTTTCCCGCGCTTCCTTGAAGGCGCGCTGAAGGACGGACTCGTGAAGGTGGTGGCGCCGCCGCTCGCCCGTCTGGCTGTCGCGATAGTGGCTGGTGGCGGGGAAGACCCACTGCCAGCCCCAGTCGCGCGGAGCGTTCGGGTTTTTCCGCGCCAAGGCCCCGGGAAGTTCCACGCTTCCGAGGCCCATGGCCAGGTCTTGCTGATGCTGGCGCTTCACGGCCTCGAGGTGGCGCGTCAGGGGGGCGGCCAGGGCGGAGGGGAGCATCGTGTGCCGGTCTTTGTCCCCTTTGCCGGCGCGGACGACCAGCTGGTTTTGGGAGAAGTCCAAGTCCTTCACGCGGAGGCGGCAGCATTCCATGAGGCGGAGGCCGGCGCCGTAGAGGAGCATCGCCATCAGCCACGGCGTCCCGGTCATCCCGGAGAGGATCCGGGACACCTCGTCGCGGGTCAAGACGACGGGGACGCGCGCGGGCCGCTTCGCCCGGACGACGCCCTCGAGGCTGCCCAGGTCTTTTCCGAGCACTTCGCGAAAGAAGAACAGGAGCGCGTTGAGGGCCTGGTTCTGGGTGGAGGCGGCCACGCCCTCGCCGCAGGCTAGGCCGGACAGGAAGGGTCCGACGTCTTCCGGACGGGCGCCGGGGCTAGACGATAGGAAGCGCCTGGTCCAGGCGGCGTAGGATTTCTCGGTCATCCGGCTGTAGTGCCGGGTCCGCAGGGCCCGCGTCAACTCCTCGATGAGCCCGGGCGGCGCCTTGGGCGCGGCGACGGTCTCTATCGTCTCCGGGGCGAAGAGGGCCCGCAGGCGCTCGAGCATCCCCGGCTTGTCGGGGACGCTCCAGGCCTTCTCCTCCGGCAGCCAGCGCCGGCCTTCTATCGTCTTGATGCGGGCGACCCGCTCGGGAGAGTAGGGCAGGGTCACGAGGAGACGGCCGAGCGCGCCCGGCGCGAGACGGATCGGGGGGAGGTCCATTCCACTAGTACGCTTTCGACCCGGAAAAGTTCCCTCCACCCCCTGGGACTGAAGACCCGGGCCTTCGGGCCCGGCGGCCCAAGACACTGACGGCCCTCCCTGCTACCTTATATGGGTGAAGTCCTTAGCCCTGCTCCTAGCGCTCTGCCTGGCCCCCGGCTCCGCCTGGGCCGGCGGCATCACGGGCGTCCAGGTCGTCACCTCCGCCCCCGGCGTCCGCGCAGCGCCGATAGCGCCGACGACGACCCCGGGAGGCTTCCAACCCGTCCTCCCCTCCGCCGCCTCATGGTCGCCCTCGCTGCCTTCCCCGACCCTGCCGTCCGTCGCCGCAGTCTTGCCCCAAGCGGGCGCGCCTAAAGCAGCCGCCGCTTCTCCAGCTGTCGCCGCATCCCTCATCCAACCGGCCCCCCGAGTCGCCCCCCAGACCGCGCTCGCCGCCGCCGCCCCCGGCCGGATCGCCGCGACCTTCACACCAGCCCCGGAAACTCAGGCCAAGTCCGCCGCCGCCCCCACCCTCAAGACACTGGCCGCCAAGCTCTCCTTCGCCTCCGCTCCCTCTTACCTCAACGCGGTCTTCGACGGCGGCTCGCAGTCGGACGCCGGCATCCACACGCCCGTCTCCCAAGGCAGCGGCCTGGCCGCGCCCTCGCGGCTGGGACTTCTCCCCAAACAAACCGCCCCCGACGGCACCGAGATCCCCCAGCCCACCGGCCTGCGCTCGCTGATCCGCACCCACTATTTCGGCATCCTCCACGACAACGCCTTCAAGACCTTCTTCAGCGCCTGGGTCACCGCCACCTTAGCACCCGCGCAGGCCGGGATGTTCGTGAGCCTGGCCACGGCGCTGTTCACCGCGCCCTATCTCATCTTGTCGGTCTGGGCCGGACGCCTGGCCGACCGCACCGACAAGGCCGCGCTCATCGGCCGCATCAAGGCCGCCGAGCTGGTCCTCGCCGTCGCCGGGGCCTCGGCGTTGGCGTTGGGCTCGTACTGGGGGGCGGCGGCCGTCATCGCCGCCATGGGGACCCTGAGCGCCGTCATGAGTCCCGCCAAGTACAGTCTGCTCGCCGAGCGGGTCGACTCCAAGGATCTCAGCGCCGCCAACGGCTGGATCGAGCTGGCCACCTTCATATCGCTGATCGCCGCCACGGCCATCGGCGGCGCCCTGGCCTCCTGGGGCGTCGGCGCCTGGGCGTCGCTGGCCTTCGGCGCGGCGGCCGTCATGGGCTGGTGGAACAGCCGCCGGCTGGCCGAGACGGGGTCCGTCGCGGCGGAAAAAAAGGAAGACGGCCCTCGGCCGCGCATGCCCTGGAACCTCGTGCGCACCGCCGCGGCGATCGCCTTCTTCTGGCTCTTGTCGTCGATCGTCCAGATGAACATCTTCCTGTTCGGCGCCCAGACGCTCGGCGTCGGCACGGGGATGGTCACGGCGATGCTCACCGCCATCGGGCTCTTCACCGGGCTCGGGGCCGTGCTGGCCGGACAGACGTCGAAAGACAAAGTCCAGCTCGGCGTCGTGCCGCTGGGGGCCATCGGCGTGGCCTTGGCCCTCTTGGACCTCGGGCTCTTCGGCGGCGGCTCGCTCGTGCGCAGCTTCATCGACTTGGCCGTCCTGAGCGTGGCGGCCGGCTTCTTCTACATCCCCCTGAACGCCCATCTTCAGAAGGAGAGCCCTCCCGAGGCGCGCGGGCGCTTCCTCGGGATCAGCAACCTCATGACCTTCGCGGCCATCCTCGGCAGCGCGGGGCTCTATTGGGCGCTGAGCTCGCTCTTGGCGCTCTCGCCGGCCGGCGTCTTCACCGCCACCGCCGGCCTGGCGTTGGCCGCCGCGGCGCTGACGACGTGGTTTCTCCGCGCCCCGCTGGCCGCTCTCTTCCGTCGGTAGCTCCCCTCCGGTAACAAGCGCGTTACTTTCGGTTACAGTCCGGTGAATTGCCCTTTCCGGGCTATCCGGGTAAAGGTTAGGACAGTCCGATAACGGCAAAACCGGGGCAACCCGGCGACGCAAAGCCACGGGCCCCTCTGGGGCGGCTAGGCTACCGAAGACCAAGCGCCTAACGGCACCCATGTCTTCACTCGCCCACCGCTTCGCCGTCGCCGCAGGGATTCTAGCCCTGGCGGCCCCCGCCTGGGGCGGGGACCCTTACCTGGGCTTGGCCCGGGAGCTCACCGCCGCGGCCAAGCACGGCCAGGTCCGCCGCGCGGCGGTCATAGGATTCACCTCGGCCGGGGCCCAGGACAACGAGGGCGGCATGATCTTGGCCGAGCGGCTGGTCTCCCGCCTGGCCCAACTCGGCGGCATGGACGTCGTCGAGCGCACTTTGCTCGACAAGGTCCTAGACGAGCAGAAGCTCGGCGGCCTCGGCGTCGTCGACCCGCGCCAGGCCGGCGAGGTCGGGCGCATGCTCGGCGTCGACGCCATCATCACCGGCACCTTCGTGACGCTCAACGACCGCCGCGTCGAGGTCCACGCCCGCATCATCGACGCGCGCTCGGCGCGCGTACTCGGCGCCGCCAGCGTGCGCGTCGAGAAGGAATGGGAGCAGGAGTCGATGCCGGTCGGCGCGCTCTGGGACGTGCGCGCCCCCGACCCCGCGCGCTTCCCCGCCCCGTTGGTGCGCCTGGTGCCCGACCCGTTCCGCGACGCCCCCAACGACCGCTCCTGCTCGGGCTGGGAAGAGGAGGCCGGGCGGCTCCAGGAGGAGACCATGGAGCTCAAGGCGCGCTTCTGGGCCGCGCGCCTGCTCGACCCCAGGTTCGACCCGCGCTCGGTGACCCACAACCCGGGCTCGGACATCCGCTCCAACGCCCTGCGCCAGGAGTTCTACCGCCTCGTGCGCGCCAACAAGCTGCTGGGTGTGGACCCGCTCGACCGCGCCGAGCGCGACAGCATGGAGTCGGTCGACGCGCGCGTGGCCGACCTCGTCGAGCGCTGTTATTGATCCGGGTCCGGCGCCAGGCGGAAGCGCCACAGCGCGGGAGCCAGCGCCAGCGCCACGCCGACGCTGACCAGGGTCATGCAGCCGCCGAAGACCACCGATGGCGCCAGGCCCATGAACCGGGCGGCCAGCCCCGACTCGAACACCCCGATCTCGTTGGAGGAGCGGATGAAGATGCCGTTGACGGCGTTGACGCGCCCGCGCAGTCCCTCGGGGGTCACCGCCTGGTAGATGCTCGAGCGCAGGATCATCCCGACGCAGTCGACCGCCCCGCCGAAGGCCAACAGCGCCGCCGACAGCCAGAAGTTCCGCGACAGCGCGAAGGCGATCATCGACAGGCCGAAGAGAGCCACGCAGGAGATGAAGGTCTTGCCGGACTCCCGGAACGGGTCCCGATGGACCATGAGCAGCGAGGTGAGCAGGGCCCCCAAGGCGGGCGCGGCCTGCAGGAGACCGAGGCCCGAGGCGCCGACGCCGAGCAGGACGGCGAACATGGCCAGGACCCCTTTCACGCCGCCGAACATGACCCCGAACATGTCGAGGCTCATCGCCGCGAGGACGACCGGCTCGCCGCGCACGAAGCGCAGGCCGGAGAGAAAGCCGTCCCAGCCCGGGGCGGCGGCCTGCGGACGGGCAGGCATCGGGCGCAGGCGCAGGGCGCAGAGCGCGGCGGCCGCGAACAGGACGCAGACGGTCGAGAACGCCGCGCGCGCGCCCCAGCGGTCGAAGACCACGCCGCTCAGGGCCGGACCGGCGATGGTGGCGGCATGAAGGACCCCGGTGCTCCAGGCCGCGGCCTTCGGGAAGAGCTCCTTGGGGACCACGCCCTGCACATAGGTCGAGGCCGAGGCCCAGAGCAGGCTGCGCGAGAAGCCGCCCCAGGCCAGGCAGGCGTAGAACGGCAGGAGCGGCGGCGACTCGAGCCCGGACAGGTACGCCAGGCCCAGGGCCTGGACGAGGATGCCGGCCTTCGCCGCCGTGATCATCGCGCGCTTCTCGCTGCGGTCGGCCAGGCTGCCGGCCCAGAGCGCCGCGGCCATGAACGGCAGGCCCTCGGCCAGGCCGATGAAGCCCAGGTGGAGCGGCGACTTGGTCAACTGGTAGATCTGCCACGCCGCGGCCACGCCCATCATCTGGTTGCCGAAGGAGTCGAAGAGCCGGGCCAGGAGCGCCCAGCGGAAATCCCCGATCTCGAGGACCGCGTAGCGGTCGCGCGCCATCCTATCTCAGGCCGGCGGCGTCGAGCGCCCAGGGCAGCTCGGGGTTGGCCATGAACCAGCGCCAGCTCGACTGCGAGCGCAGGTTCTCGGCGGCGAGCAAGGTGATCCCGACGTCGATCCCGATGACGTCGCGGGCCACCCAGCCGGTGCGCGGGTTGAAGGCGTCGGCAAAGCCGTAGCGCCCCCAGGCTTTGGGATGGCGCGCCTTCATGGCCTTGAGGGCGGGCAGGGAGATGTCGGGCGTATGGGCCAGGGAGCCCGCCGCGGCGCAGGGGACCACGCTGCCGTCGAGCTCGGGATGGCGCGGCGGCCCGCCCCAGGCCAGGTAGCCCTTGGGGCCGTCGGAGGCGGTGACGCCCCAGATGTCCGGACCGTAGCCCGGGAACTCCTTGGCCAGGTCCAGGCAGAATCGGCGGTGGGCGCGGGTGGCCAGGGTGGAGTTGGCGAAATAGTCGACGCCGGACGGGCCGCCGTCATGGCGCCCGCGCAGGTCGAGCCAGGCCTGGGGATATTGGTGCGTGAACAGCGGCGCCCCGGCGTGCAGGAAGCGGTAGCCGCCGTAGCTCGTCGTGGTCCGCCGCCAGGCCCGCCAGGACTCCGGCGGCAGGGGGTGCCGGGGCGCGGCCAGGGCCAGCGCGTAGAGCAGAGGTCCTTCGCTGTAGTCGTCCCAGCGATGGGGCAAGAAGCCCTTCTCCGGGGTCCAGCCGTGGGAGAGAAGAGCCGGATGGCCGCCGCGCATCCACGGGAAGTCGACCGCCGCGTAGAGCTCGGTGGCCAGCCGGACGAGCTCGCGGTCGAAGGCGAAGCACTGCCGCGCGCTGAGGACGCCGGCCAACAAGAGCGCCGTGTCGATCGAGGAGACCTCGCTGTTCCATATCCGGGAACCGTCGCGCGCGTCCATCCAATGGTAGAACCAGCCATGCTCGCGCGGGGCCTTGGTCGCCAGAAACTCCACGGTGCGCCGCGCGCGCGCCGCGGCCTCGGCGGACGGCAGCCAGCCGCGCGCGGAGGCCGCGCAGAGCGCGCTGAGGCCGAAGCCGGTGGCGGCCGCGCTGGCGGCGTGGCGATGACCCTCGTCGTGCGCCGAGCCGTCGGCCCGCGCGCGGTCTCGGACCAGGCCGGTGGCGGGGTCGCTGTGCTCCTCGAAAAAGCGGAACGCGCGGCGGCCCAAGTCCTCGAGAAAAGCCTCGTCGGCCGGGCCCAGCTTGAAGCCGCGCGGGGCGACGCTGAAGTCCGCCTCGAGGCCGCCCACCGAGCTCGTCGCCGCCCAGAGCTTGAAGGCGCCCGGCTCCACGACGAAGCGTCCCCCCGCGTCGTGGAAGCCGAGCTCCTGCGGCCCGAGCGTAAACGACACCCGCCTGCGCTGTCCGGGGGCCAGCGTGACGCGCTCGAAGCCCTTGAGCTCGCGGACCGGGCGCGTGACGCCGGCGGCAAGGTCCCGGACGTAGAGCTGGACCGTCTCGTCGCCCGCGCGCCGGCCCACGTTGGCCAGCTCCACCGAGACGCCCAGGGTGCCGTCGACGGCCACGGTGGAGGCGTCGAGCCGCAGGCCCGAGAGCGTGAAGGTCGTGTAGGTCAGGCCGAAGCCGAAGGGGAACAGCGGCTGGTCGTCCTGGTCGAGGTACTTCGAGGTGTACTTGTTGGCCGGGTCCGACGGGCGGCCGGTGTTCTTGTGCGCGTAGTAGAGCGGGACCTGCCCCACCGAGCGCGGAAATCCGATCGGCAGCTTGCCGCCCGGCGCGGCGTCGCCGAAGAGGACGTCGGCCAAGGCGGGCCCGCCCTCGGTGCCGGGGTACCAGGCCTCGAGGATGGCCGGGACGGTCTCGGCGAGCCGGGGGATCGACAGCGGGCGGCCGTTCATCAGCACGACGACGACCGGCAGGCCCGAAGCGGCGGCCTTGCGGGCCAGCTCGAGCTGGCGGCCGGGCAGGGCCAGCGAGGCGCGCGCGGCGGCCTCGCCGCTCATGGCCGCCGCCTCGCCCAAGAAAAGCAGGACGGCGTCGGCGTCAGGCCGCACCGGGCCCTTCTCCGAGAACACCACGTCGAGCTCGGGCGCGGCGGCGCGGATGCCGTCGAGCATCGACACCGCGTCCTCCATGCGCCCGTCGCCGGTCCACGAGCCGAGCTGGTCGAGGCGGCTCAGAGCCAGGGGACCGAGCACCATCAGAGTGCCTTCTTTCTTGAGCGGCAGTACGCCGCCGTCGTTTTTGAGCAGGACCATCGAGCGCCGGGCCATCTCGCGCGCCGCGGCGCGGTGGGCGGGCGTCAGCAGGGCCGCGGCCTCGGCGGCTTCGTCGGCGAAAGGCTTCTCGAAGATCCCGGCGCGGAGCTTGGCGCGCAGGACCCGGCGCACGGCCGCGTCGACGGCGGCCGGCGGGAGGCCGGCGGAGTTCCGCGCGTAGAGACGGCTCACCATCTCCATGTCGACGCCGGCGCTCAGGGCCTTCTTGGCCGCCTCGGCGCCGTCGGCGGCGAAGCCGTGGTTGATGAGCTCGGGGATCGCCGTATAGTCGCTGACGACCGCCCCGTCGAAGCCCCATTCGCGGCGCAGGACCTGGGTGAGGAGGAAGGGGTTGGCCGAGGCCGGGACGCCGTTTAAGTCGTTGAACGCCGTCATGACCGTGGCGGCCCCGGCGTCGAGCGCCGCGCGAAACGGCGGGAAGATGACGTCGCGCAGGGTCGACTCCGAGAGTTCGGTGGTGTTGTAGTCGCGCCCGCCCTCGGCGGCGCCGTAGCCGGCCCAGTGCTTGGCGGTGGCCAGGACCTTGTCGGGCGCGGACGGGTCGGAGCCCTGGAAGCCGCGGACCCGGGCGGCTCCCATCGCGGAGCCGAGATAGGGGTCCTCGCCCGAGCCCTCGGCCACGCGCCCCCAACGCGGGTCGCGGGCGATGTCGAGCATCGGCGCGAAGGTCCACTTGACCCCGGCCGCCGCGGCCTCGCGCGCGGCCACCGCCGCCGCGCGCTCGACGGCCGCGGGGTCCCAGCTGGCCGCCTCGCCCATAGGGATCGGGAACACCGTCCGGTAGCCGTGGATCACGTCGAAGGCGAACAGGATGGGGATCTTGAGCCGCGACTCGAGCGCCGCGCGCTGGAGCTCGTTGACGCGCTTGGCGCCCCGGACGTTCAAGGTCGACCCGAGCAGGCCTTTGCGCGCCAGTTCCAGGTGCTCGGGCCGGAACTCGCCGTTGGCCTCGCCGTCGAGCTGCTGGAGCTGGCCGAGCTTCTCCTCCAAGGTCATCTTGCCGAGAAGCGCCTCGACGCGGGACTCGACCTCATAGGACGGGAGGGCTGCGGCGCAGGGCAGGACGGCGAGGAGGAGGACGGCGGCGATTCGGAGCATGGCGGATTCTATCGAACTATCCCCGGGGATAGTTAAGGGAACTTTTTCGGGGGGGTCGGCGTACTAGTGGGGGTGGCACAGCAAATAGACCTCTGGTATAATTATTGTTATACCGGGGATCCCATGACGATAAAAACCGCAGTCAGTCTGCCGTCCGCGACTTACCAGAAAGCCGAACAGGCGCGCCGCAAGACCAAGCAGTCCCGCAGCGCCCTTTACACCAAAGCCCTTGAAACCTATCTCAAGGCACTCGAGATCCGGGAGATGGAAGCGCGCTACGAGGCGGGCTACCGCGCCCATCCAGAGGACCCCGAGGAGATCCGGGCCCTGACCAAGGCCAGCTTATCAGTCATCGCGAACGAGCCCTGGTGATGCATCGCGGAGAGGTCTGGTGGGGGGTGCTGCCTGCGCCCGTCGGCCCTCGCCCCGTAGCGATCATCACGCGGGAACGCGGGGTCGCGGTCCGCAACTCCGTCACTGTGGCCATCCTCACCACGCGAGTCCGCGGCCTACCTACCGAGGTCGCTCTTTCTAAGACAGACGGGCTGGCGAAGGACTGCGTCATCAACGCGGACAACATCCTTACCGTCGAAAAACCTCTGCTCACCCGCCGGCTCGCCGTCCTATCCCAAGCGAAACTCGCCGAGTTGGAGCGCGCCGTAAGGTTCTCGCTCGGCCTGGACTGACGCGCGCCGGCGGCGTCAGCGGCCGCGGGTCAGCACCACCAGCCCGACCTCGTCCTCGATCCCCTTGAGCCCCGCCGTCTTGACGGACGCGCTCCAGCCGAGGTCGCTTGCCATCTTCCCGACCCCGGCGGAGCCATGCAGCGTCCTCGAGACGACGATGTCCCCGCCCCGTGATTCCCCTTGGATCCTCGCCGCGAGGTTGACCATCCTCCCGAAATAGTCCAGCGCGTCGTTGAGCGTCACGGCGAGGCAGGCTCCGCCGTGCACCCCGGCCTTGATGACGATGGGGTTCTCCGAGGACCGCTCATTGAAGATCTCGAAGCGGTCGTGCGCGTCGAAGATCGCGGCCATCGCGTCCGTGGGAGTGAGAAAGCTGGCCATGACGGCGTCGCCGATCGTCTTGACGACGGCGCCGTTGTGACGACGGACCGACTCGAACAGTATCCTGAAATGCTCCTTGACCAGGGCGTAGGCGCGCGCATCCCCGCGCCGCTCATAGAGGTCCGTCGAGCCCCGTATGTCCGTGAACAGCAGGACGATGTTCTTGACGCTGAAGGAGGCGTCCGCGGAGATGAGTTCCCCCGAGAACATGTCGCGGAAAAGCTGGTTCGACGCCACATCGAGCCCCGACACCCACGGCGCTTCCAGGGCGCGGGCGAAGTTGAAGTTCACGGGCGACGCCGTCGAATTCCTGAACCGGATCGCATATCGGCCCGGCGCGCGCGCCCCCGCATGCCACTCGAGCCCGTTCTCCTTGAGGTCGAAACGGATCTCTTTGTCGGGCGTCTTCGCGGCGGCCTCGACCAAGAAGGCCGCGCGGGCCCGAAAGCCGTCCGTGAAAACCTTGTAGGGGCCCGCGGGGATGTCGGCGTCGTAGACCCACTTGCTTCCGGGCGCGACTTCCTTCTTCTGCAGGAAATCGAACGTGACCCAGGCCTTGATGATCTCGGTGAAATGCGGCGGCTCGTCCGGCCTGACGCTCCCGCCGACCTTGAAGCAGACCTCGACCTCGGAATCCAAGGCCGCGTTGTCTATGTCCACCCGGCAGCCGGCGCAATGCGCGTGATTCTTTAGAGCCGCCAGCTCTTCCTGCACGTCGGCCGGGCCGAAGCAGGACGGGCAGCGGATGCTCCACTCCAGGTCGAAGATCCCCTGCCGGGTGCCGATGAGAAAGGCGCCCAACGTCTCTTTGGGGGGAAGCCCCCACTCGCGCGCCAAGCGGTACGGGGAGATCCGGAATAGGCGGGAGATCGGCTCGTGGACCCTACATTCCGCAACTCGCGGGTAGACGTTTTCTGAATTATCCCGCCTCGTCCGCGTGCCCGTCCTAGGAGTATGGCTCTCGGGGAACCTCCAACAACCTGAGCAGCAGCTTCTGTAGCGCCGTGAGCTCGATTGGGAAT
>JACPXC010000043.1 GCA_016196755.1 Elusimicrobiota bacterium
AAGCGTGCACGTAGCTGGCCCAATACCGTTCCGTCGCCGTTGATCTGTTCGAGCTTGAAGGATTGCGGCCGTTAGCAATCTTCAAGCCACGCGCCCGAAGCGCGTAAATTCTGCCGTAGCCAAACCCCGGGAACTTGGAGGCCGGGGGCCACTGGCGCGCGGTAAGCCCGGAGTTGTACCATCAACGATTATTTGATTCAGGAAAGTCATCGGATGACCCCAAAACCACCGCGGAAACACCGGTCTTATTGGCTTGAGCAAGTCGCCGGCGATCAGCCCGACGCCCCGCCTTTAAAGGGCGCGCTTAAGACCGATATAGCCATCGTCGGCGGCGGTTATGTCGGCCTGTGGACAGCCATTCGAATCAAGCAGCAGGACCCCTCCTGCGAAGTATCCCTAATCGAGATGGATATCTGCGGCGGCGGCGCCTCCGGGAGAAACGGAGGCTTTGCGCTGTCCTGGTGGCCGAAGATCTCCTCCCTCGTGAGATTGTGCGGGCGAGAGGAGGGCGCCGCGATCGCCAAGGACTCTCAAGCCGCGATCGATGAGATACAGCGATTTTGCGGCGAGCATCATCTCGACGTTCAGTTCAAGAAATCGGGCTGGCTTTGGACGGCGACCTCCAACGCTCAAATTAACGCGTGGGAGAGCGTGGCCAGCCTTTGCGAAAATCTAGGAGTCGACGTCTTTCGGCGGCTCCCCCCGGATGAGATCGCCCGCCGCTCGGGGTCTTGCGCGCATCGCGCCGGCATCGTGGACACAACGGCAGCGATGCTTCACCCCGCAAGGCTCGCGCGCGGATTGCGCAAAGTGGCCCTTGAGCGCGGGGTTCGTATTTTTGAACACACCAAGGTGCTTTCATTCACTCGGACCCGCCCCGTCAAGATCAAGGTGCCCGAAGGCTTGCTGACCGCGGACAAGCTCATCATCGCCAATAACGCATGGGCCGCAGGGATCACGGAATTGGCGCGGCGTATCGTTCCCATCACAAGCGACATGATCATGACCGCTCCCGCCAAAACCGCGATTGAAAAGACGGGCTGGACCGGGGGAGAAGGAATCACGGACTCTCAAGTGATGGTCGACTATTACCGAGTCACTGAGGATTCACGCATCGCCTTTGGAAAAGGCGGCTGGGGCATCGCGTTCGGCGGCTCGATCGGTGATGACTTCGACCGGAATACGGACCGCGCGAAAACAGTCGAAGCCGATTTCCGCCGCTACTACCCGGAGCTCAAAGACGTCGCCGTCACCCATGACTGGTGCGGCCCCATCGATCGGACGCCGAATTCACTTCCCTTAATGGGCCGCTTTGAACGGCAGGAGCAGATAATCTACGGAGTGGGGTGGAGCGGCAACGGCGTTGGACCCAGCGTCATCGGCGGCAAGGTTTTAGCCAGTCTGGCGCTCGGACGCGACGATCGCTGGGCGCGCTATCCCTTGGTGCAAAAATCAGTCGGGCTGTTCCCCCCGGAACCGATCCGGTATATCGGCGCGCATATCGTTCGCACGGCGGTGGCATGCAAAGAACGCGCCGAAATCGAGGATAAAAAACCCTCATGGCTGGCCACCCGGCTTTCCAGCCTTGCCCCCAAAGGGCTTGAGGATAAGGAGTAGCGCGCCTACTTGAACAGCTTCTTGATCCCGCCCAGCACCTTGCCGGCGGTCTTCGCTGCCGAGCCGACCTGCTCGGCCAGGGCCTTGGCCGCCCCCAGAGCCGTCTTGCCGACGCTGGCCGTCACCGCGCCCAGCATTTGCGCGCCGGCCTTGGCCGGCGAGGTGCCCTTGGCCCCCCCGATGTCCTCGAGGTGGACGTCGGGGACGGGCAGCTCGAAGGCCTTGCCGCCCATGAGCGCCGCGCTGAACCGGAGCCTGCCGCCCTCGAAACGGAACTGGCGCACGATGAGGTTCTTCGTCGACCCGTCCTTGGAGTTAGGCGGGCTCGAAGCGCTGAAGGACTCGACCTTGCGCCCGATGACGCCGAGGTTGTTGCCGCCGGGCCCCAGCTCGTAGGTCGCCGAGGCGCCGCGGACCACGACCTCCTTGACGATGACGGTGTCGCTGAGCAGCGAACGCAGGCTCAGCGCCACGCGGACCTCGCCGAGCTCCATGGCGCTGCGGGTCTTGTAGCCCTTGGGATTGCCGATCACCAGCCCGCGCAGGCGCAGGCGCCCCGTGAACGGCGAGACCGTAAACGAGCGGAGGGTCACCTCGACGCCGGCCACCTGCGGTCCCAGGCGTTCGAGCGCCATGCGCACGCCGGGCTCGAGCAGGCGGTCCAGGGCCAGCGCGGCCGCGCCCATCACAAGTAGAAGGACGATGAACGCCGCCAAAAGCCTCTTCATCGGCGCCTATGCTATCTTTTCGCATGCCCACCCGACGATTCCTCTTCTCCCTGCCGCTCGGCTCGGACATTCACGAGCGGGTGACGGCCTTCTGCGTCGAGAACAAGGTCCGCAAGGGCTGGATCTCCATCATCGGCGCCGTCGACGAGGCCAAGCTCGGCTACTACGACCAGGCCCGGCACCGCTATCACGACAGGGTCTTCAAGGAAGACCTAGAGATCGTCTCCTGCCAAGGGAACGTGTCTCTCAAGGAAGGCAAGCCGTTCCTCCACCTGCACGCCGCCTTGGGCGACACCGAGCTTCGCACCTGGAGCGGTCACCTGTTCCCGGGCTCCCGGGTCTTCGCCGCCGAGGTCTGCATCCAAGAGGTCGGCGGCGCCCCTCTGGCGCGCTTGCCCGACGCCTCCACGGGCCTAGCGCTCTGGAAGTGTAAGCCGCTCTAGGTCTTCCTGGGCCTTGCATTAGTGTATAATTGACACCCTAAATGAGCTATATTCCGTCCATGGCGCCCTTGCGCGCAGCCGTCGACATAGTCATCTTCGCCGTCACGCGCGGCAAGCTGCGCGTCCTCCTCATCAAGCGCGGCGTCCCGCCGTTCGAGGGACGCTGGGCGCTGCCCGGAGGCTTCCTGCGCGACGGCGAGGGCCTCGAAGGCGCCGCGCGGCGCGAGCTTCGCGAGGAGACCGGCGTCGACGCCGCCTTCCTGGAGCAGCTCTTCACGTTCGGGGAGCCCAAGCGCGACCCGCGCGGACGCGTCCTCGCGGTGGCCTACTTCGCCCTGCTCTCCCCCGAGGCCGCGGCGGCCGCGCGGCCGGCCGCCGGCGGCGACGCCGCCGAGGCGGAGTGGTTCGACGCCCACGAGCCCCCGGCGCTGGCCTTCGACCATCCCGCCATCCTCGACTACGCTCTCCAGCGCCTGCGCTGGAAGCTGGACTGGTCGACGGCGGGCTTCGGCCTCGTCCCGAAGCGCTTCACGCTGACCGAGCTCCAGAAGGTGTTCGAGGCGGTGCTGGGACGGAAGATCGACAAGCGCAACTTCCGGCGCAAGGTATTGGCTCTCGAGGTGCTCAAGGCCACTAAGGAACAGCGCGAGGAAGGCCTGCCGCGGCCCGCGCGGCTCTACGAGTTCTCGGCCGACAAGTTCGAGCGCCTGCGCGAGCGCGGCGTGCTGTTCCCGTTCTAGGGAGCGCTCAGGTCGCCGGCGCCGGCAGCTCGAAGAGCGAGACGCCGCCCTTCCCGGCCACGACCGCGCGCCGGCCGTCCGCGCTGAAGGACAGCTGCTGGAGGTCCTCGGTCTCGACCTCGATGAGGATCTCTCCCGTCGACAGGTCCCAGACCATCAGGCGCTGCGGCCGCCGCCCGCCGAAGCGGCCGTGGGCCGAGACGACCGCCGCGGCGTAGGCGCCGGCGGCGTCGCTCAGGAACGGCTCCGGCTTCCAGCCGTGGGGGACCTCGAGGGACTGGAGCTTCCGCCCGGTCTCCAGGTCGAAGAAGCCAAAGGAACCGGCGTCATGGATCATCACGGCGGGCCGGCCCGCGACGGAGGCCAGCCGCGCCTCGGGGGCCGGCCACCAGCCGTAGCTAACCTTGGCCCGTGAGCGCGCCTGCCAGGAGGCGTTCCACTCCCGCATCCAAGTCGGCGTGGCGTCGCGCGGCGCGGCGGGGTCGGAGGTGTCCCAGAGCGCCATGCCCGGAACGGACTTGGCCGGCTTGGCCGTCAGCGTCAACCCGTCCTGAGCGTCGAGCAGCACGGCCTCGGGGATGCGCGCGAGCTCGCGTCCGTCCAGCGCGAAGAACCGCGTCTCCGCTCCGAGATAGGCGCGGTCGTCGCCCCGCAGCTCGACCCCGGCGGCCAGATATTGGCCGTTCGGGCCCTGAGGCATGTGCCGGATTACGTAGACCCCGTCGACCTCGGCCGAGCTAGCCGCGTCGGCGGGCCCGAGCGCCCCCTCGGCGCCGTCGACGTCGAACGCGCGGACCAGGTTGAACGAACCCTTGCCGGAATGAAGCCCTTCGCGGTCGTGGAGGGTCGTGACGAGGAGCTTGCCCTCCGCGGTCCAGCCGGCGCCCAGCGAGTTGGCGAGGTCGCCGTAGCTCTGGCGCGCGTCCTCCAGGGTGATCGTCTTGACGAGCCGCCCCGTAGCGCGCTCCCAGACCAGGACCTTGCGGTCGGCGCCGGCCCGCGCCACGTAGCGGCCGTCGGGGCTCTCCGAGGCCTGCCAGATGGTCTCGCCGCTGCGCCGGTCGACGCCGCCGGCCAGATGCCGCGGCTCGACGGAAGGGAGGACCTCGGGACGGCGGACGATGACGCCGTCGAGCTTGGTGATCAGCGGCAGGCCGAGCCCGGCGGCCTTGGCCGAGACCAGCTCCCAGAGCGACTGGGCCTGGTAGCGCAGCTCCGGACGCGCGCCGAGCAACGGCTCGCCGACGATGCTGACCAGGAAGGAGACCGCCGTGTCGACGAGCTCCTTGACCAGACCCGGCTCGCTGAGCTCGACATGGGCGTCATGGAGCAGCTCCAGGACCGAGGACACGTACTCCGTCTCGTCGAAGCCGGGCGTGAACATGTGGTAGGGGCTGTAGACCAGCGAGGCGAGCAGGCGATCGATGACGTTGTGGCCCTCGATCCGCTCGCGCTCGTCGTACTGGCCCTCGGCCTGCTCGCGGGCGTCGCGGCGCAGTTCCTCGAGCCGCTCGGGGGGCCAAGGCCGGCCCTGCTCGGCGGCCTGTTGGGCGTAATAGTCCAGGTTTCCCAGGCGGTTCTTAAGCTCCCGGGCGACCTGCTCTTCCCGATTGAGGGCGTCGATCTCCGGTATGCGCCACTGCACCGAATCGAGGGCCAGGAGGATCATCCGGACCAGCGGGAGGTCCGGGTCGGACAGCCCGAGCATGAGAGCCAGCTCATGGCGCATCTCCCCCGGGTCGGAACGGTAGGGCTTCCAGAGATAGAGGTGGCGCGAGTTGCGCGAGGCGTCGATATGGGCGTAGCCCCGGCCGCGCGACATGCCGGTCCACTCCTTGGGCCGCGAGGCGAGCTGAAAGCCGGCCACTGTCTCGGAAACGGAATCCAGCACGAGTCCGAGCCAGGCCCGGACGTACCTCGCTTTGAGCGCCGGTTCCGAGGCCACGAGCTCGAAGCCCGCCGAGTCGGCATGCGGCAGCAGCTCGAGGACCTGAGCCCGGGCCGCCGGCGTGTCGAGCTTATCCATGGCGCGGAGCGCGCGCGTCGTCAGCACGCGCAGCGGCTCGAAGCGCGCCTTCATCGCGGGATCGGTCAGGGCGATCTGGAGCGATCGCTCGAACGCCGCGTAGTCGAAATCCCCGTCGCCGCGGGCTTTGAGGGCCGCCTCGCGCAGGCCCCGGCGCGCGTCGCCGCGCACCAGGTTGTAGGAGTTGACCATGAGACCGGCCGCGGCATGGAGCTCCCGGAGCGCCTCGTCGCGCAGGGGCTCGGGCAGGGCCGCCACCCGCTCGGGGGCCGCCGCCTCGAGGGCTGAGGCCAGCTCGGCGAAGGCGATCATGCGCTCGAGCATCGTCCCCTGGACGAACCGCCCCTTGAGTGCGGCCAGCAGCGCGGCGTCGAGCGGCGCCCCCGGCTCGCGACGCGCGGCCGCCGCGGTCAACGCGGCCATCGCGTGGGTCTCGAGGCCCTCGATGGCCGCGAGCTCGAGCAGGACCTCGTCGCGGACCGAGGCGTCGACCTCGACGGCGAAGTTGGATTGGAACAAAGACGAGGCGCCGTCGGCGTCAAGGACCTTGACCTTGCCGGGGTACCGGGCGGCCAGGGCCTCCACCGCCTTCGACTCCTCGTAGCCGGTGCCGGAGCGGCCTTTCTCGTCGAGCCGGACCTGCATCAGGAACACCTCGTCCTGCGCGGCGGGCCGCAGACGCGGCGTACGGGACGGCGGGAGCGGCGAGGGGATCACGGCCAGGATCTGGAGGCCGCCGTCCGAGACCGGGTTCTCCAACGCCGCCGCTACGGCCCTGAGCCGGGAATCGAGCTTCGCGCGGCGGCCCTCCGTGAGCTGCTCGCGCGCGGCGCGGGCGGCCTCGGCGATCAGCGGCCGGTCCTCCGGGGCGAGGTGAGCGGCGACCAGCGGATGGCTCAGGAGTGCCAGCTTCTCGGCGCGGGCGGCCGCGTCTCCGGACCGGACCGGGGCCGCCGTCAGCGCCTCGGCGTCCAGGAACCCGCGAGCCTCGGCGCGCAAGGCGGCTGTCACCGGCCGGGCGGCGGCGCGGACCACGGGGTCTGCCAGGTCGAGGACGTGCAGAGACGGCAGGAACGGGCGCAGAGACGTCAGGTTCGGCGCCGGCGAGGCGAAGAAGCCGCTCAGGGCCGCGGCCGCGCCGGCCGCCGCCGCCGGCGTGAAGCTCCCGCCCATCCCCGCGCCGGCGGGCCCGACGACATGGGCGGCCCAAGAGGACTGGGCGAGGAGGCCGCCGAGCAATAATAGGGAGAGGGGATTCTTCATAGCCGCCTATTCTCCCTCAATCCGAGGACGCGGGGCATGAGGCGGAAGCCCTTCCTCATCCTAGGCCCTAGGACTGCCGCCAAAAAAAGGAGTGCGCCCCATGAGGACGCACCCCTTACGGCTCAGGTCCTACGGCTTCAGGCGGCCATCGCCGTCTGGCACTCGTACTCGCCGACCACGCCGGCGGCCTTTTCGGGCCGGTCCACCGCCAGGACGACCTTGCAGGTGCTGCCCTCGGACATGCCGCAAAGATAGCGGACGCAGACATCCTTCTGCGTCAGCTTGCCGATGAGCCGGTTGAGCTCACCCGGCTTGTTGGGCAGCTCGAGGTGGAAGAGCTGATCTTCGATGACCTGGAAGCCCTCGCTCTCGATCCGGTCGCGGACGCCATTGTCCATCGACAGCATGAAGCGGAAGCAGACGGCGTCGCCGAACGTCTCGGTCAGCATGCCGTCTACGTTGAGGCCCTCCGCGGCGAGCAGGTGGCAGGCCTTCTTGAGCATCCCCGGCTGGTTGGGGACGATGACGGCGCACTTCTTCGCGTTTTGCATGTTCTCTCCTGTGGTCCTACGTTGGTTCGGCCTTTGGGGCCAGATCTAGGCGCGTCCGGCGGGGACGACGGCCTCCGCCCCGAATTCGACGCGGAACGAGCGCGGCTCGCTGGCGACCGTGCGGCCGTCGCGCAGATGGGCGCGGCTGACGAGCTGGTGGCTGCCGGCGGCGTAGCGCGACCAGTCGTACCACCAGCTGCCGGCGGCCGACCGGCAGGGGCGCCACTCCAGCTCGTCGATGGAGACTTCCACCCGCTCCGCGTCGGCGGGGGCGGCGATCCGGAAGGTGTACTCGGCGGAGACGATCTTTTCGCGCTGGCGAGGGAAATCGACGTTCAGGGCCTTCTCGGTAGCGATCTCGGGCATTGGGTTCTCCTCGGCCCGCCGGGCGGGCCATAGCGTCTCGATTGACGACGGCCTATCCTATTCGTTGCCGCCGCGCCGGACCATTGCGGGCTCTGAAAGAAATCTGGAACATCTTGTGACATCCTCGCCCGGGACGCGTCACAAAACGGACAAGGACAAGTGACCGCGCCGCCATGGCCGGCGCCCGCTCGCGCGGCTACCCTATCCAACGGAAGACGTCCCATGAACAAGCCGCGGATCAAGGTCCTTCTGGTCGACAACCGCCCCGTCGCGCGCCGCGAGGCACTCGAGCGCCTCCGCCGTCTGGCGCCCGACGTGATCGTCGTCGGGGTGCCCTCTTCGCCCGCCGACAGCGCGCCGCTGACTGCCCGAGAGCGTCAGGTGCTGGCCCTGCTCGCCGACGGCTTGGCCAACAAGGAGGTCGGACGCCGGCTCGGCATCAGCGTCCGGACCGCCGAGACCCACCGCGGGCGCCTTTCCCAAAAGCTGGCCCTGAGCTCGGTCGCCGGGCTCACGAAATACGCCATCCGCCAGGGCTTGACGACCCTGACGTAGTCGCGGGCCTACGGTGTCTATTGCGGGCTCGGGAGAGCCGGGGCCGGGATGAGCGGTGTCGATGGGAGGGGCAACGGGACCGTCACCGGGACGGTGGACGGCTGGGGGATCTGCGGCTGGAGCGGCGTCGGCCCCGGCAGCGGCTGAGGCGGCAGCGGCCGAGGCAAGGGCTGGGGGACCGACGGCTGAGGCTGCGGGACGGGTTCGGGAGACTGGACGGCCAGCACCGCCCCTCCGAAGAGCAGCGCCAAGAGGCGGGCTAAGACCGGGCCGAGAAGGCTCTTACTCGCCATGGTCCACCTTGAGGATGAATCGGCGCAGGCCGCTCAACTCGACGCCGCCGGAGAGCCGCGAGGCCCGGGCCCGCGCGCAATGGAGGCCCGGGCGGGTCGACTCCCACTCGTACCACCAATAGCCTTGGGCCCGGCGGCAGGGGCGCCACTCCTCGGAGTCGACGCTGATCTCGACGAGGTCCGCCTCGTCGGAAGCCCCCACTCGGAAGGTGCAGCCCGGCCCCGACACGTGCTCGCCCTGGCGCGGGTAGTCCATCACCATACGCTCCTCGGTCTCCGTCTCCATGATGCTCCCTCCCTTGACGCTCAATTCTTAAGCTCCCCCGCGCTCGTGGAGAAGCGCAGGCCCGAGATGTAAGGCGAGGTCTTGCCCGCCTTCTCGAGCCGGACCACGCGATCGAGGAAATCGGCCGCATCGTCGGGCGAGCGCTTGCCGACGACGATCTCGTGGGCGAGGTTGAGCGTCAGATAGTTCAGGGTCTGGCTGTCGGAGCGTATCGACAGCTCACCGGCCGCTTGATTCACGCGCAGGCGCTCGCTGAAGCGCTTGAGCGGCTTAAGGCGCTCGTCGGGGACCGCGTAAGTGACGACCTGTTCGAGGACCTCTTCGTCGCGGCCCAGGAAGCGCCGCACGGGCGGGTCGCGATAGACCACCGTGCGCTTCCAGGGGCCGTTGCCGAACCATATGAGGGAGCGGGCGCTATAGTCGTCGGGCCGGCCGTACTCCGATATCATGAGGCCCGCTACCTCGCGGGAGAGCTCGGGCCAGGAGCGCAGGATGCCTTCCGGCACCTGACCCGTCTCGAAGAAGGGGCTGAAGTCCCGGCGCTCGTTCGGGCGCGCCGCGGCACCCCCGACCGCGGCGCATAGGGCCAGCAGCGCGGCTGCCCCGCGGCGCCGCAAGGTCCGTGCTGCGCAGTCTCTCATGGCGTCCTCCCTCGGTCCACCTGGAGACTGTATCGACAGCGGCGGGTCCGCTCCTATCGCCGGCGTGGGAAGATAATGTTGAGGCGGGGTGCCCAACGGTCACGATAAAGTCACCCGGCCGCCGTGGCAGCACTCCCCCCTCCGGAGCGATACTCCCTCGTCGGAGGTGCCCAGAGCTTGTTGCTTGCCCCGCCGCTCCTTTTCCTGCTCCTCGGCGCCGTCCCGGCGGCCGGCCAACAGCTCTGTCCCGGCATCAGGCTCGAGGGTCCCCGCTTGGCCTTGACCGAGGCCGAACGCCGCATGGTCTGCGGCGACCAGAGCAGCGAGGCGTGGAAGAACCTTCCGCGCACGCAGGTGGAGGGGTTCTTGAAGGCTTTCCTGCAGCAGCACGCCTACCATTACCCCTCCTTCGCGCTCGAAGGCGGAGTCCTGGTCGTCGACCCGGGCGCGCAGACGCTCGTTTTGCGCCTGAGCGGGGAGGGCCTCCCGCCCGGGATCGACCTCTCCAAGCGCCGGCGGGTCGTCGGGCGGCCGCTGACCCCGAAGCTCCTGGACCAGGTCAAGGCGGCCCTGGTCATGCAGCTGCAGAACCACGGCTACGCCTGCCCGGAGGTCACGGTGTCGGCCGACGCGCGCAGCGGCGAAGTGCGGCTCTCCTATGCGCACGCCATCCCCTACATCGTGGAGGAGATCGAGGAGCCCAGTCTCGAGGGGATCGATCCCGGGATCTTCCGCCGCTTCGAGGCCTTCGAACGCGGCAAGCCCATGGACCAGCGCCTGCTCGCCCTGAGCTCCGAGCGCATCGTCAGCGAGGCCCTGTTCCTCAACTCGCTCTACGACGTCTCCTGCGGCAGCGAGGGCGTGCGCCTGGCGCACCGCGTCAGCTCGGCCCCGCCGCGCCTGGTGCGGATCGGGATCGGGGTCGACACCGAGGGCCTGGCGCGCCTCAGAGCCAGCTGGAAGCATTCGCGCATCGGCTGGCGGGCCAGCAGCCTGCAGGCCGTCCTAAACGCCTCCTCGCGCGAGCAGTCGCTCGACGCTCTGATGCGCCTGTACCTGCGGCCCGCCTCGCGCTGGCACCTCATGCCGCGCGCGGTGGCCGCGCGGGTCGACGACCCGCGCTTCGAGACCCGCTCGGCCGAGGTCTCGCTCATGCCCGCGGTGACCTACGACGATCAGCGGGTGCACGGCGAGCTCCGGGCGGGTCCGGCGATCCAGTACTCCGACACCCGGCGCGGCGTCGGCCCGGCCGACTCGGTGTTCATGACCTTCAACACCCATGCCGAGCTCAGCAGCCACCCCTTCGAATACTTCCAGCGCGACCCCCGCAGGGGGAGCCGAGCCGACCTCGATACCGCCTCTCGGGTCTCCGAGGTCAGCTCCGAACTGACCGCCCACCGCCTGCGGCTCTCGGCGCAGAAGCTCTGGAACCTGGGCGCCTACGACCCGCCGCTGGCCGTGCTCGGGGCGCGCGGCTGGATCGGGACGACGCTCGTCGGGGACCGCCAGGCCGCCGTCCGGGAGCTGCCTCCCGATTTCCGCTTCTTCCTGGGCGGCGACGCCGACTTCCGGGGCGTAGGGCGCGGCGAGCTCGGCGACGAGCAGGGCTTTCTGACCGGGGCGTACGGCGGCCTCGAGCTGCGCTCGGGCGAGGTGCTGCCCTACCGCCTCCAGCCGCTGGTGTTCATCGACGGGGCCATGGCCGGCAGGACCTCTCGCCACCTCGACCCCGACGTCCATTACGCCCCCGGCTTGGGACTCCGGTGGGCGACCATGATCGGCGCCTTACGGACCACGCTGGCGCGCGGCTTCCTTTGGCGGCGCGCCCCGGGCACGAGGCCCCCGCCCCCGCATTGGCAGTTCTTCTTCAGCTACGGCAGGGAGTTCTGATGCGCGCGCTCAAGGCCGCCGCGCTGACGCTGTCTTTGGCCGCGGCCGCCGCGTTGGCCGCGGCGACGGCCTACCTGCTGGCTCCCGGCCTCTTCCTCAACAGCCGCAGCGCCGCCTTCCTTTTCCCCCGCCTGGCCGCGGAGTACCGGCCGCGCTGGAAGCGGCTGAGCATGACGGCCCGCGCCATCGGCCGCGGCCGCCACCGCTACGCGCTGGCAGCCTCCGACCTGTGCCTAGCCGACGCGCGCGGCTCCTTCGACGCCTGCTTCGACGAGCTCGAGCTCTCCGTCACGGCCGCGTTCTCGCGCCGCGGCGTCCGGCTCGAGGATGTCGAGCAAGTCCTCGCGCTGGGCCGCGCCGTCCGGGTCGACCTCGACCGGCGCATCCCCGCCTCCGGCCGCGGATCGGCCGCGCCCTCGCTCAAAGGCGTGCGGATCGGACGCGTGCGCGTCGAGCTGGCGGCGATCGAGGCGGTCAAGGGCGGCACGACCTACGACGGACGCCTGAAGGCCGCGCTCGACCCGGACGCCCGGCCGCCGCTGCGAGCCGCGGCAGCCCTGCGCGAGCGCGGCAAGGGCAAGGCCGCCGCCCGCGGCTTCGAGGCCCTCCTGCTCTCCGACGCCTCGCCGCGCAGCGCCCCGACCTTCATCGACGCCGACGTCCGCGCCGACCTGGGCCCCCGCGGGAAGGTCGACGCGGTCTTGCGCCTGCGCCGCGCGGCGAACGGCTACGAGGGCAAGGGCCGCGCCGAGTTCCTGGCCAAGACCGGAACCGTACGCCGGGCGTCGCTCTCCGACTGCCGGGCCGTGCTGCCTGCCCGGCCGGGGCGGGCGCCGTCGGAGGGCTCGCTCGACTGCCGCTTCGCCCTATCCCCCCTGCGGACCGGCCAGGCGCGGCTCGACGCTCTCGGGAGGCTGGCGGGCTCGCTGACGCTCGACGGGCGCATGCGAGGCGACGCCTACAGGGTGCGCCTGAGCGCCGTGTTCGACCCGCTCCGGGATTGGTATGAGGCCGGCCTGAAGCTGGCGGCCGAGATCGAGGGACGCCGGGGCCGCCCCGCGCGCCGACTCGACGCCAGCGCCGAGGGCACCATCAAGGCGCCCCGCTTCGAGGAGCTCGTCGCCCGCCTCAAGGATACGAAGTACGCCGTCCCCGCGCCGTTCCATACCCTCAAGGGTCCGATGACGCTGACGGCCTCGAGCCGCGGGGACCCGCGCGCCGAAGAGCTCAAGGCGCGCCTGGACCTCACGGCAGACCTGGCCGGCGAGCGCCAGAGGCTGGCCTTGAACGCGGGGGCCGACGTGCTCGTCGTCCGGCCGCTCGAGCCCCGCCGCACGGTGAGCGTCGAGGCCGACGTCCTTATTAAGGAAGCCGCCTTCGAGCTGCCGAGACTCGACGTGGCGCGCCCGCCGCGGCTGGCCTACGACCCGCGGATACGGACCGGGCCCGCGCCCGAGGAACTGCGCGACGCCCCGACCGCCCGGCCCGGGCGCCCGAACGTCCCGGTCTCGGCGCGCGTCGCCGTCCGTACCGGCAAGCCCATCCTCTTGTTCTCGAACCTGGCCAAGGACCCGGTGCCGGTGGCGCTCGACCTGCGCCTGGCCCACCCGCCGCCGTCGGCCGCGGGCACGGTGGGCGTGCGCTCCTTCGGCGTCGAGCTCTTCCGCCGCCACGCCGTCGTCGACCACCTCAACGTGAGAGTCTCGAGCCGAGCCAAGGACTCCGCCCTCGAGGGCCTCATCGTCTACAAGGCGCATGACGCCGTCATCAACATCCTCCTGCTGGGCACCGCCGAGCGGCCGCGCGTCGAGCTTACCAGCGTCCCTCCCCTCAAGCGCGAGGACATCCTCGCGCTGCTCATCTTCGGCAAGAGCCCGGCGGACCTCGATCCCGACGAGTCGGCCTCGGTGGGCAACACCCAGACCGCCCTGCAGAGCCGAGCCTTCGGTCTGGCCTCGCTCCTTCTCTTCGGCGCCACGCCGATCGAGCGCGTGGCCTACGACCCCGCCACGCGCAGCGTGTCGGTCAAGCTGCGCCTGCCGGGCGGCGCGCGCGTACAGCTCGGCAGCGACTTCGACGGCACCCGCGAGCTGCGCCTGCGCCAGCCGCTGGCGCCGCATTGGGCCATCCAATCGGAGCTCAGCGAGCAGGGGGCCCAGTCGCGTTTCGGCACCACCTTCCTCGAGTGGTTCAACCGTTACTGAACCGTTACCCGGCCGCAATCCCAAAGGCGGCCCGCGATGCCCCATACTTGACCGAGACGGCGCCGGATGCTTGGGGAGGGTTATGGGCGACTATGGGAGGCTGCAGGTCGTAGACGGGCCGGTCTGCGAGCGCTGCGGACTGGAGCGGACGCAGTGGAGGACCCTCGGCGTCCTCGACAACGGGGACCTGTGCTGCTGTGCGGGGTGCGCGGAAGAGTCGGGGTGCGCTTGCGTGCCGGAGCCCAGCGGGATCGTCAGGGGAGAAGACTGATCCGCTACTTCTCCAGCGACCTGAGTATCGCCTGATCCAGATCCGCGACCAGATCCTCGACGTCCTCGATCCCCACCGACAACCGCAAGAGGCCGTCGGTGAGCCCCGCCTTCAGGCGTTCCTCGCGCGGGATCGAGGCATGCGTCATCGTCGCCGGGTGCCCGATCAGCGACTCCACCCCGCCCAGGCTCTCCGCCAGCGCGAAGACCTTCGTCAGCGCCGCCATCCGCTTGGCGCGCGCCAGGTCCCCCTTGAGCTCGAAGGAGATCATCCCGCCGGCCATGCGCATCTGCGCGCGCGCGAGGTTATGGTGCTTGTGGGAGGGCAGCCCCGGGTAATGCACCCTCTCCACCTCGGGATGTTCCAGGAGGTGCTTGGCGACCTTGAGCGCGCTGCCGCAATGCTTCTCCATGCGCAGGGCCAGGGTCTTGGTCCCGCGCAGGACGAGGAAGCAGTCGAGCGGGCCGGGCACGGCGCCGACCGCGTTCTGGATGAACTTGAGCTTGTCGAAGAGCCCCTTGTCGGCCCCGACGACGGCCCCGCCTACCACGTCCGAGTGGCCGCCGAGGTACTTGGTCGTCGAGTGGACGACGAGGTCGGCGCCCATCGCCAGCGGCTGCTGAAGGTAGGGGGTGGCGAAGGTGTTGTCGACGGCCAACAGCGCGCCCTTGGCCTTGGCGACTCGCGCCAGTTCCTTGATGTCGGAGATAAGCAGCATGGGGTTTGACGGCGTCTCCACCCAGACGAGCTTGGTCTTGGGCGTGATGGCATCGGCGACCGCCGCGGGGTCGTAGGCGTTGACGAAGGTGAACTCCAGCCCGAAGCGCGCAAAGACCTTCGTGAAGAGCCGGTAGGTCCCGCCGTAGAGGTCGTTGCAGGACACCACGTGGTCCCCGGCGCTCAGCATCGTGAGGACGGCGTGGGTGGCCGCGGAGCCCGAGCCGAAGCAGAGGCCCCAGGCGCCGCCCTCGAGGGCGGCGAGGTTGCGCTCCAGCGCCAGCCGCGTCGGGTGGTTCGTGCGCGCGTAGTCGAAGCCCTTATGGACGTCGGGGGCCTCCTGCACGTAGGTGGAGGTCAGGTACACCGGCGTCATGATCGCACCGGTGGCCGGGTCGGGCGCCTGTCCGGCGTGCACGGCCTTGGTGGCGAAGCGGGCCTTCTCGAAGGGGTCTGCCATGGTCCGAGATTATATAATCCCCGGCATGCCGCGACGCCTCACCCCCGTCCTCCTCGCCGCGGCGCTGGGCTGCGCCGCCGCGGAGAAGATCGGCCGCGAGGTGGCCCGCCAGACGCCCGGCGGCCGGGCCATGCTCGGGCAGTGGGACCGCTACTCGAAGCTAGCCCACGTGCTAAAAAAATACCACGACTCGGGAGCGCTCTCGCAGGACGACGTGATGAGCGTGCTCTACGGGGCGGGGGTGATAAAGAAGCCCATGACCATCCCTCCTCTCCCCCCCGGAGCCCCGGCGCCGAAGACTCCCCCGAAGGCGCCGCCCAAGGCCGACCCCTTCCCGGTGCCTACCTATAAGGGAGCCTGGCGCTGGCCCTTGGAGGCCGGGGTGGTCAGCTCCGAGTACGGCCGCCGCTGGGGCAAAGACCACCACGGAATCGACATCGCCGCCGACATGCGGATGCCGGTCTACGCGGTGGGACCCGGTAAGGTCCTCTACGCGGGCGACCGCCTGCGCGGCTACGGCAACGTCGTCATGATCCGCCACGACGAGAACACCGTCACGCTCTACGCCCACAACGACTCCATCAAGGTCAAGGAACAGGCCGCGGTGAAGGCCAACCAGGTCATCGCCCTGCTCGGCAGCACCGGCAAGTCCACCGGTCCGCACGTCCATTTCGAGTTCCGGGTCGGCAACGGGTCCGTCGATCCGCGCAAGATGCTCCCAAAGAGCCGGTTCTAGGTCGACGACGTACTTCAGGGCGACGGCTCGTCCCTAGATCCTGGAAAAAAGGGGTGGGCTGGCGGAATCCCAGTTCAGGGCCTATAGTCCGGCTTGGTGGTCGTTTATCACCCTCCGTTAGGTCGCACGTCGCGCCGAGGAACGTGGCAGAAGCGGACCGCGTCGTCCCGCAGGTTCTCGCCAGACCGGAGCTTTCGGCTCCGAGCCTCGGGAGTCGCATTCCCGATAGTCGACGCCGCCGGCCTCTCCACCACCTACTATTTCAAGCTCGATAACTCCGCCCCCCGCATCCTCGTCAACTCGCTCGGCGTCTCAGCGAACCAATCCGCCACCGCTCCCCTGCTGGCAATCTCAGGCACAGCCTCCGACCCCGGCATGGGATCAAGTTTCTGCGTCTCGCTCCCGGCGAGTTCCAGCATGACGGCGCGGGCGCCTTGACCGCCATAGTCCCAGGCAACGTCGACGGTCCCACCATCACGGCAAGTGCTGAGCTTACCCCAGGGGCCAGCACCGCCGCCTTCGCTTTCACCGATCTTCCTGCCGGCACCCCCTTTACCGTAGGCAGCCGCGACATGACCGACACCCTGAGCTCCCCGCCTCTTGACGCCGGCCTGGACCTCTGGACGCGGACGGCCACCCTCCCTGTCCCCACCGAGGTGCGCGGCAGCCGAGAGACTCTCGTCGCCTACGCCGGCGGCGGCGTCGGCTCCCGTCTGCGTTCCGTCTCCCTCTCGACCCATAAGGACCTGCCCACTCAGACCGGGACCATCAGCGTTTACGCCCGCTCAGAGCCCGCGCCCGCCGTCGACGCTTTCTTTGGGGCCACTCTGAACAACACCATCCCAGCCAGGCCCCGAACCTTTCTCGGAACGATCTCGGGGGACTCCACAATCAACCTCACGCCCGACCTTCTCGGCAAAGGTGACTTCATCGTGGAGCTCGAAGGGCCCGACTTGGACTCGGGGGAACCCGGCGCCGCTCCCACCCTCACCGCTTTCTCGGCCGTCGGCGACACATACGGCCTGCGCATCTCGGCTCCCTCCCTTCCTCTTGGAGCCAACGGCACCGTCGTCCCCGTCCCCACCGGCGAGACCATCAACGTCACCGTCGACAATATCTCGCTCAAGATCGAGAACGTCACGGTCCCAGGAACCGTGTCCCTGGACAAGAAGCCCTACGCCGCGGGAACGAACGTCCACGTTATCGGCGGTTTCGCGGCTGACATCGACATCAACGCCGTCTACGACGGCCCCGTCACACTCTCGGTCGTCATCCCCGCCGACAGCATCCCGGGCGGCCAGCCAGAGAACATCAAGATCTCCCAGCACGACGCGCGAAACCAGTTCATCATGCATCCCGTCACCGTGACGCCCGTTCCGCCGAGCTCGGTCCGTCTCGAGACCACCTTCACGAGCGCTTCCGACTTTGCTCTGTTGATCCGACCCGACGGCTCCCCCGTCCCAGACTTCGACTCTCAAGCGCCCGCCTCGGCTCTGGCCTTCCAAGGCCACAGCTTCGCCTCGGGCGGGACCGTCTTCGTCTCGAAGAACACGGGCATGGCCCTGACCGCCAGCGACGACTTCTCAGGCGTCGAGCAGAGGCTCTATCTCGTGGACCCGCCGCCTGCCTTATCCGCCAACCCAGCTACTGAAGCTCAGTTCGTCGAGTATGGGAGCGCCTTCACCCTCGCCGAAGGAACCCGTACCTTAGCCTGGGCCGCCTCCGACCGCGCACGGAACTTCGAGACCCTTCAATCCATGCCGCTCTCGGTCGACGGCACCCCGCCCGCGACGACCCTAGCCATCACCGGCCCAGCCGTCGTCGAGCCCGCCCGCACCATCGTCGGACCGAATACAACTCTCAGCCTGTCGGCCGTGGACCCCGTCTCAAACGGCGTCTCCGCCGGCGTGGTCGCCGTCGCCATGCTCTTGGACCAGACTCCTGCGTCCTGCGGCCTCAGTCTCGATTCCCCACCCAACGTCATCCCCGGGGCGACGCAGGGCTCCTGCGGCAACCCCCTCTACTCGGAACCCTTCGCGATTCCCGCCGGCGCCCACACCCTCGGCTACTTCGGCTTAGACAACGTCTTAAACGCCGGCGTTCTCACGTCCACCGCCGTCGTCGGCGACTACGAGCCCCCGTCATTCTCAGCCTTAGAAGCCGCCACCTTGGGAAATCCCTTCGCCGCCTCCGTCGTCCTCGACTCGACCACCGTCTCCGCCAGGATCACCGTCACCGACGCCCTGGCCGGCGTCCAAGACTCCCAGACCCCGCCAAACCTCCTCGGCTTCTATCGCTTCGAGGGCGACTTCAAAGACTCCTCCGGCCTCGGCCACGACTTGACCGCCCAAGGCGGAGCCCTCACCAGCACCGACGAGAAGCGCTTCGGCCAGGCCGCCTACTTCAACGACGGCACCCCCGGACGGCGCGGCTATCTCGATTCTCTGCCCGGCTATCCCGGCGGCAACGCCAGCGTCACCCTTTCGGTCTGGGCCTTCCTGCGCGACACCCCCGAGGCCTACGGCCGCGGCGTCATCGCCATCGGCGACCCCGCCGCCGGCATGCGGCTCTACGTGCGCTTCTCGGACCCTTCCTGGGTGGGCGTCAACTACCAACAGACCTGCAGCGGCACCCAGCGCCAGTTCATCGTCACGGCCGACGACGGCCCCATCGACCGCTGGGTCTGCGCCGCCAACCCCATCGAGACCAACCGCTGGTACCATTACGCCGTCGCCTACGACGCGGCCGCCCTCGAGCTGCGCATCTACATGAACGGCGCCTTGGAGCGCGTCGTCCCAATGCCCAACGGTCTGGCCCTCGGCCGCCAGCTCCAGGTCGGCGGCGATCTGCACGGCGATAACTGGATCAACGGCTACATCGACGACGCGCGGGTCTTCGGCCGCGCGCTCAACGGCGACGAGATCCGCCGTCTGCACTCAGACGCCGCGGTAGCGCGCCTGAGCACCGACGGCGGGGCCACCTTCCAGGAGGTCGAGGCTAATCTGAGCGGCGGGGTTGCCACGGCCTCCCTGGCGCTCGTCCACTCCCTGGGCCCCTCCGACCCCCGCAACCTCGTAAGCTTCGCCGCCCAGGACCGGGTGGGGAACTCCGGCGCGTCCACCTCGACGCTCATCGTCAACCTAAACCCCACCCGGCCGCCGCTGCTGGTCGCCCCCGAGGACTTGGGAGGACTGCTCGAGGCCTCACCGACCTTCGTCTGGGCGTTAGACGCCGCCATCCCCTTGGCCGCCATAAAGAACTTCCGCCTTCAGGTGGCGCGCGATATGGCCTTTACCGACATGCTCGCCGATCTTCTGCCCATGACCACGAGCGCCGCCCTGGCCTCATCCCCCGGCGAGGGCCGCTTCTACTGGCGCGTCGCGGCCCAGGACAACTTCGACCAGTGGTCGCCCTGGAGCTCGACGCGCCTTCTGGCTCATGACGGGATACTGTGGGCTACCGTCCACGGCTTGAACTGAGCCATCCAGGGCGTGCAAGCCTGGATGACCTTGAGCTTCATGTAGTCCTTGTCCCGGTAGCCATAAGCCCGGCGGATCACGTTCCGGGCCTTGAG
>JACPXC010000044.1 GCA_016196755.1 Elusimicrobiota bacterium
ACTAAAACAGACACGGCAACGGCTTGCCGACGGACCTGCGTCCAAGCAACGCAAATCGCACACAAGGGAGGTAACGGCCTAACGGCTCATTGCTTCGGTAACATTCTTAACTGATTTGACAGGGGGGAAACGCCCCAGGGAACCTGGCCCAAGCTCAGCGTTCGCGGAGGCAAAGTCGGGCTCATCGCGCGCCGGACGGCGTCTCGAGGGCGGCCACCTGGGCTACGCCGTCGCCAAGCAGAGTGTAGAGCCAAGGCAGCTGGCGGCGCATGGGCTTGCGCAGGCCGCCAGTGTCGAACTCGCGCAAGAGGCCGTCGCGCGCGGTCCTGTACCCGGCCTCGAGCCGAGCGAGGCGCGTGGGGTCGGCGCGCACGGAGGGGTCGCGCAGCAGCTCGCCATAGGCCGTTATGACGTGCGGGATCGTCGACGGGTAGTAGTACGGGGCAAGGCCGTCACTCCCCGAGAGACCCACAGCCTCGTTTAGGTGGTGTTTGGTCATTGGGATGGAGCGGTGCATCGTAGCGCGCAGAATCGGCTCGTGGCGGGAGAAGTTCAGGAGGGCCTGCTCGAGGCCGTCCATGCGGACGTGGCGCTCGGCCGGGTTCTCGGCAGCCCGAAAGGCCACGAGGTTCATCATCACGCTGGCGGCGGCGCCGCCGCGCGCCGCCGAGTCCCGCTCCGGCTTGACGCTGCCGTAGGCAAAGTACGGAGCCCCGAGCGGGCCGTTCGCGTCGAGCCAGGCGCCGGGCCTGCGGCGCAGGAAGTCCGAGCGCACGCCGGGCGGCAAGGCCAGGAGGGCCGTCATCCGGGCATGGGTCTGGTCGCGGCTGCCGCCGGCGTCGTGCGTGCGATCCTCGTAGCTCAGGGCATCGAGCTCCTCGAGGCCGTAGACGAGGAAGCGGCCGTGCTCGGCGACGGCGGCGGCCAGCTTCTCGCGCCGGGGATCATTCTCGGGCAAAGCGGCCGAGGTCGAGCGCAGGTTCTCGAGGCGGTAGGCGTGGAGGTATATGTCGGTGGCCGTCATCGGCGGCAGGCCGGGGTGGGGAGCGAAGTAGGACCCTGCCGCGGCCGCCGCCTTGGCGGCGTCTTCGCCGGCGGCTGGGGCGGGCGCGAGCCGCCCCTTGCGCGCCCTCGCCGCCAGGTCCGCGTAGGCCGGGTGCGTCCGGCTCGCTTGGTCGAAGAAGCGCACCGCCGTCTCCCGAATGGCAAGGTCGTAGAACCCGCCGCGCGCCTGGTCGTAGCCGAACGCGTTCCAGCCATCGAACTGCCCCGCCGGAAGCCAGGAGGCGGAGTCGGCCAGGAGGCTTTCGAGCGCCGCGCGGGGCGTTGCCGGCGTTCGCTCCTTGTCGTAGGCGGCCGCGAAGGCGGCGTCGAAGGCGAGGAGGGCTCTTTCTCGATCGGCGGGCGACAAGATGCCTGCGCGGATCGCGTTGCGCGAGGTCTCCACCCCTCGGAGGTACGCGTGCCAGTCCTCGCCGGAGCCCGCTTCGGGCGGCGTCAGGATATTCAAGCGGCGCGCGGCGGCGGTGAGCTCCGCGGCCGCCTTGGGGTCGACGCGGCCCAGCTTATAGACGCTCTGCACGACCCGTGCGAACTGCGTGGAACGCTGGGCTTTCGGCGCCGCGCTTGCGGTTTCCGCTAGGAAGGCCCTGAGGACCCGGGAGTCCCCGGACATGACGCTGCTTCCGGCGAACTCCAGCGCTTCCTCGCGCTTGGCGGGGTCTTTGAAATCCGCGAGCAAGCCGGGAAGAAAGGCATCGGCCAGCCTGCGCCGCACGGCTTCGACGCGCTCTCTCGACGTTGGCGGCGGAGGAGGGGGCGGGGGGCCCTTGGAAACGGCGTCGGCCGTGACGAGCTTTGCGAGGAATATTTCAAACGGCAGCGACATCTGCAGTCTGAAGAAGAGATCGTCGGCCCTGAGAGCGAAGGAGCGGGAGGGTGGGGCCGCCGCCGCGATCCTCGCCAGGCTCTCGGCCGCCTGCACCGCCGACTCTGGAGTCCCCGCCGCTCGCTCGGAGAGGACCCCCCAGGCCACCTCGAGGGCGGCCATCCTGTCCTCCGGGTTCTTCGGCTGGCCGTCGGCGGCGTGCGCCAGGCCGGCCCGCATGAACTCGACGACGCGCGCGTCGTCCTTGAAGGGAGGCTGTTGATATTCCCTAGCCTCCGCAAAGAGCGGGAACGCGTCGCCGTCCGCCAGGCGCTTGGCTTGTTCGGCCAGCACGTCCCCGACGACGGCCGCCCGAGTCTCCTCGACGGCCTTCGCGGCCTCCGGATCGGCTTTGGCGGCTTCAGTCAGCAGCGGCCACCAAAGCCGCCAGTGCATCCGCCTGACGGAGGCGGACGGGTCTCTCCGGGTCAGCGAGCGTGCCATGGCCGCAAGGCGCGCCGCGGCCTTGGGGTCGAGGGACTTCTGATGGTCCAGCGCCCGGGTCAGCCCGAGGAGCGCGAACGACCATTGGGCGCCGTGTTTTCCGGAGACCTCTTTCTCCAGGCGCGACAAGGCGATCCGCAGCAGCGCCTTGGCCTCGGGCGTGTCGGAAAATCCCATGATCTGCACCGCGACGGTGAAATCGGCCGGGTTCTTGGACTCGAGCAGCGGTTTCGGGTCCGGGAACTCCCCTCTCATCGCCCACAACCGTCCTGACGGATCGGGGGAGTCGTAGAAATCTCGGCGGTCCGAGTAGATGATCCGTATGGGCGGCTTCGGGTCTTCCGGCGGGGGGCCGGCGCCGCCGTCGGGGAGGGCGGGCGGGGGGGGCGGCGAGGTCAGGCCTAGCCAGCCCGCCACGGTCCGGTAGGCGGCGCGAATATAGCCGGTGCTCTCATCGGGCGCCGTCGGAGACGGCGGCGTGAACTTGTCTGGCGAGAGCGGCCGGAGAGGGGCGGAGACCGCGGCGGCGCGGGCCGGGCCAGGCAGACCGGGAGCCGCGGCCAGGACCTCCGCGGGGGGCGGTACCGGCTTGGGGGGAGGCACGAGGTCGCGCGGCGCCACGCGGTCGGTGGCCCCGGACGCCACGGCCTCGAGATAGCCGGCGGCTTCCTCGGCCGCTCGGGGCCCGTTGAAGAGCGCCGGGTGGCGCCGGGCCAGCGCGGCGGCCTGGCGCAGGCGAGTCGCGTCGTTGGACTTGGCGGCGGCCTCCTGCAGGGCGAGTAGGAGAGTGACCTCTTCGACGGTCAGCGGCCGCGGGGGGCGCCGCGCGAAATCTAGCAGCCGGTCGTCTCCGCCCAGCGCGAAGCGCGCGCTGCCGTCGGGCAGGAGCGGGCCCTCGGTCAGGGCGACGATGGCCCGCACGAGGGCGTCGTCCTTGCGGGCCAGGACATCGACCATGCTGAACGGCTGGTCGGGCGCCTCCTGGGGCGCTTCGGCGGAGGCGAGGGAAAGGCACAGGAACACCGCCAACCTCATGTTCCCGAGGATAGACGGGAACCCGAAGCCGTTCCATAGGCCCTAAGACTAGAAGCCCAGTTCCTCGGCCGTAATGAACCGCGGCGCGATGTCGACCGCCAGGCCCGCCGCCTTGTCGATGACGGCCTTGGCCTCGGGCCGCAGGACGGCCATGGTCTCCAGCCACTTCTTCGTCTCGGCGTAGTCGCCCTTGGCCTGGGCGGTCATGATCTCGCGCGCCAAGGACTCGACGCCGCCCTTGACCTTGGCCGTATCCACCGAGAACGTGCCGTCGGCGGCGACCACGAAGGCGCCCTTGTCGAGCAGGTAGTTGAGCTGGAGGGCCATGCCGCGCCCGTGGGACTCGGAGACGCCGAAGCGCAGGGTGCGGAAGGCCGAGGCCAAAAAGGTCGTGTACATGACAACCTCGAAGCGCTTGTCGAGCACACCCTTGTCGACGAGCTTCTGCAGGGCCCAGAGTCCGGCGCTGTCGGCCTTGGCCTCCTCGAGAGAGCTCGAGAGCTCCTTTAAGGCCTGGCGCACGGGGATGGTCTTGCCGGCCGAGTCCTTGGCGTGATGAGGCCCCAGGCCGTGCATGAGCTCGTGCATCAGGATGTGGGTGAAGAAGGAATCGAAGTCGACGTTCGGCTGGTCGGCGGCCGACAGCGAGTACTTGGAGAGCGGGGCGAGGACGACGTCGAACTTGGCGCGCTGGATGTTCTTGAGCATGGTGCGCTTAGCGCCCTTCTCGGCGGTGACCTTCTCGTCGTTGGGGAGGTTGAAGGCCGCGGTGGTGACGCCGCGCGCGGCGTCGCCGGCGGCGTAGACCTCGTTGACGACCCGGATGGGGGCCAAGGCGCCCAGCTTGGGGTTCTTGAGGGCCTTGTCGATGGGGAGGTTGTCCTCGAGCCACTGCAGCTCGGCGCCGAACTTCTTGAGCTTGTCGGTCTCGGCGTCGTCGCGCAGGGTGATGAAGGCCTCGAAGGCGGCCTTGTAGGAGAACCAGCCGTCCTCGTAGGTCTCGTAAGGGCCGATGGTGGGCTCGAGAGGGCTGTCGAGCTCCATCCAGGCCACGTCGGAGTCGTAGTAGTCGTCGTTGAGGAACGCCGCGGCGCGCTTGTTGAGGAAGGTCTTGAGCGAGGCGTTCGTGGTGCTGGCGGCCGCGTCCTTGAGGTGCGCGGCCGCGCGCAGGAGGTCGTTCTGGTACTCGACGGCATAGGGGATGGTCTGGAACTTCGGGCCGCTGCGCCGGATGGTCGTGAAGAAGCCGACGGCCTTGGCCTTCTCGACCTCGGGCAAGGAGGCGATCCAGGCCTCGACCTCTTCCTTGGTCGCGTCGGTCGGGTAGAAGTTCGCCTGCGCGGGCTTGGGCGGCGTGTCGGGGATGAAGGCGGCGTTGTGGTCCTGGCGGTCCCACGGCCCCTTCTGGGCGAGGAAGTAGCGCAAGCGGGCGCGGCCCAGCATCGACTCGTCGGCCGAAAGGCGCAGGAGCCACTCGGGGGCGGCGTCCCAGACCTGCTTGAGGAAGAGGCCGTCCATGACTTGGGCGGCCTTTATAAGGGAAGCGAGGGCGGTGCGGTCGCCGTCGGAGAGCTTGGAGATGTCGGCGCCGATCTCGACGGGGGCGAACTGGGCCTGGCGCTTGGCGAGCTCCTGGGCGTTGGGGAGGGCCTGGGCCTGGGCTGAGAGCAGAGCGAGAAGCAGAAGATATCGGTTCATGGAGCGATTCTAGTATGAAGTCGGGGTGCCTGCGGAGAATGATTAGATATATCCACGAACGTCGAAATTCATGGTGTCCGGCCCTTGTCGTAACCATTGACGTAAACTATACGTAAGGCTATCCTATGTCCATGTACCAGCCCAAGTTTCAGATATCCCCGGAGCTGATGGGTCTGCTGACCGAGGCCACCGAACTGAAAGCCTGGATCAACCAAGCGGTCGTGGACGTGCCGTGGCTCCCGGCCCTTCAGCGCGATACCGCGGCGCGCCTGGCGCATTCGTCTACCGCCATCGAGGGCAACCCTCTGGCCCTGCCTGAAGTCGAAGCCTTGGCCCGCGGCGAAGCCACGGGCGCCCCCGAGAAGGCAGCCCATGAGGTCAAGAACTACCTAGCCGCCATGCGCTGGGTCTGGAATAAGAAAGCGGGCGACGCCGTTACGGAGAAAGAGCTGCTCCATCTTCATGCCTTGTTGACTGCCAAGGTTCTCGAGTCCGGACAGTCCGGCCGCTACAAGTCCAAGTCGAATCGAGTCATCGACCACAAGGGCCGGACCATCTACACCCCGCCCGGCCCCGACCGCGCTAAGCCTCTCACGCAGGAATTGCTCTCCTGGATCAACGGCGCCGAGGCGGGTAAGCATCATCCAGTGATCGTCAACGGCGTCGCTCATCACCAGCTCGTTTCGATCCACCCTTTTTCTGATGGGAATGGCCGCATCGCCAGGTCGCTCGGCGTCTGGCTGCTCTACACCCGCGGCTTCGATACTCAGCATCTCTTTGCGCTGGATGAGTTCTACGAGGTGGACCGCCAGCGCTACTACGACAAGATTCAGCAGGCGCGCGACTTGGATGGGGACCTAGGTTTTTGGCTCGAATACGCGGCAGAGGGCGTCGTCGAGACGCTCAAGAAGACCCGAGATCGCATTGTCTCCCTTCAGGTAACAGCGAAGGCGCCGCGTATGCGGCTGACCAAGCGCCAGGAAGATGTCCTGCGTTTCCTGCGAGACAAGGGACGGGCGAAGACTCCCGACATCGAGGCCGCGTTTGGCTTTACCCGGGCCCGCGTCGGGCAGATCATCAAACCGTTGGTCGACGCCGGCTTAGTGATTCGTGAAGGCCAGACCAGGGCGACTACGTATAGGTTGGCGTAAGTTTTGAGATTCCGCCTAACGGAGGGATGCGAAAACCTCTTCGAATTTGGCATCGAGAATTTTGTTTGGCTCCCTATCGGATCAACATCGAGGTTTGGCGCTCGATGGCTTGAGCGATCCTTTTTCGTCGAGACCGTTGTCCGACCCGATGTCCACGCGCGCGATCTGGCCGCCGACGCGGGCCAGCTCGGAGAGCTCCTGGTCGAGCTTCAGGGCCAGGCGGCCGAACGGCGACAGGTCTTCAAGACGGATCGATGGCATGAGCGAACCTCAAGACCGGGGTTTCCATCTGAGAAAGAGCCCCACCGATTCCACATGGTGGGTCTGCGGGAACAGGTCCACGGGCTTCACCCGCGCCAGCCGCCAGCCGTGGCGCGAGAGCCAGTCGGCGTCGCGGGCGAAGGTGGCGGGGTTGCAGGAGACGTAGACGATGCGCCCGAGCGCGGGGTCCGTCAGCGCCTTGAGCACCGGCTTCGTGCACCCCGCCCGCGGCGGGTCCAAGACCGCCGCCGCCACGCCGTGGGGCATCGAGTTGAGCTCCTTGCGGATCTTGCCCAAGGCGGTCTCGACCGAGCCCGGCAGAAAGCGCACATTGGTCATCCCGTTTAGGCGCGCGTTGGCCCAGGCATCCTCGACGGCGCCGCGGTTCTCCTCGACGCCGACGACCCGCCCGCACTTAGGGGCGATCCACAGCGCGATCGAGCCGATGCCGGAATAGAGGTCGAGGACCAGCGACGGCTTGAACCCGTCGGAGAGGAGCATCTCGGTCGCCAGCGCGTAGAGCAGCTCTGTGGCCGGGGTGTTGACCTGCATGAAGGCCTCGGGAGAGACCGCCAGCCGCAGATGGCCGAGCTTCTCCTCGATCTTATCCTCGCCCCAGAGCTTGCGCCAGGCGCGGCCGAGCACGACCGGGGTCTTCTCTCTCTGGACGTTTTGATGCAGACCCACTAAGTCGGGGAAGGCCTCCCTCATGAGATCGATGGCGCGCTCCTCGTTGGGGAAATCCTCGGTCCGCGTCACCAGGGCCGCCAGCGCCTTGCCCGCCGCGTTTGTGCGCACGTAGACGTGCCGCAGCCAGCCGGTGCCTTTGTCCTCGTCGTAGATGCGCCAGCCGAGAGTGCCGGCCAGCTCCTTGACTTTGAGGACTATCTTCACGGACAGCTCGGGCTGGACCAAGCAGTCGGGCATGTCGATGATGCGGTGCGTGCCCGAGGCGTAGAAGCCCGCCACGACCTTGCCGTTGGCCATGCCGAAGGGCACCTGGACCTTGTTGCGGTAGCGCCAGTCCAGCGGCGCCGCCAAGGTCGGCTCGACCTCGGGCTCGCGGAGCTTGGCGATGCGGAACAGGCAGTCGCGCACCATCGAACGCTTGCCCTCGAGTTGGGCGGAGGCCTTGAGATGCTGCCAGTCGCAGCCGCCGCAGGCCGCGGTCTGCGGCTTCTCGACTTGGAAATGCAGGGGGCAGCGCGGCGTCACGCGATCGGCGCCGGGCTGGAGCAGGGCCTGGACCCGGGCGCGCGCGAACCCCTTCTCGAGCTTGGTGACGTTGGCCTCGACCACGTCGCCGGGGGCGGTGTGGGGGACGAAGAAGACCTTGCCGCCCCCGTCGGGGCGGCCCAGGCCGTCGCCCTCAGGCGAGACGCGCTCGATGCGCAGCTTCATTTCGGCAGTATAACACTTGCCCGAAGGAACTCCCCGTCGGGCCAGAGCTTCTCGCGGGCCAAGAGCGCATGCAGAGGGAACTCGGTGCGCGGGCGGTCGTCGGTGATGAGCGGCAGGGAGCGCGACGCGGCGCGGAGCTGGGACCCGCTCACCAGCCAGCCCTCGGCGTAGTACTCGCGCGTCAGCCAGGGCTCGGGCGGCGTCTTGAAGGTCGTGTCGAGCGGCCCGCGCGAGCCCATGAGCAGGATCCCGTTTAAGTCCTTGCGCGCCCAGGCCGCCATCGACGGGAAGGTCTCGCCGAAGTTGCGCGTTATCATCCAGAAGTCGCGCTCGAAGCAGGGGGTCGGCACCCATAGCGCCAGGATCCCGCGCTCGGTGAGGCGGTCGTTGGCCAACGCCAAAAACTCGAGGCTGTAGAGGTTGACCGTCCCCGCGCTGAAGATCGGCGGCGAAGCGTCGATGACCATCACGTCGTACTCGTCTCTCGAGCGCAGGAGGTGGTTGCGCCCGTCGTCGATGAAGACCCGCACGCCGGGACGGTTCAGGTACGCGTCGGCGTCGTCGCTGAAGGCGCGGAAGCTGTCCACCACTCCCGAGACGAGCTCCACCGCGTCTACCTCCCTCACGTGGTCGACCGCCGAGCGGAAGGTCGTCCCCACGCCGAAGCAGATGACCAGGGCCTTCTTGACGGCCCCGTGGAACATGAGAGGCAGATGCACCATCGCCGCTCCCGCGCGGCCCTCGCCCGAGGTCAGGATGCCGTTGATCAGCAGAAGGTCCTGGGAGCCGTCCCCGGTGCGCACGCCCGTCAGCGTCGCCGCCGCCTCGTCGCGGTGGAACAGGATCTCGCCGGAGAGGCCGCGCTGGGCCAGGCGCTCGGTGATGATGTCGAGCGAGAGCGGGCGGCTCAAGGGAAGCCCCAGGATGAGGGCCAGGCCGACGGCTCCGAGCGCGGGGGCCGCGCGGCGCAGCGTGCCCGACCCGGCCAGCGCCCAGAGCGCGGCGGCGAAGCTCGTCATGGTCAGCGCCGCGAAGGCCGCCTGCGTCCCCATGCGCGGCATCAGCCAATGCCCGGCGGCCAGGGCGCCGAGGACCCCGCCCACCGTGTTCCAGGCGTATAGCCTTCCCACGGCGCGGCCGGAGTCGGCGGCGTCTTTGGTCAATGCGCGATGGAGCAGGGGAAACAGGGCTCCCAGGATGAAGGTCATCGGGAAGACCACGGCCACGCCGACGGCGGCGAAGAAGAGCAGGTCGCTCGGGCTCTGCAGCGGCGAGTAGAGGTATTTCGGATGCGACATCCGGAGCCCCAGCCAGCCGTAGCAGCGCAGGCTCAAGGCTCCCGCCAGCGCCAGCGCCGCCTGCCCCCAGCCGAAGGCCGCCAGCGGCGAGCGCAGTCGGTCGAGGACGCCCCCGATGGCCAGGCTGCCAAGCGCTATGCCGGCGAGATAGGCCGCCAGCATCAGCGAGAACGCGTAGACCGAGGAGCCCAAGAGCGGGATGAGCATGCGGGTCCAGACGACCTCATAGCCCAGGGCCGCGAAGCCGCCTAGCGCCGCAAGGAGCAGGAGGGAGGTTTGGGAATCATTGGAAAGGGGGAAAGGGTCGGTCTTGGGGGCCTCCAGTTCCTTGGGCAGGCCCGGCCGCGTCCAGACGAAGGCCGCTATCGCCAGGTTGAGGAATACCGCCAGAGCCGTGCTGCCGGACTCGCCGAGGGCGGCGATGGCGGAAAACCCCGTGCCGAGTACGCCGGCTACGGCGCCCAGCGTGTTCCAGCCGTAGAGCGTCCCCAGGCGCCGCCCGACTTCGGCGTCGTCTCGCGTCGAGACGCGCACGAGGATCGGGAGGGTCGCGCCCATCAGCGCCGTCGGGACGACCAGGACGACGGCGGTGAGTCCCAGCCGCAGCAGGACTCCGTCCGCTCCCGGCGGCCCCGCCAACGCCGCGTAGAGGGCGGGGAGCCGGCTCATCGCCGCCGTCGCCAGCGCCGCCGAGACCGCCACGCCGAGCTCGATGGCCGCGTAGAGGCGCAGAGAAGGCTCAAGGGTCCGCTGCCGGCGCCCGGCCAACCAGCTCCCCAGCGCCAGGCCGCCCATGAAGACCGCCACCACGGCCGAGGTGGCGTCGACGGTGATGCCGAATACGCGGATCAGCATCCGCATCCAGACGACCTGATAGACCAGGCCGCTGACGCCGGAGAGGAAGAAGAGGGGGACCAGCCAGGAAGGCGCGGCGGGACTCATTCAGGGAAGTCTAGCAAGTGATAGAATCGGCGGATGGTGCGCTCGACGACCGCCGCCCTCGTGCTGCTCCTTGCGGGCTGCGTCACCCTGCCCTCCGAATACAACCCGCCGTCCGCGGCCCTGCCATCCGAGGCCGGTTTCACCCGCCTAGACCCCGGGTCGCAGAAGCTGGTCAGCCTCCACTTCGAGACCTCGGCCTACACCGCCGACGGCGCCAAAGCCGCCTCGGAGACCGCCGAGACGCTCTACCGCAAGATCATGGAGGACACAGGGCTCTACTCCTTCATGCCGCGCGAGCTCTATCCGCTGGTCGTCTACTCCGGCCAAGACGAGTACCTGCGCAAGACCGGCATGCCGGCCTGGTCGGGCGGGGTGTCGGTCGGCCGGGCGGTGTACATGCCCGATAGCCCCCAGTTCCGCCACACCCTGGCCCACGAGATGACCCACCTCATCTTCAACGAGTTCATGGTCCGTCCCGACCCCTCCCAGCGCTGGATCAACGAGGGCATGGCGGTCTACGAGGAGGAAGAGTCGCGCGGCGGCATGCGGATGCGGCCCGGCACGCAGGCCATCCCGTTTCGCGAGATGGTGAGCCTAGCGCCGATCGGCGAGCGCGACGTCGTGGTCGGCGATTGGTATCGGCAGGTGGGCTCGGTGGTCCGCTTCATGATCGAGCGCGGCGGGAAGGTCGGCTTCGGCGAGTTCCTCAAGGCCGTGCGCGACGGGAGGCCGCTCGACGAGGCCGTGCGCACGGGCTTCCCCGGGAACTGGGCCTCGGCCGCGGCGCTGGAGGCGGCGTGGACCGCAAACCGCTGAGGGGGGTCTCGCCGCTGAGGCTGGCCGCCGGCCTGGCCCTGGCCTTGGGGGTCTGGGTGGGCGCTTTGACCCGGCTCTCGCCCTACTCGAGCCTGGCCCTGGCCTACCTCCTGGCCTTCGTCGGCGCCCGCCCGTTCGCGCGCGGTTTCCGCCGCTCGCTGGCCACCGGCCGGGCCGACGCGGATATGCTGGTCATCTTCGGAGTCTGGGCGGCCCTGGCCCAGGCCACCGCGGCGGTGTTCTTCCCGGACCTGCTCCTGCCGGCCGCCCGGCGCCCCTTCTTCGAGGTCTTGGGCGCGCTGGTCGTCTTCCCGGCCCTGGGCCGCCGTCTCGAGGAACTGCTGGCCGGGCGCGGCGGCGAGGCGCTGTGGCGGCTCTCGCGCCGCATCCCGACTTCGGTGCGGCTGGTCGAAGGCGGCGGGCGTGAGAGCATGGTCTCGGTAGCGGCCGCGACGGCGGGGGCGCGGTTTCGCGTCATGCCGGGAGAACACATCCCGCTCGACGGCGCCGTCGTCGAGGGCCGCTCCCGCGTCGATGAGAGCTTGTGGACCGGGCGCGGGGCCCCGATCGAGAAGTCGGCGGGCAGCCGCCTCCTGGGAGGCTCGCTCAACAAGACGGGGGTCCTCACCGCCGCCGCCGCGGGGCCGGCCGCGGACACGCGCCTCTCCCGCCTCATCGACACGGTCAGCTCCGGCGTCCAGGCGAAATCCATGGTCCCCGGCGTGGCCGACCAGTTGGCCGCCTCCTACGCGCCCGGGGTCCTCATCGTGGCGGTAGTGGCGGCCTTGGCCTGGGCCTCGAAGGGCCCCGAGCCGCGCCAGGAGCGCGCCGTGACGACCCTGGTCCACGTCCTGGTCGCGGCCTGCCCGTGGACCTTCGGCCTGGCAGCGCCCGCCGCGCTGGCGGCCGGCCTGCGCCGGGCGCGGCGCATGGGGCTTAAGGTGCGCAACCCCGCCGTCCTCCAGGCCCTGCGTCCCCCGGACGTCGTCGTGGTCGGCAAGACCGGGGTCCTCAGCGAGGGCCGCCCCGAGGTCACCTCCGTGGAGTCGTTCGGGGCGCTGAGTCCCGACGAGATCCTGTCCTTGGCCCGAGCGGCGGGGACCGACTCCGGGCACCCGTACGCCGAGGCGGTGGCCCGACGGGCGGCTCCTCTACCGCGCCTGAGCGCCGATTCGGTCGAGACCCATCCGGGCCACGGCGTCTCCGGCATCGTCGGCGGCCGCCGCGTGCTCTTCGGCGCCCTGCCCTGGATCGCCCAGCATGGGATCTCCCCCGGCCCCGCGGAAAGCCGCCGCCTGGCCGAGCGGACCGACCCCGTGGTCGGCGTGGCCGTCGACGGGGTCCTCGCCGGGGTCGTGGCGCTCTCCGACCCCCTGCGTCCGCGCGCGGCCGAAGAGGTCAAGGCTTTCGCCCAGTTCGGCGTCTCGGTGGTGCTGGCCTCGGGAGACCGCGAGGCGGCGGTGCGCGCCGCCGCGGAGGCGGCGGGGATCACCCGCTACTTCGCCGAGGTCGAGGAGGAGCAGAAGCTGCGCGTGGTCACCGACCTGCAGGCCGCCGGCAAGCGCGTGGCGATGGTCGGTTCGGGCTTCCTCGACGCGCCGGCGTTGTCCCGGGCCGACCTCGGCATCGCGCTCGAGGGCGCCGAGAGGGCGCGCCGTGCCGGCCCCGACCACGACCCCTCGGGCTTCGACCTGGCCGCCGAGTCGGCCGACCTCGTCGTCGGCAAGAGCGACCTGGCCTCGCTGCTCGACGCCCTGCGTCTGGCCACGCGCATCCGCGAGGCGGTGCGCGAGAACCTCACCTTGGCTTTCGTCCCCCAGCTCGTGCTCCTGCCCGTGGCGGCCGGCGTCTTCGGGCCGTCGTTCGGGGTCGTCTTCCAGCCGTCCTACGCCGCCGTCGCCGCCGCGGTCAGCGGCGTAGCGATCGCCATCAACTCGATCAGGAGGCTCCGCCTATGAAGCGCCGCGCGTTCCGCTCCACGCCGCTAGGCTACACCGCGTCCCAGGCCCGTTCCGGGACGCACGACGCCATGCCCGTGCTGGAGGCCTTCCCGAACCAGTATCCGGGCTACTACGAGATCAAGATCGACATGCCGGAGTACACGGCCATGTGCCCCAAGACCGGCCAGCCCGACTTCGGAACGCTGAGCTTGGAGTACGCGCCGGCCAAGTCGGTCGTCGAGCTCAAGTCGCTGAAGCTCTACCTGCACGGCTTCCGCAGCATGGGGATCTTCTATGAGAACGTGGTCAACCGCTTCCTCGACGACGTGGTGCGCGCGGTCAAGCCGCGGTGGGCGCGCGTGACCGGCAAGTTCACGCCGCGCGGCGGGATCAGTTCGACGGTGACGGCCGAGTACCCGCGACCGACGACCCGGCGCGGAGGCCGGCGCTGAAGGCGCTCTGGACGGCGGACAAGCCGGCCGCGCGGCTGTTCGTCGCCGCCGCGGCGTCGGCCGGGTCCGCGGCCTGGGCTCGCGCGGCGGCCGGCGGCTGGGCCTGCGCGCTGGGCGCGCCGCCGGAGACGCCGCCGTCGGAGTTCTCCTGGTCGGTCGCCCTGACGGGTCCCGCGGGGGCGCGCCCCGCCCCGGTCCCCGTCGAACGGCTGGGCGGCGCCGTGGGCGCGGCGTCGGCGGGGGCCCTCGTCCGGCTGGCCGGCCTGCCCGAGACGGCCGCCGCCGCCGTCGGGGGCGTCGACGGCTGGCGCTGGGCCCGCGCCAACCTTCCCGAGACCGAGCCCTGGACGCAGACCGTCGTGCTGAAGGCCCCGGAGGCGGCGCCTGGGGCCGCCTTCCTGGCCTCCGCCGCGGGCGCCGAGTTCCTAGGCGCGGTCGAAGGCGCCAGTCGGCTGGCGGCCTACGCGGCCAGACCGGCCCTCGGCGCCGACGCCGGGATGGCGGCCTGGCTGGCCGCCGGCGCGGCGACCGCGGGGGCGCGCGCCTGGGTCGAGCCCGCCGGCTCGCCGGCCGCGGCCGACCCCGCGGCGCGCTGGTGCGCGGCGGCCGGCCTGCCCCTGGTCCTCGTCGAGGAGACCCCGGGCTGGGGCCTCGGCGCCTCCTGGCTGGCGGTGGCGGCCGAGAGCGCCTTCGCCGCCGCCGAGCTCGGGCGCGCCCCGGCGCGCTTGACGGCGCCGGCCGTTTCGCTCGACGGCTTCGAGTCGGCGGGCCTTTTGCCCGCCGAGCGGGCCAAGCTGGACCTGCCCGAGGCGGCCTCCGTGCGCTCGGGAGCCGCGGCGTCCGGCGCCCCTTCGGAACTTGCCAAGGTCTTCCTCTCCGCGGCTTCGGGCGGCGCGTTCGGCCTCGAGGACCTCCGGGTCTTCTCGGCCGGCGAGCCCCTGCCGGGCCTGGCCTGCCGGCAGGCCTGGGGCCTGGCCGAGGGGGCGGTCCCGGCCGCGGCCGGGGCGCGCCTCTTCGATACCCGGCGCAAATGCGCCGCGGTCTGCGCGCCGCCGCGCGGGATGTCCTTGGGCTGGCTGCTCCACGCCGCGGCGCGCAACGCCGACCTCGCCGTCCTCGCTCCGCTGGGCGACGCGGCCGGCGCCCAGACCGCGCGCGCGGCGCTCGAGGCGGCCGGCACGGCGTTCTTCGCGCGTCTGCGCCCCGCCGACGGCGAGCCGGCGGCGGCGGTGCTCCGGGCCGCTCTGCGCCACCGCGGCCTGGCCTACGTCCTCCTAGACGCGGGGGCGCCCTCCGCCGTCCTGCGCGACGGCGTCCGCCCGCGCAGCTGGGAGGAGGCCGCCGTATGAGTTTCATCGAGGTCCGCTTCTCGGTGACCGACGTGCCCGGCGCGGCGGGGGGGAGGCTGGACCGGTTCCTGGCCGCCCGCATCAAGGGCTCGACGCGCTCCGACGCCCAGCGCCTGCTCGACGAGGGCCGGGTCAGCGTGGCGGGGCGGCCCGGCGTCCCGCGCGCGGCGACGCGCGTCGGCACGGCCGACACGGTCGTCGTCCTGTATCCCAAACGCGAGGACCCGCCGCCGGTCGTCGAACGCTTGAGCGTCTTGTACGAGGATGAATTTCTCTTGGCGGTCGACAAGCCGGCCAGGATGCTGAGCCATCCCACCGACAAGGTGGCGCGCAACTCGGTGACCGAGGTGTTGGCCGCGCAGTTCCCCGGACTCGAGCCGCGCCTGGCCCACCGCCTGGACCGCGAGACCAGCGGGGTCCTGCTTCTGACCAAGGACGCCGTGTCGGCCCGCCTGGTGCAGGAGCAGTTCGAACGCCGCGAGACCGCCAAGGAATACCTGGCTTTGGTCTCGGGCTCCCCGGCTTGGCGGGAGACGACCCTCGACCTGCCGCTGGCCAAGGCCGGCGGCGGCATCAAGGTGCGCCAGGCCGCGCTCGAAGACGGGGCGCCGGCATGGACCGATTTCTTGGTCCTGGCATCCTCCGAGACGGCGGCGCTCGTCCTCTGCAAGCCCCGGACCGGACGACTACACCAGATCCGCGTCCACCTCATGCACCTCGGCCATCCCATCCTGGGCGACATCCTCTACGGCGGCGACGGCTCGCTGTATCTCAAGGCGGTCGCCGGCAGCATCACCGCCGAGGACCGCGCGGCCGCGGGCGCCCCGCGCCAGATGCTGCATGCCCGCGCTCTGAGCTTCGCGCATCCGCGCGGCGGGGCGCCGCTGACGGTCACGGCGGAGGCGCCGCGGGACATGAGGGAGTGCGCTCGGGCCCGCGGACTTCTCGTTTAGAACCGGCTCTTGGGCAGGAGCCCGCGCGGGTTGAGCGCCACGTTGGCGCGCCGCATCTCGAAGTGGACGTGCGGACCGGTGGAGTGTCCCGTGGAGCCCAGCAGGGCGATGACCTGCCCTTGAGCGACCTTCTCGCCGAGACGGACCTTCATCGAATGGTTGTGGGCGTAGAGCGTCGTCATCTGCGAGTCGTGCTGGACGATGACGACGTTGCCGTAGCCGCGCATGCGGCTGTCGGCGTAGATGACCCGGCCGGAGGCCGAGGCGAACACGGGCTCGCCCTCGTCGGCGGCGATGTCGAGGCCCTCGTGCTGCCTCTTCCAGCGCGCGCCGTACTCCGAGCTGACTATCCCGGCGGCCAGCGGCCAGCGGTAGGTTCCTTTATAGGCGGGGAGCTTCGGGTAGCGGCGTCCGAGCGCTCTCTTCACCTGCGAGGAGCTGAGATGCCCGCTGTCGTGGTTCTTCTTATAGAAGGCGGCCTTCGCCGCATAATATCCGAAGTCCTTGACCAGCCCCGCGGCGAACACGGTCGTGCCTACCGCGGTCTTGGCGGCGAGCTTGGTCGTGCCGTAGGCGACCTTCGCCGTCGTCTTGACCGTCGTCCCAACGACCTTCCCGGCCAGACGGCAGGAGGAGAGGAGGACAAGGACGGCCAAGGCGCGAAAGAGGCGCGGCATCCCCGTGAGGGTATCTCGGCTTCGCTGATAAATCCAGGGAGGCTGTCGTCAGTCCTTTCTGACCAGCGCGTTGAGGCGCAGGCCGCCATAGCGGTCCGGCCTGACCTGCGCGAGCACGGAACCGCTGCGAGCGTCCTTGAGCGGGTCGTTCTCGTTGAGGAAAAACCTCTCGATCCCGAAAACGACCCGTCGCCCGCCCCGGCCCTCGGCCAGATTGCCGCGGGCCCAGACGCCCGAGCGGGGCTTCTCCAGAGCACAGCCGTCGGCCTCATGGACGACCACCTGGCCGGAAGGCGTGGCGGCTCTGCGTCCTTTGTCCGAGAGCGATACGTAGACCGTCCCGCGCCTGAAAGACCCTGGGAGGCCGGAGCAGGTCCGCGCGTTCCCGATAGGATAGGACAACGCCACGTAGGTGCCGCTCAGGAGGTCGCGCGGGTCGACCGGCTCGGTCTCGAGGTAGATGTCGCCGACGTCCTGGCGCGGGGCGCCTATGAGCAGGCCGGCCCAGAGCGCGAAGAACGCCAGCTGCGCGAGGAGGACCAGACGCAGGCCTTTCATCGCTTCGCCTCCTCGGCCGACTGGATCAGGGCCTTGCGTCCCCGGTTGATGAAGGTTGCCAGCGCCGCGAAGCCCAGGCCGGCGCCTATGAAGCCGAGTCCGCTGTTGAGCAGGCCGCCGAAGAGGTCGACGAACCTGGTGACCGCGATGAGCGAGACGGCCGCGATGCCGTAGTTGATGCGCCGTTCGGAGTTCTCCATGGCGCCGTTCCAGATAAGACCCGCTCCCGCCGCGCAGATGATGAGGTTGGCGAAGAGCGCTATGGCCTTAGCATGGACCTCCGTGGCCCCGAATAGCAGGAAGGCCGCCAAGGGTGGGGCGATGAGCGCGGCCTTGAAGGCGGCCTCCCAGCCCTTCCCCGCGTCTTTGAGCAGGGGCTTGAGCGCGACGGAGCCCAGGGCGAAGGCGAAGAGAGCCCAGACCAAGACGACGCCCCAAGGACTGTCGGCCCCTCCCTGATGTCGGGGGGAATGGTGCCAGAGGAAGGTCATGGCGTACACGTTGGCGAACCAAGCCAGGTAAGGCAGGCGGGCTTCTCCGCGCTCCTCGGCTGGGGTCCAGGCGACCCAGAGCGCGGTGGCGGAGGAGACCGCAAGGAGCACAAAGGCCTCACTTCGGACCTTGAGCACGGTGTCGGCCAGGAGCAGCATGACGACCCAGGCCAGGGCGGCGCCGAGCAGGCGGGACGCGGAGTGGCAGCGCCGATAGAGGCCGACGGCCGACGCGGTACCGAGCACCGAGAGCGCCAGAGGCCAGTGCCACCAGGGAGGGAGGGCCTCGGCCCCGTAGCGGGAGACCAGCGAGAGCATGCTGCCGGGGGTCAGTGTGCCGGCGAAAAGCGTACCGAAGAGCAGGATCACGAGGAGGAACGCCGACCTTCTCCCGTGGGCCAGGAGCGCCAGCGGCAGGCTCAGGGCCGCCCAGACCAGGTAAGGCTTCATCGGATCGCCGCTCAGATGGAATATCTGGGCGTAGAGCCCTATTCCGATGACCGGCATGAAGAACCACAGCGCCTCCGCCGGGACGGCCGCCGCGGGCCTATCCTCGAGGCGCATGGCAGCCTCGGCGGCGGCCGCGAAGACGAGCAGGAAGCCGGAGATCTTGACCACGGCTCCGAACTTGTCCCAGTTGTGGGCGAGGACCAACGAGACGCCGGCCGCGATCAAGATGCCGGAGAACAAGGCGATCCAATGGACCGCCTTCCATTGCGCCAGCAGGCGGTTGGCGAGGGAACGCTCGTAGACCGCCGAGGCCTGGGCGGCGGTGATGAGGCCCTCGGCGGCGGAGAGGTCGAGGTCCCGTTTCAGCTTGTCGTAGTAGGAGGCCATGGCGTCTCGCTAGCCCATCAGTAGCATTTTTTCTGCCAGACGCGCCCGAGCCCGCGGCCCCCTATCGGACGCTCAGCGGGCGCGTGCCGGGGCCGGCTGGGGGTCCAGCGTGGCCTCCATCGTCACCACCGCGTTGAGCAGGCGCGAGACGGGGCAGCCCTCCTTGGCCTTGGCGGCCGCGGTCTGGAGCTTCGCCTCGTCGGAGCCGGGTATCTTGGCCGTCACCGCCAGGTGCACCTTGGTCACCGTCCAGCCCGGCTCGAGCTTCTCCATCGTCACGACGGCCGTCGTCTCCAGGTCCTCGGCGGTGACGCCGAGCTCGCCCAGCTGGCCGGAGAGCGCCATCGTGAAGCAGGCGGCGTGCGCCGCGGCGATGAGCTCCTCGGGGTTGGTCCCCTTCTCCCCCGCGAAGCGTGAGTTGAAGCCGTAGGCCGTGCCTTTGAGCGCCCCGCTCTCCACCGAGACCGACCCCCGGCCGTCCTTGAGCCCGCCGTGCCAGCGCGCCGATCCTTTACGTGTCATGGTGCCTCCTTGCTCACCGACACCATAAGAAACGCCGGGGCGAGGGCCTATAGAGGAGTCATCAGGCTTTCTTGGCGGTTGGATTCCGCTCTAGGCGACACGCCCGTCAAGATAACTTGACCGGCCCCGCATAGGTTCGCCGGTCCTCGCAAGCTACAGTCCCATGAGATCGCCGCACGTTCCAAGGAGGCACACATGTCGCGCACAAAGCTGGCATCGGCCCTAACCCTTTCCCTGATCGTCGCGGCCGGTTCGGAAGTCCGGTCCGCGGAGACGGCCCCGCGGCTCCAGGTCGCGGAGCTCTCGGGCGCGCTCGAGCTCGGTGAGCGGGAGCACGAGGACGCCACGTTCAACCGCCGCCAGCCCCAGCTCATGGCGGGGACCGTGGTCCGGGTCACCTCCGGGACGGCCCGCTTCGAGTCGGACAACCACGTCGACGTGTCGGCCGTCAAGGGCGACTCCTTCCTATACAAGGCCTCGGCCGCGCCGACGGAAGGCGAGCCCGGCGTCTTGAGCCTCTCCGCCGTCGGCGGCGAGCCGAGCGCCGTCGCGGTCGGCGTCGGCGGGCTGAAGCTGGGCCTGGGCTCCGAGGGAGCCGTCGACATCGCCTCCGCGCGCGGCAACTCGGACGTCCAAGTCACCGCCGGCCGCGTGGACATACTCGAAGGCAGCGTGCTCAAGGAGGGGGAGAGCCTCGTCGTCGACTCCTCCGTCGGGGTCGGCACCGGCCTGCGTCGGGGCGACCGCGTCTCGGTCATGGTGCCTTTGGACGAAGGGTTCACGCTGGCCGCCATGGAGCCGTCGCGCTACAACGTCGCGCGAAAGACCGTGACGGTCTGGGAGTCCAAGGGGGAGCCCGTCCTCGCGGCCGCGGTCGCCAACGAGCGCGACGCCGCCGTGGAACGGATCATCGCGGACTGGCCGGAAGCCTCGAAGGCAGCGGCCCGCGTGACGATAGAGGCCTACGGGACGCCGGGCCAGGTCACCCCGACCGCCCTCGCTTGGAGCGGCAACGGCCCGTGGCTCAAGACGGTGGTCTTCAAGAACGGCCCGCGCGCGACGTTCCCGGCCGAGCACCGCAACATCCTGCGTCAAGCCATCCGCTACGGGGTGCCGCAGGAGAAGGCCGGCGAGCTGGCTAAGATGGGGATCGGGGTCAAGTTCGACCCGGCCTCCCAGGAGCTCTCGTCGGTCAGCGAGGCCGAGGAGACCAACTTCCTGGCCTTGAACCTGGCCCGCGACGTGGCCGAAGGCCGGCTCACCGCCAGAGAGGCGCGCGCCGAGTACGCGAGGACCATCCAGATGGCCAGCGCGGGCAGCACCGTGCCGGCCATGCAGGGCCTGCTGTTCTGAGCGCCGAAGGGCGCCGCCGCCCTCCGGGCGGCGGCGCCCGCCGCGCGGTTTGATAGAATGGGCGCATGAGCGGACCCGCGGGCGATGAGACGGAATACTACCGCAGCATCCTCGATAACCTCAGCGGCGGCCTCCTCAGCGTCGACCCGGCCGGCCGCGTCATCTACGCCAACCCCACCGCCGCCCGCATCCTGCATCTGGCGGCCGACGGCGTCCTCGGCAAGCCTTACGACCGGGCCTTGGCTCCCTACCCGGCGCTCTGCGCCGTGATCCGTCAAACGCTCGACACCCACAACACGGTACGGCGGGCCGAGGTCTCGGTCCTGCACGGCGACACCGAGATGATCATCGGCTACAGCACGCTCCAGGTCCGCAACCGGCGCGGAGAGTCTTTAGGCATCGGGCTCATCTTCCAGGACCTGACGTTGGTCAAGCCGCGCGACGGCGCCCGCGCTTGAAGCCCACGACCGCCCTGCTCCGGGAGGTGAACTCCCGGTACTTTTTTATGAAACACGCTTCCTTTAATATAGTTACATCGTCGTTATGCGCGGCGAAGTTATATTTTGTTGAATAAACGAACATGCGTTTGATAGACTCTCTCATTCGGGCAGTTGGCGCAGCGGTAGCGCGCTCCCTTGACATGGGAGAGGTCATAGGTTCAAATCCTATACTGCCCACCATTTTTCGCGGCGCGGTCCATTGATGTCCGACATCATAGCGCCGCCTAAACCCGGAACCCCCGCCTCGCGGGAAGCCTTGGACGCCCTGAGGCACTCCTGCGCCCACGTCTTAGCGCAGGCCGTCCAGGAGCTCTTTCCGGGCACCAAGATCACGATCGGCCCGCCGATCGACGACGGCTTCTACTACGACTTCGACTCCCCGCACCGCTTCAACGAGGATGACCTCGCCAGGATCGAGGCCCGCATGCTCGAGGTGGCCAAGGGCAACCACGCGTTCTCCGGCAGGGTGGTCTCGAAGGACGAGTCGCGCGACTACTGGCTCAAGCGCGGCGAGACCTACAAGGTCGAGATCCTTGATGAGTTGACCGGGACCGTCACCCACTACACCCACGACACCTTCACCGACCTCTGCCGCGGCGGCCACCTCCAGGACACCTCATCGATCCGCCACATGAAGCTCTTGTCCGTGGCCGGGGCCTACTGGAGGGGCGACGAGAAGCGCCCGATGCTCCAGCGGATCTACGGTACGGCCTTCTTCGCCAAGGACGACCTCAAGGCCCACCTCACCCGCCTCGAGGAGGCGCGCAAGCGCGACCACCGCAAGCTGGGCGAAGAGCTCGACCTCTTCAGCACGCACCAGACCGTGGGCGCCGGCCTGATCCATTGGCACCCGAAGGGCACGGCCCTGCGGCGCTCGATGGAGGAGCACCTGCGCGGGCTCTTGGAGAAGGGCGGCTACCAGTTCGTGATGACGCCGCACGTGGCCTCCGAAGAGCTCTACAAGACCAGCGGCCACCTCCAGAACTATTCCGACCTGATGTACGGGCCGATGGACATCGAGGGCAACCCTTTCCGGGCCAAGCCCATGAACTGCCCGAACCACATCATGATCTTCCAGTCGCGCCTGCACTCGTATAAGGAATTGCCGATCCGCTACGCCGAGTACGGCACGGTCTACCGCTTCGAGCGCTCCGGCGTCCTGCACGGCCTCATGCGGGTCAGGGGCTTCACCCAGGACGACGCCCACATCTTCTGCCGGCTCTCCCAGATAGAGGAGGAGATCGGCGTCTTGCTCAAGCTCTGCGGCGAGATCTACTCGAGCTTCGGATTTGCCGACATCAAGTGCTACCTTTCGACCAAGCCGGAGAAGTCGACCGGCGAGTCGGAGCTCTGGGACCAGGCCACCGTCCTGCTAGGCCAGGCCCTGTCGGCCTCGAACCTGCCCTTCGAGAAAGACGAGGGCGGCGGCGCCTTCTACGGCCCCAAGATCGACATCAAGGTCAAGGACGCCATCGGCCGCGAGTGGCAGATGGCCACCATCCAGCTCGACTTCGTCCTGCCGCGCCGCTTCGGCGTCAAGTACCGGGACGAGAAGGGCGGCGAGGATTTCGTCGTGATGATCCACCGCGCCATCCTGGGCTCCTTCGAGCGCTTCATCGGCGTGCTCATCGAGCACTACGGCGGCAAGTTCCCGCTCTGGCTGGCCCCCGTGCAGGTCAAGGTCCTGACCTTGACCGACGCGCAGGACGCCAAGGCGTCGGAGCTGGCCGGCGCGCTCCGGGCCGCCGGCCTGCGCGTCGTCCTGGATCAGCGCGTCGAAAAGCTCGGACACAAGATCCGCGAGGCCACCTTGGAAAAAGTCCCCTACATGGCCGTGCTCGGGCCCAAGGACGTCGAAGCCGGCGTCGTCAGCGTCCGCCTGCGCGACGGCCGGCAGGTCAACGGGCTCAGACCCGAGGAATTGGTCGCTAAGCTCACCGAGGAGGCGCGGACCAAATCGTTGGTCCCGACCCTGGCATGAGACATCTATTCGCCGCCGCCCTGCTGGCCGCCGCCCTGCCGGCCTTTGCCGCCAAGAGCGAGCGGCCCAACCGCGAGGAGGAGGAGCTCTTCAACTCGGCCTCCCAGCTCTATGGGGACAGCGCCCGCGACAAGGCCGCCGCCATCGAGGCCTTCGAGCGCTTCCTCTCGCGCTTCCCGAACAGCCCGCGCGCGGCCGACGCCCAGTTCATGGCCGGAGAGGGCGCGCTCGACCAGGCGCTCAAGATCCTCAAGAACGAGTCGGAGTCCAAGAAGAACACCACCTCGCGCCTCCTGGCCCCCAAGAACCAAGCCGCCGTCCAGTCCCTCAAGGACGCGGAGGAGTCCTTCAACAAGGTGCTCGACCGCTATCGCAAGGCCGACGGCGGCTTGCGCTCCTCCGCCCAGTACCGGGTAGGCGAGACGGCCTACAACGGCAAGGACTGGGGCCGAGCCATCGAGGAGTGGCGCCGGCTCGAGAAGGACTTCGCGAAGTCCTACCTGGTCCCCGAGGCCTGGATGGGCATCATCTTCGCCAACCTCGCCCTCGAGCAGTTCAGCCAGGCCGAGGCCAACCTCTTCCTGCTCGGCGAGACCTTCCCGCGCTATCTTAAGGTCCCGGAGGTGCTCTACGTCCAGGGCATCATCAGCCTGCACAAGGGCGACTACTCCAACGCCGAGAAGTCGCTGGCCCTGGTGAAATCCGCCGAGGCCCAGTTCTACCTCGGCAAGACCTACCTGCTCTCCAAGCGCCCCTACCTGGCCGCCGCGGCCTTCGAGCGGCTGGTGCGCGAGTATCCCGACTCGGTGCTCATCGAAGAGACCGAGTTCTTCATCGGCGACTCGTTCTTTCTGGCCAAGGACTTCGACGGCGGCATCACCAAGTACCAGCGCTTCCTCTCCAAGTATCCCGACTCCCCGCTGCGGGTCTCGGCCCTGTTCCGGATCGGCTCCTCGCAGTTCCAGAAGGGGGACTATATCGAGGCGCGCGCCCACTTCCAGTCGGTCATCGACCGCTACCCGCGCGACTTCTTCGCGCCGCTGGCGCAGTACTTCATCGCCGAGTCCTACCTGGTGGCCGAGCAGTACCGAGAGGGGCTCTTCGCCTACACGAAGGTCATCACCCAGTACCCCGAGACGATCCGCATCTCGCCCTTGGCCCACTACAAGCTGGCCTGGACCCAGACGCAGGTCGGCGACTACGGCCAGGCGGCCCAGACCTGCCGCAACTTCCTTTCGCTCTACCCGACCAACGCCCTGGCTAAGAACGTCTACATCGTGATGGCCAACGCCCTGCTGGCCATGAAGCGCCACGACGAGGCGGTCACGGCGTTTCAGCGCATCATCGACCTGGCCCCGACCTCCGACATCGCCGAGCAGGCGCTGTTCTCGATCCTCAAGACCCAGCACGAGCGCAAGCGCTACAACGCGATCCTGACCTCCTACCAGTTCATCTTCCGCCATCTTCCGCCCTCGCAGTCGCACTGGCGGAGCCTCAGCTACCTCTACGCGGCCGAGGCCTACATCAACATGAACCGGGTCGACGAGGCCAAGGCGATCTACGAGATGGTGCTCAAGGTCTACCCGCACGAGCAGGCGGCCTTCTACGCCCAGGACGGCCTGGCCTGGGCCTACCAGATGCTCGGCGACGACGAGATGTCCTTGGAGATGCGCCGCAAGCTGACCGAGATGATGGCCATCGGGCGCTCTTCCTATTCGTTCTCGGGCGCCAACCAGCTGGGCATCGCGGACTCCATGTACAACCAGAAGCAGTACGAGGAGGCGTTCCAGCTCTACGACAAGTTCGTGCGCGAGAACGTGAAAGCCAAGCAGGCCCCGCAGGCCCTCTACCGCGCCGGGATGAGCCTCTACCACCTGCGCTACTACACCCAGGCCATCGACACCTGGACCAAGCTCCGCGACCAGTTCCCGCAGGCTCCCGAGACGCCCAAGGCCGAGTACCAGATCGGCGACACGATGTTCCGCGCTCAGAAGTACGCCGACGCTTCGGCGCAGTACCGGCGGGTCATCGAGACGTACAAGGACTCCGACCAGCTGCCGCTGGCCTACCTGCGCGTGGCGATGTCGGCTTTCAACGCGAAGGACGACGCCGGCACGCTCAAGGGGGCCCTGGCCCTCATCGGGCGCTTCCCGTCCTCGCCGGAGGCTACCGACGCCCTCGACCTCATGGAGACGGTCTACGACCGCTCGAGCGGCTCGGACTTCAAGTCCTCGCTGCGCGCCGTAGTCGAGGCCGCGCCGGGCGCGCCGATCGCCGGCGACGCCCAGTTCCGCATCGGGCGGCGCCTTTTCGAGACCAAGCGCTACGCGGACGCCGCCGTCGAGTTCCAGAAGTTCAGCGTGGACTTCACCGGGAATGCCAAGCTCAGGAAGGCCCAGTTCCTGCTGGCCGAGTCATACTTCAACGCCGAGAAGCACGACGAGGCGGTCCGGGCGTTCGGACGCTTCCTCGAGAACTTCCCGTCGAGCGAGGACACGCCGCTGGCGCTGTTCCACCTGGCCAGCGCCCACTACGCGCTCAAGGACTTCGAGCCGGCGGCCAAGAACTACCAGCGCCTCATCGACGAGTACTCCTCCTCCGAGTATTCCAAGGCCGCGCTCTACAACCTGGCCTTGGCCTACAAGGCCACCGGGAAGCTCGACCGCGCCGAGGAGTCCTACCGGCGCTACGCCCACCAGGCCGCCCCGGGCGACGCCGGTGCCAAGGAGGCGCTATGGGAGCTCTTGGCCATCCAGAAGGAGCGCAAGGACTTCGCCGCCGCCCTGCAGACCCTCGACCGCCTGATGTCGGGGGCCGAGGGCGAGACGATGATCGAGGCCACCTACCGCAAGGGCGAGGTCTACCTGATGATGGACCGGAAGGAAGAGGCGGTCATGATCTGGGAGAGCCTCGTGGCGATGGTGCCCAAGGGCAACGCCTATCGCCTCCAGGGCCTCATCCAACTCGGAGAGGAGTACGAGAAGCGCAAGGAGTCCTGCGACGCGGCCTCGGTCTACGACGATATCGGCCGGAACTCGCCGCAGGCCAACGTGGCGGCTGCCGCGCGTGAGCGCGCCAAGGGACTCAAGGCCCAGGCCTCCTGCGGCGGCAAAGCGCCCGCCTCCAAGAGGCGCGACACCACCTCCGACGAGACGCCGCTGGACTTAGACAAGACCCAGGTGATGCCAGACGACGAGGTCGGGCCGGCCGAGAAGGCCCCGGCCAAGAAACCCTCCGCAAAGAAGTCCGCCAGGCCCGCCAAGGCCTCCGATAAGGCCTCCAAAGAGATCAATATACCGGGGATGAACTGATGCCTGAGATACACCTGCTGGATATATTCAAAGAGTCGTTCACGCTGATGATCCTCCTGCTATGCTCCATCTTAACGCTGGGATTTACGGCGGAGCGCTTCTGGTTCTTCCGCAAGGCCTCCACCGAGGGCGACCGTCTCCTGGCCGGGGTGGCGAAGCTGCTGACCGAGGGCAAGGCCGACGAGGCCCTCAAGGCCACCAAGGAGAACCCGGCCTCGGTGTCCCAGGTCGTCCACTACGGCCTCCTGCACCGCGCCCGCCCGCGCCACGAGCTCGAGGAGCTGCTCTCCTCCAAGCGCCTCGAGGAGCGGCTCAAGCTCGAGAAGTTCCTGGTCGTCCTCGGCACGATGGGCAACACCGTGCCGTTCATCGGCCTCTTCGGCACCGTCATGGGCATCATCCAGGCCTTCCGCGACCTGGCGCTGGCCGGGGCAGGCGGCCCGGCGGTCGTGGCCAAGGGCATCGCCGAGGCGCTGGTGGCCACGGCCGGCGGCCTGGCGGTCGCCATCCCGGCCGTCATCGTCTATAACTTCTTCATGCGCAAGGTGAAGAGCCTCTCGGTCGACATGGAGGTCGTCTCGACGCGATTCCTCGTGATGGTCGGCAGCAAGTAGGCTCCCATGGCCGGCGGCTCGCAGCAGCAGGACGGCGACCCGATCACCGACATCAACGTCACGCCGCTGGTGGACGTGAGCCTGGTGCTCGTCATCATCTTCATGGCCATAGCACCCTTCGCGATGCAGTCGGGGATCAAGGTCCTCGAATCGAAGACCAAGGCCGCGGTCGGCAAGGTGTCGGCCTCCGAGAACGTGTCGGTGCGCCTGACCAAGGACGGCGTCATCGCCATCAACGGCAAGCTCACGCCGCGCGAGACCCTCTACGCGGCGATGGCCGAGGCGCTGGCCGCCTCCAAGGACCATACCGTGACGCTTTCGGCCGATGACGACAACAAGGTCGGCGACGTGGTGTCGGTGCTCGACGCCGCCAAGCAGGCCGGGGCGGTCAAGATCGCCATCATGACCACGGAGAAGCCCGCCAAGGACAAGGAAAAGGAAGGATGAAAGGCTCGAGCAGGTTCCAGTTCGACGACGACTCGGTCACCGGGATCAACGTGACCCCGCTCGTCGACGTCTGCCTGGTCCTCGTCATAATCTTCATGGTGGCCACCCCCCTCCTTTCACGCCCCGCGTTCGAGGTGTCCCTCCCGGTCGCCAAGACCAAGGAGGGCGAGGAGCAGGACAAGGTGACGCTGTCCTTGTCGGCCGACGGCCGCCTGGCCGTCGATTCGGCGGAGTACCTGAGCGTCGACGAGGCCCAGACCGCCCTCAAGCGCGCCATCGCCAACACCGAGTCGGGCCTGGTCGTCATCCGGGCCGACCGCGAGGCCCTGCACGGCCGCCTGACCGACCTCATGGCTCGCGCCAAGGCCGCGGGGGCCAAGTCCCTGACCGTGGCCACGGAACAAAAGCGATGACCCCGGGGTCCCACTAGCATGTACGCCGGCGCGGCGACGATCGGCACGACCGACAAGCGCGTCGCGGGCCCGCGCGTCCCGGTGGCGTTGGGCGTCTCGCTTGCCGTCCATGCCTTGGGCCTGGTGGGCTTCCTCAAGCTCTCCTTCAAGCCCGAGGAGGCGCCGATCCAGGCCATCGAGAACGTCGACCTCATGGTGCAGGAGGAAGAGCGGAAGGCCGCGCCCGCCAGGCAGCGCTTGCCGCCTCCTTCGATGAAGGAATTCCTAAGGCTGGCCCTGCCCTCGATCCCCAAGCCGGCCATGCCGATGGACGTCAAGGCCCAGGTGTCGGAGAAGAAGCTCGTCGACCTCCAGCCGAAGCTCGAGGACCGCGGCCGCATGAAGGAGCTCCAGAAGCTCGACTCCCTGGACCTCGGCAAGAAGCGGCCCGACCTGGCCAGGATCGCGCCCTTGATCGACCAGAAGCGCGAGGCCCGGGCCTTGGCGGCCATGCCGAAGCTCGAGGAGATCGGCACCCGGCAGGCGCCGCGGGCCGCCCTGGCCCTGGCGGCCCTGGCCGAGGCCGACCGCGGCCGGCTCCAGCCCCAGCGCATGGACGCCCTGGGTTCGCTGGCCCCGGAGCGCCGCAAGGCGCCGCAGACGGCCATGCTCCGCGAGGCGTCGCCCGCGACGGGCAAGTCGTTGGGCCGATTGGCCGACATGCTCACCTCCGACTCGAACCGCCTGGCGCCCGCTTTGCGCGCGGCCCCGGAGCCGCGCCGTGAGAAGCTCTCCGCCATCGCCGAGACCCCCGAGCCGCCGCGCCGCAAGGAGGCCGAGGTCCAGTCGGTCAAGAAGAAGTCCGTGGAGATCGAGGGCCCGCTCTCCGACCGCAAGGTCCTCAAGCACAGCCTGCCGACCTTCCCCGAGTGGGCTCGCGAGATGGGCTTAGTGGAGGCCGAGGTCCAGGTGCGCTTCTACGTGACCCCGGCGGGCGCCGTGGTCGCGGACCCGATGCGCATCGAGAGGACCTCCGGCTATGGCCGCCTCGACCGGCTGGTCATGGAGCACCTCAAGGTCTGGGTGTTCCAGGCCTCGCCGGGCACCGGCAACGAATGGGGCCTCATCACCTTCCGCTTCCTCCTGGAGTGACATCATGACCAAATTGCTCGCCGTGCTCGTCGCCTGCAGCCTGGCCTCCCCGGCCGGCGCTTTCTCGCTGTTCGGGAAGAAGAAGAAGGCCCCCGAGGCGCCGGGCGAGGGCGAGTCTCTTCCGGGCATGGAGAAGGGGGGGAGTCCGGGCGACGCCCCGCGCATGGCCCAAGAGGAGGAATCCTCCCGCAAGGAGCTCGGGCTCGACAAGGACCGGCCCGTCGACGCGGACGCGGACTCCGAGGACCTTCCGGGCGCCGGCAGACGCCGCTCCCAGGCGGGCGACCGCGAGGAGGGCGAGGCCACGGTCTCCGAGAACGAGACGGCGGTCGGCGAGCACTCCTCGGGCGAGGGCGGCCTTCCTCAGGAGGTCGTCATCCGGAGCGCCACGGGAGGCAACAAGCTCAGGGTCAATAAGCCTCCGCTGGCCATCGAGGTCGATTCCTTCGAGTCGATCCGCGAGTCGCTCAAGCCCGACCAGAGCCTGCTCCTTGCCGAGTCTCCGCTGACCGTGGTCTGGCGGCGCACCCATCCCGAATTCCTGCGCAACGAGCGCGTCATCACGCCGAGCCTGACCACCTTCAGCGAGCGCCCCGGCATCGTGTTCAGCCCCAAGGACCAGCTCCAGACGGTCCTCGGCCGCAAGCTCGAGAAAAAAGAGTCCCGCGGCTATCAGTGGAGCCTGACCATCGCCGATGAGGACGGCAAGGTCTTCCAGCATTACGAGGGCGCCGGCAGCCCTCCCGAGGAGATCGTCTGGTCGGGCGAGAACGACCAGGGCGAGTGGATCCGCGCCGGCCGCGCCTATTCCCCGGTCTACATGTACACCGACCCCGGCGGCACCCCCTTCACGCGCGCGGGCGACCCGCTGCGCTACAAGGGCGTGGTCCACCAGGAGCGCGACGGCCTGCACATCTCGCTGGACTCCGCGATCCTCTTCGGCAAGGCCAAGGGCGGGGAAGCGGTCGAGCGGGAGGGCGTCACCCTCCTTCGCTCGGCGGCCGACCTCGTCAAGCGCAAGTACACCGGCGTCCCGGTGCGTGTCGAGACCTACGCGGGCTCCAAGTCCCTGGCCGAGCGCCAGGCCCAGTCGATCGAGGACTACCTGGCCAAGGAGCTCATGCTCGAGGGTTCCGAGATCACCACCGACTCCCTGTCGGTGGGCTACGGCGACCAGCGCGTCGAGCTCATCCTCGTCAACCGCTGAAGAGTCAAGCCGGCGGGCATTTCCTATAATCGCGGGGTGGAAGAGAGCATCCGCCGGCGCCTCGCCCAGGTAGGAATCCTGCTCGGCGTCGTGCTCGGGACGGGGACCGCGGGCTACCGGCTCGTCGAGGGCTGGAGCCTGTTCGACTCCTTCTACATGACGGTCATCACCGTGGGGACGGTCGGCTACGGGGAGACCCACCCTCTCACCGGTCCCGGCCGCGTATTCACGATCGTCCTGATCCTGATGGGGCTGGGCGTGACCGCCTATGCATTCTCCCAGCTCACGGCGATCCTCGTCGAAGGCGGCCTTTCCAGCGTCATGCGGAGGAAGAAGATGGAGAAGCGCATCAGAGAGCTCGAGCAGCACTTCATCTTGGCCGGCCTCGGCCACACGGGGCGGGTCATCCTCGAGGAGTTGGGGAAGACGAACCGCCCGTTGGTCATCGTCGAGCGCGACGCCGACCGTGCCGCCGAGCTCGAGGCCGAGGGTCGCCTCGTCATCCACGGCGACGCCCTCCACGACGAAGTCCTCGACAAGGCCGGCATCCGCAAGGCGCGCGGCATCTTCTGTACGCTCGGCAACGACCAGGACAACATCGTCCTGGCCCTGGCCGCCAAGGAGTTCGGCCCGACGGTGCGCGTGGTCAGCGAACTCCACGACCCGCGCCACCGCGACCGCCTGGCGCGCTGCGGCGCCGACGCGGTGGTCAGCTCTCCTCACATCGGCGGCCTGCGCCTGGCCTCCGAGATGGTCCGGCCGGTCACCGTGGGTTTCCTCGACGCGATGATCCGCGACCGCTCCTATACCTATCGCTTCGAGGAGGTCCCGGTGGCCGAGGCCTCTCCCTTGGCCGGCCGCGCCCTGGGACGCCTCGAGGTCTCCGGCGGGCGAGCTCCGGCGGTCGTCGCCGTCAAGGAGAAGAAGAGCGGCCGCTACTCGATCAACCCGCCCGAGGACCAGGCCCTCGAGGCCGGCGACGTCCTGGTCGTCCTCGGTTCCACCGAGGAGATCGCCCGTCTGAAAGGCTTGGGTTGACCTAGGTCAACCCCGTAACCCTGGCGGCCCCCGCCCCGATTTCCTAGGATATATTCCGTCGCTCACGGAGGACTTTCCATGGCTATCAAGGTAGGCATCAACGGCTTCGGACGCATCGGCCGGCTCGTCGTGCGCGCGGCTTTGACCCGCAAGAGCCCGGACATCGACATCGTGGCGGTCAACGACCTGACCGACGCGGCCAGCCTGGCCCACCTCTTCAAGTACGACTCGACCTTCGGCCTCTACCCGGGCACGGTCGAGGCCTCCGGCAACGACCTCGTCATCGACGGCAAGCGCATCAAGGTGGTCGCCGAGAAGGAGCCCGCGAAGCTGCCCTGGAAGGAGCTGGGCGTCGAGCTGGTCATCGAGTCGACCGGCCGCTTCACCGAGGCCGACAAGGCCAAGGGCCACATCGACGCCGGCGCCCGCAAGGTGATCATCTCGGCCCCCGCGAAGGGCGAGGACATCACGGTCTGCATGGGCATCAACAACGAGAAGTACGACGCCGAGAAGCACAACATCATCTCGAACGCCTCCTGCACGACGAACTGCCTGGCCTCGCTCGTCAAGGTCCTCCACGAGCGCTTCAAGATCAAGCACGGCATCATGACGACGATCCACTCCTATACCAACGACCAGGTCGTGCTCGACCTGGCCCACAAGGACCTGCGCCGCGGCCGCGCGGCCGGCGTCAGCATGATCCCGTCCTCGACGGGCGCGGCGAAGGCCATCGGCCTGGTCGTGCCCGAGCTCAAGGGCAAGCTGACCGGCATCTCGGTCCGCGTCCCCACGCCCGACGTCTCCCTGGTCGACTTCTCGGTCGTCGTCGAGAAGGGCACGACCAAGGAAGAGGTCAACAAGGCGTTCAAGGAAGCCGCGGCCGCGGGCTCGCTCAAGGGCCTGCTCGAGTACTGCGACCTGCCGCTGGTCTCCAAGGACTACCAGGGCAACCCGGCCTCGTGCATCTTCGACGCCACGATGACCGACGTCATGGACGGCACGCTCGTGAAGGTGTTCGGCTGGTACGACAACGAGTGGGGCTACTCCAACCGTGTCGTCGACCTGGCCACCTTCGTCGCCAAGAAGACCCCGGTCCGCGCTTAAGGCGCCATGCCGGCGGCTCGGAAGGTCTCCGTCCTCGGGGTCCCCTTGGACATGGGGGCCTCCAAGCTGGGTGCTGCGGGCGGCCCGGACGCCATCCGGCGCGCGGAGCTGATTCCCGCGCTCGAGCGCCTCGGCCTCGATGTCGAGGACCGCGGGGACGTCGACATCCCGGACCGCCCGTCCAAGGCCAAGAACGCCAAGCTGCGCTTCAAGCCTCAGATCCTGGAAGCCTGCGCTTCGCTCTGCGACGAGGTCCACGCCGTCCTGAAGGAAGGCCGCCTGCCGGTGACGCTGGGAGGCGACCACAGCCTGGCCATGGGGTCGGTGTCTGGAACCTCGCGCTTCTTCGCCCAGAAGAAGCAGTCGATCGGCCTCATCTGGGTCGACGCCCACGGCGACATGAACACCCCGGAGACCTCGCCGTCCGGGAACATCCACGGGATGCCGCTGGCCCACCTCCTCGGCCTGGGCGACCGCGCGCTGGCCGGGATCGGCGGGCGGGGCCCCAAGGTCAAGGCGCGCAACACCGTCCTCGTCGGCATCCGCGACCTCGACGCCTCCGAGAAGAAGAACCTGCGCGAGTCGGGCGTGGCGGTCTTCACGATGAAGGAGGTCGACCGCTACGGGATGGCCTGGGTGGCCGCGCGCGCCATCGAGTTCGCCTCCGACCAGACCGCCGGCTTCCACGTCAGTTTTGACATCGACGCCGCCGACCCCTCGGTGGCCCAGGGCACCGGCACGCCGATGCGCGGCGGCCTGACCTACCGCGAGTCGCACCTCTTCATGGAGCTGGTGGCCGACTCCGAGATGCTGGCCGCGCTCGACATGGTCGAGATCAACCCCTTGGAAGACGTCCACAACCAGACCGCCGGCCTGGCCTCCGAGCTCATCCAATCGGCGCTGGGCAAGAGGATATTCTGATGACGACCGCCGCCCTCAACCTCAAGACCCTCGATCAGCTCGACTATAAGGGGAAGCGCGTCCTCCTGCGCGTCGACTACAACGTGCCGCTCGACGGCGAGCGAGTCACCGACGACGCCCGCATCCGCGAGACCCTTCCTACCTTGAAAAAGCTCATCGACGCCGGCTGCCGACTGGTCCTCATCGCGCACGCCGGCCGCCCCAAGGGCAAGCCGAACCCCAAGTACAGCCTCAAGCCCGCGGCGAGCGCCCTCGAGAAGCTGCTCGGCCGCCCGGTCGCCTTCGCCGAGGACTGCGTCGGGCCCGCCGCCGACGCCTCCGTGCAAGCCCTGGCGCCTGGGCAGGTCCTCCTGCTCGAGAACCTGCGCTTCCATCCCGAGGAGGAGGCCAACGACGCGGCCTTCGCCAAGAAGCTGGCCGCCCACGGCGAGGTCTTCGTCCAGGAGGCCTTCGGGGCTCTGCACCGCGCCCATGCCTCGACGGCGGCCGTGGCGGGGCTCCTGCCGGGTGCCATCGGCGGCCTCGTGGCCCGCGAGCTCGAGTTCTTAAACAGGATCGCGGAGCGCCCCGAGCACCCCTACGTGGCCGTGCTAGGCGGGGCCAAGGTCTCCGACAAGCTGCTCGTGGCCCGGCGCCTGCTCGAGAAGGTCGACGTCATGCTCATCGGCGGCGGGATGGCCTATACCTTTCTCAAGGCCCAGGGCATCGGCATCGGCAAGTCTCTGCTCGAGGCCGACCGTCTCGGCGACGCCCGCGAGATCCTCGATGAGGCGCGCCGCCGCAACGTCGAGCTCCTGCTTCCCGCCGACCACGTCGCGGCGCCGGAGTTCAAGGCCGACTCTCCCGCGACCATCACGCCGGCCCAGGAGGTCCCCGAGGGCCTCATGGGCCTCGACATCGGCCCCAAGAGCCGCCAGCTATTCGCCGCCAGCGTGGCCAAGGCCAAGACCGTGTTCTGGAACGGCCCGATGGGCGTCTTCGAGATGCCGGCCTTCGCGGCGGGCTCCAAGGCCATGGCCGAGTCGCTGGCCAAGGCCACGGCCAACGGCACGACGACGGTGGCGGGCGGGGGGGACTCCTTGGCGGTGCTGGCCCAGACCGGCCTAGCCTCCAAGATGACCCACTGTTCCACCGGCGGCGGGGCCAGCCTCGAGCTCCTCGAGGGCAAGCTCCTGCCGGGACTCAAGGCCCTGGCCGGATAGTTTTGCTATAATTCGAACACCATGTATCACGTATTGATGGGCATCCACATCCTGGCCTGCATCCTGATGGTCTTCATCGTCTTGCTGCAGGCGGGGCGCGGAGCCGGCTTCAACGTGTTCGGCGGCGGCGGCGATTCCCTCTTCGCCACTCCGACGGGCTCGAGCTTCCTCAAGAAGCTGACGGCATGGATGGCGGGCACCTTCGCCGTGACCTCCCTCCTCCTGACCCTCCTGCAGGGCCGGGAAGGGTTCCGGAGCGTCACGAACACGGTGGCCGCACCGGCGGCGGCTCCGGCCCCGTCGGCGCCGATGCCGCCGGCCGAGCCGGCGGCGCCGGCAAAACCCTAGCGCGGGTGGCGGAACTGGCAGACGCGCACGTTTGAGGGGCGTGTGACCGAAAGGTTGTAAGGGTTCGAGTCCCTTCTCGCGCAATACACTGAAAGAAGAAGGCCCCGGCTGAGAAGCCGGGGCCTTTTTCGCTGGGGGTTACTACAACGTTCAGGTCAAGCCCTTGGACCAATCCGGTAAAGATTTGGCCTTCTCCACCGGCCGACCGTTTCTGAAGACGACGACTTTTCGAAACGGGCGGCTTAGATCGCCGTTGTCGAATACATACACGAGCGGGAGAGCGCCGATGGCGGCCTTCAGGTTCCTCAGGGTCCGCGGGAAACGAGTTTTCAGTTTTTCCGTGGGGACATCGTGGCCTCCCTGCGAGACGCGCATGGCGACGCGCTCTTCGCTCAATATCGGATTCTCAAGACCGATGAAGCAGAGAACGACCGTATAGCCCGCGGCCACGGCTTCTTTCAAGAAATTCAATTTGTCGCCCGCGGGGTCCGAGAAAACGGTCTCGAATGCAAAGCTCTCCTTCTGTCCCAGCAACGCCCGCCGAACGGCATCGGCTGCCTTCGCGGCGGCATACGCGTCCATCTCCAGCTCGCGCGCGAGGACATCGGCGCTCACGTATCTGAGGGCGGCCGGAGCGATATGGGCGTGATAGAACGTGGTCTTGCCCGCTCCGTTGGGACCCGCGACAGCCACGATGATGGGTCGGCGGTCCAACTCGGGAATGTCTTTCAATCAGACGCCGCGAACCGACGATGGACGAATCGGCCGACGGTCCGTGTACCGTTCGCTTGCGTACGCACCAGTAACCCGGGCCGACCTGGCGCCGGCTGATAGTGCGGAAACGGCAGGCTCTTCAAATGTTCGGCGACGCGGCGGCGGCCCTCGGCGGAGTCAACGGACTCCAAGATCTCGGACAGCGGTCTAGCCGCTTTTGAACGGATCAGCGCCATCGCCTCCAGACCCTTTAGCAGCGGCTCCAGAGCCTCTCCGAGAGCCGCCCAGTACTCGATTTGACCGGCGATGGATCGACGTTCGACTGCCCCCGCCAAGCGAGCATCCAAGACCAAGGAATCGGCAATCTTGACTGGCTGTCCCATGCCAATAGGGTAGCATAAGGCTACCAGTTGTCAAGGGCTCGGAGGCCGCGCTAGACCCCGTCGAAGAATTCGACGACGCCGGTCTCGAGCGAGTACTCGGCGCCGAGCACGCTCAGGCCGTTCTCGGCGATGAGCTGCTCGAGGACCTCTGAGCCGTGGCGCAGATGGTCGGCCGAGGCGCGGATGTTCGCCCGGCCGGCCTCCCTGATCAGGGTCTGCTGGTCCTTGCCCGGGCCGCCCTTGACGATCCCCTCGGCGGCCGGCAGGATGCGGTCGACGATGGAGCGCAGGTTCTTCGAGATCCCTCCCGGCGTCGATTGGAGCGCCTCGACCGTCGCATGGATGGCGCCGCACTGGGTGTGGCCCAGCACGACGACCAGGCGCGTGTCGTAGCGTTCGGCGGCGAACTCGACGCTGCCGACCTGGGAGGGGGCCACGATGTTGCCTGCCACGCGGATGACGAATAGGTCGCCCAGGCCCTGGTCGAACACTATCTCGGCGGGGACCCGGGAGTCGGAACAGCCCAGGATGATGGCTAAGGGAGCCTGGCCTGCGGCGAGCTCGGCGCGGCGGTCGTGGTCGATGGGGGCGGCGGCGTCTCGAATGTTGCCGACAAAGCGGCGGTTTCCGTCCTTCAGGCGAGCCAGCGCTTCGTCGGCGGGGATCATTCTCAGTCGGTAGGATAGCAAGTTGGAAAATAGGGAAATCCCCCGCCATGGGGATGGAGGATTCTTCCTCCATCCTCCGCGACATCGGCCTCGGCCCCATCCTCAGTTCGTTCGGTCAGGGCGCGGTGCTGGTCGGCGCTTTGACCGCCGCTCGGGCGCTCGAGCTCATCGGCGGGCTGGCTTAGCAGCCGTCGGAGAACTTCACCTTGGAGCCGTCCCTCTCGCAGCAGCCGAGAGACAGGAACTCGCAGCGCCGCTCCTCGATCCAGCGGAGGTCGGACTCATTGACGGGTCACTTCCTTCAGCGCTGGAGGTATGGACCGACGTATGGGTCCATACTTTCCCTCGCAAAGTACGGACCGATTGATGAGTCCGTGCGCCGTTGCGCTACCCACAAAACAGACACGGCAACGGCTTGCCAACGGTTTGACAGGCACGGAAAGTCGGCATGAATATTGATTCGTCGTGGCTGAAGGGGGGTATCCCCCGGAGGCCGCCATGGACGACATCGAACTTCAAAGCCGGATCGCTGACATGCAAGCCGAGCTCGAGCGCCGGCGCTTCGAGGCTCGTCGCGTGACGCCGACGGCCGAAGCGCCCGCCCAGCTCCCGCCTCCGCCGCCCCTGCTTCCGGACCGGCCCTGCCCGGTCTGCCGCGTCCCGCGTCCGCCGCGCGGCCCCTGCCCCGGCTGCTCTTTCGAGAACAAGCCGCGCTCCCCGCGCCAGGACGGCATCCTAGACACCGCCGGCGCCTTCCTGGCCAGGCTGGGCGCCAACGTCAAGGAGCTCGGCTTCGAGCGCTTTCTGGCCGAGCGCCTGTTCGCCTACGTCGGGATGCTCTTGGTCGTCCTCGGCGGCGCCTTCTTCCTTAAATACGCCGCCGAGCACTCCGGCCCTTGGGGCCGCGTCGCCGTCGGCGTAGTCTCCGGTCTGGGGGTCGCCGCTTGCGGCGAGTTTTTGCGCCGCCGGCCTCGCTTCACGAACCTCAGCGTACCGGTGACGGCCGGCGGCTGGGCCCTGCTGACCTACACCGCCTACGCGGCGCATGCCGTGGAGGCCTCCAAGGTCGTCGCCGACCCGCGCCTGGGGCTCGTTCTCCTGGTCGCCGCCGCGGGGGGGATGATCGGCCACTCCCTGCTGACCGGCTCGCGCCTCATGACGGCCTTCGCCTTCGCCGCCTCGTATTTCGCGTTCGCGGCCACGGAGTTCGGTCCGCAGACCCTGGCGGTCTGCACCGTGCTGGGTCTCGCCGCGGCCTGGACCTCGCGGCGCCTGCGCAGCCCCGAGCTCGTCCCAATCGGTCTCGTCGGCTTCGCGGTCAACTATTGGCCCACGCTCCAGCAGGCTTTCGCAGGCCCGAGCGCCCCGCGCCTCCTGCTCGACCTCGGAGCGGCGGCGGCCGTCTACGGCGCGATGGCCGTGGCGGCTCCGGACGCCGGAGAGGACGAACGCGCCGCCGCCTGGACCGACGCCTCTCTCTCCTTCGGCGCCGTCCTCTTGGGGATCACGGTCCACGCCCAGAGCCGGTTCCTTCTGCCGGAGCTGGGTGCCGCCGCCGGTCTGACGGCGGCGGGGTTGTTCTCGGTCCTCTCCGGGCGCGCGAAGGGCGGCGCCGCGCGGACTATCCAGGGCTTCCTCGGCGCGGCCTCGGCGGCGCTGGCGGTCTGGCGCCTGCCCGGCCTGCCGGCGCAGACCTGGGGCTTCGTCCTGTCCTCTTCGGCTTTGGCGCTGAGCGGCCTGCGCCTGCGCCGCGAGAGCTTCGAGCGCTACGCCCTGGCCTTGGCCGGTCTCGGGGCACTGACATTCCTCGCCCAAGGGCCGGCGCCGGACGTCCGCCTGGCCTGTGCCCTGCCGGTCGGTCTCTTCGGGCTGGCCGCCTACGCGCTGGCAGGGCCGTCGCGCCCGACGTCGCGGGTGTGGCTCCATACCGGCCTGGCCGGGGCGGCGGCGGGGTTGTGGTGCTGGAGCCGGCTCGACCCTGCGCTTCGCCTGCCGGTCCTGGCGCTGGGTTCCCTCGGGCTCTTGTGGCTGGGCCGCGGCCGGGACGCGCTCGGCGCCGACCTCAGGGCCCAGGGCTATCTGCTGGCGGCGGCGGTCCCCGTCCAGGCCGCGCTGGTCGCCGCGCCGAGCGGTGTCTGTGCGGGCGCCGCGGCGCTGCTCCTCTTGGCGCCGCTCTCCTGGGCGCCTTGGGCCAAGGACGCCGGCGAGACCGTCGAGGAGCGCGGCGCGGCCCAAGTCTTCGCCGCGCTGTCGCTGACGCTCCTGGTCCTCTTCGCGGCTCGGACGGCGGCGGGGACCATGGTCACGCTGTGCTGGACGGCGCTGGGCGGAGTCTATCTCGCCGGCGGCCTGGCCGCGCGCCGGCCGGAACTTCGCCGGCCGGCCCTGGCGGTCCTCGGGCTGTGCGCCTGGAAGGCCTTCATGGTCGACCTGGTCTTCCTGCCTCTGCCCTATCGCGTGCTCAGCATGACGGCGCTCGGACTGCTGATGGTGCTCTGCTCCGTGGCCTATGTCCGGCTCGTCAAGGACGAGCCGCCGACGCTAGCCTTGGGCGAGGAGGGCCGCTAGGGCCGCCGCGGCGGCGCCCGGGACGCGCGCGAGCTCGGCCAGCGCGGCCTCGCGCGAGACGGCCCCGGAGCGCACCTGGGCGGCGACGAAGTCGGGATCGCCCGGGTCGGCCCAGCGCAGCTCGAGGCGGGCGATCGTCTCCGCGTAGCGCGGCAGGCGGCGAAGGAAGACCTGGGCGGCATCGTCGGACCAGACCAGGGCCCAGCGCTCTTTGGGGAAGCGTCCGGCGTTGGGGGAGCGCGGCAGGCCGCCCTCGCCGGGCACCGAGACGGGCGGGAAATACGCCAGGGCGTAGTCGGCCTCCGGCTCGGCGCCGCGCGACGAGACCAGCAGGTCTTGGAAGAGGTAGCGGCCGTCCTGGAACACCGGCCGGCGGCCGCCGCTCTGCCAGGTCACGAAGCCGCCGAAGGTGTAGTCGTTGAACAGGGTCCCGCCGAGCCCTTCCCGGTCGAGGAAGGCCAGCGCCTCGCGCGGGGTGCGCTCCCAGCGCACCGGCCGGTCCCAGTGCCGGCGCTTGAGGGGCATGAGCAGCGCCACGCTCAGCGCGGCGCTTGCCAGGAGCATGGCCCCGCGCGTCCGCGGCGGGACAGAGAGGCTGCCCATGCCCGAGAACATGAAGACCGGCGCGCTCAGGCAGAACAGCGGGGCGAAGCGCGCCCCGCTCAGGCCCAGGAGGGCCAACGGACCGAGGACGGCGGTCCAGAACAGCGCCGAGCGGCGGTTGCGCAGGAGGTCGAGCGGCAGGCGGGCGGCGACGCCGACGAGGAGCAGCCAGAAGGCCGGGAAATGCCGCAGGCCCTCCGTCATCCACTCCTCGATGCCGGCCTGGGCCGGAGGGTGAAGGACGTGCTCGAGGAAGACGCGATGCAGGCCGAGGCCGTAGGGATTGAGCAGCGAGGCCAGGGCGCAGGCGGCGGCCGTCAGCGCCAGCGCCCGGGCCGCCGGGTCGCGCGTCGAGCGCGTTTCCCAGGCCCGGCCCGCGGCGCAGAGCAGAAGGACCCCCGGCCCGAGCGGCCAGCCGCCGTGCATGTTGGCCCAGAGCGCGCTGAGCGCGGCCAGCGGCCAAAGCGGAAACCGTCCTCGGCAGCGCGCCCGCGCGGCCAGCAGGAAAAGCGGGAGGAGGACCAAGCTCACCAATTCCGGCCGGGCATGGGCGCGCAGGCGCACGGCGCTCAAGGCCAGCAGGCTCCCCAGGAGCGCCCCGGCCAGGCCGCTGTCCTCGCGGCGCGCGGCGGCGAAGGTCCCGGCCACGGCGGCGGCGCAGAGCGCGGCCTTGACGTGGACGAGAGCCTCGAAGCCCCCGAGCCGCAGGACGCCGGCCAGCAGGACCTGGGCCAGCCACTCGAAGTCGACCCAGGGCGCGCCGCGCAGGGTATGCGACCAGGCCTCGACGCGTGGGATGCCTGCCCCGGCGAGGATGTCCCGGCCCGCGGCCAGGTGCCACCAGAGGTCGGGGTCGACCAGCGCCGAGGCGCAGACCAGCGCGGCGAAGGCGGCGAGGAGCGCAGCCGGCGCGGCGGCCGAGACTCGCGTCACGAGAAGTCGGGGACGTCGAAGGACGTGGCGGGGGGAAGGCCGAGGTCGGCGGAGTCCTTGGGCACGTCCGAGAACGGGTCGGGCCCCGCGCGGCGGGGACGCGAGCGTCGTTCCTGCTTCGCGGGCGGCGGCGGCTTCCTGAGCTTCTCCTCGACGCGCTTGAGCTGGCTCTCGAGCTCGGCCGCCTTCTGGCCCTGCATGCTCAGGGCGGCCCGCGCCTGGTCGAGCTCCTCCTTCATGTTCAGGTAGCCGCCCACGCGGTGGCCCATGGCGCGGACCTTCTCCTCGAGCTCGGCCGCCGCGGCCACGCGGGCCGCCATGTCGCGCTTGAGCCTCTCGTAAGCCTCGCGGCGCGCGCTGAGGCGCTTCTGGGTGGCCTCGAGGGAGCGGTCGATGATTCCCATGCGCTCCTGGGCGGTGCCCAGGGCGTCGACGGCCGACCGCTCGGGGTCGGGCGGCCAGGGGCCGACCTTCGGCGGCTCGACGCCGGGCGGCGTGCGCTCGCTCTCCGGGAAGGCGGCGGAAAACTCAGCGGCGTCCGCGGCGCGGCGCCAGCATTCGGCGGGCGTGCCGAGAAGGTCTTCCTCGCAAAGCGGCAGCTCCGCATCGAAGACCGGGAGGCGGGAGACCTCCAGCGGGTCGTAAGGGCCCACGACCCTTTCGCCGGAATAGACCCAATAGCGCGGCTTAGCGGCTTGCACAAACCTTAGGATAAGGCGCGGGGGTTACGCTTTCAAGACGTCGGGCGAAGCCCGACATCGAGCGCTCGAACAAGGCGAGGATCTCCGCTCCGCGGCGGCCGCGCAGGGCGGGCAGGGAAGCTCGGGAGGCCGCCAGCAGATCAACGGCGCGCAGACGCTCCTCGGTCGCCCAGGCGCGTACGGGGGGGGAGGCGATGAAGGCTCGGCGGTCCGTCCATGGCGAGCCGGCGGCCGCAGCGGCTAGGGCGACCAGGCGAGGGACGTTGACGAGGCCTCGGGAGAGGTCCTCGTCCAAGTCCCGCATGGTCGAGCACCAGCCGAAAGCCTCGATGAGTTCCGGGGCGTCACCCGGGCCAAGCTCCGCGCGCGCTGCCTTTAGGAGGAGGGCGAGGGACAAGCGGAAGGTGCGGCGGTGGTGGGCGCGCAGGTCCTCGGCGTCCGATAGCAGGCCTTGGAGCGCCCGCCGGCGGTCGAAGCGCATGGCGTCTAAGAGCTCGAGGACCTCCTCCCGGGCGTGCCCCAGGTCCGCCATGAAGGCCTGAGCCAAGCGGGAGAGCGTCCCCGTCCCGTATCGGCCGGCGCGGATCTCGGCCGCGGCCCTGGCGACGACGGCGTCGGCATCCTCGGCCGAGGGGGCGTCGCCGTCGAGGAGGTCGTCGGCCAACTGGAGGAAGCAGAAGCCGGTGCGCAGGGCCCGCGAGCCGCGGGGCCAGAACAGCGCCCGCATGTAGACCAGCAGCATGACGGTGAGGTAGCGCCGGTGCCGGCGCGCGCAGCGCAGGAACTGCGCCAGGCAGAGCAGCTCGATGCTATCGGGCATCGCCCAGCGGGCGCGGCCCGCGCCACATGCTCGCGTAGACCGACAAGAACGACGGCCGCGGCCGCGAGGAGTCCACGTACTTGGGCAGGTGGATCCACGGAGTCCGAGGCCTCTGGTGGTGGGCCAGATGGTCGTGGTAGTTGAGGAAGAGGGCCTTGACCACGGGATTGACGGAGAGGTTCCACGCCCCCTCCGTGACGTCGAGCGCCGACCAAGCGTGGTCGGCGTATTGGAGCGAGCTCCAATTGACGGCGAAAGCCGCGTAGCACAGGAGCCATCCGCCGGGGCTCAGGTCCAGGACGGCGAAGACCGCGGCCTGCAACAGCCCGGTGAACAGGATCTCCAGGCGCAGCGCGGCCTCCGGGGCCTCGTCGAAGCCGCCGAGCATGGCGTCGGCGCTCGTCTGGCCGGCCAGCGCCGAGTCGCCGCGGAGCGGGAAGCGCCGGAAGCAGCCGGGCCAGAGCAGGTAGACGACGGCCCCAAGCGGCAGAAACGCCCAATAGAGCCCGGTCAGGATGGCGTACCACTGGGCGGCCTTGAGCCAGCGCCGTTCGCCGGGGCGGTAGTAGTCGAACTGCTCGACGGCGGTCCGGTTGCGGCGGTGGTGGCCCAGGTGGAAGATCCGTTGGAACCCCAAGCCGGTCGGGATGAAGGCCGCCGCTACGCGTCCGCCCCACTCGTTGATGGACGGCCGAGGGTGCAGGATGCCGTGGACGGATTCATGGAGGAGGGAGAATACCGTGTTGTTGACGAAGGAGAACGCCACGGCGGCGGCGATCGGCGCCGCCCAGCCGTCGGCGTGTGAGGCCGTCCACAGCAGCCCGGCGTCGGCGGAGACGGCCGCGAGCAGGAGGAGCGCGTTAAGCCGGGCGGGGACCGGGTCTTGCGCCTCGGGCACTAGGCCCTGGCGTTCCGGCGCCGACCCAGCCAGAACCCCGCGAGAAGGCCCGCCAGGCCCGCGCCGGCGGCCAGCCTGAACGCATATTTTTTTACGGCGCCGAGCACCGGGTTGTCGAAGACGCTCGTCGAATAATGGATGTTGGCGAGGAGCCATCGGCCGCTTTCTTTGACGAGCGTGCAGCTCCAGCGCCCGCCGATCTGAAACTGCGAGCCGTCGGCCAGCTTGTAGCTGTCGCGCGAGGAGCCCCAGGCCAGGCCGACGGTGCCGCCGGCGTATAACTTGGTGAGGTCGTCGACCGACATATCGACGTGGACGCTTTCGACGCGGCGCTCGGGGCCCTTCATCATCGTGTTGTAATAGTCCTTCATCGCCTGGCGGCCGCGGCGCGTGTCGCCGTTCATGGTCGTAAACAGCACGTCGGGGTGGAGGTGCTCCGCCATCGCGTCGACATCGCCGCGGTTGAGGGCCGCGGCGAAGCCGTCGCGGACCGCGCGCAGCTCGTCATGGACGGCGGCGGGCGTCTGCGCCAGGGCGGCGGCGGCCAGGAGGGCGCACAGCGTCGTCATCGTCATATCAGGGTCTCCCTACGGCTTCGGTTTGCGGGCCGCGGCGCGCCTGGGGGAGCGCGGCTGCCCAGCGGAAGAATTCGACGAGCTCGCGGTCTGCCGCTACGAGGGTCCGGGGGTCGTAGCGCGTGCCCTTGAGCGAAGCGGCCTCGTCGGCGAGGTAGGCCTGGGTCATCGTCCGACGGGCGCGCAGGCTCAGGCTGTCGACGAGAGGAGCCGCGCGGCGGGTGAAGACGAATCCATCGACGAAGGTCCCGCCGCCTTCGAGGGGACGGAGGGCCAGGATAAAGCGGGTCTTCAGACGGCCGAAGTCGCCTTCCATGACGAAGAAGGTCCCTCCCCATACCGTGATGGACATGTCGATGAATCGGCCGGCAGCGCGCCTGAGCAGGCGGTCGTACCAGGCCCGGCCGACGACCTCGGCGCGGTAGCGGTTCCGGCGCGCGAAGGGGGCCGGGACATCTATGTCCGGGAGGCCGATCAGGCGCCTGCCGTGGACCAGCAGGAAATGCCTTTCGTCGAAGCCGTGCGCGGCGGTCATGTACCACGGACAGTCCGCCTCGAAGGAGAATGGGAGGGCCGCGTAGTCCGACGGCTGGCGCCCATCGAAGAACGGGAGGGGGAAGAGCGGGTGTTCGCCGTGGAAGAAGAATACGGTGCCGTGACGCTCCTCGGCGGGATAGGCGCGCTGACGGGCGAAGTCGGGGATCTCGGTCGAACCTGGGACGAGACGGCAGCGCCCGTCGGCGCCGTACTCCCAACCGTGGAACGGGCACTGCAGGCGGCCCGAGACCAAGGAGCCCTTCCCGAGGTCGGCGCCCATATGGGCGCAGGAGGCTGCCATGACCGTCGGGCGCCCGTCCGGGCCGCGGAAGGCCGCCAGGCGGCGGCCCAATACGGTCTTCGAGACCGGGCGGCCGGCGAGCTCGGACGACCGGCAGAGCGGATACCAGGAGGCGGGGAAGCGCGTGAAGGCTTCGATGGGAGGAGCCTCGCTCGCCGCCAAGGCCCCGGAAGGCATCAAGCTTTGGCGGACTCGAGGGTCTTGGCCAGGTCGGCTGCCACCAGGCGGTGGAACAGGTGCTCGCCGGCCTCGCGGCGCACCGAGAGGCGCCCCGCGGTGTAGGAGCGCGAGCTCAGGCCCTTCTGCACCGAGACCGAGATGTCCTGGTCCTCGTGCTGGATGCGCTCGCCCAGGTCGACGCTGGCCTTGTTGCGCTCGTGCGCGGCCGGGCTGACGTCGTCGAAGTAGAAGTCGAAGACCACCTTGGTGCGGTCGTGGCCCATGGGGAGGACGAGGTTCGTGTCCATCACGCCCTCGTACCAGTTGAGCATGAAGTTCGGGTAGAGCCAGTAGTAGTAGGCGTGCTCGCCGCGGCGCAGTCGCGAGCTGTCGGCGTTGGAAGCGCTGGCCTTGAGCGGGGCCTTCTGGAGGCAGAAGCGGTCTTTGTTCTCGACGGTGTAGTTCACGTAGTCGATGACCGTGGCCAGCGACTTGTGCAGGACCGGGACGTGGTAGCCGCCGTCGAGGTAGTTGTCGACGTAGACCTTCCAATTGCACTTGAATTCGTAGACCCGGCGCTCGAAGAACTTGAAGCGGCCGACGTCGAGCGCCTTGACCTGGCGCGGCAGGTCGCCGAGGAACTCGGCCAGACTCGGGGCGGCGGGCTCGAGGCAGACGAAGACGTAGTTCTCCCAGGCCTCGACCCGCACCGGCAGGAGCCCGATCTTGGACTTGTCGAAGTCCCCGCCGCCCATGTCCGGGGCGCCTTTGAGCTTGCCGTCTAAGCCGTAGGTCCAGCCGTGATAGGGACAGCGCATCGTCGAGCACTCGCCCTCGGGCTGGCACATGACGAGGGTGGCGTGGTGGCGGCAGACGTTGTAGAAGGCCTTGAGGCCGCCCATGTCGCGGACCACGACGATGTGCTCGCCGGCGATCTCGGCGGTGACGTACTGGCCCTGTTTCTGGAGCTGGTCGAGCCGGGCCACGAACTGCCAGCTCGCGCCGAAGACGGTGGGGCGCTCGGCCTCGTATATCCGCGGGTCGGTGTACCAAGGACCGGGGATCGTCGAGGCCTCCTCGAGGGGCTTGGAGGGGTCGTAGAGGGCCAGCAGGGATTCCAGGTCGGATTTCATGGCCTCATTATTGTAGAACATTGTCCCCGGATGGCAATGTCGGCCGAAAACCGCGCGCTCACCCGCTTCGACCTCACCTGCATCGGCATCAACTCAGTCGTGGGCTCGAGCATCTTCATGTTCCCCGCGGCGCTGGCCGGCTTCCTAGGCCCGGCCTCGATCGCGGCGTTCGCGGCGGTGGGGCTATTGATGTTCAGCGTGGGACTCTGCTTCGCCGAGGCGGCCACCCACTTCGACGAGGCCGGCGGCTCCTACCTCTACGCCCGCGAGGCCTTCGGCGACCGGGTGGGATTTGCGATCGGCTGGCTGAGTTGGTTCTCTTACCTCTTCGGCTGGGCCGCGGTCTCCAACGGCATCGCCTCCTACCTGAGCTGGTTCGACGAGAGCCTGGCGTCGCCGTGGTTCGTCAAGAGCGTGGCCGGCGTCACGATCCTGTCCTTCGGCGTCCTCAACTACCGGGGCGTCAAGCTGGGGGCCTGGGTCTCGAACTTCTTTACCGCGGCGAAGCTCGCCGCGCTCCTCGTGTTCGTGGCGGTGGGCCTTCCCAAGCTCCAAGGCGGCCTGCTGACTCCGCTCGCCCCGAAAGCCTGGTCGGGCTTCGGCCCGGCCTGCTTTCTGGCTTACTTCGCGTTTCAGGGCTTCGAGGGCATCCCCGTCCCCTCGGGCGAGGCCGCGACGCCGCGCAAGCACGTGCCGTTCGCCGTCGTGACGTCGCTGATCGTGGCCTCGGTCGTCTACATGCTCGTGCAGCTCGTCGCGGTCGGGACCAACCCAGGCCTGGCCGAGGCGAAGCGGCCGCTGGCCGACACGGCCTTCCTCATCATGGGGCCGATGGGGGCCGGCTTCATCGCCCTGGCCGCGGCCGCCTCGATGACGGGCTATACCTCGAGCGCCGCGCTGGTCTGTCCGCGCTTCCTCTCCGCGCTGGCCCACGACGGCCACGTCCCGGCCGCCCTGGGCGCGAGCCACCCGCGCTTCGCCACGCCCTACCTCTCCATCCTCGTCACGACCGGGATCGTCCTCTCCGCCGCGCTGGTCTTCGACTTCGGGCGCTTGGTCGACTTCAGCAACATCGCGGTCTGCGCCCAGTACATCACGACCTGCGCGGCGGTTCCGGTCCTGCGCCGGCGCATGAAGGCCGAGCCGGGCTCCTTCCGCCTGCCCGGCGGCCTCCTCGTCCCCGTCATCGGCGTGCTGGCCACGCTCTGGCTGGGCGCCCAGGGCGGGGCCTCCGAGATCCTGTGGTCGGCGGCTATCCTCGCCGCCGGCTTCGTCATCCGCGCCTTGTGCCGACTTTAATCTACGACCGCGACTGCGGGTTTTGCCGGCGCTGGGTCGAGCGCTTCCGGGGCATCACCGGCGACCGGGTCGAGTACCTGGCCTCGGCCGATGCCGCCAAGCGTTTCCCTAATATCCCCGCCGAGGTCATGGACCGCGCCGTTGTGTTTGTCGAGTCCGACGGAACGGTCCGGGAGGGGGCGCGGGCGGTGTTCGGCGCGCTCGGCCCGCTGTGGCTGGAGGTTTACGAGCGCCTGCCGGGCTTCGCCCCGGTCTCCGAATGGTCTTACGGGCTGGTGGCGCGCAATCGGATGTTCTTTTCGCGGGTCACGCGGCTCCTATGGGGGGAAGACCTCTCACTTCCGACCTATCACTTGGCGCGCTGGCTCTTCCTCAAGGGCATGGCGCTCTGCTACGGGATAGCCTTCGTCTCGTTCGCGGTCCAGGCCCCTGGATTGGTGGGACCGCGCGGCATCATGCCGGCGCCGGGACTCGACCCGGCGATGCTGGCCTGGGCCGGAGCGGGGCTCTCCGTGGTCTTCCTGTTCGGCCTCCTGCCGTCTCTGCTCTCGGCTCTCTTGTGGCTCATGTACCGACAGGTCTATCTCGTCGGGGGCGTGTTCCTCGGCTTTCAGTGGGACATCCTCCTGCTCGAGGCCGGGGTCTTGGCCTTTCTGCTGGCGCCATGGGGCATTCGGCCGCGCCTGGCCGACGCGCGCGCGCCGTCGACGGCCGCCCTATGGCTGGTGCGTTGGCTGTGGTTCCGGCTGGTCTTCCTCTCCGCTCTCGTCAAGCTGGCCAGCGGCGACGCGCTGTGGAGCGGATTGACGGCGCTAAGCGTCCACTACGAGACCCAGCCGCTGCCTACCGTCGGCGGCTGGTGGGCCCATCAACTGCCCGCGGGCGCCCAGCGCTTCTCCTGCGCCGTCATGTTCTTCATCGAGCTGGTCCTGCCGCTGGCGATCTTCCTGCCGCGCCGCCCGCGCCTGGCGGCGTTCCTCGGCGTCAACCTGCTGATGCTCCTCATCGCGGCCACCGGCAACTACACGTTCTTCAACCTCCTGGCCTTCGTCCTGAGCTTGCCGCTGCTCGACGACAGCTTGCTGGGGCGTAAGGCCGCGCCGGGCCCGCGCGAGCCGCGCGCGCGCCGGGCTCTAGGCTGGGCGTTCGCGGCCTTCGTCGTGCCGGTCAGCATCGTCCAAGGCCTGACCCGGGTCTGGACGCCCGTCGCCCGGGACCCGGGGCTCCAGCGCGTGGCCGCGGCCGGCCATGCGTACCAGCTCGTCTCCGCCTACGGCCTCTTCGCCGTGATGACGCCCCGGCGCGGCGAGATCGTCGTCGAGGGCACCGTCGACGGCCGCGAGTGGAAGGCCTACGAGTTCCGCTGGAAGCCCGGCGACCCCGCGCGGCGCCCGGGGTGGGTCCAGCCGCACCAGCCGCGGCTGGATTGGCAGATGTGGTTCGCCGCGCTCTCGCCCTACCAGCACAACGGCTGGTACCTGGCGTTCCTGCAGAGGCTCCTCGAAGGCTCGCCCGAGGTTCGGGGGCTCTTGGCCAATGACCCGTTCCCGGCCGCGCCGCCCAAGGCCATCCGGTCGCTGTTCTACGAGTATAAGTTCACCGACGCGAAGACCCGGCGCGAGACCGGGGCCTGGTGGCGGCGGGAGTTCAGAGGAATGTATGCGCCGATCCTCACGCTGATGCCCGATGGGCGCCTTGCCGCGTTGGCACCGCCGGGCGACTAGCGGAACCGTAAACGTTGACACTGTAGTAATGCCATACTACACTTGTAGTAAGAATGAACTACAGTCCCGCAGCCCTCTTCGGCTTCGAGAAGTCCAAGGCGCGCCGCGCGCTCGTGGCCCTGTTTTTCACCAACCCGGAGCAGGAGTACTTCCCCCGCCAACTGGAAAGGCTCTCGGGAATCTTCGTGGGCAACCTGCAGAAGGAACTCGTTAAAATGGAGAGCGCCGGTTTGCTTGAGTCGCGGCGGCTGGGAAAGCTCAAGCTCTACAAGCTCAACGTGAAGCACCCCCTCTATCCCGAGCTCAAGGGTGTGGTCTCCAAGACCGTGGGGCTCGAAGCGATGATCCGCGGAGAGCTGGGCAAGCTCAAGAGCGTGGAGGCCGCCTGTATTTACGGTTCCTTCGCCCGCGGCGAGGCTCGCGCCGACAGTGACGTTGACCTCCTGATCCTGGGAGAGGTTGAGGAGAAACCCCTCATCCGCGCCCTCAAGAGACTGGAAGACAAGCTCAGGCGGGAGATCAACTACACTCTCTACTCCCAGGCCGACTGGACGAAACGCAGAACGGCCAAGGACCCTTTCATCATGGAAGTCCTCAAGCAGCCGAGAATCCCACTCCTAGGAGAACCAGATGTCCTCCGATGACCTTCTGCGCAAGCTGACCGAGGGCGGTTTCAAGTACTCAAGCAGGCGCGAAAGGAAAGCCCTCAGTTAGAGCTGGATTTCCCCGCGTAAGCGCTCAGCGTCGTGGCCGGCAACCGACTTCCACTCCCCGTTCCCTGAGAACCTTGACCGCCCGCGCCAGCTCGGCCTCGCATTCATTGTCCGTGCAGGGCGCGAGCAAAGGCGTCCTCTCGCAGTAGCGGAGATACTCCTCGCCGAAGGCCTGTTCAAGGCGGCTTTCCTCCAAGGCGACCCGCTGCATGACCAGGATCGAGGCGAAGCCGAACGTGATGAGCATCGCCGGGCTTCCCAGCATAATCGCGGTGCCGATCCAGGTCATCAGGAAGCCTAGCGCCAAGGGATGCCGACAAACTTGGAAAGCTCCATAGGTTACCAGAGCTGTCTTCGGCTGAAGCTGTGGAACCTGGAGAGGTCATTGAACCCCGCCTCGAAGGCCGTATCGGTAACGGCCTTTTGCTCGGCCAAGTGACGGAAAGACTCCATGACGCGCAGCCAGTTTCGAAACTGGACGGGCGGCTTTCCCCAATCACGCCGAAATAACCTCGACAGAACCGCGGGAGAACTGCCCAACTCCCGCGCTAAGACCGACAGTGGCGAGGATTCCTGAAAGCTCTGCCCCAACCTTGCCTTCACCTCCTCGGATAGAGGATGAGGCCTCGTAGATCGGCTGATGGGCACTGCCCGCCTGTTCCCTCGCAGAACGGCCTCAACGTCCGCCATAGAACGGAGCGGCTCGACCCGCTTGATCGGGAACGCGATGGGCACTTTCGGCATCCCTTCCGGTAGCCTGCCACGCGAAAACGCCGCGAAGTTGAGGGTCCTGGCGTTCTCAAGGACGGCCGAGACCACTGAGTGCGGCGGCATGACCATGACGAAGGCTCGGCGAGGCGCGTCGGCCAGCCGTCCGTCCACAAGAAAACGGACACGGCCGGCCATGACTTGGATTAGGCCAACGACCCAGTAAGGCCCCGTCGCGTCGTAGCCCGTGTTGCGGCCTGGCGCCTTGATGGCCTGATCCATCCGATAGAGGTCCCTCCCAATTCGGAAACATTTCCGATCGCTGGGCCGATCGCCGAAGGAGCGCGCCCTCACTATAATCGAGGAGGAACACCGCTGACGACGAGATGCCGCTCGCTGGCCTGCGTGGGCGCGAAAGGCAGTCCCGCCGCCGCCAACTGCGCGGCGACCTCCTCGAGCGAGAACGCCGCCAACAGCGAGTTATAGAAGTCCTCTTTGAGCACCGGGTCCTCACCGGCCGCCGCGGCCTCGACGATGCGCCGCGCCTCCGCCTCGGAAGCGGGGCGGAAGAGGTCCATGACGAACACGGCCCCGCCGGGACGGACCAGGCGCTTCACCTCGCCCCAGAACGCCGCGGGGTCGGGGAGCTGGTGGAGCAGGCTGTTGGAGACCACGACGTCGAAGCCGCCGTCGGGCAGCGGCAGGCCGGGGAGGTAGCCCTCGACGAGCGTCACACGCGCCTCGAGCTTGGCCTTCGCCACCGCGCGCTTCGCCAAGACTATCATCGGGGCCGAGGCGTCGACGGCGGTGACCTTCGCTTCCGGGGCGGCTTGGGCCAGGCGGATGGGGATGTCGGCCGGCCCGCAGCCCAGGTCGATGATGCTCCCGCGCGCGGCGCCGGGATGGGCGGCCAGCAGGCGGCCGACGAAGGCCTGGTTGACGCCGGCGAAGTCGGCCTTCGCGTAGGCGATGACCTGGGTCTCGTCGTCCATGACTTCCTTCTCGGGCAGTCTCTTCATCGCGCCGTCCTCATGAGCCGCTTCATCTCCGCCGCCCCGAAGCGTTCCTCGGCCCAGGCCTTGAGGCGCTTGCGGGCCCCGTCCGGGTCGATCCCGCGCGCCGCGAAGGCGGCCAGCAGGTCGACGGCGGCGAGGTAATCCTTCTCGTGGATGTTCTCGGCCGCCACGCCGGCGGCGCCGACGTTGTGGTAGTTACCCAAGGGGAAGGCGAAGCCTACGGTCTGATAGCCCGAGAGCCCGAAGGCGGTGGCCTCGCAGGTGCCGCCGTCCATCAGGCGGCGCTGGAAGGCCAAGCCGGGGCGCTCGCGCTGGAGCGCGCGGGCGCGCTCCTCGAGGGCGGCCGCGGCGTCGGCGTCGAAGACCCGGGCCTTGTCGCCGACCCGGATGACCGGACCCTTGCCCTGCTCGGCGCCGGCCATGGCCTTCGAGCACTCGAGGACGACGACCGGGCGGTCGTTGCGGATGGTGCCCAGCTTGATAGCACCCCAACAGCCGTGGAAACCCACTTCCTCGGCGCGCGTGAAGAGGGCGACGACGTCGCCGGGCAGGCGCCGGCGCGCCAGGTGGTCGAGGGCCGCGACGATGGACGCGCAGCCGCTGACGTTGTCGTGGGCTTTGGAATGGATGAGCCCGCCGCGGCGCTCGAAGAGGGGGAGGTCGGCGTGGCCGAAGTCGCCGGGGAGGGAGCCCGCTGGGACCCTGAGGGTCAGGAGGTTGTGCGGCCTGCCGCGCACGAGGCCCGGCTTGCGTCCGTCGCCGCGGAGCACCGCGGCGGTCCCGCGGCGAACCGAGGTCTTCCCGTCATGGAGCGCCAGGCGCAGCCCCTTGAGCTCGAAGGTGGGGACCTGGCCGTTCCAGCGCGCCTCGGCCGTGGTCCCTTTCACCGAGAGCAGCTCGAAGCCCGGATGGTCCATGTGGGCGGTGAAGGCCACGGGACGGGCGCTCCCTTTACGGTAGCGGGCGACGAGGTTGCCGGCCGCGTCGACGTTCCACGGCACGCCCGCGGCGTCGAGCGCCGCGGCCAGGGCGGCGCGCACGCGGCGCTCGTGGAACGGCGCGGTGGGCTGGACCAGGACCGACTCGAGGATGGCCAGAGCGCGGCCGGCGTCGGGGGCGGGGAGCTTCATGGGCCCAATCCTATCAATCGCCGCGGCGGAAGGCGAGGGCCAGGCCCGCGCCGGCCAGCGCGGCCTGAAGGACGACGGCGGCCGGCCGGCCGGCGTAGACGAAGGCGGTGACCAGGCCGATGAGGAAGTTGAGGCCGGAGGCCAGGAAGACGCCGCGCGCCTGTCCCCGGACGTCGAGCCGGGAACAGCGCTTGTCGAGCCACAGCCGCCAGGAACCCTTCGAGAGGGTGTGCAGGGCGCTGGCCTGGAGGATGCGGTCGAGCGGCAGGCCCCAGCCGGCGACGGGGTTGACGAGCAGGGCCATCAGCGCCGTCCCGATGAGGCCGTCCAGGGCCAGGGCGGCCGCGTTTGAGGCCGGCGTCTCGGCGGGAGCCCCCGACACCCAGGTCTTGAGGCGGGCCAGGTAGCGGCCGCCCAGGCCGAAGGCGAAGGCCGCGACGGGGACGACCGGGTGGAGGGGAAGGGCGGCCGAAAACGACAGCGACGCCAGGACGGCGTTCCAGAGGCCGTTGACGAGGTCCGCGCGTACGAGCAGGGGGCGCGCCACGCCTACCGGCGCGTAGAGCTCGGAGAACGCTCGCCGGAGCTCCGGAGCGCGGCGCGTGGTCCCCGGCGGCAGGAGGCGCGCCAGGTAGCCGGCGCCGTGGGCGATGAAGTCCTCCTCGCCGCGGAAACGGCGTCCCTCGAGCGTAGCCATGACCTTGATCGGGAAGCTCGTGCCCAAGCCGCGGAAGGCCAGCTCGAGCTCGAGGGCCTGGCGGGCGAGCACGGCCTCGGGCCGGCAGGTCGGGTCGATGAGGATGGCATGCAGGTCCGAGGTGTGGGGGTCGTTGAGGCCGAACTCCTTGATGGCGGTCTTCTCGATGCGCAGGCCTTCGGCGCCCGGCCAGGTCGGCGACGGCGTGCGCTTCTCGGCCGAGAGCGGCAGGAGTTCGGCCAGCAGCGGGTCGAGCGTGCGCTGGCGCAGGCGCGGGCCCGAGACCCGGCTGCCGATCAGGGCCAGGCCGAGCCCGCGCCGGGCGGCCTCGCGGGCCAGCGTGTCGAGCTGGGCGGGAGAGAGGCCGATGAGGACGTTGAGGCGTCCTGAGGCCGCCCGAATCCGGGCGAAGCGGTAGCGGCCGGAGCGCACGCCGGCGAGGATGTCCTCGTAGGCGTGGCGCCCGGGGGGGAGGAGGGCCGCTACGGCTTCCATAGGGTATAGAGTGGCATGGCGTCGGGCCGTACACCCATGGCCTCGGGCCCCGGGAGGCCTAGGTCTTTCGGCTCAGATAATGTTCGAATAAAACCGCCGCTCCCGGATTATCTTGGCGAGGGGAAAGCCGCTCTCGCGAGGTGTCAGATGACCAGGAATATGTTGTTTGCGGCCGTATCCGCGCTGTCGTGGCTTGCCGCGCCGCTGTCGGCCGGCGATTGGAAGCTCGGCCTCGATGGGACTCAGACCGGTCCGCGGGTCTGCGCCATCAGTCGACCGCAATGCTTGATCTTTTGGAAGGCCAAGGACGGGCCCGAGTTCATGGGCGGGGCGGCCGTCGACTGCGAGTTCGCCAAGAGCGCCGTGGCGGACGGGAACAAGGCTCCCAAGGCGGCGGACTATTGGCTGCGCGAGGTGTGGGTCAACGCCGACATCGACATCGTCTCGGACTGCCGGCCCGTCGCGGAGGCTCCCTCCATCTGCAAGAGCTACGGCACGGCGGCCTCTGCGAAGGACTACCTCAGGGAGCTGGACTGCCTGACGGGTTGGTTGGCGGACTCGAAGGGCCTGGACCCGAAGACCGTGGCGGGGGAACGGGCCCGCGCGAAGGCGGTGCTGGCGAAGTTGTCGGCTCTGATGTCACAAGGGATCTAGCACCAACGGAGTCTTTATCTGTCCCAATCCCCGCCTCCGGGATCGACGCTGGCCGAGTCGACGATATGCTTGAGCAGGCGCAAGGCGTCTTGGGCCTTGCGCTCGTCGGTCGGGCTCTCGCGGGCCGCGAAGGCCGCGACGATGTAGGACTGGATGTTTCCTTCGCTCACTGAGGAAACCGAACGGCCTCCGATGAATATGTCCGCCGTATTCAGGTAGGAGGGAAGGCGGAGTGTATCGGGCGAGGGGCGATGGTTGAATGCCAAGGCGGCTTGATCCATCTGCCATTGGCGAGCCTCGTTCCGGGATTCCTCCTGGGCCGCCCGGAGGCGCGTGTTGAACAATGCCATGGTCAAGAGGCCGGAGCCCATCAGCATGACAAGCACAGATGGAGCGAATCCCACGGCGGACCCGATGACGAATACGCCTGCGCGCAGGATCGGGAGGACTCCGCTCAAGTACGCGAACGCGGGGTATATCTTATCGAAGTTTCTCGCGATATCGCAGATGCTCTTGCCTGCTATCCTCCCGAACTCGCCGAAAATCTGCGCGGCGACTTCCGGCAGGGTGTAGCCGCCCGGCGTCGACTCGCACCCTGCGGCGACGAAGGCCCGGGCCGCGTTCCTGAGATTGGCCAGTGTAGGGATGAAGGGGGCCTTGTCGACGGAGCCGGCGCGCAGGGCTTGGGTCGACAAACCGAATCCCGCTGGGAGCTTCGGGATATCCAATCCCGCTCCGAAGGCCTGCCCGGCCGCGGACGAATCGGTCTCGAGCCGCTGCGCCGCAGCGGCCGGCAGCATCGGCGGCAGAACCAATGCAGCCGACATCAAGGCTGTCAGTGACGACTTTAGGGTCGTTCTCATCTCATCTCCTCAATCCCACCGATAGGGTTGCTCAGAGGGGCACGAGACGGCCAGTTAAGTCTCGCTTAACTCCATTTAGAACGATGGGGCGAGGGAATTTCTCTCGGTTCAGGGAATGGCTTCACTAGGCATTAAGATAGGGAAGTGGTGTGGGACCCCGTCCGCTCGAATAGATTCGCCGATTCTGGGTTATCCTATCAGCGACATGCCGGAAGCGGACCGACTTATACAGGGCTGCCGCCAAGACCCCGAGCTCTTCCGGGAACTGGTCGGGCTGTTCCAGGCCCGGCTCTACAGCTTCCTGATCCGCTTGGCCGGCCGCCAAGCCGCCGACGACCTGTTCCAGGAGGTCTGGCTGAGGGTGTATCAGGCCGCCCCGCGCTACGAGGCGCGGGGGAAGGCGGCGAGCTGGATCTTCAAGATCGCTCACAACGTCGCCCTCCAGCATCACGGCCGGCGCGCCAAGCAACCCGAGGCGGCCGGCGACGCCTTGGACGCCCTGCCTTCGGGCGACCTCGACCCGGCCGCGGCCGGCGAGCGGGCCGAGACGCTCGGGCAAGTCGATGCCGCCATCGCGGCCCTGCCCTTCGAGCAGCGGCAGGTCTTCCTGCTCCGCGAGTTCGGAGGCATGCCTTTCAAGGAGGTGGCCGAGCTGCTGGAGATCCCGCTCGGCACCGCCCTGTCGCGCATGAACGCCGCTCTCGAGAAGCTGCGCGGGCGCCTGGAGGACTTCCGTGCATAGGGACCAATGCCTGCTGTACGCCTCGGGTGAGATGAGCGCCGAAGAGAGCGGGCGGTTCCAGTCGCACCTGGGGGCCTGCCCGGACTGCCGGGGCTGGCTGGAGCTCGTCGGGCGCGGGGCCGCCTGGGCCGGAAGCGCGGCGGAGAACGCGCCGACCGGCGTGCTCGTGGCCGTCCTGGGCCTGACGGCGGCGGCGCCCGTCGTCGCGGCGGCGAAGACGGGCCTCTGGGCCAAGCTGCCGGGCTGGCTCAAGTGGGTCCTGCTCACGGCCGTCGCCAGCGCGGCGCTGCGCGTGGCTCAGGGGCCGCGGGATCCGGTTCCCGAGCCTGCCCCGGCGTTTCCGTCGAACGCGCGTCTCGAGATCCCGTCGTCGGGGCCGGCTCCGCGCCCCTCGGAGCCGCCGCGCGGCAGCCAGGACCTCGTCGCCGGGCCACTCGAGCCGACGCTGGAAAAGCCCGACGTCCTCGAGTGCAAGGACCCCGCGTCGATCCGCGCCTTCAAGCGCTGGGTCATCTACGACTATCAGGCCTTCCCGGAGGACGGGGACACCGCCGCCGAGGATTGGAGCGCCTGCCTGTGCGGTCCCGCGGCGGCCGCCGCGGGCATGCCGGCCCTGCCGCCGCGGACGTCGAGCACCCGCAAGCTGCCCGGGTGTCCGAGCGGGAAGGAGTCCGTCAAGGAGCCGTACATCGCCATCGCGAAGTTCTTCTACGAGGCGCTGCCTATCACCCAAGAGCAGGCGGTGAAGATGCCGGCCTGCTACTGCGGCCCGTCGCCGCGGGGGCGATGACTTCCTTGGTATCATAGACGGGATGAAGGCCGTCCTCCTCCTCGCCGCCGGCCTCCTTCTGCCCTCGCCCGCCCGCGCCGCCGAGTCCCCGCTGCTCGAGATGAAGGCCCGCAAGGTCGTCTCCGCCGACGCCACGGAGTGGAGCCCCGAGGAGACCGCCACGCTCAGGCGCCTGCGCCGCGCGGAGGCCTGGGGGGCCCTGCAGTACCTGCGCGACAAGACCGGCACCTTGGACGGCTCGGCGGTGGAGCTGCCCAGCGGGAAAGGCTACAAGCGCCTGCTGCTGACGGTGCGCGGCCACGACAACTGGCTGTTCATCCTCTCGCAGGAGGCGCGCGCCTATTTCGAGAGCAAGGGGGGCGAGGCCAAGTACATCTTCCAGCTCACCGACCTCGAGAAGAAGCGCTTCTTCGACGACGAGGGGATGCTCACCGACCACGGCGTGGCGACCTACCGCCGGATCCGCCGCCGCCAGGCGGTGTACTGGATCAACACCGACGGCCGCCCCCAGGGGACCATCCGCCCGCCGCTGGCCGCCCAAGCCGTGCCGCGGCAGGCCCCGGCGCCCCCGCCGCCGCCGCCCGCGCCGCCCAAGAAGCCGGAGACCGAACCCGGAGAACTGCCGCCGGGCGCGCCGGTCGAGGGCGGCTTCGGCCAGCGCTTCCCCGCCGACGCGGCGGCGGGCGGCCTCATCGACGCCATGGTCAAGGGCGGGGCCGTCGAGATCACCGAGGAGGAGGCTAAAGCGCTGGCGGCTTCCAGCCAGATGAGCCAAGAGGATCTGCTCAAGACCAGCCTCCAGGCCGTGCCGTTCAACGGCAAGATGCGTTTCTACCTCAAGCCCGGCGACCCGCTGGCCGAGAAGCTGCTGCTGCTGCGCCAAGCCCAGCGTTGATGGCGGGCCTGCGCGGCGAGGTGCGGGCCGTGGCCGGAACCGACGAGTCCCTGCGGCGCTCACTCCACGAGCTCTTCATCCGCCACTACGATAACGTCTCCTGGGAGGTCTTCTCCGCCGACTTCGCCGAGAAAGACTTCGTCATCCTGCTGCGGCGCGCCGCGGACGGCGCCGCGGCCGGGTTCTCCACCCAGAAGGTCCTGCGCGGCGAGCGCGGGGGGGACGAGGCGCGGATCCTTTTCTCGGGCGACACCGTCATCGACAAGGCGGCCTGGGGCGAGCAGGAGCTGGTCAAGGCCTGGTGCCGTCTGGCCGGGGCGGTCAAGTCCCAGGAGCCCAACTCGCCGCTGCATTGGCTGCTCATCTGCAAGGGCTACCGCACCTACCTCTACCTCCCGTTGTTCTTCGACGAGTACTGGCCGCGCCGCGAGGCGCCCACGCCGCCGGAGGAGCAGGCGCTCATCGACGACTTCGGACGCTGGAAGTTCGGCCCGGCCTACAAGGACGGCCTGCTGCGCTTCGCGGCCCCCAAGGGCAACCTGACCCCCGAATTGGCCGCGGTGCCGTCCGGCCGCCGCGAGGACCCGCGGGTCAAGTTCTTCCTTGAGCGCAACCCCGGCTACGCCGCGGGCGACGAGCTGGTCTGCCTGACCGAAGTCAGCGACGGGAACATGAAGGGGTTGGCCAAGCGGCTCTACCGCGACGGCTACGCCACGGGCCTGCACGGCCTGCTGACGGGCTGATTCCGGTGTCCAGTCCGGCCCTACCCATCGACCCGTTCCGCGACCGCATCGCGTCCGAGTTGGTCGAGGCGGGGAGCCTCATCCTCACCGCGCCCACCGGCTCCGGCAAGTCCACCCGGACCCCCCGCTTCCTCAAGGGCCGCCCCGGCCGCACCCTGGTGCTCGAGCCCCGCCGCCTAGCCGCCCGGAGCCTGGCATCGCGCGTGGCTTTCGAGGCCGGCGCCGCTCTCGGCGGGGAGGTCGGCTACCAGGTCCGCTTCGACAGCCGCTGCGGGCCCGAGACGCCGCTGGTGTTCCAGACCTATGGGGTGTTCATCCAGCAGGCTCTGAGGGACCCCGATTTGCGCGGCGTCGGCAGCGTCATCCTCGACGAGTTCCACGAGCGCACCCTGGAGTGCGACCTGGCCCTGGCCTGGACCCAGGCCCTGCGCCGCAAGCGCCGGCCCGACTTGGCCTTGGTCGTGATGTCGGCCACGCTCGACGCGTCGGCCCTGGCCCGCTACATGCCGGGGGCCGCGCGCGTCGACGTGCCGGGCCGCCTGCATCCGGTGAGCGTGCGCCACCTCGCTTCGGAGAGCCGGACCGACACCGAGCGGGCGGCCTTGAGCGCGCTTCAACTCCTCTCGGCCGAGGGTCTCGACGGTTCGGTGCTGGTCTTCATGCCCGGCGCCCGCGAGATCCGCCGCACCCTCGACGCACTCGGTCCGTTCTGCCGCGCCCAAGGGCTGGCCCTGCAATCCCTGCACGGCTCGATGGAGCTCGCCGAGCAGGAGCGCGTGCTCTCCCCAGAGGGCCGCGGCCTGCGCGTCATCGTCACGACCAACGTGGCCGAGACCGGCCTGACCGTCCCCGGCGTGACCGCGGTCATCGACAGCGGTCTGCATCGTCTGGCGGCCTATGACCCGGCGCGCGGCGTCAACACCCTCTACGTCACGCGCATCAGCCTCGCCAACGCCGTCCAACGCGCCGGCCGGGCGGGCCGGACCGCCCCGGGGCGCTGCATGCGCCTATGGCCCGTCTCGGAGGACCGCGGCATGGCGGAGAGCCTGGCCCCCGAGGTGACGCGCCTGGAGCTGAGCTCGCTCATGCTGCAGGCGGCCTCGCTGCCCGAGCCGGTGGCTTGGTTGACGCCGCCCCAGGAGGCGGCCATGACGTCGGCGCGCCGCTCTCTTTCGGCCCTGTCGGCCTTGGACGCGGACGGACGCATCACGGCGCGGGGACGGGCGCTCCTGCGCTACCCCGTTCCCCCGCGGCTGGCGGCCGTCCTCGAGGCGGCGGGGGCCATGGAGGACGACGTCTTCGAGCGCGCCTGCGCCATGGCCGCGGTATTCGAGGCCTCCGGCGACCGGCGGCGCGACGGCGCGGCGGACTTGACTGAGCTGGCCGACCAGCTCCTGGCCGACCGCCGCGACGAACTGCCCTGGGAGGCTTTCGAGGTCTTCCGCCAGCTCAAGAGGCTGCGCGGCGCCGAGCGCCCCGCCGCCGCGGCGCCCGAGGGTCTCGGCCGCGCCTGGCTGTCGGCCTTCGTCGACCGCTTGGCCGCGCGAGAGGGAGACGGGCCGGCCTACCGCCTGGCCGACGGCCGCAGCGTGATCCTCACCGGCCGCGGGCCGGCCCTGCTCCTCGCCCTCGACATCCGCGAGCGCGGCGGCGGCGGGCAGGCGCGCCGGACGGACATCAGCCTCTATCTCCCCTATTCGGTCTCGGCGGTGCAAAACGCCTTCCCGGGGGAATGCGCCTGGGTCAAGGCCGGCGAGTTCGACGCCCGCAAGGAGAGGGTCCTCAAGGAGGACCGGCTCATGTTCCGCGGGCTGGTCCTCGAGCGGCGCGAGCGCGCCGCCGAGAAGGCGGACCGCAAGGCCGCGGCCGAGCTATGGGCGGAACGCTTCGCCACGGGCGAGCTCTCGCATCCGGGCCTCGACGAGCGCGCGCGCCAGCTCCTCACGCGCGTCAAGGTGGCGCGCGGCCTCTATCCGGACCTGGGATTGCCGGAGATGAACCTCGACGACTGGCGCCTCATCTACGGCGAGGCCTGCGCGGGGCGCAACTCGCTCAAGGACATCGAGCGCGCGCCGCTCGAGCCCCACATCCTCGCCTATATCGGCGCGCCGCTGGCCGCCTTCCTCGACAAGGCCCTGCCGACGTCCAAGCGCCTGCCGTCGGGGAAGTCCGGCCGCTTCACCTATTTCGAGTCGCGGCCGCCCGAGCTCGCGGCGCGGCTGGGCGACTTCCTCAAGATGAGCGGCACCCTGAGCCTCTGCGAGGGCCGCCTGAGCGTGCTCTTCGACATCCTCGCCCCCAACTACCGTACGGTGCAGAAGACGCCCGACCTCGGGTCGTTCTGGAAGAACACCTACCCCGAGGTCAAAAAGGAGCTCAAGCGGCGCTACCCGCGCCATCCCTGGCCCTAGACGGCGGTCTGCGACACCTCGCGGACGACCTCTCCGGCCTTGTGCGCGCTGACCTTGCGCGCGATGTCGGCCTGCGAGACGATGCCGCACAGGCGGCCCTTCTCGTCGATGACGGGCACGCGGCGGATCTGGTGCTGCTCGAGCAGCTCGCAGCAGTCGTCGACGTCGACCTCGGCCGTCACGGTCACGGCGGGCCGGCTCATGCAGCCTTCCACCCGGAGCGTCAGCGGATTCTTGCCCTGGGCCACCGCCCGGCAGGTGATGTCGCGGTCGGTGATCACGCCGATCGGCCTCATCGTCTGGGCGCTGTCGAGCACCGGAAGCTCCCCGCAGTCGCCCTCGCACATCATCCGGGCCGCGGCAAGCAGGCTCGTGTTCGGGGTGCAGAACGACGGGGACTTCGTCATGATCTCTTTGACTTTCATGTCGGCCTCCAGCCCACACGGATAGGATAGCGCCCGGCGGCCGCAAGGCCCATTGCGGGGCCGTCACGGTTTCGTAAACCCCCCGTCAGGAAAAAGTCGCGTCGCGGCAACCTGCCGCCGGCCGCGCGGCGCTAGAATCATGGAGAGAGGAGGTGGCCATGAACACGCGACATACTGCCCCTGCCCACCGCGGCAAGGAGTTGGCCTCGAACGCCTTCGAGTCGATGCGGGGCCTCATGGAGCGCATGGAGAGCTTCTTCGAGAAGCCCTTCGACCTGATCGGCTCCCTGGCCGAGCCCAAGGTCGACATCGAGGAGACTCCGATGGAGCTCGTCGTCACGGCCCGCCTGCCGGGCTTCCAGCGCGGCGACGTGGCCGTCAACGTCACCGAGAACAGCGTCACCCTGCGGGGCTGCAGGACCACGAGCAAGGAGAGCCGGCGCCACGGGGCGCTGGAGCGCGAAGAGATGGAGAAGACCTTCGTGCGGAGCCTGACGCTGCCCGCGCCGGTCGTCTTGTCGGGTGCGAAGGCCAGCTTCAAGGGGGACCGCCTGGAGATCCACCTGCCCCGTATGCATGAGACCGAGGTGCGCTCCCTGGAGGTGGAGTGATATGCCCGAGAAGGCGACGCTGAGACGGGCCCGTAGGGCTAGACGCCGCGGGCTGGCGCCGTCCACGCAGGCCGGGGAGTTCGTGCGCGAGGAGTTCCATCACGTCCGGCGGGGCAAGCACGGGGCCAGCAGCCCCGAGCAGGCCATCGCGATCGGACTGTCGAAGGCGCGGCGCGCGGGGGTGCGGATACCCTCCCGCCCGCGCCATCGGAGGGGGAAATCATGAGCGACAAACGACGTCCGGATTCCATGCGCCAGCGCGCCCGCGCCGTGCTGGACCTCATCAAGCTGGCGGGGGAATCGACGGCAGCCGCGCCGGAGCCGATGATCGACGCGGGCCGCACGGCCTCCCGGCGGCGCGGAGACAAGGACCTGCGCCGGGCCGCGCGGCGGACCGTGGCCAAGAGCGGGACCGGACGACGTCAGGCCTCGCGCACGGCGGCGCACACGCGCCGCTACCGGTCCAAGCAGCGGGCGCTCGCGCGTTAGCCGCAAAGAGGCCGGGACCCAGGGAAAGGATCCCGGCCTTCTTTATGCCCCGACTAGTCGCCGTACTGGCGGCTCAAGCGCCACAGCGAGAAGGCGCCCACCGCCAGGCCGAAGTCCCGCAGGGCCACGTCGTAGTAGCCCGGGAACATCAGCAGGTTGCCGATGATGCCCGACAGCCAGACGCCGACGACGAAGGAACCCCAGCGCGGCTTGGCGGCCACCAGGATGCCGGCCGACATCTCGATGACGCCTACCGTCTTCATGAAGGCGTCGACCTGGCCGCCCAGCACCCGCAGCATGGACGGGGCCAGGTACTGGTTCCAGTCGGTCAGGTAGTGCGTGAACTTGTCGGCTCCCGCGATGAGCGGCAGCGCGGCGTAGCCGGCCACGAGCAGGCAGTACGCTTGAAAGGCTGGGTCGGTCCCGCGGACAGGCATGCGGGGCCGGATCCCGAGCTGGGCCGGACGATCCATGAGCTTCATAGAACCTCCCTGCTGTCTGTAGTCTATTACCCGGCCGCCCGAAGGGATGTTGTGCGGGCGTAAAATTATCGTGCCTTACTTCCAGAGCCGCAATCCCGGCACACGGCGGAAATGGGCGTCGAAGGTGACTAGGACCGAGCCGGTCTCGATGGCCTGCGCGGCGATCCAAACGTCGTTGATGGGGATGGGCGTCCCCGCCCGCTTCAAGCCGTCCTTGACCTCGCCGAAGATCTGCGCGGTTTCTGAGGAGAGCAGCAGGGTGGAGACGCCCGGCTTGCCTAGGAACTCAGCGAGGGTCCTCTCGTTCTCGGCGCGCCGGCTCCCGCCCCTAAATCCCGCGTGCAGTTCGCCGAGGACGATCACGGACATCGCCACGGTCTCCGCCTGAGCGAGGACATCCAGCAAGGACTCGTCCCCGGAAAGGAACGCCGCATAGGCGTTCGTATCGAAGAGGACGCTCCTCATGCCCAGTCTTCGGGCTCCACGCGCTCGAGGTCCGAGACGGCTTGTCGGAACTCCTTGGCCTGCTCTTTGGACCATTTCCCGCACAGGCCTTGGAAGCTCCGGCGACGCCCGGCGCCGGCCGGGGAGATTCCCAGGGCGCCTGCCAGCAGCTTCTTGATCGTCTTGTTTAGGCTCAGGCCGCTCTCGCGAGCGCTGCGCTCAAGGCGCGAGGCCAGGTCGGCATCCATCCCATGGATCGTGATTGATTTCATCCTCGCCCCGTACGAACCATACAGCGGTTCATAACGATTTATATTATAGTTCACACCCTGATGCCCGTCAAGAGCTTGTGGGCTATTAAGTCCCGATTTTCTAGGTCTTTTGCCTGACGTGTGCCGGACTTAAGGCGTGATACAATCTCGGGGCTCGACCGAGGCCCCTTGTCGCTGAAGGAATACTGGTACATCGCCGCCGAGTCGTCGGAACTGGCTTCCAAGCCCCTGGCCCGCGTCGTTCTGGGCGAACGCCTGGTCTTGTTCCGGGGCCCCGACGGCAAGCCCGCCGCCCTCGAGGACCGTTGCGCGCACCGCAACATCGCCCTTTCCGGGGGCAAGGTAGAAAACGGCACTCTGCGCTGCCGCTACCACGGCTGGCGCTACGCCCCGGCCGGCACCTGCGTAGAGGTTCCTGCCCTGGGCGAGACCAAGCTCCCGCGCCGGGCCTGCGTGCGCCCCTACCCCTGCGTCGAGAGCCAGGGCTTCGTCTGGGTCTATCCGGGCGTAGAGGCTCCGCCGCCGGCCCCGCCGGCCTTCGCCCGCCTCGGCGAGCCGGGCTGGACCACCTTCACGATGCGCAACCTCTTCGAAGGCACCGTCGAGGCCTGCATGGAGAACTTCCTCGACTGCCCGCATACGGTCTACGTCCACCGCGGCTGGTTTCGCACCAGCGACCCGCGGCCCCTCAAGGCCGTCGTGACCAGGAGCGCGGACCGGGTGGAGGCCGCTTTCGAGGACGAGCCCATCTCCGAGAGCGTGGTCTCCCGCCTGCTCTTCCCTAAGGGCCGGAGGTTGACCCACACCGACCGGTTCATCCTGCCGGCGATGAGCCGGGTCGACTATTCCTTCGGCCCGGACCGCCATTTCATCATCTCCTCCTGGTGCACGCCGGCCCAGGACGAGTCGCATACCCGGGTCTACACGGCCATCACCTACCGCTTCGGCGCTTGGGGCCCGCTGGTGCGGCTCTTCTTCGAGCCGCTCTGCCGGACCATCATCGCCCAGGACGTGGAGGTCATCGCGGCCCAGGACGCCAACATCCGGCGCTTCGGCGGCCCGCGCTTCACGCACCTCGAGATCGACCTCCTGGGTCCCCACATCCACGCCTTGCGCGCCGCGCGGGCGCGCGGCGAGATCCTCGAGCCGGCGGCCGGCGAGCCGGTGGAGATCCGTTTCTGATGGATTCCTCGGCCCTGCTGGCCGTGGGCGCGTTCGCGGCCTGCACCGGCTTCTTCGGCTGGCGCCAGAATCGCGGCGGCGTCGTCGGCGGCCCTATCTCCCTGCCCAAGATCCTCTGGCTCAATCTGACCCTCACGGTCTTCTTCGGCCTGCCGTTCGTCCTTTGGCGCGACGCCGCCCTGAGCCCGGGCGTCCGGCTCCTGTTCGGCTGGCTCCTGCTCTCTTTCGTCGGGCGCGCCGTCATCGAGCTCTACCTGATCTACGTCACGATCACCTGGAAGTGCGTCTACGGGATCTCGCACGACCTCTTCACGCTGGCGATGGCGGCGGCGCTGCGTCTGGGACTGAGCCCCGCCGCCGGCGACTCCAAGGCCATGGGCTTCTTGGCCGTCTATTGCGCCGTCCTGCTCATCGAGGCCGGGATGGCCAAGGCCTTCTCGCTGTTGGCCGACCCCAAGACCGGCATCTACTTCGCCTCCGACGACCCGCGCTTCAAGAAGGTCAACGCCGCCTCCTGGGCGGCATCGTTATGCGGCTACGCGGCGCTTGCGGCGCTGCTCTTCCTATGACCCCCGTCATCGCCGCGCCGCCTCCGGCCGTGCGACCCGCCGCTTCGCGGCGTTCCATCGACCCGCGCTGGCCGTTCGCGGCCCTGCTGTCCCTCTACGCCGTCATGGGCGTGGGCTTCCTGCGCTTCAACCGGTCCGCCGGGCAGATACTCCTGACCGTGGCCGCCTGCTGCGCGCTCGACGTCCTCCTGGCCCGCGTCGCGCGCCGCCAGTGGGTATTCCCGCTCTCGGCCTACATCTCCGGCCTCTCGCTGGCCTTGCTCCTCAACTACTCGCACACGCCCTGGCTCTTGTTCCTCCCGGTGTTCTTCACGGTCGCCTCCAAGTACCTGCTCACCGTCGACGGACGCCATCACTTCAACCCCTCGCTGTTCGGGGTCGTGGCTTCCCTGGCCTTGAGCGGCGAACTCATCAGCACGGCCCCCGCCTACCAGTGGGGGGGGAGCCTGGCGCTGTCGGCGTTCCTCGTCATGGCGGCGCTGTCGCTGTTCGTGTTCAAGGTCGGCCGCGGACCGCTCGTGGCCTCGTTCCTCGGCTTCTATGTCCTCCAGATCCTCCTGCGCGCCTGGATCATGCGCTGGCACCTGCCGCCCGAGACCCTCCTGCTCGGCACCCTGACCTCGGCGCCGTTCTTCCTGTTCGCGTTCTACATGATCACCGACCCCGCCACTTCGCCGGCGAACCCGCGGATGCAGGTGGGCGTGGCCTTCGCGATCACCCTCGTCGACCTCCTGCTGCACAAGAAGGAGAGCCTCTACACGTTCTACTACGCCGCCTTCGCGGTGGCCGGGGCGCGCTTTGCTTGGCTGCACGGCCGCCGCCTCTTGCGCGAGGGACCCGCGGGCTTCTCGCCCGAGTGGCGCCGCGCGGCGGCCGTCCTGGGCGCCTTGGCGCTCGTCATGCTCGGGGCCTGGCGCGGGCTCATCGCCCCGCGCCTGGCCGCGGTCAAGCCGGCCTTCCGGCTCGACCCGGTCCGCGACGCCGGCCTCGACGCCGTCGTCGACGGCGACGTCTTCAGGCTCGTCGACCCGCGCGTGGCCCACGTGGCCAAATGGGTGCTCTCGGTGGGCGACGCGGCGGCGGCCGGGGACTTCGACGGCGACGGACGCCTCGACCTGGTCCTGACCCAGCCCCTCAAGTCGCCGGCCGACCGCCTCGTCCTGCTCCGCAACACCGGGGACCTGCATTTCGCGCGCGTGCCCGTGCCGGCCTTCGCCGAGTTGGCCGCCGACCCGGCCGGGCAGGGCCTGGCGGCCGGCGCGGTCTTCCTCGACTACGACGACGACGGCGACCAGGACCTGCTGGTGCCGGTCGCCTTCGGCCGCACGCGGCTCTTCCGCAACACCCTGCGCGAGGCCGGCAGGGCCGGCTTCGTCGCGGCGGCGTTCCCCGCGGCCCATGGCGTCAGCGTCACGGCGACGGCGCTCGACTACGACCGTGACGGCCGGCTCGACGTCCTGGTCGGCAACGTCCTCGACCCCATGCTGCGGGAGTACGATCCGCCGCGCCCGCTGTCGCTGTTCCGCCTGCCGGCCGCCGAGTACGCGGGGGACCGGCGCATGTTCCCGTTCATGCACGAGAGCTGGAACGCCTCGGACAACGGCGGCGTCAACGTGCTCTACCGCAACCTCGGCGGCGGCCGCTTCGAGGCCCAGGATTCCTTCGCGCTGGGGCTGCCGGAGACCCATTGGACGATCGCCGCGGCGGCCGGCGACCTCGACCGCGACGGCTGGCCGGACCTCTATCTGGCCTCCGACTTCGGCCCCGACGACCTCTACTTCAACCGCCCCGACGGCAAGGGCGGCCGGCGCTTCGAGCGCGCGTCGGGGAAGATGTTCGGCTCGGTGGGCAAGGACACCTACAAGGGCATGAACGCCTCCTTCGGCGACTTCGACCGCAACGGCTGGCAGGACGTCCACGTCTCGAACGTCCACATGCCCCTGCAGGCCGAGGGCAGCCTCCTATGGATGGTCCGGCCCGGCAAGGACGGCCGGCCGGAGTTCACCGACGAGGCCACCCGGCGCGGGGCGCTCAACGAGCGGCGCTTCGGCTGGGGCGCCGGCGTGGGGGACCTCGACTCCGACGGCTGGCTCGACATGGTCCAGGCCAACGGCATGGTCGACGACACGCTCGACAAGGCCGCCGGCCCCTGTCCCGACTACTGGTACGTCAACGAGAAGATCATGCGCGCCCCGCCGTCGATCCACGCCTACGCCGACCTCTGGGGCGACATCCGCGGCCGCTGCATCAACGCGCGCGACGCCGACCGGGTCTACCTGAGCCGCGGCGGCCGGGACATCCAGCAGTTCGACGACGCGGCCCCGGCTCTGGGCTGGGGCCCCGACCACCCCTCGCGCGGCGTGCTCCTGGCCGACTTCGACGACGACGGCGACCTCGACGTGCTCAAGACCCGGATGGTCGCCTCGGGCGCGCTCTACCGCAACACCCTGCGCGAGGACGGCGCGCCGCGGCACTGGGTCGGGCTGGCCCTGGCCGGCGACGGCAAGAGCTGCGCGCGCGACGCGGTGGGGACGCGGGTGAGCATCCATTACCCGGAGGCGGGCCGGCCCGCTTCGCAGCTGCGCGAGGTCATGTCGGTCAACGGCTTTTCCGCGCAGTCCGATCGGCGCCTCCACTACGGCTTAGGCGCCGCGGCGGGCCCGGTCGACGCGGAGGTTTCGTGGTGCGGGGGCGTTCCGGTCTTCTACCGCGGCCTCGCCGCCGACCGCTATCATGTCCTGACGCAGGGAGGGGCGCGGTGAACCGCTGCGCCCGCTTCGCCAATCCCGGCGTCGTCACGCAGGGCTGGTACTGCGCCGGTCCGGCGTCGCGTCTTAAGGGCGCCGGACCGTTGGGTGTGGAGCTCTTCGGCCGCCGCCTGGTCCTGTTCCGCGGAGAGGACGGGCTCCCGAGGGCGCTCGACGCGCGCTGCGCGCACCTAGGCGCCGACCTGGCGATGGGGACGCTCGACAAGGGCCGCCTGCGCTGCGCATTCCACCAATGGACCTTCTCCGGAGACGGACGCTGCGTGGCCTGCCCCAGCGCCTACGCGGGGCACGAGCGCGCCCGCGCGCGCTCCTGGCCGGCGCTCGAGCGCTGGGGGGCGCTCTGGGTTTGGGCCGGCCGGACGCCGCTCTTCGCCCTGCCGGACCTGCCGGGTCCGGCCTGGCGCCTGCCGGCCCAGCGCCTGCGCGCCCACCCGCACGTCGTGGCGATGAACGGCCTCGACGTCCATCACTTCCGGGCCGTCCACGGCCTGGAGTTCGTCGGCGAGCCGCGCCTCGACCAGCCCGACGCCTACCGGACGCGCCTGACCCTGCGCGCGCGGGTCGGAAACGGGGGACTCTTGGCCGGCTTCGTCCGGGCGCTCTCGGGCGGCACGCTCGAAGCCGAGTTCACGACGGTGGGGGCGAACCTGGCCGTCATCGAGGGCCGGGCCGGCAAGGTCCCGGTGCGCGTGCTCTTCAGCCACGCCCCGCATCCGGACGGCGGCAGCGTCAGCCGGACTTTCCTCATCGGGAACGTCTGGAGCCGCCTGCCGGCGGCCCTGGTCATGGCCCACATCCTCGGCGGCGACCGCGCCGTCCTCGACCGCCTCGAGTTCCGCCCGGGCTTCGCGCCGGCCGACGCGGCGCTGGCCGCCTTCGCGGACCAGGCCGAGCGTCTGCCGCTCATCGACGAGGCCGTGGAGGCCGCCGACCGAGCGCTATCGCGAGGAAGTGCCGCCTCCGAGGATATGGGGGCGGCCGGTGTTTGAGCGACCTCTCGCAAATGCCGCGCTCTTGGCCGGCTCGCTGCCCGCCGTGCTCGGCCTGCGGCGGGCCCTGCGCGACCCCGCGCGGGCGCAGGCCGACGTCCTGCGCGGGCTCCTGGCCGCCAACGCCGGCGCCGCCTATGGACGCGCCCATGGGTTGGCGGCGGCGCGGACCGTGCGGGATTTTCAGGACGCCCTTCCCGTGGTCCGGCACGAGGACCTTGCCCCATGGATCGCGCGGGCGATGGACGGCGAGTCCGACGTCCTGACCTCCGAGCCCGTCCTCCTCTTCGAGACCACCAGCGGTTCCACCGGCGCCGTCAAGCACATCCCCTACACCGCCTCGCTTCAGAGGGAGTTCCGGCGCGCCGTGGGCGCCTGGCTGGGCGAAGCGGCGCTGGGCGACCCCGGCCTGCTGCGCGGACCCTCGTACTGGAGCGTCACGCCGCTCGCGCGCGCTCCGGGCCGGACCAAGGGCGGGATCCCGGTGGGCTTTGCCTCCGACGCCGACGTGCTCGGCGGCTGGGTCGGCCGCCTGCTCGAGCGCCGGCTGGCCGTGCCGTCGGCGGTGTCGCTCTCGGGCGACCTCGAGACCGCGCTCTACGCCAGCCTGCGCTTTCTGCTCCAGGAGCCCGGACTCTCCTTCGCCTCGGTCTGGAACCCCAGCTTCCTGACCCTGCTTCTCGAGCGCCTCGAGGTCCACGGCGAGCGCCTGCTGGCCGACCTGGCCGCGGGGACCCTGCGTCCGCCGCGCGCCCTGCCGCCGATCGCCGCGGCGGCCCTGACGCCGCGCCTGCGCGCGATGCCGGCCCGCGCGCGGAGCCTGCGCCCCGCGCTGGCCCGCCGCGCTTGGGACGAGGTCTGGCCCGCTCTGCGCGCGATCAGCTGTTGGACCGACGCCTCGGCCAAGGACGCCGTGCCGGCCCTGAGCGCGGCGTTCCCGCGCGCGGCGATCCAGGGCAAGGGCCTGCTCGCCACCGAAGGCGTGGTGACCATCCCTTTGCCCGCCTACGGCGGCTGCGTGCCGGCGCTCCAGTCGCATTTCCTCGAGTTCCGCGCTTGGGACGGCGCGGCGGCTTCCGGCGGCCGACCGCTCTTGGCCCACGAACTCGAGGCCGGGCGCGAGTACGACGTCCTTCTGACGACCGGCGGCGGCCTCTGGCGCTGCGCGCTGGGCGACGTCGTGCGCGTCGACGCGGTGCGCGGCGGCGTCCCCGTCCTCGAGTTCATAGGCCGGGGTGCGGCGGCCAGCGACCTGCGCGGCGAGAAGCTCTCGGCGGCCTTCGTGGGGCCGGTCCTGCGCCGCCTGCGCGAGGCCGGGCGTTGGGACGGGCAGTTCGGGATGTTGGCGCCGCTGGCGGGTGAGCCGCCGTCCTACTGCCTGTTCATCGAAGGCCGGGCCGCGGCCGGCTTGGCCGACGCCCTCGACGACGCCCTGCGCGCCAACCCGCACTACGACTACTGTCGGCGCCTCGGGCAGCTGGCGGCCCCCTCGGTCTTCCTTGCGCGCGGCGCGCACGAGACTTACCTGGCCCGTTGCGGCGAAGCCGGCACTCGTGCCGGCGCGGTCAAGCCCGCGGCCTTGGACGGGAGGCCGGGCTGGGACCGGCGCTTCGCCGGCGGGTTCGTCCAGAGCCCGCAGAAGGTGCCGGCATGAGCATGGGGCTGGCCGGCCCGGCCGACGACGCGGCCCTGCGCGGCCTCCTGCGGGCGATGCCGATGGGCTCGGCCGTCCGGGTCGGCTTCGAGCGCGAGGCCTCGTATTTCGCCGCCGCGCGCGTTCAGGGCGAGGTCCAGGTCGGCGTGGCCCGGGGCCCCGACGGCCGCGTCGTCGGGATGGGCCTGCGCGCCGTGGCGCCCGGCTTCCTCGGCGGCCGGCCCGCCGACGTGGGGTACCTCGGCGACTTGCGCCTGCTCCCCGAGCACCGCGGCGGCACTCTCTTGGCCCGCGGCTACCGCTTTCTGCGCGAGCTGCACGGCGACGGCCGCGCCTCGGTCTACGCGACGATGCTGGTGGCCGACAACGCCCAGGCCGCGGCCGTCCTGCGCGGCGGACGCGCCGGTCTGCCGGTCTACCGCGACTTAGGCCTTTTCCTCACTCCGGCGGTCGTGCTAGGGCTGCGGCCTGCGGCGCCGAGCCTGCCCGGCGTGTCGATCGAGCGCGGCAGCGTCGAGCGGCTGGAGGATATCGTCGCGTCGCTCAATGCGTTCGGCCGCGCCCGCGAGTTCGCGCCGCGGCATGCGCCGGCGGACTTCCTCCCCGGCGGGCGCTGGCTGGGCATGCGGCCCGAGGACTTCCTTCTTGCCGTCCGCGGCGGCCGCATCGTCGGCACTCTGGCCCGCTGGGATCAGCGGCCGTTCCGCCAGACCAGGGTCCACGGCTACGCGCCGGCGCTCGACCTGGCGCGCCGGCTCGTGCGGAGCTTGCCGGCGCCCGGCGGCCTCGTGCCGCACTTCTACGCGGCGTTCCCGTCCGCCGAGGAGCCGGCCGTGCTGCGCCTGCTCGTCGACGCGCTGCGCCGCGAGGCGGCCGGCGGTCCTGAGCTCTACTTCATCCTCGGGCTCCACGAGCGCGACCCTCTGGCCGCGGCGCTGGCGGGCATCCCCCGCGTGCCGTTCTCAGGGCGTCTGTTCGCGGTCCATTGGGAGGACGGCGCGGCAGAGGCGGAGCGGATAGCCGCCGGACTCCCCTATCTCGAGGCGGGGGCCCTATGACGAGGGACCCCGGCGTGTACGCTCTGCCCCCGGCGCCGGTCGACCTGACCCGCTTCTTCATTCCCGAGCGCATGACCCAGCTCTTCCATACGCCGGGCTATGCGGGCCTGTCGCTCGAGAAGCGCCGGCGCTACAACCAGCTCACCGGACTCTTCCTAAACGAGATGCTGGTATTCTTCGAGGACATCCTGGCCGAGACCGTGCTCGGGGCCCTCCTGGCCGGGCCGCTGCCCAAGGCCGTGGCCGAGCAGCTGGCGGCCTTCCGCTGGGAGGAGCAGCGCCACGCCGAGATGTTCAAGGCCTTGAACCGCAAGGCCGCCCCGGCGCTCTATCGCGGCCGCGACTTCCACTTCGTGCGTGTCCCGCGCGCCGCCCGCCTCCTGCTCGACGCCGCCGCGCGGCGGCCTCGCCTGTTCCCGCTCTTCCTCTGGGTCATGATCCTCCAGGAGGACCGCTCGCTCTACTACTCGCGCGAGATCCTCAAGCTCAAGGACGTCCTCGACCCCAGCTTCGTCCACGTCTACCGCGTCCACATGGCCGACGAGGCCGGGCACGTGCGCGCCGACCTCGACCTGCTCGAGCGCTACTGGGCCCCGGTGCCGGCGCCCTGGCGGCGCGTCAACGCCCGCATGCTGCGCTGGATATTCGGCGAGTTCTTCACGGTCCCCAAGCGCGCCGGCCTGCGCGTGCTCGAGACCTGGGCCGCCGAGTTCCCCGACGAGGCCGCCCGCCTGCCGTATTGGAGGTCCCAGCTGGCGGCCCTGCCGGCCAGCCGGGACTACCACGCCTCGCTGTTCTCGCGCGAGAGCGTTCCCGCGGCCTTCGCGGGCTTCGACCGCTGGCCGGAGCTGGCCGGGATGTCGCGGGAGCTGCGCGCTTACGTCCCGGGTGGCGTGCGATGAGGGTCCTGATCGTCACGGGGGGCTTCATCACCGCCTCGGAGCGCTCTCTGGCGGCGGCCGCGCGCAAAGTGCTCACGCAGTGGCGCTCGGCCGAGGCGGCCTGGCTCGACCTCAAGGTCAAGGTCGTCGCCGCGGAGCAGTTGGTGGGCGCGGCGCTCGAGCGGCTCTCCGGCCGCGCGGCCCCCGAGGCGCGCGCCTTCATGGGCCGGCGCGAGAGCGTGGACATCCCGGAACTCGCCGAGGTCGTGCTCGGCACGGCGCTGGCCCGCGAGGGTCTGGGCTACGAGGCGGCCACGCTGGAGGAGCTCTTCGCCGAGCCGCGCCGGCGCGCCGCCTTGCTGGACGCCTGCCCGCTGGTCTTTCTCTCGAGTACCCTGCTTCGCGACCTCTCCGAGCTCGAGCCCATCCTACGCCTGCTGGCGGGTCCGGGTCGGCGGATCGTCCTCGGCGGACCGCTGGCCACGACCCTGGCGCGCGACGGGGTCATGCCGGCGGGCGTCGACGTCCTGGCCGTGGGTTACGGCGAGGTCCTGGTGCCGGCGCTGGCCGGCTGGGCGCGCTCGGGCTTCGCGCGGCTCGAGGCCCCGGAGGGCGGCGTCCTGACCGCGCTGGGCTCCGGTCGCGTCCTGAGCTCCGGGACGCCGCATGGCCTCTCGCTCGACCACCTCGAGACCCCGGACTGGGCCATGGCCGCGCGGGCCCGCGGCCGCGCGCCGTACAAGGTCGTCCATTACGAGAGCGTGCGCGGCTGTCCCTATCGCTGCGCGTTCTGCAACTATCCTTTCCTCTTCGACGACACGCGCTTCCGTTACAAGTCGGCGGAGCGCATCGCCTCGGACTGGGAGCGCTACGCGGCCGAGGGCGCGGAGTTCGTCTCCTGCCTCGACTCGCTGTTCACCGTGCCGCCCAAGCGTAACCGCGAGCTCTGCGCGCTCCTCGCCCGGCGCGCCGTCCCGGTGCGCTGGCTCTGCTACGCGCGCGCCGACGACCTGGCGGACCTCTCCACCGCCAAGATGATGCGCGCGGCGGGCTGCGTCCAGGTCCAGATCGGCCTCGAGTCCGGCGACCCGGGCGTGCTCTCGAACATGAACAAGCTCTGCGCGCCGGAGACCAACCTCGCCGCGCTCGAGAACTGCCGCAAGGCCGGCATCACGAGCGTGGTCTCTCTGGTGGTGGGCTTTCCGGGCGAGACCGAGGCAACCCTCGAGGCCACCTACCGTCACCTCAAGGCCGGCCGGCCGGACTTCTTCTTCTTGGCCACCTTCTCGACCCGCGCGGCGGGCGTGCCGGTGCTCTCGGCCGCCAACCGCGCGCGGTTCGGCCTGCGCGCGGCCTCCAACCCGCGCACCGTGGCGCCGTACTGGGCGCACGACACGATGTCCTGCGCCGGCGTGGGCAATCACGTCCGGGCGCTGGCCCGCCGCGTGATGGAGGAGGAGCTCTCGCTCGACGCCGCGATGTTCTACGGCGGCATCCTGGCCTTCAAGCCGTCGGACCGCGCGGCGCTGCTGGCCTTCCAGCGCCGGGCCCTCCAGCGTCACCCGTGGAACCGCGCGGTCTTCGACGCCGTCAACGCCGCGGTGGACCGGCGCCTCGCCGCCGACGTCGCCGCCTGGCTCTGCGCCGAGCCCGTCTGCGCCCCCGCTCATGAGGAGCTCGTCCATGCTTGAGACCGCCGAGAAGGACTATCCGATCCCCGGGACCCTCAACCTCGCCATCGCGGCGCTCCAGGTCGCCGCGCTGATCGCCATCCTGTGGGCGGCGGGCCGGGTCTCGGGCGCGGCCGGGGTCCTCGGCCTGGCCATCGCCTACGGCCTGGTCATGAACTCGGGCTACGCGATGCTCCACGAGGGCGAGCACGGCACCCTGCACCCGCACCGGCTGGTCAACGACGGCGTCGGGATGCTCCTCGCGCTGTTCTTTCCGGCCCCGTTCCACCTCATCCGCCAAGGCCACCTGGGCCACCACATGCGCAACCGCTCCGACGACGAGGCCTTCGACTACTACTTCCCGGGCGAGAACGCGGCCTGGAAGTACCTCCAGCTCTACGGCACGCTGACCGGGTTGTTCTGGCTGGTCATCGCGGTCTCCAACGTCCTGGCCATGCTCAGGCCCTCGCTGGTGCGCGTGCGCTACGCCGCGTGGGACCGCCCGACGGCGGCGCTGCTCGAGTCGCTCAACCCGCGCTACCAGCGCCTCATCCAGCTCGAGGCCGCCGCCGCGCTGGGCCTGCACTGGGCCTTGATGCGCGGCTTCGGCGTGCCGGCGCCGCGCTACTTCGCGGTGCTCTTCGGGTTCGGCTTCATGTGGTCGGCGCTGCAGTACGCCCACCACTACGACACGCCGCGCGACGTCCTGTGGGGGGCCAAGAACCTGAGGACCTGGGCGCCGCTCGACTGGCTATTGCTCAACCACAACTGGCACCTGAACCACCACCTGCGGCCCACGGTGCCGTGGATCCACCTGCGCGGCCTCGACGCCGGCCCGGCCGCGAAGGCCGGCTTGGTGCGGTCTTATCTGGAGATGTGGAAGGGGCCGCGCTATACCGAAGAGAGGGTCAAGAACCGCTATGCGGGAATCCTCGTCCGCTGATTTTCCCGCTTCGGTGAAGGCCGGGATGCTGCTGGCCAACGCCTTGCCGCTGCTGCATGCGCTGGCCGCGGCCGCCGTGTTCGCGTTCGGGGGCGTCCTCGGCGGCTTGGCGGTGCTCTACGTCCTGCCGCCGCTGGCGTCCCGCTTGCTCTGGGTCGTGTTCGGGCGGCCGGCCGGACGCTATGGGGTGGCCGACCGGTCTTTCTCGGTGTGGTGGGTGACTCTCCAGCTCCAGACGTTGTTCCTGCGCCTGCCGTTCCTCGAGGAGCTCCTGCGTCTGGTGCCCGGCCTCTATTCGGCTTGGCTGAGGCTGTGGGGCTCGCGGCTCGGGGCGCGCACCTATTGGTCGCCGGGGACCGTGGTCCTGGACCGAGGCTACCTCGATCTCGGCGACGACGTGGCCCTGGGCGCCGGCGTGCGCTTGAACGGCCACGTCCTCCAGCGCGGGGCCGACGGCCGCCTCGAGCTGGTGGTCGACGTCATCCGCGTCGGCGACCGGGCGGCCCTGGGGGGCTATTCGCTCTTTACCGCGGGCAGCACGGTGGCGGCGGGGGAGAGCCTGCGCGCCTGCCTGATCTCGCCGCCTTATTCCCGCTGGGAGGGGGGACGGCGCGTTAAGTCCGCCTCCGACGAGGGCGTACGCACCGCTTTGTTGCCATGACCGGCGTTATTGTGTAGGATTCCGGACCATATTTCGTGGGGGGACAGCAATGACCAATGACTGCAAGCTCCGCAAAGGCGTGAAGACCGGCGTGATGGCCATGGCCATCGTTTTCGGCGCCGGCCTCGTGATGCACGCGCTGACCAACGTCGGCCGCGAAGAGGACCGCGGCAAGCTGCGCGCCCTCGGCGCCGCCTACGAGAAGGCCCTCAACAAGGGCGACTTCACCGACCTCAACAACGGCCTCGACGCCAACTTCACCTACACCACCATACTCGGCAACGACATCAAGAGCGCGGCCGAGTTCCAGGCCGCCTATGGGGCGATCCGGACCGTCATCGGCGCCGACAAGGGCGGCAGCTACACCGTGGCGCTGACCCCCGGCCTCGGCGGCGCGAACTTCTACTCCACCGGCGGCGAGGACTTCGCCTTCATCCGCGGCACCAGCGACGAGACCGTCGTCACGGCCGAGGCCGACAAGGCCGGCAAGGTCACCAAGAAGTCGAACAACTTCGGCTCGCTGTGGTTCGCCACGGCGCACAAGGACAAGAACAACGGCAACTGGAAGCTCGCCCACGCCTACGCGATGTTCTCGCGGAACCCGTTTAGCGACGCGCAGGTGAAGGCCTTCACCGCGGCGCTTCAGAAGGCGTCCGCTCCGGCGCCCGCCGCGACGAAGTAAGCCGGTTCGTCCAGAAAAGCCCCGCCCTCACGGGCGGGGCTTTTTTGTGATGTATCAGAACGGCCGCAGCTGCGCGCGGATGGCGCGGATCTCGCTCGGCTTGACCTTGGCTTGCGCCGCGAAGTCGGGCCAAGACTCGACGCCTTCCCGGACCTGCTTGAGGATGGAGGGGGCTTCGCCGATCCCGAAGCGATCGGCCAGCGCCAGGCAATCCTCTTTTCCGATGCCGGCGAACTTCCCGTTGACGGACATCAGATGCTGGCTCGTCCATTCGCCCTGCGGATTGTGGGCGAAGGTGACATCGTAGGCGGGGGAAAGCTCCCAAGGTCCGCCTTTCTTGAGCAGGAATGAGAAGTTCTTCGTGTGATCGTCGCAGTTGCGGGCCATGACGTTCAGGGCCATGCGGCGGAATGCCTCCAGGTCGGCCGAGTGCCCGAGTTTGAGCTGACGCATCGTCATGAAGAGCTGCTCGTAGCTGTTGGCTGATTTCTTCTTGAAGTCGAGATGGTCCATCGCGCAGAGGCTTTGAAGATGGTGCTTCGTCCCGTCTTCTTCGCGGTCGAAGCGCTTGGTCATGAAATGGGCCCGGCCGTTTTCCTCGAGCAGGCGCGACTCGGGCATATCGATCCCTGTCTGCTTGGCCAGGAGATGGTAGGCGTACTCGATCCGGCCAAAAGCCCGGGACTGTCCCAACTCTCGGTCCTCGCCCATGCCGTCGAACTTCAAGAGCCAATGCTCGAACCCGGGAAGCAGGGCGAATTGTCCGGACCGTATCTCGTGGGTCTTGGGATTCCACCCGATGACGGCCTTGGCTCGCGCGCCATTGGCGGACGTGCCTACCTCGATGATGCTTCGAAGCGCCGCCTCCGTGGTGATGTCGCCGTCAAGATTCCCGGTGATGACTTTTCTGGCCGCGGAAACGAGCTCACCCAGCTTGAGTGCGGTCGGAATCCTTGTCTGCGGGCCTCGCGCGGGCTTGAATTCGAGGGCTCCCATCGCTCTCTTGCCCATGTAAGCCAGGCGGTCCAAGGCCGTGATCCGTGACTTCGGGATGCCGCGCTCGGCCATGTATTTTTCGATGAGCGCGTTTCCGAAGTCGTCGGGCAGCGCGTCGGCCAACATCGCCGGCAGCCGCCGATAGGAAGCTTCCGGAAGGTCCGTAAAGACGTAAGGCTTCTCCGTATCGTCTGCCGGCAGCTGAAGCGGCGCGAGCTGCATCCCGGTTCGGCCGAAGTCCTTGTCGTAGGCGAAGACGTAATAGCCGAGCCTCGGGTCGAGCGCGCAAGCCCCGACGAAGTGGTCCCAAGCGTAGACCGCGATCCGATGGACCGGGTGGTAGCGTTCGGCCCTCGGCTTGCTAGCTCGCTTGGCCATGCGTCCTTTGCTTCCGCCGCCCGCGCGCGCGCTGCCGCGCGCCGCGCGTCGGCGTCATGTGCAGGGGATTGATCGTGATCTGAGGGGCCAACGCCTGCAGCCATTCCTGGCGGTCGAGCGCGCGCACCACGCGTATCAGCGTAGTGAGGTTCGCGCCCTGCCCCGATTCAAGATGACGCAGCGCGGACAGGCTGACTCCGGCTTGAGCGGCCAAAGCCTCTTGAGTGAGATTCTTCTGGAGTCTCAGAGCGCGGATGTTGTCACCGACGGTTTGGGTGAGTTCCTCGACGTTTAAAACATTTATCATAATATCGCTCTTTGGAACGTTTATTATAATTTTATATTATAACTGTTCTTTATAGAACAATAATAACATTCAGCATGATTCACGTCAAGGGTGTGCTAAGCGTCGAAAAAGAACTGTTATAGCGGATCAGAACCGCGCCGAGAGCGAGAGACGCTGTGCCTGCTCGAGAAACGACTTGATGCCTGCGCTCGTGCCCGAACTCTGCTGGAGCAGATAGGTCTTGCCGCCGCGCCACCAGACCGCGTCATGGGGGCCGGTGTCGAGGCGCAGGCTGGCCGCGTATAGTGGGCCCTCGGCCACCGTGATAGGAAACGCGTTGAACCCGCTGAAGGAATCCAGGGCGGGCAGGCGTGCGGGAGGAGGCTCCTTGAGCGGACAGGTCTTGGCCGGGAACTCCCTTAGCCAGAGCTGCTGATGGCGCGTCCCGGCGGAGGGGAAGAACAGGTATTGGCTCTCGGCTCCCGGGAACCGGCAACTGCTGTCGAAGCGCCAGCGCGGCGCCAGAGCGCTGCGGACCCGGGCGGACGGGGGACGGGTCGACCAGATATGCGCCTTAGCGGCCCAGGGCCAGCGCAGCTTCCAGAGGCTCGACGGCGGCCGGTAGGCGCCGGCGCACATGTTGAGGTCGTAGCGCGGGTGGCGCGACCAATAGGTCAGAGCGGCGAACGGCCGGGTCTCGACGCCGAGCGGCTTCATCCCGCGGCAAAGCGCGACGAGCTCGTCGTCGCTGAAACTCCCCTCGAGGACGCGCCACTCCACGTTGGTGCCCCAGGCGTAGAACGAGGCCGCGCGCTTCTTGGCGTAGTCGGTGCCTAGCCAGCACAGCCGCCCGCCGCCCAGCGGGCGCGGCGTGATGGTCCAGGCGTAGTGGTCGAAGAGCGCGGCGGAGTCCAAGGCAGATAACGGCCCCAGGTCGTAGAGGAACTGCTTGCAGCGCAGGGAGCGGCCGCGGCCGCGGACGTGGAAGACGTAAGAGCAGGTCCCGGCCCTATGCCAGCCCGTGGGCGCGGCGGCGGGGGCGGTTTCCCGGCGCAGGGAGGCGTGCTCGAGCTCGGCTTTGCAGCCGCGCGGCGGCTTTCCCGGCAGGAGGACGGCGAAGTTGACGGCCCCCCGCTCGATCAAGGGGCGTCGGGGGCGTCCGTGATGAGGATGTCGATGCGGCCGGCGCCGTTGGAGACCGTCTTCTTGACGCCCTTCTTCACCATGACGGCGGTCTGGACCTGCCAGTGCAGGCGTTCCCCGGCGTCGGCGTCGGAGAATCCGGAGAGCTCGACTTGCAGCTGGATGCTTACCTTGTCGCCCTCTACGACGGGCAGGATGTTCACGGTAAACCCGGTGCTCTTGAATTCCGGGCCCGAGGGCCCCTTCCTGGGCTTGTCGCTGCCGGCTACGTAGTTGGCCTGCGTGGCGTCGGTGACGACGAGGTCGGCGGAGTCCTTGAGCGACTTATAGGAGGCGTCCACCTGGACGCGCAGGTCGTGCGGGGGGACTACGACCGTGTCCCAGGCGGTAGCGTCTTTCGGAGCGGGGGCAGCGGCTCTCTTGGGGGCTGGGGGGGCTTCCGTCGGACGGGTGTCGACCACGTCGCGGGAGTGGGCGGCGAGAGCGAGGATGCATAAGACGGCGGCCGTGGAAAGGGCGTTGCGCATGAGTCCTCCGAAGACTCCTCAATTATGCGGATGTTTCACGATATCGCCAGGGCATGAATGGGTTATGTTATAATCCCCCGTCGACATATTTCGGGCCTGTAGCTCAGCTGGGAGAGCGCTTGCATGGCATGCAAGAGGTCAGCGGTTCGATCCCGCTCAGGTCCACCACTTTGAGAAGAGCCCTGGCATCCGTCGGGGCTCTTTGATTTACTCTAGGCGATGAGGGATATCGACCTCCGCTCCGACACCGTCACCTGGCCGACCCCGGCCATGCGCGAGGCCATGGCCCGCGCCGAGGTCGGCGACGACGTCTGCGGCGAGGACCCCACCGTCAACGAGCTCGAGGCCGAGGCCGCGCGCCTGACCGGCAAGGAAGCGGCGCTCTTCACGCCCTCCGGAACCTTCGCCAACCAGTGCGCGATCCTCACCCATTCGAGCTCGGCCGGCGAGGTCCTGCTGGCCGAGAAGTCCCACATCATCCAGCACGAGGCCGGCGGGGCGGCCCTCATCTCGCGCGTCCAGCTCCGGCCGACCAGCCCCGACTCCTCCCACCTCAACCCCGATGACGTGGCCGCGCGCATCCGCCCCGAGGGGGACATCCACTACCCGAAGACCGTCCTGGTCTGCGTCGAGCAGGCCACCGGGGACGGCACCGTGGTGCCGCTCAAGGTCCTCGAGCGCATGCGCAAAGCCGCCGGCACCCTGCCCATCCACATGGACGGGGCGCGGCTCTTCAACGCGGCCGCCGCGCTGGGTGTGGCACCCGCGCTGGTGGCGCGCCACGCCGACACGGTCATGTTCTGCCTCTCCAAGGGCCTTTGCGCTCCCGCCGGCTCCCTGCTCTGCGGCACCCAGGAGTTCATCGACCGGGCCCGGCTCAACCGCAAGCTCATGGGCGGCGGGATGCGCCAGGTCGGCGTCCTCGCCGCGGCGGGGCTCGTGGCCCTGCGCGAGGTCCGGCCCGGCCTCGCCGAGGACCATGCCAAGGCCAAGCGCCTGGCCGCGGCCCTCAAGAAGGTCCCCGGCGTAAGGCTCGTCCGCGAGCCCGAGATCAACCTGGTGTTCTGCCGCCTGCCGGGCTGGAAGGGCACCGGGCTCGAGCTGGCCGAGAGCCTGCGGCCCGAGGGCATCCGGATCTACCCCGACGAGTTCGGCATGTACCGCTTCGTCACCCACCGCTGGCTGAGCGACGACGGCATGGCTAAGTTCGTCAAGGCGCTGCGCAAGCGCCTGTGAAGTCCCAGGAGGCCCTGGCCCCCGGGAAGTGGCCCGAGCGCTTCAGCGTCCGCGCCTACGGCGTCCTGCGGCGCGGCGACAAGGTCCTCATGACCCGCTCCACGTTCATGGACCGGACCTTCCTCAATTTCCCGGGCGGCGGCGTCGACGTGGGCGAGGCCCCGGTCGAGGGCCTCAAGCGCGAGTTCCGCGAGGAGACCGGTCTAGAGGCGCGCATCAAGCGGCTGCTCTACGTCTCGGAGGGCCTGCACGTCTCGACGAACCATCCGATCCAGCTCGTCAGCCTGTACTGGGAGGTCTCGGCCGACGGCGAGCCGCGGCCGGGCGCCAACGGCGACGACGTGCTGTGCACGATGTGGCGGACCATCGGCGACTTCCCGCGCGAGGAGATGTTCCCCTCCGACCTCGAGTTCATCGACCGCCTGCCGGGCCTATTGTAGCGGTGCCAGACATTGAGAAACTTGAGAAGTTGGCAGCGCCAACTTCTCAAGTTTCTCAATGTCTGGCACCCATCCGTTAGCCCAGCGTCTTGGCCAGCTCGTCGTAGAGCAGGACGCTCGAGCGCACGCTCTTCTGGAAGTCGCCCAGATGCAGCGACTCGTTCTCGGAGTGCGGGTTGGTGTAGGGGTCTTCGACCCCGATGAGGAGCGCCGGCACGCCGCCCAAGGCCTGGGAGAAAGGCTCCACGAAGCCGATCGAGCCGCCGCAGCCCACGTAGACGGCCTCGCGGCCGAAGCCCTTGGTCAGCGCCCGCTTGGCCGCGCCGAAGGCGGGGTGCTCGGGGTTGGTGATCCACCAGTTGGCGGCCTGCGGCTTGGCGAACTCGACCTTCACGCCCCAGGGGGCGTGCTGCTTGAGGTGGGCCTGCAGGAGCCTCACGGTCTTCTTGGGGTCCATGTCGGGGACGATGCGGATCCCCACGCGCGCCCAGGCGCTCTCGTTGATGATGTTGGCGGCCGACTGCCGGGAGCTGGCGGCGATCGCGTTGACCGACACCGCGGGCTCGCGCCACATCTTGACCAAGGGCGAGCTCTTGCCGCCGACGAGGGACACGCCGCCCAAGACCTGGGTCTGCTCGCGGAACTCGGACTCCTTGTAGCGCAGCGAGGCGTAGCTCTCGGCCTCCACGGCGTTGGGCTTGCGGACGTCCTTCCAGAGCGCGGGGATGGCGAGCCGCCCCTCGGCGTCGGTCAGCGCGGCCAGCATCTTGGTCAGCGCCATGACCGGGTCGGGCAGCGGGCCGCCCCACATGCCGGAATGCAGGGGATGGTCGGCCGTGCGTACGGTGACGTCCTGGACCACGATGCCGCGCAGGCTGGTCGTCACGCTGGGCAGGCCGGTGTCGTGGTTGCCGGTGTCGGTCAGGACCATGGCGTCGGCCGAAAGGAGCTTGCGGAACTTCTTTAGGAAGCGCGGCAGGTTCTCGGAGCCGATCTCCTCCTCGCCCTCGATGAGGACCTTCACGTTGAGCGGCAGGCGCCCGGTGGTCTTGAGCCAGGCCTCGATGGCCGCGCCATGGACGACGATCCCGGCCTTGTCGTCGGCCGTGCCGCGGCCGTAGAGCCGGCCGCCGCGGACCGTGGGAACGTAGGGCGGGCTCTTCCAGAGCTTCTCGCGGCCCACCGGCTGGACGTCGTGGTGGGCGTAGAGCAGGAGGGTCGGCGCGCCCTTGGCTTCGAGCCACTCGCCGTACACGTACGGGTGGACGCCGGGCAGGCGTAGGACGCGGACGTTTTTGAGGCCTACGCCCGCGAGGTAGGAGGCCACGGCCTTCGCCGAGCGCTCTACTTCGGAGACGGGATGGCCGGGGAACGAGCAGGAGGGGATGCGGACCAGGGCGGAGAGGTCGGAGACGAAGCGGGCGCGGCGGGCTTCGGCGTAGCGCAGGGGGGTTTTGGTATCCATGCGCGAATCCTAGCAAGATATATAATCGTTTCCTCATGAACATCCCGGTCAAGACGATGCATGCCGCCGAGGTGGCCGAGCGCGCCTCCCGGGCGCGAGAGGCGCAGGGCGTGTGGACGCGCTACAGCCTCACCCAGCGCGTCCGCGCCATCCGGGGCTTCTGGGACGCGCTCCAGCGCGAACGCGGCCGCCTGGCCGCGCTGATCCACGAGGAGACCGGCAAGCCGATGGCCGAGGTCGAGTTCATGGAGCTCGACGCCGCCGCCCTCATCCTTAAGCATCTCACTCGCAACGCCCATCGGGTGCTCCAGGAGCAGGCCGTCCCGCTGCCGTGGCTCATGCTCAACAAGCGCGCCTATGTGCGCTACGTGCCGCGCGGTGTGGTCGCCCTCATCACGCCGTGGAACATGCCGTTCTTGATCCCGTTCTGCGACATGGTGCCGGCGCTTTTGGCAGGCAACGCCGTCATCCTCAAGCCCTCGGAATGGACCACGCGCGTCGCGCTCTACCTCGAGGACCGCGCGCGCGCCTCGGGCTTCTTCCCCGAAGGGCTCGTGCAGGTCGTCGTCGGCGACGGCGAGGCAGGGGCCGAGGTGCTCAAGCACGCCGACATGGTCCTGTTCACCGGCTCGACGGCCACCGGCCGCAAGGTGGCGGCGGCCGCCGGCGAGCGCCTCATCCCCTGCGTGCTCGAACTGGGCGGCAAGCACGCGATGATCCTGGCCAAGGATGCCCCGCTCGAACGCGCCGCCAAGGCCGCGGTCTGGGGACGCTTCGCCAACAGCGGCCAGCTTTGCGTCGGCGTCGAGGTCTGCTTGGTCCACGAGGCGGTCTACGCCGACTTCTGCGCGCGGCTCGAGGTCGAGCTGGCCGCGCTGCGCCCCGGTCCCGCGGGGGAACCCGAGCAGGACCTCGGCGGGCTGATCCTCGCGGCCCAACTCGACGTCGTGGAGCGCCATCTGGAGGACGCGCGCGAGAAGGGCGCGCGCGTGGTCGGGGGGGAAGTCGACCGCGCGAATGCCGCCGTCACCCCGGCCGTGGTGTTCGAGGCCAAGCCCGAGATGCTGGTCATGCGCGAGGAGACCTTCGGGCCGGTGCTGGCCGTCATGGCGGTGCGCCGCGTCGAGGAGGCACTCGTCATCGCCAACGCCGGCCGCCACGGCCTGGCCGCCAGCGTGTGGTCGCGCGACCTCGAACGCGCCGCGGAGTGGGCGTCCCTGCTCGAAGCGGGCCTGGTCAGCGTCAACGACGTCCTCATCCACTACGCGGCCTGCGCCTTGCCCTTCGGCGGGATGAAGGACTCCGGCGTCGGCCGCCGCCACGGCGACCAGGGCCTGCGGATGTTCTGCGAGGAGCAGTCCATCGTCGTCCACGAGTGGCCGTCGCAGCTCCCGGACCCCTGGTGGTTCCCCTACGGCCGGCTCAAGACCCGGATCCTGAGCTGGCTGGCCTGGTTGACCTAGCCGGTCCCCTCATGAAGATCGGGCTCCACGTAGGCATCCGTCAGGGGCCGCTGGCGGCCCTCAATCGCGCGCGGGAGCTCGGTCTCGAGGCCATGCAGGTCCTGCCGTACCGCCGCTTGCCCGCCCGCGAGGAGGCGGCCGACGGGTTCCGTTGGGAGGCGCCGGACCCCGAGGAGGCCGCCGCCTTCCGCGCCGCGCGGGCCGCGGGCGGGCCGCGCTTGGCGGCCCACGTGCGCTATCTGCCGTTCTTGGCCGGCGCCGACGACATCCGCCGGGAGGCCTCGGTCGTCCTCCTGTCCCGCGAGCTGCGGTTCTCTACTTTGTTGGGCGCAGAGCAGTTGGTCCTCCACCTCGGCGCCTATTCCCCGGGGTCGAGCCCGGCGGAGGGCCTGCGCCATTTCGTCGACGGCGCGGTGGAGGCCCTCCGCCGCGCGGGCGGCGGTCCGCCGCTGGTCGTGGAGAACGTCCCGGGAGGCGGCCGGCGCATGGGGGGGACGCTCGAGGAGCTGGCGGCCTTCCGCGAGCTCCTGGCCGCGCGCGGCGTCGCCTCGCTGGTCTGCCTAGACACCGCCCACGCCTGGGCGGCCGGCTACGACGTGGCCACGGCGGAGGGCATGGGCGCCTTCCTCGACCGGGCAGCCGGCCTTTTCGGCGCGCCGGCGCTGGCACTGTTCCACCTCAACGACACCGTCGCCCCGCGCGGCTCCCATCGGGAGAACCACTGCCACTGGGGGGAGGGACTGCTCGGCGACGCCGGGCTCAAAGTCCTGTTGTCGAGGTCCGAGCTGGCCGGGGCAGCGGGTATCCTCGAGATGCCGCCGGGGAAGGACGAGGCCAGCCTCGCTTACGTCAGAAGTCGATCGTGAAGCCGTCGCGGGCGGCGTGGACGGGGATGTTCGCGCCGCGCTCGTCGAGGGCGGCGATGGCGGCGGCTTCCATGGCCTTGACCTGCTCCTCGCCGTAGGAGGGGTCGGCGTGCCAGAGCAGGAGCCGCTTGGCTTCGGTGTCGGCCGCGAAACCCGCCACCGCCCCGACCGCGCTGTGGCCGTCGTTGAGGTGGGGCTCGCGGTCGGCGTCGAGCCAGCGCGCGTTGTGGACCAGGAGGTCGGCGCCGCGGACCAGGCGGCCGATCTTCTCATCGTAGTCCTGATGGGCCGTGGCCTCGGAGCCATAGAGCTCGGTGTCGGGACAGAAGACCACGCGCCGGCCCGCGGCGTCGAGCATATAGCCCAGGGTCGTCCCCGGATGGTTCGCGTAGAACGGTGTGAGGCGCACGTTGGGGGCGATCTCGTAGGCGTCTTCCTTGAGCTCGTGGAGCTTGAGCGCCGCCTTGACCGGGCGGGGGTCGGCGGCGTAGGACTTCTTGACCGCTTCGCGCAGCTCGTTGGCCAGGCTCGAGCCGGGCTCCTTGGGGCCGCCGATGCGCAGCGCGAAGCCCTCCTGGCGCAGGAGCGGGTTGATGCCGAGGCCGCCGGTGTGGTCGGGGTGGAAGTGCGAGATGAGCCACCAGGCTTCCTTGTACGGGCTCTCGCGGATGATGGCCTCGCCGGCGGCGGCGGCCCCGCGGCCGCCGTCGAAGATGAACAGGTGTCCCAGCACCTCGACGGTCAGGACCGGCGTGTCGTCGGGCAGAGAGCGGCCCCAGACCCGGGCGCGCACCGCCACCGCCCCGCCGGTCTCCGGGACAGCTTCCGCGGCGGTCCCGGGGGACTCGGGGGCGCCGATGAGGTCTCCGACTTGCTTGATGAGGGCCGAGGCGTCGTAGGGCTTCTTGATGAAGGCTTCGGCGCCGTACTTGAGCGCGCGGTCGATCTCGGCCGAGAAGGTCTTGCCGGAGACGACGGCCACCCTGGTCGCCTTGAGGGCCTCGTCGCTCTTGATCATGTGCAGGAGGGTCAGGCCGTCGAGGCCCGGCATCAGGATGTCGAGCAAGACGAGCTTCGGGACCTCCTGGCGGAGGATCCCCATGACCAGGTTCGAGTCGCGCACCAAGCGCGCCTGGTAGCCCGCCTCCGAGAGGATCTCGTAGGAGAGGTTGCCGACCAGGGGATCGTCGTCGACGATAAGGACTTCCGTCGGCATCGGCGCATTATATATAACCAGGACGCATGACGATGCGCATTATCGCCGGGACGGCGCGCGGCCGGCGGATCTTCACCACGCCCAAGGACATCATGGTGCGGCCCATCTCGGGGCGCATCCGCCAGCAGCTCTTCGACATCATCCGGCCGCTGGTGACGGGCTCCTATTTCCTGGACCTCTTCGCCGGCACCGGCGCCGTCGGGCTCGAGGCGCTCTCGCGCGGGGCCCAGAAGGCGGTCTTCATAGAGGTTGACAACCGCTGTCTCAAGGTCATCGGACGCAACCTCGTCCACCTGGGCTTCGAGGACCGCGGCACGGCCCTGCGCGGCAACGCCACCAACGCTTTGACCTGGGTCATGCACCGCACCAACCTCGAGAACTTCGACCTCATCTTCATGGGGCCGCCCTACCGCGAGGCCGACAACACCCCGCTCTTTTTGGCCCGCCCGACGCTCGAGCACATCAGCACGGGCAAGCTCCTGTCCCCGCACGGCTGGATCATGGCCCAGCACCACCAGAAGGAGGAGCCGGGCGTCATCGCCGGGCTCGAGATGTTCCGGCGCGAGAAGCACGGCGACAGCCGGGTCAGCTTCTACCGCTGGGCGAAACCCGCGGTTTGATGGGTTGGCTGGCGGACTGGACCGCCGCGCATCCCGCCCCGCCGCCGCATAAGCGCCCCGCCGGGATCGAGGTCAGCTATTCCCAGTTGCGCGCCTTTCTAGACTGCCCATGGCTCTATCGCCTGCGCTACCAGCAGCGCTGGCGCTCCGCGCCGACGCCGGCGTCGGCGCTCGGACAGACCCTGCATCGCGCCTTGGAGCTCTACCACGCCGAGGGGACGTCCACCGCGGAGCGGCTGCTCGAGCTCTACGAGGACAGCTGGGTCAACCCGCCGGGGGCGCCCGCTCCCGAGGTGCTGGCCCTGCACGCCCGCGGGGCAGACGTCCTGCGGCGCTATTGGAGGCAGGAAAGAGATTCCAAATCCAAGGTCGAGTTCGTCGAGCGCGAGTTCCTGGCCCCTCTGGGCCCGCATACCGTGCGAGGCATCGTCGACCGGGTGGACCGTCGTCCCGACGGCACGCTCGAGGTCATCGATTATAAGACCCACCTCGATCTGAAGGACGAGGCGGCGGCCGCCCAGGACCTCCAATTGCGGATGTACGCCTGGGGCCTGCGGGCCTGCTGGGGGCTCGGGGCCCGCTGGCTGAGCTGGCGCTACGTGGCCGCGGACCGGACGGTTACGGCGCCTTACGACCCTTCCGGGGAGGAGGAGCTCGAAGCCTTCATCACGCGCGCCGCCGACATAATCGCGGCCGCCAAGACCTTCGCCCCCGATTTCTCCTATTGTCCGCGCTGCGACTTCAAGCTGCGCTGCGAGAGGTCCCCTCTAAAAGGGCCTTGAAAATAGCCAGGGGGGCAGTCAATCCAGTATCGGCAATCCCATGGCGGCGAAATGCGCGTCAAAGGTCGCCGTCGGGATATTCTCAAGCACGGTCGTGAGCACCACATAGGAAAGGCAATCGCAGAAAGACAGTTTCTTGTCGCCGGCGAACCGTTTGAATACCTCCAAGGCCTCCAAGCGGAGGGAGTCGTCCACGGCGGCCAACCGCAAGGCCGGGATGACCCGTTCGACAAACCGCATGGCGCGGGGGTAGCCGGGTTTGCGGCGAAGCAAGGTCACGGATTCGGACAAGACGTCCCAGGTGGACCAGAAAACGGTCCGATGGCGCCGGGACAGCCTCAGCCACTCCATCGCATCCTCGTGATGGACGTCCCGAGGCTCCAGACAGGCGAAGAAAAACGAGGTGTCGCAGAATACGCGGTCCGGCCAGGGGCGGGGCATGACGGCCGACCCTCCTCTCATTTCTTTCCTCGCCTGCGTGCTGGCCGGACGGCGCCGTATACGACGCTGTCGGTGTCTTCGGAGACTCTCGATGCGGCATTGACCTTGGCGGGACGGCGAGCAGCCAGCGCGTAGAGCCGGTCGGCCGCCAGCCCCCGCTTTGCGACCCGCGCGGGAGCCTTTAACTCGGCGACAAGGCGCTTCCTCGCCAAAATCGTGAAGACGCGGTCCGGATGGAGTTGTAGTTCATGGATCAGGCTCGGGAGCAGTCTCCGGGCCTGTGTTATATTCAGCCTTCCGGGCAGCATCGAGACCTCCTTCAATCTGTACAAAGTGTACATGGATGGCCGGGGACTTTCAAGGGGACCGGTCTCCATGTCCCCGGAGTTGCTCTTCGGCGCGGGGCTAGGCCTCCGAGTCGACCACCCGGTTCTTCCCGGCGCGCTTGGCGGCGTAGAGGCGCTTGTCGGCCAGGGCGATGAGTCCGAGCGCGTCGAGCCCGTCGCGGCCGTCGCCGCTGGCGGCACCGATGCTGACGGTCGTGCGCACCGGGACGCCGCCGTGGATCGGGACGATGGAGGCGCGCTCGAAGGCCTTGCGCACCCGCTCGGCCACCTGCGCCGCCACCTCGGCGTCGGCGCCCGGCATGATGACGAGGAACTCCTCGCCGCCGTAGCGGCCCAGGACGTCCTCCTGGCGGATGTTCATGCTGGCGGTCTCGGTGAGCTCCTTGAGCACGCGGTCTCCGAAAAGGTGGCCGTGGCCGTCGTTGAGCTTCTTGAAGTCGTCTAGGTCGAGCATGAGCACCGAGAGCGGGTGGCCTTCCCGCCTCGCGCGCTCGAGCTCGATGGACAGCGCCTCCTGCAGGTAGGCGTGGGAGAAGGCGCCCGTCATCCCGTCGGTCACCGAGCGCAGGTGCAGCTCTTCGACGCGCCGGCGCAGGTCCTGGTTGTGGACGCGGTGGCTCTCGATGTGCTTCCCGGCGTACCAGCCGAAGGCCGCGAAGGCGAGGATGGTGCCCACGCCCATGTAGCCGTAGAAGAAGAAGTTGTCGCTCAAGTCCATCCGCGCCCAGAGCGAGAAGATGACGGGATCGGCCCGCCACCAGCGCGCGAGGAAGGCCCCGATGGGCGAGCCCAGGCCGAGGACGGCCCCGATCCCGGCGAACACGAGGTGGTACGGCCAGGCCGGCGGATGGTCGCCGGCTTGATGTCTTCGGTCCGACATGGGCGAGAGTATAGCGAACTGTGCCGAGGCGGGTCCGGACCCGACGCAACAATGTGACCGTGCGGCAATGGGTGGGCAGGGGGGGAGGGGCCTATAATGAGCCGTTGCAGGGAGGTCGCTCATGACGGGATCGGCAGCGTCGTCACGCATCCGCCGCGTCTCCCGGGAGAAGCTGGGCTCGGGGATCGTCCGTCTGTTCTTCAAGCAGGCCTTGGCCGAGCTGCGCCTCAACGTCAGCCGGCGCGTGGACTTCCGGCACAGCCGCAACGGCGAGGCGGTCCGCGCCTATTGCGCGATGAGCGCCGAGGAGTTCGAGGGGATCAACGCGCGTCAAAAGTGGGCCAACTGGCGCACCATCCCGCGGAACCTCCATGGGCGTCTGCCTCTGCGGCCGTGCCGCGCGGTGGACCTCTGCTGCGGCCTGGGACACTCGACCCAGGTGCTGGCCTATTACCTTCCGGCCGGCTCTACGGTGCTCGGCCTCGAGTATAATCCCGAGTTCGTCCGGGTCGCGCGGCGGCGTGAGTATCTCGCCTCGGACCGCGCGCCGGTGGCAGTCTCCTTCCGCGCGCAGTCGGTGCTCGACACCTTCCGGGACGTCTCGGGCCGGCCCCTGGCTGAGGGCAGCCTCGACCTGGTCAACTGCTGCGGGGCGCTCGGCCTGCATTTCGTCCGCTCCGACGTCGAACGGCTGGCCGCGGAGATCTTCCGCGTGCTCCGTTGGGGCGGGCTGGCCACGCTCGATTCCGGGCGGAAAGGCGTCGACCGCGGGGCGATGACGGAAGTCTTCGAGCGGCGGGGCTTCCGGGTCGTCTCCGCGGCGAAGAGCTGCTTTCTCGACCGCTTCACCCAAGTCTGCTTCCGCAAGGAGGACGTGATGAGCCCCAAGAACCACCCGCACGGCGGGCCGATCCGGTCGGAGGATTCCCCGCTCGACGAAGGCTCGGCCGAGTCGTTTAGGGCCGTACAGCCCGCGGCCTTCCGGGACCAGCCGCGCGCCTCGATCGAGGCCGGGGTGACGGACCCTGACGTCGACGACACCATCGGCGGCGAGTAGCGCCGCCCGGTTTTAGGGAAGGGTCTCGCCGCCGAGCAGGGTCATGATCTCCCCGCTGATGTAGCTCGAGTCGGCGTTGGACGCGAAGAAGACGAAGGCGGGGGCGATCTCGTCGGGCTGCGCGGGGCGTCCCATCGGCTTGTCCGAGCCGAAGTGCGCGACCTTCTCGGCCGGCTTGTCGGCGGCGTTGAGCGGCGTCCAGACCGCTCCGGGGGCCACGCAGTTGACGCGTATCCCCTTCTCGGAGAGGTTCAAGGCCAGCGATTTCGTGAAGGCGTGGATCGCTCCCTTGGTGGCGCCGTAATCGATGAGCTTCTCGGAGCCGCGCAGGCCCACCACCGAGCCGGTGTTGATGATCGACGAGCCGGGCTTGAGGTGCGGCAACGCCGCCTTGGCCATGTAGAAGTAGGCGTCGATGTTGGTGTGGAAGGTCTTCTCCCAGGCCTGCGGCGTGATCTGCTCGAGGCCTTCCTTGTTCGACTGGTAGGCCGCGTTGTTGACCAGGATGTCGAGGCCGCCGAGCTTGAATATGGTCCCTTCGACGGCGAACTTGCAGAATCCCGGCTTGCGCACGTCGCCCGGGATCAGCAGGGCGCTGCGCCCGGCCGCCTCGATGGAGCTCTTAGTTTGATGGGCGTCGGTCTCCTCCTCGGGGAGGTAGACGATCGCCACGTCGGCGCCCTCGCGGGCGAAGAGGACGGCCACGGAGCGGCCGATCCCGGAGTCGCCGCCGGTGACGAGGGCGACCTTCCCGTTGAGCTTGCCGGCGGGGCGGTATTCGGCGCCCGCGTACTCCGGGCGAGGGCGCAGCCTCGACTCGAGGCCGGGCTTGCGCTGGTGCTGGGCTGGGAACGGCGGCTTGGGTCGGGTGGCTGCGTGGCTCATGCCGGCAATCTAGCACAGGCCCGGGGGAGCGCCCGATGGCGGGGGCGTCACGCTTTCTTGACGCTCAGTCTTCGGAGGGGGCCAGGAACAGCACGAGCCGGGAGGAGCCCAGCCCGACGGCCTCGATGACGGCCGCGGCGGCCGGCTCAAATCCCAGGCTGTCGCCCGTCAGGGCGGCGGCCAGCTCGCCGACCTGGGGCATGTGGCCGACCAGCATCACGAGGCCGGGACGCGGCGCGTCCTCGAGCACGCGCTTGAAGAGCTCGGCGCCCGGCAGCTGGTTCGACAGCGGCTCGAACGTCTCGACGCGCGGCTTGTCGTTGAAGCCGCGCCGGACCTCGTGGGCGGTCTGCTGGGCGCGCAGGAGCGGGCTGGAGAGGATGAGGTCCGGCGTGAAGCCCTTCTTGGCCAGGCGGCCGGCCTGGCGGCGGGCGTCGCGCCGGCCTTCCTCGGCGAGCGGGCGCTCGGCGTCGGTGCGCACCCCGGCCTCTACGACGGAGGGGGACTGGCCGTGGCGCATGACGATGAGTCTCATGCCGGATTGTATCAGAACCAGCTTTTGAGGAGCCAGGACATGCGCTCGAGGACGCGCTCGGAGTACGGGCGCCGGCGCCACTCGTCGAGCCGGAGGGGCTTCGAGGCGGCGATGTCGGCCAGGATGGTGTCCTCGAGCCGGGAGGCGAACACCCGGTCGAGGACGTTGACGTTGACCTCGAGGTTGCTTACCAGACTGCGGTTGGTGATGTTGTAGGAGCCTATCGAGGCCCAGAGCCGGTCCACGACGAAGGCCTTGGCGTGGAGCACGGTCTGGGGCCAGGAGTGCAAGCGCACGCCGTTTCGCAGCAGGACGTCGTAATAGAAGCGGCTGGCGTAGGCCACGGCGGGCACGTCGCAGATCTCGGGGACGAGGATGTCGACCTTGACCCCGCGCTTTACCGCCCCGAAGAGCGCCCGGCGCACGCGCAGGTCCGGGACGAAGTAGGCGATGGCGCCGACCACGCGGCGGCGCGAATGGCGGATGGCGTGGAGCAGCGCCCGGCGGATGAGCTGACGGCGCAGGAACTCCTGGTTGGCGGCCACTTGGACCAAGGCATGTCCGGGCCGGCGCTCGGGGTGCCCGACGAGGGGGAACCACCGCCGGGTCTGGGAATGCCAGACCTGGCGGAACAGGCGGTCGAGGTCGTAGGCCGCGGGCCCCTCGATGCGCACGTGGAGGTCCCGCCAGCCGGCGCCGCCTTCCTCCTTGGGGGCGTAGTTGCGGGAGATGTTGACGCCGCCGGTGAAGGCCACCGACCCGTCGACGACCAGGATCTTGCGGTGGTCGCGCCGGCCCCAGGCCCAGCGCGGCCGCCACGGAGCCACCGGATGATACTCCAGGGTCTGGACTCCCGCGTTGCGCAGGGCCTGTATAAAGGAGGAAGGCAGGTCGAGGCTGCCGATCGAGTCGAAGATGAGACGGACCGCCACGCCGTGGCGGGCGCGCTCCATGAGCGCCTCGCCGAAGGCCAGGCCCACGGCGTCGGCGCGCAGGAGGTAGGCCTCGAGGTTGACGGTCTCGCGCGCGGCGGCGATGGCCGCGAGCATGGCGGGGTAGGCCTCGCGGCCGTCATTGAGGAGCTCGAGGCGGTTGCCGCGGGTGGTCTCGGCGGGGGAGGCGAAGTAGCCCGCGCGCCCGGCGGCGGCGCGGGGCAGGAGAAGCCGGCGCCAATCCTGCAGCTCCATCGGGCTTATCATACAATAGCCCCTCATGCCGCTAGACTTAGAGGCCCTGCGCGCCCACTTCGGCCGCCTGGCGTCCCTGCTCGAGGTCGAGCGCCTGGCCGAGAAGGCCGAGCGGGCCCGGGAGCTCGAGAACCTCTCTCCCGCCACGCGCGAGGCGCTGGGCCGCACGGTGACGCGCCTGAGCGTCGACGGGGCCGAGGACGGCGTCGGCAGCTACGCGCGCCTCGTGCTCTCGCGCGCGCCGCGCGGCGAGACCCTGGTCCCGTTCCATGCGATGTCCCAGGGCGACAACGTCCGAGTCACCTTCCCGCCGGGCACCGAGCCGGCCTCCATCGACGGTACGCTCGACAAGGTCGAGGAATACAGGGCCTCGGTGTCGGTGGCCGGCCGCCTGCCCGACCCTCTGCCGGAGGGGCGCTGCACCATCGACCACCTGGGCTCCGACGCCACCTACAAGCGCATGCGCCAGGCCCTGGAGCGCGCCCAGAAGCTGGCGGCCGGCGGGCCGGCGGCCCGCCTGCGCGACTGCCTGGTCGGCCTGGAGACCCCCGAGGCCGGGACGGCCCAGGACCTCGAGTTCTTCGACACGGACCTAAACGAGTACCAGCGCGCGGCCGTGCGCCGCGCCCTGGCCGCGGACCCGCTGAGCCTCGTCCACGGCCCGCCGGGCACCGGCAAGACCACCGTGCTGGCCGAGGTCGTCCGCCAGGCCGCGGCGCGCGGCTGGCGGGTCCTTGCCACGGCGCCGTCGAACGTGGCCGTCGACAACATGCTCGAGAAGGTGCTGGTGGCCGGCCTGCGGGTGGTGCGGCTGGGCCATCCCGCACGCACGCTCGAGAGCCTGCGCCACGCCACGCTCTCGGCCCAGGTGGCCGAAGACGGGCAGTTCTCCTCGGTCCAGGAGATGGACGCCTGGCGCGAGCGCCTGCACAAGCGTCTGGCCCGGCGCGGCTCGCGGCCGATGGACTATTCGGAGCGCGACGGGATGCGCCGCGAGGCCGACCGGCTCTGGCGCGAGGCGCGCAAGGCCGAGGAGGCCATCGGCCGCCGCCTCGTGCTCTCGGCCCAGGTGGTGCTCTCGACCCACGGCGGCCTCTCCTCCAACCACCTCAAGGGCGAGTTCGACCTCGTCGTCCTCGACGAGGCCTCGCAGGCCCCGGAGCCGCTGTCCTGGGTGGCGCTGACCCGCGGGGCGCGCGCCGTGTTCGCCGGCGACGCGCGCCAGCTGCCGCCCACGCTCTACGCCAAAGACGCCGCGGAGGGGGGGCTGGCGGTCACCTTGCTCGAGCGCCTTGAGAAGACCCTGCCCGAGGACCTCCAGACCCTGCTGCGCGTGCAGTACCGCATGCACGAGACCATCATGGGGTTCTCCTCGAAGGAGTTCTACGGCGGCAAGCTCGTGGCCGACGAGAGCGTGAAGGCCCACCTGGCCTGCGAGCTGCCCGGCGCGGCGTCCGACGATCTGACCGGCGTGCCGCTCGTCTACGTCGACACCGCCGGGACGGGCTGGGAGGAGGGCCTCGACGAGCTCCTGCAGAGCCGCTTCAACGAGGGCGAGGCCGAGCTGGCGGTGAAGCTGGCGCGGAGGCTGCTCGACGCCGGCCTCGACCCCAAGCAGGTGGCGATCCTCACGCCCTATACCGCCCAGTCGCGCCTGATCAAATCCAAGCTCCGCGTGCCCGGCCTCGAGATCGGCAGCGTCGACGGCTTCCAAGGCCGCGAGAAGGAGGCCACGGTCCTTTCGCTCGTCCGCTCCAACGAGCGCGGCGAGGTGGGCTTCCTCTCCGACACGCGGCGCATGAACGTGGCGACGACCCGGGCGCGCCGCCTCTCGATCGTCATCGGCGACAGCGTGACCATATCCCAGCACCCGTTCTACCGGGCTTTCCTCGCTTACGCGGAAGCCCACGGCTCCTACCGCTCGGCCTATGAGTTCTGAGGCGGACGTCCTATACCGGCGGGCCGTCGAAGCCCAGGAAGGCGGCAAGCCCGCCGAGGCCGAGCGCTGGCATCGGGCCTGCCTCGACCTGCGGCAGAGGGAGGGGGACGAGGCCGGCGTCTCGCGCTCGACCCACGTCCTGGCCCTGCTCCTGCACGGCTTGGGCCGCGAGAGCGAGGCCGCCGAGTTCTACCGCGCCTCATTGGCGCTATTCGAGCGCCTCGACCAGGCGGTCGGAACGGCGGACGCGGCCTACCAATTGGGCGACATCCTGGCCGGGAAGGCGGAGTATCCCGAGGCCGAGGCCATGTTCCGCCGCAGTCTGTCGGCTCAGGAGGGACTGGAAGACAACGAGGACCTCCTGGTCCAGACCTTGTTCGGCCTGGCGCGCGTGGGACAGAAGTCGGGCAAGCTCGAGATGGCCCAGGCCTGCCTCACTCGCTGCCTGTCGATCGAAGAGTCCCGCGGGCTGATGGAGAACCAGGTCGAGATCCTCCTGCGTCTGTCCCAGGTGGCGACGGATCGCGGGCGGCGCGAGGAGGCCGAGGAGTACATGGTCCGCCTGCGCAGGCTTCGCCCGGCCGACATGTAGTTGGTACAATACCGTCACAATGAAGCTATTTTACGCCGACACCGAGACGACCGGCCTCGACTACAAGACCCACGAGGCCTTCCAGCTGGCCTTCATCATCGAGATCGACGGCAAGGTCGTCTGCGAGAAGAACATCAAGCTGCGCCCGGTCCGGCCGCAGAACGCCGACGCCAAGGCGCTCGAGGTCACCAAGAAGACCCTGCCCGAGCTGGCCGCCTATCCACCGCGCGCCGCGGGCTTCAAGGAGTTCATCGACACGCTGGCCCAACACGTCGACCGCTTCGACAAGCTCGACAAGTTCGTCTGGGTGGGCCAGAACCCCGAGTTCGACGTCCGCTTCGTGCGCGCCTTCTTCGAGGAGCACGGCGACAAGTATTACGGCTCCTGGTTCGACTCGCGCCCGGCCGACCTCATCAGCCTGGCGGTGGCCTGCAAGATGAAGGGCCTCATCAAGCCCGAGAACTTCAAGTTGGCCACCCTGGCCGACCAGTTCGGCATCAAGTTCGACGCCCACGACGCGCTGGCCGACGTGCGCGCGACGCGCGAGGTCTGGGGGAAGCTCTCGGCCTTCATCTCGGCGCCGGTCCCCAAAGGCGTCGTCCCCGTCCAAGCCGACCTGTTCGGTTAGTCGCTCGATTCCACGAAGGCCGGGCAGTGGAACGAGGCCCGTTCCTTAAGGTTGCGGTCGTAGACCACGATGCGGGCCCCCGCGTCGTCGCGCAGGAACTGGGGCTTGTCGAGGAAGATGGTGCTCGTGAAGTAGTGGGTTCCCTCGATGCGCATGAAGCGCCGCTCGGCGGCCTTTGCCCTTGAGATCGCGGCTTGAAGCTCCGCGTCCGCGGCTTCATTTATCAGGAAGAACAGCGGGCTTTCGTGAAGGCGCTGAGTCTCGACCACCTTTTCGGACTTGATCGTCTCCCATTCGATCAGGTAGCGGCTGCCGTCCCGGATCAGGGCGTCGTAAGGAGCCTTGGGATAGACCACGAAGTCGTAGACGATCGAGCTGCGGCCCGAGGGCAGCGCCTCGACGCGGGACTTGGCCCGGAAGCTCAGCGTGACGTCCTGCTCGGGCTCCCAGGGATTCTCCTTCTTGAAGGCAGCCTCGCCCTGGCAGAGCGGGCTCTGCGGGACTCGGTCGAGGCTGGGCGCCGGTTCGGCCTGGAGGGCCAAGGCGAGCAGGAGGGGGATCATCGGCAGATGATGCGTGTTTAGCGCCCGTCCGGGCAGGGCGGTACGGCCCAGGCGGCGCCTGCCTCGGAGGACCCGCGTTCCGGAACCCTTGACGGCGCGCCGAGCCCGGGGTTAGGCTTAGGCGTGCGTCTGCCGCTTGCGGTTTCCCTCGTTTCCCTATGTCTGGCACCGGCGCTCGCCGCGGAGGACTATTCTTTGCGGCTGCGATTCGAGCGCGGGGCGGAGACGAGGCGCTTCAACACCAACGTCGAGCTGGGGCGCGGCTACAACACCGTGGTGGTCTCATCGGGCGCCTCGCCCGAGACCCTGATCGTCAACATCCTGCCTCTGGCGACCAAGGACGGGCGCCGCTTCGAACTGATCTATCAGGTGGAGTGGGACGCGGCGGGGCGGAACATCCAGGCCCAGGACTCGGCCGAGGTCTCCGGCCGAGAGGAAGCCCTGCTCAGCGAAGTGGTCGGCGAGTGGAAGCTCTGGGGGCGGATCGCGGCCGTCGGCGCCGGAGACTCCTGCACGCCGCCGCCCTCCGGCGGCGGTCTTCGGGCGCGCCTGCGGGTGCGCAGGGGGGAACTGGAGCGCGCCTTGACGCGGCGCACGATTTCCGGCGTCAGGTCGAACCTCCTCTCCGACGGCCTGTCGCTGAGCCTCGACCCGCGGGTGGCGCGAGACACCGACACCGTCGAGGTGCGCTGGGCGCTCGAGCTGGGGACGACGGCGGCCTCGGCTTGGGACCCGGCATGGAAGGAGGCCCAGGTGCGGCTCGGGGTGGAGCAGCTGCTCGAAGGCGATGGGCAGCCCGAAGGGGTATGGTTCTCTCTCGACCCCGTCCAGGTCCTGGCGCATCGTCCGATTACCGTGAAAGAGGAGCCCGACCCGGAGAGCAACTGGCTGCGCCACGCGGGCCAGACGATCTCGTTTCTCCATCCGCCGCGCTGGCAGGTCCGGCAGTCCTGCGGCCCGGACCTGCTCCCCGACTCATGGAAGGTCGTCGACCTCGACCTGCCTCGGGCAAAGCGTTTGGGGCAGGAGCTCGTGGCCTTCATCGTTCCCGGGCCGCGGGCCCCGCTCGAGGAGCGCGTGGCCGCGATGCGCGCGGGAGGCGTCGCTTCTCAGCCCGAGTCCGTGGCCGTGGGCGGCGGTTCCTGCCTGCTGTGGCGGACGATCGGTATCGACGGGGACGCCCATGCCTCCTGCGACGCGCGCAACGGGCTTCGGCTCGAGCTCAGCCTCGCCCTGGAGTCCGGCCAGGCCGAACGTTTCGAGGTCTTCAAGAAGCTGGTGGCCAGCCTTGCGTTCGAGGGAGCCCTGCCGGCCGGCGGGGCTCGCGAGTAGCCGTCAAGGCGCGATCTCGCAGACCGAGATCGCCTCGAGCTTCCCCTTGACGGTGATGGTCTTGCGCTCGGGCGGCGGAAGCTCGAGGCCGCACTGGTCGTAGACGTCCTGGCTGAGCAGCAGCCGCCCCGGCGTGCAGTTGGACTCGAGGCGCTGGGCCAGGTTCACCGCGTCGCCGATGTAGGTGTACTCGCGGCGGGCCGTCGAGCCCACGTTCGCCCGCACCGCGCGGCCGGCGTTGATCCCGATGCGCACCGAGAAAGGGTTGCCGCGCGCCTTGCGGTCCTGGAACATGGCCAGGATCTCGAGCCCGGACTGGACCGCCGCCTTGGGGTCGGGGAACGCCGCGAAGATGCAGTCGCCGATGTACTTGTCGACGTCGCCGCCGCGGCGATAGATGATCTCGGTGGCGGGCTTGAAGAGGTCGTTTATGGCCGCCACCACCTCGGCGGCCGAGTGCTTCTCGCTGTAGCCCGTGAAGCCCTTCACGTCGAGGAACATGAAGGCGAAGTGGCCGGCCTCGTCGGCCAGTTCGTACTGCCCGCGGGCGACGTTGTCGCCCAGGCGGCGCCAGACGTCGTGGGGCGTATAGCGGTGGACGACCTCCTGGAGCTTGAGGTTGTGCTGGTTCTTCATGTCCAGCTCGCGGTTCTGTTCCTTGAGCTTCTCCCCGTCCTCGTAGGACTTGCGGCTGAGGTTGGACATGAAGCTGTCGCTGTCGTCGAGCGCCTTCTCGCTGCGCTCGAGCATGCGCCTTAGAGCCTTGAGCTCCTGCTCCGGCGTCGGCGCGGTCGGTGTCAGGCTTTCGGATGTTTCGGAAGTCCCTGAGGACCCGATGTGGGCGAACGCCATGAGGCCCAGCGTCATCGTGTGGAACCGGGAGCCGTCCTGCGGCGCGGGCGCCCCGGCGGCGTCCTGATAGGAGGCCCCGGAGGGAAAGACCTCGCCGCCCGAGTAGTAGCCGAACACCGGGACGGACGGCCCGAAGACCTCGCGCACCGCGGCCAGCTCGGCGTCGACCTTGCTGTTGAGGAAGGCGCCGCGCGAGCAGCAGCTGACCATGAAGACGAGCTCGGGGGTCCGGCCGCCCAGGGCGTCGCGGCACTTCTCGGCGGCCCGGCGCGCGCCGGCGATGAGGGCCGGGCGGCTGACTTGGATCAGCCGGCCTGAACGCCCGGCCAGGTCCTCGGAAGGGTGGAAGCTGATCGAGCCGGCTCCGAAGTCGCACTCGACGGGCAGCTTCAGGACGGCGCGGTCCGCCATCGACCCCTCGGGGGCCACCGCGAAGCCGAAGCGCTGGATCATGCTCTCGAAGAAATCGGCGGAGTGGCGCTCGCCGAGGAACTGGCGGTAGAAGTCGAAGACCGGGATGCCGTCGATCTCGAAGACGCGCTCCTTGTCGCAGCGCGTGAAGCGGACCGGGGGGCCGATCAGGGTCCAGTCGCGGTCGACCGAGAAGCCCACCTCCTGCCCGGCGGGCAGGCCGAGGCTCAGCAGGCGCGCGGACTGCCGGCGGAGCTTGCCGCCGCCGTATTGGTGGTTGGTCCAGAACTCGGGATGGCTGAGGCCCAGGTCGTAGTCGCCGCAGGCCAGCCCCCCGAAGAGCGGCAAGCCTGGGAAGCGCCCTTGCAGGCGGCCGAGCATCTCGTTCTCCCAGCCGTTGGTAAACGAGCCGAAGTAGAGGCCCAGCGGGCGCTCGGGCCCCTTCCCCGGGCCCAGCGCGGCGCTCAGCGCCTCTCCGAGGCGCGCGGCGTTGGCCGCGGCGTCCGGCACGAGCTCGACGTCCGCGGAGCGGACCGGGCCGTCGAGGCCGGAGAGCAGGAGGACGACGACGCTGTGGCGCGTGACTCCCGCGGGACTGACCTCGAGGTAGGAGGAGCCGCCCGTGATGATGGCGGGGTCGAGCTCCGTGCCCAGTCCGGCCAGCAGGCGCGCCTGGTCGTAGCGGTGCGACCCGAAGACCACGGCCAGCTCCGGCGCGGCGACGGAGGCCTTGGCCCGCCGCGCGGCCTCGACGGCGGCGGCGAAGGGATCGGCGGCGTCGCTAAATCCCACTCCGAAGCGCATGGCCATGGCCAATGATAGCAAGCGGCGTCCGGTTCAGGGTATTGCCCCAAGGACCCATCGATGGATAGGCCTTTTGGGTTGACATTGAACATGGGTTGTGCTGAAATCTCCGCGGTGGTAGCAGTCGTCGTCCGGAGGTGGAACCTATGATCGTTCGCCGAGATGCCTTATGCGCGGCCGCTCTGGCCGTGCTCATGCCGATGTCTACCCTCGCCCAAGCCGATCCCACGCCTCAGTCGGGAGGCGTCCGTCCCGACGTCATCTACGGAGACGACGACCGTCTCGACCTCTGGCAGTCCTCGAACCAGGCCTTGAAGGACCTCGCCGACTCGACGGCCGCCCTCTTCCAGGGCTCGGGCGTCTCGATGTCCGAGGACGGCAAGACCGCCAACCTCGCTACCCATTCCTACGGCGACTCCTATGGGCTTTGCGACGACGAGCCCTTCAAGGAGCAGTCCGCCGGCGCTTTCTGCTCCGGCTCCTTGGTCGGCCCCGACACCATGATGACGGCGGGACACTGCATCCGCTCGGCCGAGGCCTGCAAGACCACGAAGTTCGTCTTCGGTTTCGGGATCGCCAAGGAGGGCGGCAAGACGCCCGACAAGGTAGGCTCCAGCGAGGTCTACGGCTGCGCGGAGCTCATCGGCCGCGAGGAAGTCGGGACCGGCGCGGACTGGGCCCTGGTCAAACTCGACCGCACGGTGACCAACCATAAGGTCCTCAAAGTCAACCGCTCGGGCGCGCCCGCCAAGGGCACCCCGCTCGTCGTCATCGGCCACCCGGCCGGCCTGCCGACCAAGATCGCCGGCGGGGCCTCGGTGCGCGACCACAAGAACGGCTACTTCACGGCGAACCTCGACACCTACGGCGGCAACTCGGGCAGCGCGGTCTTCAACGCGGTCACCGGCCAGATCGAGGGCATCCTGGTCCGCGGCGAGAACGACTACGTCTACGACTCCGAGAAGCAGTGCCGGCGCTCGAACGTCTGCACGGCCGACGGCTGCCGCGGCGAGGACGTGACCGCGATCGGCGCGCTGGTCGGGCGCATCCCGACCGGCGCCGGCGAGTCGCTGCGCGCGTTCTCCGAGAACGGCGACACCCTGCAGTCGCTCAAGGGCATGTCGGGCGAAGCGTCCAGATAAGCGTCGCGAAGTAAGCCAAAGCGGCCCGGGGGCCCGTCCCCCGGGCCGCTCTTATTCGGTGTCAGGTGTTGACTTGTTGACTTCCCCGTCGGGAAGTCAACAAGTCAACACCTGACACCCATCAAAGCCCGATGCTGAGGGGGCCCTGCTTGCCGGGCAGGTTCTCGGTGCCGTGCGAGCCGTCGTGGTGCTTAAGGGGCTTCTCGCCGGGGGCGAAGGTCGTGACGTCGGGCTTGCCCTGGCGCTGTTCCTTCGTGAAGAACATCCACGGAGCGGCCAGGCGGAGCAGGCCCAGCACCGTGGTCGCCGCGGCGGCGATCATGAGGCTGGTCTGGATCGAGATCCCGGTCAGCACGAAGCCGTAGAGGTAGGTGGCCGCGATGGCGGCGAGTATGCTCATGAAAGAGTTGGCGGCCAGCACCTGGGTGAGCTGCTTTGAGGAGTAGCCGCCGAGCTGCTTCTGGTAGATCCCGCTGACGATGAGCCCCACGAAGCCGCCGGCCAGGGTCTGCAGGCCGTAGAGCAGCAGCACGCCCCAGAAGGAGGGGAAGTAGATCATCGCCCAGAACGCCGGCACCTCGAGGAAGGCGATGACGTAGAACGGGATGGTCAGCGATTCCTCGGTCTTAAAGCCCAGGCGCTGGAACAGCTTGCGCAGCGGCGACGCCGAGAGCGCGACCAGGGCGCTGCCGATGCTCGAGAAAGCCACGAGCAGGCCGAAGAAGCCCATCGGCGTGGAGATGAGCCCCTGCAGGAACCAGCCTAGGCCCGGGATGCCCAGCGCCCAATCCATGGCCCCGGGGTTGGCCTTCAGCACGCCCTCGACGAACTCGGGCAGGACGTTGAAGACCAGCGGGTCGGAGAACAGCGAGACGATGAGATTGAGGCCGAGCAAGGTGCGCAGGAAGCGGTTCTGGAAGACGAGCTTGAGGCCTTCCTTCATCGAGACGACCACGCCCTTGAGCGCGGAGAATACACCCGTGGGACGCGCGTCGACCGCCTCGGGGCCGAAGGCCGAATCGGTCTTCTTCTCGCCGAGCATGCGGATCGTGGCGTAGATGAGGCCGGCTACGCCCACGGCGGCCGCGTAGATGCCGTAGAGGATGGCGGTGCCCGTGCCGAGCTTGCCGAACCAATCGGGCATTCCCGCGATGCGCCCGGCGATGGCCGGGGCGATGATGGCGATGATGGCGCCGGTGAAGCTCAGGATGGAGTTGGCGCGCAGGCGCTCCTCGGGCGTCACCGACTTGTCGCCGAAGATGCGCGTGGTGGCGCCGGCCTCCATCGTCACGGACAGGCCTTGGAAGAACGACTGCACGGCGATGAGGCCGAACAGGGTCCACATCGCCGCGCCCGCGCTCATGAGGCCGGTGGCGAAGAACAGCGCCGGCACGGCGGCGAGGACGGCCGCGCGGGTCAGCATCGCGCGCACCAGCCACTTGCGGGGGCCGCTCTCTCCGTCGTTGAACATCGGCACGGCGAGGTAGGAGATCGCCTGGGCCACCCAGTGCGCGATGCGCGACATCGAGCGGTTCTGGCGGACGAGCTCGGTGAGCTGTTCCCCCGTCGTCGTGTCGAGCTTGCCGGCCTCCTTGAGCGTGTTCTGCGTGAAGGACTTGATGAGGTAGGGCAGGGCCACCATGTACATCTGGAAGCCCGCGAGGAAGATCGAGTAGCCGGTGAAGTAGCGCCAGAACGCCGCGTTGCGCTCGGGGTCGTTGAATACCCGGGTCCAGGAGGCTTTTGGGGCCGGCGGGGCTTCGTCTTTCTTGTCGCCGGTGACGGCGTTGACGGCGCGGCCCAGACGAGCCGCCGGGCCGCGCGAGAAAGCGCCCTGAACCGGCTCCGCGTCGAAGGCGGCCGAGCGCGGCGCCATGCGCTCGCCGGAGAGCAGGGAGAACTGGACCGCGGCGGCCCGATGCGCGCCGTTCTGGGGCAGGGCGGGAAGGCCCTTCACCGCCTCGGCGGCCGAGCGGCCGATGACGGTGAGGCGCTCGGCGACGGATTTGGAGGCGCTAGGGGCCGTCGGCGAGGCGAGGGCGGCGGAGGCGGTGAGCGACGCTTGGACGGCGACAGCGACGGCGGCCGGCGCGCCGGCGTGCTCGGCTTGAACGGCAGCTTCCGGGGAAACGGTGGGCGCGGCGAGAATTAAAGGGGCGGCGAGAGAAGGCGTGAACGCCGGCAGGCCGAGCCGGGGAGCCGCGATGGAAGCGGGCGAAGCCAGCCCCGCCGCGCCGGCCGCGCCGACGCCCGGAAGACCCGCCGTCACCGGCACCGGCCGCACCACGCCCCGCGTGAACTGCGCGAACGTCGGCTGGGACGCCAGCGAAACCGACAAGACCGCGGCTAGGAGGCGTGTGAGGGTCTTCATAAGGAATATTCAACACTGAAGCCCGGCCCCGCCTCCGGGCCGAAAGGCCCTGATTTGTGGCGATATTTGGCCCGGGCTGTCTTGGGTCTCCGCTCCTCTGAACTCTGTCCAGACAGAGTTCTAGAGTCCGGGACCTCCAAAGGTCTCTCTGCCAAGGTGCTGATTGTGGCTTCGGCAAAGCAGACGGATGTTCTCAGGTCGGTGCCAGTTGTTGACTTGTTGACTTCCCGCGCCGGCGGCGCGGGAAGTCAACAAGTCAACAACTGGCACCGATTAGGCGTAACTGCTCAGGTCGCCAGGTCCCCGGCATCCTGAACCGGACGCCCTGCGCCGTTGACGGAGCCGTTTACGCGCCTCGTGCGCGTGGCTTCGAGGATTGCCGACGGAGGTAATCCTCGAAGCTCCTCCGCTTGAACGACGGAATCAAAATTCCCCGGCACGAATTGGACAGCGCCGTTCGATTTTCGGCCGCTATGCTGCGACGCTCGGCATGAACGGCCGGTCGGCGAGCGCGGCGACGATTTCCTGGA
>JACPXC010000041.1 GCA_016196755.1 Elusimicrobiota bacterium
ATTCCCAATCGAGCTCACGGCGCTACAGAAGCTGCTGCTCAGGTTGTTGGAGGTTCCCCGAGAGCCATACTCCTAGGACGGGCACGCGGACGAGGCGGGATAATTCAGAAAACGTCTACCCGCGAGTTGCGGAATGTAGGGGGCAAGTCAAGGATTCGTGACGGTTTCTTGACGCCGGTGTCTGCATCGTCGTCCTGGCCCAACGGGGAGTCGGTTCCCCCATGCGCAGCAACCAGAAGGCCCCCCCGACTCAAGACTTCGAGCCTTCGTCAAGGCTCGCGGATTTCCGGATGCGATTGGATCTTCGCGGGCTCCGGCGCGCCGTGTTTGTGCGGTTGGTCCCCATCTCCCGACGGGCCATGCGCCCCTTTCGGCGCGATGAGTTCCTGGGCCGGCCTGACGGCCGCCCCGTGAAGGAAGACCATCCGCGCGCCAAGGTCGGCGTTTAGCATGACTAGGAGGTTTGAGAACCCGAGAACGGCGAGGAAGGCCCACGCGCCCCGAGGCCGTTGGTCGACGACCGCGAAGCTCCATGCCGCAAGCCCCAGGCTCAGCGCGAGGATTGAGAGGCCTATGGTGCGATGGGTCAGCAGGATGCGGTGGATGGTTTCATTATGCGGGACGTCCTGAGCCGCCCAGCCCGTTCCCACCGCCAAGAGCGAGCTCGATGCGGCCAGATACAGGCAGGCGCGTCCAGCCGCCAAGAGGGACCTCACCCCCAACAAAAGTCCTAGAGCGTAGAACAAAAGACTGGTCGGCAGCAGCGCGATGGGGAAGTGGACGAAGGCGGGGTGGACGTTCATCATCCCGGCCATCCCCGAGAAACCGAGCAGGGAGAAATCCATGCTAAAAGCCGACCGATAGGCCCGTCGTGAATGTGAGGGCCAGCCTTTCCGGGGGGCCCGAGAATTCTCTTCCTAGGCCCGCATCCCAAACCACGCGGGGGCTTAACATGCGCCGAAACCCGATTTCAGCGCCCACGGTCTCCTTGGTTCCGGACATGACGGACTGCTCCACAAAGGCGTCTGCTACGAGCGTCAAGAGGGTCCGCCGGGGGGCTCCCCAAGGATGGCTCGCGCCAAAGACGAGGCGGTTTCGCCCGTCCCGGGCTCCGGCCGGAGCCCCGCCCAGGAACTCATGGCTGCCGTTGAGATGAAGGCTCAGCCGGTCGACGGACTTGGTTATCAGCAGTCCGATCCGCGCATCCGTGCCGGATGAATCCTCACCGGTCGGGAAACGGCCCTCGGCCTTCAATCCCAACGCCGGAGTCGAAAGCGTCTCCTGGTTCAGATTGTAAAGCGCGCCAAGACCCAGGTCGCCGGATTTAGGCGCGTCATCGGGGCGCCTCGGGTCCAAATATGCCGAGCCCAAGGAGACCTGGAAATTGGGGGATGCCCCATAGAGGACCTGGAGCGGGAAAATCCCCTGTTCGGAATCGCCGCGGTTCCGGCTGAATCCGGCGCCGGCTTCGACGGCGAACTCACCCGCGGCGAGTGCGTAAGGATCCTCCAGCTTGAGCGGCCGTCCGGCATCGAGGTTTTTGTGGTCAAGAGCGTCGGAATTCACGGCTTGAGCCCACGCGATGGCCGCTAGAGCCAGCAATCTGGCTGTTATGCGCCTCATCCGGCCTCCTAATGTCCCATGCCGGGCATCGTCTCGCCGCTTCCGGCGGGCTTTGCCTGCGGCTTGCCGCCCGCTTTTAGGGACACGACCTCCGCGGCCGAGGGCGGACGCGGCCCCATTCCCGGCGACATGCCGGAGATGTCCTCCATGCCTTTCCCATGGAAGTCCCGGTAGCGCTCCTCGGGATCATGGCTCCGGTGGAGGTAGATGGCCAGGATCTTCAAAATGACTTCGCGCCGCGCCGCGTTCGTCGGATAGAGGTCCGGCCGGCTGAGCACGTCGTCGACGTTGTCGTGGAGCATGTGGAGGTTGTCGAATACGGCTGCGGCCTCAGGAAAGCGCTTGGTGAACTCCGGAGCCGCCTCATGGAACATCGGCATCATCTGCCATTCGACCGGCGGCTCGGTCAGGTAGCCGTGATAATGCTCGATGACCCGCGGCATGAGCTCCCGTTGTTTGGCGGCGCTCCCCATCAGCTGGACGTCATAGGCTGAGGCCTGGAGCCAGTGGTACGCCCAGATCTGGGTATTGAACTTCGGAGCCTTCTCCCGAAAGGCCTTCGACTCCTTAAAGCTCCATAGCTTGCCGTGCAGGTCCAAAGGATGCGAGGTGACCGCCTCCGGCTTCTCCAGATAATCGGCCAGGAGCGTTCGATAGGCGGCGTCCTTGTCCTTCACGTCGCTGGCGAACAGGTCATAAAGGCTGCGATGAAAGCTGTGGGCCCAGTTGAAAGCGCTCTGGACCTCCCAAATCATCCGTGTCAGGGTCGGGGCGACCTGCTCTTCATCCGGCGCGGTGGGTGGGGCGCTGAAAATGAAATCGAGGACCTCCAGGCGAGCCATTTCGAGCTCGGCGGGATCTTGGGTACGAAGAAGGGTCTCGCCTAGATGGGCATGCCCGAAGTCGATTCCGTTGAACTCATGAAAAAGCCGCGGCAGCTCGCGCGGCAGCGCCAACGTCCAGGGTCCCCGCGGCTGCCACCGGGCATTGCGAGGGGCCCATTGGGCGAAGGCCGGCGAAGGTGATAAGACAGCGAGCAGGGCAAGGCAAGAAAGCACCACGCCCGATTCTACCTAGGGCGTCAAATGAGCCGCTATCGAGGATAGGTGAACATTATGCGGTGCTTCGAGGGCTGAGAGCCGTCAGCTTGAGATCGCAGGTCCCTTCACTCGGCCGAGGCTGCCGTACCCATGTTATGGTCGAACACCAGCCGGCCGCCGTGCTCCGCCGTCGCGACGAGCAGTCCCAGCCCGGCCAGCCACAGGACCGCCAACGCCGCCCGGCCCCAGCGCGGGCCGGCCTCGCCCTTTCGAGCGGACCAAACGGCGGCAGCCGAGACGGCCGAGAAGACCCCGCAGGTCCAATATGCCAAGGTCTCGTGCTCGCCCAAGACCTCCCAGGCGCTCGGGACATGCGGCGCGGTCCGCTCCGCCAGTAGTCCTAGCCCCAACGCCGCCCAGGCCCCCGCCGTGCCCAGCCACAGGAGCCAGCGGGAAGCGGGGGCGGTCCACTCCCCGTCGCCCTTCCACAGGGCCCGCGCATGGAACGCGAAGCCCGTGAGGAGGAGGGCGACGGGGAGGTGGACGGCTATCGGATGAAGCAGCCAGAGCCTCACCCGGCGGCCTCAACCCTTCTTGACGCCGCTGACCACGACGCCCGTCAGGCCGCCGCGGGTGAACTTCTTGCCCGCCACCTCGGCCTGCTGACCGGCCAGCTCCAAGACGGCCTTGTAGGGCTTCTTCGCGTTATGGTCCTCGACGAGCAGGACCAGCGAGCCGTCCGCGCCCAGGAGGCCCGCCGGCGCGCCGCCCAGCAGGCAGGCCTTGGCGCACTTCTGGTGCTTTGCGCCCTTTCCTTCGTGGGCCATGTAACAGGCCAGGTCGACGACCTCGCCCTTGAGCGTCACCGTCTCTCCCGCGGCTGGCTTGCCGTGGTCGTGCTGCGCGTACGCCGCGCCCGCCAACCCCAGCACCGCCGCCAGCACCGCTCCCGTCATCGTCTTAGTCATCATCTCCTCCGTTCACGCTCAATGCTCCGCCAGCTCCGGGATGGGGATGGCCGCCGGGTCGCGGCGGCCCTCCTGCATCTCGCCGTACCACTTCCAAAGATCGTAGACCGCGGGGTACACGATGAGCTCCATGATGAAGCTCGTGAGCAGCCCTCCCGCCATCGGCGCCGCGATGCGCTTCATGAGGTCGGCGCCGGTCCCCGTCGACCAAAGGATGGGCAGCATCGCGATGAAGGTCGTGCCCACCGTCATCATCTTGGGGCGCACGCGCTTGACGGCACCCTCGATGATGGCCTCGGCCAGGTCCTCGCGGGTCTTCATCAACCCGCGCTTGACCCGATCGTAATAGCCCAGGTCCAAGAAGAGCAGCATGAAGACGCCGGTCTCCGCGTCGAGGCCCAACAGCGCGATGATGCCCACCCAGACCGCGATGGACATGTTGTAGCCGAGAGCCCACAGGAGCCAGAAGCAGCCCAGCGCCGAGAACGGCACGGCCAGCAGCACGATGCCGGCCTTGGCCCAGGAGCCAGTGTTGAGGTAGAGGAGCACGACGATGATGAACAAGGTCAGCGGCACCACGACCTTGAGCCGCGCCGCCACGCGCTCCATGTTCTCGTACTGGCCGCTCCAGAGCATGGTGTAGCCCGCGGGAAGCTTCACGGCCGCATCGACCGCCTTCTTGGCGTCCTTGACGTAGCTACCGATATCCCGGCCCGCCACGTCGACGAAGACGTAGCCCGCCACCAGGCCGTTCTCGTTGCGGATCATCGAAGGCCCGGTGCGCTTGACGATGTCGGCGAGCTGCCCGAGCGGCACCTGGGCGCCCGACATGGTCGGCACCAGCACGCGCGCCAGCTGTTCGAGATCCTCGCGCAGCTCGCGCGGGTAGCGCACGTTGACCGAGTAGCGCTCGCGTCCCTCTATGGTCGTCGTGATGGGCTCCCCGCCGACGGCGGACATCACCACCATCTGGACTTCCTTGACCGACAGGCCGTAGCGCGCCAGCTGCTCGCGCTTGAGCTCGAAATCCACGAAGTAGCCGCCCGCGGCGCGCTCGGCGAAGACGCTGCGCGTGCCAGGGACTTCGCGCAGGGTCTGTTCCATCAGCGCACCCAGGTTCTCGATCTCCTCAAGGTCGGCTCCAAGGATCTTGATACCCACCGGCGTGCGCACGCCGCTCGAGAGCATGTCGATGCGGCCCTTGATGGGCATGGTCCAGGCGTTGGTGACGCCGGCGAAACGCAGCTTCTGGTCCATCTCCGCGATGAGCTCCTCATGGCCTATGCGGTCGGACCACAGGGGGCGCAGCAGAGTCGTCTTGAGCGGCTCCGGCGCCCAGGAGGAGTACCAACGCGGCTTTTCCCGCCACTCCTCCCTAGGCTTGAGGACGATGGTCGTCTCCATCATCGAGAAGGGTGCCGGGTCGGTGGAGGTGGCGGCCCGCCCCGCCTTGCCGTGGACCGAGGCCACCTCGGGGAAGGACTTGATGAGCTCGTCTTGGGTCTGCAGCAAACGCCCCGCCTCGGTCACGGAGAGCCCCGGGAGGGTTGTGGGCATGTAGAGCAAAGTCCCCTCGTAAAGCGGGGGCATGAACTCGGAGCCCAGGCTCAGGTAGACCGGGAAGCTGGTGAGGACCAAGAGCGCCGCCCCGGCCACGACCTTGCCGGGCCGGGCCAGCACCCAGCGGCAGACCGGCTCGTAGACCCGGAACAGGACCTTGCTGACCGGATGCTTCTCCTCCGGGTAATACTTCCCGACGAAGGTGAAGGTGGCCAGCTCCGCCAGCGCGCGGGGTTTGAAGGCGAAGGGCTCGATGCGGCTGAAGAGCATCCGGATGGCCGGGTCGAGCGTCACCGCCAGGACGGCCGCCATGGCCATGGCCAGGGTCTTGGTGTAGGCCAAGGGCTTGAAGAGGCGTCCTTCCTGGTCGACCAAGGTGAAGACCGGGATGAAGGCCACTGCGATGACCAACAGCGAGAAGAACACGCTGGGCCCGACTTCCTGCAGGGCCGCCAGTCGTACGGCATGGAAGTCTCCCCCGGGCTTGCCGGCGGCGAGCCAGCGCTCGATCTTCTTGTAGGCGTTTTCAACCTCCACGATGGCGCCGTCGACCAGTACACCGATGGAGATGGCGATACCGGTCAGAGACATGATGTTCGAGGTCATCCCCATCAGCCACATCGGCACGAAGGTTAGGATCACCGACACCGGGATGGTGACGATGGGGACCAGGGCCGAGGGGACGTGCCAGAGAAAGAGCAGGATGACGAGGCTGACTACGACGAGCTCCAGCACGAGCTCGTGGGTCAGGGTCTTGATGGCGTCCTTGATGAGCCCCGAGCGGTCGTAGGTCGTCACGATCTCCACGCCCTCGGGCAGGCCCGTCTTCAAATCCTCGATCTTGGCCTTGACCCGCGCGATGACGTTCAAGGCGTTCTCGCCGTGGCGCATGACCACGATGGCGCCCACGACGTCGCCGGCGCCGTCCAGGTCCCCGATGCCGCGCCGGATCTCAGGGCCGATGGCCACCTTCGCCACGCTGCGCAGCAGCACGGGCGTGCCCTTCATGTCACGCCCGACCACGATGTCCTCGATGTCCTTGGGCGTCTTGATGTAGCCGCGCCCGCGCACCATGAACTCCGCCCCGGCGAACTCGAGCAGGCGACCGCCCACCTCCGCGTTGCCGTCGCGCACGGCCTCCACCACTTTCATCAGTGGGATGCCGTAGGCCGAGAGCGCGTTGGGGTCGACGGTGACCTGGTACTGCTTCTGGAAGCCGCCGAAGGCCGCGACCTCCGCGACGCCCGGCACGGCCTGGAGCTGGTAGCGCAGGTACCAGTCCTGCAGCGAGCGCAGCTGCTGGAGGTCGTGGCGCCCGGTCTTGTCGACTAGCGCGTACTGATAGACCCAGCCCACACCGGTGGCGTCCGGCCCTAGCTCGGTCTGGACCCCCTCGGGCAGCGAGGGAAGGACCTTGGAGAGGTACTCGAGCACCCGCGAGCGCGCCCAGTAGATGTCCACGCCGTCCTCGAAGATGACGTAGACGTAGGAGAAGCCGAAGTCCGAGAAGCCGCGCACGGCCTTGACCTTGGGCGCCCCCAGGAGAGCCGATACCACCGGGTAGGTGACCTGGTCTTCGATGATGTCCGGCGAGCGGTCCCAGCGCGAATAGACGATGACCTGGGTGTCGGAGAGGTCCGGGATGGCGTCGAGCGGGGCGTGCTTCATCGCGAAGACCGACCCGGCCAGGGCCGCCGCGGTCAAGAGGACCACGGCCAGCGGGTTATGGGCGCACCAGGCGATGACGCGGCGGATCATGGCTATCTCCGGTGCCCGGCGTGCGGGTCGGCTTCCCCGCCGCCCGGGGCGGCTTTTTTAAGCGCCGCCTTGAGGCGCGACTCCGAGTCCACGAGGAAGTTGGCCGAGGTGACGACCTTCTCCCCTTCCGATACGCCGGACTTGAGCTCGTAGTAGCCCTGCGCCTTGGCGCCCACCTCCACGACGCGCGGCTCGATGCGGCCCTCGCCCAGGTCCACGAAGGCCAGCCTCCGCTCGCCGGTGTCGATGAGGGCCGACTCCGGCAGGGCCAGTTGGCGGCCCAGGTCGACCTTGACCTCGGCGTTGACGTACATCTCCAGGCGCAGAGCCCCGTCCGGGTTGGGGACCGCCACGCGCGCCTTAAGCGATCGCGTGCCCGGATCGAGGATGGGGTCGAGCGAGCGGAGCGTCCCCTTGAAGGTCCGGCCCGGGTAGGCCGGGGTGGTCAGCGTCACGGTCTGCCCCGGCTTTACGAGGCCCACTTCCTGCTCGTAGATCTGAGCGTAGACCCAGACGTTTCCGCCCCCGACGAGGAGGCTCGTGGAGGCGGCTTCGGTTGCCGCCGCCTCGATCTGGCCCGGCGTGAGCCCCATCTGGCGCAGCTTGATGGCCGCCGCGTCGACTAGCGCCTTGGCGCGCTGCTCGGACTCCGCCAGCACGCTGCCCTTGAGCCGCTCGTGGGCCCGGACCGCCTCGCGGTACTCGGCGGTGGCGTTGTATAGGTCCGGGTCATATGCGACACGGCCCGAGGCGCGCACGACGCGCGCCAATGCTCGGCGCTCGAGGGCCTCGGACTTGAGGCCCATCAGTTGGCGCCGTTCGGCCGGAATCGTGATCTCCGCTTGGCCTCCCGCTCCGCCCGGCATCTCCTCGACGTAGACCGGCAGGAAGTCCCGCCCGTCTTCGGTCTTCGCCGGCTCGGAATATTTGCGCTCGGGCTGGTCGGGATGCCGGTAATAGACCGGTTCCCCGGTCGGGGTCTCGGCGACGTGGGTGCCGCAGACGGGGCAGTCCACCACCTCGCCGGCCTTGAGCGGCAGCTCCATCTTGCAGCCGGCCATCTTGCAGTTATGGAGCAGGCAAAAACGCGCCCCGGAGCCGGAACGGGCCTCCGCCGCCGGCCCGGTCGACGTCTCCATCGGCACCAGGTCCATGTTGCAGATGGGACAGCTGCCCGGCTTGTCGGCGACGACCTCGGGGTGCATCGGGCACTGCCACTTCTGTGCGGCGGCCGCCTCCCCCGTCCCGCCGTGCCCGGCGTGGCGCCGCGCGAGGAAGACGCCGCCGGCCGCGGCCAGGGCGAGCAGCAAGGCGATGACGATCAGGTTCTTCCGGTTCATATCAGAGCTCCTTTCCGACGGCGCGCGCCAACTCGGCCCGGCGCGCTTCGGCGTCCGCCAGCGCCCGCTCGCGTTCCAATGTCAGGTCGATGAGCGTACGCTGGGCGTCGAGGAAATCGAGGAAGCCGCCTCGGTCGGAGGCGTAGGCCTTCTCGGCCGTGGCCAAGGCCGCCTCGGCCTGCGGCAGGACGGCCGTGCGGTAGACCTCGGCCAGGCGCAGCGCGGCCAAGAGGCGCTCATGCGACGCGCGCACCATGGCCGCGGTGTCCAAACGCACGGCCTCCGCCTCCGAGACAGCCATCCGCCGCTCGGCGTCGGCCTCCTTGACCATGGCCGCCGGACGCCAATACCACAGCGGGACCGAGAGGCCCAGCAGCGCGTCGTGCGTGCGCCCGGTCATCGGCGCCGAACGGCGGCGATAGCCCGCCATCAGCATCGGCAGCCACTCGGCGCGAGCCGCCGCGGCCGTCGCCGCGGCGCGATCGCCGTCGAGGACGGCGGCGCGCAGCTCCGGCCGCCCGGCGGCAGCGCCCTCGAGTGCGGCCAGGGCCGGCGGGGGCTGCGTCTGCGCGGGGGCCGGCCGCGCCAAAGGTCCCGGACGGCGGCCCATCAGCGCCGAGAGCTCGGCCTCCGTCGCCGTCACGGAGCGCTCGACTGCCTCACGCAGCCCCAGCATCCGGCTGAGCTCGGTTTGCGCCTTCAATGCGTCGGTCTGGCTGGCCTTTCCGCCGGCGACCTTAGCCTCGGCCACCCGGGCGGCGCGGCGCAGGATGGTGATGCCCTCGTCCAAGACCTCGCGCTCCACCCAGGACAGGCGCAGCAGCGCGAACGTCTGCCGGGCGCGCGCCGAAAGCTCGTTGCGCTTGGCCAGGACACGCTGCTCCTCGGCCCGGGCCGCGCGGGAGGCGGTCTGCTTCCTCCAATAGAGGACGGGCGGGGCGGCAAACTGCTGGCGCACGACCCACGAGCGCTCGTCCCCGTCCAACGGGCTGCGCTGTACCGGCCCCAACATGCGCTCGAACTCGACCGTGGGCGCGTCGGGCGTCCAAGCCTGGGCGACTCGGGCGCCGACGGCCTGGGCCTTCGCGCGGGCCATGGCCAGCTCCGGGTTGGCCGCCTCGACGGCGGCGGCGACCTCGGCCCAGGACAACGTTCCGCTGGAAGGCTGCCCCCAGGCGGGCCCGGACAACGACAGTACGAGCGGCAAAGCGTACTTCTTCATAGACTCCCCCCTTTGGGGAACGGCGAAGCTCATTATTAGAGAAAGGCTCGGACGACGGGGATGTTAGGCGACGGGGGGAGCGCGAGGCGAGGCGGGAGCGGCATGGCCGGGAGAGACGGCCCCGGGCGGACCTTGCGAGAGCACGGGACCGCGCGTTCTGAGATCGGTCCGGGCGGCGGCGGTGGCGGGGACCGCTACCCAGCTCAGGGATGGGTGAGGGAGCGCCACCGGGGCCGATGCGGCGCCGGGCAGGAGCAGGCAGCAGTTGACGGCGGCGGACTCGGGCGCAGTTCCACCCCCACAGCAGTCGTGGGACTCCTGCGGGGTCGAGCCCGCTCCCATGTCCATCCCCATGCCCAAGCAAAGAAAGGACCCCAGCACGAGGGCCCCGCCCAGGGCCGCTGAAAAGGCCTGTTTCACCACGCTTTTAGTATAACACGCGCTTCGCCCGACCGCAATCCTAAGAGAGGGAAAAGACGGCGGCGGAGCCGGTCTTACGGGCTCCGGAGCTGGGCGTCGAGGTCGCGCAGGATGAGGTGGGTCGTCACTTCGGTCCAATAGGCGCCGCAGCGCGACATGAGCTCGTCGAGGCGCGCGCGGTCGGGATGCTCCGGCCCGTAGCCGTGGCGGCGGCGCCACTCGCCTTGGTCGAGGGTCCAATCCACCGGGCCGGCCGCGTCGGCCAGCCAGGGGCCGGACTTGGCCGGCCCGACCCGGAACCTCACCGCCAGCGCGGCGCCCCATAGGCGCAAGCCGTACTCCACGGGGACGGTGCCGCTCGGCTTCTCCCCGTTCCACGGGACGGCCAGCGGGATTGCGAGGCGCGCGGCCGGCGCGGCGTCCTTCAGGGCGGCGGGGCGCGTCAGGGCGTCCGTCAGCGCCGCGCGCGCCCAGCGCTTCCAGACGTCCTTGAGGTGCGCGTCGTAGAAGCGTCCCAGCGCCTCAGACATCGGAGTGCGTTGGTCGTCGATGTTGCTCCAGGAGTAGCCGCGCGCGGGCTCGTACTTGTAGCCGTGCCGGTGGCGCCAGCCGTTCCAGGGGTTCTCGCGTCCTTGCGGCGGCGTCGGCTGGGTCTCGAGCCTCACTATGCCGCGCTGCGCGGTGGTGCTGAAGAGCACCTCGCCTCGCAGGCCCCACAGGCGCACGGTGGCCATGCCTTCCGACAGGGACTCGACCACGGCCTCCGGCGGCGGCGTCGCGCCCCGGTTGGGCTCCAGGAATGCCGCCGTGAATCCCACTGATACCTTCCGCTCGGCGGCAACGGCCGGGGAGCAGAGCAGCAGGATCATCGCGAGGAGCATCGGCAGTCGACGTTAGCTATTTAATAGAATCCCCGGGTGGTACGCCGTAAGGCCGTGCATTACCAGCGGGTGCGAGTCCCGTCCGGGCAGGCGTCGGAGCGCCCGGTAGCAGGCCCCAGCAGCGGAGGGAAACCTCCGGTGCCGAGTGGGGCGTCAAGAGCCTCCTACGGGA
>JACPXC010000042.1 GCA_016196755.1 Elusimicrobiota bacterium
ATACCCTTGAATTCCAAGCAACCCTGTGAGACAATCTTCTTGCATCTGGTGCGGCCTCCTTGTCCTAAGCAACAAGAAGTTACCGCATCAGATGTTTCGTTTTACACGCTATTTCCTACCCACAGTATCCCGTCATGAGCCAAAAACTTGCGATGGCGCTTACGCCATAACCGTTCGCCGTCGCAATCTCCGTGAAGCTACGGCGGAACCGGCTGACGGCTCGGGGTCGGCTTCCTTGCCTCTTCTCATCGGGAGTTGGCTCCGACTCTGGGACTTCCAGCACCAACTCCTCCAAAGTTTTGATCGCTTCCGGTTTCCTTTCGTCCGGCGGGGAAGCAGGCTCGAAGCTTGGCTGAAAATCCGATTCCTCTTCCATCAAGGTCAGATATCGCCGCCGCGCCGATGCCGGATCATCTCCCAGCAGGGAGAAGGTTCGATCCAAAGCGAGGAGCGTGGAGCGTACCCCTCCCACGAATTGCCGATGGCTGGACCAGAGCCACTCGCCCGGCGTTTCAACCAGGCCCGCTTCCACTGGATTGCGATGGATGTAGCGGAGCGCCGCCAAAAAATAGGCCTCATCGAGGCAGGGCTTGGCCAAAAAGCGGGACTGAAAGAGATGTCCGAGACGTCTATTAGTCTTGTTGTAGTACCGAGCATAACGGCAAAGGATTCGCCGCATGACATCTCCGATGGGGATGAGACCGGTCTCGATAAGGAGGTGAAAGTGATTTCCCATCAGACAGTATGCCAAGACGAAAACGCGACACCGCCGCGTCACCTCCTCCAGGATTCCAAGGAAAATCAGCCGGTCGTCGACCGTCTTGAAGATCGGGTCCCCACCGTTTCCCCGACCCATCACGTGGCTTAGCGTCTTCGGAGCGTGGAGTCTTCTCGGGCGGCCCATACCCACAAGTACGCAAAAGGGCCAAAAAAGTTCCCTTTCTCAAGTCCGGCACCGACCAGGGGAGGAGGCCTTCAGCCGACGATGCAGGCGTAGAGCAGGCGGCAGGCCAGGGCCGTCGTCGCCGTCTGCACGGCCCGGCGCATCGTCTCGCGCTCGAGCAGGCTGAGGACATGCTTGCCGGCGAAGATCCCGAGCGCGGAGGCGGCAAGTAGGGTTAGGATCAAAGAGGAATGGGGCGCGGCGTCGAATCCGTGGTGGAAGTAGACCAGGACGGTCCCGGCGCGCATGACGATCTGACAGGCGGCCTTCGTGCCGATGAAGGCCTCTTTGTCGAGGTGGGCACGCAGCAAGAACGGAGCCACCAGCAGGGCGCTGATGCCCGCGAAGACCCCGCAGAAGCCGATGAGGGCTCCGAGCATGGCGTATTCCCGGCGCGTCGGCGCGGGAGCGTTCTCCGTGGGTATCCAGGTCGCCGCCAGCACGATCAGGCCCAGAAAGATCAGAAGGATAGGCGTGGAGAAAGGTACGTAGACGAGCGAAGCCAGCCCGACCCCGACGGCCGACCCGGCGCTGAAGGGGACGAGGATCGAGAAGTCGAGCTTGTTGCGAAAAGCCAAGGCGCGCAAGGCGTCGTTGCCCAGCCAAGCCAGAGCGTAGATCGGCAGGGCGATTTCGGAGGGGTAGACGCCGAGGAGCCCGAGCAGGAGGAGCGATCCCCCTGCCAGCCCGACGACGCTGGAAACGGTTCCGGCAAAGAGGGCGGCGGCGGCTAGGGGGAGGAACTCGGTCATCAAATTCATGATGCGCAGAGACCGGGCACCTCTCACGGGACCGAGGACCCATGCCGGACATAGGTCCTAATACTGCCCCCAGAAAGACACCCCTCCGCGTCAAAAAGCCAATAGCCAAAGTCCGGCACCGAAGTTAGAAGCTAGAATGGCTCCGGGATGGAGCCTTCCCTGACCCGGGCGCAAGCGGCGGCCTTAGCGGCCTCGGCCGCGGCGGCGGTGTTCGTCGCCACCGCCGTCCTGCGCTTCCCCGGCGCCCAAAGCCTGGAGTTCTGCCATTACGGGGAGATCGGCCGCCGGATCGTCGCGGGGGAAGGGCCGGTGACAGGAGTGCTCTACCCGGCCGAGGCCGCCCTGTTGGCCGTGGGAGGGGAGACGTTCGGCGCGGCGGTGGCGCCTCTGGGCCGCTTCCCTCTCTTCGCGTTCCTGACCGGCGCCTGCGAAGCCCTGCTCGGGGACACCGACGCGGCCGTCCTGACCGCCGCGGGACTGGCCCTGGCCGGCGCCGCCGCGGCGGCGGCCTGGACCCTCTTTCCTCTATTAGGGCCCTCCGGCGCCTTGGCTGCCTCCCTGATGTTCGCCTGGAGCCCATCGGTGGTGCGCGGGTTCGCGCTCTGGGGCTATCCGGACCTCAGCTTCTGCGCTCTCCTTCTCCTGTTCCACGAAGCTTGGCTCGAGCGCGGCAAACCGTGGCGGACCGGCCTGTTGGCCGGCCTATGCTGGCTGGCGCGGCCGAACTTCGTGCTCTTCCTGCCGGTCTACGCCTGGGAGCTTTGGCGGGGCCCCGGCGTCGGCAAGCGCCGTTGGGCGGCGCGCACGGCAGGCGCGGCCTTTCTCGTGGCAGCACCTTGGGCGGCGCGCCAGAAGCTGGCGGGCGGCCCACTCCTCAACCCGAACTTCCTTTGGAACCTCGCCACCGGCGTCCTCACGCCCGAGCCGGCCTGGCGCTACGTCCGGATCTTTTCGCTGAGCGACTTCGGACCCGAGCATGCCGTCCCGCTGGCGCTGAAGGCGCTGAGCGGCCTCGGCGGTTGGCTGAGCGCTTGGCCGACGCTCTGGCAGTTGGGACCGGCGCTGCCGCTGGCCGTCCTCGGGTTCGTCATGGCGCGTTCCAAAGACTCGTCGCGCCTGCTCGGGCTCAACCTGGGCCTGCTCGCCCTGCAAGCCGCGGCCTTCAGCCTCCTGCGCGTCGAACGCCTCGGCGAGCACGTGGCCGGACGCTACGAACTGTGGTTCGCTCCCGCCTACGCCGCGGCCGTCGTGCTGGGAGCCCGGGCCCTGGCCGCGCGATTCCCTCTTCCCCGCTGGGCGCCTACCGTCGCGCTGGCTTGCCTGGCCGGCTGGTACGGGCGCTATTACGCGCTGCCCGAGCTGGGCTTCGGCCACCCCGCGGGCCTGCCGGCCGCCTGGCCTGAGCTGGCCCGCCTCGACGCCTCCGGCGACCCCTCGTTCGTGGCCACGAACATCCCGGCCCACGTCGGCTGGTACGCGCGCCGGCGCGCCGTCTTGCTCCCGGCGGGCCCCGAGGAGTTCGACCGCCTGCGTCGTCTCCTGCCGATAGGACCGATCCTGCTCTCCACGCTCGTCATCGGCCAGGTCGCCGACATGCCGTATTGGCTCTCCCTCCTCCGTCATCGCGACGAGGCCGACCGGTTCTGCGCGCGCTTCGGCTACCGGATCGCCTTCGTCAACCCGCAGGCCCTGCTCCTGCTCCCTTCCCCTGGGCCTTAAGAAGGAAGGCGTTTGGGCCTGTCGGCCCTCCCTAGTCAGTATCGACCGCCCTATACTTCAGGTATGCGGCGCTCAATAGCGGCCTGGCTGGCGTTGTCCCTCTGCGCGCCCCAGGCTTGGGGGCAGACCGGGCGCGCCGCGCGTCCCGTCCCCGTCGTCCCAGTCCATACCGCCCCAGGCTTCGCCCCAACAGCCGCCCCGGTCTCCTTAACCAACTCGGCCGTTTCTCTGCCGTCCCTTCCGACTCTAGCGGCCCCGGCGTCCATCTCTCCCGCCGCCGCGGTCGCGCCGCAAGCCTCCGCAGTAGCCGCACCGGCCGCCGCCGCATTCATCCCCGCCGTTCCCCAAGCTGCCGTCGCCGAGGGTTCCCTCCTCCCTGCCGCGGCCGCCGCGGAAGCCGCCGCAGCCTTCGAGCCGACCCGATCCGGCAACCGGGAGACCAGCACCGCGCGGCTGAGGGCTCTCTCCTTGACCGCCGAGGTCGAGCCGCTCTGGACGGGCGGCGTCCGTCGGGGCGCCGATGCGGGCGCCGTGGCGGCCCGGACGTCGGGGCGCGCGCGGCCGTCTTTACTCGCGGCCTCGCCGCTGGCCGCCAACGCCGTGGCGGAACCAGCCCGTGCCCCCGAGCCGATCGCGATCCCCGAGCGGTCGTGGTCGCAGGGCCTTAAGGACTGGCTGCATTACGCCCAGATCACCGGCAGCTCGCTGTGGTGGTACACCTTCCCGCGGCTAGTCGAGCGCTGGAACGAGGTCGCGGAATCCCTCGAGAAGTCCGAGGGCAAACCGCGGGCCGTCCGGTCCATCATGGGCTTTTTCATCGCCCATCGCGTCCTGGGCTCGACCGGCAGCTACGCCCCGATGGGCTTCCGGGTCGCGGCCAACCAGGTCGTCGTCGACGACGCCTGGCGCATCTACGACGCCTACTTCGCCGATGACGCAGCTTCGCGCGCCGCCTTCGGCCGCTTGATCGCGCGCTCCCTGCGCTTCAACCCCAACCGGCGCTCCACCCAGTTCCGCAAGATCGTCTTCCACGCCCTGCGCGAGGCGGCCACGATGGACCCCGCGGCCGTGCCGGCCTTCTTCGACTCCCTGGCCACCGACGAGAAGGCCGCCGCGCTGGCCGATTACCAGGCCACGGCCCAGCCGCGGATCCTGGCCCGCTTCGAGACCCTGGCCAACGCCGTCATCCTGGAGCTAAACGCCTCCCTGCCGGCCGGCCGGCGCGTGGTCGGCGCGGTGCTGCTGGGCAGCTTCGCTAACGGCGCGGCAGGCCCGGGCAGCGACTTGGACCTCCAGACCATCTCCGAGGACGGCGGGGCGTCCTACAACGAGGAGTTCCTCAAGCGCCTCAAGGCCCGCTGGAAGGCCGAGGGCGTGCCATCGCACCCGGTCTCAGGCTTCGAGTACGGACTGCCGCTCTCGAAGGATCTGATCACCCGGGTCCACCACGAGCCGTACATGGTGGTCTCGCCCTATCCCGAGGTGGTCGCCGCGCTGGCCGCCGCGCCCGGCGAGATGAAGGATGCCGATATGAAGCGCGGCGTCCAGGGTTTGGCCTTCGTGTGGGCTTATTCGGCGCTCCTCGCCGCCGTGCTGATGCTCTACGAGGGCTGGCGCCGGCTCGTCCGGCGCCTGGCCTAGCCTTACTCGCCGCCGCCGGGGTCTCCGCCGGGATCCCCTCCGCCGTCTCCGCCGTAGCCGCCGTAGCCGCCTCCGCTCGGGGCGCCGCCGGACATCGCCGGCAGCCTCCCGGCGGCGGCGATCGCCGCCGCCGCCGCGTCGGAATCTCCGCCTCCTCCGCCCGCGGCCGAGGCCGCGGCCGCCGCGGCGTCCTCGGGCGAGCCCTCCTCGCCGCCGGATTCCTCGAAGGACTTCTTGCGCTGCAGCTTCTTTCTGGCGCCGCCCTTCCTCTTGGCCGGCTTCGACTTCTCGACCGTGGGGGTCTCCTCGGGGTCCGGTGAATCCACGTCGACGTCGTCGAGCTTGAGTTTCTCCTTCTTCGCGGCCTTGGGCATCTTCTGGTAGATGGGCCGGCCCTTGGCGTCGAACTTGTAGACGCTCTTGCCGGCCTCGATCGAGGGAGAGATGTATTTCGACTCCGCCTTCGGAGGGTCCTTCTCCTTTCTCTTTGGTTTCGACTCGGCCGTCGTGGCCAGCAACGCTAGGGCGCAAAGGGCGGCGAATAAACGCGTCATATTCGGAGTATAGCCCCGGTATCGTCGAGGTTCAATGGGTTGGCGCGAAATCCTTCGGTGCCCTATACTACCCCCATGTCCGCCCCTGTCCTCCGCCTGGATTCCGTGGCCTGGAAGGTCGGCTGGACCAAGACCATCATCTCGGACATCGACTTGGCCTTCCGGGCCGGGCAGCTCTCGGCCCTGATCGGCCCCTCCGGCTGCGGCAAGACCACCGTCCTCAAGTGCCTGCTGACCTTGCTGCGTCCCTCCACGGGCAAGGCGAGTTGGGACGGGTCCGACCTCTGGCCCCAGCGGCGCCAATGGCGCGCCCGGGTCGGCTACGTCCCCCAGGACGACGTCGTCCACACCGCGCTGACGGTCCGCCAGGCCCTGACCTACGCCGCCCGCCTGCGGCTCGACGCCGGCACGGAGGCCGCGGCGATCGACAAACGCGTCGAGTCGATCGCCAGACTCCTCGGCCTCGACGAGCGCCTCAAGCTCCGCATCGCGCGGCTCTCGGGAGGCCAGCGCAAGCGCGTCAATATCGGCGTGGAGCTCGTGGCCGACCCCGACATCCTCGTGCTCGATGAGCCGGCCTCCGGTCTCGACCCGGCCACCGAGGGGGACCTGGTGCACCTGCTCAAGGGCCTCGCCGCGGCCGGCCGCCTGGTCGTCATGACCACGCACTCGATGGAGTACCTGGACGAATGTCACAAGGTCGTCTTGTTGATGAAGGGACGCGTGGTGTTCAGCGGCTCGGCCCCGGAGATGCTGGCGCATTTCTCGGCGCCGCATCCCGCCGAGGTCTTCCGCGTCCTGCGCACGGCCGACGCCGACGACTGGGCCTCGCGCTGGCGAGGCTCCCCCCTGTCCGCCAGGGCGGCCGCATGAGACGCCGCCCTGGTTTCCGCGCCCAACTCGACGTCCTCATCGACCGCGTCTTGGCCGTCCACATGGGGTCGGCGGGGACGATGCTCCTGCTCGCCGCGCAGGCACCGGCCATCGGCGCCTGCGTGGGCCTGGCCTGGCGCGCCGCCTCGCCCACGGCCTCCGCCCATTTCGTCATGTCGGTGGCGGCGGTCTGGATGGGCTGCATGAACGCCTGTACGGCCATCGTCCAGGAGCGCGCGGTCTTCGACCGCGAGCGCATGTTCGACCTGGACATCCGCGCCTACCTGCTCTCGAAGCTGGCCGTGCTGGCGACGCTGGGGGCCGTGCAGGCCGCCCTCCTCCTCGCTTCGGCCGGCGCGCTCATGCACCTGCCCGCCTCGCCGCGGGCCTTGGCCCTCGAGTTCCTGGCCTTGACCGCGACGAGCGCCGCGGCGGCGGCGCTCGGGCTGTGCATCTCGGCCTTCGCCAAGAGCGCCCAAGGGGCGGTCGTGATCGTTCCCATACTGCTCATCCCCCAGGTGGTGTTCTCGAAGCTGATCCTGCGCGAAGCCATCGAGCGCGACGTGCCCAAGTGGCTCCACCGGCTGACCCTGACCAAGTGGTGCTTCGAAGCTTTGGAGAACGCCCCCAATGACGTAAAATGGCTCGACCAGATGGGCGCCTGGGCGGCGCTGGCGGCCTGGACGGCCGTCTTCTTCTCCGTCGCCGCCTTCAAGCTCCGGCTCGACGACTCATGAAAAAGCTCATCGCCTTCCTCGTCCTTGCCGGGTCCGGCGCCGGCTTCTTCCTGGCGGCCTCCAACGGCTACGTCCCCGGGGTCGGCGGCCACAAGGCGGTGCTGATCGTCAAGTCGCGGCGCTTCATGGAGTGCCTCAAGTTCAAGGAGTTCAAGGAAGCCGCCCGCTTCCACCACCCTCAGGACCTCAAGGAGCGCCCCGACATCCCCAAGATGCTCGAGGACTTTTTCCTGATCCCGCCCGAGAACCTCGACGTGAAGGACGTGCGCGTGGACTACGTCGAACTCGACTCCACGCGGGTGCGCGCCAAGGTGCGCGTGACCTCCACCGTCGAGGTCCTCAACAGGAAGGAGACCCGCGACCCCGAGGCGATGCTGTATTGGCGCCTCGAGAATGGAGAGTGGTACCTCGACCTGCGCACTACCCTCGAGCGCGGCAGAAACCCCGTCGGCGGCTAGCGCCCGCTCCAAAATCCTTCCCAAGGGGCCCTTGAAATCCCGGATTCCAGGGGGCACACTGGAGGCGGAGGCCGATTTGCACCCCTTCCGACCCCGCCCCCTACTCCTGCTCGGCGCGCTGTCTTTGCTCTTGACGGCGCTTCCGGCCCTGGCCGAAGACCCCCCACCTCAGGCCGCCCCCCCGACGCCCGTGCGCCGCGAGGACCCCCTGGCGCCCTTCCTGAGCCGTCTTGAGCTGCCCGACCCTGACGAAGCCCAACGCGCGGGCTTCGACCGCGACCTGGCGGCGTTCCTCGAAAGCGAGGGCAGCCGCGCCGCCGTCGACCACCTGGCCGTGGAGGTCGGCGGCTTTTCCACCCGCAATCTGAGCGCCGTGCAAGCGCGCAAGCTCGACCTCCTGACCCGGATCCTCGACCTGCAGGCCGCCGACCAGGACCGCCGATTCGAGGGCGTGCGGGCCGGAGCCCGCTTCCTGCCGCCGGGACGGCGCTCCGCCCCGCCGGCCGGACCGGCGCCCGAGGATTGGGCCGACCGCCTGGCCCCGGCGCCCGCAAGGCCCAAGGCCGGCGCCGCCTTGGCGAGCGCGTTGCGCCCCGAGACCGCGCGGCCCGATTCCACGGTGCCGCGCGTAAGCGTGCCGGTGCGGGGATTCAGCGACGCTCCGCCGGCCCCCGGCTCGACCGGCCGCCTGCCGCAGCTCTATACCCCTCCCGGGCCGCGCCCGCTGCTCGGAATGCATCTGCCTCCCGAGCTCAGCGGCGAGTTCAATCCCCGGCGGCTCCCGCCGATGAACCGCGGCGAGACCTACCCCCAATACTTCGACCGCCTGCCGCTGGCCGCCCTGCAGGCCTATTCGCATTGGTCGCGCGGCCAGCTCGACGACATCGCCCGGCAGGGGCGCGAGCGTCGGCCGGCGGGCGACCTTCTGCTGGCCGCCGGGGGCGGCCCTTCCTCCGACCTGGCGCAGAAGCGAGCCGTGGCGCGCTGGCTGGACGGGCATCTGGACTCCGCCGTCGACCGGCGCCGCGCGGCGATCATGCCGGTCGTGGCCTCCATCGAGGGCGGGCAAGCGCCGACCCCGCGGACCCTCGCCCGCCTAGGCACCGCGCAGTTGACCGACCTGGTCCACGTCCTCGACGCCCGCGCCGCCCTGCGCCCGCCGACCGCCCTGGCCATCCCCGAGGCCGCCGCGCGCGCCGACCAGACGCGGGGAGTCCTTTGGCGCGCCCTGCTCGACCGCGCGGTCCCCGCCGACCCCCGCCTCGGCGCGCCGTCGTCATGGCTGGGCTTGAGCGACGACGAGTTCCGCCGCCGGCTCGCCGGCGTGGGAGACCCGGCCCGCGCGGCCATGGACGCCTGGACCCGCCTGCAGGCCGCCCAGGACACCCTGCCGGGGATCGGTCCCCACGACTCGCGGGACGGCCGCCGGCTCTACTACGGCCTGCAGGCCCAGGTCGACCGAATAGTCGCGGGCCAGTCCCAGCCCGCGGTGCTGGCGCTGGAGGACCGTTCGCGCTCCTTGCTCACCGAGGCCTATGCCCGCGTCGGAGGGGACCGCTATCAGGCGGGCATCAACGACTTGCGGGGCCTGCGCGCCGAGGCGTTGACCGCCCTCAGGGACATGCCCCCGGCCGACGGCCTGCCCCTGGTCGCCGCCCAACGCGACCAGCTCGAGGGTCTGATCCGCCGAATCGACGGCTCGCAGCGATTCCTCGCGCGCGTGCCGCCGCTCGCCAACGTCCCCTACACAGGAGGACCCGCGCTGCCCGCCATCCAGCAGATCATCGGCCCCGGCGCCGAGATCCTCGGCGGGAACGTCTATCGCATCTCCGACCACGGCAGCGGGGCCATGGGGACTCCCCACCAGCACCTCATGCTCGACGTGCGCTATCGCGGCGCCGACGGGCGCGAACAGACCGCGTCATGGCCGTTCGGCTTCTTCCAAAACGCGGCCACCGAGCGCGACACCTGGGTGGCGCGCAATCCGAACGTGACCGCGGAGACCCTGCGCACCCTGCGGCCCGAGCAGGTCTTTGGGACGTACGCGAACCTCGTCGACACCCAGCAGCGGTCCAACACCTTGTTCCAAACCGGTCAACTCAATTGGACCCTGACGGGCGTGGGCAACAACCTTGGCGGCTGGGAATATACCGGGCTTCCCGTCGTCGCGGCCCTCCTGGTCGGCGGCGGCAAGTATGCCGCGGGCCAAGGCGTCTCGGTCAATTGCCGCGATGTCGCCTGCATATTCGAAGGCCGGCTGCCTAAACCTTAGCCGAGCTACCCTATCACCTTGCCGGAGAGGACCTGCGGCTCCTCGACGTTGAGGTGCCCCGCGTTCTGCGCCACCCACTCCTTCGCCTTCCGGAGACTCTCTTCGATCCCCGCCTTGTTGAGGCAGATGGTGACGGAAAAACCGCCGGTATCCGTGCGCGCCAGCGTGTAGCCGACGAAGCCGTTGACGGAACGCATGAGGATCTGGACCTCGGTGGCGTTCTTCTCTAAAACGGCAAACAACTCTTTTGCACCCTCGCCGGAATACGTCCTGACCACTGCTTCCATACCCGTGTCCTCCTGTCAGCCCTTTAACGGTACGCGCATCAGATCCTCGGCGGCCCGCGCCCAGGGCAGGCGGGCCAAGCGCCGGGCCAGGCCCTTCTCCGACGCGGTCGATAGATGCGTGAGAAGGACCTTCTTCGCCTCCGACGAGCGCCCCAGTTCCAGGGCCTCGGAGACGCGCAGGTGCCCTTCCATGCGCTGGTGATCGGCCAAGGTAGCCTCCACCGCCAACAGCGAGACGCCCCGCGCGAAGCGCGCCAGGCCCTGGTCCCAACCCGTGTCGCCGGTGTAGGCCAGCGAAAGCTTGCCGGCCTCGAGCCGGTAGGCCAAGGACTCCGTGGTATGCGGGACCTCGCGGCAGGAGACCTTCCAGCCCTCACCCCGCACGACCGAGCGCTCGCCCAAGTCCTCCACCGCGAGGCTCCAGCCGCGCGGTCGCAGCCAGGGGTGATAGGCGCGCTCGAGCCGCGCGGCGAAGGCCTTGAACCCCCGGGGACCGAAGAGCCGCAGGCGGCCCTTCCGGGGCTTGCCCTCGTAGCGCCACTTAAAAAGGAGGGCGGCCAGGTCGCCGACATGGTCGGGATGGCGGTGCGTGAAGAAGACCGTGCCGACGGCGTCGGGGTCGAGCCCGGCCCGGCAGAGCTGGCGGAGGTTCCCGAACCCGAGGTCGAAGAGCACCACCTCGGCGCCCAGGCGCAAGGCGTAGCCGGCGGGGTTGCGCAGCGTGCCCGCCCCCGGCCGCGCCGGCGCGAAGCAGCCCGAACCCAGTACTACGAACTCCGCGTCACTCACGACGGGCCGCCATCCAGGCGACGAGCATCACGGCAGCGCGCGCAGCCATGCGTTGACCTTCTTGAGCAAGCCCTCGCGAGCCGCGCCGCGGTAGTCACCCAGGCGCTCGCCGAGGCGGGAGAGCCCCTCGCGCCCGAGCGCGGCGGCGACCCGGGCGGGGCCGGCCGGATAGAGCCGGCCGTCGAGCACGGCATACTCGCCGCCGGCCCGCCACTCGAGGCGCCCGAGTTCGATCTCGTGGCGATCGAGGAAATCGACGGCCTGGTCGAAGGTGGGGGCGCCCGCGTCGCCCGAGCGAGCGGCCTCGCGATAAAAGAGATAGGCGTCCTCGGAGAACAGGTAGAGGTCCCAAGCCAGGCGGGCCAAGGCGTCCGCCGGCGCGGTGCCGGGGAAGACCGTGTCCGCGCGCTGGCCTTGGCGGCGCGCCCAGTCGCGCTGCTTGCGCCGCGACTCGAGCGACTCCCGAGCCTTGACGGTGGCGCCGCGAAGGCTCTTGGCGAAGTCGGGGTCCACCGACACCTTCTCGAGGGCGTGCTCGAGCGCGGCCTGGCGCGCGGCCATCTCGGCGTCGGCCACCTCGGCGGGCAGGGCCGCCGCCGCCTTCCAACGCTCCACGACGGAGAGCAGTTCGAACTCGAGCGGGGAGAGGCCGGGCGCACGGTCGGAGTCAACCACCAGGGCGGGGCGCTCGCCGCCCTCGTAGCGGAGCGCGGTGCCGGGACGGCGCGGACGCTCGACGACGCGCAGGTCTTCGGTGAGCCCCAGGAGCCGCCGCCCGGTCTCGCTCTTGCGCAGCTCGCGCGCCGTCTCTTTAAGAGCGGCCTTGAGCGCCGGGCCGGGCTCGGGGTCGGGACGGACCGAGTCGGGAGCCTGCGCGCGCGCGGCGCCGGCTAGCGTCAGGAGGATCGCCGCCGCCGCCAGCCGCCGGGCCATGGCCTAGAAGAGTTCGGCGGCCAGCGCGGCCACCGAGGCGCCGGCCTTGATGAACTCGCGCGTGTCGACCGGCCGGGTCCCGAGGCCGATGGCCCGGATATGGCCGGCGGCCGCCGCCGCCCCCGCCTCGAGGACGGCGGTGCCGTCCACCACCAGCGCGTTGCAGGGCAGCATCCCAGCGGCCTCGCGCTCGTCGGCGGCCAGGACGATCGGGAAGATCTTGAGGATGAGCTCGAGGCTGACCGGGTCGAAGGCGGGCGGCACGATCAGCACGGCCTCGGGGGTCAGTGGGCGAAAGCAGGAGGAGAGGTGCGTGAAGCGCTCATTGACGAGCTTGAGCAGGACCACCGGGGCCTCGAAGGCGTCCGCGGCCAGCGCATAGGATTCAGGGTCGGAGCGGAAGCCGTGGGCGCCCCACAGCAGGCGCTTGCCGGGATGCCAGGCGCAATCGGCGCCGGCCTCAAAGACCAGGGACTGGTCGCGCGGCTTGATGATCTTGTAGCCCGCGGCCTTGAACCAGGCCTCGAGGCGCTCGGACTCGCCGCGCCGCGCGGGGCGCCGGGAATGGCCGAGCAGGCAGACTTTTTCCATGCGCGGCGTCACGCCGGTCAGCGACTGCGTGGCCGCGAGCGCCAGATGCGGCAGGCCGACGACCGGGTCGAGCAGCTTGACCGGCCGGCCCAGGGTCTCGATCGCCGCCTTGACCCCGTCCCATTGCACGCGCGCGCGCTGGCGGTCGCCGTCGGAGCCCGGAAGGTCGGCCAGGGCGGAGAAATAGTCGGGCGGGCACATCAGGACGGCGGCCGGACCCGGCATGGCGGGGCAGTTCTTGACCGAGAAGCCCTTGAGCTCCTCCGCGCTCGAATACAGCCGCGCTTTCATTTCGCGGAGTTTACCATAAGGAAACTCAAGGGAAGCGCGCCTCCACGAACGCGCGCGCGAAGGCGGCGCAGTCGAGCTCCTCGGTCCGGCCCGAAGGCTCGAGGACCAGGACCGTGCCGCGCGGCGCGGGCAGGAGGCAGACCGGCGAGCCGAACGCCACGCGCACCGCCCCGGCGCGCCCCCAGCCCAGCGGCAGGAGGACGACCGGGCGTCCGCGCGAAACCACGCGGCCCGCCACGGCGGACAGGAAGCGGACCCGGAAAGGCGTCTCGCGCGCGAGCTCCGCGTCGAGCTCGGCGCGCGCCGCGGCGGCCGCCTCGACCGGCAGCCCCAGCGCGACCGTCGCGGCCGCGAAGGCGGCGGCCCCCTCGGGGCAGAGCCGGCCCTCGGCCAGCGCCGCGCGGCCTCCCGGCGCCAGCGCGCGGGACAGCACCCACGCCTCGATCCGACGCCAGGCGCTCCTAAGGACGCAGCCCTCCCCCGAAGCGAGGAAGGCCGTAAACGACGGGTCGTTGGCGGCCAGGCGCGCCAGCACGGACGCCGGACGTCCGGCCGCCGGGCTTTCCCGGCACAGGCGCCCGGTCGCCTCGCGCAGGGCGTAGTAGCCGCGCGCGGTGACCGGGACTCCCCCCGCCAGCACCATGATGAGCTCGCCGCCCTCCGCGAGCAGGCGCAGGATGCGTCCGCCGATGCGCGGCCAGCCGTCCGCCGCGGTCAGGACGCGCCCCGGCCACGGTCGGGCGCCGGTGACGCGCAGGAACCCCAGATGGACGCGGGTCATGAAGCCGGCGTACCCGCCCTCATCTAAGGAAGACAGCATGTCGAGTCCGAACGCGTCCACCGCGTTGACGAGCCGCGGCCGGCAGGCCGCGCCGCGCGCCGCGCGCAGGCCCTTGAGGGCGTGCCGGAACATGACCGGGTTGAGATGCAGCCAGTCGGGGTCGATCGGCGCGTGGGCCAGCAGGCAGGCCAGCGCGGCACGGCGCCCGGTCCGGCGCTCGGCCTCGGCGGCCAGCGCCGCGGCCTCGCGCAGAGGCGCGGCGCCGGGGTCGAAGGGATGCTCTGGCCGGCCGCCCTCGAGCGACCCGTAGATCTTGTCCTGCACCGCCAGCGAGGCGCCCGCAGGCAGGACCGACTCCGCGGCGGCCATCGCCCGCCCCACGCATTGGAGGAGCGGCTCGACCACCAGACGGCCGAAGACCCCCTTCTCGGGAGGCAGGCCTATGGCCTGGTACTCGGCCCGGGCAAAGAGCGCGAAGAGGTCCTCGGCGGTCCCTGGGGGGCGCAGGTCCATTGGGCGCGATTGTAGGATAATGCTATTCTTGCGCGTCATGAAAAACCTCATCCTCGTCGTCGCATTCTCGGTCAACGCCTGGGCGGCGGACGGCACGGTCGTGCGCGTCGACGGTCCCTCGGTCTACCTGGACCTGGGCGCCGGCGCGGCTGCTCCCGGCCGCCGCTTCGAGGTGCTCAAGGCCGGGGCCGAGCTCAAGCACCCTTCCACCGGCGAGTCGCTCGGACCGGTCTGGGAACGCCAGGGCTCCGGTGCTTTGACCTCCGTCGAGGAGAAGTACTCGGTCGGCAGCCTTTCGGAGGGGAAGGCCGAGGTGGGCTGGAAGGCGCGCCTGCTCGACGCGGCCTCGGCCGCGCCGGTCCCGGCGCCGTCGGCGAACACCCCGTCGGTCTCACCGGCCCCCGGGGCGGAGCTCTCGAGGCTCCCCGCGGTCAAGAGCCCATCGTTTGCGATGGAGGCCCTGGACCTGGCCGTCGGCGACGTCGACGGCGACGGGGCGCCCGACGCCGTGCTCTTCGACGACAACAAGGTCGAGGTCCGGCGGATGTCGGGCGACTGGGGCGTGCTCTGTTCCTATGACGAGAAGGCCACCAGCGCGCGTCTGCTCTCCGGCGAGGCCCGCGACCTCGACGGCGACGGCAAGGCAGAGGTATTCGTGTCGATCCATAACCGGCTGGCCTCCGCGGTCGAGACCCACGTGCTCGACTGCAAGGGCGGCGCGCTGGTCCGCCGCGAGACCCTGCCCTGGCTGGTCCGCGCCTACGGCGCCTCCGACGGGACCCGTCCGCTGGGCGCCCAGTCGCTCGAGCCCGACTCCAATTTCCCGTCTTCCGACGTGCACCGCCTGGCCTACGAGTCCGGCAAGTACCGGCTCCAAAAGCCGCCGCTCAAGCACAAGCGCCTCGAATGGCTCTACGGCTTCGCCTTCTCCCCGGCGGAAGGCGAGCCGATCCTGCTCCACTACAACCGGGCCCAGCGCCTGACCCTGCGCTACGCGAAGGGCACCTGGACCTCTCCCGCGGCGTACGGCTACGGGCCCGCCAAGCTGGCCTGGCACGGCACCGAGTTCCACTTCCACCCCCGCTTCATGACCGAGCTGGCGGGAGGCGAGCTCAAGGCCGTCTACACGGTCCGCAACATCCCGAAGCTGCTCGGGATGGCGGCCTCCTTCGGCCTCTACTCCGGCGCCGAACTGCACCGCCTGAGCTTCAACGGGATGAGCCTCGAGCCGGGCTGGAAGGCCGACCTGGCCGGCAGCGCGGGCGGCCTCGACCTCCTGCCGTCCTCCGGCGGCGCGCCCGAGCGCCTGGCCGTCGCCGTCGTCGGCGCCAACGGCCGCACGGCGGTCTGGCTCTTCGACAAGTAGCCGATGCCCAGGAAGGGCGCGCGTCGACCGCGCGGCTCCGCGGTGGCCGCCGGCGTCGCGGCGGCGCTGGCGCTGGCCGCCGCCGGGACGGTCGCCCTGTTCCTCTACGCCGAGCGCGTCCTCGGCCCGCTCCTCGGGGGCGAGGCCCGTCCGGCCTACACGACGCGCATCTACGGCGCCCCCAAGCGCCTGCGCGTGGGCGCCCCGATGACCCCCGCGGAGCTGCGCGGGCGCCTCACCCGCCTGGGCTACGCCCCCGGCATCCCCGACCGCCCGGGCGTCTACCGCGAGGAGAAGAACCGCTTCGAGGCCTTCCTGCGCAGCTTCGAACACCCCTTCATCAAGCCCACGCCGCGCCGAGTCTTCCTCGAGCTCGAGGCGGGCCGGCTCTCGGGGCTCAGGCTGGCCGACCCTCCCACGCCGCTCCTCGAGGCGTTCCTCGAGCCTGAGGCGCTCTACGAGGTGTCCACCGCGGGACGCGTCCGCCGCCGGCCGCTCAAGCCCGGCGAGGCCCCGCGCTGGATCCTCGACGCCGTCATATCGACCGAGGACCGCCGCTTCCGCGAGCATGCCGGCGTCGACCCGCGCGGCATCCTCCGGGCGGCGCTCAAGAACCTGCGCCGCCGCCGCGTCGCCGAGGGCGGCTCGACTCTGACCCAGCAACTGGTCAAGAACCTCTACCTCTCCCCCCGGCGCACCTTCTCGCGCAAGGCCAGCGAGGCCGTGCTGGCGCTCTACCTCGAGACGCGCTACGCCAAGGACGACATCCTGCGCCTCTATCTCGACACGGTCTACTTCGGCCAGGACGGGCCGGTCGGCGTCTTCGGCCTGGTCGCCGCCTCACGGCTCTACTTCGACAAAGAGCCGGCCGGCCTGGAGCTGGCCGAATGCGCGGCGCTGGCGGCGCTCCTGGCCTCCCCGGGCCGCTTCGACCCGCGGCGCGACCCCGCGGCCGCCCTCGAGCGGCGGAGGCTGGTCCTCGCGGCGATGCGCCGCGACGGGCGCATCACGCCGGCCGAGGAGCGCGCCGCCGGAGTGGCGGTCCTGCGCCTGGCCGGCGGCAAGGCCGCGCGGCCGCGCGCGGCGGACTACTTCCTGGCCTGGGTCGAGCGGCTGCTCGACGAGCGCCATCCCGACCAGCACCTCATGGCGCGCGGCGTCACCGTCCATACCACCCTCGACCCCTGGCTTCAGGAGGCCGCGCGCCGCGCGGTCAAAAAGGCCGTCCATCAAGCCGCCCTCGTGGCCCTCGATCCCCAGAGCGGGGCGGTGCGCGCCCTGGCCGGCGGCAAGGACTATGCCACGGCTCCCTTCGACCGCGCGACGCGCGCGAACCGGCAACCGGGCTCGGCCTTCAAGCCCTTCCTTTATGCCGCGGCACTGACCGCCGAGGAGGGGCGCACGCCGGCTTTCACGGCGGCCACTCTGCTCGAGGACGCGACGCGCCAGTGGCGCATGGAGGGCGGCACCTGGAGCCCGCGCAACTACGACGGCGTCTACCGCGGGAGCGTACCGGCGCGCACGGCGCTGGCCCTGTCGCTCAACGCGGCCTCGGTCGACCTAGCCTCCCAAGTCGGCCTGCCGCGGCTCATCGAGACGGCGCGCCGGTTTGGGATCGTCAGTCCCCTGCGTCCCGAGCTCGGCATGGCCCTGGGTTCCTCCGAGGTGACCCTGCTCGAGCTGACCGGGGCCTATCTTCCCTTCTTCAACGGCGGCCTGCGCGCCGAGCCGCACGGGATCGTGGCCGTGCTCGACTCGGACGGCGCCACCCTCGAGGCCCGCAAGCCCGAGCGCCGTCCCGCGCTCAGCGAGGGCGAGGCGTACCTCCTGGGCGAGCTCCTGCGCGAGGTCGTGCGTACCGGCACCGCCAAATCCCTGAAGCGCTGGGGTCTGGCCGGCGTCGCCGCCGGCAAGACCGGTACGACCGACGAAGGCCGCGACGCCTGGTTCGTCGGCGCTACGCCATGGCTGGCCGCGGGGGTGTGGACCGGCGAGGACGTCCCGCGCCCCCTGCCGATCACCGGGGCCTCCGCGGCCCTGCCCGTGTGGGCCGACTTCATGCGCGACACCGTGCCGCCCGACCTGCGCGCCTTCGGCGCGCCCGACCCTTGGCCGCGTCCCTCCGACATCGAGGAAGTCGAGATCGACCCCGCCAGCGGGCTGCTCTACCATGCCGCCTGCCCGACCCGGCGGCCCGAGATTTTCCTCCCCGGCACCAAGCCCACCCAAGACTGCCCGCTCCATAAGAAGGGCGTCGTGGGGTGGTTCAAGGACCTCTTCAAAAAGCGGTAATATCACGGGGTGACCTGGGGGACGCTTCTGGTGGCCGTTTTTGCGTCCGCCGCCGCCGCGGCGCCTTCCTCGCCGTGGGGCGAGAAGGCCTACGGCGTCCTGCTGGTGGGCCCCGACGGCGGGCAAGATTGGAAGGTCCTCACCGACCTGGTGCGCAAGCGCCTCGGCAAGGATGTCCCGCTCGAAGCCTTCACTGGACCGCTCGAGTCTCGCGGGCTCCAAAAGGCGCTCGACCGCCTGCAGACGGCGCGCGCAAAGAAGGTCTGCGTGGTCCCGGTCTTCCTCCACTCCGCCTCGATGGAGCTCGAGCAGCTCCGCTACACCCTCGGCCTCGAGAAGCTGCCCAGCCGGCCCTTCATGGAGACCTGGGGGATGACGGGGCGCGTCGTCGCGCGCGTAAAGACCAAGGCGGCGCTGGTCCTGACCAAGCCGCTCGGCGCCGACCCAGCGGTCTCCGATGTCCTGCTCGAGCGCGCGCTCGACGGCCGCCGCCGGGGCAAGAAGGAGACGGTGCTCCTGCTCGGCGCGGGCGCCGAGACCGACGACGAGAACGCCGCCCGCCAGGCCGATCTCGAGGCCCAAGCCGAGCGCCTCGACGCATCCAAGGAACTGGCCGGGGCCTCGGTGTGGCTCCTACGCCCCGACTCTAAGGACCGGCCGCGCCAGCGCGCCGACTCCGAGAAGGCCCTGCAGGGCTTCGTACGCGGCCAGACGCGCGCGGGGCCGCTCGTGGTCGTGCCCTACCTCCTGAGCGAGGACGGCACCCTGCGCCAATGGCGCCGCGTCCTAGAGAACCCGTTCTTGCGCTGGCAGGCCAAGGGCTTGCTGCCCAGCGACCGCCTGGCGCGCTGGGCCGTCGAGCGCGCCCAGGCCGCGCGCGGCGAGGCCGACCAGGTGCGCTTCAAGGACGCCGGACAGGCCCTCCCGCCGCAAGAGCGGAAACGCTAGAATAAGATCGGAGGCTGAACCCATGACCGATAACGCGCCGGATGCCGGGACCAAGGTGCTCGACAAGGGCTTCGTGCGCCTCGTCGAGACGATGGGCGGGGACGCCGGAGTCGTCGAGGCCGCCCGGGTCTCCTACGCCGGGACCTCCAAGGGCGACGAGCGCGACAAGAAGCTGATCGCCTACCTGCTCAAGCACCAGCACCTGACCCCCTTCGAGCACGCGCTCTTCAAGTTCCACGTGAAGTGCCCGATCTTCGTGGCCCGCCAGTGGTTCCGCCACCGCTTCGCGGCCTACAACGAGATCAGCTTCCGCTACACCCAGACCAAGGAAGACTTCTACTTCCCCGACGCCTGGCGGGCCCAGGACCTCAAGAACAAGCAGGGCTCGGTGAGCGCGAAGGACCTTGACCAAGCCGCGCTGTCGAAGGACTTCAAGGCCTCGGTCGAGCAGGCCTTCAAGACCTACGAGTCGATGCTCGCCGCCGGCGTCGCCCGCGAGATGGCGCGCATGGTCCTGCCGGTCAACCTCTATACCGAGTTCTACTGGACCGTCAACGCCCGCAGCCTCATGAACTTCCTGGCCCTGCGCGCCGACGGCCACGCCCAGGCCGAGATCCAGCGCTACGCCGAGGCGCTGGCCACGGTGTTCGCCGCGAAGTGCCCGTGGACCTACGAGGCCTTCCTCGCCAACGTCTGGAAGGGCGAGAACGCCCAACTCGCCGCCGCGAAGGAGAAGGCGTGCGCGCCGCTCTCCTCCTGAGCCTGGCCCTGGCCGCCCCCACGGGCGCCCAGGACACCGCGGTCTCGAGCGCCCCGGCCTCCGCGGTCGGGAAGGTGCGCCGCGGGACCATGAAGTTTTTGGTCCACGTGCAGGGGACGGTGCGGCCCGAGCAGGTCTACCGCCTCAAGTCCACCATCGACGGCCGCATCGAGTCGGTCGACAAGAAGCCCAACACCTGGGCCGACGAGCGCGACCCCATCGGAACCCTGCTCACCAAGGAGATGGCGGCGATGGCCGACTCCAACGCCACCACTCCCTCCGCCGTGCTCGAGGAGCGCTGGCAGCGCGTCTTCCAGCCCATCGACATCGCCTGCCCCGGGCGCTGCTTCGTGGTCAAGGTCTACGCCCAGCCCGGCACCCAGGTCAAGGCCGGAACCCTCCTCGCCGAGGCCGCCGGCAAACTGCGCCTGGTCGGCCGCGTGAAGCCCGGCGACACCCAGTGGGTGCGCGAGGGCCAGACGGTGCGCTTCTGGTCGAAGAAGGATCCGACGCGCCGCCAGACCGCCAAGGTCGAGCGCTTCGTGCGCGACGTCCAAGGCCAGCGGATCATCCCCGGCGGCACCTTCACCGTCCTGCTCACCCCCGAGGCTTGGCTCGACGCCAACACCGAGTGGGAGGGCGTCATCGAAGCCGAGGTGAAAAAGGACGTCCTGAGCGTCCCCACCCAGGCGATCCTGGTGCTCGACGGCGAGGCCTTCCTGCCGATCCGGGTCTCGACCGGCGTGTCGACCTACGACGAGACCGAGATCGTCGCCGGCATCGGCGAGGGCGTGCGCTTCTTGACGGTCGACCCCGCCGCCACCGACCTGCAGCGCCATATCCCGCCGCCCGAGACCCTGGAGCGTTTCGAGCTCGAGGAGGGCCGCAAGAAGCGCCGTCCCGAGCGGGAGCGCGACGACGCCGACCTGCGGCCCGCGCCGCGCACATCCATCGCGCCCGAGCGCTGGGAGATAAACCGCCGAAGCAAGCGGAAGGCCGGCGCCATCGACGTTTTCCCGGACGACCGTCCGCGAGGAGAAAGGGATGACCGCTATCCGAGCGACTTCCGCTGAGGGCTTGACGCTCTTCGCCAGCCTGCAGGTCCTGCGCGTCGAGGCGCGCTACCGGGCCCTGATGGCCAACGAGAAGGTCGTCGCGCGCCAGGAGTTCCTGGCCGGCTATGACCGCGGCGCGGCGCGCGTGAGGACCGACTCCTACGCGCTCTCCGGCCTGGCCGCCGACGGCGACCTGCTCATCGTGCGCTCGAGCAACCACCTCGAGGATTTGAACGCCGCCGCGACGCTCGTCAGCGACGCCGGCCTCGGCCGCCATCTCACGCCCTCCGCCCTCTACCTCGGCACGCTCGGCGACGCGGCGCGCGTCTCCGGCCGGTTCCTCTGCGTCGTCCCGCTCTCCGAAAAGCCGGCCGCCGCCGCGCCCGCGGGCGCGCGCCTGAGCGTCCTGGACTGCCGCGGACTCGGGCCGGCGCCGTTCGTGGCCCTGCTCGAGGGAGACGACGTCCTCATGGGCCGGGCCTTTCTCGCGGCCGTCGGCGCGTCCTCCGCCCCGGTCAGGATGGGCCTGCACGGGGAGATCCGCGACATCGTGGACTCGCTCTAGCGCGTGCGCAACAAGTACTACGCGGTCCACCTCCACCTCGACCATCCCGAACGCGAGAACCCCTGGCTCGAGGTGCCCGAGCCGGACCCCCAGGCCGAACCGTTCTTCGACGACTTCGATCGTCTGCTCCACCTCTCTTGGGGACCGCTGTCGGCCGCGGAGCACCGAGGTCCCGACGGCCGCGTGGAGGCGGTCGTCGACCTGTGGGCGCTCTGCGGCTTCGACGCCGCCCCCGCCGTCCTCGAGCGCCTGGAGCGGCGCGCCCCGCGCCTCTACGCGCGTCTGAGGGCCGGCCGCGCGGCCGTGGCCACCGCCTATCCCGCCCTGATCCTGCCGTTGGCCTCGGCCGACGACCGCCGCGCCGCGGTGCGCTGGGGCCTGGCGGACTTCCGCCGCCGCTTCGGCCGCCCCGCCGCGGGCTTCGTCCCGCCGGCCGGCGCCGTCGACGAGGACACGCTCGAGGCCCTGGCCCGCGAGGGCCTCGCCTTCGTCCTGCTCCCTGCCGCCGCCGCGGCCCGCTTGCGCAGGCGAGGCGACGAGTGGCTAGACACCGCCGCCGAAGCGCTCGACTGCTCGCGCCCGTACCGCTGGCGCTCGCGCAAGGACCCCGCGCTCGCCCTGTCGGTGTTCTTCTCCCCCGAGCGCTTCGAGCCCCACTCCTTGTTCGCCCGCCGTCCGCGCCCGCCCAAGCGCTCAGAGGTCGCGCTGGCCGACGACCCCGAGTCCGCCGGCGAGCGCCTGGCCGCCAAGCTGGCCGACGTCCTGCGCGTCAACGACGCGGCCGAACTGGCCCATGCGGCGTTCTCGGCCGACTGGTTCGGCGCGCGCCTGCCCTCCGGCGAACGCGCCCTGGCCCGGGCCATGGCCCTGCTCGAGCGCGAGGCCCCCGCCGAGCCCGCCGTGCACGAGGCCTTCCTCACCCTCTTCCCGCCGCCCCAAGAGGTCCAGGTGCGGCCGGCCTCGCGCGACTGTCCGCACGGCTTCGCGCGCTGGAGCGGCGACTGCGCCTGCCGCGTCGAAGGGCACGACGGGACCCCGTCCAAGGCCCCGGTCCGCTGGCGCGCGCCCCTGCGCGCCGCGCTCGACGGCCTCTCGGCCTCCCTGGCCGCCCAGGCCCGCGCCGCCTGGGCTCCGCTGGCGCGTGATCCCGCCGCCGTCGTCGACGCCGCCGCGCGCCTGGCCTTCGTCCCGACGCCCGAGGTCCAGCGCTCGTTCTTGGAAGAGGTCCTGGCCCGACATCCGACCCCCGAGGAGGCGGCCCAGGCCCTGCGCCTGGCCGAGCTCGAGCGCTGGCGCCTCAAGTCCCTGTCGCGCTGGGGCCTCGAGTCGGCCGACCCGTCGGGGGGCAACGCCGTCCAGGTCCTGCGCTGCGCGGCCCGGGCGCTCGACCTGGCGCGCGCCGCCCTCGGCACCGGCAAGGCCGAGGCGCTCGAGAAGACTTTCATCGAGGCGCTGTCCTTGGCGCCGTCGGACGGCACCTCCTACTCCAACGCCGCCGCCGTCTACCTGAAGCTGGCCGCGCCGGGGCGCACCGGCCCCGGGCGCGTGGCCGCCTACGCGGCGGCGGCCGACCACCTGTCCCACGAGCCGGGGCCGGTCCCCGCCCCCCCGGAGTCCCCGGCCTGGGAGACGCGCCTGCGGCCGCTCGTGCGCCGGAGCCTGCGCGACGGGCGGGCCTGGCGCGTGCTGTCCGCGGCCGGCGTCGATGTCCGCCACCGCCGCACCCTCGAGACATGGTCGGGGCTGGCCGCGGTGCGGCGCAAGGACGGCGACGACCTCGAGGCGCGCTGCGCGCCGCTCCCCGAAGCCGAGCGGCCGGCCGCCGCCGGCCGCCTCGACGCGGCCTTCCTCACCGGGAACGCCGACGCACTGGACGCGGCCTTCGACGCGGCCTTCGGCTCAGAGTCCTGGCCTCTCGACGGCCTGTTCCCCAGCGCGCGCTGGCTGGCCGCGCGCTCGCTCAAGGAGCGCGGCAGTCCCGAGCGCCGCAAGCGCCTGGAGCCCTTCGCGCGGCTCTCACGGCGGGCCGCCCTCGCGTCGCCGGCGGAGTGGGCCACCGCGCTCGACGCCCTTGGCGACGCCTTGCCGGCCGAGGCCCTGCCCGGCGCCGCGGCCTGCAGGACGGCCGGCGCGCGCTCGGCGGCCGCCTTCGCGGCCGCGCCGGCTCCGGAGACGTTGAAAGATTTCGCGGCGTTCCTCGATTCGGCCCGGCGCGGCGGCCTGCGCCTGCCGCTCTGGGAACAGCGCGAGACGGTCTGGAAGGCGCTGGAAAGCATGCCCGCAAGCCCGGAGGGCGCCGCCGTGGCCGTCCTCCTGGGCCTGCCGGCCCCGCGGGTGACCGAGGCGGCGATCAAAGGAGAGACCCATGGTGACGCGTAGGCTCAAGCTCAACGACGACCAAGAGGCCTTGTCCCTGCTCGGCGAGCAGGACGCCAAGCTCAAGCGGCTCGAACAGGAGTTCGGGGTGGAGCTCTTCGTCCGCCACGACCCCGAGGGCAAGGAGCTGCATCTCTCGGTGCGCGGCTCCGGCCCTCGGGTGGAGAAGTGCCTCAAGCGCCTGCGCGAGCGCCTGGCCTCGGTGCGCGCCGGCACGGCCGCCGAGGACGAGCACTCGGTGCCGTCGTTTCCGACCGGTGTGGTGCCGGTCCCCGAGGACTCGCTGTTCGTCACGGCCTACGGCAAGCCGATCCGCGCGCGCGGCGCGCGCCAGCAGGAGTACGTCGACGCCATCAGCCGCGGGGATCTTACCTTCGGTGTGGGGCCCGCCGGCACCGGAAAGACCTACCTGGCCGTGGCCTGCGCGCTGAGGGCTCTGTTGGCACGCGAGTGCAAGCGCGTGGTGCTGACCCGTCCGGTGGTCGAGGCCGGTGAGAAACTCGGCTATCTGCCCGGCGACCTCAACGAGAAGGTCAACCCCTACCTGCGCCCGCTCTACGACGCGTTCTGGGCCATGCTCGGCCCCGACAAGTTCCGGCTCTGGCGCTCGGAGGAGGTCGTCGAGGTCCTGCCGCTGGCCTACATGCGCGGCCGGACCCTCGACGACGCCTTCATCATCTTAGACGAGGCCCAGAACACCACGGTCGAGCAGATGAAGATGTTCCTGACCCGCATGGGCCACGGCTCGCGCGTGGTCGTCACCGGCGACGTCACCCAGATCGACTTGGAGAAGCCCTCGCGCTCGGGCCTGGTCCTCATCGAGAAGATCCTGCACGGGGTCAAGGGCGCCAAGTTCGTGCGCTTCGACGAGGGCGACGTGGTCCGCCACCCGATGGTGCGCGAGGTCCTGCGCGCCTTCGACAAGTGGGAAGCCGCCGAGGGGAAGAAGTGAAGGTCGTCCTCCACGGCGAGAAGTCTCTAGGGAAAGGGGCGAAGGCCGCTGTCGAGAAGGCGGTCAAGGCCGCGCTCGGCCCCCGAGCGAAGAAGTCCGGCGAACTCTGCGTGGTGTTCGCCTCCGACGCGCAGGTCCATGCGCTCAACAAGCGCTTCCTCGGGCACGATTACAAGACCGACGTCATCTCGTTCCCGTATCCCCGGGCGAAGGGGGTCAAAGGCGACGCCCCGTTCGGCGACGTCTACGTGGCCCTCGGCGTGGCGAAGCGCCAGGCCAAGGAACTGGGGCATTCCCCGCTCCGCGAGGCGGCGACCCTGGCCGTGCACGGGACCCTGCACCTGGTCGGCTATGACGACCACAAGCCGGCCGACAAGAAGCGGATGTTCGCGCGGCAGGACCGGGTGGTGGTTGGCGTGTTCCGCGCCGGTTAGCCGCCGGGACAGGCGTCGCTCAGGCGGCGGCGCGACAGGCGTCAGACCGGCAGTTGACAAATCCGCTCGGCCCTGGTAACCTGTCCTTGGTGGGAATCGTTAAAATCCTGGCTGTCGCCTTCACCCTCTGGCTGCCGGTCGCCTCGGTGGTGACCGCCGCCGCCAGACTTACGTCGACGGAAGGCGCGGTCTCCGTCGAGGAGACCGACGACAAGGCCGCCATCCCGCGCGCCGCCATGGTCCCGGTCCAGACGCAGACGCCGGCCTACGACCTCCCCAGCCGCCACCTCTACCCCGAGCACTTCACCGGGCCGCTCCTGCCGCCTCCCAACCCCGCCGCGCTCGCCTGAGCGCGCGTCACCCGACGCACCCTCGCAACCACTGACACACGGCGTTCGCCTCACGCGACCGCTGTGCCCGCGGAACGATACCGGGAGACACAATTGCCATGAAATCGCACTTCGAATTCTTCAAGACCGACCTTCTCGCCGGACTCGTCGTTTTCCTCGTCGCCCTTCCCCTGTGTCTGGGCATCGCCCTGGCGAGCGGGGCGCCCCTGTTCTCCGGGATCATCGCGGGGGTGCTCGGAGGGATCGTCGTCGGCTCCCTGAGCAAGTCCAACATCAGCGTCGCGGGCCCCGCGGCGGGCTTGACGGCGATCGTGCTGGGTGCGATCACGGGCCTCGGGTCCTTCCCGACCTTCCTGCTCGCCGTTTTCCTCGCGGGCCTGATCCAGCTGGGACTCGGCTACGCCCGCGCGGGCGCGTTCTCGAGCTATCTCCCTTCCAACGTGATCGAGGGCATGCTCGCCGCGATCGGGCTCATCATCATCATAAAGCAGCTCCCCTACGCCGCGGGCTGGAGCGCCGGAGCGCCCCAGGCGGGCGCCCTCCTCATCACCGCGGCCTCCCTGGCGATCCTGGTCGCCTGGAACAACGTCCCCCGGCTCAAGGAGATCAAGGCCGTGCCGGGCGCGCTCGTCGCCGTGCTCGCCGGCGTCGCCATCAACGAGGGCCTCAAGGCCGCGGGCTGGGCCTGGGCCCTGCGCCCCGACCAGCTCGTCACCCTGCCTGTTCCGGAGTCGGCGGCGGGATTTCTCCAGCTCTTCTCCCGGCCCGACTTCTCGATGATCTTCGACTCGCGTGTCTGGATCGTCGCCGTCACGATCGCGGCCGTCGCCAGCATCGAGACCTTGCTGTGCATCGAGGCCGCCGATAAGCTCGACCCCTGGAAGCGCTACACCGACACGAACGCCGAGCTCAAGGCCCAGGGCGTCGGCAACATGCTCTCGGGCATGCTCGGCGGCATCCCGATGACCTCCGTCATCGTCAGGACCTCGGCCAACGTGAATTCCGGCGGGCGCACCAAGCTGGCGGCCATCGCCCACGGCTTCTTCCTGCTCCTGGCCGTCGTGGCGATCCCCTCCCTGCTCAACCGCATCCCGCTGGCCAGCCTCGCGGCCGTCCTCCTGATGGTCGGCTTCAAACTCGCCAGCCCCGCCGTGTTCCGGCACATGTGGAGCGCGGGAAAGTACCAGTTCATCCCGTTTGTCGTCACCGTCTCCGCGGTCGTGTTCACGGACCTTCTCAAGGGGGTGGGCATCGGCCTCGCGGTCAGCGTGCTGTTCATCCTGATGGGGAACATGAAGCACGCCTACCATTTCAAGAAGGAGGAGCATGTCGAGGGGGAGACCATCCTATTGGAGCTGGCCCAGGAGGTCTCCTTCCTCAATAAGGCGGCGATCAAGCGCGTCCTCGCGGACCTGCCCGAGCGCACGCGGCTCACCGTGGACGCGTCGAAGACGGTCTACATCGACCACGACGTGCTCGAGCTGCTCCGGGATTTCCTGCGCACGGGCTCCAAGGACCGGCGCATCCAGGTGAAGCTCCTAGGCTTTAAGAGCGCCTACAAGGTCTCGGACGGCATCGAGGTCGGCGCACACTGACATGGACACGCCAAACGCCGTCGGAGAGCACGGAAGCCTCACCACGCCCCATCACGAGAGCCTCGAGGCCGCCGTCAAGCACGCCGCGCACTGCCTCCCCGAGCAGGGGCCGATAGGGGTCTTCATCCACCACAACACCCTGCACGCCTTCCAGCACCTCCCCTTCGAGGAGGCGGTACAGGCGGCGGCGCTCTCGTACGGGACCGAGCCCTTCCTGCTCGAGGAGACCTACCGGGCGGATTTCGAGCGCGGCCGCATCCTCGGCGAGGACTTAGACGCGGTGCTCGCCGCCGAGCCCGACGCCCCGCTGTGGCCCGGCGGTCCGGCTCGCCGGCGCCTGCGTCGGCTGATGCTCGTTCCCGGCCCGGCGCTCGTGCGGGCGGAGAACCTCGACTGGCTGCTCGCCGAAGGCGGCCTGCTGCGCGGCCCGCGCGACGGCGCCCTGCTGGCCGCCTGCCTGCGCAGGACCCTCGCGCGCGCCGGGTCCGAGCCCGCCGTGCCGGCGCGCCCCCGCGACGCCCTGCTGGCCGTGGCCGGCGTCGACAGCGACGAGGCGGTCAACCCGCACTTGATCCGCGACTGCTCCGCGTTCCTTGACCAAGGCGTGGCCGCCTGGCCCATGCCCGGGCGGGAGAAGGGGTTCTACGCGGCCGTCGCGGCCTTGGCCGACCGTCCCCTAGCCCTCGAGCCGGCCCCGCTCTCCGGGCTCGGCCGGGCCTTCCGGCGCCAGGCCGAGAGCGGCCTGTCGCCGACCGCGGTCGTGCTCGAATGCCTCAACGACTTCCGCGTGCCGCGCTCCGATTGGGAGCGGCTGCTGACGGCGGAGCTCAGGGCCTTGCCCGGCTGGGCCGGTCTCATCTACAAGCTCGAGCGCGAGCCCGGCCTCGCCCCGCACCTGCCGCTGCCGTGCTCCCTGATGGACTTCCTCGCCGTGCGCTTGACCTTGACCCGCGTCGCCATCGAGAACGCGTGGGCCGGCCGCGGCGAGACGAGGCCTTTCTGGCCGCATTGGCGCGAAGCCGCGGCGGCGTCCGTCCCGGCGGAGGCGGAGCGCCGGGCCTCGGCCGCGCGCCTGTTCGACGCCGCCCGCATGCTGGGCCTGAGCACGGAGAAGGTCAGCCTCCTCACCGACGCCGAGTTCGCGGGCTTCCAAGCCGAGGTCGAGTCTTTCGGCGACTGGGAGCGCCGACGGCTCTGGCATTTGGCCTACGAGCGGCGCCACGAGCAGGACATCCTCAAGCTCTTGGCGGGCCACCGGTCCGTAATCGACCCTCGGCGACCCGCCGAGCGGCCCTTCGCCCAGGTGGTGACCTGCCTCGACGAGCGCGAGGAGTCCTTCCGCCGGGCCCTCGAGGAGCTCGAGCCCTCGGTCGAGACCGTGGGCGCGGCGGGCTTCTTCAACGTCGCCGTCCAATACCAGGGCCTCGACGACCCCCACGGCGTGGCGCTGTGCCCCGTCGTCGTGACCCCGCGCCACTCTGTGACGGAGCGGGCCCGCGAGCACGCGCGCCCGCTGGCCGAGCTCCGCCGCGCCATGCGCCGCCGCTGGGCGTCCGCCGCCCACGCGTTCGAGACGGGCTCGCGGTCTTTGTTCGCGGGCTGGGCCTTATCGCTGCTCAGCCTGCTGTTCCTACTCCCCCTAGCGGGCCGCACCGTCGCGCCGCGGCTCGCCGCCCGCGCCCGCGTCTGGCTCGGCCGGGGCGTCCCGCGCCCGAACACGGAGCTCGCGCTGCACCGGCCCGATGAGGGCGCGGCGTCCGCCGAGGGCGGGTTTCTGCCCGGCTTCACCGTCGCCGAGCAGGCCGAGCGCATCGCGGCGCTCCTGCGCGCGGCCGGCCTGAGCGGCGCCCTCTCCCGCCTCGTGCTGCTCTTGGGGCACGGCTCGACGAGCCTCAACAACCCGCACGAATCCGCCCACGACTGCGGCGCCTGCGGCGGACGACGCGGCGCCCCGAACGCGCGGATCGCGGCGGCCATGGCCAACGACCCGCGCGTGCGCGCGCGCATGGCCGAGCTCGGCGTGAGCGTCCCGGAGGACTCGTGGTTCGTGGGCGGCTACCACGACACCTGCAGCGACGAGGTGACCCTCTTCGACCTCGACGCCGTTCCCGCTGGCCACGAGGCGGAGCTCGAGATCGTGACGCGCGCGCGCCACGCCGCCCGCGCGGCCAACGCGCACGAGCGCGCCCGGCGCTTCGAGGCCGCCGACGACGACGACTCCGTCGCGTCGGCCCTGGAGCACGTGGAGGACCGCGCCGACCGCCTCTCGGAGCCCCGCCCCGAATACGGCCACGCCACCAACGCCGTCTGCATCGTCGGCCGCCGCAGCCTGACGCGCGGGCTCTTCCTCGACCGGCGGGCGTTCCTCGTCTCCTACGACCCGGACCGCGACCCCAGCCTCGACAGCCTGGCCGCCCTGCTCGGCGCCGGCGGGCCCGTCTGCGCGGGGATCAACCTCGAGTATTATTTCTCGGTCGTCGACAACGAGCGCTACGGCTGCGGCACGAAGCTCCCGCACAACCTCACGGGCCTCGTCGGGGTCATGAACGGCCCCTCCAGCGACCTGCGCACCGGCCTGCCGTGGCAGATGGTCGAGGTGCACGAGCCGGTGCGCCTGCTGCTCATCGTGGAGAACACGCCGGAGCGCGTGCTCGAGGCGGCGCGGCGCAGCCCGGCCGTCGTTGAGCTCGTGACCAACCGCTGGATACGCGTCGCCGCGATGGACCCGGCCGACGGGACGATCCGGGTGCTGCGCGGGGACGCCTTCGTGCCGCTTCAAGGGGCCGTCGAACCTCCGATAGCGCTCTCCTCGGTCGATTGGTACCGCAACCGCCTCGAGCACCTGCCCATCGCGCGCATCGTCTCGACCGAGCCGCACCCGAGCGCGAGAGGGAGCAAGGCATGAACGACGGACTGCTGCTCGCGCTGCCGGTCGTCCTGCCGGCGCTGCTCTTCGCCGCGCTGGGCCTGGCCTGGCTCTTGGACCTGCGCCCGAGCGAGGCCGCGGTCGGACGAGCCACGTCGACCTGCTGGGCCCTCGCAGTCCTGGCGGTGGCGGCCCTCGTGCTGGGTTCCCTCGGCGGGCTGCCCCCGCCGAGCGTCGAATTCGGCCGCTGGTTTTTCGGCGGCGGCCGGCACGTCACGCTGGCCCTGCGGGCAGACGCCCTCTCGCTGGTCATGCTCTCGCTGTCCGCGAGCCTGGTCGGGATCGTCGCCGTCTTCTCGCGGCGCTACATGCACCGCGACCCCGGCTTCCATCGCTTCTTCATCCTGCTGAACATGTTCGGCGCCGGCGTCATGCTGCTGTTCGCGGCGGAGCCTTTCGAGCTCCTGGCCGTCGGCTGGGAGCTCGTCGGGGCGGCCTCCGTCCTGCTCGTGGCGTTCTACCAGCAGCGCGAGGCCCCGGCGCGCGGGGCGCTGCGCGTCCTCGCCGCCTACCGCTGCGCCGACATCGGCCTGCTGGCGGGGATCGCCCTCCTGCACCACGCCCACGGCGCGCCCTCAGGAGCTACGGCGGCCGCGGTAGCCTTCTGCTTCCTTTTCGCCGCGATGGGCAAGTCGGCGCAGGTGCCGTTCTCGGGCTGGCTGCCGCGCGCGATGGAGGGCCCGACGCCCTCGAGCGCCATCTTCTACGGCGCGCTGTCGGTGCACGCCGGCGCCTACCTGCTCCTGCGCGCGCGCCCTTTCCTCGACGCCTCGGCCTGGGCGGCGGGGGCGGTCGTCGCCGTCGGGGCGCTCACGGCCCTGCAGGGCGCCCTCGTCGGACGGACCTGCCCCGACGCGAAGACCTCGCTCGCTCACGCGACGGCGACCCAGCTCGGCCTGATTTTCGTCGAGATCGGTCTCGGCTGGGACGTGCTCGCGCTGTGGCACATCGCCGGCCACGCCGTCCTGCGCACCGCCCAGTTCCTGCGCGCGCCCTCCCTGCTCCACGACCACCACCGGCTGCATTCGGGCGCGGGCGGCCATCTGACCTCGGCCGGGGCGCCCTTCGGGGCGCTGCTGCCGCGTCCGTTCCAAGACTGGCTCTACGGCTTCGCCCTGGACCTGCGGGGCCGGGGGCTGTCATGATCCTGCCCGCGCTCCACGCCGCCCTCGCCGTCGGCCTGGTCCTCTCGGCGCCCCGAAGCCTACGGACGACGCGCTGGACGCTCGGCGTGCTGTGGATCGGCGCCTGCGCGAGCGCCGCCTATCTTTCCCGGAGCACGGCGGGCGCGGCGCTGGCCTGGGCGGCGGCGTTTGCGCCGCTGCTCATGGCGGGGGTCTTCGAGCGCCCCGCCGGCCCTTGGGCCGCGTTCTCTCTGGCGTTCTTCCCGGCGCAGACCGGGCTGGCCGCCGCCTTCGAGCGCGGACCCTTGCTTCCGACAGCCCTGCTCCTCAACGGACACCTGGGCGCGCTCACGGCGTCGCGCCTACTCGCGGCGCTGCCGCCCGACGACGCCGCCGCGGCGCGTCCGTGGGTCGTAGCGCTGGCGCTGTTTATGGCGCTGGCGTCGGCGGTCCTCGCCCTCAGGGAGACCCGGCCGCGGCGCGTGCTGGCGCGCCTCGCGGCGGGACAGGGAGCCCTGATCCTGGCCGGGCTGGCCTGCGGCAACGCCGCCGCCCAGGCCGGCGCGCTCGCCCTCGGCCAAGCCTCGGCCGTGGCCATGACGATGCTGGCCGGCGTCTGCGCGAGCCTCGAGTCGCGAGTGGGCGCCGCGCTCGAGCGTCCCGGCTACCTCGGCCTCGCCGCCGGCGCGCCGCGCCTGGCGACCTTCTTCGCGGTAGCCGCGCTGACGCTGGCCGGCCTGCCGCTGACGATGGGGTTCCCCGCGCTGGAGCTCCTTCTCGGCGGCCTCTTCGAGGTCGGCCCCGCGGGCTTGGCGCTGCCCGTCGTCTCAGCGCTCAACGGCTTCGTCGTCCTGCGTCTTTTCGCCCTGCTGTTCTGGGGGCCGGCTCTAGACGCCGCGCGCGGCATGCCCGACGCCCTCCCGCGCGAGCGCTGGTTCCTGAGCGCGGCCGTGCTGTTCCTCCTGTTCGGCGGCCTGTTCCCTTCGGCGCTCCTTCCCTAAAAAACGCCCCGCCCTGGGACGACGGCGCGGCGTTACACGTACAATAGTGGCCGGACGCCCCCATGAGCCGAAAGAAGACCGCGCCCAAAGAGCCGCCGCCGTTCTCCGACGGCTGGCTGCTGACCGCACTGTGGGTTGCGGCCTTCGTCGCCCTGGCCGTCGTCCCTGACCAGAAAATCCTGCGCTACAAGCTGCTGGCCGCCGAGGCCGGCGCGGCGGCGGTATTGGCCTGGGTCCTGGGCTCCTGGGCCGCCCGCCCCGGCGCGGCTTGGGTCAAGACCCCGCTCGACGTCGCCGTCGCGCTCTACGCGGCGGGCGGCATCCTCTTTTACACGCTCTCGAGCGAGCACGGCGCCTCCAGCCTCGAGCTGACTCGGGTGCTTTTCTCGGCGGCCGCCTTCTTCGCCGCGTCGCAGACCATCAGGCGGCTCCCGAAGCCGGAGGTCCCGGTCTGGTCCTGGGCGGCCATGGGTGCTGTCGCCGGCGTCTACGCCCTCCTGCAAACACGCGGCGGCCTAGGGCCGCTCATGGTCCCTCAGGCCGAGCGCCCCATCTTCACGTTCGGCAACCCGATCTTCTTCTCGGCCTTCCTAGCCTCGGCGACCTGCGTGGCGGGCGCGTTGACGGTCTCCGGCAACAAGCGCGGCCTCTGGTCGCTCTGCGCCGCCCTGGCCTTCGCGGGGCTCTGGACCACCCAGACCCGCGCGTCGGTGGCGGGCTTGATCGCCGCCGCGGGCCTGGCGGCCATCCTCTCGCTCGACGGCAGGAAGCGCTTGGCTGCTTTCGCGACCGTGGCCGGCGCCATGGCCCTGGCGGTCTGGTATTTCCGCGCCCGCCAGTGGACCCACGGCATGATCTGGCGCGACACCCTCTCGTTATGGACGGCCCATCCCTTCCTCGGCTGCGGCCTGGGGCGCTTTCACATCGAGTTCCCCTCCTACGCCTCGCCCGACCTGCGCGCGCTCTGGCCGGAGAGCAAGGTCATCGTGAACTTCGCCCACAACGAGTACCTCCAGGTCCTGGCCGAGACCGGCGTGCTGGGCTTGGCGCTCCTGGCCGGGGTCATGGGCGGCTGGCTGGGGATGCTGCGCGACTTCGTCGAGCGCAAGGAGCTCGAGCACCGCGCCCTCATCGGCGGCCTATTGCTCGCGGCCGGCGCGCTGTTCGCGCAGAACGCTTTCTCGCCGGACATGCGCTTCGGGGTCTCGTCGTTCCTGGTCTTCTGGGCTTTGGGCGCGGCGGCGGCGCTGGGCTGGGGAGAGTCCATCACGCTCCCCGAGTTCCCGGGGCGCTACGCCTTCGCCCTGGCCGGGCTGTTCGCCCTGGGCGGCTGGGGACGGCTGGCGGCCCAGCCCATCCTGGCCGAGCGGCGGCTCAAGGCCCAGCCCAGCTTCCACGTGTCGGGCGGCAGCGAGTTCGACCAGGCCGTCCGCGCCCTGCAGGGCCGCTTGGAGTCGAACCCCCAGGACGTCGACGCCGCCGAGAACCTGGCCTTCCTGCACGCCAAGGCCAAGCAATGGCCCGAAGCCGTGCGCTACTTCGAGCTCACCGCGGCCCTGGCCCCCGACCGTCCCGGCCCGCTCAACAACCTCGGCAACATCGCCTACTCGCTGGGCGACCGCGAGAAGGCCATCCTCTGGTGGGAGCGCTCCCTGGAGCTCGGCCCCGAGCAGGTCGACGCGCGCCTCAACCTCGGCAAGACCCTCTACGAGATGGGGCGGCTCAAGGCCTCCTCCAAGCATCTCGAGCAGGTCCTCCAGCGCGAGCCGGGCAATGAGAAAGCCCAGATTTTGCTCAAGAAGATGGTGGAATGACTTACGGCTTCGCTTCGAGCGAGGAGAGACGCCGACCGTGGTCCCGAAGCTTGTCTTCGTGGTCGGTGAGGATGGCTCCGTGGGAATAAGACTTCTGGTCGTACGCGACGGCCTTGCCGGCAAAGGCGTCGATCGCCGCCAGGACGCGACCGATGTCATCTTTGGTCGCCATGGTCTGGCGGATGTCGCGGAGATCGGCCTGCGTCTTCACCATTTCCACCACGAGTTTGTCGACGGTGACCTTGACCGATCCGATCTCGGCCTTCAGTTCATTGCGCACCGCGCCCAATTCGGCCCGCACCAATTGGACGTCTGCCTTGGTGGCCGGCTCGCTTGCCCCGCCTTGCGCCATGGGCAGATGATACCAGTACAACCCCCTCGCCGCGAGGGCCCAAAGTCCCAATTCGAGATGGCCGAGTGAGCGCTACCAGTCGACGCCGGGGAGCGAACCCCTCGGCACGGGCTTGGCTTCGAACGGGCAGATCACAGCCGGCTTGCAGGTCTTCCCGGCGTTGAGGCCGTCGATCCACGTCAATTGCTCCGCCACCGTCTTCGCGCCCAACTTCCGGCGATCCTCGTCCGTGGAGCTTTCCTCGACCGGCCATAGGCAGTAGCAGCCGTTCGGGTCTCCCGGCAACTGGGACCCCTGGGTGGCGTAGATCTGCTTCTGGCCCCGGGTCATGAGATGCCGGTCGATCCCGCACGTCACAAGGATCTTCGCGTCTTCCTTTCCCAATAGGACGGCTCGGGAGGCCCAGATGTAGGTCTGATAGGAATGCTCCGCCGCCGGGCCGTGCTGGAAGACCATCGCGGCATGAAAATAGTCGTCCGCGGTCCTGAGGCACCCTTCCGCGAAGATCGCCGCCACGCGTTTCCGGCGCTTGTCGTCGCGCCGCTCGATCTTCTTCAAAGCCTCTGGCGACTGGCGGGACCAATCTACGGAACGGTCGCGCTGGTCGGCGTCATACAGCGATTTGAGCTCTTGCGACCGGTCCGTTTTACACGGATCGTCCGAGGCACCCGCATGCGCCGAGAGCCCGGCGGCTAGGACCAATGACGCGATCGCCCGTAGCATGTGAGCCATCCTACAAAGGTTATAATGCGCTTGATGGCCGACGACAGGATCCCTTTCGGCGAGCTGGAAGCCAAATGGCAGTCGCGCTGGCGCGAGGCCGGCCTCTTCCGCACCCCCGCCGCCCCGCGCGAGGGCAAGAAGTTCTACTGCCTCGACATGTTCCCCTACCCCTCCGCCGACGGCCTCCACGTCGGCCACCCCGAGGGCTACACCGCCACCGACATCCTCTGCCGCTACAAGCGCATGCGCGACTTCGACGTCCTCCACCCCATGGGCTGGGACGCCTTCGGCCTGCCGGCCGAGAACTTCGCCATCGCCACCGGCACCCACCCGCGCATCGTCACCCAGCGCAACATCGCCAACTTCCGCCGCCAGATCCAGGCCCTGGGCTTCTCCTACGACTGGGACCGCGAGGTCGACACCACCGACCCCGAGTACTACAAGTGGACCCAGTGGATCTTCCTCCAGCTCTACAAGAAGGGGCTCGCCTACGAGAGCAAGATCCCGATCAACTGGTGCCCGTCCTGCAAGACCGGCCTGGCCAACGAGGAAGTCTACGGCGGCGTCTGCGAGCGCTGCGGCACCGGAGTCGAGCGGCGCGACATGCGCCAATGGCTGCTCAAGATCACGGCCTACGCCCAGCGGCTCTTAGACGACCTCCCGGGCCTCGACTGGCCCGAGTCTACCCTGGCCATGCAGCGCCACTGGATCGGCCGCTCCGAGGGCGCCGAGGTCGATTTCAAGATCGGGGACCATAAGGTCACGGTCTTCACGACCCGCCCCGACACGCTCTACGGCGCCACCTACCTGGTGCTGGCCCCCGAGCATCCCCTCGTCGAGGACATCACCGCCACCGAGTTCAAGGGCTCGGTCTCGCGCTACATCGAGGGTGCCAAGCACAAGTCCGACCTCGAGCGCACCGAGATCCAGAAAGACAAGACCGGGGTGCCCACCGGCGCCCTGGCCGTCAGCCCGGTCAGCGGGCGCAAGATCCCGGTCTGGATCGCCGACTACGTCCTGGCCTCCTACGGCACCGGCGCCATCATGGCCGTCCCCGCCCATGACGAGCGCGACTGGCAGTTCGCGGTCCGCCACGAGCTCCCCATCAAGAAGGTCGTCGAGCCCCCGGCCGAGGCCCTCAAGGCCGACCCCAACCTGCTCAAGGACAAGGCCTTCACCGAGGACGGCATAGCCGCATTCTCGGAAGTCATCGACGGCCTCCCCACCCCCCAGGCTAAAACCAAGATGGTCGCCTGGCTCGAGGAGAAGGGCGTCGGGCGCCGCAAGGTCACCTACCGCCTGCGCGACTGGGTGTTCTCGCGCCAGCGCTATTGGGGCGAGCCCATCCCGATCGTCCATTGCGACAAGTGCGGCCTGGTGCCCGTGCCCGAGGACAAGCTGCCCATCCTCCTGCCCGACGTGCGCCACTACAAGCCCACCGGCACCGGCGAGTCGCCCCTGGCCGACGTCCACTCCTGGGTCAACACGCACTGCCCGGCCTGCCACGCCCCCGCGCGGCGCGAGACCAACACCATGCCGCAGTGGGCCGGCTCCTGCTGGTACTACCTGCGCTTCCTCGACCCGCGCAATCCCGCGCGCCTGTTCTCCGGCGCGCTCGAGAAGTCCTGGATGCCGGTCGACTGCTACGTGGGCGGCGCCGAGCACGCCGTCCTGCACCTGCTCTACGCCCGCTTCTGGCACAAGGTGCTCTTCGACCTCGGCCTGGTCACCACCAAGGAGCCGTTCCAGAAGCTCCGCCACCAGGGCATGATCCTCTCCTTCTCGTACCGCGACCCGCGCGGGGTCTACCACGGCTACGGCGACATCGAGCAGGGAGAGGACGGCAAGGCCCGGCTCTCCGGCACCGGCGAGGAGCTGGCGGTCCAGGTCGAGAAGATGTCCAAGTCCAAGAAGAACGTCGTCAACCCCGACGACGTCCTCGCCAAGCACGGCGCCGACGTTTTCCGGCTCTACGAGATGTTCATGGGCCCGTTCGACGACTCCAAGCCCTGGGACATGAAGGACATCATGGGCCGCGTGCGCTTCCTGCGCCGGGTCTGGCTGGCCTTCAACGACCCCGCCAAGCTCTCGGCAGGCGAAGGCCTGACCGCCCTGCGCCACCGCACCATCAAGAAAGTCGGCGAAGACATCGAGATATTCCACTTCAACACCGCGATCAGCGCGCTCGACATCTACTTGAACGCCATCGACGCCGCCAAGGAGCCCGCCCGGGCCGACGCCGAGGTCTTCCTGACCATCCTCAACCCCTTCGCCCCCCACATCACCGAGGAACTCTGGGAGCGGCTCGGCAACCCGGCCTTCCTGTCGGCGCGGCCGTGGCCGGTCTACGACCCCGAGAAGCTAAAGGAGTCCCAGGTCGAGGTCGTCATCCAGGTCAACGGCAAGGTCCGCGCGAAGCTGGTCGTCCCCGCGGGCTCGCCGCAGGACGCGCTCAAGGCGGCGGCCCTGGCCGACTCCAAGGTCAAGGCCGAGTCCGCGGGGCGCGAGGTCGTGAAGGTCGTCGTCATTCCCGACAAACTCGTCAACGTGGTGCTCAAATGAAGCGACTCCTCCCCCTCCTCCTTCTGACCGCCGCGGCCCTCTCCGGCTGCGGCGGCGGCGACGACCTGGTCTACAAGCCCGCCGACCAGATCCTGCCCGCCCACATCAGGCGCCTGGCCGTGCGGCCCGTCATCAACAAGACCCAGCAGTTCGGGCTCGAGGACAAGCTGACCCTGCGCATCCGCGACGAGTTTTTGCGCAACGGCCGCTACTCGGTCGTCCCCGAGACCCTGGCCGACGGCGTCATCGTACTCACCCTTACCCGCTACATCCTCATCCCGACCCAATACGACTCCGTCCTGGCCCCCACGGCCTACAAGCTGCGGGTCATGGCCGACCTCGACTTCGTCGACCGCACCAAGAACCAGGTGCTCTGGACCGAGCCGAACCTCGAGGGCGTGCAGACCTACAACGCCCCGACCTTGGTGGGCGGCATCACCGAGGAGCAAGCCCGGGAGCTGGTCTGGGACGTCCTCGCCCGCGACGTGACCAAGCGCGTCATCCAAGGCTTCGGCTCGATCACCGGCACCTCCCGGCGAGAGATCGAACCGACGTCCCCGCCGCACGTCACGCCCGTGACGCCGGCGAAGCCGACCAACCCGACCCCCTACTGATGCCGTTCGACGCGCCCCCCGCGGCTCACGCCAAGGAGTGGGCCAAAGGCTCCTTCAAGCCGGTCTACTACCTCTTCGGCGAGGACGAGGCGGGCAAGATCCAGTTCGTCGAGGACCTAAAGAAAGCCGTCGGCGCCGACGAGTTCAACCTGACCGAGCTGGCCGGCGAGGCCGCGGACGCCGCGGCCGAGGCGGTCTCCTCGGCTTCGACCCCGCCCATGTTCAGCGCCAGGCGCCTGGTAGTCGTCCGGCGCGCCGACTTCGGCGCGCCGGGCCTGCGCCTGATCGCCGAATACCTGCGCGACCCGCTCCCCTCCACCGTACTCTGCCTTTCGTCGTCGGCGCCCTGGCCCGACAAGAAGGACCCGGCGGCCTCGGCCGCCCAGACCCTCGGAGGGCAGGTCTCCTTCCGCCCCCTAGGCCCCGAGGACGCGGCCCGGCGCCTGCGCGAGGAAGCCAAGCGCCTGGGGTTCACGCTCCAGCCCGAGGCGGCCGAGCTGATGGTCGAGGAGTCCGGCACGGAATGGGGTGTCTTGCGCGCCGAGCTGGCCAAGGTCGGCCTGTTCGTGCAGGGTAAGGGCAAAGCCACCACCGAGGACGCCGCCGCCTGCCTGGGCTGGCGCCGCCGCACCAACATCTGGGACTTCCCGCGCGCCGTCCAGAAGCGCGACGCCGCCGAGGCGGTCAAGATGCTGCACTCCCTATTGGAAGAAGGCGAGGACGCCTACTCGCTCCTGCCCAAGGTGCGCAGCGCGCTCAACCTCCAGCTCAAGGCCAAACGCCTGGCCAAGGCCGGGGTCCCCAAGGACCAGGCCTTCTTCAAGCTCGGCCTCAAGCGCCGCTTCGACGACTCGTTCTTCGACTGGACCGACCGCGTGAAGGAGCATCAGCTCGTGAAGGCCCTGCGCGCCTGCCTCGACGTCGAGGCCGACATCAAGTCCAAGTCCTGGCTCGACCCCGCCTTGGAGCTCGAGAACCTGCTGCTCAAGGCCTGCGGAAAATCCTAGCCCGACGCGGCCGACGCCGCCCGATATCCACACCACTGTCCACGTGGACAGTGACCCAAAAAGCGAGCGCCTCCCCGACCGGGGAGGCGCTCGCTTTCAGCTTAGGCGGCTTAAGCCGCGGTCTTGTTGAGACGGGCGGCCAAGCGCGACTTGCGGCGCGCCGCCGTCTTCCAGTGGATCGTGCCCTTCTTGGCGGCCTTGTCCCAGGTGCTGGCCACGGCGCCGAGCAGCTTGGCGGCCGCGCCCTTGTCCTTCTTGGTGACGGCCTCGAGGAAATCCTTGGCGGCGTCGCGCGCCTTGCGGCGGATGACGCGGTTGCGGGCTGTGCGCCGGAGCGCCTGCCGGTGAGTCTTGATGGCGCCAGTGTGACGCCCGGTCTTTAGCTTTGCCATAGTGGGGGATTATAGCTTTCCCGTCGGAAGGCGGTCAATCGGACCGCTATAATCTATAGGTGAGCCAAGAGCCCCCCTCCCGAAGCCACCTCCCCCAGGCCTGCGGCGTCTACATCATGCGCGACGCCGCCGGGGAGGTGCTCTACGTAGGCAAGGCGATCAACCTGGCCCGCCGGGTGGCCCAGTACTTCGCCGAGAACCCCAAGGACATGAAGACCAGCATCCTCGCACCCCTGGTGCGCCGGATCGACTACATCGCCTGCGACTCCGAGCGCGAGGCCCTGGTCTGGGAGCGGCGGCTCATCGGCCGCCACATGCCGTTCTTCAACGCGATGTGGAAGGACGACAAGAGCTACCCGTGGGTCCGGCTGAGCTTAGACGAGGATTACCCGCGCCTGCGGGTCGTGCGCAAGAAGCGCCGCGACGGGGCCAGGTACTTTGGCCCGTATCCCAAGGTGACGCCGGTGCGCGGGCTCCTGCGCAGCCTCTGGAAGCGCCGTCTCATCCCCTTGAGACCCTGCGACTGGGTGTTCTCGCGCGAGAAGCCGCTGGCCCAGGCTAAGATCAACGCCTGCCTCTACTACCACACGGGCGAGTGTCCCGCGCCCTGCGCCGGCAAGGTCTCCTTCGACGACTATCGGCGCATCGCCGACGACGCGCGGCTGTTCTTCGAGGGCCGCTACGCGCGGCTCAAGACCTCGCTGGCGCGCGAGATGCGCCGGGCCTCGAAGCGGCTCGACTACGAGGAGGCCGCCCGCCTGCGCGACAACCTCTCCGGCATCGAACACATGGCCGAGCGCGTGCGCTACTCCGAGGTGCGCCCGGGGAAGGTCGCCGAGCGCCTCGAGGCCTCCAACGGGGTCAGCGACCTGCAGGCCACGCTGGGCCTGCCCCGGCCGCCCCACCACATAGAGTGCTTCGACATCTCGCACCTCTTCGGCGCCCAGACCGTGGCCTCGATGGTCTGCTTCACCGGCGGCGCGCCGCACAAGGACCATTACCGCCGCTTCCGGGTGCGCACCGTGGCCGGCATCGACGATTTCGCCTCCATGGCCGAGGTGGTGGCCCGCCGGGCCCGCGCCCTCAAGGAAAGCGAGGCACCCCTGCCCGACCTATTCCTGATCGACGGCGGGAAAGGCCAGCTGGCGGCCGCCGAGAAGGCCCTGGCCGAGGTCTCGCTCAAGGTACCGCTGGCCTCGCTGGCCAAGCGCGAAGAGGAGCTCTTCGTCCCGGGGCGCCCGGACCCGATCCGCCTGGAGGCCTCGAGCCCCGCGCGCCGCTTAGTCGAGCGCGTCCGCAACGAGGCCCATCGCTTCGCGGTGACCTACCACCGCCTCCTGCGCGGCAAGAAAGTCCTCGAAAGTTAAGGGATTATTCGACCATGGAGCCGAGCGCGAACATCGGCAGGAACATGGCGACGACGATGGTGCCGATGATGATGCCCATGACGACGATGACGATGGGCTCGATCATCGAGGTGAGGCCCTTGACCGCGGTGTCGACCTCCTGGTCGTAGAAGTCGGCGATCTTGCTCAGCATCTGGTCGAGGGCCCCGGTCTCCTCGCCGACCCCGATCATCTGGGTCACCATGGCCGGAAACACCCCGCTCTTCTTGAGCGGGTCGGCCAGCCGGCCGCCTTCGCGGATCGACTCGCGGGCCGAGAGCACGACGTCCTCGATGACCTTGTTGCCGGCCGTGGCCGCCACGGTCTCGAGGCCCTGCATGATCGGGACGCCGGACTTGATCAGGGTGCCCAGGGTGCGCGTGAACTTGGCCACGGCGACCTTCTTGAGGAGGATGCCGAAGACAGGCGCCTTCAGGGTGTACGAGTCGACCACTTTCTGGCCGGCCTGCGTCTTGTAGTAGCGGATAAAGAGCTTGTACGTCACAAACGGGCCAGCGACCAGAACATACCAGAACTTCTTCATGATGTTCGAGAGATCGATGAGCATCTGGGTCGGCATCGGCAGCTCTTTGCCGAAGCTCTCGAAGATCGTGGCGAAGGTCGGGATGACGAACACGAGCAGGAAGACGGTGACGACGCTGCAGATAGTCAGCACGATGGCCGGGTACATCATCGCGCCCTTGACCTTCGCCTTGAGGGCCTCGCTGGACTCGAGGAAGCCCGAGAGGCGCTCGAGGATGGTGTCGAGGATGCCGCCCAGCTCGCCGGCGCGGATCATCGCGGTGTAGATCTCGGGGAAGGCGTCGGGGTGCTTCTTCAAAGCGTCCGAGATCGACAGGCCGGCCTCGATGTCGAGGCGGACCTCGCCGAGTATCGTCTTGAAGGTGGGATTCTCCTGCTGGTCCTCGAGGATGGTCAGGCTCTGGACGATCGGCACGCCGGCGGAGACCAAAGTCGAGAGCTGGCGCGAGAACAGCACCAGGTCCCGGGAGGCCACCTCGGGCTTGCCGAGGAGCTTCTCCTTGATCGCCGCCATGATGCCGGGCGTCTGCTCGGCGATCTCGAGGACCGTCAGCTTCTCGGCGCGCAGCTTCTGGACCGCCTCGGCCTCCTTGCCGGCGTCGAGGACGCCGGTCTTGACGCCTCCGGCGGAGTCCTTGGCTTTATAGGTGAACGTGGGCATGCGTTATCAGGCCGGCGTCGACGCGCGCTGGATGAGGCGCTTCAAGTCCTCGGGGTCCGACGAGCGCTGGATGGCTTCCTGGTAGGTGACCCGCCCCTTCTTATAGAGGGCGGCCAGCGACTGGTTCATGGTCTGCATCCCGAACTTGCCGCCGGTCTGGATGGTCATGAGGATCTGCTCGACCTTCTGCTCGCGCACGAGGTTGCGCACCGCCGGCGTCACGGTCATGACCTCGCAGGCCATCGAGCGCCCCTGACCCGAAGCGTTGGGGACGAGGACCTGGGAGAAGATGATCTGCAGCACGAACGAGAGCTGGACCCGGATCTGCTCCTGCTGATGCGGCGGAAAGACGTCGATGATGCGGTTGATGGTCTGCGCCGTGTCATTGGTGTGCAGCGTCGCGAAGACCAGGTGGCCGGTCTCGGCGATGGTCAGGGCGGCCTGGATGGTCTCCAGGTCGCGCATCTCGCCGATGAGGATGACGTCGGGGTCCTGGCGCAGGACGTGGCGCAGGGCCACCTGGAAGGTGCCGGTGTCCTGGCCCACCTCGCGCTGGTTGACGATGCTCTTCTTGTGGGAGTGGACGTACTCGATCGGGTCCTCGATGGTGACGATGTGGAGGCTCCGGCGCTCGTTGAGGAAGTCGATCATGGCCGCCAGGGAGGTCGACTTTCCCGAGCCTGTCGGGCCGGTGATGAGGATGAGGCCCTTGGGGATCTTCATGACGTCGTAGATGACCGGCGGCATCCCCAGCTCCTCGAAGGTCATAAACGACTGTGGGATGGCGCGGATGACGGCGCCGCAGGCGCCGCGCTGACGGAACACGTTCATGCGCAGGCGGCCGATGCCCTTTAAGCCGAAAGCCATGTCGAGCTCGTTGGTAGCCTCGTAGCGGGCGCGCTGCTCGTCGGTCATCATCGAGAAGATGAGCGTCTGCGTGGCCTCGCCGTTGAGCTTCTCGAAAGGGGTGGGGACGAGCTCGCCGTCGATGCGCAGGGTGGGCGGGGCGCCGGCCGTGATGTGCAGGTCGGAAGCGCCCCGCTCGTGCATCATCATGAACAGCTCGCTCATCGAGACCATGGCTTCTCCCCGCCCTACTCCGCCGCCGTCACCCGGATCATCTCCTCGACCGTCGTCTGCCCGCTCAGGAGCTTGCGGATGCCGCAGGCCCGGAGGTTGACCATGCCCTGCTTGCGCGCAACATCCTTGATGGCCGAGATCGGCGCCCGGTCCATGATGAGCTTGCGGATCGGGTCGGTCACCTCGAGCACCTCGTAGAGCCCGATCCGGCCGCGGTAGCCCGTCCCGACGCAGTTCTCGCAGCCCTTGCCGCGCGACAGCGCCACTTTTCCGCCTTCAGACACCTGCAGCTGGTGCTTGGCCACCCCCAGCTTCACGAGCCAGTCGGCGTCCACCTCGTAGGTCTCGCGGCACTCCTTGCAGATCCCGCGGACCAGACGCTGCGCCACCACCATCAAGAGCGACGACGACATGAGGAACGGCTCGATCCCCATCATCCCCATGCGCGTGATGGCGCCGGGAGCGTCGTTGGTATGCAGGGTAGAAAAGACCAGATGGCCGGTCAAGGCGGCGTTGATCGAGATGGCGGCGGTCTCGAGGTCGCGGATCTCACCGACCATGATGACGTCCGGGTCCTGGCGCAGGAAAGAGCGCAGGCCGGCCGCGAAGTTGAGGCCGATCTCGGCGTTGACCTGGACCTGGTTGATGCCCAGGAGCTGGTACTCGACCGGGTCCTCGATCGTGGAGATGTTGACGCCCGGCTCGTTGAGCATCGAGAGCGCGGAGTAAAGCGTCGTCGACTTGCCGGAGCCGGTCGGGCCGGTGATGAGGTTGATGCCGTAGGGCGCCCGCAGGCACTTGTCGAAGACCGCGCGGGCCTCGGGCTCGAAGCCCAGCTTGTTTAGGTCGACCTGGAGGGCCGAGGCGTCGTTGATGCGCATGACGATCTTCTCGCCATGGACGACCGGCAGGACCGAGACGCGCAGGGCGTACTCCTTGTTGTTGACCTTGAGCTTGATGCGGCCGTCCTGCGGCATGCGCTTCTCGGCGATGTCGAGGTTGGCCATGATCTTGATGCGCGAGGTCAGGGCGTTCTGGAAGCGCTTGGGCGGGGCCGGCTGCTCGTTGAGCACCCCGTCGATGCGGAAGCGCACCTTGACCTCCTTCGGGAAAGGCTCGAGGTGGATGTCCGAGGCGCGCGCCTTGATCGCCGAGTGGATCAGGAGGTTCGCCATCTGGATGACCGGCGAGCCCTCGCCGGTGCGCTCGAGCGAGAGGATGTCGTCGCCGGCCGCCCGCGCTTCGGCATCCGCCGACACGGTCTGGACCCCCTGGGCCTCCGCGGCGGAGGAGCCGGAGGCCTCGAGTATGTGGTCGAGCGCCTCCTGGGCGGTCTCCTGCTTGTAGGACTTGGCGATCGTCTCGAGGATCTCGCGCTCGGAGGCCAGGACCGAGACCACCTGGTAGCCGGTCATCATCTTGAGGTCGTCGAGCACCAGGACGTTGAGCGGGTCCGAGACCGCTATGGTCAGCGTGGCCCCGTCCTTGCCGGGGGTGAGCGCGATCGGCAGGAGGGTGTGCTCGCGGGCCAGCTTCTCGGGGACGGCGGCCAGGACCTCGGGCGGGATGGGACCGCGCTCGGAGATCTTTTCGAAGCGGATGCCGACCTGCAGGGCCAGGAACTCGAGCAGCTTCTCCTCGGGCAGAAAGCCCATCGAGACGATCAGGGAGCCCAGCTTGCCGCCGGTCTTGCGCTGGGCCTCCAGCGCCTGGTCGAGCATCTCCTGCGACAGCGCGCCGACCTCGACCATGAGGTCGCCCATGCGCTTGGGGATGCTCAGGGAAAGCCCCGCGCCGGGGGCCGCGTTGGCTCCGGAGGTGGGACGGGTCTCGCGGCTAGCGCCGCTGGGGATCGTAGACACTGTTGGAGACATGTCTCGGCGGGAACGACGAAAGCACCGACACTATTAGGTAACAGCCAAGCGGAAGTTTGTCAACCGCCCGGATTATTGAACGCGTCGGCCCCACCCGAGGAGCCGTCGAGCTCCTCGTCGCCGGGCAGCGGCTGCTGCTGGGAGCCCGCGCGCCGACGCTTGGCGGGCCGGCGGGTCGGCTTGGCCCGCGGCCGCCCGGTGTTGAGCATCTCCTGGGCGGAAGGATTGGAGCCCTTCAGGCTCCGCTTGCCCAGATCGACCTCGAAACGGAAGCTGTAGGTCGGCTTGCGGCCGCGCCCCCCCGGCGCGCCCTTGAAGACGTTGTACTGGACGAACCAGATGTCCTTCTCGATCGCGCCCGCGGACCACTCGGGGGTGGTCTCGGGGCCGAGGAACGAGTACTGCAGCCACGCCCCGATGGTCCCGCGGCTCTCGTCGAGCCTATAGTTCTTGACGAACTCCATGGCCTCGACGCGCTGGTCGGATACGTAATCGCGCCCCTTGGGCGCCGGCGCGGCAGGAGGCGGGGCCGGCTCGGCGGCCGCGGGCTCGGCCCCCGACGAGTCGCCGCGCTTCTGGAACGGGCTGGCCTGCGGGGCCTGAGGGGAGCCGTCGGGCGTACCGCCGGTGTCGACGTTGAAGCTGCCCGCGGTCTTCTGCTCGGGACCGATGTCGACGGTCTTGGCCAGCTTCTTCGGGTCGCGCAGGAAGAAGCCCAGGATGAGCCCCAGGAGCACCACGGCCACGCCGAGGATGATGAGGAACTTCTTGGAGCGGAAGGCCTCCTTGACCCGCGCCGCCACGGTCGGCTTGGTAGCCCCGGTGGGCGGGACCAGCGGGGGCTGGCCCGGCGTCGGGCTCTCCATCGGGCGGGGCGCCGTCAGGGCGGCGTCGAAGCCCGTGGTCTCCTGCCCGGGCAGACGCGGCAGGGGGGTCTGCTGGCCGAACGGGAACGGCGTGGCCTGACCGGCCACGCCCAGGCCCTGCATGACGGTCTGCGGCAGGTCGGGCTGGCCCATGGTCGGCATCGGGGTCATGGCCCCGGGGTCGCCAAGAGGAATCGGCTCGGGCGTCCCCCCGAACGGGAGCGGGCCGCCGCTGCCCAGCGGCACGGAGCCGGGCGTAAGGGCGAGGCCGCCCTGCTGGGGGAAGATCGTGGTCTGAGGCGTATGCATGGACCCAGGCTGCTGCGGCTGGGGCTGGGAAGCGAACGCCGGATCGACGAACTGCGGCATCGGCGGCGGAGCGGCGGGGTCCAAGTAGCCGGGCGGGGCCTCCAACGGAGGGGCCTCGACAGCCTCTTCGAGTCCGGGCACGGCGAACTCCAGCGGCGGCGGCACGTCCGAGACCGGCGAGAGCGACTCGCTCTCCGGGATTCCGAAGGAGGACTCCAGCGGCGGGGCCTCGACCCCGAACGACGGCTCCGGCGGACCGCTAAGAGGCTCGGGGTCGAGCGCCGGGGACTCGGCCGGCGGCATGACGACCTCCATCGGGGGCCGGGCGCGGGCCGCGCGCGCGGCGGCGCGCGCCGGGGACTCCTTTGACGGAGCCTCAACGACCGGCTCTGGGGCGGGCTCGAGCTTGGCGGCGGGCGGCGCGGCTTGCGGCGGGCGGGCTGCCGGCGGCGCCACCTTCTGGACCGGCGGGGCGGCCTTGGCCGGCGTCTCGGGAGCGCTATCGCGAGGAAGTGCCGCCTCCGAGGCCGTGGCGGCGGCCGGGACGGAGCGCGCCACGGGGACCGCGCCGGTCTCAAAGAGGGTCAGCCGGGCGCGCAGGTCGGCGATCTCGCGCTCGCGGTCCTGGAGCAGCGAGTCCTTGGCGTTGAGGCGGTCGAGGATCTCGTCTTGCCGGCGCTCGTGGCGCGCCATCTGCTCGCGCATCTGACGCAGGGAGATCTCGAGCTCGGCGTTGCGGGTGGCGCCGACCTCCTCGCGCATCCAGAAGTTAAAGCGCGGGTCGTCCTCGAAAGGGGGCGGCCAGGCCGCCGCGGGCATATCGTCGGAGGCCAGGGTCTCCGAGTACGGCGGGCCGCCGTAGCCCGCCGGGGCGGCCGCCATAGCCAGCCCGGCCAGCTCCGGGACGGCCTCGAGGGCGCGCCAATCGCCGTCCTGGACGCCGGTCGTGCCCTCTTGGCAGACCAGGGTCCCGGCGTGGACCGCGTCGATGCCCGAGAGCTCCTCGCGCGAATAAGGGCCGAGGATGCGCGAGTCGCTGAAGACCCAGTACTTCACCTTGATAGTGTGGCCCCGAGGTGTTACGGATTCAATACGTCCGGCGTCATTCGAAGCGCAGGGCCTGGACGGGATGCAGGCGCGAGGCGCGGTACGCCGGCACGGCCGCGAACACGACGGCGATCCCGGCGGCGAGCCCGAGGATCGCCGGGAAATGCCACCAGCACAGGGCCCTAGCGGCCTCCAGCCCGTCCTCCGAGAGATAGCGGACGCCGGCCGTCCCCATCAGGGCGCCGAAGATCCCGCCGATGACGCCGAGCAGCGCGGCCTCGGCCAGGAACTGCAGGAGGATGTCGCCGCGCGTGGCCCCCAGGGCCCGGCGTATGCCGATCTCGCGGTAGCGCGAGAAGACAGTGGCCAGGGTGACGTTCATGATGCCCACGCCGCCGGCCAGCATGGCGACCAACGCCACCGCCAAGAAGGCTACGGCCTCCTGGCGGAAGTGCGCCATCATGCTGAGGATGGTCTGTTGGAAATCGCTGACCTCGTAGTCTGCCACGCCGCGATGGCGTTCGGCGAGCAACTCCTCGATCCTCCGCAGCGCGCGCGGGATGGTCTCGAGGCTGCCGGTCTCCACGACGATCTGGTCGACCGCGTCCAGCGCCCTGCCCGGCTCCATCGGGCTCAGGTAGCGCTGGGCCGTGCTGAGCGGGACGAGGATATTGCCGTGCCCCATGTGGCTCCAGCGCGGGTCCTTGTCCTTCGGCGGGTCCTTGAGGACGCCGACGACGGTGTAGAGTCCCCCGCCAAGCTGGATGACCCGGCCCAACGGGTCGCTCCGCGCTATGTGGGCGTTGAAATCCCTGCCCGACCGCCGTGCCCACCAATCGGGCTTCGGCCCCGACCAGGCGCCCGGCTCCATCACGATGCAGACCTTGGCGGCGGTCTCCATGTCGTGGGCGTTGAAGAACCGGCCCCGCTGGGTGAAGACCCAGCCCCGTTTGGGCCAGTCCAGCGAGACGCCGGCGACGCCGGCCTCCACCTGAAAAGGGCCGTCGACGAACTGCACCTGCGTGTAGGTCTTGGGACCGACAAGGTAGGCCCAGGGGAGGGCGCGGCGGATCGCCGCGGCGTCGGCGGACGTCAACCCCTTGGAGCGGGCCCCCTCGGCGGGGCCCCCGGGCGTCTCGCTCCGGGAGACGGTGATCCTTCCGGTCCCGGACAAGCGGAAGCCCCGGTCGCGGCGATCATACATGAGGTTGAGGTTCGCAAAGGTGTAGAGGATGGCGGCGACGCCGAAAGCGATCGCGAAGAAGCTCAGGAACGACCGCAGCTTATGCGCCCGGATCTCGATGAAGCCCGTCCTCAGGGACTCCCCGGCGGCCATGCCCCGAGAATAACCGCCTAATGGACCCAGCGCCACCCTCCCCAAAGGGCCGTCGTAGCCTCCCCCCCTTCGGGTTAGAATCAGGACAGATGCGGCGACTCTTGGCGGCCCTGCTCTCCTGCGCCCTGGCCGCCTCCGGCGCGCCCGCCTGGGCCGGCCCGGTCAGCGTCGTGACGACGCGGCCCGTCGTCGCCCCGTTGCCGGCCTTCGCCCCCGCGATGACGCAAGCCGCCGCGGCGCCCGTCCTCAGCGCGCCGGTCCTAGGCTCGGCGCCCGTCCTGGTCGCGGCCCCGTCCCTCGCCCCCTCCGCGCGCCCGACCGCCTCGATGCCGGCCGCCGTCGCCGCGGCGGCGCTTTCCGTCGCCCTGCCCGCGGCCATCGCGGCCGACCTACGGTTCCGGCCGGCAAAGACGGAGACCGCACCCGCCGCCCCCCGCCGAAACCTTCCCGCCGCGAAGACCCAGGCCGCGGCCCTGGTCCCCCAAGCCGGCGCGCCGGCCAAGAGCGGACCCGCCGTCCTGGCCGGCCGCGTCTTCGACGGCTCCGGCCTGGGCCGGCGCGGCGCCGGGACCGACGCCGTCCTCGCCCTGGGCCGCGGCGCGCAGCCCCGCGGACGCCTGGCCGCCTCGGGCGTCGCCGAACCCGAAGCGCGACCCGAACCCGTCGAACCCGAGCTAGCGCCGAAACCGCTGCCCCTGGGCTACAAGCTCTTCCTAGGCGGCCTGGCCCTCTCGAGCATCGGCCAGGCGGTCAGCACGGTGCTCATCCCTCTCATGTCGCACGGGATCGGGCCGGCGTCGATCTCCCTGTCGCAGGCGATCGGCCTGGCGGCCGTCATCCCCGGCGGCTGGCTGGGCGCCTGGTGGGTGAAGCGCTTCGGACCCAAGAGCGCCTACATCTGGTCCAACGTGGCGCTGGCGGCGATGTTCGTCTCGCTCCCGCTCTCGCACGCCTTCCTCGGCCCGGTGTCGACGCTCCACCTCGCCGCGTTCTCGGCCCTGGGCGGGATGCAGTACGGGATGCTGCGCGGCATCGCCGAGCAGGACATCACCGTGCGCATCCTCGGCCAGGGCGACCGCGACCTGCTGGCGCGGGCCGGCGCGCTCTACTACCTCGTGGTGGCGCCGGTCTATATGGCGACGTCGATGGCCTTCGGGGCGCTCCTGAGCCCCGCCACCGTGGGCGCCTTCGCGGTGGTCGCCGGCCTCGCGATGGTGGCCAGCACCCTCCCGTTCCGGGCCATCAAGGCCGACGCGCCCCAGGAAGCGGCGCGGCCGGGGAAGGCCGAAGACGCGAAGGACGGCGGACTGCCTCTTGCCGCCTTCATGCCCTACCTCTTCTTCTGGAGCATGCACTACGCGTTCTACTTCCTGCTCTCGCCGTTCTTCGCGCTCGAGGTGTTCCGGGACCCCAGCCTGTCCGGCTGGTTCGTCGGCCTCTACTCGCTGGGCAGCCTGTCGTTCTCGCTGCTCAAGGTCTTCGCCCCGAAGCTGGTGGGCGCCCTGCCGGTGCGGGTACTGTCGATCGCGGGGGTCGTCGCGGTGGCGGCGTTTCTCTGGTCGGTGCTTGGACTGGGCAGTCCGGCGCTCGCTTTGGCGTCGGTCTACCTCATGGGCCTCGGCGTGGCGGCGGGTATGATCCTTTGGAAGGCCCTCTACCTCAACCGCCTCTCGGAGGAGCGCCAGGTCGCCGCCTTCGGCCGGATCAACACGGCTTCCGTCGTCCTGAACCTGCTGCCGTTGGCGCTGATCTACGGAGCGGGCTGGCTGGCGCCGGGGACGTCGATCCCGCTGCTCCTGTCGCTGGTGGCGGGCGCGGCCACGCTGGCCGGCGCGGCGCTGACGGTCTACCTCGCGCGCGGCGCGCGCTCTCTCTTCTAGCGGGGCGGAGCCCCGCTGTGCCGGGCCTCGCTGGGGTTATGTAGGAGGCCCGGCCTAGGACGCCAGCGGCCGGGCGGCCTGCAGGCGCTTGAGCACCTCGGCCTTCCCCAAGAGCTCGATCATCCCGAAGAGCGTGGGCCCCTCGGTGCGGCCCGAGACCGCCACGCGGATGGGGTGGAACACCTGACCGGGCTTGAGCCCGTTCTCGTCGCAGAACCTGCGGATGCGCTCCTCGAGCGGCTTCTCGCGGAAATCCTCGAGCCCGGCCAAGGCGACGCCGAGCCCCTCCAGGACCTTGCCGGCCCCCTCCTTCTTGAGGACCTTCTCGACCGCCTTGGGCTGATACTCGACTTCCTTGAAGAAGAAGTCGACGAGCGCCGGGACCTCGCTTAGGAGCTTGACCTTCTCGCGCTCGAGCGCCACGGCCGCCGTCAAACGGTCGCGCGCGACGCCGCCGAGGCCCGCGGCCTCGACGAACGGCCAGGCGTCGTCTAGGAGCGCCGAGGCGGAGCGCGCGCGGATGTACTCGCCGTTCATCCACTTCAGCTTCACGGTGTCGAACGTGGCGGGGTTCTTCTGGCAGCCCGCCAGGTCGAACTTGGACTCGAGCTCTCCGGGCGCGAAGAGCTGCTGGGAATCCTTGGTCGACCAACCCAGCAAGGCCAGATAGTTGCGCATGGTCTCCGGCAGATAGCCCTGGTCGCGGTACTCGAGCACCGAGGTGGCGCCGTGGCGCTTGGAGAGCTTCTGGCCGTCGGGGCCCAGGATCATCGACAGGTGGGCGAAGATCGGCGGCTCCCAGCCCAGGGCGAAGTAGAGCTGGATCTGCGACGGCGTGTTGGAGAGGTGCTCGTCGCCGCGCGTGACGTGGGTGATGCCCATCAGGTGGTCGTCGACGACGCAGGCGAAGTTATAGGTCGGCCCGCCGGCCGTCTTCACGATGACGAAGTCCTGCTGGAGCGAGTTCTCGAAGGAGACGTCGCCGCGCACGATGTCGTGCACGACCGTGGCCCCCTCGTCGGGCATGCGCAGGCGCACCGAGGCGGTGCGGCCCTTGGCCTCGAGGTCGGCGCGCTGGGCTTCGGTCAAGTGGCGGCAGCGCCCGTCGTAGCGCGGCGGCCGCTTCTCGAGCTGGGCCTGGCGCCGGATAGCGTCGAGCTCGTCCTTGGTGCAGTAGCACTTGTAGGCCTTGGCCTCGGAGAGCAGCTGCCCGGCGTACTTCCGGTAGATCTCCTGGCGCTCCATCTGGAAGTACGGCGAGTGCGGTCCCTTCGACTCGTAGCCGCCGCCGGCCTTGGGCGTGGTCGGCCCCTCGTCCCAGTCCAGGCCCAGCCACCGGATCGAGTCGACGATGGCGTTTACCGAGTCGGGCGTCGAGCGCACCTCGTCGGTGTCCTCGATGCGCAGGACGAAGGTGCCCTTCATGCGCCGGGCCAAAAGCCAGTTAAACAGCGCCGTGCGGGCGCCGCCGATGTGAAGATAGCCCGTCGGGGACGGGGCAAAGCGTACGCGGACGGGGGTGTCTGTCATGGTCGCTCCCTACGAAAACAAGGTCGACCATTCCCTGCGCTATGCTCGGTCATGCTGTCTCCAGGAGCTCGAGGGCGTGGCGGCGGCTGGCTTCGGTCACCGCGCGGCCTCCGAGCATGCGGGCCAGGGCCTCGACGCGGGCCTTCCCGTCCAGCCGCGCGACGCGGGTCTGGGTGCGGCCGCCGCGGACGCCCTTGGCGACCTCGAGGTGCGCCGCGGCGCGGCAGGCCACCTGCGGCAGATGGGTGACGACGAGGATCTGGCGGCGCTTGGCCAGGGCGGCCAGCCGCTCGCCGACCGCGGCCCCCACCGCGCCGCCGACGCCGGCGTCCACCTCGTCGAAGACCAAGGTGCCGACGCGGTCGGCCTCGGCCAGCACGGTCTTGAGGGCGAGCATCACGCGCGAGAGCTCGCCGCCCGAGGCCACCGCGCGCAGGGACTTGAGGGGCTCGCCGGGGTTGGCCGCGAGGAGGAACTCGACGCGGTCGGCCCCCGTCGGACCCAAGGCCTCGTCGTCGAGCTCCACCGAGGCCGCCAACCGGGCCTTATCGAGGTGCAGGCCGGCCAGCTCGGCCTGGGCGCGTTCGGAGAGGCGCTTGCCGGCCTTGACCCGCGCCTTGTGCAGGTCCGAGGCCAGGGAGAGCGCCTTCTTCTCGGCCGCGGCCAGGGCGGTCTCGACGGCGCCGGAGCGCTCGCCATGGTTCTCGAGCGCGGCCAGCTCGGCCTCGAAGCGCCGGAGGGCCGCCACGAGGTCCTCCTCGGTGCCGCCGTGCTTGCGCTTGAGCTTGGCCAATGTCTCGAGCCGGGTCAGGACCTCATCGAGACGCGCGGGGTCGGCGCCCTCGCCGTCCTTATAGGCGCCCAGCGCCGACGCCGCCTCCGAGGCGGCCTCGCGCGCGCGGGCCAGCGCCTCGCGGGCGGGCTCCAGGGAAGGGTCGAGGCGGGCCATCTCCTCGAGCGAACGCTCCGCCGCGCCGAGCTGCTCCTCGGCGGAGCCCTCGGCCTCGTAGAGCCGCGCATAGGCCGCGCCGGCCAGTTCACCGAGCCGGGCGGCGTGCTTGAGGCGCGGCAACTCGGCCTCGAGCTCGGCCTCCTCGCCGGGCCGGGGGTCGCAGACCTTGAGCTCGGAGGCCTGGAAGCGCAGAAGGTCGAGGCGGCGCTCTCGTTCCTCCGCGCTCATCTGGAGCGCCGCCAGCTGGGCCGAGAGCTCCGCGCGGCGCGCCCAAGCCTCGGTCATCGCGGCGCGCTGAGCCTCGAGCCCGGCGAAGGCGTCGAGGAGCTCGAGCTGGGAACCGGGCCGCATCAGGGTCTGGTGCTCGTGTTGGCCGTGGAAGTCGACTAAGCCCTCGCAGAGGCGCGCCAGGGCCGACACCGTCCCGGGCTTGCCGTCGAGGAAGACCTTCGAGCGGCCCTCACCGTCGAGCTCGCGGCGGACCGACACGGTCTTCCCGCCCGAGACGAAGCTGCCCGAGACCTCGAGGCGCGCCGCGCCGGCGCGCAGCCAATCGGCGCTGCCGCGCCCGCCGGCTAGAAATCCCAGGGCCTCGACTAAGATCGACTTGCCCGCCCCGGTCTCGCCCGTGAAAGCGGTCAGCCCGGCCCCGAGCTCGAGCTCGAGGGCCTCGACGACGGCGAAGTTCTTGATCGTCAGCCGGGTCAGCATCAGCGCTCCGCCCACTTGAGCTTGGCGCGCAGGAGCTCGTAATGGTTGCGCTCCGGCGGGACCAGCAGCTTAAAAGGGCGCGGGGACCGCGAGATCTCGATCTCGTCGCCGACGCGCAGGCGCAGGCCGACCTGCCCGTCGAGGCCCACCAGGGCCTGCGGGCGGTCGTAGGGATGGCGGCGGGTCAGGCGCAGGAGCAGCGGCTGGTCGGAGGGCGCGACCACCGGGCGCTGGGTCAGCGAGTGCGGACAGATCGGGGCCAGGAGGACGGCGTCGACGCCGGGGATGAGCAGCGGCCCGCCGGCCGCCAAGGCGTAGGCGGTCGAGCCGGTCGGCGTGGCCACGACCAGGCCGTCGCCGAAGTAGGCCGCCACGGGGCGGCCCGAGGACTCCACCTCGAGCCGCACGGCACGGGCCTGGTCGCCGCAGCGCACCACGCAGTCATTGAGCGCCGTGGCGGGGCCGAAGACCCGCCGGCCGGCGCGGCGCACCTCGACCGAGAGCATCCAGCGCGGCTCGACCACGAAGCGGCCGGCGGCGACGCGCGCGGCCTCGCGGGGGAAGTCGGCGAGATCGATGGCGCTCAGGTAGCCCAAGCCGCCGGCGTTGACGCCCAAGAGCGGCACGCCGTGGGGGGCTAGGAAGCGCGCTATGCGGAGCATCGTGCCGTCGCCGCCGATGGCGATCGCCAGGTCGCAGGCGCCGACCCAGGCTGCGGCGCGCTCCGGCGTCGCCGGCCGGACGTTGACGCCTCGGCGGGACAGGAGGGCGCGCACGCCCTTGAGGGCGCGCACGACCTCGGCCTTGTCCGGGTTATGGAACAGGGCCACGGTCGACACCCCGTTCGAGGAAGACGAGCGCGATCTGGCGGCCATCGGTGAAGAGCTCCACGGCCCCGGTGCGCCGCGTCTCGACCGTGGCCGAAGCGGGACACGGAAGCGGTTTCTTCGACGGAGGACCGGAGCGGACGCAGTATACTTCTTTTCCCCGGAGGGCGGCGACGAGCCCCTCGGGACGCCAGACCAGGCTGACGCCGCCGAGGGACAGGCGCGCCGGGCCCGGGTGGCGCTTTGCGCCGCCCGGCCCCAGCCGGCGCAGGGCGGCGCGCAGGACGGCGGGCCCAACGCCGTCGCCCAGGATGAGCCGCCGGCCGTCCGGGAGAACCGCCACCGCCGCCCCGCCGCGCCGTCCCTCCAGCATGGTGACGCTCAGCCGCGGCGGGGCCGCCGCCACGGCCGCGCCGAGCCAGGCCGCCGAGCACAGCGCGGCGCCGGCCAGGGTCCGCGCCCGACCCCGGTCGGGCAGGGCGAAGAGCGCCCCGGCGGCCAACCCATAGACGAGGAGGGCCCCCGGCCCGGGCGCCGGGACCTCCACCGCCGCCCACGGCTGGGCCGAGGCTCGAGCGCACACGGCGATCAGGGATCGGGCTATGAAGCCCGCGGCCCATCGGGAAGGGGCGGACAAGGCGTCGAGCGGCGCGGGGAGCATAGAGAGCAGACAGCCCGACCAGACCGCCACCGTCGCCACGGTAGCCGCCGGGAACGCCGCAAGGTTGACGAGCATGGATGCCAGGGAGATCGTCCCGAAGTAGGAAGCGAAGGCCGGTGTCAGCGCCGCCTGCAGGACGCACTGCAAGGCCAGCCCCGTCCCGACCAACCGGAGCGCGGGCGGCAAATCCCGCAGCGGCTCCGTCCAGCGCGGCAGCACCGCGATTATGGGCAGGAGAGCGCCGTAGGTCAAAACGAACCCGGCGTTGAACAACTGCCGCGGGTCGCAGAGCAGGGTGGCCCAGGCCGCCAGGACCCAGACCTGGAATAATCCCGGTTCTCGGCCGAGCCGCCGCGCCGCCAGGGCGGATGCGGCCATCAGGTACGGACGCGTATGGGACGGGTCTGGGATGACGATCAAGAGCTGGAGGGCGCCGACGGCCAGCACCAGCAGTGCGCGCGCACCGGGTCCGAGCCCGAAGGCCAGCCCGAGGACGAACGCCCCCCCCATCGGCAACGTCAGCTTATCGGCCGAGGGCGTCAGGAGCTGGACGACCCCCGAGCGCTCGAAGTCCCGCTCGAGGGCGGCAGGCAGGGCGCCTCGATAGCCCAGGGACAGGCCTTCGAGCACCGAGGCCTCGACGGCCCCGAAGCCGCGCGCGAGCCAGCGGTGGATGGCCAGGTGGACAGACTCCCCCCAGGCCCAGGGCAGCCATCGCCAGGGCGGCTGAGCGAGCACGGAGACCGAACGGGCGTGGAGCACGAGCGCCGCGCCGCGCATGTCGAGGAAGGCGGCCTCGTCGAAATCTCCGGGATTGCGCGCCCGCGCCGGCCCGCGCAGCTTGCCGCTCAGGCGCACGCGCTGGCCGGGGCGCAGAAACGACCCTCCCTCCGCTTTCCGGGCCAGGTAGACAAGCACCTTGGTCGGCGAGACGGGCGCGCCGTCGGCCTCGTCGGCCCGCAACCAATAGCGGTCCCCCGGCCGCTTCGGGGTGACGCCGGAGAGCAGGGTACCCGAGAGCGCCGTCGTCTCGGCGCGCGCCTTGGCGGCCAATGCCGGCGGGGCATGGACGCGGAAGACGCCGAGCTGCCAGAGACCCGAGAGGAGGGCCGCGTAGACGGCCAAGCCCCAGGCCAACGGCCGCAGGAACGCCTCCGCGCGCATCCTGCTAGTACGCGAAAAGGCGAAAAAAGTTCCCTAATGCCCTGAGGGAGTCATGATCAGGCTGGAGGGGTCCCGGGCGTTGAGCGGGGTAATGAGGCTCTGTTCGCGGTCTTCGGGCCCCGGCAAGAGGGACGCATGGGGCGCCGGGGCGTAGTCTTGCTGCAACACCACCTGCTGGCCCTGTAGGGAGGCGCAGGACTCCGCGGCCGGGATGAGCTTGCGGTGGGTGAGGTACATCGACACCGCCAGCGGCTCGACGAGAAAAAGCGTGAGCGCCGCGGCGATGAGGGCTAGGTCGAGCATGCTCAGACGCTTGACCCAGGACAGCGCGGTCTCGCCGGTACCGTCAGGTTCGGTGCGCGTGACGGAGAACGAGAACGACCAGGTCCGGGTCTTGGGCGGGGCGGGATGGGCCATGCCTGAGGGTAGTGCCCGGGACGGCGGAATTCAAGGGGCCGGGGCTCCATGTTCCCGGGGTTTGGGGGGCGAGTTGCTCACCGGCACAGTGGAGTTTACGCGCTTCGGGCGCGTGGATCCTCGAATTGCCGAACGGCCGGCAATTCGAGGATCTGGAACGGAGAACGGCGGAAGGGTCTGGGCGAGCTG
>JACPXC010000050.1 GCA_016196755.1 Elusimicrobiota bacterium
AAGCGTGCACGTAGCTGGCCCAATACCGTTCCGTCGCCGTTGATCTGTTCGAGCTTGAAGGATTGCGGCCGTTAGCAATCTTCAAGCCACGCGCCCGAAGCGCGTAAATTCTGCCGTAGCCAAACCCCGGGAACTTGGAGGAGGGCGGCTCCTGGGAGGGCGGGTACATGGGAGGGCGGGAACCGGACGGGCTCAGGCCGCCAAGAGCTCGTTGAGCGTGTTGAGCAGCTGCATCATGTCGAGCGGCTTGTGGATGAGCCGCACGTTCGGCCCCTGCGGCACGACCTTGGAGGCCTGCGCCGGCGTCACCGCGGTGAGGAAGATGGTCGGGATGCCCTTGGTATGGGGGTCTTCCTGCAGGGCCTTGTAGGCCGAGGAGCCGTAGGCGCCCGGCATCATGAGGTCGGAGATGATGAGCTTGGGCATGAGGGTCTTGCCCTTCTCGATCATCTCCACCCCGTCCTTGGCCACCGCCACCTGATGCCCGCGGGACTCGAGGATATCGGTGAGGACCTCGACCATCTCCGGCGTGTCGTCGGCGACGAGGATGAGCGCCATCAGGCCGGCAGCAGCTCTTTGATGGTGCTGAACAGGAGCATCATGTCGATGGGCTTGTGCAGGAGCCGGACGTTGGGGCCCTTGGGGATGACCTTGGCCGCCTGCTCGGGGGAGACCGCGGTCAGGAAGATGACGGGGACGCCCTTGGTGTGGTCGTCCTCCTGCAGGGCCTTGTAGGCCGAGGAGCCGTAGGCGCCCGGCATCATGATGTCGGAGATGATGAGCTTGGGCATGAGGCTCTTGCCCTTCTCGATCATCTCCACGCCGTCGCAGGCGATGGCGACCTGGTGGCCGCGGGACTCGAGCATGTCCTTGAGCATCCCGGCGATCTCGGGGGTGTCTTCCGCGACGAGGATCAGCGCCACGGGGTGATTTTAGCACGGTCCGGCGATCACGGCTGCTTAAAGAAGCCGGGAGGCAGGCCGGGCAGGCGCTTGTGGGCGGTCCAGAAGAGAAAGCCCGTGACGAGGAAGGCCGCGCCGATCGGGACGAACAGGGCGGGGAAGGCCGGGCTCAGGGCGGCGGCACCCACGCCGAGGAGGGCGTAGGAGAAGGAGCTGAAGGTGTTGAAGAACGACGAGCCCGTGCCGAACACCTTGCCGAGGTCGCCCTTGTCCGTGTTGTTCTGCTGGTAGATGTTGAGCGACACCGACGCGGGGCCCACGAAGAGGCCGAAGGCGAGCATGCCGAGGAGCAGGGCGGTCTGGACGCTCAAGAACGGGATAGTTCCAGGGAAAAACCAGACCGCGGCGGGCAGGGAGACGGCCGCCAGGCCGAAGCCCAGCATGTGGATCCAGCCCCGGGGCGTCACCTTAGACGCGAACCACATGAGCGCCGCCGCCGCCGCCACGGCCGCCGCCGCGGCCAGGGCGCTGCCCGGCACGAGGCCGGTGTAGACCCAGGCTCCGGCCAAGGCCAGGATCAGCGCCTTGAGGACGCGGTCTCCCGGGATGCGGCCCAAGAGCGGCAGGCGCAGGTCGGGCAGGTCGGCCTGCGCGGCGTTTGAGATCAGGTTCCCGAAGTAGAGCGCCCCGAGGAGCTTGCCCAGGAACATGGCCTTTCCCTGCGGCCCCATCAGCGTCACCGCGATGAGCGGCAGGGCGAAGTTCTGGAAAGGATAGGTCATCGCGGCCTGCAGGCCCGTATAGAGCACGGTCATGAACTGCCGCGACTTCCATGCGGCGGCCTCCTTTATAAGGGGAGCGGCCTGGGCCGGGCTAGCCGCCTCGTCGATGGCGGCCGCCAACTCCTTTTCGCGCGGCGCCACCTCGCGGTAGTCGCCCGCCCGCAGCGCCTTCACCGCGTCGGTCTGGAGTACCCAGTAGAACAGCGCCGCCGAGAGCGGCAGGACCGTTTGCCAGGCGAGGTAGGCCGCCGCCGCGGCGGCGGTCAGGAGACCCTCCTTCCAGTAGCGCTTCGCGAACGCAAAGAGGCCGCCCGCCGACGGCGCCGCGGGCTCGGCGGCGGGCTTTCCGCCCGGCAGCAGGGTCAGCACCAGCGGCACGATGACGAAGGCGTGGACGGCCGCCGAGATGAAAAACGGCGTCATCGGGTCCCAGGCGTCGATGTAGGAGCCGATGCCGAGCAGGAGGCCGAAGAGCACCTGCAGCGCCACGAAGTTCATCGACGACAGGGTCTGCACCGCGTTCTGATGCCGGCCGGCCAGGCGCCGCACCATGGCGCTGTCGGTCGTCATCGTCGCGGAGAGCGCCCAGCCGTTGGCCGCCGCGCTCAGGAGCAGGGTCCAGAAGTTGAGCACCCCCAGATAGGCGAAGGCCGGCAGAGACAGCGCCAACGCCGCGCGGATCGCCATGTTGAGAGCCATCACGGCCCGCGGCGAGAGCGTGTCGGCCCGCCGGCCGTTGGCGGGGCCGGCGGCGATGGCGGCCAGGGGGCCGAGCGCCAGCAGGCTGCCGAACACCGTCCAGCCCACCACGGGGGCGGCCAGGCCCGGGTAGGCGATGGTGGTCAGGATGAAGGCGAAGATCGACAAGGAGCGCGCGAGGAAGAAGCCGATGACGGCCTTCCGGTCGAAGCCGCCGTCGTCGGCGGGCTTGGCCAGGGCCCCGAGCAGCTCCATCGAGGCGGCGTGGCCCTTCGTCGGCCAGACGAACAGGTCGTCGAGGCGCGGGTCGCCCTTGCGGCCGACCGAGATGCTCAGCGCCCCGGGCGTCGCCCGGGTCATCGCCGAGTCGGCGGAGCGCCGGCCGAAGAACTGGTCGCCCACGAGCAGGGTCTCGGAGGCCGCCGTCGGCGTCTCGGGGATGCGCGTCAGCCAGCCCATGACCGTGTCGGCCGCCGCGGCCGGCAGGCCCCAGCGCATGAGCTCGCGCAGGCGCTCGAAGGCCGCTTGCCGCCCGCGCAGGACGGCCATCCCGTCGCTCTTGGGGCGCTTGGCGTAGGCGGGCTCCCCGAGCCGAGCCTCGCGGCCCTGGACGTCGTAGACCGCCAGCTCCGCGCCGCCGCGGCCGGCCACGGTCAGGACGGCCTTCTGCTCGGCGGTGAGGGGAGCCAGCGACTCGAGGACGGAGACTTGGCCGTGGGCCGCGAAGGCGCGGCCGCTCAGAATGGCCACGTCGACACCGGCGTCGGAGGCGGCCTTGAGCGCGGCGCCGGTCTCGGGCGAGGCCGGCCGCGAGTTCTTCTCCAGCGTGTCGTCGTAGTCGAACACGGCGAGCCGGGGTTTCGCGTCGGCGAGCCTGCTCAGGAGCTCGTCGGCGTGCGCGCGCGACACCGGCCGCAGGGAGCGCATCACGCCGTGGTCCTCGGCCAGCGCGCGGAGCGCGGCGCGGTGCACCTCGTAGTCGGCGGCCGGGCCCTCCTTGTTGGCCGCGGCGATGCGGAGCAGGGTACGCTTGGCCTCGGCGCCGCCGAGCTTGGAGACGGCGGCCAGCGCCGCGCGGCGTTCGGCCAGGGGACTGGCCGGGTCGACGGCCTCGGCCTCGAGGGCGGCGTTCGAGGGCGCGGCGAGGAGCGGCCGGCTGTTCGGAGCGCTGTCTGAAGCGCTTACGACGCCGTTGGCGCCGGAGCGCGCGGCGGCGCCGGTGAAGAATGCGTCGAGGACGGCGCCGCGCTGCCTAGTCGCGGCGCGGCCCACGGTCCGGACGCCGGCGGTCAACGTCTCGAGCGCGGTCGCCGGAGCGGCCGGCGCTTGGACGGAGGGTTGGGAGAGCGGACCGGCGGCCAGCCGGGGTATGGCCGCGGCGGGGAGCGCCAGAGGGGCCGCCGCGGCGGCGACGGGAAGGACGGCGGTCGGCACGGCCTTAAGCGAGGGGGAGGCTGACGGAACCGTGGGCAGTACCGGCGCCGAAAGGACGCTTCCCGGCGCGGGGGTGGCCGGCGTCAGGCGGAACGGGGCGCCCGGCACGATGGGGACCGCGGCGGCGGGGCCGGCCTTGACGACCTGGGCCAGGGCCGCGGATGCCCCGGGGCCGGCCGAGAGGAGCGCCAGCGCCAGCGACAGTGCCGCGCTTAAGAGTCTCACTATCTAGATTTTATAGGGAACGCCGGTTCGTACCCAGGGCCAACGGACTAGGACGGCCGGGGCTTTGGTCCCAGGGCGCCGAGGACCTCCATCGAGGCGGCATGGCCCTCGGTCGGCCAGACGAAGAGTTTGTCGAGGCGCGGATCGCCCTTGAGCCCGACCGCTATGCTCAAGGCTCCGGGGGCTCCCCGGCTCATGTCGGCATCGGTGGTGCGCTGGCCGAAGAACTGGTCGCCCACGACCAGCACCTTGGCGCCCGGGACCGGGGTTTCGGGGAGGCGCTTGAGCCAGGCTAGGACCCGGGCCGCGGCCTTGGCGGGCAGGCCCCGGCGCATGAGGACCTTAAGGCGCATTGCTCCTAAGTTAATTTCGTGAGCTTCTGACCGCCACTGATATGAGCCAGCGACTTCCAGAGCTTTCTCCCGCGCACGAAATATTTTCTGCGACGATGTCCTTCACGTTTCCTCACGAGGATAGCACCCAGCGTGGT
>JACPXC010000045.1 GCA_016196755.1 Elusimicrobiota bacterium
CCAAAGACTGGGACATGATCGAGCCTTCCATGCCCCTCGGTCCCCTCGGCGTGGGGCCCTCGGCGGAGGGATGCCAGGAGATTCAACCAGTTTTCCTTATACTGCATCACGCACGAGCGGAAATTAACTTAGGAGCAATGGGTCTAAGGCCGATTTAATTCGCCCCGGGCCGCGCGCGCGTCTATCCTCTCGATATGGGAGAGGTGAACGCCATGAAGATCTTGCTCCTGATTGCGGTGACTCTTGCGAACCTGACGGCCGCCGCGGCCGAAGTCCCCTCGATCGGGGAAGGTCAGCCGGTCGACCTGGCAACGTCGCTGGGGGTCCCGCGCATCTTTCCGGGCTCCACTAGGCCGCTGCGGGGCGTTCGGCAGCATGGCGGGATGGTCGTCGCCGAATACGGCGGCCCGAACTACGGAAGCATGTACCTTTACGACCCCGCGACGGGACGGCTTACCCGCCTGCCTTCGTTGAGCATGTATGACGAGCGCGCCTCCAGTCCGCGCCTGCTGCATCTGTCTTACAGCACGCACCACGCTCGGCTGGGCGCCGCCGAGATCGACGCCATGGTCGCCGATTTCATGCAGCGCGTGGCGGAGCTCGGAAATCCGTATTTCACGGACTCCGTGGCTAATCCGGAGATGCGCGAGCGCGTCAGGGCCGCATTGTCGCGGGGCGGAAGCGTCGAGTTCCGGCCCGGAGGTTCCTCCGGTAATCCGCACGAGGCCCGCTTCACGATCGGCCAGAACGGCACAAACCCCTTGGCTCAAGACGGCATTCTGCCCGAGGAGCGGTTCTTCTTGGACTCGAACGCCCGCACGGTCACGGACCGACGGCCGGCGGGCTGGCGCCTCCCCGACTGATCGTCGCGCTTACTGCCGTCCGCCCGGCAGCATCCTAAAGATCATCGCGAGGAAATTCTCGACCCGCGGGTCGTGCTCGGTCTGGGCCCCGTACCAGGCTCCCGCGAAGGACCCCGCCGCGCGCACCGCCACGTCGAGCGCCAGAAACAGCGGACTCGCCAAGGACCGGGAGAGGTCGGAGGCGTCGACGAGCAGCCCGCCGCCCAGCGCCCAGAGCCCGGCGGCTCTCCAGGTCTCGACGCTGCCCGCCCAGAACACGAAGCCCATGATGAAGGAGCGCACGAAGAGGGAAAGCGAGCCCAGGACGAGGGCGGCGATCGCGATGGTCAGGCCGCCGAGAGAGAACAGCTCGCCGCCGATCTTCAGGAGCTCGCCGAGGACGCGGTCGAGCACGAGGCCGAGGATAAACGAGAAGATGAACGCGAACAGCAGGGCCCCGAGCTTGCGGCTCATCGGTAGCGCCAGGGCTGGGCCGCCACGCCGCGCTCCTCGGGCGGCAGGGCGGAGAACAGCGCGTTGACCGCGAAGAGCGCGTAGAACGGCGAGTTGCGGACCTCGAAGGCGCGCAGGACGGTCTCCAGAGCGCCCACAGACAGCCCGTAGGCCAGGCGGCGCGGGCGGCCGTCCGGCGTGGTCGCCGGGTCGGGGACCATGCTGAAGGTGAACAGGCAGAAGATCGCCCCTGTGGCAGGGGCCGCCAGGGAGAGGAACTCGCGGTCCATGAGGACGGCGCTCAGCGCCGCGCCGGCGAGGAAGGTGGCGGCGTAGGTCAGCGACATATCGAGCCGGCCCGAGCGAGACGTCGAGACCACGCCCAGGGTCGTCACCACGGCCGTCCCGAGCCAGTGCCCCCCCCAGCGCTCGTCGCCGATCCGCATGTCGGCGCTGGCAAACAGCAGCATGACCACGATGGCGAAGTTGAGCGGGTTGAAGATATGCCGCCCGTGCGCGCGCAGCAGGTGCTTGGAGAGGACGGCCAAGAGCCCCACCGCGGCGTAGGGCCAGACCAGCGGGGTGTCGCACATGAGCGCCATCCCGAAGGCGGGAAAGAAGGCGCTCAAGGGGAAGAGCGGCACTTTCCAGATCAGACGATGGAGAGCCGCGTCGAGCGTGACGCAGACCGCGAGGCCGGTCAGGACCTGCTCGGGCCGGCGGCTGAAGCCGGGCGAGAGCAGGGCGAAGACCGTGTACGAGCCCAGGAACAGGATCCCCGTCCAGCGCGGGTCGCGCCAGCTCGGGAAGATCATGCCTTAGACGGGCGAACGCGCCGCGAAGGCGGCCGCCGCGGCCAGGCGCAGGAGCGCCGAGTCGGGGTCGCCCTTGAGGCGCAGGTAGACCGCCCGCCGTCCGGCCGCGGCGAGGGCGCGGAAGTCGCCCAGCGCCTGCGCGCCGCAGAGCTGTCCGAAGCTGAGCCCCGCGCCGGGGATCTCGGCGTCAGGCCCCCCTTCGCGCGCGAGCACGAGGTAGAGCCCGGTGTCGGGGCCGCCCTTATGGAGCTGTCCGGTCGAGTGCAGGTAGCGCGGGCCGTAGCCGCCTTGGACCGAGATGCCGGAGGGCTCCGAGAGCGCGCGGCGCAGGGCGGCCAGCGCGTCGGCATGTCGTCCGTCGCTCGGCAGGTAGGCCAGCACGGCCGCGTAGCCGCCGGGGCGCGACAGCGCGAGGAACCTCGCCAGCGCTTCCTCGGCGGACGCGGCTCCGGCCGTGGCGGCCTTCGCCGCCGGCGAGAAGGCCGCGCTCCAGGCCTCCTCCTCGGCGTCGGGGGCGGGGACCTCGAGGCGGCCGCGCTCCTTGAGCTCGGCCAGGGCGGCCTTGGTCATGTCCTTGGCGGCCTGCACGTCGGGCTGGTCGAAGGGGTCGACGCCGAGCTCTTTGCCGAGGACGGCCGTGGCGAACTCCCAGCGGAAGAACTCGGCGGCCACGGCTTCCGGAGCGTCGAGCTCGAAGCGCAGGACGGGCCGGCCCGCCGACTCGAGCGCCCCGGCCAGAGCCTCCGGCGCGCCGACCGAACCGGCGCGCGAGAGCAGGATGAATACCTTGTCGGCGGCGTAGGAGCCCGCCTCGCGGGCCGGCTCGCCGGCCACCGGCACCACGCCCTTGCCTTCCTTGCCGACGCTCTCGGCCACGAGCTGCTCGAGCCAGAGCCCGAAGCCCTCGAGGTCGGGGGCGCCGAGCACTACGAGCTTGTCGCGTCCCGCGCGGGCATGCTCGGCCAGCGCGCGGCCGAGCTCGAGGCCGGGGTTCCCATCCTCCTCTTTGCAGCGCGCGGCCATGGCGGCGGCGCGCGAGAGCATGGAATGGACGTCCCAACCGGTCAGCGCGGCCGGGACCAGGCCGAAGAGCGACAGCGCCGAGAAGCGCCCGCCCACGTCGGCCGGGTTGAGGAAGACCTTGCGGAAGCCCTTGGCCGCCGCGTCGGCGGCGAGCTGGGAGCCCGGGTCGGTGATGGCGCAGAAGCGCGCGCCGTCGCCGCCGGCCTTGGCGTAGAAGTAGTCCATGAGGCGCAGGGGCTCGACGGTGCTCCCCGACTTGCTCGAGACGACGTAGAGCGTCTCTGCGGGCGGCGCGGCGCGCTCGCAGGCCAGGACCGCCGAAGGCTCGGTCGAGTCGAGCACGTGAAGGCGCGGGAAGCCCGGGACGGGCTCGCGCATGGCGCGAAAGACCTCGCAGGCCAGGCTCGAGCCGCCCATCCCGAGGACGACGACGTGGCCGAAACCGGCGGCGCGCGCCTCGGACAGGAACGCCTCGACCTCGGGCAGGCGCGCGGGCATCGACTCGGGCAGGTCCAGCCAGCCCAGGGAGTTTCGGATGATCGCCTGGTGGGCGGCGTCGTCCTTCCAGAACGAGGCGTCCTTGGCCCATATCCGCGCGGCGGCGGCGGCGGGGTCCGGGGCGCTCAGGAGGCGCTCCGCCTTCTCGGCCAGATGCTTGAGGAGGGCCGCGAAGGAGTCGGCAAACGACTTGACCCCCTCGGCCTCCAATGCTTCGGTGACGGCCGCCAGGTCCACGCCGCGGCGGCCGAGCTCCTCGAGGGTCCGGCGCGCGTCCTCGACCTCGGTGTCGATCGTCCGGACGGCGCTGCCGTGGTCGCGGAAGGCGTCCCAGGTGGCGGGCGGGATGGTGTTGACCGTGTCGGGGCCGATGAGCTCCTCGACGTAGACCACGTCGCGGTAGGCCGGGTTCTTGGTGCTCGTCGAGGCCCAGAGCGGGCGCTGGACCCGGCCGCCCTTGGCGGCCAGGGCCTTGTAGCGTTCTCCGCCGAATATCTGGGTGAAGAGCTTGTAGGCGGTCTTGGCGTTGGCGACGGCGATCCGCCCGCGCAGCGGCGAGTCTTCGGGGAGCTTGGCGTCGACTGCCGCGTCGATCCGGCTCACGAAGAAGCTGGCCACCGAGGCTATCGGCGCGAGGGGCTCGCCGGCCGCGGCCCGGCGCTCGAGGCCGGCGAGATAGGCGTTCATGACCGCCATGTAGCGCTCCAGCGAGAAGATGAGCGTCACGTTGACGGGGATCCCGGCGCCCACGGTCTCCGAGATGGCCGAAAGGCCCGCCCGGGTGGCGGGGATCTTGATCATGACGTTCGGGCGGCCGACGGCGGCGAAGAGCCGCTTGGCCTCGGCGGCCGTGCCGGCCGAGTCGTGCGCCAGTGTCGGAGAGACCTCGAGGCTTACGAAGCCGTCGGCGCCGCCCGAGGCGTCGAAGACCGGCCGCAGGACGTCGGCGGCCTCGCGGATGTCGGGCACGGCCAGGCGCTCGAAGAGCTCCTTGGGGTCGCGCACGCCCTCGGCCAGAGCCTCGCGCAGGGCCGGGTCGTAGACGGCGCCCTTGGTGATGGCTTTCTCGAAGATCGACGGGTTGGAGGTGACGCCCTTGAGGCCGTCCTCGGCCACCAGCCGCGCCAGCTCGCCGGAGCGCAGCATGTCGCGGCTGATCATGTCGTACCACGGGCTCTGGCCGTGCTCGGAGAGCTGCTTGAGGGGGTTCATTGTTCGGGCCTCCTGGCGAGGGTGAGGAACTCCTCGCGGGTGCGCGCGTCGGAGCGGAAGGCGCCCAAGAGGGCGCTGGTCACGGTGGGCGAGAGCTGGCTCTGGGCTCCGCGCATCTCCATGCAGAGGTGGCGGGCCCGGATGACGACGCCGACGCCCTTGGGCTTGAGCTTGCGTTCGAGGGTCTGGGCGATCTCCATCGTCATGCGCTCCTGGACCTGGAGGCGCCGCGCGAAGACCTGGACGATCTTTGGGATCTTGGAAAGGCCGACGATCTTTCCGCCGGGGATGTAGCCGACCGTGGCTTTGCCGAAGAACGGCAGCATGTGGTGCTCGCAGAGCGAGTAGAAGACGATGTCCTTGACCACCACCATCTCGCTGTACTCGGCGTCGAAGAGCGCGCCGTTGATGATCTTATCGACGTCCTGCCAATAGCCGGCGGTGAGCTCCTTGAGCGAGCGCGCCACGCGGGCCGGAGTCTTCTCGAGGCCCTGGCGCGAGGGGTCCTCGCCGAGGGCCACCAGAGACTTGGCCGCCCAGGCCTCGATGAGCTTGAGCTCGGGCGTGCCGGGCGCCTTGCCGCGGGGCCGGGGCACTTAGAGTCCGCCCAGCCAGTCGAGCGTCGTGCGCACGAGGGCTCCGGTGCCGCCCGGGGCGCTGAGCGCGGTGCCGCCGTCGGTCCAGGCCGGGCCGGCGATGTCGAGGTGGACCCAGGGCACGTCGCCGACGAACTCGCGCAGGAACAGCCCGCCGACGATGGTGCCGGCCTCGCCGCGCACCTTGCCGATGTTGAGCAGGTCGGCGATCTTGCTCTTGATCATGTCCTCGTAGTCCTTGGGGAGCGGCAGTTCCCAGATCGCCTCGTCGCAGCGCTTGCTCGAGGCGGTGACCTTGGCCAGGAGGGCCCGGTCGTTGGTCATCGCCGCGGTGATGCCGCTGCCCAGCGCGACGAGCGCCGCGCCGGTCAGCGTGGCGTAGTCGAGGATGGCGGAGGGCTTCTCGGAGGCGGCCAGGTGCAGGGCGTCGGCCAGGACCAGGCGGCCCTCGGCGTCGGTGTTGAGGATCTCGACGGTCTTGCCGTTCATGCCCTTGATGACGTCGCCGGGCTTCACCGCGTCCGGGCCGGGGAGGTTGTAGGCCAGCGCGGCGTAGCCGTGCACCTCGGCCTTGACCTTGAGCCGGGCGAGGACCTTGAAGACGCCGAGGACGAGCGCGGCCCCGGCCATGTCCATCTTCATCGTCTCCATCGACGCAGGGGGCTTGAGCGAGAGGCCGCCGGAGTCGAAGGTGATGCCCTTGCCGACCAGCGCCACCTTGCGCTTGGCGCCTTTGGGCTTGTAGGTCAGGTGCACCATGCGCGGTCCGCGCTCGGCGCCGCGGCCCACGGCCACGAGCAGGTTCATCCCCTGCTTCTCGGCCTGCTTGCGGTCGATGACCTCGACGGTGACGTCGCCGCCGGCCAAGGACTTGGCCACCTCGGCCACGGCCTCCGGGGACTTGTCGGAGGGCGCCAGGTTCACGAGGTCGCGCGTGAAGGTTACGGCCTCGGCGCCCAGGGCGGCGCGGTCGACGGCGGACTGGACCTTCTTGGCCTCGCCGGCACTGGCGCAGACTAAGCGCACGAGCTTGAGCTTGGGCTCGGCGTCGGGCTTCTTGTAGTTGGTGAACGCGTACGAGCCTAGCCAGAGGCCCTCGGCGGCGACGGCGGCCTGCGCGCCGGCGGCCAGCCAGAGCGTCTCGAAGCGGGTCTTGTAGGCGCGGTAGAGCGCGGCGCCGGCCTTGCGGTGCGCGTCGGTCCCGGCGTCCTTGCGCTTGCCCAGGCCGACGAGGACATAGCGCCGCTCCTTGTCGCCGTCGCGGAACTTGAAGGAGACGGTCTCCCCGGCCTTTCCGGTGAAGCCTTCCTCCTTGGCCTGCTCGGCGAGCGCCTTGCGCGCCTTAGGGGACAGGAACGCGGCGGCGGGGCCGCCGTCCTCGGTAGCCAAGAGCGCCGTGACCGGGTCGACTGCAGCGTTGAGTTCCGCGAGGGTCCCGGCTTTCACGTCGAGCATGATGAGTCCTCCTGAGGCGTGGTCATGGCTTGTCGAAGACGAAGCGGGTGAGGAAGGCGGCCAGGGCCGCGCCGGCGCCGGGGCCGAACCAATAGACGTAGTGCTCGACCCAGAAACCGCTGGCCACCGCGGGGCCGAAGGCGCGGGCGGGGTTGAGCGCGGCCCCGGTCAGCGGGCCGGCCATGAGCGCGGCGGCTCCGGCGGCGGCGCCGACCAGGACGGCGCGGCCGGCCGCGGAGCGTCCGGTGCCGCCGAGCGCGGCCAAGGCGAGGAAGAAGGTCAGCACGGCCTCGAGCAAGGTTGCGGCGCGAAATCCCAGGCCGGTCGGCAGCGGGGTGCCGAGGTAGGGGGCCTCGGCGGGCGGCAGGACCGCGGCGAAGAGCTGGGCCAGCAGGAGACCCGCGCAGGCCGCGCCGAGGAGCTGGCAGCCCACGGACAGGGCGGCACGCCCCCAATCGGTGCGCCGCGCGGCCGCCAGCGCCAGGGTCAGGGCGGGGTTGAAGTAGCCTGTCGAGAAGCGGCCGAGCATCCCGAACACGGCGGCCACGGCAAGGCCTTGGGCCAGGGCCACGCCGATCGGGCCCAGCGAGCCTCGGGTGGCCGCGTCGGTGCAGACCGCGCCCGCCGCCAGGAAGACCCACCCGAAGGTGCCGAGGAACTCCGCGATGAAGGCCCGAAGGTTTCCGGCCACGCGCTCTTAACCGGCCACCGTCTCGATCTCGAGCGTGCGCCGGCGGTGATTCTGGAGGCTGACCTGGGCCGCCACCTGCCGGGCGACGTGGCGCAGGGCGGCGGAGGCCGGGCTGTCGGGCTTGGCCAGGGTGATCGGCGTGCCGTTCTCGCCCGAGTCGCAGACCGCCGCGTCGAGCGGCACCGCCCCCAGGAACGGGACCATGTGCTTCTCGGCCAGGGTCTTGGCGCCGCCCTCGCGGAAGGGATGGCTCTGGTGGCTGCAGTTGGGGCAGACGAAGCCGCTCATGTTCTCCACGACGCCGAGCACGGGGACGTTGAGCTTCTTGAACATCGCCACGGCCTTGCGCACGTCGGAGAGGGCGATGGTCTGCGGGGTGGTGACGACGACCGCGCCGACCAAGGGGACGGCTTGGCAGAGGCTGAGCTGGACGTCGCCGGTGCCCGGGGGCAGGTCGACGACGAGGTAGTCGAGCTCCCCCCACTTCACGTCTTTTAAGAACTGCTGGATGGCGCCGTGGAGCATCGGCCCGCGCCAGATGGCGGGGGTGTCGGGGTCCATCAAGAATCCCATCGAGAAGATCTTCACGCCGTGGCCGAACGCGGGGTCGATCTTGTTGTCCTTGTCGGCCGAGGGCTTGTAGCCTTGCACGTCGAACATCTGCGGCTGGTTGGGGCCGTAGACGTCGGCGTCGAGGATGCCGACCTTGGCGCCGTCTTTGGCCAAGCAGACCGCGAGGTTGGCGGCGACGCTGGACTTGCCGACCCCGCCCTTGCCCGAGCCGACGGCCACGATGTTCTTGACCCCGGGGGGCAGGACGCCGCCCAGGCGGGTGTCGTTGCGCACCTTGGCGGTCATGTTGATCGCCACCTCGGTGACGCCGGGGACCTTGGCCAGGGCCGCGCGGGCGTCCTTCTCCATGCCTTCCTTGAGCGGGCAGGAGGGCGTAGTCAGGATGTAGTCGAAGCTGACCTTGCCGCCCTCTATCTTGATGTTCTGGACCATGTCCAGCGTGACGATGTCGCGGTTGAGCTCGGGCTCCATGCAGCCGCGCAGCGCGTCGAGGACTTGTTCTTTGGTGGCCATATAGGAAGTTTAGCAAAAACGTCTACGACGGGGCTTGTTCGTGCTCAACTGTCCGCGCGGATAGTTGGTCGTCACCGCCCCGGCAGGGAACTAATTCGAGGGACTGGCGTACAAGTGGGCAGGGTCGGCGCAGGTCTTGACCCTACGTAAACTATAGGCTACCCTATGCCAAGAGTAAGGGTTTATCGTCGGGCCGACGGCGGGGCGCCGTTCGTCGAGTGGTTTGAAGCCTTGAGGGATTTACGCGCTGTCTCGCGAATAGAAGTCCGAGTCAGGCGGGCGGGCTTGGGTGATTTCGGCGACCATCGGTTCTTAGGCGGAGGACTGTTGGAACTGAGGGTCGACAGTGGCCCCGGCTACCGAGTCTATGTCGGGGTCGGCGGGGCGGGATTGGTGCTTCTTCTGTGCGGCGGAGATAAGAGCACGCAGGAAATGGATATCAGCAGAGCGCGGGAGTTCTGGGACGACCACCGGAGGCGACAATGAGACCCTATATCGATTTCGACAGGTATCTGCAGAAGCGGCTGAAGGATCCGAAGGAGGCGGCGGCGTATCTCAATGCAGCCCTAGAGGAGAACGACCCCGATTTTTTTCTTGTGGCCTACTATGACGTGGCGCGAGCTCACGGGATGAAAGCCTTGGCCGATAAGGCCAGGCTGCATCGGGTCAGTCTGAAGAAGATGCTCTCGAAGGGCGGCAACCCCGAGTGGAAGAGTTTGTTCCGGGTGCTGGCTGCTTCCAAACTGCGGATCCGGGTGGAAGCGGTCGCGCCGGGCAGGCGGTAGGCTACAGGCGTAATCATGAGAGTAGTAAAGCGGATCGATGGATTGAAGTTCGCATTTGGCGGCGCTGCTCATAAGGGGTGGCTTCCCCCGATTTCTAAGTTGCGTTTTCATTCATCTCACCTCCAGCGCTGGAGGTGAGCTGAATGGAAACGCAATTTGGCGCTGATTTCCGGTCGATCTAAAGGGTCCACGCATGAGAAAAGGAAAACAGGCCAGGAAAGCGCTGGCGAACTTCAAGGAAACGTCTGCCGAGGACATGGCGGACCTTTTCGTGGTCCTCATGGTCGACGGTCAGCCGTTCGTCCGGAGCACCGACATGCTGCTCCGGGACACTTGGCGGGAGTTCTGGGACCAAGCCAGCGAATGGGCGTTCGTCGAGATCCAGTGGCATTGCGACGATAACAGTCTGGGCGGGGACGACAAGGCGCGCATCGTGAAGTCGATCGTGCCCGACCTCTATCACATCGACCTAGATACGGCGGCGCTGACGCCGGTCGACGATTCCGTCTACGCGCGAGCGCGAGCCTGCCGGGAGAAGAGCGGACGCCAGTTCGCGTTCCTGTCGCAGGGGATGGATCAGAAGCTCATAGCCGCCGGCCTTGCCCGCCGCATCGAGGAAGTCCACGGCCGGCGGCCCGAGAAGGGCTTCGTCTGGAACGCGCGGCCGAAGAAGGGCTAGGGCGCCGGCACCAGCGCGTCCTCGGAGGAGGACGGCACGAACAGCCCCGGCATGAGCCCGAACGCGAAGCTCTTGTCGCCGCCGCCGGCCAGCCAGGCCCTGAGCGTCTCGGAGCGCATGAGCTCCCCGGGCATGTCGCCCTCGAACGCCACCGCCACGGCCGAGCGCGTGCAGCCCTCGTCGGCCGACGTGCGCGCCAGTTGGCCCGCCTTCTCGTCGCGGCAGTGGATGAGATAGTCGTAGAGGGTCGGGAAAGGCAGCGGGTTCCCGTCCCTTCCCCTTCGGAATGTTCCCTCGGGGAGCAGGCTGCGGCTGGCGCAGCGCGCGTCGATCGCCCAGCGTTCCCCCTCCCTTTCGGCGGTGAGGTCGGCGCGCTGGCGGGTGTCATCGGGACCCAACGGGACGATCTTCGAGAATCCCAGCGCGTCCAGGAAGCAGATGGTCCTTATCTCCGCCAACGCCCCGTCGGCGCGATAGCCGCGCAGGTCGTCGACGCCGAGCCCGGTCCGCAGGAGCAGTTCGTCGGGCGCCAGCCCCGTGGTCATCGCCGCCCCGTCGAAGAGCGCGCGCAGCGCTTCGGCCGTCCGTTCCGGCTCCGCCCGCCCCTTGGACAGCACCCACCCGTCGAGCCCCGCCAGTTCGCAGGCCTCGAGGTGGGCGACCAGGCGCGGCGGCAGGCCGGCCTCCTTCAGCGGCTCGGGAAGGCTCAAAACTTGAAAGCGAGCGAGAAGCGGTGGGTGTGGCCGAGGTCGCCGAACGGCACCCAGGCGTAGTCGGCGCTCCAGCCCTTGATGACGCAGCCCGCGCCCAGCGAGAAGGCCGCCACGCCGTCCAAATCGCTCGGGGAGATGCGGCCGTCATAGCCCATGCGGACCGAGGCGGCGACCTCCTTCTCGAGCTGGGCGATGAACTCGGTGCCGAAGGACGGGTAATACGTGTTGTCGCGCGGGAAGGCCAGGTCGAGGCTCAGCAGCCAGTAGGAGAACGGGCGCAGGGTCTGGCCGACGCGGATGTCCATCGGAAGGGGGTCGTCCTGCTCGTGAAAGCGCAGGGTGCCGCCCATGTTGCGGGCCACCACCGCCGCGGTGTAGGGCATGCCGAGCAGCTCCAGGCGCAGGCGGGCGCCGGCGTCGACCGCCCCGGTCTTGGCGGCGGCGGTGATGCGCGAGTCGACGAACTTGAGGGCGACGCCCAGGTCGAGGATCTCGGTCACGGTCCCGCCCCAGCCGGCCATAAACGCCGCGTCGCGCGGGGTGAACTCCCCCCCGGTCTCAAAGCCCGTGTTGTCGACCTCCTTGATGCCGCCGGCGTTGAGGTAGAGGACGCCGACGGCCAGCGTCCCCAGGCCGCTCGGGCGCAGGAAGCGGCGGCGCGGCTTGATGATGGAGGTGACGGGGTGGGCGTAGGACGCGAAGCTGACCATGACGTCCTGATAGAGGAGGCCCTGCGTGGCCGCACCCTGCCGCTGGGTGAGCTGGGAGAGGCCGGCGGGGTTGTAGTAGATCGCCGAGGCATCCTCGGACGCGGCGGTCATCGCGTTGCCCATCGAGGCGCCGCGGGCGTCTCCCCCGAGCTTGAGGAACTCGCCGCCCGAGGTGCCGGCGTAGTCGTTGTTGAACGCGGCCCCCGCCGGCCCCGGGAGGAGGGCCGCGGCGAGCAGGAGCGGGAGAGCGGCGTTGCTCATCTTTCGATCGCGAACTTGACGACGGTCTGCGAGCCGTCGTCTCCCCGGACCAAGGCGAAGTACACCCCGCTGGCGGTGCGCAGGCCGGCGTGGTTGAGGCCGTTCCAGATGAGCGTGCCGGCGTTGGAGGCCCCGAAGCCTATGTCCCGGACGAGCTCGCCCGAGAGCGTGAAGATTCGCACCGAACCCGAGGACGGCAGGTTGTCGATGGCGAGGCCGGTATGCCCGGCGAAGGCCACCGAGTCGAACTTGCCGCCGCTGCCGGGCCGCCAGGGCCGCGGGTAGACGCGCACCTGGTCGGTGTTGGGTTTGATGCCCGTCGGGCCGAACAGCGCGAAGATCGAGAAGTGGCTGGTCAGGCCCAGCACGCGCCGGTTGGCGGTGTCGACGCTGGAGGGCAGGGCCTCCCAGCGCGTGACGGCGGGGTTGAGGGTGTAGACCTTGAGGTTCTGCGCCGGGATCGGCGGGAAGGTCCCGTCGACTAGGCCGTTGCTGTCGGCGTCGGGGTAGGGGATGGCCAGCGTGACCGTCGAGCCCAGGTTGCCGGTGAAGATGTTCCCGCTGACGGTAGCGACGATCTCGAAGATGCTGCCGGGGACCAGGGTCTGGCCGGTGGGCGGCGAGGCGATGCCGTCGGAGAGGATCTGCGGTGAGATCTCGATGGGCACGGTCAGAGGCGAGGAGGAGATCAGGATGACTCCGGCGCCGCCCAAGGCGTTGGGCGGTATGGTGATGCGCAGGCCGTCGTTGGGGGAGGGCGGCGTCACGATGGACGGCCGCGCGGAGGCGTAGTCGCCGCCGATCTGGGCGGCGGTGACGGCGGCGGTCTCGATGTGGACCTCGTCGATGTCGCCGCGAAACGACCGGTCGAAGCTCGTCGTGCCCGAGCGCCGGCTGCCCACCGAGAGGCTGCCGGCGGTGGCGCGCCGGGTAGTCGGGGCCGAGGTCATGGTGTTCGAGAGGTTGCCGTCCACATACATCGAGAGGCTGGGGGCGCCCCCCGACTTGTAGACGCCCGCCACATGGACCCATTCCCCGGCCCGCAGCGACTGGGTCGAGAACACCGTAAAGAGCGTCCCGGCCGCGCTGCGCACGCCGAAGCGCCAGCGGCTGTTGGAGGAGACGTCGAGGATGAAAGTCTCGTCGGTGCCGGAGCCCTTGACCACCACTCCCGCGTCCTGGACCTGGTTGACGGCCGTGGGGTTGAGCCACGCCTGGACCGTGACGTCGCCGGTCCCGACCAGCGAGGCGGCGTGCGGGACGGTCATGACGCCGTCCGAGATGCCGGGGAAGCGCCCGGCGTTGCCGAGCCCGGCCTGACCGGGCACGAAGGTCGGCGTCGAGCCGCCGATGACCCCGCTCATCGTCCCGTGGTTGAGGAACTGCGTGGCGTCGGCCGCCCGCGTGCCGCCCGACTCGTCGAAGTGATAGACCGCCACGGTCTGAGACCGGAAGGCGTAAGGGGTCGGCGGCGTCGGGGTCGACGAGACGGAGGCGAACTGGTCCGTGGTGAAGGACACGACGGTATCGAAGGCGCTGCCCGAGCCGCTGAAGCCCGAGGCTCTGACCCGCGCGAAGTAGCCGGTGCTGGTCAGCAGGCCGCCGACCGAGGTTTCCGTGCTGGTGACGCTGACCGCCACCGAGAGCGACGAGAAGTCGGCGCGCGTCGAGACCTGGACCTGGTAGGAGGTGTTGGCGGGATTTCCGTTGGCGTTCCAGACCGTCCGGATGGTGGCGGTCGCCACGTTCGTCACCTGGGTGCCCGTGGGCGGACGGGGGTCGGTGAAGAGCGTGACCACCGGGCCGAAGGTGCCGGAGCCCGAGGCGTTGTTGGCGCGCAGGCGCGCGCCGAAGAGGGCGTTGGGGTTCAGGTTCGTCACCGTGTGGTTGAGGCCCGCGGTGACCGCGAGGTTGGTGCCGGTGTCGCTCTCCAGCGTATAGCTCGTGGCGGTCGGCACGGCGGTCCAGGTCCAGAGGATCGAGGAGGAGCCGGCGGCGGCGCCGACCAGGGACCCCGGCGGCGAGGGCAGGGTGGTGAAGGTGCCGGTCAGAAACCCCGTCAGGTTCGTGCCCGGCGTGGCCGCGTCGCCGGCGCGCCCGTTGATCGCCCGGACCCGCACGTCGTAGGTGGTCTGCGGCGAGAGGGCCAGGAGGCCGGTCGTCACCCCGGTCAGGTTGCTGGAAAAAGAGGCGGGCGAGGATACGGTGTTGACGAAGTTGTCGGGCGAGATGCTGACCTCAAAGCGCGTGTAGTTCGGGTTGGTCGAGGCCCAGGACAGCACGGCGCTCCCGGTCGAGATCGATGTGATCAGCAGCCCGGTGGGGGCCTCGGCCAGGGTATAGGCGCTGGCCGAGGGCGTCAGCGGGCTCTCGCCGAAGTCGTCGACGGCGCTGACCCGGACGCCGAAGATGGTGTTGATCCCTACCGCGGGCCTGGAGTAGCTGGCCACGGGCTGGGAGGTCACGACCACCGCGTTGGTGGCGGCGTTGTAGACCCGGAAATGCCCGGCCGAGCCGCTCAGGCGGCAGAGCCGGGTGCCGCGGTTCCAGGTCCAGTCGAGCTGGGTGGCGGAGGCCGGCGCGGCCGCCAGGAGCGACGGAGCGTCGGGGACGGACTCGATCACGGTCATGGGTGTGGTCGTCTTGCGGGTGTTGCCGACCTTGTCCTGGAAGCTGAAGGACACGGTGTTCGCGGCCCCCGCCTTGAGGGCGATGGGCCCGACGTTGATCGTCGAGATGACGGTGTCGCCGTCGGCGAAGGTGGGCGGCGTGTAGTGGGTGGCGGGGACGAGCTGGGTGCGCGTGAAGGGCACGGAGGCCGTGGAGGTGGTGCGGTGCGAGAAGACCCCCGAATAGATGTCCCCGTCCACCTCGTCGTCGCTGAGCGCCGTGTTGTAGACCCGCACCTCGTCGATCGCGCCGTTGAAGACCGCGGTCGAGGACTTCCGGCGCCCGACCACGAACGGGTAGGAAGTCTGCAGGGGGTCCAGGCCGGTGAAGGTCTGGGTGGCGACGAGGACATGGTTGTGGAAGAGCTTGGCCACCGAGCCGTTGAAGGTCAGGGTGACGAGCTGCCACTCGTTGACCTTGACGAAGCCGCCCGTGGAGGCGATGACGTGGTTGACCCCGAAGGTGTCGACCAGGTTCGCGAAGAGCTCGCCGTTGTTGCCCGGCACGCCGTGCCACAGGTGCGGGCCGGAGTTGAAGGCGTTGCCGTACTCGAGGATGGGCGCCTGGGTCAGGTTGGCCGGGAAGATCCAGGCCTGGAGGGTCAATTGGCTGGTCGTGCTGTTGAGCGAGGCGTCCGCGTTGATCGTGATGTCGTCGCCGCTGGCGGTCCCCTGCCAGTTGAAGCAGCGGTCGCCGGCCAGGCCGGTATGGCAGGGCGTGACGACGTTGTCGTTGAGCAGGTCGCTGACGGTGATGGTGTGGGCTAAGGTCGTCGAGCTGGCCGTGGTCGTCGCTCCGGCGCCGACGGCGGCGTCGTCTAGGTGCAGGTGCAAAAGCAGGCTCGACGGGGCGGCCCCTCCGCCGATGTGCTGGGTCCTCCCGACCCGGAGTCCCATGCCGGGGTTGGGGTTGGTCGCGTTGTCCTGGTCGCGGACGGCGATCCTAAACGACGCTACGCCCGTCGACGTGATGGCCGAGTTGGTCTGGAAGTTCCCCTCGCAGTCGGTCACCGCGAAGTTCGAGAACGTCGGGGGGATGGCGTCCGCGGCGGCGGCGGGGGCCGCTAGGCCGGAAAGCAGGAGCCAAGGCAGGACGAGGGCCGCCCTCATAAGGTTATGGGGCAGTATAGCGGGGCGACGGGCCGAATCCATTGCGGCGTTGTTAACGGGAGCGGAGCCAGGCCAGGGCCTCGGTTCGGGACGTGACCGCCCCCTCCGCCTGGGCCTCGGTCAAGGCGCGCAGGACCTCGCCCACCTCCGGGCCGGGCTTGAGCTTGAGGGCCTTCATCACGGCGTTGCCGTCGAGGAGCGGGGTGGGGCGGGTCCGGGCCGGCGAACGGAACCAGCGCGAGAGCAAGAGGCCGACCACGCGCAGGTGGTGGAGGGTCTTGCCGGCGTCGCCGCGCGCCCAGCGCGGCAGGGGCGTTCCCGGCTCCGCGGCGGCGGCCTCGAGGCCGCGCTCGACCGACTTGGGCTCGAGATAGCTGGCGTGGTCGGCCCAGCAGACCAGCAGCTGGGTCACGCCCCGCTCGCCGAGGTCGCGGAAGAAGCGGTAGACGGCCTTGTCGGTGATGGGGCCGCCGGCCGCCAGGTGTCCGGGCCGCAGGTGGTGGCGGACCCAGGCTTCCACCGAGTCCTGCTCGTCGCGCGAGAAGCGCAGGCGGGCCAGGGCCGCCCGCGCGCGCCCGGCGCCGACCTCGTCATGGCCGAAGAAGCGCAGGCGGCCGCCGACGCGCTTGGCGCACTCGGGCTTGGACACGTCGTGGAGCAGGGCGCCGAGGCGCAGGAGCTCCGAGCGTCCGCCGCCCGCCTCGAGAACTGCGCCGATCTCGGCATGGTGGTCGGGGAACACGGTGCCAAGCGAGGCGAGCAGGAAGTCGACGCGTTCCACGGTCCGGAGCGAGTGCTCCATGACCCCCCCCGGCCCATAGTAGGAGCGCGCGCAGGCGCGCGCCGGCTCCAGCTCCGGGAAGACCTCGGTGAGGATACGGGCCTCGTCGAGGCGTCTGAGCCAGACGGCGCTGTCGGGGGCGGCCAGAAGGGACATGAGCTCGGCGCGGACGCGCTCGCCGGCGGGGCGCCGGATGAGGGCGCGGTGGCGCTTGGCCCAAGCCAGGGTGCGGGTCTCGGGTGCCAGTCCGGTGCGCGCTCCCAGCCGGAACAGGCGCAGGATGCGCAGGGGGTCCTCGGGGAATACCTTCTCGGCGGTGGCGCGCAGGAGGCCCGCGCGCGCGTCGGCCAGGCCGCCTAAGGGGTCGAGCAGGGCGGCCGCGCCGGCCAGGGGCAGGGCCATGGCGTTGACGGTGAAGTCGCGCCGCGCGAGGTCGGCGGCGATGCTCCCGCCCTGGACGCGCGCCACGTCGACCTGGGCCGCCGGACGTCCGGGGGCGGCCTTGAGGCTCAGGCGGTGGATGTCGAGCCCGGCGTCGAGCGGGAACGCCGAGGCGCCGCCCAGCCGGCGGGCGAGGCGGCGGGCGTAGGGCCCGGCGGGGCCGCTGACGGCCAGGTCGAGGTCGACCAACGGACCGCGCGCGCCGAGCGCGGCGTCGCGGAGGAGCCCGCCGACCAGCCAGCCCTCCTCCCCGGGCGCCAGCGCGGCCCGGGCCGCCGCAAGAAGCGGGTCACGGCGGAGGGCCTCGAGGCCGCTCATGACGGTGAGCGACCGAGCGCTATCGCGAGGAAGTGGCGCATCCGAGGTTATGGGCGCGCCCGCGCCGCCTTGGCCAGCTCGGCGTCGCGCAGGACGCGCTTGAGGACCTTCTGCAGGGCGTTCTTCGGCAGCTCGGGCACGAGCTCGATGTCGCGCGGACGCTTGTAGGCGTCGAGCTTCTCGCGGCAGAAGCGGTGGAGCTCCGCGGTGTCGGCCGCGGCGCCTTGCCGCAGGACGATGAAAGCCTTGATGCGCTCGTCGTTGTCGGCGTCGGGGATGCCGACCACGGCGGCCTCGGCCACGTCGGGATGGCCGGAGATAACCTGCTCGACTTGGGCCGAGAAAACCTTGAGGCCCTTCACGATGATCATGTCCTTTTTTCGGTCGCGGATGTGGAGATAGCCATCCGCGTCGACGACGCCGATGTCGCCGGTCTTAAACCAGCCCGACGGCGTCATCGCCGCGCGAGTGGCTTGGGCGTCGTGGAGGTAGCCCTTCATGACGTTGGGGCCCTTGATGAGGACCTCCCCCTCCTGCCCCTCGGGCAGGAGCGCGCCGTCCTCGGCGGCGACGGCGACCGACACGTCGGCGATCGGCGGGCCCACCGAGCCGACCCGCAGGCGGCCCGGGCGGTTGATCGTGGCCACCGGGGAGGTCTCGGTCAGGCCATAGCCCTCGAGGATCTCCAGGCCGAAGGCGGCCGCGAACTCCCGGTGGGTCTGGGGCGAGAGCGGGGCGGCTCCGGAGACCGCGATGCGTACCTTGCGGAAGAACCAATAGCGCAGGACCCAGGCCTTGAGGCCGCAGGCCTGCTTGGCCAACAGCGAGTAGACCTGCGGCACGGCCGCGAACACGCTGACCCGGTGGCGGCCCATGAGTGTGAGCCAGGGCTTGGGCGGCGTCAGCGAGGCCACGATCACGTTCTTGCCGCCCAGGCGCAGAGGGATGAGGACGCAGGCCGTCCAGGCGAAGCTGTGGAACATGGGCAGGAGCGTCATCGAGACGTCGGACTCACTCAGGCCCATGGCGGAGATCGAGGCGTCGCAGTTGGAGACCAGGTTGCCGTGGGTCAGGACGACGCCCTTGGGCCGGCCGGTCGTGCCCGAGGTGTAGAGCACGGCGGCGGCGTCCTCCGCCGACACCTCCGAGGCGTCCTCAAAGGGCGGCTGGGCGTCGACCGCGTCCCAGAAGTTTTCGGTGGCCCCCGCTTCGGGCCCGCCGCGGCGCGCGCCGGTGCGGCGCCGCTCGTCGGTGGTCCACACCCGGGTCAGCGCCGGGCAGTCCTTCTGGGCGCCTTGCACGCCCTTGAGGAACTCGCGCGAGGCGACGACGGCCTTGGCGCCGCAGTGCCGGAACATGTAGGCCAGCTCGTCTGGCTTGGTGATCATGAAGTTTATCGGCACGGCGACGGCGCCGATGCGCACGAGTCCCAGATAGGCGACGACGAAGGCGGGGTCGTTGCGGTGCACGATGCAGACGTGGTCGCCCTTGGCGAGCCCGGCCTGGCGGAACGCCGCCGCGGCACGCAGGACCAGGTGCCGGAGGGCTTGGAAGGAGGTCTCCTCCTCGGCCCCGTCCTTTACGGCAAGGAGAGCGACGGCGGCGGGCTTGCGGGCGGCTGAGCGGTCGAGCAGGTCGTTGAGGTTCATCGCTGCCTCGGGTCTAGGATGTCGCGGAAGGCGTCGCCTAAAAGGTTCCAGCCCAGCACGAAGAGGAAGATGGCCGTTCCGGGGATGACCACCGTGTGCCAGTAGGCCAGCGGGCTGCCGGAGGCGCCGAGGATCCAGTTGCGCGACATCGAGATGAGCTGGCCCCAGTCGGCATAGCCCACCGGCGCGCCGAGGCCGAGGAATGAGAGCGCCGCCGCCGAGAGCACGACGGCGCCGGTGTTGAGCGAGGCCACGACCAAAACGGGGTAGATCGAGTTGGGGATCACGTGGCGGAAGAGGATGCGCATGTCGCCGGCTCCCAGCGCGCGGGCGGCCAGGACGAACTCGCGTTCCTTGACGGTGAGGACGTCGCCGCGCACCAGACGCGCGTAGGACGGCCAGGAGACCGCCGCCAGCGCCAGCACGACGTTGTCGAGGCCGGGGCCGCGGACGGTTACGACGACCACGGCCAGGATGACGCTCGGCAGGGCCATGACCACGTCGGTGAGGCGCATGAGCAGCTCGTCGAACCAGCCGCCGTAGAATCCGGCCAGTCCCCCCACCAGGATCCCGACCGCCAGCGAGACGAACACCACCTTGACCCCGATGCTCAGGGCCGTGCGCGTCCCCCAGACGATGCCGTAGTAGAGGTCGTACTGCTGCTCGGTGGTGCCGAACCAGTGGCGGGCGTCGGGGCGGCGGGGGTCGGAGCTGTAGCCGTCCTGCGGGATGAGGTAGGGGTCGCGCGAGTTGGGCGCGGGCCGGGCCAACAGCGGCGCCGCGGCCGCGATGAAGCCGAAGGATGCCAAGAGCCCCAGGCCGGCCAAGGACAGCGGTTTGCGCCTGAGGTTCTTCCAGGCCGCCTTGAGCGCGTCCCTCATTTAAAGCGGATCCGCGGGTCGACTACGGCGTAGAGGATGTCGGCGGCCAGGTTGCCCAGCACGAACAGGCTCGAGGTGAGCAGGGCCACGCCCATCACGGCGGGCACGTCGAGCTGGAGCGCGGCCTGCGCGACCCAGCGCCCGATCCCGGGGTAGGCGAAGACGGTCTCGGTGATGAGGACGCCGCCCAGAAGCTGGACGAACAGGATCGAGGCGATCGTGATGACCGGGATCCAGGCGTTGCGGCGGGCGTGCGCTATGACGGCGGCTTCCGACAGGCCCTTGGCGCGCGCGGTGCGCACGTAGTCCTTGCCGAGCTCCTCGAGCATGGAGGAGCGGGTGACCCGGACGAGGAGGGCCATCGTGATGTAGGTCAACGTCGCCGCGGGCAGGACAAGGTGCCTGAGGGCGTCCACGAAGAGGGCCCACTCGCCGTTGAGGAGCGAGTCGAGCAGGATGAGGCCGGTGAAGGCGTTGAAGGCGGCGTCGTGGACCACGATGTCCGACTCCAGCGAGTAGCGGCCGGGCGGAAAGAGGTTGAGGACGCCGTAGAAGACCATGAGGAGGATCAGCCCCAGCGCGAACGACGGCAGGGAGTAGCCGGTGATCGAGATGAAGCGCGAGAGCTGGTCGACGAGCTTGTCCTTGTGGACCGCGGACAGGGTGCCGAGCCAGACCCCGAGCACCATGATGGGGATGAAAGCCAGCACGGAGAGCTCGATGGTCGCCGGGAAGAACGCCCGCACCGCCTCGGTGACCGGCATCTTGGCGGTCTCGGAATAGCCCAGGTCGCCGCGCGCCACCTTTCTCAGCCAGCGCAGGTACTGCTTGTGGAACGGGTCGCGCAGGCCGTGCTCCCGGATGACCGCCTCGAGCGAGGAAAGCTGGCGGGGGTCCTTGATATACAGGGACGCCCGGCTCTCCGGCGAGAGGGTCTGGAACAGCCCGAAGAGCAGCATCGTCACCCCGGCCAGGACGAGCGGCAGCATGGCCAGGCGCTTGAGGACGAACTTGGCCAAGGGAGTGCTATTCCTTCCAGACCGTGTAGAACGGCGACATGTACGGCGAGTCGGGCCAGACCGCGTTGTATTCGAAGCCCTTCACCCACTTGCGCTGAGTGCGGTAGCGCACCGCGTTGAGGATGAAGATCGTCGGGCAGTCCTCGTAGGCGATGGCCTGCACGCGCTTGTATAGTTTCTCGCGCTTGGCGGGGTCGATCTCGCGCATGGCCGAGTTGATGAGCGCGTCGGCCTCGGCGTTCTTGTAGTGCTGGAGCTGGGGGTACTTCGCGCTCGAGTGCATGAACGGGAAGGCGAAGTTGTGGGCGTCCGGGTAGTCGGGCGCCCAGCCCAGGATGAACATGGGGAGCTTCGAGGAGTTGGACTGGTCGAGGAAGGTCGACCACTGGATGGCTCGCGTGTCGATCTGGAACTTGGGGTTGATCGACTCGACGGCGCGCTTGAGCATGTTCGCGATGACCTCGCGCGGCTGGTTGCCGCTGTTGTAGGCGATCGTGAACTTGAAGCCCTTCTCCCACGCCTTGCCGCCGTGGGCCTTTCGGAAGTACTGCTCGGCCTTCTGCAGGTCGAAGGGGTAGTTGGGCTGGCTCGGATTGTGGCCGGGCAGGCCGGCCGGGATGAAGCCGCTGGCGCGCGTCCCCTTGCCGCGGTTGACGTCCTTGATGAAGCCCTCGGCGTCGAAGGCGTGGGCAAATCCCAGGCGCAGGTCCTTGTCGGAGAAGAAGTCCGACGGGATGCCTTCGCCGTCGAGCTTGCCCGAGCCGACGTTGGGGTTGCCCTGGACGTCGATCTTGAAGACGAAGAAGATCGTCGGGTTCATGTCGATGCGCGGCAGGTCGTCGATGACCTCCACGCCGTCGATCGACTCGAGCAGGGGCTTGGCCAGGCTGTCGGCGTAGATCGAGTCGGCGTCGCCGGCCGCGAGCATCAGCTTGCGGGTCTGGAACTCGTCGACGCCCTTGACCACGACGCGCTTGAGCTTGGCGGGTTCCCGCCAGTAGCCCGCAAAGCGCGTCATGATGATCTCCTTGGTCTTGGAGTCCCAGCGCTCGAGCATGAAGGGGCCGGTCCCGTCCGGGCGGCTGTGGAAGCCCTCGGAGGTTTTCTGGGGGTTGTTGTGCTTCTTCCAGGTCTCCTTGCTCCCGTCCCAGGCGCCCACCGACGCGCCGTAGGCCTTCGAGACGACCGGCGCCCAACTGGCCAGCACGGTGAGGATAGGGGCAAACGGCTTGGAGAGCTTGAGCACGACCTTGTCGCCGTCGACGGTCACCGCCGCGGCCACCTTGTCGTAGACGTCCTCGATGAGCTTGCCGGCCTCGTCGCGCGTCGAGGCCAGGCCGGTGACCGGCTCGAGGAGCAAAGAGGACGGCCCGCCGTTTCGGTCGTAGAGCATGAAGCGCATGAGCGAGTAGCGCACGTCCTCGGGCGTGACCTCCCCGCCCTGGTGGAACTTGACGCCTTTGCGGATCGGGAAGGAATAGCTCCGGCCGTCGGCGGAGACGAGGCCGTTGGCGACGCTGGGGACTTTCTCGGAGATCAGGGGCTCGAGCTCCGACATGCTCGAGCCTCTGTATTGGACCAGCGGTTCGTAGAGGTTCAGGATGATGGCGTGGCTGGCGGTGTCATAGGCCCAGGCTGGGTCGAGCGAGTCGATGTCCTGGATCGTGACGTGGACGAAGGTGGTCTTGTCGTGGGCGCCGCCGGGCTGGGCGGCCGGCGCGGGCGCTTCCTTCTTGCCGCAGGCGACGGCGAAAGCGAGGCTCAGGACCAGCGGGGCTAGGTTCCGGCGCATGATTCTCTCCTTAATAAAGCCTGGGCCGATGATAACAAAACCTGGAACTTATTGTGGCTCGGAGTGTCGAAGTGCTATGAGAAACCCGATGCCGCGCCTGCTTGCCGTGTTCGTCGCCGCGACGTTGGCCGTTCCCGCCCATGGAGGCCCTTCCATGTCCACCAGCCCGCTCAGCCGAGGCGGCGCCGAGTTCGCCGTCGACCTGTACAAGAGGCTGGCTGTCGAGAAAGGCAACCTTTTCCTGTCCCCCTATAGCGTCGCCGGCGTCCTGGCGATGGCTTACGGCGGCGCCAGGGGTAAGACCGCCGCGGAGATGGCTAAGGTCCTGCGCCTGCCGGGCCCGCCCGAGGAGACCCACCGCCTCTTCGGCGAGCTCAACGCCTCGCTCGACGCGGCGGGCAGGGACGGAGAGGTTGAGCTCCGGGCAGCGAACGCCCTCTGGGGCATGAAGGGCTACGCGTTCAAGAAGGAGTTCCTCGCCCTTCTCTCCGGGAGTCACGGGGCGGGTCTGCGCGAGTTGGATTTCGGCGCCTCAGCGGCGGCCGCCGACGCCATCAACGGATGGGTCGAGGCGGAGACCAAGGAGAAGATCAAGAAGCTCATCGACCCCGGGGCTCTCGGCTCGGACACCCGGTTGGTCCTGACCAACGCCATCTACTTCAAGGGGCTCTGGCAGTCCCAGTTCAAGAAAGTCAGCACCAACGACCAGCCGTTCACGACGGCGGCGGGCGGAAAGGTCCAGGCGCCGCTCATGAGCCAGCTCGGAGACTTCGGCTACCACGAGACGCCCGAGCTGCAGGCGCTGGAGCTGCCCTATCGGGGCGAGCGCCTATCGATGGTCGTCCTTCTGCCGAGGAAAGCCGACGGACTGCCGGCCCTTGAGCGCTCGCTGACGGCCGTCGGGCTGTCGGCGTGGCTGGGGAAGCTCGAGACGCGCGAAGTCCTGGTCTATCTGCCCCGCTTTAAGACCACCGCCCAGTTCGGGCTGGCGCCGACCCTAGGCGCGATGGGGATGCCGGCGGCGTTCGCGGGCGGGGCCGACTTCTCGGGGATCGACGGCGGGCGCGAGCTCTTCGTCTCGGCCGTGGTCCACAAAGCCTTCGTCGACGTCAACGAGGAGGGCACCGAGGCCGCGGCGGCCACCGGGATGACGCTGGGGATCGAGTCCGTGGCGCCCGAGCCTCCGACGTTCCGCGCCGACCATCCGTTCCTGTACCTCATCCGCGACAAGGCCACGGGGAGCATCCTCTTCATGGGGCGGCTCGAGGACCCGAAGGCGTAGGGAACTTTTCGCCCCCCGTTGGCGTATTAACGTCCTGGGGCTTAAACCAAGCGAGCGGGTCGCGTCGTTTCTGAGCCGGGATGGCCTTCTCACGGAGGTCATGCGGTGGTCGGCCGAGGTCCCTGGACGATGGGAGGCCGACCGGCCTGGCGCCGCCATCGTGCAAATCCGTAGACGGCGAGGTCTCAGCCAGCGCGCGCTGGCTGAGCTGGCAGGCGTCGGTCAGGGCCACGTCCAGCGCGTGGAGGCCGGCCTCGACCGCCGTGTCTCGACCTTGAAGCGCTTGCTGGCAGCGATGGGCTGCAAGCCGCTTCTGGCCTTGGCTCCGCTGACCGCGGCGGATTGTGAATCACCATGATGATTCAAACTGTGTCTGGACGCAGCTTGAAGCATCCATTTGCGTCAGTTCTTGGCGCCGGACTTTGGCTTAGCCTGGGTCCTTTGGGTCCGGCCGCCGCGGGCCTAAATCCCCTGACCTCTTGGCGGCTGCAGTGCTATCCTCAAAGGATGCGATTAGCCCTGCTGGTTCTGCTTGCCGCCGTCCCCTCCTTCGCCCAGGAGAGCCGCGAGCCGGCGATTAAGGCGATCAATCCCGAAGCCGAGCTGATCCTGCGCTTTTTCGATACGCCCGGCGGCCTCGGCGTCATCCAGGTGGCCGCGGCCGGCGGGGCTGCGCGCAAGTCCTTATCCCTGGTCCCGCAGTACGCAGGCCTAGAGACCGAGTTGACCTTCACCGGGCCCGGACCCCTCGACCGATTGGAGAAGTTGGCGGCCGCGCCTGAGGCGGCCGGCTCCGACATCGAGGCCCCCGAAGACCTCCGCGACGCCTTGGGCGCCATGACGCCGATGCCGCCAGGCGCCACCCAGCTCCCGCCCATGGCAATCTTGAAGAACGGTGCAGTTTCGGAAACGCAACATGAAGGTCTGACCCCGAACGCAACAAAGCCGGCCGTTATCGTAGGCCCGGCCGGCTGGTTGGTCCTGACTCGGAAGACTGGCCGCGTCATCCGTCCTCTAAAGACCCCGGCGGATCTGGAGCGTTGGGCGAACACCGCCGAGCTTCAGCGCCGTGCCTATGAGTCGATGATAAAGCCCGCCTTCGTCAGCCCCAGCGCGCCGATCCCTCCCTCCGCCCCGCATTAATTGAAGAGTCCGACGAGCTGGGCCGGCGCCGTCACCTCGAAGTCGGGCTTGAGCTTGCGCACGGCGGCGGGCTTGCCGTAGCCGTAGAGGGCCGCTACGGAGACGGTCGCGGCGGCCTTGCTGGCCTGCATATCGGCGGTGGAATCTCCCACGTAGGCGGCCCGGCTTGGTTTCACCGAGAACCGCTTGCAGGACTCGAGGAGCGGCATCGGGTCGGGCTTGCGGGCCTTGAAGGCCTCTGCGCCGTAGACGGCGGCGAAATGAGCGGCTAGTCCAAGCTTGGCCACCAACGCGTCGGCGAAGGGCTGCGGCTTGTTGGTGACGATGACCTTCTTGATGCCCTTGTAGTGCTCCAAGACTCCCATCATCCCGGGATAGACGGCCGTGGTGTCGACGAGATGCTTCGCGTAGAGCGTCTCGAACGAGACTACGAGGCCGTCGAGGCGCGCCGCGGGGGCTTTCCCCTCCAACAGCTGGTCGAACACGTAGCGCGGCCCCTGGCCGATGAGGCCGCGGATGCGGTCCTGCGGGTGCGGCTCGAGGCCCGCCGCCACCAGCGAGCGGTTGACCTGGGCGGCGATGTCGGCCATCGAATCGATCAGCGTGCCGTCCATGTCGAACATGAGGAGCTCGATGGTCATCAGCCGACCTTCTTGGGGTCGAAGGCGTCCTGGAGGGCGTCGGTGAGCATGTTGAACGCCATGACCAGGACGAAGAGCAGGACCGTGGCGCCGGTGACCTCCCACCACTTGCCGGCCGCCAGGTCGAGTCGGGCGTTGGCGATCATGACGCCCCAGCTGGGCTCCCCGGCGATGCCGAGGCCGAGGAACGACAGGATGACCTCGTTTTTGACCGCGGCGATGAAGTCCAGCGAGAGGAACACGAAGATGAGGTGGGTCAGGTTCGGCGCGATGTCGCCGAAGATGATGCGCCACTTAGAGGCCCCGAAGGACTCCGAGGCGAGCACGAACTCCATCTCCTTGAGACGCATGACCTCGGCGCGGACGTTGAAGTAGATCCCCACCCAGAACGTGCAGGTCAGGGCGACGACCACGCCGAGGAAGCCCCGGCCGAAGGCGTAGGAGATGCTGACGATCCAGAGGATGAACGGCACCGAGTTGATGGCCGTGTAGACCCAGAGCAGGAGGGCGTCGACCCAGCCGCCGAAGTAGGCGGAGATGCAGCCGAGGACCACGCCGATGAGGACGGCGCAGACCGAGACGATGAGGCCGATCGCGAAGGCCTGCTTGATGGAGTAGACGAGCTTGGTGAGGACGTCGCGGCCCTGGATGTCGGTGCCAAGCAAAGAGCGCGCGCGGACGCCCGGGTCCTTGATGGTGCTGTAGTATTCTCCCGGGCGCACGAACTGCGGGCCCACGGCGGTCGTGGCCTGGTCGAGGGTGCAGAACAGGCCGAGCTTGACCCCCGCGGCGACCAGGCCGAATACGGCGACGACGGCCAGTCCCGCCATGCCGAAGCGGTCGCGCCGGAACTTGCGCAGCGACTTGCGGATCAGCGACTCGCCGCGCCCGGTCACGAGAGCTTGACCCTCGGGTCGACGAGGCTGTTGAGGATGTCGGCCAGGGCGTTGGCCACCACGACCAGGAGGGCGATGAGCATCGTGAAGGCCCGGATGACGGGATAGTCCGCGGAGTCGATCGCGTGCAGCAGCTTGTAGCCGAGGCCCGGGATGACGAAGAACGACTCGAGCAGGAAGGACCCCGCGATCATGAGCGGCAGCGCCACGACGACCCGCGCGATGATCGGGATGAGGATGTTCTTGAGCACGTGCTTGAAGAGGATCTTGCGCGTGCCGGCTCCGTAGGCCTTGGCCGTCCGGACGTACTCCTTGTTCATCTCTTCGACGGCCACCGCGCGGAAGAAGCGCGTGTCGTAGCCCAGCGCCACGAAGGCCGAGATGAGGTTCGGCAGCAGGATGTAGGGCAGGCAGTCCGGGAAGCCCCGCTCGTAGCCCGAGATCGGGAAGCTGACCCAGCCGTGCTGGCTCGGGACGAAGGCCAGGAAGTACTGGGCGAAGATCATGACCGCCACGTAGGAGAGGGCCATCCCCACCGTCGCCCCTCCCACGATGAGCTTGTCGAGGAGGGTTCCGCGCCAATAGGCGCAGGCCAGGCCCAGGACGATCGAGACTCCCGAGTAGAGCACGAGGGCGGGCAGGGTGACCGCCACCGAGGGTCCCACGCCCTGGAGGAACATCCGCGAGATCGGTTCCCGGGCCGACATCGAAAATCCCAGGTCGAAGGTGACCAGCTGCTTCATGCTGGTCAGGTATTGGACGACGAGGGGCTTGTCGAGGCCGAGCTCGCGGCGCATCGACTCCACGTCGGCCGCCGTGGCGTTCTTGCCGAGGTAGAGGTAGACCGGGTCGTCGCCGACGACGTTGAAGATGACGAAGACCAGGATCGACACCCCGAGCAGGGTGGGCAGGGTGCCGGCCAGCCGGCGCAGGATGTAGGTCAGCACGCTACTTCGCGTCCCCCCACTCCGCGAGACGGATGTACTTGGCGTGGTTCGAGAGCATCTCCTCGGGCTTGAAGTTCAGCGTGCCCGGCGGGATCAGGTAGTCCCGCGTGCGCGCCATCGCGCCGTGGAACGGCTGGTCCTCGAGGATGATGGCGTTGATCTTCTGGTAGATGACGTCGCGCTCTTTCGACGGCGGCAGCGGCAGGGCCTGCTCATAGAGGGCGTTGACCTCGGGGACGTCGTAGTTGAAGTTGTTCGAGCCCGGGCTCTTGTTGGGGCCGTAGGCCAACTGGACGAAGTTCTGAGCGTCGGGCCAGTCGCCGCCCCAGGCCAGACCCATGATCTGGCAGCGCTTCTCCTTGAGTTTCTTGGAGAGCTCGGCGAAGCGCATCGCCTCGTAGCGGATCTTGACGCCGATGCGCTCGGCGTTCTTGATGAAGAACGCCGACTGCTCGACGGTGCGCCCCTCCTCCGAGCCGCACTCCTGGAGCTCGGGCAGGCCTTTGCCCTCGGGGTAGCCGGCCTCGGCCAGGAGCTTCTTGGCGCGCTCGAGGTCGGGGCCCCTGTAAGGGTGCTTGACCGTCGGGTCGAAGCCCTGCACCCCGGGCGGCACGATGCCCGCGTAGATCACGTTCAAGCCGTTGTAGAACAGGTCGTTCTCGGCCTCGATGTCATGCGCCAGCGCCAAGGCCTGGCGCAGCTTCTTGCCCTTGCCGCGGCCGCCGACGATCGGGTCCTCGAAGTTGAAGCCCCGGTAGATGAAGTCGAGCAGGAACAGCGGGTAGTAGGCGTACTTGGCGGCGTAGTCCGGATTGAGGATGCGCTCGCCCTTCGCGTCGCGCTCCCAGATCTTCTTGTTGCCTTCCTTGGACTTGAGCTTGAAGACCTCCTCGGTGAACTCGCCGGGGACGCGGCCGAAGGCGAACTTGCCCGAGCGGAACTGCAGCCAGTAGGGCTGCATCTGGGAGAACTCGTGGACGACGACCTTGTCGGCGAACGGGATGCGCTTGCCGGCGTCGGCCAGCCGGCCGGCGGCCTGGTCCGCGGGCTCCCCTTCCGTCGGGTAATAGTCCTCTCGGTACTTCTCGTTGCGCACCAACGTATAGCGCGCGTTCTTCTGCCACTCGTCGAGCTTGAAGGGCCCGAGGCCCACCGTATGGTTGGCGAAGTCCTCCCCGTAGTGGCGCGCGCATTCGAGCGGATGCGGGGCCATGGACTCCTTGGCCAGCACCCACATGATCTGGGGGAACGGGCGCTTGAGGCGGAACTGGAGCGTGTGGCGGTCGAGCGCCTTGAGGTCGTCGATGACGGTGTCGTAGTCGAAGGGCTTCGCGGCGGCCTGGGTCCGCAGGCCGTTGAGCCCCTCGATGAGGCCCTCGATGGTCCACCAGGTCTGGGACTTGGTCTTGGGGTCGGCCTTGCGGTACATCGCGTGGACGAAGTCCTTGGCCTCGAACTCGCGGCCCTTGCCGCCGGTCTCCTTGAAGCATGCGTCGTCGGGATAGAAGATGCCCGGCTTGAGCTTGATCGTATAGGTGCGGCGGTCCTTGGAGACCTCGGGCATCGCCGCGGCCAGGGCCGGCTTGAGCTTGAAGGGCCGGGCCAGGTACTCGTACTCGTAGAGCGTGTCGTAGGTCAGACCGACGAGGTCGGCGTCGTAGACCGAGGCCACCATGTTGGGGTCGGCGGAGCCGGACACCGCCACGGCGCCGTACACCAGCACCTTCTCGCCGGGCTTGCCTCCGGACTTGGAGCAGGCGGCCAGGGCGGCGGCGGCGATGACGATCAGGGTCTTGGTCTTCATGGTCACTCCTTGACTAGGTGGCAGGCGACGAGATGCTCGTCGCCGGGTTTTCCGAAATCGCGCAGCGCGGGGACGTCGACGCGGCAGCGCTCCTCGGCCAGCGGACAGCGGGTGTGGAAGACGCAGCCCGACGGCGGCCTCATGGGGCTGGGGATCTCCCCCTTGAGGACCTGCTTCTCCTTGCGCCGCGCGGGGTCTGGGGTCGGGCTGGCGGCGATGAGGGCCTGGGTATAGGGGTGTTTCGGGCTAGTGTAGAGGGCCCTCGAGGAGGCCTTCTCCATGACGTGGCCGAGGTACATGACGGCGACGTGGGTGGAGATATACTCGACGATGGAGAGGTCATGGGCGATGAAGACGTAGGTCAGCTTGAAGCGCTCCTTCAAGCGCATCATGAGGTTGACGACCTGGGCGCGGATCGAGACGTCGAGCGCGCTGACCGCCTCATCGGCGATGACGAGCTTGGGGCTGAGCACCAGGGCGCGGGCGATGCCGACGCGCTGGCGCTGGCCGCCCGAGAACTCGTGCGGGTAGCGCGACGCGGCCCCGGCGCGCAGGCCGACGACCTCGAGGAGCTCGGCCACCCGCGCGCGGCGCTCGGCCGTCGTGCCGACGCCGTGGGCGCGCATCGGGGCGGCGACGACGTCTTCCACGGTCATGCGCGGGTTGAGGCTGGCGTAGGGGTCCTGGAAGATCATCGCCATCTCGCGGCGGACCGGCATGAGCTCGCGGCTGGTCGCCTTGGCGATGTCGCGGCCCTCGAAGCGGAGCGCGCCCTCGGTGGGCTCGTAGAGCCGGATGAGGGTGCGGCCCAACGTCGACTTGCCGCAGCCCGACTCGCCGACCAGGCCCAGGGTGTCGCCCGTCCGCAGGGTGAAGCTCACCCCGTTGACCGCGTGGACCCAGCCGGTGACCTTGCGGAACAGGCCGCTCCGGACCGGGAAGTGCTTCTTGAGGCCTTCGACCTCGAGGAGCGGCGCGCTCACGCCTCGGCCGCCGTTGGCGCGTGGACGCCGGGCTCCAAAGCGTGGAGGCAGGCGGCCCGGCGGCCGGTTCCCATGACGCTCAAGGCCGGGTCCTGGGTACGGCAGTCGTCTTCGGCCCGAAAGCAGCGCTCGGCGAAGCGGCAGCCGGCGGGGAGGTTGTGGATGTCCGGGACCATGCCGGGGATGGCGTAGAGCGGCTTGCGAACGCCGCCGCGCGAAGCTTCCAGGTCGGGGATCGAGTCGATGAGGCCGCGGGTGTAGGGATGCTTGGGGGCGGCGAAGAGCTCCTCGATAGGGGCCTCCTCGACGATGCGCCCGCAGTACATGACGTTGACGCGGTCGCAGGTCTCGGCCACGACACCCAGGTCGTGGGTGATGAGGAGGACGGCCATCCCGGTCTCTTTCTGGAGCTTCTTGATGAGGTCGAGGATCTGGGCCTGGATCGTCACGTCGAGCGCGGTTGTGGGTTCGTCGGCGATGAGGATCTTGGGGTTGCAGGAGAGCGCCATCGCTATCATCGCGCGCTGGCGCATCCCGCCGGAGAGCTGGTGCGGGTACTCGTCGACGCGCTGCGACGGAGCGGGGATGCCGACGTGCTCGAGGAGCTCGATGCTCCTGGCCCGGGCTCTGTTCCTGTCGAGGTTTTGATGGCGCATGAGCACTTCGCTCAATTGGTTCCCGATGGTGAACACCGGGTTGAGGGCCGTCATCGGGTCCTGGAAGATCATCGCGATCTCGGCGCCGCGGATGCGCTTCATCTCGCGCTCCGGGAGCTTCATGACGTCGCGGCCGTTGATGACGATGCGGCTCGAGGGCAGGATGACGCCGGGCGGGTTCGGGACCAGGCGCATCAAGGAAAGGGAGGTGACGGACTTTCCCGAGCCCGACTCGCCGACCAAGCCCAGGGTCTCCCCCTCCTTCAGGGTGAAGGAGACGCCGTCGACGGCGCGGGCCACGCCGTCCTCGACGTGGAACTCGGTGACGAGGTTCTCGACCTCGAGGAGGGTCTTGGACACTTCGCGCGATTATAGGAAATTCACTCCGCCGAGACGGCGGCGCCATCTTCCCTACGTCCAGTTGGGCGAACTGCGTGCGCGCTTCGCGCACGGCCAATCAAACCCGAGGATCAACTGTCCGCGCGGATCGTTCGATTCACGGATAACGCATGGCGAGCGCTCTGCTGATTTCCGCTTACGGATTGAGCGGAAATTTTTGTTTTCCTCCAGCTGGAGGTTTTTGAAAATTTACGACTAAAAAGTAAGCACTAATCGATAACCCGGTCGCCACTTTGCGCGGCCCCCTTGACTGAAAGGGGCGGGCGGGGTACTCTATCCGTGTACATATGTACAGTAACGCCGAAGGGGTGCCCGAGGGCCTGGCCGGCCTCGTGATGACCGGTGCCGACTTGGCGCGCCGGTTGGAAGAGCGCAAGCGCCGTCCGCTACGTTCGGCGGCGGCGTTGGAGCGTCTCTCGGGCGGGGCTCTCAGCCGCGGCACTTTGATCGAGCTCTGCGGTCCCCGCTCGAGCGGGCGCTTCGCCATCGCCCTGGCAGCTCTCGCCCGCGCCACACGCGTCGGCGAGGCCTCCGCCCTCATCGATCTTGGAGACCACTTGGACCCGCGCGCCGCCGAGGAAGCCGGGATCGAGCTCGCGCGTCTGCTTTGGGCGCGACCGCGCACTCTGAAGGAGGCCCTGGTTTGCGCGCATGCCGCGGTCGGCGCGGGCTTCGCTTTCGTCGTCCTCGACCTCGGCGAGCGCCGCGGCGACCGCGTCGCGGCCGCGAGTTGGCTTCGTCTGGCTCGCGCGGCCGAGGCTGGTCAGGCCGTGGTACTCCTCGTCTCGGAGCGTCCCACGGCCGGCCCCGCCGCGGCCTCTATCGTCACGGTCGAGTCCGCTCGTGCCGTCTGGGACCATGACGGTCCCCCTCTTTTCGCCGGCCTCTCGAGCACGTTGTCCCTGCGCAAGCGCCGCGGCGGCGGAGGCGGCCGTTTGTCTCTGCAGCTGCCGCTCTGACTTCCCTACTTTCCCTATGTCTGGCACCCGAGTCGCCTGCCTCATCGTCCCCTCTTTCCCGCTCGCCGCGCGTCTGCGCGGGGAGCCGGAGACGCGGCCGTTGGCTTTGCTCGACGGCCCGCGCAACGCGCCGGTGGTCGTGGCGCTCAATGAAGAGGCGCGCAGGGCGGGGCTCCGCACGGGGCTCAGCCTGCCGCAGGCGCGCTCGCTCCTGCCGGGGCTCGAGGCCAAGCCGCGCGACTTGGAGGCCGAGCGCGGGGCGCGCGAGGCCCTGCTCGAGGCGGCGGCGGCCTCCTCGCCGGTCGTCGAGGAGGGCGGGCTGGGGCTCCTCTACCTCGACTGGACCGGGATGGGCGATGAGCGCTCGCTCATGCGCTCGCTGACGGGCGCCTGCCTGCGCGCGGGGCTGCCGGCCCAGGTCGGCGTGGCGGGCGGACGTCTCGCGGCGCGTCTGGCGGCGCCCAACGGCACGGTCGTCTTGCCCGGAGAGGACGCCTGGTTCCTCGCCGCCCAGCCGGGGGCGCGCCTGGGCTTGTCCGAGGAGGCGGCGACGGCGCTGTCGCGCTGGGGTCTCTATACCGTGGGCGCCTTCGCGGCGCTGCCGGCCGGGGAGGTCGAGGCGCGCCTCGGCCGCGAGGGGTTGGAGCTCCATCGCGCGGCGCGGGGCTTAGACGACCGGCCGCTCATCGGCGTCCGCGGCGTCCGCGTCCCGCGCGAGGGGCTCGAGCTCGACTGGGTCGTGGCCGATCTCGAGGCCCTGCTCGAGGCCGCCTCGCGTCCGCTCGCGCGGCTCGCCGCCCGTCTTGCCGCGCGCGGCGAAGCCTGCCGCGCGCTGACGGCCGACCTTTCCCTCGACCCTGTCGGAAAAGATCAGCGCACGGTCTCCCTGGCCGCGCCGTCGGCCGAGCTCAAGACCTGGCTGGCCCTCTTGCGCCTCGAGTGGAGCGAGCGTCCGCCGTCGGCGGGCGTGACGGGGCTGTCGTTTGCGGCCGAGCCGGTGAAAGCGCGGCGCACCCAGCTCGGCCTCTTCGGTCCCGCGGCGCAGTCGCCCGACGCCTTGGCGGGGTTCCTCGTCCGGCTCTCGGCGCTGTTGGGTCCGCGTCGCCTCGGCTCGCCGCGCGCGGTCGACAGCCGCCGGCCCGAGCTCTTCGACCTGTCCCCCTACGCTCCCCCGCCTCCTCCGGAAGAAACCACCTCCGACCGAGCGCTATCGCGAGGAAGTGCCGCTTCCGAGGCCGTGGGGGCGGCCGAGCCCGACGAGCGCCTGGCCTGCGTGCCGCGAGCCCTGCGCCCCCCCGTCGAGCTCGAGGTCCTCGTCGAGCCCGAGGAACTGCGCCCCCTGCGCCTGAGCGGCGGCGACATCGCGGGCGCCGTGCAGTCGGCCGCGGGGCCGTGGCGCATGGAGGAGGGCTGGTGGAATGACGTCCCCGAGGCGCGCGACTACTGGGACGTAGGGCTCTCAGACGGCGGCGCCTACCGGGTCTTCCGCGACCGCCGCAGCGGGCGCTGGTATGCCGATGGCATCTACGACTAGGTATGCCGAGCTCTCGGCGGCCTCGGCGTTCTCGTTCTTGCATGGGGCCTCCCAGCCCGAGGAGCTGGCCGCGCGCGCGGCGGAGCTCGAGCTCCCGGCGGTCGCTCTCTGCGACGCGCGCGGGCTCTACGGCGCGCCGCGTTTCTATAAGGCCTGCAAGGCGGCCGGGGTGCGGCCCTTGGTGGGCGCGGAGCTCGACGTGGACGGCGAACCGCTCAAGCTCCTGGCCATGTCGCGAGACGGCTATCGGAACCTCTGCCGCCTCCTCACCGAGGGCGCCTTGGGGAGACCGAAGGGCGAACAGTCCTACGACTGGGGGCTTCTAGAGCGCTATGGGGCGGGCCTCCACGCGCTGACGCGCTCGCCGTCCCACCTCGCTCGTTTGAGGTCTCTTTTCCCCGGCCGCTTTCACGCCGAACTCCAACGCCATCGTCTGCGCGCTCAAGAGGCCGAGAACCGCGCCCTCCTGCGCTTGGGCGTCCCGGTCCTCGCCACCAACGGAGTCAGATACGCGCGTCCCACCGACAAGCCGGTCTACGATGCGCTCTGTTGTCTGCGTTGGAAGACGACCATTGACCGCGCCGGCCGCCGTTTGGAAGCCAACCGCGAGCGCCATCTCAAGGACGGCGCCGAGATGGCCCGCCTCTTCGTCGACCTGCCCGGGGCCTTGGCCGAGAGCGCGGCGCTGGCCGAGCGGCTCGAGTTCACGCTCGACGACCTGGGCTACCGCTTCCCGGAGTTCCCGCTCCCCCCTGGCCACGACCCGGATTCCTTCCTCAAGTCCCTCGTGGAAGAACGCGCGCCTGTGCGCTTCATCCCCGACTCGCCGAAGGCCCGCGCCCAGATCGCGCACGAGCTCGCCATCATCGCGAAGCTCGGCCTGGCCGGCTACTTCCTTGTCCTCTGGGACATCATCGAGTTCTGCCGCCGCGAGAAGATCCTGGTGCAGGGCCGCGGCTCGGCGGCCAACTCGGCGGTCTGCTTCGCGTTGGGGATAACGGCCGTCGACCCGGTGCGCATGGAGCTGCTCTTCGAGCGTTTCCTCTCGGAGGAGCGCGGCGAGTGGCCCGACATCGACCTGGACCTTCCCTCCGGCGGCCAGCGCGAGAAGGTGATCCAGCACCTCTACGCGAAGTACGGCCAACGCGGCTGCGCCATGACGGCCAACGTCATCACCTACCGTCCCAAGCTGGCGATGCGCGACGTCGCCAAGGTGATGGGCTACTCGGCCGAGCGGGTCGACAAGCTCTGCAAGGGCATCACCTCGCGCGAGGGCGGCTCCCAGGCCGGCCTCCTCGAGCAGGCCCGCGCCGCGGGACTGGACCCCGCCGAGGGCCGCGTGCGCAAGACGCTGGCCCTATGGAAGCGCTTCCTGAACCTCCCCCGCCATCTCGGCCAGCACTCGGGCGGGATGGTGCTGACCGAGGGGCGTTTGGACGCGGTGGTCCCGCTCGAGCCGGCGGCGATGCCGGGACGCGTCGTCATCCAGTGGGACAAGGACGACTGCGCCGACCTGGGGCTCATCAAGGTCGACCTCTTGGGGCTAGGGATGATGGCGGCCTTCGAGGCGGCGCTGCCGATGATCGAACGCCATGAAGGCGTCACGGTCGACCTGGCGGCTCTTCCTCAGGACGACCCGGAGATCTATGCCATGCTCGGGCGGGCGGACACGGTAGGGGTCTTCCAGCTCGAGAGCCGGGCGCAGATGGCTTCGTTGGTGAGGCATCTGCCCGAGCGCTTCTACGACATCGTCGTGCAGGTGGCCATCATCCGCCCGGGGCCGATCACGGGCGGGATGGTGAACCCGTTCTTCGCGCGTCGGCGCGGGCGGGAGCCGGTGACGTATCCCCATCCTTGTCTCGAGCCGATCCTAAAACGGACCTTGGGAGTCCCTCTCTTTCAGGAGCAGCTCCTGCGCATGGCGATGACGGCGGCGGGCTTCTCAGGCGGCGAGGCCGAGGAGCTCCGGCGCGCCATGGGCTTTAAGCGCTCGGCGGAGAGGATGGAGGCGGTGGAACTGCGCCTTCGCGCGGGGATGACCAAGAAGGGCATCGGCAGCGCGGCGCAGGATCAGATATCCAAGCTCATCACCTCGTTCGCGCTCTACGGCTTCCCCGAGTCCCATGCGGCGAGCTTCGCCTTGTTGGCGTATGCCAGCGCGTATCTCAAGGTCCATCACCCCGCGGCGTTCTACGCGTCTCTGCTCAACTGCTGGCCGATGGGCTTCTACCATCCCGAGACGCTGGTGCAGGACGCGATGCGGTGGGGCATCCCGGTTCATCCCATCGACGTACAGCGTTCCGGAAGGCTCTGCCGGTGGGAGGAGAATGGGGTGCGGTTGGGGATGCGGTTCCTCAAGGGCTTCGCTCATGAGGCTGCCGACGCCGTCGAAGCGCACGCGCCGTTCACGGACACGTGGGACCTGGCGCGCCGGGCGGGGCTCTCCGCCAAGGAGCTGGACCTGCTGGCCGGCGGCGGGGCGTTGGCCGGTCTGGGTCTTACGCGGCGCGAGGCGTTATGGCAGGCCGCGAAGGCCGGGCGCCCGGCGGGTCCGCTGTTCTCGGAGTACAAGGATATCTCGCCGTCCCCCCTCCCTGAGATGGACGCGGAGGACGAGACGTTGGCCGACTACGAGAGCTCGGGGCTGACGGCCGGGGTGCATCTCTTGGCGCATCGGCGCGCCCACCTGAGAGAACTTGGGGCGCTGTCGATCGTGGAATTGGAATCCGTGCCCGCGGGCTCATCGGTGAAGGTGGCGGGCTTGGTCATCGCGCGCCAGCGTCCCCCGACGGCGCGCGGGTTCACGTTCATCACGCTGGAAGACGAGACGGGCTTGGCGCAGGGGATCATCCCGCCGGCGCTGTTCGCCTCGCATCGCGCGGCGCTGACGGCGCCGGTGCTGCTGCTCGAGGGGCCGCTCAGCAAGGCGCCGGGGCACCTGTCTGTGCGGGCGACGGCGCTATGGCCGGTGGAGTGCGAGGGCGAGGTGCCTAGCCACGACTATCACTAGAGCACGTCCCCCATCAGCTTCCTGATGGGCTTCGTGAGGATGAGCGCCAAGAGCGCCGTCGCCGCCGTGGTGAGGAACACGATGCCGAACAGGCTGGGCAGCGGGAACGTGTCGAAATACCCGGCCGCCATCCCGCCGATCTTGTTGCCGAGAGAGGCGGCGAGGAACCACACGCCCATCATCATGCCGACCACGCGCGGCGGCGAGAGCTTGGTCATGAGGCTGAGTCCCACCGGGCTCAGGGTCAGCTCGCCGATCGTGTGCAGGAGGTAGCAAAGCATGAGCCAGTTCGGGCTGACCAGGGACTTGGCCTCGGGTGTGCCGATGAAGCGGGCCGCCACGGCCATGACCAAAAATCCCAAGCCGACGAAGAGGAGGCCGAAGGCGAACTTGACCGGGCTCGAGGGGTTGCGCTTGCCGAGGCTGCCCCAGAGCCAGGAGAACGCCGGCGCCAGCGCGATGATGAGCAGCGCGTTGACCGACTGGTACCAGCTCGACGGGAACGACCAGCCCATGAAGGTGTTGTCGGTGTACTGGTCGGCGAAGAGGTTCAGGCTCGAGCCGGCCTGCTCGAAGGCTCCCCAGAACAGCGCCGCGAAGGCGAAGAAGCAGCCGATGGCGCCCACGCGCTTCCATTCCTCGGTGGTGAAGCCCTGGTAGAAGAGCATGAACATGAAGTGGGTGACCACGAAGCAGTAGATGCCCCCGACGATCCCCCCGCCAAGGTAGGCGAGCCCGAAGGCGACGGCGTCGACGGCCAGATGCTTGCCCAGCGGGATCTGCACGCCCGAGTCCTTCATCTGGGGTTTGGTCCCGACCTCGCCCAGGTGCTTGGAGCCGAGCACGAACTGGATCAACCCCAAGCCCATGCCGATGCCGGCCAGGCCGAAGCCCCAATGCCAGCTCACCTTCTGGCCGAGATAGCCGCAGGCCAGAGGCGAGAGCATCGCGCCGATGTTGATGCCCATGTAGAAGATCGAGAAGCCGCCGTCGCGCCGGGGGTCGTCTTTGGTGTAGAGGCCGCCCACGATGGCGCTGATGTTGGCCTTGAGCAGGCCCGTGCCGACGATGATAAAGCCCAGGCCGACGAAGAAGGACGACTCGTTGACGAAGGCCAGCAGGGCGTGGCCGATACAGAGCAGGACGCCGCCGGTGAAGATGGCCTTGCGCTGGCCGATGTAGCGGTCGGCCACCCAGCCGCCCGGGATGCAGGCCAGATAGACCAGCGCCGTGTACCAGCCGTAGATCGACGCGGCCTTCATCGTGCTAAAGCCAAAGCCCCCGCTCGAGACCGGGGCGACCATGAACAGCATCAACAGCGCGCGCATGCCGTAGTAGCTGAAGCGCTCCCACATCTCGGTGAAGAAGAGCACCTGCAGGCCCTTCGGATGGCCGAGGAACTGGCCTCCCTTGTCGGCGGGCACGAGGCTGTCGTCGAAGGTCGTCGCTGGGCTGGTCATTGTGGGGTTTTTAGCAAATTACGACTCCACCAGAGCCGCGGCGCTGGGCTTGGATCTAAACGGCGCCGGCGGGCAGGCCGCGCTGTGGCCGGGCCGGGCCTCGGCCAGCGCCGGGTCCGACACGCGGCAGGCCGGCAGCGCGTAGCGGCAGCGCGGGTGGAAGCGGCAGCCGGAGGGCGGGTCGAGCGGGCTCGGCACGTCGCCCGCCAGGAGGATGCGCTTGCGGCGCTTCTCGAGCCCGGGGTCCGGCGCCGGCACGGCCGAGAGCAGGGCTTCCGTGTAAGGATGCTGGGGATCGGCGAAGAGCTCCTCGGTGGGAGCCGACTCCACGATGCGGCCCAGATACATGACGGCGGTGCGGTTGCAGAGGTGGCGCACCACCGAGAAGTCGTGGGCGATGAAGAAGTAGGTCAGGCTGAACTCCTTCTGCAGGTCCTGGAGGAGGTTGAGCACCTGGGCCTGGATCGAGACGTCGAGGGCGGACACCGGCTCGTCGAGGACGACCAGTTTGGGGTTGAGCGCCAACGCCCGGGCGATGCCGATCCTTTGGCGCTGGCCGCCCGAGAACATGTGCGGGTAGCGCTCCAGCGCCGTCTTCGGCAGGCCCACCACGTCCATGAGCTCGGCGACGCGGCGGCGGCGCTCGGTCCCGCTCGGCAGCATCCCATGGATCGCGAACGGTTCCTCGAGGATGTCGGACACCGTCATGCGGGGATCGAGGCTGGAGAACGGGTCCTGGAAGACCACCTGGATGTCGCGCCGCAGCTGCCGTAGGGCCGCGGGCTTGAGCGCGAAGACGTCGCGTCCCTCGAAGAAGACCTTGCCGGCTGTGGCGGGCTCGAGCTTGAGGATGGTGCGCCCCAGCGTGGTCTTGCCGCAGCCCGACTCGCCGATGAGCCCGAAGGTGTCTCCCTTATAGACGCTCAGCGAGACCCCGTCGACCGCAAAGACCCGGCGCTTGGGTCCGAGGAAGGACTCGGCGGGGGCCTCGAAGTGCTTGACTAAGCCGCGCACTTCGAGCAGCGGTTCGCTCACGGGGCCGCCGCCGGGGTCTTCCCCTCGACGAGCCAGCAGTTCGACATGCGCCCGCCGGGGAGCGGGAACGGGGGCGGGTCCTCGGCGGCGCAGCGCTCGAGCGCCTCGGCGCAGCGCGGGGCGAAAGGGCAGCCCGCGCGCGGCGCGGCGAGGTCCGGCGGCTGGCCGGCGATCGCCGCCAGGCGCTCCTTGCGCGTGTAGATCGAGGGCACCGAGCCCAGGAGCGCCCTTGTATAAGGATGGGCGGGGGTCTTGAAGACCTCGTGGACCGAGGCCTTCTCCACCGCGCGTCCCGCGTACATGACGACGACGTCATCGGCCATCTCGGCCACCACGCCGATGTTGTGGGTGATGAGGACCATGGCCATCTTGAACTCGCGCTGGAGCGCCTTCATGAGCTCGAGTATCTGCGCCTGGATCGTCACGTCGAGAGCGGTGGTGGGCTCGTCGGCGATCAGGATGTCGGGGTCGCAGGCCAGGGCCATGGCGATCATCGCGCGCTGGCGCATCCCGCCCGAGAACTGGTGCGGGTAGTCGCGCGCGCGCTTCTCCGGCGCCGGGATTCCCACCTTCCCGAGGAGCTCGACGGCCCGGGCCGCGGCCGCGGCGTCGGAGGCGCCCTTGTGGAGGGCCACCGACTCGGCGATCTGCTCCCCCACCCGCATGACCGGGTTAAGCGAGGTCATCGGCTCCTGGAAGATCATCGCCAGGCGGTCGCCGCGCAGGCGGCGCAGCTCGGCCTCGGGGAGCTTGAGCAGGTCGCGGCCCCGGTAGAGGACCTCGCCCGCGGTGATCCGCGCCGGCGGGACGGGCAGGAGGCGCAGGATGGAGAGCGCGTGGACGCTCTTGCCGGAGCCGGATTCCCCCACCACGGCCAAGGTCCGGCCGGCGTGCAGGTCGTAGCTCAGCCCGTCGACGGCCACGACCCGGTAATCCGGGGTGACGAACTCGGTCTTTAGCCCCCGGACCGAGAGGATGGGCTCCGTCAAATGGCGGTCGTCACCAAGGTCTCGGTGGAGAGCACGCCCGGGATGGACCGGATGTCCTCGACCACCGTGTTGGAGAGGCTGGGGAGGTCTTCGGTCTCCATATCGAGCACGAGGTCCCAGCGCCCGAAGACGGCCGAGACATGGGAGACGCCGCGGGTCTTCTTGATCTTCGACAGCGCGTCCTTCTCCTTGCCCGACATCAGCCTGACGAGAACGAGTCCAGTGACCATGGGTGATTGACTCCCGCTGTCGATGATTTTTGCGTCGAGAAAGTATACTAAAATCGCCTAAGATGCGGATTCTGCTCCAGCGCGTGGCGAAGGCCGAGGTGCGCACCGAAGGCCAAGCGGCGCGCGTCATCGGCAAGGGCTTGAGCGCCTTCGTGGGAGTCGGTCCGACCGACGATGCCGCCACGGCGCGGCGCATGGCGGAGAAGACGGCCGGCCTGCGCGTCTTCCCCGACGACGCCGGCCGCTTCGACCGCTCGGTGGTCGACGTAGGCGGCTCGGCCCTGGTCGTCAGCCAGTTCACGCTCTACGGGGACGCGCGCAAGGGACGGCGGCCGGACTTCACCGGGGCCGGGGCTCCCGGGATGGCCGAGCCGGTCTATCTCGCCTTCGCCGAGGCCCTGGCCGGACTCGGGGTGCCGGTCAAGACCGGCTGGTTCGGGGCGCGCATGGATGTGGAACTCGTCAACGACGGACCCGTGACGCTATGGCTCGACTCGCAAGCCTGACCCTGACCCTGGCCGCGGCGCTGGCCGTCCTGGCGAGCCCGGCCCGGGCCCAGCTCGAGACCGGCATCGGCGTCTCCCCCGACGCCGGGCTCTTCGCGCTCGACGCCCCGGCCAGCACCCAGCCGGCGGCGACCCCGCTGGCCTTGGCGCTGGCGCTGGCCTTCGACGCGACGACCTGGGCGGCGGTGGGCGTGTCGACCGAGGCGACGCCGGGTGCTATGGCCGAGCTCCTGGCGCGCGGCTATTACCGGCTCGAGATCCTGCAGTTGACCCTGCTGGCGCGCGGCTCCGGCGAGCGGCTCCTGGACCTGCGTACGCGCCGCACCAAGGACGGGCGCACCCTGCGCGCGCTGGCCGAGGCGGCCAAGCTCCCTTACGACCAGACCCTCGACCGGGCCGAGGAACTGGCCGCCGTCGTCGACGCCCGGCTCAAGGATCTGGAGAGCGTGCCGGCCGTCCCGAAGCCGACGAGAGCCCCATGAGGCCGCTCTTGGTCCTGCTCCTCCTGGCTTCCTGCCGGCCGTCCGACGCCCCCGCCAAGGGGCGCGGGGTCGGGGCCGGCGAGCTGGTCCTGCCGCTCGTCCCGCGTCCGGCCGCGCGCCCCAAGGCGGCGGTGGTCTCGTTTCCCGACGGCTCGCGCGTCCGCGTCCCGGTCGCCGACACCGCCCAGGCGCGCGAGCGCGGGCTTATGTTCCGCTCGGCGCTCGGAGCCGACGAGGGGATGCTCTTCGCCTTCGGCTCCGACCAGCAGTTGGGCTTCTGGATGAAGAACACCTTCGTGGATCTCGATATGCTCTGGCTCGACGGCGACGGGAAGGTCACGACCCTCCATGAGCGTGTCCCCAAGTCTACCGCCCAGACGCCCGAAGACCAGGTCGCCACGCGCGCGGGCTTCGGGAGCTATGTCCTCGAGCTCGCGGCGGGTCAGGCCCAACGGCGCAAGACCGGCGTGGGCGCGGTCCTCAAGTTGGAGATAGTCGAGGAGACGCCGTGACGCGCCTCCTCGCCGCGCTCTGGCTGGCGCTCCCGTCCGCGGCCTCGGCGGCGCCGCTCTCCCCCCTGGGCCGCGCGGCCGCCGAGACCCTCAAGGCCCTGGTACGCATCGACACCTCCAATCCCCCGGGCAACGAGCGCCCCGCCTGCGAGAGCCTGGCCGAGGTCCTCGCCGCGGCCGGCGTCCCGTACGAGATCGTCGAGTCGACCCCCGGGAGGGCCAGCCTGGTCGCCCGCCTCAAGGGAGACTCCTCGCGCCGCCCGCTCCTGCTCCTGGCCCATCTCGACACGGTGGGCGTCGAAGCCGAGCGCTGGAGCTTCCCCCCCTTGGCCGGCGACGAGAAGGACGGGGCCGTCCGCGGGCGGGGTGCTGTCGACGACAAGTCGATGGCGGCGGTCTTCGCCGTCGTCCTCGCCGACCTGGCCAAGCGTGGAGTCCGCCTCAAGCGCGACGTCGTCCTGGCCGCCGTCGCCGACGAGGAGTCCGGGGGGCGATGGGGCATCAAGTGGCTGCTCGAGCATCGCCCGGAGCTGCTCGACGCCGAGCTGGCCCTCAACGAGGGCGGCACCACGTTCACGCGCGGCGGCAAGGTCCGGATATTCGCCGTCCAGGTCCAGGAGAAGGAGTACCTCGACCTGACGGTCACGGCCCGCGGCGCGGGCGGCCACGCCTCGGTGCCCGATCCGGACAACGCCGTCCTGCGCCTGGCCCGGGCGCTGGTCCGGCTCGACGAGCGCCGCGTCGAGCCCCGGGTCTCCCCCGTAGCGCGCGCCTACTTCGAGGCCCTGCGCGGCATCGAGACGCCCGAGCTCTCGGCCGCCTTCGACGACCTGCTCTCCGACGACGAGGAGCGCGTCGAGCGCGGCGGCGAGCTCCTGCGCGAGAACCCCTACTATTGGGCCATGGTCGCCGATACCTGGGCGCCCACTTTGCTCTCCGGGGGCTTTCGCGAGAACGTCCTCCCCTCCGAGGCGCGCGCGAACCTCAACGTGCGCCTGCTCCCGGACACCGACTCCGAGCGCTTCCTCGAGGACCTGCGCGCCGTCGCCGAGGACGCCGGCGTCGGCCTCGAGATGGTCTCGGGGCCCGAGGGCGCCCCGCCTCCGGCGGCCCCGCTCGACGGAGCGTTCTGGACCGCGCTCCGCGGCGTGGTGGCGGGCCTGAGCCCGGGGGCCGTCGTCGTCCCGTCGATGTCCGTCGGCTCGACCGACGCGGCTGTGCTGCGCCGCCGGGGCGTGGCGGTCTACGGCCTCGAGTTCCCTCTCTCGCCCGACGACCAGTCCCGGATCCACGGACACGATGAGCGCATGCCGCTGGCAGGGCTCGAGTACGGCGTGACGCTGGTCTCCCGGCTGGTCACGGAGCTGGCCCGATGAGCCCCGTCCAGGCCCGCGTCCTGGCGTTTTTCTCCGGGGCCTGCGTCCTCGTGCTCGAGCTCGTGGGGACGCGTCTGCTCTCCCCGGTCTTCGGCTCGTCGATCTACGTCTGGTCGGCGCTGATCACCGTCACGCTGGCCGCGCTGGCCGTGGGCGCCTGGTTGGGCGGGCTCCTGGCCGACGGCAGGAAGCCCGAGCGCTGGCCGCCGCGGCTCTGCGCCGCGGCCGGGCTCTGGCTGGCCGCGGTGCCGCTCATCCGGCGCGGCGTGCTCTTGGCGGCGACCGGCCTCGGCCTCAAGACCGGAGCGCTGGCGGCGGCGGCGGTCCTCGTCGGAGGCCCTCTGACGGCGCTGGGCGCGCTCGCTCCGCTCTGCGTGCGCTGCTGCGCCTCCGACCTGGCCCGGGTGGGCCGCGCGGCCGGCGGGGTCTCCTCGCTCTCGACGGCCGGCAGCGTCCTCGGCGCGCTCGCCGCGGGCTTCTGGCTCCTGCCGCTCCTGTCGGCCCCCGTCGTGGTCGAAGGGACGGCGGCCTTCCTCCTGGCGGCCGGCGCGTTTCTGGCCTGGGGCCCGCGCAAGGGAGCGGTCGGGGCTGTCGCGGGGGCGCTCGCCTGCTGGGCGGCTTTCCGGACCGTCCCGCCGCCGGGCTCGCGCCACCATATCGTGCGCGAGAGCGTCGACTCGCTCTACGGCGCGGTCCGAGTGGTCGACCGCGAGGACTGGAACAGCCGGGTCCTCTTCATCGACGGCGTCGCCAACACCCTAGCCGAGCTCGCCACGCTCAAGAACACCTCCGACTACATCGCCGCCTTCGAGCTGGCGGCCGCCGCGAGGCCGGAGGCCAAGCGCGCCCTCGTGGTGGGCCTTGGCGGCGGGGCCATCGTCGGCCGGCTGCGCGACGGCTGGGGCATCCCGGCCGACGCCGTCGAGATCGACCCGACGATCGTCCGCATGGCCGAGCGCTGGTTCGACTTCAAGCCCAGCGGCGAGGTCATCATCGACGACGGCCGGCGCGTGCTCGAGCGCGAGGGCCCGTCCTACGGCCTCATCTATCTGGACGCGTTCGCCGGGGACTCGAGCCCCGAGCAGATCTTCAGCGTGGAGTCCTTCCGGGCCGCGAAGCGGCGCCTGGCGCCGAGGGGTCTGCTCATCGTCAACCTCATCGGCACCGCTACCGGGCCGGACAACGACCTGGCGCGCGCCGCCCAGCGCACCCTGCGCGAGGTGTTCCCCTCGGTCTCCATGCTGGTGGCCAGCCGGACCTTGGACTGGCGCACCGGCATCACCAACCTGGTGTTCTTCGCCGGCGACGCGCCGGCCCTGCCCGCCGCCGGCGTCGCCGGCCGTCCCGAGCTTCTGCAGTATTGGATCTCGGTCTCGGACCGTTGGGTCGACCCCGGTCCGGACGGACGGCTGCTGACTGACGACTCCTCCGCCATGAGCTACCTCACCGCCCCGGGGATGGCCCGGATGCGCACGCAGATGCTCGCCCATCGCGAGGGCGTCGAGCTTTGAGCGCGGTTGTCCTGGCCGCGGCGCTCAGCACCGGGACGCTCTTCCAGACCAGCGGCTTCTCCGCCCCCGAGAGCGCGCTGTGGGATCCCGAAGCGCGGGTGTTCTACGTCTCGAACATGGCGGGGACGCTCACGGCCAAGGACGGCAGTGGCTGGGTGGCGAAGCTGTCGGAGGACGGGCGCCTGCTGGCGCCGCGCTGGGTCGGCGGCTTTCATTCCCCCAAGGGGCTGGCCCTCTCCCGCGGGCGCCTCTACGTCGCCGACATCGACCAAGTGGCCGTGATCGACCCCGCCTCCGGCAAGGTGGAGCGCCGCATCCTCGTCCCGGGCGCGGTCTTCCTCAACGACGCGGCCGAGGCTCCTGACGGCTCCGTGTACCTGTCCGACACCGCCGTCGGCGCGATCTTCCGGCTCGCTCCCGACGGCTCGGTCGAGGAATGGGCGCGCGGCGACCGCCTCGAGGGCCCCAACGGGCTCAAGGTCCGGGGCGGGCGGCTCTACGTCGCGGCCTGGGGCATTCCCGCCGCCGACTTTTCGACCAAGGTGCCCGGGCGCGTGTACTGGCTCGACCTCAAGACCAAGCAGCGTTTCGACGTCTCCCCGGTCCCGCTCGGGAACCTCGACGGCCTCGAGCCCGCCTCGGGCGGCGGCTGGCTGACCACGGACCTGGCGGCCGGAAAGCTCTGGCGCGTGGCCGAGAAGGACGGCTCCGCGGTCCTTATAAAGGAAGGGCTAAAGGGCCCCGCCGACCTCGGCTACGACCCCCGGCGGCGCCTCATCGTCGTCCCGCAGACCGGGGCCGACGTCGTCATCGGCCTCGACCAAGACAAGCTTCCTTAGTCGCCGGGTTCGGACATGTACATCGGGGTGTCCGGCTCGTTGACCGGAAACTCCGGGACCGGCTCCTCGACGGGCGGCGGACGCCGCGCCGGCGGGCGGCGGCGGGGCCGCGGGGCGACGTAGGGGTCGTCCTCGCCGGGGTCCCCGCCAAGCTCCAGGTGCAGGCGGACGACCCTCGCGCCCTCGACCGCGTAGGCCACCGCGTCGCCGCGGCGCAGCTGGCCGATCATGAGCGGGCGCTCGTCGGCGGCGAAGCTCAGGCGCGCGGAGTCAGGGACCTGATAGGCCTGTTCGACGCCGTCCTCGTGCTCGAGAACGACCTTGCGCTCCTTGGCGTCCACCGAGACCAGGCGGCCGAGGCCGTGGGCTTTGACGCCGGCTTTCCCGGGCGGAGTCGGCGGCGGCAGTTCCTCGCGCTCGGAATCGGAATCGAACATAACCCGTCCCTCCTCGGGCGGCGGCTCGGCGGGAAGCGGGGTAGCGGCGTGCTGGGCGGCCGAAGCGGAAAGAGCGAAGGCCAGCAGGAAGACTGTCATCATCCGGGCTCCTTTCCGTAGGACTTCATCAGGAAATCGAAGAGCGACTTCGCCTTCTCGTGGTCCGGGTCGGCCTTGAGCGCCTCGCCCAGCGCGTCGGCGGCCTCGCCGCCTTTGCCGTCGTCCATCGACCACTGCGCGGCCTTCATCCACATGTCGGCGGCGCGCGTGCCCTTGAGGCGCTTGGCGGCGGCCACCGCGGCGCGGCGGGCCCCGGCGTCGTCGCCGGTGGCGCGCCAGGCGTCGGCGGCCACGAGCAAGGCCTCGACGCTGGGATGCGCCATGTCGCCGAGCGCCGTCAGGGCCTCCCCGGGCCGGCCGTTCTCGAACTCGATGCGCGCCAGCCAGACCCGCGGGGCCTCGGCGCCAGGGCGTGCCTTGGCCCACTCCTTGGCCAGAGCCAGGCGCCAGGCGTCGCGGCGGCCGGAGTTGTAGGTGAGGACGGCGGCATATTCCTCGTCGCTCAAGCGCCGCTTCTTCCAGGCCAGGTAGCGGCGCAGCAGCAGCTCCTCGCGCCGCGGACCGAAGCCGTCCTCGACGCTCTCGAGCAGCTCGGCGATCGAGCGCAGGTAGCGCCCGCGCGGCGCGGCGTACTCGAGGAAGGGGCGCAGGTCCTGGTTCAGGCGGCCGTCCTTGGTCGATTCGCGGGTGCTGGGGTCGCCGACCGTCTGGAGGGAGAGCAGGGCGCCTAGGCCGGGCAGGCCGCCCTTCTTGAGCAGCTCGGCCGGCGGGCCGCTCAGGCGCCGGTCCATGGCCGCGAAGTCGGGCTCCGTACGGCCGTTGAAGCCCACGACGAACGCGTCGGCGCCGTTGGTGCGCCAGATCGAGACGTCGTCGAAGGCCTCCGAGAAGCTGCGTAGGACGCTCTTGACCGCCTCGTCGTCGGTCTCATAGACGTGGAACCATTGGACCATGACGCCGCCGGGCGCCAGCCGAGAGCGGGCCAGGCGGAAATACTCGACGGTGAACAGGTTGCCGACCCCGGCGATCCAGGGGTTCGAGGGCTCGCTGACGATGGCGTCCCAGGTCCCCTTCGCTTTGCGCAGGACGGCCCGTCCGTCGCCGACATGGAGGCGCAGGCGAGGGTCTCTGAGCGGAGCGCCGCTGTTGCCGTTGAAGAAGGCCGAGGCGGCGACGACGGCCGGGGAGATCTCGACGACATCGAGGCGCTCGATGGGCCAGAGCAGGGAGGTGCCCGCGGTGACGCCCGAGCCCAAGCCTACCAGCAGGGCGGTCTTGGCCTCGGGCCGCAGGACAAACGGGAGCTGGCCCAGCAGGCGCTGGGTGCTCATGTCGACGCCGTTGGAGGCGTCGGCCTTCCCGTTGATCATCAGCGCGCGCAGTTTCTCGGCGGGCATCTCCATGACGCTGACCGAGGCCTCGGCGTCGTCCTGCTGGAAGAGGACCGCGCGCCGCAGGCGCAGGGCGTCGAGGTATTCGTGGAACGAGAGGTCGAACACTCCCTGGAAGCGGTGGGTGCCGACCGCCAGGAGCAGGCGGTCCCAGGAGCCTCCCCAGAGCAGGTGCACCCCGAAGGCCGCGGCCCCGAAGGCCGCCACGGCGGCGCGGCGTCGGCGCGGCCAGGAGCCGTCGGCGCCGACGATCAGGGCGCCCAGCGTGATGTTGACGGCGGCCCCCGCCGTCAAGAGCCCTTGGACGCCGAGCGCCGGCAGGAGGTAGAGGCCCGCCGTCATGGCGCCGACCACGTTTCCCAAGGCGGCCACGGCGCCGACGGCACCCACGCCGGTGCCGATCATCCCCAGCCGCGCGGCCGCGGTCCGGCTGGCCAGCGGAAAGGCCGCGCCGAGGAAAGCTGTGGGAAGGAGGGTCAGGAGGAAGCAGAAGCCCAGCTTGCCGGCCTCGAAGAAGTAGTAGCCGCTCTGCGTCTTGGCGATCAGAGCACTCATCCGGTAAAACAGCCAGGGCAAGCGCTCGTAGACCGGCCAGAAAGCCAGGACGGCCAGCCCGGCGCCGAGCTGGGCCAGGCCGAACAGACGCGCCGAGGGCCAGCGGGGCAGGCGGCCCGTGGCGACGGCCAGCGAGCCCAGCCCCATGCCGGCGACAAATCCGGTCAGCATCGCCGTGAAGGAGTATGTCGAGGCGCCGAGCACGACCGCCATCATCCGGACCCAAGCCGCCTCGTAGCACAGCGTGACGACGCCCGAGACTAAGACGGCGGCAAGGACCAGCCAGGCCGGCACCCTGTCGGCGCTCTCCGCCTCCGGCTCCGGCGCGACGCCGGGTTCGGGGCCGAAGTCGCGGTCGAAATAGTAGGCGCCGACGGCCACGAGCAGGCCCACCCCGGCGAAGAGATGGCTGGTCCCGATCAGGCCCAGCCATGGGATCAGCACGAAGCCGGAGAGCAGCGCCCCGAGCGCCGCGCCGGCGTTGTTGACCGTGTAGAGCCGGGAGACGGTCCGCTCGAGCCCCCCCTCGGAGTGTACGCCGCGCGCCAGGGCCGGCAGGGTCCCTCCCATGAGTACCGCCGCCAGGGTGACGAGGAGGATGCCGCCCGGCAGAGGCAGGACCCAGGGGGCGACGAAGCCGCAGAGCGCTATCCCGAGCTCGAGGAGAGCGAAGAGACGCAGGGGGCGTTCGGCTTCGTCGGCGGAGGGGCCGAGCAGGAAGCCGCCGGCGGCCAGGCCGCCTAGGAAGGCGGCCAGCACGGCCGCCTGAGCGGCGGCGTTGCCGCCGAGGGTGAGGGTCAGGAACTTGGCCCAGACCACCTCGTAGCCCAGCGCGCAGGCGCCGGAGAGGAGGAAGAAGACGCCGACGACGAAACGCGAGGCGCGCGTCACCTCGCAAGCATATCCCGGTAGCGGGGAGGAGGCAAGAGGCGTACAATGCTTCGATGACGGCGTCCGCGGTTTCCGCGATCAGGGCTTGCTACGACGCCGGGCTGAGCGCGGTCTCCTTTTCCGTCTTGGCCGGGGCGGCCGCCATCGCGGCGGTCGGTCCTTTGCGGGCGAGGCTGGAGGCCGCGCTGGCGCGCGGGGACGCGCTCGAAGGAAAGCGCGCGGCGGCGCTCCTTCGCGCCGCGGCCGTCCTGCTCCTGCTCGGCGCCCTCGCGCTGAAGGCTGTCCAGTACCTCTCCTTCCAACTGCTCTCCGACGCCGCCGTCATCGCCAACACGGCCGCCTCGGTCCTCGACGGCCGGGGGCTGGCCTGCTCGATCGACGGCACGCCCAGCGTCCTGACGGTCCATTTCGCCTTCTTCATCCCGCTCTTCCTGTCCCCCCTCCTCCTGGCGTGGCCGAGCATCCTCGTCCTCGCGCTGGCGCAGGCCGCGGCGGTGGTCTCGTGCATCGCGGCCGCGTATCGGATCGCCGCGCGGACTTCGCGTTGGGCGGGCCTCTTGGCCGCGACGGCCGTGGCCTGCCATCCTCTCCTTCACGAGCTCCTGACGGCCAACGTCGAGAACGCGGTATGGGGCGCGCCTCTGGCGCTATGGGGTCTGGAGCGCTGGACCGCTGGCCGCCGCCCCTGGGCGGTCTGGCTCTGGGTCCTGGCGCTGACGACCCGGGAGTCCTTCCCGTTCACCGTAGCGGGGCTGGGCGTCTGGTGGGCGCTGACGGAGGGCCGCGAGAACCGGAGTCGGGTCCCCATCGCGGCGGCCGTCGTCCTCGGAGCGGCGCTGCTGTGGCTCCTCGAGATGAAGGTCGTCTGGTCGCACGCCTACGGAGACTCTCTGAACGCGGGCTATTGGAGCCGCTACGCGCATTTCGGGGCCAACAGCACGGAGGTCATGGCGACCGTCTTTCGGCGCCCTTGGCGTCTGGCGCTCTGGATGCTCCGTCCCGAGGGCTGGGTGCTCCTCCTCCGGGAGGCGGCTCTGATGGGCCTGGCGCCGCTGGCCGCCCCGGCGGCGTTGCTCCTCTACGCGGCCTCGGCCTCCCATTATCTCCTGCAGGAGACCTACAACCTCTCGGTCCAGAACGCGTCGTACGTCTTTGGGCCGCTGGCTTTCGCGGCGGCTTCCGGCCTCGCCCGACTCGATGCCCATCCGCGCCTGGCGGGCCGCCGGGCCTGGCTCGCCGTCCCCGTCCTTCTTGCGGCCGGCATCGGCCTGCGCGACGCCTCGCGCGTGGTGCATCCCAGCCTCGGACTCGACATCGTCTCGGCCGGGCCGGCGCTGGTCGGGCGCGTGCCCCGAGGGGCGTCCGTCTGGGCTGACGAGTTCGCCGGCCTCTGGCTGAGCGCCCGCCCCCAGGTGAAGCTGCTCAGGGTCGGAGGTCTTCCGGTCCGCTTCGAGCGGCTGCTGTTCCGTCCCGAATACGTCCTGCTGAGGAAGGTCTCGGCGGCCACCATGCCGCCGGAGGAGCGCGCGAGGACGTTCTCGTTTTTCGCCCGCGAAGGCTACGTCGCGGTGGCCGACTCGGGCCCGCTGGTCCTGGTCAAGGACCCGGAGGCTCCCCATGGCCGGTCGGGTTCCCCGGCGCTCTCCCTGCCGCCCGGGTCCGGAGACCCGGCCCTGGCGGCTCGCTGGCTGGGGGCGCTCTTTGACTCCGAGCGGACCAGGACGGCTTTGGCGGCCTATCCGCCCGACCTCCGCGTCGAACCCTACGCCGCCGAGGAGCACGTCAACCTGGGCCGCGCGTTGTCGGGCCGCGGCCTCTACCCTCTTGCGTCCTCCCATTTCCGGGCGGCGTTGGCGCTGCAGCCCGACCTGCTCGAGGCGCACAACAACCTCGGAAACGCCCTCATGGCCCAAGGCCGGATGGCGGAGGCGGAGGCCTCGCTGCGCGCCGCCTTGGCTCGCGCTCCCGGCAATTCCAAGGTTCGCTACAACCTCGGCAATGTCCTGCTGAAGACCGGCAAGCTGGCCGAGGCGGCCGCGCAGTTCGAGGCCGGGCTGGCGGCGGAGCCGCGCAACGCGCAGCTGCTCAACAGCCTGGGCGCGGCGCACCTCCTGTCGGGACGGCGCGACGCCGCGCGCGCCGCCTTCGAGGCGGCGCTGGCGGTCGATCCGGGGCTGACCGACGCGGCGGAGAATCTGAGGGTCCTGGGCCGGCGCGCTAAAGGCAGCTGAGGATCAGCCAGGCCGCGGCGGAGAGGTAGAGGGCCAGCAGGACGGCCAGCGCCTGGCGGTCGGCCGTCACCGCGCGCGCCACGCTGCCGCGCTCGAGGAGCCAGGTGCTGCGCACCACCACGCCCAAGCCGGAGATCATGAAAAGGTAGGCGCCCAGGTAGACCTTGTCCATGAGGACCAGGTAGGAGATCTCCGGCAGCTCGTCGTTGAGGGTGATCTGCAGGGCCACCACCGTCAATAGCGCGGTGATGCCTATCCCGACACGCGAGTCCACGTGACGGGGGTGGAAGAGGAACATGAGCGCCGCGCAGAGCACCACGCAGAGGATGGGCACCAGGAGCTTCGCCGCGTAGGTGAGGCGCGGCCGCTCGATGGGGACCTCGAGACGCACGCGGGAATAAGTCTCCGGGCGGGTCCGCCGAGGGTCGCCGAAGGCCGTCGGATAGGCCCTTGGAGCGACGCTCAAGCGCGGCTTGCCGATGCGGAACCCCGGCAGCTCCAGGGCTGGGTCGACGGTGGCGGCGTCGGGTCCGGCGCGGTACTCGAGCTCGTCGGCCCCGCGCCGGTGGTCCTCGAAGTCCACCACAAGGGTCTGGCGGTCGAAGGGATAGTCGTCGAGCCGGAGCTTCCGGCTGAAGCGGCCGTTGACGCGCACGACCTGGTAGAGCTCCCCCCCGGCGCGCACCGGCTTCTCGTGGTCGAGCTGGCGGGTCTGGCTCCAGGTCTCGAAGGGGTTGATGAACTCCAGTGTGGCGGCCGGGTCGAGCGCGGGGTCGGTCCAGCGGAACCAGAGGTAGAGGTCCACGCTGTAGCTGTGGGTCTTCACGTCGAGGTCGTGGATGTCGTTGACGTGCACGCCGACCGAGACGGGCGACGGCGACCCGGCGGCGGGGAGGGCCAGGCAGGCGGCCAGGGCGGCGGCGAGCATGGTCGTCTCCTAGTATAACACAAGGTACAATCCCGGCAATGGGAGCCTTCATCGCGGCCGCGGCCGGCGCGCACGACGCTCTCCTGGCCGGGTTGGGCGGGGCGGCTTGGGCCGCCGCGGCGGCGCTCCTCGTTCCCAAGGTCCGGGAGTGGATATCCCTGGCGCTGGATAGGCTGGACGCCGCTGGGCCGGGGTCCCTGGCCCGTGCCGTCTTGGCCTGCGGGGCGCTGGCGGCAGCGTATCTCTGCTTTCTGAAGTCGTGCCAGTACTACGGTTTCCAGCTTCCCTCCGACACGTCATATATGGTCAATTCCACCGCCAATTTCTTGGCGGGCCGCGGCCTGGCCTCGACCGTCTTCGGCGTGCCCAGCGTCCTTTCGGTGCATTTCGCGTTCTTCGTCCCCGTGTTCCTGTCCCCGGTCCTGTTCTTCTGGCCCAGCGCGCTGGCGCTTTTGTTCCTGCAATCCGCGGCCCTGGCCTCGATGGGCCCGGCGGCTTACTTCCTGGCGAGGCGGCGCTGCGGGAACGGGTTGGCGCTGGTGCTCATGGCCCTAGTCCTGGCGCATCCCTCGCTGCAGGCGATGGCGGCCTCCAATCTCGACGACGCGGTCTTTCTCGCTCCTCTCACCTTATGGGGGATGGCGCTGTGGGCGTCGGGGCGCGGCCGGTGGGCGGCGGTCGCGCTGCTCTTGGCTCTGACGACCCGCGAGCAGGTGCCGATCACGATCGCCGGCGCGGGGCTCTGCTGGGGCCTGTTCGCCGACCGGCCTTGGCGCCGGCGCGCCGTCGAGGGAGCGGCCGTCGTCCTCGGCGCGGCGGCGCTGTGGTTTGCCGAGATGCGGGTGGTGGCGGCCCATGGCAGCGCTCTTGAAGCCGACCTTTTTTCGCGCTACTCCAACCTGGGCAATACCCCCTCGGAGGTCATCGGGACCGTCCTGAGCAGGCCCTGGCTTCTCGCGCGCGCGATGGTATGGCCTCCGGCGCATATCGCTCCGTTGGCCGCGACCGCGCTGTTTATGGGGCTTTTCCCCTTGGCGCATCCACCGACCTTCGTCTTTTTCTGGCTGTCCTCCGCGCACCACCTCCTCCAGGCGAATTACGTCTTCGAACTGCGCGAGGGGGCCTACTCATTTGCCCCTTTGGTCCTGGCCGCCGCTTTCGGACTCGCAAGACTCGGGGCTCTGCCGAAGCTTCGAGGGCGACGCGCCTGGATCCTGGCGCCGGCGCTGGCCGCCGTCGGCCTCGGTCTGCGCGGCGCCCCGCGTACCCTGCTCACAGGATTTGGGGAGCAGTACCTCCAGGCCGCTCCGCCGCTGGCGGCGCTGGTGCCTCCCAAGGCCAGCGTATGGGCGGAGGAGTATGTCGGAGTTTGGCTGGCGGCCCGGCCGGAATTGAAGCTCATCCACGGGGACCGGCTGTCGCTGCGCTTCGACGAGCTGCTGTTCCGGCCTGAATACGTTCTGTTGGATAAAGGGACCCTGCTGTTTCTTCCGCCCGATGACAAGGAGCGGGTGCTGGGTTTCCTGGCGCGGGAAGGCTACGCCAAGGTGTCGGAAGCGGGCTCCCTCGTGCTCCTCAAGGATCCCGACGCTCCGCGCGGAGGCTTCTCTCCGTCTTTGACGCTCGAGCGGCGAGCGGAGGACGCCGGCCGTCTCGAGGCCTATCTGGTCGGGATCTTGGATTCGGAGCGCAGCCGGACCCTCCTCGCGGACCTTCCTCCCGACCTTCGATACGAGCCTGAGGGAGCGGACCAGAGGATGCGATTCGCCCAACTTCTCCTTACGCGCGGTCTCACGGCGCAGGCGGCGCCGCATGCCAAGCAGGCGGTGGCTATGCGGCCGGATCAATGGGAGGGTCGGGCCGTCCTGGCCGATGTCCTGGCCAAGCAAGGGGATTGGGAGGGAGCTCTGCGCGAGTATGAGGCCGCTGCGTCGCTCAACCCGCGCTCCGCCGACGTGCTCATGGGCGTCGGAAATCATCTGCTCCGAGGCGGCAAGGTCGGAGCGGCCCTGCGCCGCTACGACGAGGCTCTGCTGCTGGAGCCGGGCAAGTCGGCCCTCCACTCCAACCGCGGGGTGGCTCTCCAGCTGATCGGCCGGCGGGAGAAGGCCCGCCTGGCGTTCCTTGAGGCGCTGCGCCTCGATCCCGGCAACGCGACCGCCAAGCGCCACCTCGCTCAACCCGCGGTGGCTGAGCGCCCCGTCCCGAAACGCTAGGCGACTCCGTCCTGGACGGAGTTCTAAAGTCCGGCACCTTGGACGATGCTTGTAGCGGTGGGGGAACCTTTTTTGGGGGTCCGGCGTATTATTGGTAGGGCCAAGGGCCCTGGTGGCGGCAAGTCCTGGGGAGGTAATATATGGCGATGCCGAGGAAAGCGCGGCCGGAACTGGCGACCAAAGAGGACCTGCGCGCCGCGTTCGTCAAGGTCGCCGTCGAGCTTCAGGACCGTCCGACCCGCTCGGAGATGCGCGAGGGATTCGACGCGCTAAAAGGTCAACTGGATCGGATGATGGGGACTCTCGACCGGATCTCGGGTGAGAACTTCGACATCCGGCGCACGCTGACCGTCTTCGACGCGATGTTCCGCGACAATCGCCGTATGATCGAGTCGCATGAGCGGCGCCTGACGACCCTTGAGGTCGGCCTCCCCCCGCCGACGGCCTGACAATCCCCGAATGGCCGCGCGGGGACAGTCTCTAGAGCTTCTCTCTTGCTCGGCGAAGCTACTTGTCACGTAGACAGCGGCCGTCCGATAAAGCTTAGTCGTTGGAGCTATCTGCAGAGGTCTTTACGAGCTTCCGCAAGGGCATCCAAGGCAATCTCCCGTCGATGCATTAGTACGAACAATAATGGAATCGTGAAGATGTAGATGTAATATTCGGCGACATCGAGTACCAAATCCCTCTGATCCAATGACACGGCGTCGCGGCCGAGAAGGGTATTTTTGGATAGCGCAACAATCATCTTGTAGTTGCGATCCCCGGGGGATAAGAGCGCAGATTTTATGCGAATAGCAGTTCCGGCTTGATCTTCTTTCCGGAGGCCATAGTATTCAAGTGGTTGCTCTAGTAGGCCTAAGAAGTCCTGCCCACTCGTATCTATCGTGATACCAACGTTGGTTATTGGTTTTGAACCTCGATTTTCAAGTGTAAACCAGGACAGAAATACCGTGCTCTCGTTCATGGCGCGATAGAATTTCAACCGAACTTCCGGATCCGCAAGCTTCTCCCCCAACGGATAGAGAGGGTCTTTGGCAAAGATAGCGAAAGCGGATAGTGCTGAACCTGGAGCCGCTTTCCCTGCGCGAGCGACCAAAAAGGAAAGGAGATTTGGATCCTTCTTTGGAAGGATGGAGGTGTCCATGTCGTTCAGCGCGAAGTAGTGGCTAGAACTTGATACTGCGAGTTCACTGAATAGATCAAATCGCCACCAGTGGGCGAACAGAGCAGGTGGCGAATTCTGAAGGGTCTTCAGGCTGTCGACATTCGAGAGTTTTAGGAAGTTCCTAACTCGGGTATGAAATCTGGTGTCGGCATCCTCATATCCCAGCGCATTTTTTACTTGCTTTAGCTTGAAGGCTGTGGTCTCCGACTCAGTTCTAATGTCGGCCGGCTTCGCTCTGGAATGTAACACTCCCAGAACTTTGAAATGTTTTTCTCTCTGAAAGAATAGTCGGACATCGTCCAGCTGCGAGCCGTCGGGATATGTAAAGCGAGCATTGAGTATGGGGAACTGCTCGAATAGCGTTTGTTTCTCAGCTTCCGGAAAATTCGTCGCCTGTAGATAGTTGCGCAGTGCGCCTACATCAACGATCGCCACCGGATTCTGCGCGCGGAGCTCTACGGGGCCTTCAAGAAGAGGTGTCCTGACTAGGATGCCAACGACCAGCGCGGCTCCTCCTAGTAGAGTGAGATACTCTTTGAGTATGGATAAGAGCACTGAGGAGCGAGTCAAATAACTCACTGCTCGGCTAGTTAGAGCGGGATGTTCCCGCGGTTCTCGTGCTCGCCGGGCCGGCGCTTCTCGCGCAGGAACCGGAGCGCCCGCGCCACCTTGTGGCGGATCTGGGCGGGCTCGATGACCTCGTCGACCGAGCCGGTCGACGCGGTCTGATACGGGGAGGCGAAGCGGTCCTTGTACTCCTGGGTGAGCTCGGCGCGGAGCTTGGCCGCCTCTTCGGCGTTGGCGGCGCCCTTGATCCTCTTGGAGTGCAGGATCTCGATGGCGCCGGCCGGGCCCATCACGGCGATCTCGGCGCAGGGCAGGGCGAAGTTGAAGTCCCCGCGCAGGTACTTGGAGCTCATCGCTATGTAGGCGCCGCCGTAGGCCTTGCGTAGGACCACGGTGATCTTGGGGACCGTGGCCTCGGCGTAGGCGTGCAGGAGCTTGGCGCCGTGGCGGATGATGCCGCCGTGCTCCTGCTGGACGCCGGGCCAGTAGCCCGGGACGTCGACTAAGGTCAAGATGGGGATGTTGAAGGCGTTCAAGAAGCGGATGAAGCGCGCCGCCTTGTCCGAGGCGTCGATGTCGAGCGCGCCGGCCTTGACCGCCGGGTTGTTGGCGACCACACCGACCGCGTCGCCGCCCAGGCGCATGAAGCCCACGACGATGTTCTTGGCGAAGTCATGCTGGACCTCGAAGAACTTGTGCTCGTCGGCGATCTGCCAGACGATGTGGTGGACGCGGTAGGGCTTGCGGGGGTCGACCTCGCACATGGCCTCGAGCAAGGGCGTGGTCCGGCGCACCGGGTCGGGGTTGGCCACGCGCGGGGCGCGTTCCCAGCGGTTAGGCGGCAAAAACGAGAGCAGCTCCTTGACCTGCCGGAAGCAGTCCTGCTCGGAGTTGGCCAAAAACTGGCAGACGCCGGACTTGGCGGAGTGGGTCTTCCCCCCGCCGAGCTCCTCGAAGGAGACCGTCTCGCCGGTGGCGGCCTTCACCACCTCGGGGCCGGTGACGAACATGTTGCTCGAGCCGTCGACCATGAAGACGAAGTCGGTCAGGGCCGGGGAGTAGACCGCGCCGCCGGCGCAGGGCCCCAGGATGACGGAGATCTGCGGGATGACGCCCGAGGACTTCACGTTGCGGTAGAAGATCTCCGCGTAGCCGTCGAGCGAGTCGACGCCTTCCTGGATGCGCGCTCCGCCCGAGTCGAGCAGGCCGATGACCGGGATGCGGTTGTCGTAGGCCAGGTCCATGACCTTGCAGATCTTCTTGGCGTGGGCGAGCCCCAGCGAGCCGCCGAGCACGGTGAAGTCCTGCGAGAAGACCGCCACGTCGCGCCCGCCGATGCGGCCCAGGCCGGTGATGACGCCGTCGCCGGGGATGTGCTTGTCCTTGAGCCCGAAGTCGTCGCAGCGGGTCGTCACCAGGAGGTCGAGTTCCTGGAAGGAGTCCTCGTCGAGGAGGTAGTGGACGCGCTCGCGGGCGGTGAGTTTGCCCTTGGCCTTCTGGGCCTGGACGCGGGCCGGATCGCCGCCCTCTTGGGCCTTTTCGATGATCTCGCGCATCTGGCGGAGGCTCGGAGGCGCCTCCCCCCGCTTGCGGCGCTTGGGCTTGGCGTCTTTCTCGTGGATCATAGGGGTGCCTCTTGGGGACGCGCCGCGTAGGCGACGCTCAGGATGCGGGCGTCGTCCTCGGCCCGCGAGTCGAAATGGATGATGGGGCGCCCCAAGGCCGCCCAGCGCGCCTCGGCGGCGCCGTGCAGCTCGAGCCGGCGGTCCTCGCCGCTCAGGACCAGGCGGATGTCCCAGAAGCCCACCGATAGGCCGGTGCCGAGGAGCTTGGCCACCGCCTCCTTGAGCGTCCAGAGCCGGGTCTGCTCCACGGGGTCGGCCAGCATCCAGGGCGCCCACTCGGACTCGTGGGCCATGAGCTCGAGGAACGAGGCCGCTCGCGGAGCGATCGTCTCGAGGTCGACGCCCACCAGGGCCCAAGGCTCGCAGACCGCCGCGGCTCCCCAGCCCGCGGAATGCGAGAGCGAGAGCGTCCCGTCGCCGATGACGCGGCCGCCCGGAAGGCGGGCGAAGGGCATGCCGTCCTCGCGGTTGCCGAGCGTGATGTCGCTCGGCTTGAGGTAGAGCCCGGCCTGCTGGAGGCGCCAGCCGAGCAGGCGCTTGGCGGCCAGGCGCGCCGCGATCCATTCGCGCAGGCGCTTGGGCGTCTTGAGCCCGGCGGCCGTCCCCAGCTCGGAGGCCGACAGCGCCTCCTGCGGCGCGGCGCCTTCGACGGCGGCCGCCACGGCCTCCGCCTCCTCGGGCTTGCAGAGCGCTAGGCGATAGGGCTTCTCGAGAGCGGCGGCGTTCGGCAGGGTCGAGGCGCCGGGGGTCATGAGACCGCTATCATCCGGTAGCCTTCGATGGCCGCCCAGACCTTGCCGTCGCCGTCGAGGACGCAGGCGTCGTAGAGGCTGAGGTCGGCGCCGTCCTCCGACGGGACCGCACCGCGCCAGCGCGCGTAGACGAAGAGCTCCTCGGGCGCGGGCCCGGCGTCGTAGACCCGCACCTTCTCGATGGAGTCGGGCAAGGTCATCTTCTTGCGGTAGTGGAGGTCCCGGTAGCCGCAGGTCTGGAACGCCGCCTCGATGAGCATGGGCTGGAAGACCAGGCCCCGAGCCCCCTTGTCCCAGAGCGGCGTCTTGGGCCGCCGATAGAGGCCCACGAGCTCCTCCTCGCCGAGAGCCGCCAGGCCGGCCAGCACCTGGAACCGCGGACCGTGGAAGTAGGCCGCGTAGATGGCCGAGGCCTTGACCACGGCCTCGCGGCCGAGGCCCTTCACCTTGGCGGCGGCTTTGGCCTCGACCGAGCCTGGCTTCGGGAGCCCGGCGGCGACCCGGGCCGTGAAGTGCACGCGCGGCGCGCCGAGCTTGATCCCCTGCGGGGAGACGAAGTCGGACTCGATGCGCAGCTCGGGGCCGTCGCCGGTCAGCGTGCGCACCGTCACCGGGCGCTGGCGCAGGAGCTTGATCGGCAGGGCGAAGCGGACGTCCTCCAAGGCCGACGGCGTCTTGCCGAGGCGCTTGGCCGCGGTCGCGACGAAGAGCTCGAGGCCCATGACGCCGGCCACGTAGGGCGTGCCGGAGATGGCATGGTCCTTGAGCCAGGGGTCGGACTCGAGGCTGAAGGTCTTTCCGGTCTTGGTGCCGTCGCCGTTCTTGGACAGGAGCTCGTCGAAGAGCGGCAGCCCCGCCGGAGCCGAAAGTCCGGTGTCCTGCGCGGCGGCGGCAGGCGCACCTTCCGTAGGGGCCTTCATCACGAAACCTACGACATGACGCAGGGTCGGGTAGTCCTTGAGCGAGAGGTTCTCGGCCTTGGGGATCGCGTACTTGTCGCGGATCAGGCCGATGAGCTCGGCCTGCTTGACGGTGTCGATGCCGAGGTCGGCTTCCATGTCGAGGTCGAGCTCGAGCATCTCGGCCGGGTAGCCGGTCTTCTCGACGACCAGCGCCACGATCTCCTTGGTGATGGTGCCTTCCTCAAGAACAGCGGAAGGGGCGGTCGCGATCTCCCCATGAACGATCATGCCCTCGGCGTCGAGCTTGCCCAGCGCGCCGGCGATCAACACCTCGTGGGACTCGGCGTCGCCGAGCAGGATCTCGAGCATCAGGCGCACGCCCTCGGCGGGCGGCATGAAGTCGACGCCCTGGGCCTTGAGGAACTTCTCCACCGACCCGCGCGTGGCCATGCCTATGTCGGCGAAGGCCGTCAGGTCGAAGGTGACGGCGGGAGCGGTGAAGAGGTTCTTTCCCCCCACCGCGTCGGCGACGGCGCCGCGGCGCTTGGCGTTCATCGAGGCCGAGAGCTTGGCGAGGAAGTCGTTGGCCGCCGCGTAGTCGGTCTGGGCGAAGTTTCCGAACCGGCCCGTCACCGACGAGAGGAAGGCCCAGCGCTGGCCGCGCACCGGCGGGACGTTCTTGACGAGATTGAACGCGCCGTGGGCCTTGGCCTTGAAGACCCGGTCGAAGTCTTCCGGCTTCTTGTCGGCCAGGGCCTTCGACTCGTCGAGGCCCGCGGCGTGGATGACGAAGTCGATGCGGCCGTGGGCCTTGAGCGCGGCCTTGACGGCCTTGGCCACCGAGGCGCCGTCGGCCATGTCGGCCTGGAGGTAGAGGACCTTGGAGCCGGCCAGGCTCATGGCCTCGATGGCGCGGTGCAGGTCGATGGCCTTGCGGACCTTCGAGAACTCCCGCTCCAGGAGGGCCGGGGTCGCCTTCTTGACCGTCTTATCGTTCTTTAAATCTTCCCAGAGCCGCTTCTTCATCGCGTCGAGCTCTTCGGGGGACATGCGCACCCAGCTTGCCGCCTCCGTCGCCAGGGCGGTGCGGCCGACGAGGACGAGCTGGCACTTGGAGCGCCGGGCGATCTCCTTGGCGAGCTCGGCGCCGAGACCCTGGCCGCCGCCGGTGATCATGACGACGCTGCGGTTGGATAGCTTGCGCGGGGCGTCGGCCGGGCGCGGGCGGCGCACGAGTCGCAGGCCCAGGCGCGTCCCGGCGCGCCAGCCCACCTCGAGGCGCGGGTCGGAGGTCCCGACCTCCTCGAGGGCCAGTCGAACCATGTCGGCGGGCTGGGCCGCGACGTCGAAATCGACGGCGCGCACGACGGCGGGCAACTCGCGGGCCAGGGCCTTGGCCAGGCCCGCGCTGGCGCCGGCCAGCGCGGAGAACTCGGCTCCGGAGGAGCAGCCGTGGTCGCCGCCGGTGCGGGTGAGGACGAGGAGGAAGGCGCCCTTGGCCGAGAGGTCCTTCTGCAGGACCTTGGCGGCCAAGAACAGCGAACGCGGGCCGCGGGAATAGGCTTTCTCGAAGACGGAGGCCGTCATGTCGTCGGCCTTCGCGTCGGGGGCGGTCAGGGCGGTGATGTCGACGAGCCCGCCGCAGGGGCGCTTCTTGAGCGCCTTGGTCAGGACGGCCTCGGCTTTCTCGAGGTCGGACCAGTCGCCCTTGATCACGACGGCCTCTCCGCCGGCGGCGGTCACGGCCTCGGCGTAAGGCGCCGCGGCTTCGGGCTCGACGGCCAAGATCACGACCGGGGCTTCCTTTGACAGCTTGGGAACCTTGCCATCCGCGGGGCGCGGATAGGATTCCAGCGACCAAGTGTCGAAGCGCGCCTCGGGCTCGAGGGCCAGGGCGGCATCGGCACGGACGTATTCCTCGGTCTCGATCGGCGCGTGCTTCGCGGGTGCGGGAACCGTTTCGGATGTAAGCCCCGACCGAGCGTTATCGCGAGGAAGTGCCGCTTCCGAGGCCGTGGGAGCGGCGCCCGCCATGACGAATCCGACGACGTGGCGGAGCGTCGGATAATCCTTCAGCGAGAGGTTCTCGCCCTTGGCGATGCCGTACTCGTCGCGGATGATGCCGATGAGCTCGGCCTGCTTGACCGTGTCGATGCCGAGGTCGGCCTCCATGTCGAGGTCGAGCTCGAGCATCTCGGCGGGGTAGCCGGTCTTCTCGGAGACCAACGCGACGATGCGGGCGGTCGCCGCGGTCTCGTCGGGGCTCTCCGTCCTGACGGGAGCCGGAGCGGCGGCCGGAGCCGGAGTTGCGGCGACGGGGGCCGGAGCCGGTGCGGCTCCGGCGGCTCCGCCGTTTAGGACGAACCGGATGACGTCGCGCAGGGTCGGATAGTCCTTGAGCGAGAGGTTCTCCTCTTTGGAGATTCCATAGGTGTCGCGGATGAGGCCGATGAGCTCGGCCTGCTTGACGGTGTCGATGCCGAGGTCGGCTTCCATGTCGAGGTCGAGCTCGAGCATCTCGGCCGGGTAGCCGGTCTTCTGCATGACTAGCGCCACGACCTCGCGGGTCACGACGGCTTCGTCGCCTTTCGGAGCCGCGGCGACGGGGGGCGGGACGTATGCGGGGAGCGCCGCGGCCCGCGACGGAGGCGGGATGTAGCTCTCCTCTTCGCTGGCCTTGGCCGGCTTGCCGGCGTCCTTCACGCGCAGGGTGTTGTGGACGACCTCGAGCTCGGGGTTGTCGCGGCCGGTGACGGCACCCAGCCAGCGCTTGTGGACGGGCTCGTCGACGCGCGGCGTGCCCTCCTTCCAGGTCCGGCGCATCAGCGACATGGCGATCTGGGAGCCGAAGCCGGCGCCCAGGCGCAGGGCGAACTCGCAGTCGTAGGCGCCGCCCTTCGACAGCGTGATGCCGGTCAGGTTGGGGTCGGGCTCCTTGTAGTTGGCGATCGGGGGCAGGCGGCCGACGTTCATCGCGCGCACCGCCACCACGTCCTCGAGGCTGGCGCCCATCGAGTGGCCGGTGAAGCCCTTGGTGTTGGTGACGACGACCTTCTCGGCGTCCGGACCGAAGGTGGCCTTGAGGGCTTCCACCTCGGCGGCCGAGCTGCCGCCCTGGGCCGGGGTGTAGGTCTCGTGCGACATGAAGAGCATCTTGGGTGCGAGCGCGGAGCGGCGCAGGCCGTGGCGCTTCTCCGCCTTGGCCATGAGCTTGCCCATGGTCTCGGAGACGTGGCGGGTCGAGAGCCGGGACAAGTGGTAGGCGCTGTTGTCGAACTGGGTGGCCAGGACTTCGGCCAGCGGCGTGACGCCGCGTTCGGCGGCCTTGCGGCCGTCCTCGATGACGAGCGCGGCCGCGCCCATGCCGATGATCATGCCGTTGCGGCGCCTGTCGAAAGGCAGGGCGGCCTCGCTGACCACGTCCTTGGTGGTGGCCGCGCCCGAGGCCAGGAAGCCCGTCCCCATCCAGCCGAAGGAGTTCTCGTTGGTGATGTCGTCGGCCGAGATCACCAGGACCCGCTTGGCGCGGCCGGTGCGGATCCAGTCCTCGGCGATGCCCACGGCCTGGGTGGTCGAGGCGCAGGCCGCGTTGACCTGGGTGCAGGGGCCCTTGGCGCCGATGAACTGGGCGGTCTGGGCATGGCCCAAGGACAGGACGCGGAAGATGAAGCTGCGCGAGAACTTGTAGACGTCCTCTTCCTTCCCCCCCGCCGGCATCAGCTCGCGGGTCCGGGCGTACCAGTCCGCCAGCTCCTGCCGGTCGGCGGGGTCCTTCACGGCCGCGATCATCTTGTCGTACATCTCGTACATGAGGCGGGCGGGCTTCTCGGCGTACTTGTGGGCGAAGAACTTGGTCATGTCCTCGATGAGGCTATCGAGGCCGGGCCAGGCCGTGGCCAGGATGACGCCGGTCTCGGCCTGCAGCGGCACGGGCAAGCTCCAGGTGGTCGGGATCAGGCTGCCGGTCGTGGAGCGCTTGTAGTGGCGCACCAGCGGGATCTTGGCGTCCTTCAATGCCAGGATGCCGGAGGCCAGGGCCAGCTGGGCGGTGCGGTCCATCAGGCTGGAAATCGAACCGCGCACGCCGAACTCGCCGGAGATATCGAAGGCGCCGGCGCGTCCGGCCAGGCGGATGACCTGCTCGATGGACTCCATGCGCTCGAAGCCGTGGTTGCCGGTCTCGGACTTCACGACCCGCTCGAGGTTCTTCTCCACCTGCTTGTGGAGCTCAGGCAAGGGGAGCTTGTCGATGAGGTTCTGCCCCTCGATGAGGCGGTCGATGGCGTCCTCGCGGAATACCTTGTCGAAGGAGCCGGGGACGCCGGCGCCGAGGCCGGAGACCACGACGGGGCCGAGGTAGAGGTCCCAGCGGTCGAGCAATGCCTGGGCATCCAGGGTCGCCGTCGGCGCCGAGGGGACCGGCGCCGCCTTTTGGCCCAAGGCGAAGGCGCGGTACTCGGGGGTATAGGCGTTCCCTTCCTTGGCCGGGTCGAGGCGCGAGAAGTCCACCGCGATGCCGGAGGCGACGAAGCGCGCCAGCATGTCGTTGAGCTCCATGATGCCGCCCTTCTTGGGGTGGTTCGAGGAGGCCACGAAAACGTCCTTCTTGTCGCCCAAGGTGCTCGTGACGAAGGCGGTCAGCGCGCGCTTGGGGCCGCACTCGACGAAGATCCGCACGCCGTCGGCGTACATGCGCTGGATCTGCGAGATCCACTCGACCGGCGAGGCGATCTGGCGCGTCATCAGCGCCCGCACCTCGGCGGGGTCGGAGGGATAGTAGTCCGCGGTGACGTTCGAGAGCACCGGGATCTTCGGGGCCTTGGGCTGGATGCGCTCGAGGAAGCGGCCGTAGGGCTCGGTGGCCGGGGCCACGATCTCGGAGTGGAAGGCGTGGGAGACCTCGATGAGCTGGGCTTGGACGCCCTCGGCCTTGAAGAGCTCCACGGCCCGCTCGACGGCGGCGGAGGCGCCGGCGATGACGGTCTGGATGCGGCAGTTCTTGTTGGCGGCGATGACGTAGCCGGAGACTTGCTTGAGGACGGACTCGACCTTCTCCGCCGGCCAGGCCACCGAGGCCATCTTGCCGTTGTCGGCCACCTTGACCCCGGCCATCTCGCGGCCGCGGGCGCTGACCGCGTCGAGGGCTTGCTCGAAGGTGAGGATGTCGGCGGCCACCAGGGCGCCGTACTCGCCGAGGCTGTGCCCGGCCACCATATCGGGCTCGACGCCGAACTGGCGCAGGAGGCGGAGGATGGCGACGTCCGCGGTCAGGACGGCGGGCTGGGTGATCTCGGTGCGCTTGATGCGCTCGGCCATGTCGGCCAGGCGCGCCTCGTCCTCGCCGCCCTTGGTGAAGAGGATGTCGGAGAGCGGCTCGCCGATGAGGCGGGTCATGATCCGGTCGGCCTCGGCGAAGGTGTCGGCCACGACCTGGTACTTCTCGCGCAGGTCCTTGAGCATGTCGACGTACTGCGAACCCTGGCCGGGGAACAGGAAGGCCACCTTGGGGCGCCCGGCCGTGCCGCGGCCGGCGTGGATGCTCTTGGGCCTGAAGGCCGGCGGGGTCTTCTCCCAGATGCCGGCGCCGCGGGCTTTGAGGACGACGGCGGTCTTATCGCGCAGGGCCTTGGCCGACTCGGCGGCCACCGACAGGCGCACCGGCTGGGACACGGCGCCGCGCGCGTTGACCTCGGCGGCATAGGCGGTCAGCGGCCCATCCTGGGGCGCCTCGGCGGCGGCGCGCTCGAGGCTGTTGAGCACGGAATCCTCGTCGGGCCCGCCCAGGCAGAACGCCTCGCCGCCGAGCTCGGGGGCCAGCGGCTTCCAAGGACGCGCCGCCTCCGAGGCCGTGAGCAGAGAGGCTGAGGCCTGGGCCATGGACGGCTTGCGCGAGGTCGTCGCGGGCGTGGCCTCCTCGAGGGTGATGTGGAAGTTCGTGCCGCCGAAGCCGAAGGCCGAGACGTTGGCCCGGCGCGGCTTGGCCGACTCCCAGGGGCGCGCGTCGACGTTGACCGAGAACGGGCAGGAGCTCCAGTCGATCCCGGGGTTCGGGGTTTTGAAGTTGATCGAAGGCGGCAGGGTCTTGTGGTAGAGCGCCAGCGCCGCCTTGACCAGGCCGGCGGCGCCGGCGGCGGCCTTGAGGTGGCCGATCTGGGACTTGACCGAGCCCAACGCCACCGAGCCGGGAGCCGCGGCGCGGAACACCTCGGCCGCGGTCTGGACCTCCACTACGTCGCCCACCGGGGTGGACGTGCCGTGGGCCTCGAGCAGGCCGACGTCGGCCGGGCCGTAGTCGAGCCCCTCGAAGGCGCGCTCCATCGCCAGCTTCTGGCCCTTGGGATTGGGGGCGGTGATGCCCTTGCCGCGGCCGTCGGAGGAGGCGCCGATCGTGCGGATAAGGGCATAGACGCGGTCGCCGTCGCGCAGGGCGTCGGAGAGGCGCTTGAGGACCATGACGCCGCAGCCTTCGCCCATCACGAAGCCGTTGGCGCCGGCGTCGAAAGGCCGCGAGCCGTCCGGCGAGAGCGCGCCGATCTTCGAGAACTTCACGTAGGCCGGGGCCGCCATCATCTGGTCGACGCCGCCGGTGACGACGGTGTCGAACTGCCTAAAGCGCAGGCCGTTGACGGCTTGGGCCACGGCGCCCAGCGAGGCCGCGCAGGCGGCGTCGACGGTGAAGTTGGCGCCGTTCAAGTTGAAGACGTTGGCCACCCGGCCGGCGATGACGTTGGATAGCTCGCCGGGCATGGTGTCCTCGGTGATCTCCATGAGGCCGGCCTTCACCGACTCCGCTACCTCGGCGGTCAGGGTCTCGCGCGCCGCGGCGGGAAGGCTCTTGAAAGAAGCGGCCTCGGCCATGCGGGCCAGATAGAGGGAGGTGTAGACGCGCATGTCGGAGGCTTCCTTCTTGGGACCTCCCATCGAGTTGCCGAACACCACGGCGCAGCGCGCGCGGTCGAAGGGCTTGCTCTCGAGTCCGGCGTCCTTGAGCGCTTCGGCGGTGGCGGCGACGGCCAACTGCTGGACGGTGTCCATCTGCCTGGCCACGCCCGGCGGGATGCGCAGCTTGAGGGGATCGAAGGTGAAGTCGCGGATGAAGCCGCCGATCTTCGAGTAGGTCTTGTCCTCGGCCTTGCGGTCGTCGGAATGGTAAAGGCGCCAATCCCAGCGGTCGGCGGGAACCTCGATGATGGAGTCGACCTTGCCCAGGATGTTCCGCCAGTAGGCCGGGATGTCCTTGGCTCCCGGGAAGACCCCCCCCAATCCGACGATGGCGATCGGCTCGGCGGGATCCAGAGGCTCGGGCATGGCGCGGGGTTCTCCTGCGGGGCTGGGGGCGGTCAACTTGGAAACGATATCAAATCGAGGCGGGGATGGTCAATATTCCAATAGTGCCAGGCTTAAGTTATTAAAACAAAGAGGATTTCTCTGTTCGGACTTAAGTTATTCGACCTGCGCTGTGTGGGCGGCTAATTCATTTAATCTATTAAGCCTGGCATTTTTAGATAGGCGATATTGGGGAAAACCCTGTGGAAAATCGACAAAATAGCGATATTGACACCCTGGATATATTTGGTTAAACTCGCCTCGAGCATGATGGGCCTATTTTCCGACGTTTGGGCGGTCGCCTCCGGCGCGGGCCTTCTCCTCTGCCTTGCGGCCCTACCGTTCCTCTATAAACGCGCCCGCGCGGCGTCGAGCGCGCTGCCCGGGCTGGTCCGCGCGCCCATCGACGTCGATGACGAGCCGATCCCGGTCGTAAAGGAACCGGCCGCGCAGCCTGCCCCGCAGCCCGTCGAGGCTCCCGCGGAACGGCCGGCGGCCGCCCCTAAGGACGCGGAGGCGGCACTTCCTCGCGATAGCGCTCGGTCGGCCAAGGCCGCTGAGCCTGCCCCTCAACCGCAGTCCCAGGCCCAGCCCCAGCCGGCTCCGGCGGACCGTGACACCAAGACCTCCACCGGCGGCACCAGCCCGGCCGTGGTCTACATGCAGAACCTCAAGATCCAGATGGAGCACTTCGAGAAGGAGATCCATCAGCTGCGCTCCCAACTGGCGGGTTTCGCCCAGATGCACGACAAGGAGTTCAAAATCCTGCTCCAGAAGATGAGCGAGTTCCAGGCCGAACTGCACGGCCAGGTGGGGGCTGCCCATGCCCCGCCGGCGGCCGCCCCGATCCCCGCCCCCGCTCCGGCACCCGCCCCGGCGAAGGCCGTTCCCGTCGCCGCGAAGCCGGCGCCTGCTCCCGCTCCGGCGCCGAAACCGGTCGCCGCCGTACCCGCGCCGGCGCCCGCGATCCCGCTGGCCAAGCCGCCCGCCGCGGCCTCCGCGCCTGCCCCGGCCCCCGCGCCCGTCCCCGTCCCGGTTCCGAAGCCGGCGGTCCAGGCTCCCGCGCCTGCCCCCGCGCCGGCCCCGAAACCCGTCACCCAGCCGATCCCCGAGAAGACCGTGCCGGTCAACCTGGCGGCCGCCGAGAAGACCCTGGTCATGCCCCCTAAGAAGGCCGACGCCGAGACTCCAGAACAGATCGCGGCGGGTCTCTCGCTGCGCGTCCCCGGCGGCGAAGCCCAGCCCCTGACGCCTCCGCCGGCGGAAGAGGATCCGGCGCCGGGCTCGAAAGGTCCGGTCTGGCCCGTGTGAGCCGCGCGCTTGCGCTCCGTGTCGCCGCGCTGCTCTTGGCGGCCAGCGCGGCTTCCGCCGGCTTCTTCCCCTCCGACCCCTTCAGCGAGGCGGCCGCCGGCACCACGGGCGCCGCGTTCCTGAAGCTGCCGACGGGCGCCCGCGCCGAGGCTCTGGCGGGCACCTACGTCGCCGCGGCGGAGGGCTCCGAGTCGGTGTTCTGGAACCCCGCCGGCTTGGCGCGCATGGCGGGCTCCGGCCGTTCCGACGTCAGCTTCGGCTACAACGCCCTGCTCGAGTCGTCCTATGCCGGGGCGGTGGCCTGGGCCCGCCCGCTGGCCTCGGGCAAGTCGACGGTCGGCGCTTCCCTGCTCTACCATTCGCCGGGAGCCATCGACGCCTACGACCGCTTGGGCAACCCCAACGGCACCTTCACGCCCATCGACCTCGCCTTGGCCGGAGCCTACGCGCGCCGCTTCGGCATCCTGTGCGCCGGCGTCGCCGGCAAGTTCATCCGCAGCGAGCTGGCCGGCGCCTCCGGGACCACCTTCGCGCTCGACTTCGGCGTCATCGCCGAGCGGGTCGGCGACATGGGCGACGGCGCCGTCGACCTCGGCGCCTCCGTCCGCAACCTCGGGCCGGCCATCTCCGTCGGCAGCGTGGCCGACCCGCTGCCGTTCGCGCTGCAGTTGGGCGGCCTCTGGCACGTGAATCCGAAGATGTCGCTCCTGCTCGACGGACACCTCGAAGCCGATGCCGACCCGTACCCGAGCCTGGGCGGCGAGTTCACCCAGCCGTTCGGCGCGGCCTCGAAAGGCCAGCTTCGCTTCGGCTACAACGTCAAGCGCCAGCGCGGCCTCGAGGGCCTGAGCGGCCTGGCCGCCGGCGGCGGCCTCGACCTCGACGTCTTCCGCATCGACTACGCCTGGGTCCCCTTCGGGGAGCTGGGCACCACCCACCGCATCACCACCGCGCTGCGTTTCTAAACCGAAGCCCTGGAACTTCGTAGGCCTTTCAGCGGCTTAAGCTGGGGTGAAAGACCTAGGCTCCAAAACCTGAAATCCTTGCGCCGCAACGCTTATTTCCCTTAAGCCCGATTTCATTCGACGCCTAGCGGCCTCCCGGCCATCCTTAGGGCATGACAAACAACAGCGACGTCGTCGTGGACCGGCCCTCGCGGCGCATGATGAACACCTGGTCCAAGCGCCTGCGCACCGGCAAGGCGACGCCGGTCCCGATCTATATCGGCGGCTCGTGGAGCATGATGGTCGTGCGCGGCAACAAGCGGGTGATGCAGCTGAACATCGGCGCGCTCGGCTCGTCCGCCGGCGGCGCCTCGAAGCCGCTCTCGGAGTTGAGGAAGTAGGCGCCTCCGGCGGCGTCAGCGCCAGGCGCCCCGGCGGCCGGCCTTCTTGGCCAGCGCCCGGCGGACCACGCGCAGGAAGTCGGTGCGCAGGAAGGGCTTGCTGAGGACGGGGACGTCGAGCCCCTGGGCGTCGGCGCCCGCCTCCCGGTCGAGGACGTTCCCCGTGACCACGACGAACGCGGGCGCGCGCGCCAGCGCCTTGGCCGCCTTGACGAACTCGGTCCCCTTGGATCCGCCGAGGTTGAGGTCGGTGACGACGAGGTCGAAGCCCCCCGCGCGCACCAGCTTCCAGGCGTCGGCCGGGTCGGTCACCGCCTCCGCGACGAGGCCGTCGTCGCGCAGGAGCCGGAGCATGAGTTGGGCCATCTCGGGCTCGTCGTCGACGACCAGGACGCGCCGGCCGGGGGCCGACGGCGGCAGGTCCGCGGCCGACTCGAGCTCGCGTAGGCCCTCGGGACAGGGCGGGAAGGAGGCCGTGAAGCGCGACCCTCCCTCGGGCCCTCGCCCCAACGCCAGAGTCCCCCCGAACTCGCGCATGAGCTGAGCCGAGATCGACAATCCGAGCCCGGTCCCCTGGCCCGCGGCCTTGGTCGTGAAGAACGGCTCGAAGACCCTGTCCGCGAGTTCGCCGGGGACGCCCGGGCCGTTGTCCTCGACCTCGACCGACGCGGAGCCCCCCGCGGCGCGCGTGCGGACCCGGATGCGGCCGGTGCCGGGCAGGCCCTTGAGCGCGTCGCAGGCGTTGGCGATCAGGTTCACGAGCACCTGCTGGACCTTCTGGAACTCCCCCGCCGAGGGCGGCAGGGCCGGGTCGAGGTCGACCTCGAGCTCGATGCCCTCGGTCTTGATCAGGCGGTACTCGAAGAGGGCCAGCGTGTTCTGGACCACGCGGTTGAGAGAGAGGCGGTGCAGCCCGACCTTCCCCTGGCGCGAGAAGAGCAGCAGGCCCTCGACGATGTCCTTGCAGCGCATCGCACTCTCGTAGAGGATCCGCAGGTCCTCCTTCTCCTTGGGCTCCGCGGGCCGCGACTTCATGATCTCGGCGAACCCCGTGACGACGCCGAGCGGGTTGTTGAGCTCGTGGGCGACGCCGGCGATGAGGGTCCCCACCGCCGTCATCTTCTCGGCCTGGATGAGCTGGGCGTGGAGCTTCTTCTTCTCGGTCTCGTCCTGCATGACGACGAACCATTCGCGCGCGGCGCCGGGCCCCGCGCTCTGGCCGGTCCAGCTGACGTTGAGCTCGAGGCGGCGGCCGTCGCGCGTTCGGCCGACCGCTTCGGCCTGGTGGACGGCCCCTTCGGTCTCCACCCGGCGCTTGAGCCTCTCGAAGGCGGCTTCCCCGAACACGACGGCCAGCGAGCGCCCGAAGGCCTCGATGGGCTGGAGGCCGAAGAGCGCCTCGGCGCGCCGGTTCCAGAGTGTTATGCGGAAATTCTGGTCGAGGCCGACCACGGCGTGCGGGGAGTTCTCGACCGCCGTGCGGTAGCGTGCCTCGGACTCGGTGACCTCGCCCAGGAGCCGCGAGTTCTCGAGCGCCAGGCCGGCCGCTCCCGCGAAGAGCGCCAGGCTGGGCAGCTTGGCGGCCGGGACGGGGGCGTTGGTCGACGGCGAGCTCAGGCAGAGCAGGGCGATGACCTTCCCGCGCGAGAGGACGGGGGCGGCGACGAAGGAACTCGCCTCGAGGCGCCGGACCCAGCGCGGGTCGCAGCGCGGGTCCTGGCGGGCGTCGGGGATGATGACCGGCGCGCGTTCGCGGACGACATGGGCCAGGATGTCGTCGCCGGCGAGGTCGGTGCGCCTGCTGCGCAGCTCCTCATCGGTCAGGCCGACGCGCTCCATGCCGCGCCCGCAGGCGCCGACCGCCTCGCCGCGCTCCTCGTCGACCCAGAACAGGGCGCCGCGCTCAAATCCCAGTCCTTGGACCGCGGCCTCGAGGCAGGCCGAGCCGATCGAGTCGCGGCCGAGCTGGCGCAGGACGGCGTCGTTCATCCGCTGGAGCGCGGAGAGCTCGCGCACGCGCTGGAGCAGGTCCTCGGTGCGGGCCTTGAGGCGGTCGGCCATGATGTTGAAGGACTCGGCCAGCGCGGCCACCTCGCCCGGTCCGGACGCCCCGACGCGGACCTCGAGGTCGCCGGCGGCGTAGGCGCGCGAGGCCGAGGCCAACTTCTGAAGCGGCTTTAGCAGGGCGCGGACCTGTCTCGAGATGGCGAAGACCAGCGCCGCGGCGGTCAGGAGCAGGAGGAATAACGTGGCCGTGCTGACCCAGGTCAGGTTCGAGAGGAAATCGCGCCGGTCGACCGCGGTGACCACCGACCAGGGCGTCCCGGGGATCGGGGCATCGGAGGTCAGGGTTTCGCCGCCGGAGGCGCGCGCGCCCCTGCGGCGGGGCGCCAAGACGGTGCGGCCCGTGATGCCGAGGTGGATGCGGCCGAGGGAGTCGTATACGGGCCGGAGGCCGACCCCGAACACGAGCGCCCCCCTGAATCGGCCGGCCTCGTCGCGCAGCGGCGTCCCTAACCACACGACCGAGCCGTGCTCGGGCAGCCGGCCCAGCGGGGTGCTGAGGCGCTGGCCGGGGCGCAGGCTCTTGAGCGACTCGAAGAACACCTTGCCGCGGTAGGGTTCGGGGCGCACGACGACCCGGCCGTCCTCGATCCGGCAGACCTCCCGGCCGGAGGCGTCGAGGTAGCTGAGGCGAGGATAGGCGCGCGCCCGGCTCTGGAGGTCCGCCAGCATGCGCGAGATCTCGCGCCGGTACATCTCGGCCTCCTGCTCGAGGCCGTAGCCGACGTTCATGTAGTGGTCGCGGAACAGCGGGGATTGGGAGAGCGTCGCCAGGTCGTTGTGGCGCTGCTCGAAGTAGGACCTGACCTGGGCCGCGGCGGCCAGCGTGACGGCCTCGATCCCCTTCTGCGTCTCCCGCAGGATGACGCCGCGGGCGATGAGATAGCTGGCCGCCGAGACGGCCGTCATGGCCGCCAGGGCGATGGGCAGGATCCAGACGAGCAGACGGGCCGACAGCGACCCGGTCCGCGCCGGGGACGGCATCCCCGTCAGTGTAGGGCCGGGAGTTCGCCGATGCAATCCCCTAAGGGGATACGGTGCCAGTTAGACATTGAGAACCTTGAGAAGTTGCGATTCAATAGCAGGGAATCCGCGGCTTCGCGGCCTCGGGCCGGGGGGCGGGCTTTAGACCCCCGAACACCGCGTAGCAGAAGTGCTTCCAGTGGCAGTCGACGGCTTCGAAGCCGGCGGCGCGCAGCCAGGCCAACTGGTCGTCGAGGCGCGCCGGGTTGTCCCCTTCGGCGGCCTTTGTCCGCTCGTGGTCGCGCTTCACCTGGGCCCGGTCGAGGACCTTGCCTAGCGCCGCGCGCACGTTCTCGACGCGGGTGTCCACCCAGATGTCCTCGTAGCGCTGCTGGACCTCGGCATGGGGCGTCAGCACGTAGTCGGCGATGAGCACCTGGCCCCGCGGCGCCAAGCTCTTCCGCATCTGGGCGTAGGTCCCGCGCAGGAGGTCGTGGCGCATGTGGTGCAGCGAGAAGGAGGAGACGATGAGGTCGAAGCCCTCGTCCTCGAAGCGCGACGCGGTGAAATCCTCGAACGAGCGCTGGAGGACCCGCACGCGGCCCGCAAAGCGCGCCAGGCGCCCGCGAGCGCGCTCGAGCATCTCCCCCGAGCCGTCCACAGCCGTCAGCGACGCGCGTGGGAAGCGCTCGAGGAGGCGCTCGCTGAGGAGCCCGGTGCCCGCGCCTAGCTCGAGGATCCGTTCGGGCGGCGTCATCACCATGCGCAGGACGGCGTCAAGGACGCCGTCGTAGTTCATAGCACCCAAGCGGATGAACTGGTCGTAGTCCTTGGCCCGGCCCTCGCCGTACGCCCCCTTCCACTTCGGCTCCACCGCCCTAATCGTCGTCGTCATCGCCGTCCTCCCAAGAAACGTTCCGGAACTCGAGCATCCCCGTCACCTGCGGCTCGTAGCGCAGGCCGCGGCGCGCGGCCACGGGCCGGATGACCTGGAGCGCCGAGAGCGCCAGGCATTTGCGGTGCGTGAGCTCGGCCAGGCTCCGGCACAGCTCCCTCTGAGGCGCCGGCTCGAGGGTCCGGATCATCGTCTCGAAGAGCGCGTCGAACTCTTCGTCGCGCACCATGCTGTAAGGGCCCTTCGAATGGACCAGGATGCTGTAGGGGAAATAGACGTGGGCGGTGGGGTCGACGTAGTGGGTGATGACGAGGTCCCCCTCCCACGGCGCGGCCGACGGGTCGAGGTTTGGGCGTACCACCTTCCGGAACACGGTCTCCTGCGAGCCGACCTCGGCCTCGGCGTCGAAGCCCGCCTCCTTGAGCTGGTGGAGCAGGACCTTGGCGAAGTTCGAGACCTCGGCGCGTATGAGGACCTTGATCCTGGGGCGCCGGACGCCCGCCGCCGCGAGGAGCCGCCGCGCGGCGGCGGGGTCGAAGGAGTAGCCGCCGGGCCCGTGGTCGTAGCAGGCCTGGCCGGGGATCGTGAGGGTGCCGAGCCGGTCGGCGTTCCCCATCCCGCCGTAGCGGGTCAGGTCGTGGGGGTTGACCGCATGGGCCGCGGCCTGCCGCAGGCGGACGTCGGCGAACGGGCCGCGCATCGTGTTGAAGAGCAGGGAGACCGTGTAGAAGCCCTTGGCCTTCGAGACTCTAAAACCCGGGTTCTCGGCGACGCGCTTGGTGTCGAGGCCCGAGAGGTCGGCGATCATGTCGGCCTCGCCGGAGAGCAGCAGCGGCAGTTGGCGCTCGCGAGGCAGGAAGCGGAAGACCAGCGTCTTGAGGGCCGGGGGCCCGGCCCAGTAGCGCGGGTTGGCCTTGAGCTCGACCTGACGTCCGCGCTCCCAGCCGACGAACTCGAAGGGGCCCGTGCCGACCGGGCGGCGCGCGAAGCCCTCGTCGCCGACTTTGGCGAGGTAGGCCGGCGGGAGGACCTTGAAGAACATCGGCAGCTTGTTGAGGAGGACGCCGTCGGGCTCCTTGGTCTTGAGGCGGACGGTCAGCGGGTCCACGACTTCGACTCCGGCGAGGTTGGCCAGGAGTCCCGCGTTGGGCGCCGGCCGGGCGGGGTCGAGCTGGCGCGCCAGGCTGAAACGGACCGCCTCGGCGTCGAAGGGTTCCCCGTCGTGGAAGAAGACCCCGGGGCGCAGCGCGAACTCCATCGTCACGGCGTCGACCCGCCGCCAGGAGAGGGCCAGGGCCGGAAGCACCGCGCCGCTCGAGGAGAGCCGCACCAGGCCGTCGAAGAGCTGGTTGACGATGTTGTCGGAAGAGGCGTCGAACTCGCGGTGCGGGTCGAGCGAGACGGGGTCGGCCACGTCGCTGATGACGATGACGCCGTCCTTGACGGACGGGGCCGCGGAGAGCGCCGCCGGCAGGAGCAGCGCGGCCAGCGCCGCGGCGGTCATTTTCCGGCGCCGGCGAAGAAGCGGTCCAGCGAGCGCACCCGCGAATGGATCGGCGGGACTTCGTCGGCGTCGAGCCAGACGTCGAGCACGGTGGGCCGGCCGGAGGCCAGCGCCTGGGTCAGCGCCGGGCCGAGCTCCCCGGCTTGGGTGATGCGCCGCGCCGCCGCGCCGAGGCCTTCGGCGACGCGGGCCAGGTCCATGCGATGGAATTCGGTGCCCATCGTCCTGCCATCGTACTGCAAAGTCTGCCCGTGGTGCACCGCGTTGAAGCGGGCGTCGTTGAGGACGACCCAGACCACCGGGATGCCGTAGGTGACGGCGGTCGAGACCTCCATCCCGTTCATCCCGAAAGAGCCGTCCCCGACCAGGGCGACCACGGGACGCTCCGGGGCGCCGACCTTGCCGCCGATGGAGGCCGCCACGCCGAAGCCCATGGCCCCGAACTCGCCCCAGTTGTGGATGAAGGCCCGGCGTCCCACGGCGTCGAGGTAGTGGAGGGCCCAGAGGGTGTTGTTGCCGGAGTCGATGAACAGCAAGGCGTCCTCGGGCAGGGCGGCGTTGAGCTCGGCCATCACGCGCTGGGGCTTGAGCGGCGCTCCGGCGTCGTCCATCCGTTCGGGGCTGAGCACGGCGGGGAGCCGGCGCTTGAGCGCGGCCAAGGCGCCGTCGTCCGCGCGCGGCGGATGCTCCCCCTTCCGGAGCAGGCGTTTGATATGGAAGATGAGCTCGCGCAGGGTGGTTTTGGCGTCGCCGACCAGGGCCACGTCGACGGGATAGTTGCGGGCCACGACCGAAGGGTCGACGTCGAGCTGGATGAGGGCGTCCTTGGGCTTTAGGCGCGCCTCCCAGCCCTGGGTCGAGATCTCGTGGAGGCTCGAGCCCAACACGAGCAGGACGTCGACCCCGCCGGAGAGCAGGTACTCCTCCGACCACGGGGAGCTGGCCAGGCCGAAGACGCGCAGCGAGAGCGGGTGGTCCTCCGGGAAGGCGCCCTTGCCCTTGGGGGTGGTGGCCACGGGGATATGCAGCAGCTCGGCGAGCTCGCGCAACTCGGCCTGGGCGCCGCCCAGGTTCACGCCGTGGCCGGCCAGGATGGCCGGCCGGCGCGAGGCCAGCAGGCGCTCGGCGGCGTCCTTGACGGCCTCGCGGTCGAAGGTGCGGCAGACCGGGCGATACTGCTGCGGCCACTGCAGGTCGTCGGGGACCTCGCGGCGCATGAAATCGGTGGGGATGTTGAGGTGCACGGGGCCGCGGCGGCCCGTCATGGCGGCGCGCAGCCCTTGGCGCAGCAGCATCCCGAGGTTGGCGGGGTTGGCCAGCATGGCGCTGAGCTTGGTGAAGGGACGGAACATCTCCACCACGTCGCCGCGGTCGTAGGTCGAGTCCTGCAGCGAGCCTTTCCCGAACGCGATCGTGGCGACCTGGGCGCTCAAGGCCAGGACCGGCAGGGAGTCCGCCTTGGCGGCGGCCACGCCGGTAAGCGCGTTGGTGGTCCCCGGGCCGGTGGTGAGCAGGCAGGCCCCCAGCCGCCCGGTCACTCGAGCGTAGCCCAGCGCCATGAAGGCGGCGCCCGCCTCGTGGCGGGTCGAGATTAGGCGGATGGCGGGCTCGTGATAGAGCGCGTCGAATAGGGGGGTGATGGGGCCGCCCGGGATGCCGAAGACGGCCTGGACGCCCTCCTGCTTGAGGTACTCGAGCAGCAGGCCGACGCAGGTCGCGGACTTGGCGCCGGCCGCTGCGGAAATCGCGGCTCCTCGGTCTAGGGTCGCCATAGCTCCCCGCGGTCCGTCCTACGCGGCCGTCTCGGCCGCCGCGTCGTCGAGCTGGAGCAGGTCGGCCGCCAGTTCCTTGAGCGCATCGGTCGGCAGCGGCTTCTGGAAGAAGCCGTCGGTGTGGGCGCGCAGGAACTCCCGGGAGTCGTCGGTGAGGGCCTCGCCCGAGATGGCGATGATCTGGATCGGCTTGGTCGCCTCGCCGGTCCTGAGGAGCCGGCAGACTTCGATTCCGTTTACCTGGGGGATGCGGATGTCGAGCAGGAGCAGGTCGGGGGCTTCCTTCCCGATGGCCAGCAGGGCCTCGAGGCCGCCGACGCAGGTCGAGAGCTCGACGCCGGGCAACGACTCCAGGGCCCGGGTCAGCATGCGCTCGACGGCGGGGTCGTCCTCTACGATGAGGATGCGCTTGGGCCGCCCGGCCAGGTCGGCGGGGATGGGCATCTCGAAGCGCTGCATGAAGTCGATCAAGTCGGCCGCGGCGATGCGCCGGTGGCCGCCGGGGGTGCTGCGGGTCTTGAGCCTTCCCTTATTGGCCCAGTTAATGACCGTTGTATGGAAAACCCCGCAAATCTTGGCCACTTCAAAGGTGGTGAAGGTGCGGTTTGTAATTATCATAAGTATTGTAATTTTAGTAATCTAGTGATATATTGTCAATAGCCGCATCATGAAGTTGATACTCGTGGTAGACGATGATGAGCATCTGCGGCGCATGGTCGTAAGGCTCCTGGCGCTCCACGACATAGCGGCCATAGCCGCCGCCAACACCGATGACGTGCTCAAGACCCTGGCATCCGGGAAGGTGGACGCCGTCTTGTTGGACATCGTCCTGGGCATGGAGAACGGCTGGGAGACCATGCGCCTCATCAGGGAGAAGAGCGCGGTCCCCGTGGTCATGATGTCGGGGGCCTACATGGACGAGGACGCGCGCAAGGACGCCGCGGCCATCGGAGCCCAGGCCATCCTCCAGAAGCCGTTCGAGTCCCACGAGCTCCTCGCCTGCCTCAACGGCCTCTTCGAGCCGCGACGATAAAGGAGAACGAATGCACCCAAGACGCCTCAGACTTCGGACCGCGGCGCTGTTGGTCGCGGCGCTCCTGAAGGCAGCCGCCGGCGAAGCCAAGATCGTATTCACGGGTTACGGCAACTTCCAGATGACGGCCCATCAGTCGACCCGGATCCACGGGGACGCCCCGGCGCTGGCGGCGTTCAAGCTGACCGAGACCTCCGCCAAGGCTCGCGGCTTCGCCCTCGACAGCGTGGGCCTCTTCGCCACGACCAACCTCAAGGAGAACCTGGATTTCCTCGTCGACTTCACGTATCGGAAGATCGGCAGCACGACCGGGGAGACCCGCATCCAATACGCGTTCCTCGAGCATACCCCGCGTCCGGATTGGAGGTACCGGATCGGAAAGATCACCCTGCCGTTCGGCTACTACAACCAGAAACGGTTCTACTCGTTCCAACGCGTCGAGCTCTCGGCTCCCATATTCCAGAGCGCCATCCTCGGCCTGCCGATCTCCGACGTCGGGGCCACGCTCCAGAAACGCTTTGAGTCGAAGGCGGGCCGCGTCGAGGCGGACGTGTACGCCGTCAACGGCTACGGCGCCACCCCCGCCGATTCCAAAAAGTTCCGTTCCGCCACCCTCCCCGGCGCTATCTCGCTGGCCAGCAACCTCGTCCCGAGCAACAACAACGAGAACATCGCGCTCGGGGGACGCCTGGGGCTGGCGCGGATCGCCGGGAGGGACCTCGAGGCGGGCGGCTCATACTACGGCGGCGCCTGGGAGGGCGGCGGCACCAGCAAGCTCTTCCAGATGGCGAACGGCCACGTCCATGCCGGCGTCGGAGGCCTGGATTTCCTGGCCGAGTACCTGCACTTGGACGTCCTCGCGGACCCCGGCTTCGCCGCCGCCGTAGGCGACAGCCATTGGACGACGGACGGCTACTTCATGACGGCCTCATACCCGCTCTGGCAGGTCCGCGGCATGCCGCTGATCCCCTTCGTCTCATCCGAGGGCTACGTCACGCGCGGGGTCCATGGCGGCGGCGGCCAGGAACGGCTCCAAGGCTACCGCGCCGGCCTATGCCTCTTGCCGCTGGAGAATATCCGGGTCAAGCTGGAGTACGGCTACCTGAAGTACGTCCTCCCGCTGGTGGGATTGGGCGACCTCAAGCTCGACTCGCACAGCGCCCTCTTGGCGATGACCCTGGCTTTCTGATGCCCCGCGCGCTCATGACGGCGCTGCTGCTCGCCGCGGCCGGGACGTCCTCCGCGGCCGAGCGGAAGGTCACCGTCCTCGTCGAGGCCCGGGACGCGCTGAAGGCGTCCGTGCTGGCGCCGCTGCGCAAGGCCTTTCCCGGCGCGGACGCGCTCAGGGTGCGGGAGTTCGAGTCCTCGGAGACGGCGGACCCGATCCGGCGCGGGCGCCTGCTCTCCGTGCTCCAGAACAGCGAGCTCCTGGTCGCGGTGGGCGACCCAGCCACCGAGTTGGTGTTGGGCGAGATCGAGGATGTCCCGATCTATTTCGTCGGAGGCAGCCTGGTCTCCGGCAGCCGCCTGGCCTCCCCTTCCGTGGCGGGCATCCTCTCCTACGACGTCGACGGCCTGCTCGACGCCGTAGGACGCCTGTGGTCCGGGCGGCTGGGGCTGGCGTTCACGCCGGGCTACGAGGCGGTCGCCGCGGCGGTGCGCTCCGGCGCCAAGGCCCGGGGCTTCGCCGTCGTCGAGCGCAGGATCGCCTCGCAAAAGGAGATCCCCTCCGCGGTCCGCGAGCTCCTCGAGCGGTCGCAGGCGCTCTGGGTCGTCGGCGACCCGCTCCTGGCCCGCGGGGCGGGTTTCCAGTTCCTCGTCGAGCGCTCCCTTTCGCGCCGGGTCCCGATCGTCGCCGCGGGGCCGTGGGAGGTCCGCCGCGGCGCCTTCGTGACCAGCGAGCCCGCGGCGGACGCCTTGGGCGCCGAGGCCGCCGGCGCGGTCAAATCTCTGGCGGCCGGCCGCGAGCTCCCTGCGCGGGTCCGCACGGCGCCGCCCGGCGGGACGGTCGTCTACAACGGCGCGTTGGCGGAGAAATGGGGGCTCCGGCTGCCGGGCGGGGCGGCGTGGCGGGTCCTCCATTGACCGGCGCCCTGCTCGCCCGCCCCGAGCCGGCCCGCCAGGACTTCGCCAAGTGGGCCGCCTTCGCCTGGAAGGTGTCGGCCCTGATCCTGGCCTCCGTGGTCAGCATAGCCGGGCTCTGCGCGGTGGTCGCCACGCGCCAGGCTCACGGCCTGCTCGTCGAGTCGTTGGCGGCCCAGGGCCGCGCCATCGCCGACGCGCTGGCCAAGGCCTCTTTCGTGCCGCTGACCCTCGACGACCGGAGGGCGCTGGCTGAGCTCTTGGAGTCGTACCGAGGCGTCGACAACGTGGCCGAGGTGCGGATCGTCGACGCGGGCGGCCGGGTGCTCCACGAGGTCGTCCGCGGAGCCGCCGGGCCCGGGGCCGTCGCCGTCGTCTCCCCCATCCTGCCGGCGCTGGAGGCCGGCGAGACGGGACGGGCGCCCGAGCCCATCGGCCGCGTCGAGGCGCGCATGTGGTCGGCGCGCATCGACGCCAAGTCCCGGCGGATCGCCTGGGTGAACGTCCTCATGAGCGGCGCCCTGGCGCTCCTCATCTCTGCGGCCGCCTTCCCCCTGATCCGGAGCCTGGTGGCCCGGATGCACGAGCTGGTCGGCGAGGCCCGGCTCCTCGATGAGATCAAAGAGGCCAACGCCGAGCTCGAGTCGTTCTCCTACTCCGTGGCGCACGACCTGCGCGCGCCCCTGCGGGGCATCGCCGGCTTCAGCCAGATCGTGCTCGAGGACTCCGCGGCGACGCTCGACGCCGAAGGCAAGGAGAACCTCGGCAAGGTCGTGGCCTCGGCCAAGCTGATGGGGAGCCTTATCGACGACATCCTCGCCCTTTCGCGGGTGGCGCGCATGGAGCTGCAGCGTAGCGCGGTGGACATGAGCGCCCTGGCCAAGGGGGTCCTCAAGGAACTCCAGGACCGTGACCCGGCGCGGCGGCCGCGGGTCACGGTGCCGGACGGCCTCTCCGCCGAAGGCGACGCCCGCCTCTTGCGCATAGCGCTCATGAACCTGCTCGGCAACGCTTGGAAGTACACCGGCAAGAAGGACGACGCGGCCATCGAGTTCGGGACCTCGCGCGGCGAGAAGGGCGAGACGGTCTTCTTCGTCAAGGACAACGGCGCGGGCTTCGACATGGCCTACAGCGGCAAGCTCTTCGGGGCCTTCCAGCGCCTCCATGCCCAGGCCGAGTTCGAGGGCACCGGCATCGGCCTGGCGACCGTGCAGCGCATCGTCCGGCGCCACGGCGGTCGCGTCTGGGCCGAGGCCGCGGTCGGCAAGGGCGCGGCATTCTATTTCGCACTGCGATGAGAGGTCCCATGGAAAACAACGCCGGCATGATCCTCCTGGTAGAGGACAACAAGACCGATGAAGACCTGACCCTCAGGGCCTTCAAGAAGAACAACCTCAAAAACGAGATCAAGGTCGCCCGGGACGGCGAGGAGGCCCTGGAGTTCCTCTACGGCACGGGACGCTACGCCGGCCGGGACTTGAGCGAGATGCCGCACCTCATCCTCCTCGACCTCAAGCTGCCGAAGGTCGACGGCCTCGAGGTCCTGCGCCGCATCCGCGCCGAGGCCAATACCAGGCTGCTCCCGGTCGTCGTCCTCACCTCGTCGAAGGAGGAGCAGGACCTGGTCAAGAGCTACAGCCTGGGCGCCAACAGCTACGTCCAGAAGCCCGTCGACTTCACCGAGTTCGCCTCGGCGGTGGCCCAGTTGGGCTGCTACTGGCTGGTCCTCAACCAGACCCCGAGGCTATAGAGGTCCGCATGAGCGCCAAGCTCGACGTGCTGGTCCTCGAGGACTCCCAGGACGACACCCGCCTGCTCATCCGTAAGCTCAGCAAGGACGGCGGCTATCTTACGGTCCACGAGCGCGTGGACACGCTGGCCGGCCTGAGGGCCGCCCTCAACAAGAGGGAGTGGGACATCATCATCTCCGACCACTCCATGCCGCGGTTCAGCGCCCTCCAGGCCCTTCAGGAGCTCAAGGACAGGCGCCTCGACATCCCGGTCATCATCCTCTCGGGCACGATAGAGTCCAGCGACGCCGTGACGGCGATGAAGGCCGGGGCCAGCGACTTCATAATGAAGGACGACACGACGCGCCTGCTTCCCGCCATCGAGCGCGAGCTGCGCGAGGCGCGGTCCCGGCGCGAAAGGCGGCTGGCCCAGGAGCAGTTCCAGCAGGCCCAGAAGATGGAGTCGATCGGCAAGCTGGCCGGCGGGGTGGCCCACGACTTCAACAACATCCTGACCGCCATCATCGGCTACACGAACTTCCTCGCCGGGGACGTCCCCGCGGAGACCTGGCGCGAGGACGTCGAGCAGATCCGCAAGGCCGCGGAGCGCGCCGCCGCGCTGACCCGCCAGCTCCTCGCCTTCAGCCGCCGGCAGGCGGTCCAGCTCAGGCTGGTGGACTTGAACGCCGAGTTCTCCGAGCTCGAGCGGATGCTGCGCCGGACGGTCGGCGAGGACATCCATTGGGAGGTCTCGCTGACCCCGGGTCTAGGCTGCATCAAGGCCGACCCGGGGCAGGTCCAGCAGATCTTCATGAACCTGATCGTCAACGCCCGGGACGCGATGCCCAGCGGCGGGACGCTCACGGTACGGACGATGAGGGCGCCCGTCTTGGAGCCGCGCACGGCCGAGGGCGCCCCCATCCCGCCGGGCGACTACGTCGCCTTTGAGGTCGGCGACACCGGCGTAGGCATCGACGAGGAGGTCAAGGCGCATATCTTCGAGCCTTTCTTCACGACGAAGCCGAGAGGCAAGGGGACGGGCCTGGGTTTGGCGGTGATCTACGGCATCGTCAAGCAGTCCGGCGGCCACATCGCGGTGGAGAGCGCGCTCGGAGCGGGCACCACCTTCAAGATATATTTCCCGAGGGTCGAAGGGAGCGCCGGCGCCGGCTCCAACGCCGGGGAGACGGAGGCCGAAGGCCCCCGCGGGGGGACGGAGACCATTCTGCTCGTCGACGACGACGAGGCCGTGCGGAGGATCGCGCGCCGGGTCCTGCAGAGCCACGGCTACTCCGTGCTCGAGGCCGGCAACGGCGAGGAGGCGGTCCGCCTAGCCCAGTCGCACCGGCGGGCGCTGAGGCTGCTCTTGACCGACATGGTGCTGCCCGACTTCAACGGCACGGAGCTCTCCCGGCGCATCGCCGCGCTCTGCCCCGAGGCGAAGGTCATCCTGGTCTCGGGGTATCTGGGCGGGGACTTCGGGAACTTCGTCCTCGAGGAGCACATCCCGTTCCTCCAGAAGCCGTTTGGTCCCTCCGCCCTGGCGCGGCTGGTCCGCGAGGTCCTGGACGCCAAGTAGCCGTTGAGCCAAAGTTGAGCTTCGCGAGAGGCTCCCGAGACCTTCATCCTCCACCCTGGAGGCATGAAGATCACGATAACCCTCGGCCTGGCGGTCCTCCTGGCGGCGAAGGTCGAAGCCTCCCCCCTCTCTTCCGCCGCCAAGGAGCTGGCCCGCGGCGCCAAGGACGGCGGCGTTTCGCGGGTCGCCGTCCTCCCCTTTAAGGCGGTCGGCGGCCGCGAGGACGGCCGCGGGCGCCTCCTCGCGGCGGACTTCTCCCAGAGCCTCGGCGGGCGCCGCGGCGTGCGCCTCGTGGAGCGCGCCGCCCTGGAGGACGTGTTCGGCGAGCTGGTCCTGGGACAGACGGGGGCGGTCGACGCCCGCCGCCGGTCCGAGCCGGGCCGCCTGGCCGCCGCCGAGGCCGTGGTCACCGGCGACTACGCCGCCCTGGGCGGCAAGGCCGAGGTCCGGGTCCGCCTGGTCCGCGTCGAGGACGGCCTGGTGCTCGCCTCCGCCCGCGTCATGGTCAAGATGGCGCCCTTGGCCGGGCACGCCTCCCCCATCCCCGAGGCCTCCTTCCTCTCGTCCGAGGACTCGGTCGCCGACGTCCTCGACTTCCAGGGCCGCGGCGAGGACGCCGCCCGCCTGCGCCGGCCGGCGCCCCGGGCCCGTCCCGCGGCGGCGCCCGCGGCCGTCGGCTCCGAGTGGCGCGATGCCCCCAACGACCAAGCCTGCGCTCGCTGGCAGGAGCGCTCGGACGCCCTGCAGGCCGGCATCATCGAGCTCAAGGCCCGCTATTGGGCGGCCCAGGCCGCCAAGAAGGGCTTCCGGGCCCCCGCCGAGCGGCCGGGCGCCTCGTTCTTCGACCCCGCCCTCAAGCAGCGCTTCTTCGACGCCATGCAGGACGCGGCTTCGGCCCGCCGGCCGCTGAGCATGCTGGAGACCCAGGAGTTCCTGACCGCCGACCGCGAGGCCTTCACCCTGCGGGCGAGCTGCGGGGCCTAGGGAGAGATGAGTACAATGTCCGCGATGCCCAAGACCATCCTCGTCGTCGACGACTCCGAGTCGGTCCGAAAAGTCGTCTCCACCTCCCTCGAGCGCCAAGGCTACCGCGTCCTCGCCGCCGGCGACGGGACGCAGGCGCTGGCCATCCTGCAGGAGACGCGGCCGGACCTCGTCCTCACCGACGCCGACATGCCCGAGATGGGCGGCCACGCGCTCTGCCGGGTACTCAAGAAGGGCAAACAGACCAAGGGGATCCCCGTCGTCATCATGTCGGGCGAGCTCATCGACGACAAAGACGTGGTCTCCGGCCTCGAGAGCGGGGCCGACGACTACATCCTAAAACCCTTGGCCATGCCGGTGCTCTTCGCGCGCCTGAGCGCCGTCCTTAGGCGCTTTGCCCCCACCGCCGAGTCCTCCGCCGCGCTCAAGTCCGGCGGCCTCGAGGTCGACCCTGTCGGCCGTGAGGTCAAGGCGGCCGGCAAGCTGGTGGAGCTGACGCGCCGCGAGTTCGACCTGCTCCTGTATCTCGTCGAGCAGGCCGGCAAGGTCGTCCCGGCCGGGCGCATCCTCGAGAACGTCTGGGGCTACGACCTGGCGGTCTACAACGACCCGCATACCGTCGAGGTGCACGTCTCGCGCCTGCGCAAGAAGCTCGGCCCGGCCGGCCAGCGCATCGTCGCCTACCGCAACGTCGGCTACAAGTTCGAGAACTAGCCCTACTCCCCGGCGCCCGGCGGCATCGTCCACAGCAGGGTGCCGTCGCGGGCGTCGAGGAACAGGCGCAGCCTGGCCGTCTGCAGGACCCAGACGTCCTTGCCGCTGACCTCGAGCGGATAGTTCCGCACGGAAGGCAGCAGAGAGGGATCGTCGAAGAGGGCCAGGCAGCCCGGCTGTTTAGGACTCGGGTGGAACAAGAGGAGGCGCACGTCGTCGCCCGCGGCTTCGCGGGAGAGGATGACGCCTCGGCGCTCCAAGAGGGTCTTGAGCTCGGAGGCGTCCATGAAATCCTTGCCGATCGCGTCGCAGGCTTGGCGATAATAGGGCTTCATCCTGACGTCCCGCGCCGGCCCGGGCTTCCACCAGGTCCCGTTCCGCAGGCGCTTGCGCATCCGTTCGACCGCCGCCTCCGGCTGTCCCCGCGTGCTCATGAAATGGGCGATCCGGTCCGTAGACCCGTCGGCGACGACGGTGCCTTTCTCGGGCGGACGGACCTGGCGCAGCTCGAAGTCCATCAGCTCGCCGGCATGGTAGGTGAAGACCAGCTGCCGGAAAGTGCGCACCTCGTGGAAACTCAGGTGCCAGTTGTCCCGCTTCATCGCTATGCCGTAGAGCTTGGCCTCGGGGGCCATCTTCTCTGCGCGGGCGCGCGCGTCCTTTATGATGGCGGCGATGCTTCCCATTCGCGGGCCGTCGTCGGCGCGCGCGGTGACCAGCAGGGCCGCCAGCAGCAGGAGGCGCATCGCTGGAGTCGACATCATCCGCCGACGGGTGCTTTCCAGATCAGCGTGCCCGCGCGTGCGTCGAGGAAGAGGCGTTGGCCGCCCGCCTCAACGACCCAGATGTCCTTGCCGGTGACCTCGGGCGGGTAGTCCGCGACGGCGGGAAGACGGTGCTCGTGCTCGAAGAGGCCCATGCAGCCGCGCTTGAGCGTGGCCGGGTGGAAGAGGAGCAGGCTGAGGTCGGGGTCCGCCTTTCCGCCGGAGAGGACGAGTCCGTGGCCTTCGGAGAGCCGCAGGAGCTTAGGTATTCCCATGAACTCCGCGCCGAGTTTGGTGCAGGGCTGGCGATACAAAGGCTTCCTCCCGACGTCCTCGTCGGGCGGCGGCAGACCGGGCTTCCACCAGCGCCCGTCCTTAAGCATCTTCCTCATCTTCTTGTCGACCCGCTCCTCCTGCCACTGGGTGTTCATGTACAAGACGGAGAAGTCGGTCCAGTCGCCGAGGACCTTATAGCCGTCGTCGGTCGTCACGATCTGGCGCAGCTCGAATTCGACCAACTTGCCGCGATAGTAGGTGAATATCAATTGCCGGAGCGTGGCCGCCTCGTGGAAAGCCAGGTCCCAATAGCCGTGCTTCATGGCGACCCCGTATAGCCGCGCGTCGGGGGCCATGCGCCTGGCCTGGGCACCGGCGTCCCTCAGGATCGGGACAATGCTCGCCAGGAGCGGCTCCGTCCTGGGGTCGATCCGGGGCCGAGCGTCATCCATGGGTTGCTGGACGGTCCGCACCTTCTCGCGTATTTTCTGCTGGGAGTGGGAGGATTCGTCGCTGCGCGCGGGAAGCGCAAGGTTGAGGAGGGCGGCCAGGAGCATGGGGCGCATTGCTGGGAGTTTAAGGCGCGACCCGCGGCTCCGCAATGGCTAGGACTAACAACAACATGGGTCCTCAAGGCCTGAAGACAGGGTTAATGAGACTGGCGGTCTATTAGAAAATTGCAATAAAAACAACGATTAATTAGACAAGCACGATTTCATTCGCCGCGCCGACGCTCCGCGCTCATCCTAAAGACATGACAAACAACAACGACGTGCCCGTAGACCGGCCCTCAAGGCGCATGATGAAGATCTGGTCCAAGCGGCTGAAGCTGGGCCAGGCCAACTCCGTGCCCGTCTATATCGGCGGGTCCTGGAGCATGATGGTGGTGCGCGGCAACAAGCGCGTGATGCAGCTGACGCTGGGCGAGCAGGCCCAGGCGGCGATGGCCTAGGGAGCGGGGCGGGCGCTGACGAGCGCGGTCAGCGCCCGCGCAGGACCCGGGCTCAGGCGGGACCGCCCTCCTGCATGTAGTCGACCACGATCGTGATTATTTTCTTGATCGTGTCGTTGCAGGACTTGAATTCTAAATGGTCCAGCACTTCCGGGCCGTGCTTTCTGATCAAATCGCTGATCAATGCGTGGATGAAGGATTGCGTGACGGCATCCACTCCGCTGAAGTCGAGGATGATGTCCTCCTTCTTTTCGAGCGCCGGAAGGAGTTCACTTATGCGCAGGTCCCGGGCCACATCCTTGTTTTCGGCGAATGCTCCGGCCAGAGGGTGAATCATTATCGTCTTCATGAAAATCGTGGTCTTTTGTAGCGTTCCTTGCGTCTGTCTCGGACGGCGGAGCCGTAAGTTTCTCGAATGGCGTCCAACAACCTGGAGAAGCCCTCGGTTTGATCCAATGTGATGTCCACCCCGACGACGGTCCCGCGCCACGAGGGCATGGCGCCATCGGTGGTATGACGATCGGCGAACGGGTCCGCATGCAGTCGAAGGTTGCGTGACGCCGTTTTCTTGAGCAGCTTGTAGAAGCCGTTGCCGCTGTAGACCACAAAGAAGTCACGGTTCACGTTGGCGATGCTTTTGATGAAGAACAGTCCGGCGCCGGCGTTTTGTGCGGTGCCGCCTTCTCTTTGGGTCGTTCCCGTGATCCCAGGCATGAGGGCAAGCCTGATCGCGTCCAGGTCCGTGGCCGCTCGGTGTGACCTCGTGATGGTAGTCTTGATCCCTACCCCGGTGTCGGCGATGCCGATGCGGATGGAATTGCTCTTCTTATAATACTGCGCGCAAAGGATGGCGCCATCGCTCGATTCCGAATGCTCGATGACGTTTCTGACCAACTCGCTGACGATATACCCCAAGGTCTTGGCTTGTTCCGCCTCAAGATGGAGCAAGGGAATCATCTCGGTGATAAATGACGTCAATTCGGCGGAGGTCCGTATCTGAGTCAATGGAATGAATCGCCCCGCAGGCTCGTGTTCCCGGATGGTGGTGTCGGAGGGAATTCGCAACATCTTGAAGAGGCCCATGCGCACGAAATAATGCCCAGAACGAGCTTCGAATCGCGGGCAATGGATTTGACTTGGGTCCAAAGTCAGCCCTAACGCTGCTATCATGGAAATGACGGCAGGATGGACGGCGATCCATTTGTCGTTTGCCGAAATCTCCAGTATCTCTGGGAATGAGGAATCGAAACTTCGAATAAATGGATCGATATTCCCGAGGAAAGCACTGTTTGGGATATGAATCTTCACTTGACTTTATTTTACCGGGAATCCCGGTAAAAGTCAATATTACCGGGATTCCCGGTAAAACATGTCTTCAGCGCCCGCGCAGGACCCGGGACATGGCCGCGTGGATGCGGCCGTTGGACGCCAAGGTCCGGCGTCCCCAGGTCTCGGGAGCGCCCCAGGGTTTGCCGTCGAAGTCGCTGACCTTCCCCCCCGCCTCGGCGACGAGAAGCCGCCCGGCCGCCACGTCCCAGGGGCTCAGGTGGAACTCCCAGAAGCCGTCGAGCCGCCCGGCGGCCACCCAGGCCAGGTCGAGCGCCGCCGAGCCGGAGCGCCGCAGGTCGGCGGCGCGCTCGAGGAAATCCTTGACCACCCCCGCGTAGAGCGCCGCCTTCTTGTGGCGGTCATAGGCGAAGCCGGTGATAAGCAGCGAGTCTTCCAGGCGCGCCGCGCGGCTGACCTTGATGGGCTTGCCGTTGAGCGTGGCGCCTTTCCCCTTCTCGGCCAGGAACAGCTCGTCGCGGAACGGGTCGTAGATCCCGGCGGCCACGGCCTCGCCTCGCCGAACCGCCGCTATCGAGACGCAGGAGTGCGGGAAGCCGTGGGCGAAGTTGAGCGTTCCGTCGATGGGGTCGATCACCCATACGTAGTCGGAAGCGGTCCGCCGTGTGCCGCTCTCCTCGGCCAGCAATCCATGGTCGGGGAAGCGCGCCCGTATGGCGCCGATGATGGCGCGTTCGGCGGCCAGGTCGGCTTCGGTGACCGGGTTGGCGCGGCCTTTGAAGGAGACCTTCGCCTTGAGAAAGCCCCGGCGCATCTCGCGGCCGCCGGCGCGCAGGGCGCGCACCAGGACCGCGCGGAGCGCGGAAGGCGCCGCGGGCTCCGAGCGGCGCGCGATCGCCCGCGCCAGCCCCTCGGCCGTCGCCGGCTCGGCCTCGGCCGCGGGCTCGACGCCGCGCGCGCGCAGGGCCGCCGACGTGACCGGGCCGATCGAGGCGGCGCGGGAGTCCGCGAGGGAGCCCCCCGCGGCGAAGAACGCCTCCACCGCCGACGGCGACATGAAAGTGACCCAATGGGCCCGCTTCTTGAGCGCCGCCCGGCCCGCGGGATCCGGGACGGTCCGATACGCGACGGGCCGGTCGACCCGCGCGCCGGCGCGGCGCAGCAGCGCGGGCAGCGTCTCGCGCGCTTTCTCCGCGCTCGGAAAAAGGACCTTCCAGCCGCGCACGCGTCCCATGCCGCGCGCCAGCGCCGCGGCGTGGAACGATTCGGGCAGCGGCCGCGGGCGCCAACCGCGCGCGGAGAGCGCGGCCGCGGTGGCCGAGCCCACGGCGAAGACCCGGCGCGGACGGGGCCCGCGCACGGCGGCCGCCGCGTTCGCGCTCGTGAAGACCACGGCGTCGTAATCGGAGAGGCGGGCCAGGCAGGAGTCGAGGGCTTTCCGGGAGACCGGCGGGACGGTCTTGATGAGCGGGGCGAGGATGACCTTCGCTCCGAGGCGCTCGAGCCGGCGGGCGAGGTCGGCGGCTTGCCGGCGCGGCCGCGTCACGACGACGCTCAGACCGCCCAAAGGCCTCACACGGCGATTATAGTATAATGCGCTCCATGCCTCTTGGCTGGTTCAAGAAGAAGGACGCGGAGCCCGCCGCGCCGACCCCGGCGCCCGTGGCCACGCCGCCGCCCAGCGTCCCCGCGGCGCGCAAGGTGGTCAGCATCGGCAAGCTCCTGCGCGAGGACCTCATCGTCATTCCCCCCCCCGGGCTCGACAAGGATGGCCTCATCGCCTTCCTCGTCAAGGAGCTCTGCGCCAAGGCGGCGCTCGGCGCGCCCGAGCCGTTCCTGGCCAAGGTCCTCGAGCGCGAGCAGGGGATCAGCACCACCCTCGACACCGGCCTGGCCGTCCCGCACGCGCGCATGGACGGCTTAGCCGACATCGCCGCCGTCCTCGGCCTGGTCCCCGCCGGCCTCCCCGACCCCAAGCAGCCCGACCTTTCGATCAAGGCCATGTTCCTATTCTTCTCCCCCAACCGCCAGGACGCCTTCACCCAGCACCTCCACCTCCTGCGCGGCGTCTCGACGCTGTTCCAGCATGGCCTCATCGACGCCCTGCTGCGCGACCCGTCCCCCGCCGCGGCCCTCAAGGTCATCCGCGGGCGCGAAGCCGGAGCCTGATGGGCGTCCGGCGAATCACCAAGCACGGCGAGGCCGTGCTCAAGAAGAAGTCCCCGGCCGTGGAGTTCGCCGACCTCAAGAAGGACCTCCCGAAGCTCCTGGCCGACATGTGGGAGACGATGTACGCCGCCAACGGCGTGGGCCTGGCCGCGCCCCAGATCGGGCTCTCGATGCGGCTGGCCGTCATCGACGTGAAGCCCGACGGCGCGAGCGAGCGGCTCGTGCTCGTCAACCCCGAGATCGTCGAGCGCGACGGCGCGGTCTCCGAGGAGGAGGGCTGTCTCTCGGTGCCCGGCCTCTACACCCCGATCAAGCGCCACCGCAAGGTGCGCGTGCGCGCGCTCGACGAGAACGGCCAGCCCTGGGAGCGCACCGGCACCGGCCTCTTGGCGCGCGCCTTCGAGCACGAGGTCGACCACCTCGACGGCAAGCTCTTCATCGACCACCTCGACCTCGTCCGCCGCCTCAAGGTCGCCGCCGTCCTCAAGAACCTCAAGCAGACCTGGGATTGATGCGCCTGCTGTTCTTCGGGTCCCCCGGGGTGGCGGTGCCCTTCCTGGAGGCCTGCCTCGACGCCGGCCACGAGGTCGCCGCCGTCCTCACCCAGCCCGACAAGCCCGCCGGGCGCGGCCTCGAGCTCAAGGCCCCGGCGGTCAAGGAAGCGGCTCGGCGCCTGGGCCTGAGCGTGCTCCAGCCCGAGCGGCCCTCGGACCTCACCCATCAGCTCAGGGCCCTCGAGGCCGATATGGCCGTGGTCGTGGCCTACGGGCGCATCCTCAAGCCCGACCTGCTCGCCGTCACGGACCACGGTTTCATGAACGTCCATTTCTCCCTCTTGCCCGCCTACCGCGGCGCCGCTCCCGTGCAGTGGGCGCTCATGCGCGGCGAGTCTCGGACCGGCGTGACGCTGTTCTGGCTCGACGCCGGGATGGACACCGGGCCGGTCCAGCGCTTGGCCGGACTGGAGGTTCCGCCCGACGAAGACGCCGTCTCCCTGTTCCCCCGGCTGGTGGCGCTCGGCGTCGCCGAGCTCGGGGCGGCCTTGGCCGATGTCGCGGCGGGACGCCTGCGGCGGGCGCCCCAGGGCGGCCCGGCCACTTTGGCGCCGAAATTAACCGCCGAGGACGCCCGTATAGGGTTTGACATGCCGGCCGCCGAGATCCATAACCGGACGCGAGGGCTGGCGGCCGGCCCGGGGGCGTGGTTCTCCGCGCGCTCCGGGGACCGCGCCCTGCGCGTCAAGCTTTTCAAAACCGGGCTGGCCGATGCCTCCGCGACGGGCCGGCCGGGCCGCATCGTCGTCGTTGAGCCCGACGGAGGGGTTTTGATACAATGCGGTCCCGGCATCCTGCGGCTCCGGGAAGTCCAGCCTGAAGGCAAGAAGCGTCTTCCAGCGTCGGAGTTCCTCAAAGGCCTGCGTCTGAAGGCCGGCGATAGTATTTTGGGTCCCGTATAGAATGGTCAAGAAAGGCGTCACGGCGGTCGAAGCGGTCGTGGTCCTGCTCGTCTTAGGGGGCCTCGGGCTGTTCGGCTTCCGCTGGGCGATCGAGGGGCTGGTCCACAGCCGCGCGGTCCAGACCGTACCCAACGTCACCGGCAAGTCCATCGCCGGGGCGCTCGAACAGCTCGCCCCCCTCAACCTGGCCATCATGAAAGAGGGCTCCGAGTTCAACAGCCAGGTCCCCATCGCGTCGATCCTGCGCCAGCGTCCGCCGGCCGGCACCAAGGTCCGCGAGGGCAAGGCCATCCGCGTCGTGGTCAGCCAGGGCGGCGAGACCGTCTTCGCCCCCTCCGTCGCCGGCCTGCCGCTGCGCAACGCGGAGATGCTCCTGCGTCAGGGCCAGCTCACGCTCGGCGAGGTTACCGAGTCCTACTCCCTGCGCCTCGAGAAGGGCCTGGTCATGACCCAGGACCCGGCCTCGGAATCCTCCGTCGAGCGCAACTCGCTGGTCAACGTCGTGGTCTCCGCCGGCCAGCCGCCCGAGGAGATCGTGCTGATGCCCGATTTCCTGCGCAAGAACCTCGCCGAGGCCTCCAAGTGGGCCTCCGAGGTCAGCGTGCCGCTGGCCGTCACCAAGGACGTGAGCTCGCTTTTCCCGTACGGCACGATCCTCGCCCAGGACCCGGCGGCCGACGCCGTCGTCGATGAGGAGACCAAGGTCAAGCTGACGATCAGCGCGCGCCCCTCCGACGTCAAGGACAAGGCCTCGATGACCGGCCTGCAGTACCAAGTCCCTCAGGGCAGCGCGGAGTCCCTGGTGCGGATCGTCCTGACCGACACCCACGGCGAGCGCGAGCTCTTCAACGGCCTGCGCGCCCCGGGCACCAAGATCGACCTCTCCGTGCCTCAGGCCGGCCGCGCGCGGGTCAAGATTTACCTCAACGGCATCCTCGTCGAGGAGCGCGACCTGTGAAAGCCCCCCTTCCCGACGGACGCGTGCGCATCGTGCCCTCGCTCTTGGCCGCCGACTTCTCGGCGCTCGCCTCCTCCTGGGCCCCGCTGGCCGCGGCCGGCGCCGACTGGGCCTCGGTCGACGTCATGGACGGCCACTTCGTGCCGAACCTGAGCTTCGGGCCCGACCTCGTGAAGGCCATGAAGGAGCGGTCCGGCGCGCCGCTCATCGACTCCCACCTCATGGTGAGCGACCCCGGCGCCTACGCCCCGGTCTTCGCCGAGGCCGGCTCGGATTGGGTCAGCTTCCACCTCGAGGCCTGCCCGCGCCCGAAGCCCCTCATCAAGAAGCTCAAGGCGATGGGCTGCGCCGTGGGCGTGGCGATCAAGCCCGCCACGCCGGCGGCCGGCCTCATCCGGCTCCTGGGCGACATCGACTTGGCCCTGGTCATGACCGTGGAGCCCGGCTTCGGCGGCCAGACCTTCATCGAGGGGATGCTGCCCAAGATCCGCGCCCTGCGCGAGGCGATCGACGCCCGGGGCCGCAAGGTCTGGCTGCAGATCGACGGCGGCGTAAACGCGCGCTGGGTGGGCCCCGCGGCCGCGGCCGGCGGCGACTCGCTGGTCGCCGGCTCCGCCGTGTTCAAGGCCGCCGACCCCGCGGCCGCCTGGCGCGCCCTCGAGGCCGCGGGACAGGAAGCTTTCGACAAAGGATGGACGAGGCGCCCCGTGGCGCCTCGCAGATGACCGGAGGAAGACAATGGCCGTAGCACTCAGACTCAAGCGCATCGGGAAGCCCCACCAGGCTTACTACCGCATCGTCGCCATCGACCGCGCCCGCGCGGCGCAGGGCAAGCCGATCGAGATCCTCGGGACCTACAACCCCCGGGCCGAGAAGGCCAAGGACAAGGTCGTCCTCGACACCGCCCGCGTGGACCACTGGATCAAGGTCGGGGCGAAGCCGTCGGACACCGTGGCGACCCTCATCAAGGCCGCCAAGGCGCCCGCCAAGCCCGCCGCCGCCTCGAAGTAGGCCATGAAGGAGCTCGCGCTCCATCTGGTCAAGAGCCTCGTCGACCAGCCCGACAAGGTCGAGCTGACTGTGCACGAGGAGGGCGACTCGGTGACGCTGGCGTTCCGGGTCGCGGAAGAGGACAAGGGCAAGATCATCGGCAAGCAGGGCAAGGTGATCAAGGCGGTGCGCGCGGTCATCTCGATCGCCGCCGCGAAGGCCGACAAGAAGGTCGTCGTCGACTTGGAATAGCGCCGATGCCGGCGCCGCTCTTGAGAGTGGCGGTAGTCACGCTGTTTCCGGGGATGTTCGAGGGGCCGCTGACGGAGAGCATCGTCAAGCGCGCCCGGGAGAAAGGCCTCTTGGAGGTCTCCTTCGTCGATCCCCGGGACTTCGCCGAAGACCGCCACCGCACCGTCGACGACCGCCCCTACGGCGGCGGACCGGGCATGGTGCTGATGGCCGAACCGCTCTATAAGGCTGTCAAGAAGGCCCGCCGGCCGGGGGCCACGGTCGTCTTCATGTCGCCTCAGGGCCGGCGCTTCGACCAGGCCGCCGCCCAGCGGCTGTCCAAGGCGAAGGACCTGGTCCTGGTCTGCGGCCGCTACGAGGGCGTCGACGAGCGGGTGATGGACTTCGTCGACGAAGAGCTCAGCCTCGGAGACTTCGTCGTCACGGGCGGCGAGATCCCGGCGATGGCCGTCATCGACGCGGCGGCGCGGCTCCTGCCGGGGGTCCTCGTCAAGGAAGGCGCGGCCGAGGCGGAGTCGTTCACCGAGGGACTGCTCGACTTCCCGCACTTCACGCGCCCGCGGGTCTGGCGCGGGCGGGAGGTCCCCGAGGTCCTCTTCGGCGGGGACCATAAGGCGATCGCCGACTGGCGCAGCAAGGCGGCAAGGCGGGTCACGAAGAAGAAGCGTCCGGATTTGTTATAATAATCTCTCTTAGCAACAAGGAGACTGTATGGCCGCCCCCACCGATAAAAAGAATCCCGCTGATTTCACTCCCGGCGACACCATCCGCGTGCACGTGAAGGTCGTCGAAGGAGACTCCGAGCGCCTCCAGGCGTTCGAAGGCGTCGTCCTGCGCCGCCGCGGCCGCGGGGTCTCCGAGACCTTCACGGTCCGCAAGGTCTCGTTCGGGGTCGGCGTCGAGCGGTCCTTCCCCTTGAACTCGCCGCGCATCGCCAAGATCGACCTGATCCGCACCGGAAAATCCCGCCGCTCGCGCCTCTACTACCTGCGCGACCTGGCCGGCAAGGCCGCCCGCCTGGCCGAGGAAGGCGGCGGACAGCAGCAGCCCGCGCCGACCACCGAGGCCAAGGCTCCGGCCGCCAAACCGAAGATCGAGACCGCCGCCGCTTAAGCCGGTGTCCGTCCTGGCCGCGTTCGACGAGGCCCTGCGCGCCAAGCGCGGGGCCTCTTCTTTGGTGGGAGTCGACGAGGCCGGACGCGGGCCTCTGGCCGGCCCCGTGGTCGCCGCCGCCGTCATCTTCTCGGCGGACGTCTCCGGTCTGGACGGAGTCAAGGACTCCAAGAAGGTCCTGAGCCCCGTCCGGCGCGACGCCCTGGCCAGACTGGTGCGCGGGCGGGCGCTGGCCTGGGGCGTCGGCGCGGCCTCGATGGCCGAGATCGAGGACCGCAACATCCTGCAGGCCACCTTCCTGGCGATGCGCCGCGCGCTCGAGGCGCTCGGGCCCGCCGGCCGCGGCGCCCACCTGGTCGTCGACGGCGACAAGAGCCTGCCGGCCTGGGCCGGGGCGCAGGAGGCCCTGGTCGACGGCGACGCCAAGTCGCTGTGCGTCGCCGGAGCCAGCATCCTGGCTAAGACCGTGCGCGACCGCTGGATGCGCGGCTTCGACCGCCTCCATCCAGGCTACGACTTCTCCCGCCACAAGGGTTACGGCACGAAGGCGCATTACGAGGCCCTGCGCCGCCTCGGGCCCTCCCCCGTCCATCGGCGGTCTTTCTTATGAGCTCGCGCGCCGTCGGCCAGGCCGGCGAGGACCTGGCGGCCCGCCATCTCGAGGGCCTGGGCTGGAAGATCCTGGCCCGCAACTGGAAGGGGTCGGCCGGTGAGCTCGACATCGTGGCGTTCGACGGCCCGACGCTGGCCTTCGTCGAGGTCAAGCTGCGCGCCAGCCGCGCCTACGGTCTGCCCGAGGAGGCCGTGTCCCGGACCAAACAGGGCCGTATCGCGCGCGCGGCGCTCGAGTTCATGAGCCGTCAGCGCCTCTCCGGTCGGGCCGCGCGCTTTGACGTGGCGGCCGTCGAGTCCGGGGCGGTGCGGCTCATCCGCGCGGCCTTCGAGGCGCCGGGATGGACGCGGTGAAGTGTCCGGCCTGCGGGATGGAGTCCCCCGAGGAGCTGGGCTACTGCGACTTCTGCAAGGAGCCTTTCCGCAAGAAGAAGCCAGAGCCGGCCCCCCCGCCGTCCAAGCAGCCCGCCGTGCCGGTCCCCCCGGAGGTCTTCGCGAAGCTGATGCAGGCCAAGGCGGCCGCCGAGCCCAAGGCCGCGGGGGAGGAGGCCGGGATCCCCGCGGAGTTCGCCCATCTCGACGCCGGGGAGCGCATCGAGGGGATCCCGCCGGGCCTGCGCGCCGCGGCCTGGGCCTTCCTGGCCTTCGTCATGCTGGCGGGGCTGGGCTTGGCGGGCACCCTGATATCCAAGGGCAAGCGCGCCAAGCCGGCGCCGCCGCCTGTTTCGGAAGAAGGGACCCAGTTCTAGAGCGCCGCGCGGATGCGGCGCGCCTCGGCGGGATCGACGCCGTAGCGGCTGACGAGGGCGGCCTCCCAGGCCGCGTCGACGTCGGCCCCGGTCACCGGTCGAGAGAGCGCGACCTGGGACAGCCAGCCGTCCACCGCGGCCGCCACCTGCAGCGTGGCCGGGATGGCGGGCGGGTTCTCCTCGCGCGGCAGGGCCGCGGCGTTCATGTCGAGGCGGAGCAGGTAGCTGCCGCCGTCGGCGAGCTGGTACGAGAATCCGACCTGCGCCCGGGCGTCCGCCACGCTGACGACGTCGACGGCGGGTATGCCCTGCTTGGCGAAGCTCTCCTCGGTGCGCGCGATCGTCTCGAGGCGCTTCTGCTGGAGGCCGGCGGCGACCAGCTCCAGGGTCTGCTCGCGCGCCGCCGCCATCTGGGCCGTCGCCGTGGGGAGACTGCCTCGCGCGTTGGCCGCGATCTGCGCCGCCGCCTGGCCCGGGACGTTGCGCCTCCGTCCGATCAGGCCCCCGCCGCCGCCGAAGATGGCTCGCACGTTGGGGTTGAGCCGATTGGCGCCCTCCCGGGCCCGGGCCGGGTCGCGCGAGATGCCGATGCCCGCGGCCACCAGCGGCGCCTGCGCCAACCCCGGGTTCACGCGCAAGTCGAGGTTCTGCTGGAGCTGCGGGGCGCTGGCCATCACGAGGGTGGCCTCGGTGGGCAGCATGGTCAATAAGGTCGCGCCGCGCCCGACGCGGGTGAGGAGGTCCCCCTCCCCGGCCCAGCCCTTCAGGGCGGTGCGGTAATCGGCCAGCAGAGCCTGATGGCGCTCGGCGTCGGCCTCGGCGCCGACCACGAGGACCAGGCCGCGGGCGGCGGGCTCCTCGCGGGCGCCTTCGGCGCGGGTGCGGTGCAGGACCTCGCCGCGCGCGCCGCCGAGGAAAGACAGCGTCGTGTCGGTGCCGGTATGGGCCGCGGCGAAGACCTGGGCGGCCGTGATCGGCGCGGGGCGGCCCTGGGCGAGGATGCCCGCCACGCGCGACGCCACGGCGGGGTTGCTTTTGTACCAGGACAGACCGTGGCGCAGGCGGGCGGCCGCGTCGGCTTCACCGCGCCGGACCTGCCCGGCCAGTTCGGCGATCTTCGCGGCGCGCGCGGCGGCGACGGCGGCCGGCAAGGTCCGCGGCGTCAGCCGGCTTCCGTCCTCCAGCGGGGCCCAGCCTTTCATCCCCAGGCCCACATCGACGGATTGCGCGGTAAGGCGCGGCGCGAAGCCCTGCTCTCCGGGGCGGCGGTCAAACGAGAAGCGGAAGTCGCCGGATTGGGCGGAGAAGGCGGCGGAGCGGACCTTCGAGTAGTCGGCCCCGAGCAGGCGGCCGTTGGCCCCGGCGGCCAAGACTTCCGGCGCGCCGTCGGTCCTGAAGCGCACCAGCAGCTTCTCGCGCCGGTCCGGGGATTGGAGGAGCTGGAGGGATGTCCCCTCCGAGCGGTCGATCGGGCGGCCGTCCACCGCCGCCCACGTTCCCGCGGCGTCGCGCAGGCGCTGGGCGTAGGCCCGCCCCGTCAGAGTCCCGTCTTCCTGGCGAGTGAACTGATAAGCCAGGGAATCCATCTTGCCGTCGGCCGAGCGCAGCTGGTGGACGATGCCGCCGATCGGTCTGACGACCGCGCGGGTGTCGCCGGCGGTGGCGGCTTGGAGCGTGCCGCCGGCGCCGAAGTGCGTGGCCCGAGCCGAGCCGTCGGAGGCGAACTCGACTAAGGCGTTGCGGCCGCCGACGCGCAGGACCTGACGCGTGGTCCCGTCCGGGGTCGATATCGGCCGGTTTTCGGCCAGCGCCACCCAATAGTCGCCGTTGCCGACCCGCAGGGATTGATGGGTCCTTACGCCCCGGCCGTCGGCGCCCAGGTCGAAAGCGAAGCCGTTCTGGACGAGTTGGCCCTTTAGAGCGCCCGGGCGCAGGTCCGTGATCGCGGCGAGGGGCACCCATTCCCCCTTCCTCTGTATGTGGCTGACGCTGGGCATCCCGTCCTCGAACCGCATGAGGACCCGCTGGCCGTTCCAGGCCCGGCTGAATCGTTCGACGTCGGGCTCATAGCCGGCCGACCCCTCTAGGAACTGGATGCCGTGCGGCGTCTCCCGGGCGATGGGGACCTTGACCAGCTTGCCCTCGCGCATCTCGTTGCGGAACCATTCGCGGCGGCCGTTGCTCCATTCGACGTACTCGGGCGAGCTGCTCTGCGGCGGTTGAGCGCCGCCCTGGCCCGCCGGCAGCCGTCCCCCGGGCGGCAGGGCTCCGGGGTCGACGGGCCGCAGCCGGCCCGCCAAGTCGGCGGCGCTGCGCCCCGCACCCGCCACCGCGTCTTTGAGGTCGTTAGGAGCGGTCGGGCCCTGCGCGGACGCCCGGTCGATCTGCGTCTTGAGGGTGCCGTTCCCGTCGAGCTTCAGCGGCAGGGGCTTTCCCTCCGTCGACAGGACCGAGAGCTGCTCGGCCAGGTCGCCGTGCGCCAAGGAGAGCTGCAGGTCCGCGGTCCGGCCGTTGATCGTCATCGAGAACGTCAGCGCGGGCGGCGGTCCGTCCTTGGTTTGGGCGCCGTCGAGCAGGCCTTCCTGCTTGAGCCCGGCGAAACGCGCGGAGCGCTCGAGCGCCGCGGCGTTCCGTTCCAAGAACGCCTCGTAGCGCCGCAGGCGTTCCGCCTCGTCGGATAGATCGTCGGCGCGCGCGGGCAGGGCATGGGCGGCGAAAAGTAGGACGAGGAAGACGGCGGCGGACCGGCTCAAGCTGCCCACAGGGTCAGGGTAGGTCCAAGGACAGGGGCCATCATGGAGCCAAAGGCCTAGCTCACGCATAGGCCTTTGGACTAGGGGACTGGAAATGCGCCGGTGCCGGTGCCATGATATAGGCATGAGGGGCTTGCCGCTGGCTTTCCTCCTTTTTCCCGCCGCGGCGTCCGGATTCGACGGCGCTGCCCTGGTGTTCCCCTCCGGCGGCGTCCTCAAAGGCGTCCTGCTCTCCGACGACGGACGGGAGGTCGTCCTCGAGGTCGACGGCGGCACCGTGGAGTTCTCGCGCGACGCGTTGGCCGAACTGCGCCGAGAGCCCAACGCGCACAGCGAGTTCAAGACCCGCGAGGCCGCGGCCAAGACCCCGGCCGAGCTCTGGGCGCTGGCGCGCTGGGCGTCGGAGAACGGCCTTCCGGGCTGGGCGCGCCAAAGCGCCGAGCGCGTCCTGGGGCTCGAGCTCGGCCACGAGGACGCCCGGGCCTTCCTCGGCTATCAGCTCGTCGGCGGCGATTGGCGGCGCGGCGACGCGCTGATGAGCGCCAAGGGCTACGTCCGCCACGGCGGGCGCTGGCTGACGCGCGCCGAGCGCGCCTCGGCGCTCGAGGAGGAGAGCCGCGAGGACGAGCTGCGCCGGGCGGCGCGCGAGGAATCAGCGCGCCTGCGCGAGCTGGCATTCGCCGTCGACCGCGCCGTGGCGCGCCGCCGGCCGGTCCAGCCTGTCGCCGCCCCGGTCCTCTATTTCCTAGGACGTCCGGCGTTCGTCGACGCGTTGCCGAGGAACCGATTCCTCCCGGCGGCCATGGGGCAGCCCGTGGACCGGACTTGGCGGCCCGAGCCGTTCCAGACCTATCGTCCCGTGCTGGGCCTGGCGCCGTTGGACCCGGTGAGTTCGCGTTTCGGCTTGGACCCCCTCCGCTGACCGCTTATTAAGGAGCGCTGGGCCTTCGGTCACTTGACTTCTCCTGGCTTCCCGACAAAATATGGCGTCCAGGCCGTCAAGGGACGCCATGGCTAGACTCCCCTCCCTGTTAGCGCTGGCCCTGCTTTTGGGCGCGCCGCGGACCCCGGCCCACGCCGAGGACGATGCCCAACCCTCCGCGGCGCTCGAGCCGCAGGCCGACTTCCAGGACCGCGTCCGTACCGCTCGGGACCCGGCGGCGTTCACGGCCCTGGCCGCGCAGCTCCTCCAGGATCCTTCGTCGGCCGCCCAACTGCCGCCCGGTTTCTGGAAAGACAGGCAGAACCGGACCGCCCTCCAGGAGCTCTGGCGGGCCTTGAACTCGCCGGACTTCCCGATCAAGGGCCCTTATACCCCGGAGCAGGAGCGCTTGCTAAAGGCCTTGGCCGACGATCAGCAAGCGCTGGCGGAGGAGGCGGCAGACGAGGCCGAGTCCGGAGCGGAGCTCGGCGCCGACGACCCCGCGCAGCCCTCCGACGAGGAGGCGGCCCAAGACGACGTGACCAAAGAGCAGGCCGAGGCGATCGGCGTGAAGGCGTCCGAGACGGCGGCGAGCATCCCCATCACCCAGGAGGCCGCCGCCGTCGTTCTTGCCGGAGTGGGCAACATGGGCGCCTTTACCGCGGCGGCGCAGACGACGGCGCTCGTTCCGCGCGTACTTCCCCCGAAGGATTTTCGCGACTTCTCTCCCGCTCCCGCCGAGCCCCGTCTCGCTCCGCGGGACCCGCCGCCCGGCGCCGGGCCTGCGGCCCGGCTCACCGGCCTGGTCGGTGATGCCGCGGCCACGGTGGCCCGCGGCTTCAGCGAGGCGACGAGTCTTCTCGCGCGGGGAACGGCGGTCGCCGTCGAGGCCATGGGCACCCTTTCGGCCCTCCTGTCCTCCTTCGAGACGCCGCGCCAGGCCCTGGAGCGGACCCGTGCCGAGCAGTCGGAGGCCGCCGGGAGCTTTTTGGACGTCCTCCTCAAGGCCCAGCGCCTGGCCTTGGCGCGCGTTCCGGAGTCCTACTCCCAAGCGCGCGACCCGCTCCAGGTCCGCATCCGGAGCCTGGAGGGCTTGGCCACGGCCGTCGGTAGGGGCATGCCGTTTCCCGACGCGCTGGCGGCCCTTCAGAAGACCGACCAGGGCGCCTACGATCTTTTGACCGGGCTCTTCTCGCAGGCCGACCTGCTGGCCGCGGCGCGCGAGAAGCTGAACCTGCGGCTTGAGGATCCCGAGGTCCGCCAGCAGCTCGACGCGGCGCGCCAGGCCTTGGCCAAGAACCCGCGCACCGCGCGCATCGAGGAGGCCCTGCAGGCCTATCTCGACGGGCAGGCCCCGCTGTCGCGTCTGAGAGCGGCGTTGGGCATGTCGGGCTTCATGGGCCGGCTCCCCGCCGCCGACGGCGGCCTCCAGGCCGCGCGTGCCGCCTACGATGAGGAGCGCGCGCGGGCGGGCGCGGGCGGGGCGATGAACCCGCGCGTCGTCTGGGACCTGGCCGCGGCCCTTGAGAACGCGCGCCTGCCCGGGGTCGTCAACGGCCGCTTCATCCGCGACCTCCACGACCGGACCCGCACCGACGCCGAGTACCGCGCCGAGCTGCAGGTCTACTTGGCCGGCCCACGCCAGGACCTGGACCGGGCGCTGAGCGCGCTCAACAGCCTCAGGTCGAAGGTCCCCCCGAGCGCGGAGGAGCGCGAGCTGCTCGACCGGCTTTTCGGCGGGCGGGACGCATGGGGCCGCTACGAGCAGACCGACGCAAACATAAACGCGCTGCGCCGGCGCCTGGGGACGATCGACGACGCCCTGGCGCGGCGCCGGCCCGAGTTCGCCGCCTCGAGCGGGGCCGAGCGGCGCCAGTTCGAGGCCGTCTTCCGAGCCGCCGGCTACACCGAGTTCTACGATGTTTCCGACATCGCCGATCAGCCGGCCGGTCCCGCCGGTCCCCCGTCCTGGGTCAACCAACGGCTGCTGGAGGCCGGGGCCGCCTGGGCCCAGCTCCAGGGCGGCCCCAACGCGGCCCCCGACCCCAGCCTGATGGCGCGCCTGCGCTATTGGCAGCACCTAGACTCCGAGCGCCTCGGCCAGGGCTGGACCATGACTCCTCCGGAGATCGCCGCTTTGGGCCGCTCCGGCCAGGAGCTCAAGCGGCACTACGACGATGCGGTCCGGGGCTCCGACGTCCAACGCGGCATGACGCTGCCTCCTTATTTCGGGCGGGCGCTCCTCTTTAGCCCGGAGGAGCTGCAGCAAGACGGTCCGGCGCGCGAGTTCTTCGACGTCAACAAGCAGATCGGCACCTTCGCGGATGCCCAGGCCTGGCTGGCCGGGATGCAGCCCCCGCCCGTGCGGCGCGCCGACGCGGCCGGGCTGGCGCGCATCGAGGCGCTCGCCGAGCTCCACCGGCAGGATGAGGCGGCCAGAGTCCAGGCGGCCTATCACGAGCACCTCGACAAGGTGGCCGAAAAGCTCCTTGCGGACATCGCTCCGGGCGAGGTCCTGGAGGTCCAGGCCGCGCGCAAGGCCCTCGACCAGGCCCTGGGCGGGGTGGGAGGCCGTTCGGACGAACTGGCCCCGCTCCTGGCCGCCGGGCTCACCGAGCTCCACGCGGCCAACGCCGACGCGGTCCGCACGGCCCGCGCGCGCCTTAAGACCCTGCTCGACGATACCGAAGCCAAGCTGACGCCGGCCCAGCTCGGCTTCGGACCGGAGTTCCTCGCCATCCAGTCGGAGACCGGGCCCAACGGGACCTCCGGCTATATCCTGACCTCCAGCCAGGGAGCCAACCGGCTCCGGCATTTCCAGTCCTGGGACGGCGCGGTCCATCGGTTCGTGTTGGTAAAGCCCCCGGAGCACGGCTTCCAGAAGGAGGAGGTACTGCGCAACGTGACCCTCATCGGGGCGCAGGACCCCTCCCAGGGGAAGGGCCCGGTGCCCGGGCTCCGGGAGGGCGGGCAGTTCATCATCGGCGAGGGGGTCTTCGCCCAGACGTTCACCAAGAGGACGGCGGACGGGGCCCTGGAGCTGAAGGAGGGCGACTCCTTCAAACTGGGCGAGGGCGTGCACTTCCGGGGGTCCATGATCCTCAACGCCTACATGGAGCCGGTGCCCTTGAACGGAACGGTCCACTACTCCATGTTCACCGGCAGCCCGGTCAAGACGATGGAGGTCAAGAACGGGGTGCCGATGGGAGTGCATTTCCGCGAGGGCCTGCGCCTGGCCGAGATCAAGGGGGAGAGCCCCGAGGCCAAGGCGCGGCGCGCGGACCTGGACCGCCTCTACCCCGGGCTCTCCGTCAGGCTGCTCGACGCCAAGCGGACGGAGCGCCTGCTCGTGGGCGACCAGGTGTTCTTGGCCCCCGACGCCAAGGGCCAGGTCCGCGTGCTCCCGCTGGCCGAGCTGGCGGCGGACTTCGACTTCCAGGCCGAGCACGTCAACTTCTTGGCCGGAAAGTTCAACGAGCTGGCCAACGCGGCGGCGGCCAACCGCGTGGCCAGCCCCCTGGTCAACGGCTGGCAAGGGATGCGCGACTGGGCTTACCTGGGCGCGGACTTCGACGACCTGAGGCTTTCCGGCAACGCCTCGGCGGAGAAGATCAACGACCTGATGCGGCGCGTGGAGAAAGGCGAATTCAAGGCCCTCCCGGGCGACCCCGCCTGGACGCGGGCCAACAAGGCGGAGGCCTTCAAGGGAGCCTACAACGACGCGCTGGCCGCGCTCAACGCCGCGGGCCAGGCCAACAACGAGTTCATCATGCGCCGAAACAACAACCGGCGCTCGGCCCAGACCATCATGGGCGGGATCGCGGCCATGCCCGCCGGGCCCGCCGCCCCCCTGGTCACCCCCTTCACCTCGGCCATCGTCACCCTTGGCAGCGGCGGCTCGCTCAAGGAGGCCGGCCACGACGCTTTGGTCAACACCGTGGCGACGCTCCTTTTTGTCAAGGTGGCGCCCGCCGCTACCGGGGCGCTCAAGCCCTTGGGGGCGACCTTGAGCAGGATGGGGGGCGGGGCCCTGGGCGGCTCGGTCACGAGCGTGGGCGCCACGGCCGTCTCCAAGGCCTACCACGGCGAGCTGATTGCGCCTCTCGAGGTCCTCCAGGCCGCGGGCGACCCCTGGGCCGTCGGCCTGGGCGGGGTCGGCGGGCTCATCTTCCCGGGCGAGGCCGCGCCGGGGAAGGTCGAGCTGACGCTCGCACAGCAGGCGGCCCTTCAGTCCGGCGTGGGGCGCCCTCCAGCGCCTTGGTTCGGCGGCAGGCTCGCGGTTCCGTTCGCGCTGTTACAGAACTTCAACGTCTTCGCGCTGGGGCGGCCCTTTGGCTACGTTCCCGGTGCCAAAGGCGTGATAGGGAGCTACGGGAAGGGCGCCCTCATCCTCGAGAAGCCCTACCTGGGAGGCAGCACCTTGCAGGCGCACTTGGTCTCGCCCGTCACTCCCCGGGGGGCGCGCGGCTACGCCCGCAACGTCCACCGCGGGGTGCGCGAGGTCATGGACGCCGCGCCCCGGCTCCGAAAGCAGGGTTATAAGTCCATCGAGGTCGAGGCCCACAGCCAGAAGGTGCTCGAGTTCGCCCAGAAACACGGCTTTGAGCCGGTGCCGGGCGCCAAGTCGGGCTTCAGCGTCAACTTCTGGCTCATCGAGAAGTTCGGGCTCCTGCCCGCGGGCGACGTGGTGCTTAACCAACCCGTACGGCTCCGCCTGAACCTGGAGGGTCCGGCCCCGGCGGGAAGCCCTCCGAAGAGCGCTCCGCCTCCCGCGTCCGCGGGCTCGCGAGAGTCGGGCTCGACGCGCGTCGACGGCCAGCAGCTGGCCGGCCGGCAGGCCGCCGTCAAGCGTTCGATGAAGGAGCTGGCGGCCGACCTCTTCGGCCAGCGCGCCGATGCCGCCAACGCCGTCGCCGACCCGCTGGCCCCGGTCCGCCGCCTCGACGACATCGGGAACCTTCCGCCCGAGCCGAAGGCGCGCCAGCAGCTCCTGGCTAAGTTCGTCAAGGAGTACATGGGACTCGACGGTATACTCGAGGTCTCCTCACCCGCCACCGAGCCGCTGTCCGGGGCGCAGGTCTTTCTGATCCGGCAGGGCGGGGAGATCGTCGCTGTGGCCAAGGTCTTGGGCGCTAAGAGCCTGATCAAGGAGCTGGGCGCCGGGGAGGCCGTCGGACGGCTCGGCCTGCAGCGCTCGAAGGTCGTCGAGGCGCGCGGCGCGTTCCGGGCCGGCGCGGAGGAGACGCTCTTCATTATGGAGGCCGCGCCTGGGCGAGACCTCTATTCGGCGCTGCGCGAGGTCGGCAAGTCCGTCGGCGAGACGCGCGGGCGCGCCCTTAAGGAGGCGAAAGCGGACGTCGAGGCGGTAGCCGAGGCGATGGGCGAACTGCATCGCGCCAGCCGTTCTCCCGAGGTGTCGAAGAAGACCCGGGCCTACGACGTGGGTTCGGCGGAGGAGATGCTTGCCGGCCTGCGCGAGCGCCTTCCCGCGGACTTGTATCAAGAACTCAAGGCCCAGCTCGACCGTCTGGCGCCGATGGTCCGGGATGGGACCGGTCCGGGCGCGGTGACCCATGGAGATGCCCATCCCGGGAATTTCTTCGTCCGCGACGGCCGCGTGACGCTCATCGATATAGAGACGGTGATGCATTCATTGGGGAATAAAGAAGCCGGGGTCGGCAATCCGGCCGCCGACGTAGGACGCTTCCTGGAGACTCTGCGGCTCAACAACCGCGCCCGCGGGCTCATGCTCCAGCCCGCCGAGCTCGTGGCCCTGGAGCGCGCCTTCACCACGGCGTACGCGCGCGAGGCCGGCTTCAAAATGGAGACGCTCCAAAGCGGGGTCGAATTCTACCGGCTCAGGATGACGCTGGCGGCCATGAAGAACGACCCGGTCAACATCGGCCATTACTCCGACTCGGCGCGCGGCCTGCTCAAGGAGCTGGGGAGCCGCTGACGGGGTGTAACATTCGGGCAGCCTCCGGTACTAAGGAAGGATGGGACGAAGGCCGCTGGAGGAAATGGATGAACGTGCCAGACTTTAGAGAACGAATCAGGGTCGCTGATGCTCTTGAATCCCGACGGCCCCGGGGTTATATTTTTCCAATGCCCCCCCTCAAGCGCCTCCTAGCCCTGGCGCTCGCCCTGGCCCTGCCCGTCGGCCAGGCCGAAGCGACCGTCCTGCGCGTCATCTCGGTGGCCCCCGGGGCCGGCGTCCAGAGCCCCATGGGCGCCGCCGGCGTGGCGGCCGTTCCGGCTCGGAATTTCGGCCTGGCCCCTCTCCTCCCGACCGCGGCGACGCTGCCCGGCCTCGGTTCTCTGCCGACGGCGATGCCCGGACCGCGCGTCCTCGGCGTGACGCCGCAGGTCCCGGCCGACGTGGCCGCGGCTCATGCCCGCTATCCCCAACTAGTCGGCGCCGCCAGCGTCGCCGAGCCCGCCCGCGAGGCCGCGGCCCGCGAGGCCACCGACAGCCTTTCGCGCCTCGACCGGAGCCGGGCGGTCCAAGGCCGCTCCGCCCCGACGCCGCAGGCGCTGGGCAGCCGGCCCGGCGGCCAGATCGCGGTCTCGGGCGCCGGGGCCGCCTCCGCCAACGACCTCTCGCAGGCGCTGGCGGCTTTGGGGCCCGCGGCCGGAAACCTGTCGCTGCGCGAGGCGGTCGGCGCCGCTTTCGACGGCTCCGGCAAGGCCCTGGCCCAAGACGTGGCCGCGGTCGACGCCCCGCTGGGCGCCGCGGAGGTCTTCGGGCCCGCGGCGCGGACGCTGCAGGTCCCCGCCGGCGAGGCCGAACGTCTGGCGAAGCTGGGCGACGAGGTCGCCCGCTGGCGCGCCGTACGCGCCGTCTCCGGCGAGGCCGCCCTGCCGGCGCAGCAGGCCGCCATCCTGCGGGGAATCGACGACCTGGCCCGCGCGGTGGCTATCGGCCGCACCGACCCCGCCGTCCTGCGCGCGGCCGCCGACGTGGTCGAGACGATGGCGGTCGGCAAGCTCGCGGCGTTCTCCCAGGCGGCCTTCGACTTCATCAGCACCAAGGTCGACGGCAGCTTGACCGACATGGCCGGCAACGTCGAGCACGTCCGCCAGCAGCTCCTCGACCCGCTCAACGAGGACGGCAACGACCTGGCCTCGGGATTCAAGGTCGACAAGCTCAAGCCCACGATGGATTTCGTCGAGCTGCTCCGGGCGCTCCAGCTGGCCACCGACACAGGCAAGCAGGAGAACCCCGCCGACCTCAAGGCGGCCTTGGCCCATTTCAACCCGGCCGGGCCGGTGTCCTACATCAACAACTATATCCTCCCCCACGAGTACGCCTCGATGATCTGGGTGGAGGTGCTCGGCAAGCGGGCGGGCTTTACGCCCGCCGAGGTCCTGGCCTTCCAGCGCCTGATCGCAAACCACAACTTCGGGCCGGACCTCACCCGCCCCGAGAACGCCCAGATGCGCGAGCATTGGTGGGCCAAGAACTTCCGCGAGCAGATGCTGCCGATGATGCAGGCCATGGGCATCGACGTGGAGGCCTATTTCAACAAGGACGAGACCGGCCAGCTCCAATACAACCACACCCAGGGCCATCCCCTCCCGCTCCTGCTCTCGGTCTACGACCGCGCCATCGCCGTCCCGGCCAACGGCGACGGGGTGGCGACCTGGCGCAAGTACGGCACCCAGGACTTCAACCAGAAGAAGGGCCGGCTCAAGGGCATCCGCGAGGCCAACAAGGCCGCGCCGGAAGGAGCCCTCCTCAAGCCCGACCCGGAGGGCGCCAAGGACGAGGACGGGAAGGCCGGTCCGCTCTTTGAGTTCGACGGGCCCTCCCTCATCGCCGCGATGGAGGCCACCGCCGACTGGGCCGAGCAGCACGTCGAGTCGTTGTGGTCCTCGATCTACGCCGCCCTGCCCAAGACGAGCAGCCTGCGCGGGCGCTACCCGGACGCCAAGAGCTTCCGGATGTTCCCGCCGTACTATCGCCACCGCAAGTCGATCGGCGCTCTGCTCCAGGTCATCCGCTACGCCCGCGCGGCCAACCCGACGGGCGCGACCAGCCGCGCCGACTTAATCCCCAAGGACGGCGTGGCCTACTATGAGATCGCCCAGGGCCCGCTGGCGGGCGTCTATCGGGTGACTCTCGAGCGCACGGGGCCCGGTGCCTTCGACTCGCGCTCGACCGACTACGGCTACGCCGCCAAGCTCGAGGTCCGCGGTACGCCCGACGACCCGGGCGGAGACTGGAAGACGCCGACCGGTCCGCGCTTCGGCAACGATGTCTTCAAGATCGCGGTCTCCGGCGAGGACCCGGTGGCCCTGTTCACGGGCCTGATCCGCGCCTCGCGGAACCACTGACGGCCATTCCCTCTTGCTTCTCCTAGCCCTCCTCCTCGCCGAGACCTTGGCGCTCTCCGGCGTCCGCGCCGAGGAGAGCGCCTCCCCGGGCATGCGGGCCTGGGCGCGCGCGGCCCGCAAGCAGCTCGGAACGCCGGGAGCCGCGCCCGCCCCGCCGGCGGCCGCCGTTGCCGTCGTCGACTCCGGCCCGCCAGGGGAGCTGGAACTGCTGCTCGGACGCTACGCCTACGTCCAAGAGAGCACGCGCCGTCCGGCCAGCTACCTGCCCGGCTTCCGAGGCCGCGGCCCCAAGGAGCAGACGGAGTACTTCCTCCTGACCGGGAACGTGTCGGCCGCGAAGCTCTCCGAGCGCCGCGCGGCGCTGACCCCGCGCGAGGCGGCGCGGCTGGCCTCCTGGCTGGCCTTCCCCGCCCCGGAGCAAGGGACCTTGGCGGAGCTTCACTTCAAGGACGGGCTGGCCCGCATAAAGGAGGGCCCCGCGCTATCGGCTTCGGAGAAAGCCGCGTTGTCCGCCGCGCTCAAGGCCGCCGCGCCGAAGCGTCCCGCGCTCAAGCCTGCCCGACGAGAGGCTCCAAAGCCGCGCGTCGTCCCGGTAAGCCCGCCGCCGCCCGGCTGGAGCGAGCGGCTGGCGGCGCTCCTCACGCGCCTCGTCGACGCGGCGCGTGAGCTGCTGCGGGCGCTCGAGGGCCGCTAAGGAAAGAAGCAGCGCCCGGCTAGAACCAGAAGGTGGTGCCGAAGCTCGCCGAGAGCGACTCGGCGCCGGCGCCCAGGGTCTTGCCGTCGACGCGGTGCTCCCGGAAGCGGCCCTCCAGGGAGAGCGCCATCCCGCGCATGATGAAGAACTCGAGACCCACGCCGCCGCTGAGCTCGACGCCGGTCGAGGCGCCGCTGACCGAGGCCGCGCAGCCCTGGCCGAGCGGCCAGCAGGCCGCGCCGGGAGCCGCGCCCTTCGCGCTGAGCTTGTTGAGGCCGACGCCGCCGATGACGTAGGGGCTCCACGAGCGGCTCTCGAAGAGGTTGACGCGGCCCAACAGCGAGGCGTGCAGGGCGCGCGCCTCGTAGCTGGCGTCGTTGGTCGACCCGCCCGGTGTGGAGGCGCTCTTGTGCTTGAGGTGCAGGTCGCCGCCGAGCTCGGCGCCCAAGGCTATCCAATCGGCGATGAACCGGGTCACGCGCAGGGAGACCGCCGCGCCGCGTCCGGCGCGCTCGGAGAAGCCGTTGGTGGCCGTCGGCAGGACCATGCCGAGGTGGAGCCCCAGCCCTAGATAGCCGGCCTTGAACGCCGGCAGCTCGAAGTTCTCGCCGCGGGCGCCGGGCGCGGCGAGGACGGCTAGCGACAGGACGAGAGCTACCCGCCGAACCATAGCCTGGCGGGACGGCTCAATTCAAGTTGCGCAGGCACGCCTCGACGATGTGCTCGGCCGAGAGCCCGTACTTCTCGTAGAGCTCCGCGCCGCTGGCAGACTCGCCGAAGGATTCCAGGCCCAGGCGCACGACCGGGCAGCCCAGGCCCGACGTCGCGACCGCCTCGCAGACCGCCGAGCCGAGGCCGCCGGTGATGTTGTGGTCCTCGACCGTGACGATGCGCTGGCTCTCGGCGGCCGCGCGGGCCGGGGCCTCGAGGTCGAAGGGCATGAGCGACCCGGCATTGACGACCCGGACGCGGAAGCCGCGCGCGGCCAGCGACTTGGCGGCGTCGACCGCGGGGCCGACCGTGCCGCCCGAGGCGAAGACCGTGGCTTGGAGCTTGGCCTCACCCTTGGCGGCGGCGGGCTCGTGGAGCACGTCGGCCTTGCCGAGCTGGAACCGGTAGCCCTCGGCGTGGACATCGGGCACCACCTGGCGGGTCAGGCGGATGAAGACCGGCCCGTCGTGGGCGATCATCCACTCAGTCATCTGACGGGCTTCCAGGTCGTCGGCCGGCTGGAGCACGGTCATGCCGGGCAGGGCGCGCATGGCGGCGACGTCCTCGAGCCCCATCTGCGATGTGCCGTCGTCGCCGATGCCGATGCCCGCGTGCGTGCCGGCCAGCTTCACGTTGGTCTTGTTGTAGGCCACCGCGACACGGATGGTCTCGAGGCGGCCGATGAGAAAGCACGAGAAGCTCGCGGCCACGGGGACCTTGCCGCAGAGTGCTAAGCCCGCCGCGGCGCCGATCATGTTCTGCTCGGCGATGCCGAACTCGAAGTGGCGCTCGGGGAACTTCTTGAGGAAGCCCCCGGTGCCGGTGGACTTGCTGAGATCGGCGTCGAGCACGACGAGGCGGGAGTCCTTCTCGCCGATGCGGACCAGGGCGTCGCCGAAAGACTGTCGGGTCGCTTTAGGCATCAGCAGAGCTCCTTGGCCGCGCGGTCGGCCTCGTCCTTGTTGGGAGCCTTCCCGTGCCACTCGCAGGGGTGCTCCATGAAGGAGACGCCCTTGCCCTTCGCGGTCTTGGCCACGATGGCCACCGGGCGGCCCGAGACGCGGGCGGCCTGGGCGTAGGCGCCCTCGATGGCGGCCAGGTCGTGGCCGTCGATGACGATGGTCTCCCAGTTGAAGGCGCGCAGCTTGTCGGCCAAGGGCTCCAGGTCCATGACCTCCTTGACCGAGCCGTCGATCTGGCCGTTGTTGTAGTCGACGATGGCGATCAGGTTGTCGAGCTTGAACTTGGGGGCGGCCAGGAGCGCCTCCCAGACCTGCCCTTCCTGCATCTCGCCGTCGCCTAAGATGCACCAGGTCTTGAAGTCCTTCTTGTCGAGCTTGGCGGCCAGGGCCATGCCGAGGGCGATCGAGAGCCCCTGGCCGAGCGAGCCGGTGGAGACCTCGATGCCGGGCAGGCGCAGGCGGTCGGGGTGGCCCTGCAGCGGGCTGCCGAGCTTGCGCAGGCCGGAGAGCAGGTCGCGCGAGAAGTAGCCGGTCTTGGCCATCACGGCGTAGAGCGCGGGGCAGGCGTGACCCTTCGAGAGCACCACGCGGTCGCGGTCCGGCCAGAGCGGCTCCGCGGGGCGGTGGCGCAGCGTCTTCAGGTAGAGGACGCTCAAGAGGTCGATGACCGAGAGCGAGCCGCCGGGATGTCCCGATCCGGCCGCTTCGATCATGCGTATGATGTCGACGCGCAGCTCGCGCGTGACGGCCTTCATGTCCGTGTCGGATGAGGCGGTGGCGGTCGGCATTGAGGAAGTGTAGCAAAACGGCTAGAATCGCCGTCTAATGACTCCAGCCGAGATCCTCGAATTTTCCAAACGCGGAGCCGACTTCCTGCGCGCCAAGGGCGTCGCCCCGCGCGCGGCGCTGGTCCTGGGCTCCGGCCTGGGCGGCTCGATCCCCGATCTGACCGACACCGTCGAGGTGGCCTACACCGACGTCCCGGGCTTCCCCAAGCCCACCGTGGTCGGCCACAGCGGCAAGCTCCTGTTCGGGACCTTCAAGGGCAAGAAGGGCCCGCTGCCGGTCGCCGTCATGCAGGGCCGGTTCCACCATTACGAAGGCCATCCGATGGGCCAGATCACCCTGCCGGTGCGCGTCCTCGCCAACCTGGGGGTCAAGACCCTGGTGCTGACCTCGGCGGTGGGCTCGATGGACAAGAAGCTCCCCCCCGGCTCGGTCTGCGTGGTCTCCGACCACATCAACTTCATGGGTGCTAATCCCCTGCGCGGCTGCCACACGCCCGGCTTCGGCGGGATGTTCCCCGACCTGAGCGGCACTTACACGCCGGCCCTGCGCAAGCTCGCCCTGGCCGAGGCCAAGCGCCTCAAGCTGCCGGCGCGCGAGGGCGTCTACGTGGCCTGCCACGGCCCGTCCTACGAGACGCCGGCCGAGATCCGCGCCTACTCCAAGCTCGGAGGCTCCATCGTGGGGATGTCGGTCGTCCCCGAGGCTATCGTCGCGCGGCAGTGCGGCCTCGACCTCCTCGTCCTTTCCTGGATATCCAACATGGCGGCCGGCATCATCAAGGAGACGCTGACCCACCATGACGTGCTGGCCCTGGGCCAGCGTATGGCCGGCCGCCTCAAGGGCCTGGCCACCGGCATCCTCGAGCGGCTGTAGGAGCCTGCCGTGCGGATGCTCGACCTCATCGCCAAGAAGCGCGACGGACATGCCCACTCCCCCGAGGAGCTGGCCTTCATCGTCCACGCCGCCGCCGCGGGCTCCGTGCCGGACTACCAGCTCTCCGCTTGGCTCATGGCCGTGCTCCAGCGCTCGATGACGCGCCCCGAGACGACGGCGTTCACCGACTCCATGGCGCGCTCGGGCCTCCGCCTCATGCTCCCCGGGACGGCGGTCGACAAGCACTCCACCGGCGGGGTCGGCGACGGGGTCTCGCTGGCGCTGGCCCCGCTCGTCGCCGCGGCGGGCGTGACCGTCCCCATGATGTCGGGCAGAGGCCTGGGCCACACCGGCGGGACACTCGACAAGCTCGAGTCGGTGCGCGGCCTCAAGGTGCGCATGAAGGTGCCGCAGGTCGAGCGCCAGCTCCGGAAGCTCGGCGTCTGCATGTTCGGCCAATCCGGCGAGCTGGCCCCGGCCGACGGCAAGCTCTACGCCCTGCGCGACGCCACCGCCACGGTTCCGGCGCGGCCGCTGATCGTGGCCAGCATCCTCTCCAAGAAGTTGGCCGAGGACTTAGACGGCCTCGTCCTCGACGTCAAGTGCGGTACCGGGGCGATATTCCAAACCGAGGCCGAGGCGCGCTCGCTGGCCGCGGACCTCATCTCGACGGCCAAGGCGCTGGGCCTGGGCTGCGTCGGGCTCCTTACCGGGATGGACGAGCCGTTGGGCCGCGCGATCGGGAACTCGCTCGAACTGCGCCAGGCCGTGGCCGTCCTGCAGGGCGACGAGTCCTGCGGCGACTACCTCGAGGTGCTCTACACTCTGGGCGGTTGGATGCTGGTGCTGGCCCGCAAGGCGCGCACCGCTCCTCAGGGTGCCGAGGTCCTGCGCGGCCTGGTGCGCTCCGGCAAGGCGCTGGATAGGTTCCGCGCCATGGTGAAGGCCCAGGGCGGCGACCCACGCGTAGCCGACGACCCGGACAAGGTGCTCCCGCGCGCGAAAAAGAGCCTCCCCCTCCTGGCCGCGCGCGCCGGCTGGGTGACGCGCCTCGATGCCCTGGCCGCGGGTCGGGCCGGCGTGGCGCTGGGCGCCGGCCGTTCGCACATGGAAGACACGCTCGATTACTCGGCCGGCATCGTGCTGGCCAAGAAGGTCGGCGACCCGGTCAGCCGCGGGACCGAGGTGGCGCGCCTCTACGGTGCCGACGCCGCCAGCTTGCGCGCCGGCCATGCCCTGCTCGCCGCGGGGCTCGAGATCGGCCCGCGCCCGCCGCGCCGGGTCCCCGTCGTTCGCAAGGTTTGGAGGTAGGCCCCATGAGCAGCGTCCGCGTCGTCGAGCATCCCGTCCTGCAGGAGGCCCTGGCGCGCTTGCGCGACAAGGCCACCAAGCCCGCGGAGTTCCGCCGGCTGATGGCCGACGCGGGACTCATTCTCGGCCTCGCCGCGCTCGAGAAGCTCAAGACCGCGCCGGGCCGCGTCGACACGCCGCTTAAGTCCGCGAAGGCGGAGCGCATCGCCCAGCCGGTGGCGCTGGTGGCCATACTCCGCGCCGGCCTGGGGCTCTTGCCCAAGCTCACCGAGCTTTTGCCCGACGCCGCGGCGGGGCATATCGGCCTCTACCGCAACGAGGAGACCCTCAACCCCATCCGCTACTACGTGCGCCTGCCCAAGCGCCTGCCCGACACCAAGACGCTCCTGTTCGACCCGATGCTGGCCACCGGAGGCTCCGCCGCCGAGGCCATCCGCATCCTCAAGACCGACGGGGCGCGCGAGATCACCTTGGTGAGCCTGCTGGCCACGAAGGCCGGCGTGAAGCGGGTCCAGCGCGAGCATCCGGCCGTGGCCATCGTCACGGCCGCGGTCGACCCGGTCCTCAACAAGCACGGCTACATCGTCCCGGGCCTCGGCGACGCCGGCGACCGCATCTTTGGGACGCTATAGATGTCCTTCCCCAAGCGCGCCCTCATAAAAGAACTGCTGGCGTCCCAGCCCGGGACCGCCGTCACGCTGGCCGGCTGGGTCAAGACCGTGCGGGTCTCGAAGGGAGGCTTCAGTTTCGTCACCGTCAACGACGGCACCTGCCAGGCCAGCATCCAGGTGGTGGCCGACAAGGTCCTGCCGAACTACGAGGGCGAGGTGTCGCGCCTTTTGGCCGGCGCTTCGGTCCTGGTGCGCGGGGACCTGGTGGCCAGCCAGGGCAAGGGACAGACCGTCGAGGTGAAGGCCTCCGAGGTGACGGTGCTCGGCAAGGCCGACGAGACTTTCCCCATCCAGCCCAAGAAGCACACCATGGAGTTCCTGCGCGAGGTGGCGCACCTGCGGCCGCGCACGAACCTCTTCGGCGCCGTGGCCCGGGTGCGCAACGAGGTCTGCCGCGCGATCCACGAGTTCTTCCAGGGCGAGAGCTTCCTCTACGTCAACACGCCCATCATCACCGCCTCCGACTGCGAGGGCGCGGGGCAGATGTTCCGGGTCTCGACGCTCGACCCCGCCCAGCCGCCGCGCACGCCGGAAGGGACGGTGGACTACGCCCAGGACTTCTTCAGCAAGCAGGCCTTCCTGACCGTGTCGGGCCAGCTCGAGGGCGAGACCTACGCCTGCGCCCTGGGCCGCATCTACACCTTCGGGCCGACCTTCCGGGCCGAGAACTCCAACACCCCGCGGCACCTTGCCGAGTTCTGGATGGTGGAGCCCGAGGCGGCGTTCGCGGATCTAGACGACGACGCGGACTTGGCCGAGCGTTTCCTCAAGCACATCTTCCGCTCGGTGCTGGCGCGCTGTCCCGAGGACCTCAAGTTCCTCGCCGAGCGCAACGACCCGACCTTGGTCGACACCTTGAAGGCCATCGTCGACAGCGACTTCGCGCGGCTCTCCTACACCGAGGCGGTTGAGCTCCTGAAGGCGTCGGGCAAGGCCTTCGAGTTCCCCGTGTCCTGGGGGATGGACCTGCAGACCGAGCACGAGCGCTGGCTGACCGAGGAGAAGTTCAAGAAGCCCGTCATCGTGATGAACTACCCGGCCAAGATCAAGGCGTTCTACATGCGGCTCAACGACGACGCCGCCCAGCACGGCGGCGAGCCCACGGTGGCCGCGATGGACGTCCTCATGCCCAAGATCGGCGAGATCATCGGCGGCTCCCAGCGCGAGGACAGGCTCGAGCTGCTCGAGTCGCGGCTGAAAGCGCAGGGGCTCGAGCCCGAGGACTACTGGTGGTACCTGGACCTGCGCCGCTACGGCTCGGTGCCGCATGCCGGCTTCGGGCTGGGGCTCGAGCGCGCGGTGCAGTTCGTGACCGGGATGTCGAACATCCGCGACGTGATCCCGTATCCGCGCGTGCCGCGCTCCGCGGAATTCTGAGTTTGTCCCTGCCGCTGGCCGTCCTCGTCGCGCTCTCGGCCGCGGCCGCGGAGCCTCCCCCCTCCCGCATCGCGCACTCGGCGCGCAACTGCTGGCCGGCCGACGAGGGCCATCCGTTCTCCGACCACCGCTACCCTAAAGCCTCCGAGGGGGCGCTTCCCGTCCCCCCGCGCTGGGTGGAGCGCTTCGGCGGGAGCTGCCGGGGGACGCTGGATTGGCTCAGGTCCAACGAGGATAAGGCCTGGAGCGACACCGACCGGGAGCCGCGCGAGCGCGAGAACGCGCTGGCCTTCCTCCTCTCGAACTGCGGCAGCGCCGACCTCAGGGCTCTGGCGGGGCTCTACGAGTCGAGCGCCGGCCGCGACTGCGCGCGCTGTCCCTCCCTGGCGGCGCTGGCGGTGACGGCGCTGGAGAAGCGCGGCCGCCTGGACCTCGTCTTTTCGGCCCTGCTCAAGCGCGCCCAAGGACGCATGCTGGCCTGGCGCCGGCCACGCCTACGACTAGGCCTGGGGAAACCGCGGTCTCCCGCCTATACTAGCCGTAGGTATGCCCGCGGCTAGGAACCGGCACGGCGCGCGCGGCGCCGCGCTCGTCGAAGTCATCATCTCAGGCCTCCTCATCGCCATCGCGGTCTCCTCCGTGATGGGCGCCCTCCTCCATGCCCGCCGCGGCGCCGGCAAGACCGGCAGTCTCGAGCGGGCCTCCCTCCACGCGGAGCGCCTGCGCACGGAGCTCAAGAACTACGTCACCGACGACCACTCCCCTCTCGAGGGCGCGCCGGGCACCCCGCCGGGCTCCTGGAAGCTGGAGGGCGATCCCTGCGACTGCTGGGCGCTCCGCGAGGGCGCCCACGACGCCTCGGCGCTCCTGCCCGAGGACTTCCGCACCCGCCACGGCGCCACGATGACCTACGTCGTCAGCGTGACGGTGGTCGACGGCTCGCCGCTCCGCCAGGCCGACATCAAGGTGCGCTGGGAGGACGCGGACCGATGAGGCCCCCCAGCGGCCAGGGCGGCTTCTCGATCGCCGAGCTGCTCATGGCCCTGGCGCTGTTCTCGATCATGCTGACGGCGATGGCCGGCGTGTACGCGCTGGCCTTCAAGGGCCAGGCCGACTCCATCCGGCAGGGGGCGGTCAGCGACCAGGGCACCCTGCTGCACAACGCCCTGAACCGGGCGTTCGCGGCGGCCACCTACGTCTCCGACCCGGCCCCCGGCGGCACGGACACGCGGCTGACGCTGTGGGAGAATGTGGACCCCGCCGACGGCGCCGGCGCGCTGGTGGCGGGTCTGCCCCGCACCTACCGGCATTTCTGCCGCGACGCCTCCGCCAGCGGGGTCTACCTCTACCGCGGGGAGTATCCCAGGACCGACATCGTCTGCGGGACCACCACGGGCGGCGACCTCCTGGCCGGAGGCACCCGGATGGCGGTGGCGGCGCTGTTCTCCAGGGAGGCCGAGAACGTCGTGGCCGTGGACTACCGTGTGAGCTTCGCCGGGACTTCGTCCAAGCCGCTCAGGCCCGCCGCCGAGAGCCTGCGCTACGTGCTCCGCCATGCCTGGTAGAGCGCGGCGGCGCGGCGAGCGCGGGGCCTTCCTCACCCAGGCGGTGGTCTTCGTCCTGCTCCTGGCGCTGTTGGCCAGCCTGGCCATACGGCTGACCTACGCGCGCCACGTCTTCGTCCACAAGGCCCGCAGCGGCGCCTCGGCGCGGGCGGCGGCCGAGGCCGCCGAGGCCTACGCGCTGGCCTGCCTGGCGAACACGGCGTTCGGACGGGATCACTGCAGTCTGGCGTCGATCACCTGCCTGCCGGCCAGCGTCGCGGGACGGAGCCTCCGCTGGTCCGCGAGCGGGTCTCCGCCTCAGTGCCGGCTCGAGACCCAGGTCGGGGACTGAGTCACTTTACGAGGACCATGTCCTCGAGATGGACGACGTAGCCGCCGTAACGGCGGGACGCCTTCCAGGCCGTGGTCGTCTTCGTGCCGTAGGAGAGCAGGCCGACGTAGGGCTGGCTGCGGACGCCGATGGACAGCTGCCCGTCCAACTCGAAGTCCGCGCAATAGCACTTGGCGTCCTCGGCGGGCGGGGCGTCGGCGGGGTCCATCGCGCAGTCTTCCGCCTGGTTGGCCGCCTCGGCGAGGGTGAAGGCGGTCTTCTCGCTGACGTAGGTGCCGTTGATGCGCAGGCGCAGCTTGAAAACCGTGCCGTTGGTGGCGCCGACGAAGGCGGCGGGCGGCGGGTCGCTGCGCAGGACCTCGCAGAGCTTGCCTCGGGCCCGCGCGGTGTAGAGGCCGGCTTGGGTGGTCTTCATCGTGCTCCGGATGAAGCTGTTGCTGTTGTAGAGCTTGCCGGTCGTCACGGCGCACTGCTTGACCCAGGCGTAGGTGTTGTTCGGCTGGCTGAAGTCGTCCTTGGAGCCTTGGGCGAAGATGTTCTCCGGAGTGTCGTCTAGGACGACCCGGTACCACCACGTGCCGGGCTCGGAGGGCTCTCCCGACGGCGAGCTCGCGTAATAGGAGCCGGTCTCGCTGCAATAGGCGAAGATGCCGGGGTCGGGCATGGGCGGGACGTCCATCGCCGCGCGCGTCTGATAGGGCGTGAACTTGTAGCGCTGCGCGCGGAGGTTGTTATAGACGCCGACGGGAGCCGGGTAGTAGGTCGTTACGTTGAGCTCTTCGGCCCTGGCGGTGGCGGCTAGCCCCGCGGCGAGCAAGGCGGCGAGTCCGAGGTGCGTCCGTTCCACGCTAGCCCAGCGCTTCCGGGTTGACGAGGTGGCTGGGCCGCCGGCCCTCGAGAGCGGCGACCATGTCCGACGCGGCGATCATCGCCATCCGGGTCCGCGTCGCGCTCGAGGCGCTGGCGATGTGGGGCGCCAGCACCACGTTGTCGAGCTCGGCCAGGCCCGGCGCCATGTCGGGCTCGTTCTCGTATACGTCGAGGCCGGCCGCGAAGATCGTGCCTTTCCTCAAGGCCGCCACCAGCGCGGCCTCGTCGATGACGGCCCCGCGCGCCGTGTTGATCAGGACGGCGGTCCTCTTCATCTCGCCGAGCTCCTTGGCGCCGATGAGGTGCCGCGTCTCGGGCGAGAGCGGCACGTGGACGCTGACGAAGTCCGATTGGGACAGCAAAGACGAGAGCGTCGCGTGCCGGGCCGACACCGCGCTCTCGAGGTCCTCGGGGGCGCGCTTGACGTCGCTGTAGAGCACGCGCATCCCGAAACCCTTGGCGCGCTGGGCCATCGCCACGCCGATGCGGCCGAAGCCGACTAGGCCGAGGGTCTTGTTGTGGACGTCGACGCCGAGCATCGACATGATGTCCCAGCCCTGGTAGAGTCCGCGGCGGGTATAGCGGTCGGCCTCGGGGATGCGCCGGGCGGCGGCCATCATCAGCGCCCAGGCGAAGTCGGCCGTGGTCTCGGTAAGGACGCCGGGAGTGTTCGTGACGAGGACCTTGCGGCGCGTGGCCGCGGCCACGTCGACGTTGTTGTGGCCGACGGCCACGTTGCTGACGCACTTAAGCCCCGGGGTGGCGAGGACGTCGTCGCCCACCGCGTCGGTCAACAGCGACACCAGGCCGGCGCTGCCGTCGAGGCGCTTCTTGAGCTCGACCGGCGTGAGGGTCCGGTCGGCGCCGTTGACCTCCACCTCGCAGCTCGCGCGCAGGTGCTCCAGGGCCTCGTCGGGCAGGAGCCGGGACACGAAGACCTTGGGCTTCTTCACGAGAAGTGGCCGGAGAGCGACTTGAGCTTCTCGACGTCGAGGACCTGGATGTCCTTGCCCTTGCGCGCCACCAGGCCGCGGGACTCGAAGTCCTTGAGCAGGCGCACCGTGGTCTCGATGGTCAGGCCCGCCATCTCGGCGATGTCCTTGCGCTTGAGGCCGCTGATGACGGCCTGGTTCTTCTTGATCGCCGCCGCCGGCACGGTGCGCAGCAGGGTGCCGGCCAGACGGCCGCGCGCCGGCTTGAAGGCGATGTCGCGGGCCTTGGCCTCGCCGCGCCGGGCGTCGCGCGCCACCTCGCGCAGGAGGGCCAGCGCGGAGCGCGGGTGCTTGGAAAGGAATTCCTTAAAGGAGTTGACCTCGATCATCGAGACCACCGACTCCTCCATCGCCTCGGAGGAACCGGCGTAGGGCCACTCGGCCAGGGTGGAGATATGGCCGACCAGGTCGCCGGGCTGCTCGATGCGCAGCAGGAGCTGTTGGCCGGTCCGGGAGGCCTTGAGCACCTTCACCTTGCCGGTGCAGACCACGTAGATGCCGGATGGGTTCTCTCCCTCGTAGAAGACCGTCTCGCCGCTCTTGAAGCGGTTGGCGATGCGCATCTCGCGCCATTCCTTCTTGGAGGTCTTGTCGTCGAGCAGGTCGTAGAAGCAGTTCTTGCGGTGGGGGCACCACTCGCAGTTCGGCGCCTCTTTCTTGGAAAAACCCATGGAAAACGGCTCCCGCTCCGGGAGCGGCCGGAGCTCGGGGGGATGGTAACAAATCTCGGAGGCGTTACCGGCGGGCGCTCAGGCGGCGCTGGTGGGAGGCGACGATGGCCGAGTAGCGCGGGAGGTCGCGGATGGAGGCCAGCTCGGGGTCGGTCTTGGACATGATGAGGACCTTGCGCAGCTGCGCGATGCCGGCGGCGGAGTCGAGCGCCTTGTTGAGGTGGTCGAGCGAGTCGGCGGGGCGTCCGCCGATGGCCAGGCAGATCGAGAGCTCGTAGTGGGCCGCCGAGTTGTTGGGCGTGGCCTTCACCGCGCGGGCCAGGACGCGGGCGGCCTCGCCGGCGGAGCCAAGGTGGCGGAGCGAGGAGCCCAGGCGCTCGTAGACCAGGGACTTCATGACCTCGTCGAGGGTCCCCTTGCGCGCGTCGCGCTTGAGCGCGTCCTGGTAGTTGGCCGCGGCCTCGTTATAGGCGCCGGCCTCGTAGGCGCGGTGGCCGTCCGACACGCGGCGCATGACGGCCTCGTCGACGGCGGGCGCGGCGGTCGTCTGGCTGTTGCGGAAGGTGGGCACGTCGCGGACCGCGTCGCGGAAATCATCCGCGGTGCCGAAGTTCTTGATGCGGTCCTTGGCCTCGGCCTCGCTCATGAACCCGTTCTGGACGCTGTCGTAGGAGTCGATGATGAGCTTGTTGGCCGGCAGGCTGATGAGGCCGTTGAACATGGGGTCGGAGCGGATGAGGCGTGCGATCTGAGGGTAGATGTTGAGCTTGCGCGCGCGGCGCACGCTCGAGTACAGGCTGGCCGAGGCGCGCTCGAAGTCGCGCATGCGGTAGCGGACCCGGGCGCCGTAGAGGTGCGGCAGGGGGTTGCTCGGGTTGGCCTTGGCCGCGCCTTTGAGGGCGCTCAGCGCCTTGGGAAAGTGGCCCAGCGCCTCGCGGCACTGCGCCAGGCCGTGGTAGAGGATGTAGGGGTCGCCGATGGTGGTCAGCCCGGAGTCGAGGCCCAGGGCGGTCTCGTAGGCGTCCACGGCGGCCTGGGCGTCGTCCTTGTCGACCGCGTCCATGCCGCGCTGGAAGGCGCGGGCGAAATAGCCGTTGCCGAGGTGGGTGTGGGCCTCGGCGGAGTTCGGGGCCACGCGCGTGGCGCGCTCATAGATTGACACGGCGCGCGAGTACTGCTGGGCGCGCTCGGCCTGCCGGCCCTGGGCCAGGAGCCTGGCGGCCTTAAGCGAGAGAGGGGCGGAGCGCTTGGCCGCGCGGCGGCTCTTGAGGGCCTTGCGGATCGGCTTGGCCGGGGCGGCCGCGGCTTTGTCCGGGGCGGCGGCCTTCGCGGCGGGGGCGGGCTCCGGCTCGGGCTCAGCGGCGGCGGGCGGGGGCGTGTAGACCGGGGCGGGAGCCGGCTCGGGTTCCGGGGCAGGGTCCGCGGCGGGGGCCGGTTCGTCGCTGGAAACCGTCTCGGGCGGCTCCTGCTTGACGGTGTCCGGAGGAAGGATCTCGTCTCCCCCGTCGGTCGCCGGGGCCGGGTCGGCTCCGTCCACCCCCCCCGCGTCGTCGGTAGGGGCGTCCGAGACGGAGTCCGCCATGTCATCGTCGGCCAAGGCGGGCCGGGCCGGTCCGAGCGCCAGGCTCAGCGCGATGAGGAGAAGGAGGGTCTTCATGGCCTGTTGTCTTAGTGTAGGCGGGCTGTCCTTTAAGTAGGAGGGCCCAGGGGCCGCAGGTCCTCTAGGTCCTTAGGCCTAGGCGGGTTCATGAGCCTGCTCGGTGTCGACCCGGCGCCAATGGAGCCAGGAGAACCACAGCAGGCCCCCAAAGATGAGGGTAAGCCCCAGGACTTGGCGGCGCTCGACGGTCTCGCGCAAAAACAGGATGGAGCCGAGGAAGGACACCGCCACTGAAAGAGGGATGACGGCCGAGGCCTTGGCCAGGGATATCCGCGCTATGGCCGCGTACCAGAACCAGGCGTCGAGGGCCCGGAGCACGAGCCCGAAGAGCAGGATCCCAACCCAAGCTTTCGGCGACGCCAGCTGTTCCAGAACCGCGGGATTCCTAGCCACGGCGATCGCCGTCACTCCGACGCCGGTCCAGAAGAAGCGCACGGCCGGGATGATCCCCACGACCGGCAGCTTGGAGATGATCCGCTTCGTGAAGACGTGGGAGGCTTGCTGGAAGAGCGGCGCCAGAAGGATCAGGAAGTCCCCGACGTTGAGGCCCTCGCCCCCGCGGTAGACGATTCCCGCGGCGCCTAGGATCATGAGCAGGGTGGCGGCGGCCTCGGCCAGAGTGGTGCGCTCGCCGAGGAAGGCGGCCGCGATGAGGACGGAATAGAACGGCTCGACCTGGAGCAGGAGCCCGGTGTTGAGGCCGCTGGTCAGGCTGGTCCCGATAAAGAGCAGGAGGGTGGAGACGATGCCGAAGAAGCCGATGGCGGCGAACGGGACGCGGTAGGCCGGAATCAGGAGCTCGCCCAAGGAGCCCCGTACGGTCAGCTGGACGAGGAAAGGCAGCGAGCCCACCCAGGTCCCCACCCCCGCGAAGAGTAACGGGTCCATCGTCATCGAGAAATGGTGGGAGAATACCGGCACCAGGCCGTAGGTCACCATCCCGGCCATCGACAGCAGGAGACCGGTCGATTCCCGGTCTTTCACGGGTCGGTCAGGCGGAGGATTTCGGGCGCCGCGTCGGGGAAGAGGGCGAGCAGGTCGCTCCTCTTTCCCAGCTCGAAGTCGGCGAAGTCGAAGCCCGGCGCCACCGTGCAGCCGACGAAGGAGAACTGGCTGTTCGGCTCGGGGTACGAGCCGAACCAATGGCCGGCGGGCACGACGTGCTGGAGCTTCTGTCCGCCTTTGAGGTCCGGCCCGAGCACGGTCTTGAGGGTATTCCCCTCCGGCGTGATCTCGACTACGCTCAGCGGCCCGCCCAGGTAGAAGTGCCAGACCTCGTCGGCCCGGATGCGGTGCAGGCGCGACCTCGTCCCCTGGGGCAGGAGGAAGTAGATGGCGGTCGAGAAGCTCCGCGCGCCCGCGAAGCCGGCGGGCGTGAAAGAGTCCGCGGAGCGGTAGCTCTCCTTGTAGAAGCCGCCTTCAGGGTGCGGGGCGAGCGAATACGCCGAGACGAGGTCTCGGATGACCGGGTCCACGGCGCTCTTGCGGCTTAGGCGATCGGCCGGGCGTTGGCGATGAGGAGGTTGAACTCCTCCTTCGTCATCTTGAACGTGCCGTTCTGCGGCTTGTGCGGATCATGGACGACGACCTGGCCGGTGGCCGAGTCGAAGTCGACCACGGGGCAGTGGTCGCACTTGTGGCAGACGAGGGATCCGTCGTAGATGCGGGTCATGATGCGTTGCCTCCTTTATTGAGAGCCCGAGCGTCGGTAGGTCTCGTAGCCGCAGGCCGCGGCCGGGTTGACCTTGTAGGCGGTGCGGAAGGCGTGGGCAGGTCGCGCTGGAGGCCCTGCATGCGGCCGGTGTTGAGCGGGCAGGGGCCGCTGCAGCGGGTGAAGGACTTGGCCTTCCCCCCGTCACGGCGGTGAGCTTGAACTCGGGCAGGGCCTCGGAGCGCGGCGTGTACGGCGCGGCGGAGGCGCCCAGGGCTAGGGCGAGCAAGGCGGCGACGGTTCTCATGGCGCCGGGATTCTAGCTGTTTTTCCGTTTCGCCAGCATCGCCTTGCGCTTCGGGGTGAAGTCCCACCAGGGCTTGGCGCCCTTGCCGTCCATGAAGGCCACCGCCGACATCAAGGTGTCGAGCACGCAGGGGTCGTGGACGGCTTGCGTGGCATGGTTGAGGCGCTCGTAGAGCGCCAGCGGGTCCTTCCCCTTCAAGTCCTTCGGCGCCTTGATGCCGATGCCTCGGAGGTCCTCGGCGATCGACGGGCCGATGTTGGGGACCTGCTGGAGTTCGAGCGCGTCCTGCGGTCGGGTGACTTTTTTCATCGTTGGTATGTTAGAAATTGTGCGCGACAATTGGAAACTCTGGATGGCGAGCGCGTTAGCGAAAAAGACAGCGCACGACAAGAGAAATTTTAGTTTTCCTCCAGCGCGCTCGTCCCGCTCCGACCGGGATGGAGAGAAGGAAGAGGAGGGCGGCGGTCACGAGCGGTAGCTCTTAATTGTTTTCCTCGTTCACGGCGTCCCAGTATTCTTTGGAACGCGTGATGAGCGGCGAATCGGGCGTCACCTTCAGGCTGTCGCCGGGGATCAGCACGCCGTAGACCCGCTTGGTCCAGGCGTCGGAGTCCTTCTCGTTGAGGGTGGGTTGGCACGACTCGTTTAGGTCGTAGCGGAGGCCGCGAGTGCAGATGTAGTCGTAGCAGAACGGGTTCCTGAGCAGCCGTTTGGAGTCCTTGTCCCAATAAAGGCCGGACCGGTTCTTGACCAGCGCTTTGCAGTCCCGCAGCCGGAATATCGCTCCCCAGGATTCGGAGCCGCTGTAGGTGTTCACGAGGACATACTCCCCGGTCTCGTCCAGATGCAAGCCGCTGATGATGCTCTGTTCGATGACGCAGCTGCTCGTCGAACGCTCGACGCGAAGCCAGCCCTCCCATTTCGGCCGGGACGGTTCGTCGACGTCGAAGCCGTCGATGCTCAGGCGATAGTTCTTGGTCTCCAGGACGGTGGTGGCCGAGGCCGTCGAGAGCTCAGCTCCCGCGACGATGTCATGGAAGACGCAGGAGGCCGACGCCTTCGCCGACGCCGGAACGGCCAGCCAGCCGAACAAAAGCAGGGCATTCATAGTCTTCTCCGCAAGGACAAGGCCTTATGCCGTGAGGCAGCCGGCTGAAGCTGCTCTCGGTGGACAGCGGTCCGCCTGACTTCGGCTGAAAATCTGGGGCGACCGACGGGGATCGAACCCGCGTGTCCAGGTCCACAACCTGGCGCTCTACCATTGAGCTACGGCCGCCGCAAGACGGCTATTCTAGCGTTTCACCGTCAGGCAGGCAAGGATTTAGGCGTCGAGCCGGTAGCCGAAGCCGCGCACGGTGACGAGTTTCTCGGCGGCGGCGCCGAGCTTCTCGCGCACCTGGCTGACCGTGACGTCGACGACCTTGGTCTCGGGCGACTGCCCCGGGGCGTAGCCCCAGAGGGTCTCGAGCAGGAACTCGCGCGAGAGCACCCGGCCCTTCTGCGAGGCCAGCATGGCCAGGAGGTCGAACTCGCGCGCGGCCAGGGCGGTGAGCTTGCCCTTGATCGTGAGCTTGCGCGAGTCGAAATCGAACTTGAACGGGCCGTGCTCGAGGGTCTCGGGCTTGCCGAGGCGTCCCGAGCGGCGCAGCAGGGCCTCGACGCGGGCCAGGAGCTCGCCCTGGTGGAAGGGCTTGGTCAGGTAGTCGTCGCCGCCGGCCCGCAGGCCCTCGATCTTGTCGTCGGCGCTCCCCTTCGCGGTCAAGAACAGGATCGGGGTCTTGCGCGTGCGCGAGCCGCGGCGCAGCTCGTGGCAGAAGTCCACGCCCTCGCCGTCGGGCAGGGTGCGGTCGACCAGATACATGTCGAAGTCCTCGCCCTTCGTGCGCTCGCGCGCGGCCGCGATCGTCGAGGCCAGCTCGATCGAGTAGCCCTCCGCGGTGAGCAGGTCGTTGAGCAGCGTTGAGGAGGACTCCTCGTCCTCGACGACCATGATCCTAAAGCGCGCCATTGCGCTCTATTATGGGGTGCGGGCACGGCCGCGTCAAGACATCGTCGCTTGACCGCTTCGGGACAAGATTGCCTTAATCCCGGAATGAAGGGGGCGCTCGAAACCGAGGGGGTCGAGCTCCGCGGGACGGTGGCCGCGGAGCACGCCTCCGTCCTCACCCCCGAGGCCCTGTCCTTCGTCGTGGGGCTCGAAAGGCGCTTCGGCGCGCGCCGCCGCGAGCTCTTGGCCGCGCGCGTCGACCGGCTGGCCGCCATCGAATCCGGCACGGACCCCGCCTTCCCGAAGGACTCCGAGGAGCTGCGACGCTCCGATTGGAAGGTCGCCCCCCCTCCCGCCGACCTCCTGGACCGCCGCGTCGAGATCACCGGGCCGCCCGAGCGCAAGATGGTCATCAACGCGCTCAACTCCGGGGCCAAGGTGTTCATGGCCGACTTCGAGGACTCCCACTCCCCGCTCTGGTCCGCCACCCTGGCCGGCCAGCGCAACCTCATGGACGCGGTGCGCCGGACGATCGCCTTCCGCAGCCCCGAAGGCAAGGACTATAGGCTCAACGAGCGCACTGCCGTCCTGTTCTGCCGCCCGCGCGGCTGGCACCTGGAGGAGAAGCACGTCCTCGTGGACGGGAAGCCGATGTCGGGCTCGCTCTTCGACTTCGGCCTCTACCTGTTCCACAACGCCAAGGAGCTCCTGGCCCGCGGGACGGGGCCCTATTTCTACCTGCCGAAGCTGGAAGGCCGCCGCGAGGCCGCGCTCTGGAACGACGTCTTCGTCCATTCCCAGGAGGCGCTGGGGATCCCGCGCGGCTCCATCCGCGCTACCGTCCTCATCGAGACCATCCTCGCGGCCTTCGAGATGGACGAGATCCTCTGGGAGCTGCGCGAGCACTCCGCCGGCCTCAACTGCGGCCGCTGGGACTACATCTTCTCCTTTATAAAGAAGTTCTCCTCCCGCAAGACGATGCTGCTGCCCGACCGCGCCCTCGTGGGCATGACCGCGCCGTTCTTGCGCGCCTACTCCCTGCTCCTCATCGAGACCTGCCACAAGCGCGGCGCCCACGCCATGGGCGGGATGGCCGCGCAGATCCCGATCAAGGGCGACCCGGCCGCCAACGAGGCGGCCATGGCCAAGGTGCGCGCCGATAAGGAGCGCGAGGCCGGCGACGGCCATGACGGCACCTGGGTGGCCCATCCCGGCCTCGTGTCGACGGCGGCCGGGATCTTCGACCGCCTCATGCCGGAGCCGAACCAGGTCGCCAGGCGCCTCCCGGACCTCAAGGTCTCACCCGCCGACCTCCTGGCCGTCCCCCCCGGCGCCGTCACCGAGGCCGGCCTGCGCCAGAACCTCTCGGTGGGCGTGCAGTACCTGGCCGCCTGGCTCTCCGGGAACGGCTGCGTGCCGCTCCACAACCTGATGGAGGACGCGGCCACCGCGGAGATCTCGCGCGCGCAGCTCTGGCAGTGGGTCCGCCACGGCGCCAAGCTCGCCGACGGGCGCGTCGTCACCGCGGCCTTGGCCCGCTCGACGCTGGCCGAGGAGCTGGCCGGGATCGACGCGGCCCGCTACGCGCCCGGCAAGCTCCAGCTGGCCGCCGAGCTCTTCGAGACGATGACGACCGCGGAGCGGTTCGTGGATTTCTTGACCATCCCCGCCTACCAGCGGTTGGACTGACAGGAGAGGCGATGCCCACCACCAAGCACGAGTACGAGAGCCGGGAGCTCGAGAGGCATTGGGCGTCCAAGCCTCGCTGGAAGGGCGTCAAGCGCCCCTATGGCGGCGCCGACGTGGTGCGCCTGCGGGGCTCGATCCGCCAGCACTACACTCTAGGGTTCCTAGGCGCCAAGAAGCTCTGGCACCTCATCAACACCGAGGACTACGTCCACGCGCTGGGTGCTGTCACCGGGAACCAGGCCGTGCAGATGGTCCGAGCCGGGCTCAAGGCGATCTACGTCTCGGGCTGGCAGGTGGCCGCCGACGCCAACGACTCCTTCCAGACCTATCCCGACCAGAGCCTCTACCCGGTGCTGAGCGTCCCCCACCTGGTGGGGCGCATCAACAACTCGCTCTTGCGCGCCGACCAGATCGACACCGCGCGCGGCCAGCGCTCGGTGCGCAGCTGGTTTGTGCCGATGGTGGCCGACGCCGAGGCGGGCTTCGGCGGGCCGATCAACTCCTTCGAGCTCATGAAGGCGATGATCGTGGCCGGCGCGGCGGGCGTCCACTTCGAGGACCAGCTGGCCTCGGCCAAGAAATGCGGCCACATGGGCGGCAAGGTCCTGGTGCCGACCCACGAGTTCATCACCAAGCTGGTGTCCGCGCGCCTGGCCTCCGACGTCCTCGGCATCCCGACCGTCATCATCGCGCGCACCGACGCGCAGTCGGCCAACCTCCTGACCAGCGATTCCGACGAGCGCGACCGCGATTTCGTCGCCTCGCGCAGGCGCACGCCCGAGGGCTTCTTCCCCATCCACGGGGGCCTCGACTCCGCCATCGCGCGCGGCATCGCCTATGCCCCTTACGCCGACATGATCTGGTGCGAGACCTCGCACCCCGACCTGAAGGAAGCCAAGCGCTTCGCCGAGGCGCTGCACAAGGCGCATCCGGGCAAGCTCCTGGCCTACAACTGCTCGCCGTCGTTCAACTGGAAGCGCAAGCTCGACGACGCCACGATCGCCAAGTTCCAGCGCGAGCTCGGCGCCATGGGCTACAAGTTCCAGTTCGTGACGCTGGCGGGCTTCCATTCCCTCAACCACGCGATGTTCACGCTGGCCCGCGACTACCGCGACGACGGCATGGCGGCCTACTCGCGCCTGCAGGTCGCCGAGTTCGCCAGCGAGGCCGCGGGCTACCAGGCCACGCGCCACCAGGAGTTCGTCGGCACCGGCTACTTCGACGAGGTCAACCAGGTGGTCTCGGGCGGCAAGTCGTCGACCCTGGCCCTCAAGGGCTCGACCGAGGAAGAGCAGTTCCACGACGACGGCCCCGCGCCGAAGGCCAAGAAGGCCAAGGCGAAGGCCCGGGCCTAGAACCTAAGGCGCTCCTTCCTTGTCCAAGCTCTCGCCGGAGGAGTTCGTCCGGAGGACGATGGAGGGCGTCTATGCGCTGGCGCTGCGGCTGACCGGGAATCCCTCCGACGCCTGGGACTTGGCGCAGGAGACCTTGGTCAAGGCCGTAAAGAGCCTGGCCGCATTCCGTGACGAGTCCGACCCGCGGACCTGGGCCTACCGCATCACGGTCAACGCCTGGAAGAACCGCGTCGCCTCGGCCGGCGAGCGCTTCCGGCGCGCGACGGAGCCGTTGGAAGCGCCGGACGGCGGACCGCGGCCGCTGCCGGCCGGCGACCCGCCCGCCGACGAACCGCTCGAGCGCGCCGAGAGGAAGGCGGCCGTCGAAGCCGCGCTGGCCGGCCTGGAGCCCGAGGACCGCGCCTGCCTCCAACTGCGCGAGTTCGACGCGCTGTCGTACGAGGAGATCGCCGGGACGCTGCAGATCCCGGTGGGCACCGTGAAGTCTAGGCTGCATCGCGCCCGGCTGGCTCTGGCCAAGGCGCTGGAACGCTATCGATGACCTGCGACGAAGAAGCCCTCACCGAGTACCTCGACGGCGAGCTTTCTCCGGAGCGCTGCGCGGTGGTGGAGGCGCACGTGAAGGACTGCGCGTCCTGCCGGGCCACGCTCGAAAAGCTCAAGGCCGGCTCGACGGCGTTCCGGGCCCATGGACACGTGGACGTCCCGGTCGGGCTCGAGAAGGCCGCCTTCCCCGATAAGGGCCGCGACACCGCCGGCCGGGAGCGGCCCTGGGTCCCGGCGCTGGTCGTCGCTTCCCTGACGGCCGTCGTCTTCGTCTCGGGCAAGCTGCTCAAGCCGCAGGTCTCTGGCATCTTCAATCAGGCGATGGGGATGATCTCGGGGGCCGCGTCGACGGTGGGGGACGGCGGCGGCATGGGAACTCCCGTCGGCGGCGATGCCGGTTCGAGTCTCCTTTCACTCCTCTTGGTCGGCGGCGCCGTCGCGGGCGTCGCCGCGGCTTTGGTCTACCTCTGGAAGCGCCGCCGCCGATAGGAGTTAATAGGCCGTCCACACCGTGCCTTTCGAGTCGGTGTGCTGGCAGCTCAGCCAGAAGTCCCCTTTGTGCCGCACCGTGCCCATCAAGGGGGCGGTCTCGGTCTCCCAATACACCCAGAGCCCTCCCAGCGAGCCGTCGTAGCCCGACGGAGCGCCCAGGCCGAGCCGGCATGGCGGCCCCATGAGCAGCCCGACGCAGACGATGTCGCTCTCGGCGTGATAACCCGGCGCCCTGGCCTTGGGGATCTTGGTCAGGTACTTCCCGTTGACGGTCAACGAGGAGAGGTCGTCGGCGGGGAAGTTCCCCTCCATGTCCGAGTAATAGATGGACAGGGCCGACCGGATGGCGCCCATGTTGCCCTTGACCGAGCCCTCTTGCGACTTCCGGACCAAGTCCGCGAACTTCGGGACGGCGACGGCCGCCAGGACCCCGATGATCGCCACGACGATCATCAACTCTATGAGCGTGAAGCCCGACTGTTTCTTCTCCCGCACAACCCCTCCTTTGCGCCGCTAGGTATGAATTATCAAGGAGCGGAGCTTTCGAACCGGCGCGCTTGGGGTGCGGTACCTCAGGTTAGCCGAGCCCTCTCCCGGCCGCCAGAGGGGCGCCCTGTGACCCTCGTCACAGCGAGAACAAATCCTCCCTCCCCTTGTCCAAACTCGCGACCCTCAGGGTCGGGAGGCCGTATGGACTGCATCCGCCAGGAGCTCCGCTACTTCAAGTCGCGCCGTGGGCAGGGCATCGTCGAGTACCTGCTCATGCTGTCGGTCATCGTCGGCGTCGTGCTCGTCATCGGCAAGATGTTCAAGCCCCAGATCGCCGGGGTGTTCACCGGGGTCATGGACAAGATCCAGAAGGCGGCGGAGTCGGTGGGAGGGACGGGCGGGGGCTACTGATCAGCGCTGGCAGACCAGGAAGTATACGCTGGTCCGGCCGGCCATGCGGACCTTGTGAAGAGGCGTGCCCGGTGCTAGACTAGCGCGTCATGGCGGATTCCAGCCTCGTGGAGTATCTGCGCGCCAACCGCGGGTCTCACACCGTGGAAGAATTGCGCCAATCCCTCCTTTGGCAGGGCGCGGCCCCGGCGGAGATCGAAGCGGCGATCGCGGAGGTTTTCAGTCCGCCCCGCAGGTCTTTCTTGGTCAAGGCGGCGTTGGGGGCGGGCATCCTTCTTCTTCTCTATTTGGCGATGTTGGCACTGCTGGCGGAGCTGAGTGCCAGGAACACCCTGCCGGGCGTGGTGCCGTCTTTAGGAAGCGCGTTTGCCATGAGCTCTATATCGGATGCGGACAGGCAGGCCCGCGCGGACTATCGGACGCATTATTTGCAGCCTCGGGCGCACATGCGCCTCGCTCTGTTGCTGTTCCAAAAAGGAATACGAAGCGATGCGTTTCATGTTTTGGAAAACGCTCGGGAGCTGTTCCCGAAAGAGTTATTCCTGTCCGCTCACGGCGAGATGCTTGAAGAACTGCTCAGAGACGGCAAGCTCTCGGAGGAGTTGAAGCGGCCGCCGTCGAAGCGGCCGGGAAGCAAGCTCAGCATCGATAAGGGGCTCCTGTATTTCTTGGCCGGCTATTTCGTCAAGCCGACCGAGCCGGCCTACCATCGATCCGGAGGCACGCGCGAGGCTATCGTCGCGGCGCTGCGCGAGAGTCGCGCCCACATCCTCAGGAACACGAAGAGCGCCGAGGGGCTCATGCCCTATTTGAATTCGGAAGACGCGTCTATGCGGGCTCAGGCCTGCATCACAGCCGCTCAGCTAAACGATCCGAGCTTGATCGATCCGCTGGTCAACCGCCTCGATGACGATATGGGCAACGTTCGGACGAGCGCGGGCCAAGCCCTCCTGGACATGTCCAAGACTCACCGGGATCAGGTCTTGGCGCTTTGGGAGCGCCTGGAGTTCGCGCGTAGTCCGTTCGTACGCAGCAAGAGATTGGAGATATTCAAGAATCTGGATCCGCAAAGAGCTCTGCCCGCTATAATCAAAACCCTAGACGATCCCGAACCCTACATGCGCTTGGCCGCGTCTAGGGCCCTGGTCGGGGGCTATGAATCCGATCCTGGGATAAAGGCTGCCCTTCTAGGTCATTACTACGCTGAAAAGGATCCGGAGGTCCTTGCCGCTTTAGGAGCTCCTATGGAGGTCGCTGTCCACAACGGAGAAACGGCCTTGGAGAAAAAGGACTATTTGCGCGCCATCGCGGAGTACAGCAAAGTGCTGCAGTTCGAACCCGAGCCCGAGGTCGCGAGAAGGGCCTCTCAGGTGCTGGGAGAAGCGAATAGAGCGCTCGGCCGCTATCCCGAAGCGGAGGCGGCGTTCCGCCGGCAGTTGGCTTTATCGGGGGATGCCCCCCACCGCTACCTGATTTTTTGCGACATCACGGAATCACTCTCCATGCAGGGGAAGGTCGGCGCGGCGGCGGAGTCGTTGCGCCAGTGTCTGCTGGGCAGCAAGAAGTCGGGGAATTTAAGGGATGTCCTGCGAAATTGCGGGCGGGAGCCCGGGCTGGCCGGGTTGCGCGCGAGTCCGTTTTATAAACAAGTGCTAAGAGAGTTTCGCTGAAGCTCAGCGCTGGCAGACCAGGCAGTAGACGCTGGTCCGGCCCGCCATCGGCCGGCGGGTCTTGACCAGCTTGTGACCGCAGGTCCCGGTGGCGCGCCCGTAGACCGCGTGCGCGAGGTGGGCCCGTCCCGGATGGCCCAGCGGGTCGAGGAAGGCCTCGTCGCTCAAGGTCGAGCCGCCGGTCTCGATGCCCGCGGTCAGTACCCGCTTGACGGCGGCGACGAGCCGCTCGCGCTCCGCCGCGCTCAGCGACGCCGCGGCGCGGGCCGGCCGCACGCCGGCCAAGAACAGCGCCTCGGTGGCGTAGATGTTTCCCACCCCGGCGACGACGGCCTGGTCGAGCAGCAAGGCCTTGACCGGGGCGCGGCGCTTGCGGAACTCGCGGGCCAGGTGCGCGGCGTCGAAAGCGGCCTCGAGCGGCTCGGGGCCGAACTCGGGAAGCGGACAGGCGATGCGCCCGAAGCGGCGCGGGTCGACGAAGCGCATCGACTCGGGGCCGAAGTCCATCCGGAAGCGCTCATGAGCCTGGGTCGGAGCGGCGCTGGGCGCCAGGAACAGGCGGCCCGACATGCCGAGGTGTCCCGTGAGCGTCCTGTCACCGGAGAAGTCGAGCAGGAGATACTTCCCCCGCCGCCGGGCCGCGAGGAACTCGGAGTCCACGAGTCCCGTCAGCGCCTTCGGCGGAGGCCGGCGGTAGAAAGTCACCTTCGGCACCACGACCGCGCTGACCCGCCGCCCGACCAGCCGCTCGGCCAGCACGCGGCGCACCGTCTCGACCTCCGGCAGCTCGGGCATCAGCGGAAATGCGACGCGCCGAACATCGTCACGAGCACCGAGGCGAAGGCGGCCGTGCCGAGAAGGGCCCCGCGCCGGCCGCGCAGGCCGCCGAAGAACTGGCCGTAGAGGCAGGCGCCGTAGAGGGTCCAGGTGACGAGGGCCAGGGTCTCCTTCGCGCTCCAGCCCCAAGCGCGGCCGAAGGCGGCCTTCGACCAGACCATGCCCATGACCAGGCCCAGCGTCAGGACCGGCCAGGAGAACGCCAAAGTCGAGCCGTGCAGGCGGTCGAGCTCCTCTAAGGCCGGCAGGCGGTAGCAGAGCGCGCTGGGCTTCTTGGACTTGAGCTGGCGCTCCTGGACGAGCCGGGCCAGGCCCACGCCGAAGGCGTTGGCGAAGCCGGTGTAGGCCAGCATCAGAAGCATCGGGTGGATGTTGAGCCAGTAGCTGCGCAGGCCCTCGGCCAGAGGCCCGCCCTTGGGGTCGATCAAGAGCGCCGCCCCGCCGGCCAAGAGGGTCCACGGCAGGACGAACGCGCCGAGGATGCCGAGCCGCCCCACCCCCTCGACGACGAGGAACACCAGGGCGTTGGTGAAGGCCAGCCAGGACAGCAGGCCGTGCAGGGTCGCCATCGGGAAGAACCAGCGGTTCTCGGGCCAGACCCAGAACTCGCGCAGCAGCGTGCAGAAGGAGCCCAGGTGGAAGAACGCGCCCAGCCCCAGGAGGCGCCACATCCAGCGCGGCAGGCGCTCGTCGCGCGAGCCGAGATAGGCGAGCGCCAGGCCGGTGGCCGCCGCGTAGAGCGCGAAGGCGATGAGGAGTAGGGCCTTGAGCATCGGTGTGTCCATCTTATCAACTTGCCGCTTCCGCGTCATTCTTGCTAGAGTCGGCGGACCGTTTTCGAGGACGCGCTTTCGAGGAGAAAACATGGACTGGAAGGCCATCGACGCCACGATCGAAGAGCTCTCGCTCCTGAAGCACCCGTTCTACCAAGCCTGGTCGGCCGGCCGGCTGACCCAAGACGACCTGCGGACCTACTCGAAGGAGTACTACCACCTCGAGAAGAACTTCCCGCGCCTGGTCAGCCGCGTCCATTCCATCACCGCCGACCCCGAGGTCCGCCTCTCGCTGGTCGAGAACCTGGCCGACGAGGAGATCGGCCCCGAGAACCACCGCGAGCTGTGGCTGCGCTTCGCGGAGGGCCTGGGCCTCTCCCGCGCCGAGGTGACCGGCTCCGAGCCGAGTGCTGCGACCCGCGCCGCGTTCGACGCGCTTTTCGCGCTCTGCTCCGCGGACCCGGTGACGGGCCTGGCGGCGCTCAACGCCTACGAGTCCCAGCTCCCCAAAGTCTCCGACTCCAAGATCGCCGGCCTCAAGGCCTTCTACGGCTTCTCGGAGCCGCGCGCCCTCGGTTTCTTCGAGGTGCATCGCCTGGCCGACGTCTGGCATTCGGAGAACGCGCGCAAGGCCGTGGACGCCGCGGGCGGCGACCAGGCCCGCGTCGATGCGGCGACCCGCGCGGCCTGCGCGGCGCTCTTGAGCTTCCTCGACGGCGTCGACGCCGATACGCGCCAGAAGCGGGAAGGCGCGACGGCCTGCGCCGCCTGCTGACACGCCACCTCCCTGGCCGACGGTTAACGCGGGGCTCAACGCCGCCAGCGCGGCATTGCTGGCCGTCGGTTGGCGCCATGCGCGGGCCGGCCGCCGCGAGGAGCATAGGGTCTGCATGCTCGGCGCGTTGGCCTGTTCGTGCGTCTTCCTGGCCTCCTATCTCGCCTATCACCACCAGGTAGGCTCCGTGCGCTTCCAAGGGACCGGCGCGCCGCGGCTGGTCTATCTCTCCATCCTGTTCACCCATACCGTCTTGGCCAGCGCCGTTCCGTTCATCGCCGGCCGGATGGTCTGGCTGGCGTGGAAGGGCCGCATCGAAGCCCACCGGGCGCTGGGGCGCTGGGGCATGCCGGTCTGGCTCTACGTCTCGGTGACGGGCGTGGTCGTGTACGGGATGCTCTATGGGCTGGGCGGATGAGCGGCGCGAAGGGCATCCGAGGCGTGGGGCTGACGGCGCTCGAGCTGCGCAACGTCGCGGGCTTAAGCGGCATCTTCGCCCTGCGGATGCTGGGCCTCTTCCTCGTCTTGCCGGTCCTGAGCGTCCATGCCCTGACCCTCGAGGGCGCCACGCCTATGTTGGCCGGCATGGCCGTGGGATTCTACGGCCTGAGCCAGACCCTCTTCACCGTGCCGATGGGGCTCTTGTCCGACCGCTGGGGCCGCAAGCCGGTCATCGCCGCGGGCCTGCTCGTCTACGCGGCGGGCAGCGTCGTCGCCGCCACCGCCGCCGGCATCGTCCCCCTCCTCATCGGGCGCTTCATCCAGGGCGCCGGGGCCATCTCGTCGGCCGTCATCGCCCTGGCCGCCGACCTCACGCGCGAGGAGGTCCGAGGCCGCGCGATGGCGGTCATCGGCATCTCGATCGGCGCCAGCTTCGCCCTGGGGTTCGCGGTGGGTCCGGTCATGAGCGCGCATTGGGGCGTGCCGTCGCTGTTCTGGAGCACGGCCGCGCTCGACCTCGTCGCCATCCTCTACCTCGTGACGATGGTCCCCACTCCCGTCGTCGAGAAGCCGCTCGAGCTCACGCGGGCCCACGTGGGCGCTATCCTGCGCGACCGCAACCTGTTCTCGCTCGACCTGCTCATGTTCATCCTCCACACCAGCCTCACCGCGGTCTGGGTCGTGACACCCAGGCTGCTCATGGCGCACTGGGACCGCCGCCAGATGTGGCACGTCTACCTGCCGATGATCCTCATCGCCGGCCTCGTGATGCTCCCCGCCGTCGGCGTGGCCGAGGCCAAGGGCAAGCTCAAGGCCCTGCTCTTCGCCGGCGTCGGCGTCTCCGCCGCGGGCTCGCTCATCATGGCCCTCTCCGACGGCCGCGCCGTCATGACCGCGGTGGGCCTGGTGGTCTTCTTCACGGGCTTCAACCTCATCGAGCCGGTCCTGCCGTCCTTGGTGACGCGCTTCGCGCCGCGCGAACTGCGCGGCACGGCGGTCGGCGTCTTCAACACCAGCCAGTTCCTGGGCGCCTTCTGCGGCGGGGCCCTGGGCGGCTTCTTCCTCGGCCACGGCCGCTACGGATTGTATTGGGCCCAGTTGGCGCTTTGCCTGCCTTGGGCTTGGGCCGCGTTCCGGCTCGACGACCCCCCGGCCCGGCCGGCGCCGGCGGCGGCATGAAGGCCAAGCTCCTTCCCGCCCTCCTGGCCACCCTGGTGGTGACCGGCTCCGCGTTCGGCGCGGGCAAGGCCGTCGAAGCCCTGCCGGAGGGCGTCGTCCGGGACGCCGGCGAGCGCTGGATCCTCGAGCCCGGCCGCGAGCTCGCCGAGCGGGTCGGCGACTCGCGCGCGGTGCGCAAGGCGCGCAAGAAGGCGGCCCGACGGCTCGAGGACGCCGCCGAGAGGGCCGGCGACGCCCTGGAGGACGCCGGCGTGGCCGATGCCGATCGCGTCGCGGCGCTCTACACGACGGGAGCCTGGGCCGCGGCGGGATTTGTCGTCTGCCTCCTGGCGGCGATGGCCCTGGGCGTCTCTTCCCTTATGAGCGCGCTGGCCCTGGGGTTGAAGGTCAGCCTGGCGTTCTTCTTTTTGCAGGGCGCGCTCGTCTGCGGGGCGGTATTCCTAGTCGGGAGGCAATAGATGACCTTGAAGCTCATCCTCGCCGCGGCGCTGGCCCTGACGGCCGGCGCGGCGGCGCCCAAGAGAGGCAAACCCATGACCACGGCCGAGAAGTCCAAGTTCTACTCCTTCGAGATGAAGGACAACGCCGGCAAGGCTCGCAAGCTCGGCGACTACAAGGGCCAGGTGCTCCTGGTCGTCAACACGGCGTCGAAGTGCGGCCTCACCCCGCAGTACAAGGGGCTCGAGGAGGTCTACCAGAAGTACAAGGGCAAGGGCTTCGCGGTGGCGGCGTTCCCCGCCAACGAGTTCGGGGCCCAGGAGCCGGGCTCGGACGCCGAGATCAAGAACTTCTGCGCGCTCAACTACAAGACGACCTTCGACCTCTATTCGAAGATCGTCGTGAAGGGGCCGAACATCCACCCGCTCTACGCCTACCTGACCAAGGAGTCCCCGTTCACCGGCGACATCGGCTGGAACTTCGCGAAGTTCTTGATCGCCAAGGACGGGACGGTGGCCGCCCGCTTCGACCCCAAGGTCGAGCCGAACTCCCCCGAAATCGTCAAGAAGGTCGAGGAGCTGCTGGCGAACTAGCCTTTGTAGTAGGGGTTCTCGCCGGCGTCGTGGTCGGTGACGTCCTTGATCTCGTCGAGCTGGGGGATGGCCTCGCGGAGGCTCCGCTCGACGCCCTGCTTGAGGGTGGCCGTGGAGCTGGCGCAGCCCTGGCAGCCGCCGGTCAGGCGCACGAAGACCGTGGCGTCCTTGACGTCGACGAGGATGATCTCGCCGCCATGCGAGGCCACTGCCGGGTTGATCTCGGTCTCGAGGACGTGGGCCGCCTTCTCTCGGATCTGGGCGGTGGTCGGCAGGTTGGTCGGGGTGCCGGGGGCCACGGCGGCCTTGCCCGAGGCGGCGTGCTTCTTGAGGAGTTCGGCCACCTGCTTGGTGATGACCGGCCAGTCGTCGTAGCTGTCTCGCGTCACCGAGAGGACCGGGCCGTTGATCTTGACGCCGACGACGGTGTCGACGCCGAAGACCGCGGAGGCCAGCGGCGAGTCCTTGGCCATGGCGGCGTCGCCGAACCAGAAGGCGCCTTCGGCCAGGGGCTTGTCGAGCTCGAAGCGGCAGGTGACGAGGTTCGAGGCGAGCCGGGTGGTCAGCATGTCAGTACCTCGGGATGAGCGGGTCGACGGCCTGGGACCAGGCGTCGATGCCGCCCGCCAGGGCCTGGACCTGGGTGAAGCCGCGGCTGACCAGGGCCTTGGCGGCGTTGAGGCCGTCGCGGCCGGAGTGGTCGTAGAGGGCGATCGGCGTGGCCTTGTCCCACTTGGCGAAGATCTCCTCGACGAGCTGGCGCGTGGCCAGCTTGGCGCCCTCGATGCGCAGCATGCGGTGCTCGAGCTCGCTGCGCACGTCGAGCAGGACGAGCTTGGGATCGGACTTGAGCCGGGCGGACAGGTCCAGGGGGCTGATGAGCAGCTTGGACTCGGCCTCGACGGCCTCGGCGGGACGGATGGAGACGTTGAGCTTCTTGGCGGCCATACCGGTATTCTAGCAGTTCGGAGGGAGGCTAGTCTTCGCCGACGGTGATGGTGCTCTGTCCCATGGCGCCCTTCTTGACCTCGATGGGGATGTCCATGAAGGTGTTGAGGTTGCCGTCGAAGCTCTTGCCGGCGTGGTCGCGGCTGCCGTCCTCGAGGCCGGGGTCGGAGCCCATCTTGAGCGCGTGGGCGCCGTTGGCGTTGACCTTCTGGAGGGCGTTCAAGGTCGGGCTGTTGTACTTGGGGTCGATGCCGTTCTTGGTCAGGATCGGGGACTCGCCTTCCTCGCCCGAGCCCGAGCCTTCGCCCTCCTTTCCCCCGCCCAGCCCGGTCGGGGCGGCCGCGGCGGCGCGGTTCTTGAGCTTCTGGATCATGCCGCCGAAGGAGGCCTCGAAGGCGGAGGAGTCCGGCGGCGGGCCGGAGACCGCGGTCTGCCGCTTCGAGTCTTTGTAGCCGTAGTTGCGCGTGTCGCCTTTGCCGCGGGCCTTCATCTGGACGAGGGCCAGGCGCAGGGCCTCCTCCTTCTCGGCGTCGGTGAGCTTGGCGGCCGCGGCGGCCAACTCCTCCAGAGAGCCGCCGCCCATGGCGGCGGCCGCGGCGGCCTGGTCCAAGAAGGCCTGGCAGGCGGGCCCTTCGCAGGCGGCGTCGCCCGGCGCCCCGCCGCCGATCGCCGGCGGCAGTCCGCCGCCCGAGAGGTCCGGCGGAGTCGAGCCCATGCTGGAGACCGGGGCCTCGAGGCCGGAGCCCTTGACGGCCGCGGCGGCGCGGGCATGGACCCGCGGGATGAAGGAGGCCATCAACTGGTCGAGGAAGGCGCCGCTGGCGGCGGCTTGGCCGGCGCTGACGCCGCCCACGACGACGGCGCCGCGCCAATCTCCCGAGGCGCGCAAGGCCAGCACGAGGGCGACGGTGAAGGCCGAGGCTAAGGAGGTGGAAAGGGTCAGCTTGCCGCGTTCCATATCGTCGATATGGTAGCAGGCGATTTCCGGCTTCGCCAGGGCCCTCAGCCCTTGTTCATGTTCAGCGGCAGCTGCAGGATCCGCTTGTTGCCGCGGGGCACGGCCAGGGACCAGGTCCCGCCGATGAACACCGGGATGCCGGAGGCGGAGCCGGAGGAGATCTTCTTGCCCCACGACTTGAGCAGGGTGGCGGCGGGGCGGTCCTTTAAGGACGAGGGGTCCGTGGGGGTCTTGGGTGGCATATATTCCTAGGTCTCCTGCGTCCGATAGTATGGGACATGGGCCCAAGCCTCACCTGGGACCGGGGGCCCATGGGATTATAGCATGAGGCCTAGTAATTATTGGGACCATGGGCCTATGATGTTCCGGAGAGCGCTCTCTGGGTCCGGTGTCCCATGGCAGGCTCGGGTCTCTCGGCCCTGGACAGGGGGCCAAGTGGGGGTCTATACTGTCGGCGATGAGATTTTCCTCTATAGGCAGAGCCGTTCTGGCTTCCTTGTTTGTCCCCGGACTCGCCGGTGCCAATACCCGGGTAGGGACTACTCCGATGGTCGGCGAGGCTGGCGTCGGCGGCGCCGGAACGGCTGGGGCGAGCGCCCGCGTCACGGGTCAGACGTTCACCCCCGGGGCCGGCTACGGCGGCTACAACGGCGGCTTGAGCGTCAGCGGCATCGTCAATCCGAATACTCCGACCGCGGTAGGCACGGGCGGCGCACCTCGCGCCGTGGCCGCGGCCGCGGACCCGCGCACCTCCTTGCCGCCCTCGGCCGCCTCCGTCGGCGCGCCTTCCCCCTCCGCGTTCGTCGGCCAGGGCGCCCCTGAGACCCGCCCCTCGGCGGCCCAGGCCGGAGCCGGCTCGATGGTCCCCGGCGGGACCCTGCCGCCGCCCGGAGACGCGCGCGCCGACAACCCGGCCGGCGGGATGTCGACCATCGGCGGCGCCATGAAGGGCCTCGATAACGCCAAGAAGGACGAGAGGGCCGGCCAGAGCGGCGCGGTCGGCGGCCATCTCGACAAGCTGTTCGATTTCTCGCGCGGCCGCGCCGGCGACTCCGCTCTGCCCACCGATTCCCCCTCCGCCGCCCACAACGCCGGCGCCTACGGCACCGCCGTCCAAGGCCTGCCCGACCCCAAGGTCGTCGGCGTGGCGCCGGCCCTGGCCAAGGTCCAGAGCCTGGCGCGCGGGGCCGAGCATGCCGACGCCCCTGCCCTCTACGGCAGGGCGGTGGACATCGCCCGCGAAGGCCTTCCCGAGCGCGAGGCCGCGGCCCGCGTCGCCGGCCTTAAGAAGGAAGCCGCCGTGCGCGCCCCCGCGGCCGTCAAGGATTTGACCGAGAAGGCCCTTAGCGCCGCCGCGGCCGGCCGCACCAGCGACGCCGCGCGCTTCGCCAAGAGCGTCCACGGCTGGGACGAACTGCTGCGCGCTCCCGGCCAGCCTTACGTCGAGAACGTCGGCGACGTGGCCCGGACCGTCCAGCACGTTCTGACGAACGCCCTCGAGAAGCCCGGCCGCGCCGCCCCGGCGCCGAAGATCCGCGTCGAGCAGGTCCGCGCCTCGGGCGGTCGCCCCGCCTTCGTCCGGGTCAAGTTCAAGCACGCCAACGCGTCGGACGCCCCGATGCCGGTCGTCCCGCAGTCCCTGGCCTCGATGCTCGCCCTGCCCGAACTCAAGGGCTTCATGGCGCTCGACGGGCCTCTGGAGCTCGAAGGGTCGGGCATGGCCTCCGATTTCAACATGCGCTCCTCGGCCGGCGTCCTGAGCTCGGCGCGCGCCGCCATGGCCCAGGGCGGCTCTCTGTGGTCCGGCTTCTGGGTGGCGGCGCGGGCGTTGGGCGGGTCGGTCCTGTCGCTCTGGGACGAGCTCCGAGCCTTCCTCATCCGCGCGCTCCAGTCCCTCGGCATCCTGCGCGCCGCATTGCCGGCGGGCCCCGAGGTCGAAGCTCCTTCCGCGCAGGTCCTGGCCGAACTGCGGGCCCTGCCCGCCGAGCGCGCCGAGCGTCCCGCCCCGGCGGCCTCGGGCCTCGATGCCTTGGGCCTGGGCTATCGCGTCGTCTTGGCCCGTTGAGGGCCCTGCTCGCCGGGACGCTCCTCGTCCTGGCGTCCCCCGTCGGCTCCGAAGTCCTGCTCGTCCGCCGCGGCAAGCCCGCGCCCGAGGCGGTCCGCGCCTGGTACGCGGCCCTCGACGCACTGCTGAGCGAGGCCGACGCGCTGAGCGCGCGCGTCGCCGCGGCCGCGGCCGCCCCGCGCGGCCCGGACGCCGCCGAGGCCGCCCAGCGCCTCGAGCGGCTGGCAGGCCACGCGGCCCTGGCGGTGGGGGCGTCGGCCGCCAAGGAAGCCTCGGCGCTGGCCGCGGCGCTGGTTGTGGCGGCAAGGTCCGCCGGTCCGCTCCCCCCCGCCGACGCCGACCTGCTCTCCGACCCGCAAGGCAAGTCGGCCTTCCGCATGGCGGGGACTCTGCGCGAGCGCGCCCTCGAGGCGGCCGGCCCAAAGGCCGCCGCCAACGCCCTGCTCTCCGAGGAGGGCGGCGCCTGGGAGCTGCCCTTTCTGGCCGTCGACGACCTCTCTGGTGCGCGCGCCACGCCGGTGCTCTCCGCGCTGGCCGCTGCGTCGCGCGCGGCCCCTCCCGAGCAAGCGGCGGCTTCCCTCCGCCGGGCCTGGCTGCGTTCGGCCGGGATCTCGGTCAGCCTCGACCTCTCGGCCCCGCCGGGCTCCCCCGCCGTGCGCCTGCGCGCCGAGCCGCCCGGCGCCGGGCCGCTCGACCAGGCGGCGTTCTATTTCCTGGCCCGCGCCCTCTTCGAGTGCGGCTTCGCGGTAGCCGCCGACGCCGGCGTGGTCCGGGCCTCGTTCGGGGCCGAACGCGGCGCCGGGCCCGAGGAGCGCGCGGAGAGCTTCGCGGCGGCCTGGGGCGCGGCGGCGGCGTCCCGCCGCCTGCCGGCCCTGCTCAAGTCCTATCTGTCCGACACGATGACCCGGCGCCAGAGCGAGGAACGCCTCGAGGCCTTGGCGCGCGCCTTCGCGGCCGAGGGACGCCTGCCGCTGGCCGGCGACGGCCCCGACGCCCTGCGCCAGGGGATGGCGGCCTGGATCGCGAAGGCCGGCGCCCGCCAGACCCTGCGCGCCCAGTTTGACGCCGTCTTGGCCGGACTCGGCTTGGCGGCCTTCCCGCCCGGCCTCCAGGTCGGCCAGCGCACGATCGACATCCACTACAACGAGCCCATGGGCGCCGCCTTGGCACGCGGCCAGGCCCGGCGCGCCGGGGGACGCTTCCTGCTCGACCCGCGCTGGGACGCGCTCGAGCGCGCCGGCGCGGCCGCGGCCATCCCTCCGGACTGGCGCGGCCGCCTCGTCCCCGCTCTGGCCTGGTCGACGCCCGCCGGTGTGGTCGGCGGCGCGCGCGTCGAGCGCGGACAATGGCGCGTCGGTCCGGACGCCTGGCTCATCGTGCTGTTGGTGCGCGGCCCCGATGGGCGGCCGGCCAGGCTGGCCGCCGAGTCGTCCGGCTCGACGGGAGGCCGTCGCGCGGTGAACGTCGAGACGGCCTTGAGCCGCCTCGACGAGCTCGGACTGGTCTCCCCGGTCTCGGCGGCCGCCCCTGGCGCTCCCGCCGAGCAGGCCTGGGCCGGCGTCCCGCTGGCTCCCGGGGGACCGGTGGAGGGCGAGCTGACTTTCGACGCGCGGCGGGCCGAGTCGGGGAAGATCTTCGTCACGCCGTATCTCGCGCCCAACGACGTGGCGCCGGCGGGCAAGGCCAAGGCCATCGTCTCGACCTCCGGCGGGCCGGCGGTGGCCGTGACGGCGGCGCGCGCGAAGGTGCCGGCCGTCGACCTGCCGCGCGCCTCATGGGGCGAGGGCGCGGGCCTGGCGCTCGAGCAGGCTCTGCTGGGGCCGGCCAAAGGCGGCAGACGAGCTGTCGCGGGGGCGCGCCGGGTCCTCCTGCGCGAAGGCGACCGGATCCGCGTTGATGGTACGCGCGGGACGCTAGAGCTGCTTCCTCAATAGAGGAAGCCAGGCGACGGGCACGGCGAGGACCAGGGCCAGTCGCAGGGCGAGCCAGTTGCCCGGCTCGAGCCGGCCTTCGAGGCCCAGCGCCACCGTCCCCGCGGCGGCGACCGGGAGCAGCGCGGCGCCCAGCGTCCCCCATTCGTAGGGTACCGGCCAGGCCCGGCGCGCGAAGAAGTGCATCTGCCAGGCCATGGCCGCGTAGGCGACCAAGGTGGCCCAGGCCGCTCCCACCATGCCGAAGCGCGGGATGAGCAGGAAGTTCGCCGCCACGTTCACGAAGGCGCCCAGCGCCGTCACCGCCGCCACGGAGGCGGTCTGCTTGGCGATGGTCACGGGCGCCAGGAAGTTTATGTAGGCGCCGTGGAAGACGTAGGCGAACAGGACGATGGGGACGACCCCCAGCCCTTCCCAGTAAGCGCGATGGATCAGCGGCCGCCCCAGCAGCTCGAAGCGGACCAGGTCGGGGATGAAGAGCGAGAGGGCGAGCGCCGTCCAGGCCATGCCCGCCACCGACAGCGTCAGCACGCGGGCCAGGAGGGCGGGCGTCTCCGGCTTCTCGGCGCGCTCGAGGTAGAACGGCCGCCAGGCTTGGTCGAAAGTGCTGACCAGGAGCATCATGAAGATCCCCATGCGGTAGTTGGCCTGATAGATGCCCACCGTGGCGCTGTCGGTCAGCTTGAGCAGGATGGGGCGGTCGATGACCTGGACCATCATGGCCCCGAGGCCCGCGGGGACCAGCGGCAGGCCGAACCGGAACATGGCCTCGGCCAGCGGGCGCTCGAAGCGGCCGCGCAGGCGCGAGGCGATGACCGGCGCCAGCAGGGCCAGCGAGGCCGCCGAGGACGCCACGCCGGCCAGGAATACCCCGCGCACGCCGAGCTTGAGCCCGCCCACGAAGGCGATGTTGAGGACCACCGAAAGGACGATGTTAAACGACTTGATGCCCGCGTAGGCCCAGGCCCGGTGGCGCAGGCGCAGCTCGGCGAAGGCCGGGGCCGCCAAGGAGTCGAGCAGGACGATGGCCGCCATGCAGCGGCCCACCGTACCGGCCGCCACCGATATGCCCCCCGCGGCGGCCAGCGGCGTGGCGAAGAAGGCCAGGGAGCCCGCGGCGACGGCGCCCCAGGCCGCCAGCGACCAGAACGCGGTGGAGAACGAGGCCTCGGCCCGGGCGTCGTCGGCGCCCGTCGCGAAGCGCAGGTAGGCCTGGTCGAGCCCCAGGAGCAGGAAGATGTTGAGGAAGGCCAGGTAGGAATAGGCGGTCGACACCGCGCCGTATTCCCCGGGGGCGAGGTAATGCGTGTAGAACGGCAGGAGCAGGAAGTTGAGCAGGCGCGCCACCACCGTCGAGAGGCCGTACACGACGGCTTCCTTGCCGAGGAGTCCGAGGTCTTTGCGCACCGGGGCCGAGTTTATCAATTTGTACAATCTACGCAGGAGCTTCCCATGATATTCCTGCTAGCCGCCGCCCTCTTGCTCGCCTCCGCCTGCAAGAAGGACGAGATCCAAGTCTATCGGGTCGCCAAGCCCGCCGACGCGGTTGGGGCCCCCGTCGCGGGCATGATGGGCTCCCTGAGCTGGCCCGCCCCGGCGGGCTGGACCGCGAAGCCCGGCTCGGGCATGCGCCGCGCCACGTTCGTGGTGCCGGGCGCGGCCGGCCCCGGCGACCTCTCGGTCGTGTCGCTGCCCGGAGACGCCGGGGGCCCGCTCGCCAACGTCAACCGCTGGCGCGGCCAGGTGGGCCTGCCGCCGTGGGACGAGGCGGCCTTGCGCGCCGCCGCCGAGCCGGTGAGCTCGCCCGCGGGGGCCTTCACCGTGGTCGACCTGCCCGGCGCCTCCCAGCGCATGCTGGCCGCCCTCCTGACCCGCGGCGGCGAGACCTGGTTCTTCAAGCTGGTCGGGCCCGACGCTACGGTCGGGGCCGCGAAGCCCGCCTTCAAGACCTTCCTCTCCGGCGTCAAGCCGGCCGGATGAGCCTAGTCGGCTGGCGCCGCGCCGCCTCCGGCCTCGGGCTGACCCTGACGGCGATGGGCCTGCTCGCGGCCCTGGTCGTCCTCTGTACCCTGGGCCAGGTCGAGATCGGCACGTTCAACGCCATCGACCGCTACTTCCGCGCCTTCATGCTCTGGGGGCGCCTGCCCGGCACCGAGCTGAGCCTGCCGCTTTTCCCGGCCGGCGGGGCCGTGGGGCTGCTCTTCCTCGTCAACCTCACGGCCGTCATGCTCTGGCGCCTGCCCCGCACGCGCCGCAAGGCCGGGCTCTGGTTCGTGCACGTCGGCCTGGCGCTCTTCGTGGTCGGCGAGTTCGCCACCGGCATGCTGGCCGTCGAGTCCCAGATGGCGATCGAGGAGGGCGCCTCGATGAACTACTCCGAGGCCCCGCGCCGCGACGAGCTGGCCGTCGTCGACCTCTCCGACCCCGAGCTCGACACCGTCTATGCCGTCCGCCAGGAGGCCCTGCGCGAGGGCCGGGTGCTGACGCATCCCGCCTGGCCGTTCACGGTCAAGGTCGTCTCTTCTTTCGCCAACGTCGCGGCCGGCCGGCGGCCGCCGGGCGGGGCCCTCCCTCCCTCGTTGGCCGACCAAGGACTCGGGCCGTCCCTGGTGCTCCAGCCCCTGCCGCCGGTCTCGCTCGACGACCAGCGCAACCAGGCCGCGGCGTTTCTCGAGCTCAGCACGGGCGGCAAGCGGCTGGGGACCTGGCTGGCCTCGAGCTCCCTGGGCCTGGTCCAGGAGTTCACGGCCGGCGGCCGGCGCTGGGGCCTGGTCCTGCGCCCCGAGCGCCACTACCTGCCGTTCACGGTGAGCTTGAAGGACTTCAGCCACGACCTCTACGCCGGCACCGACATCCCCAAGAACTTCTCCAGCCTCGTGCGCTTGAGCAACGCCGCCACCGGCGAGGACCGCGACGTCCTGATCTGGATGAACCATCCCCTGCGCTATTTGGGACGCACCTTCTACCAGGCCAGTTTCGGGAAGGGCGACACGCTCTCGGTCCTGCAGGTGGTCGTGAACCCGGCCTGGCAGCTGCCTTATCTCTCCTTCGGGCTGGTGACGCTGGGGCTCCTGCTCCACTTCGGCCTCATGCTCTCGGAGGCCAAGCCTCCCGCGGCTGCCGAGCCGGGTCTTCCTGCGGCGGGCTTGGGAAGGGCCGGAGCGGCCGCCGCGGGCCTGGCCCTGCTCTACGCCGCGGCGGGCTTTCTCCCTCCGCGCGCGCGGCCGGTAGACGCGAGCCGCTTCGGCGGCTTGCCCGTCTTGGCCAACGGGCGGGTCAAGCCGCTCGATACCATCGCCCGCAACTCGCTCTTGGTCATCGGCGGCAAGCAGACGCTCAAGGACGGCAAGGAGACCGTGGACGCGGCGTCCTGGCTCCTCGAGCTGGCGGCCGACCCGGCCAAGGCCGCGGAGCGGCCGCTCTTCGTCGTCCACGACCCCGATCTTCTCGGCCTGCTCGGCCGGCGCGAGGACGGCAAGGCGGTGATGTCCTGGACCCAGCTCGCACCCCACCTCGAGGAGGTCGACCGCCAGGCCGGGCGCGTGTCGCGCGTCGACGCCAAGCTCCGCACGCGCTTTGAGACCGCGGCGCACACCCTGCACGGCCAGCTCATGCTCTTCCACCGCCTGCGCGCCACCCTCTATTCCGATGACGCGCCCTCGCGGCGCCAGGAAGCCGCCGAGTACGGCCTGGCGCTGGCCGAGGGCCTGTCCGACTTCACGGGCCGCGCCCGGCGCGGCGAGCGCCCCACGCCCGCCCTCCTGCGCCTCGGCCGCTTCTTCAACCGCTACCGCACCCTCGACGCGGCCGCCTATTACAAGCCCGTGCCTCCGGCGCCCGGGGCCTCGGAGGACGCCTGGCGCACCGTGCCCGACGACCTGCTGGCCGCGATGCAGGCCGGCCGCCTGAGCGCCGAGGCGGAGGCCTGGGCGACGGCCTTGGACTCGGCCCGCGCCGGCGACGCGGCGGCCTACCGCGGCGCGCTCGAGACGCTCGAGGGCTCGGCCTTGGCCCGCGCCCCGCACGCGGCGCGGCGCGCGCGCTGGGAGGTCGTCTTCAACCGCGTCCAGCCGTTTACGCGCGGCATGGCGCTCTATCTGGCCTCCTTCCTCTGCGCGATGCTCTCCTACCTCGCCTGGGGCCCGCAGCTGCGCCGCGCGGCGCTGGCCCTCCTGGGCTCGGCCCTCGTCATCCACACCGCGGGCCTGGCGGCGCGCATGGTCCTGCAGGGCCGCCCGCCGGTGACCAACCTCTACTCCTCGGCCGTCTTCGTGGGCTGGGTGGCCGTCCTGCTGGCTTTCCTGCTCGAGCGCTGGAGCCGCCGCGGCCTGGCGGCGGCGGTCGGCGCGGGCGCGGGCTTTGCCACCCTCCTCATCGCCCACCACCTCTCGGCCGCCGGCGACACGATGGAGATGATGCAGGCCGTGCTCGACTCGAACTTCTGGCTGGGCACCCACGTCGTGACGATCACGATAGGCTACGCCGCCACTTTCCTGGCGGGCCTCCTGGCGCACGTCTGGATCCTGCGCGAACGCTGGGGCACGCTCAAGCCCGAGGAAGGCAAGTCGCTCTACAAGATGACCTACGGGACGTTGGCCTTCGCCCTGCTGTTTAGCTTCGTCGGCACGGTCCTCGGCGGCATCTGGGCCGACCAGAGCTGGGGCCGCTTCTGGGGCTGGGACCCCAAGGAGAACGGGGCCTTCCTTATCGTTCTCTGGTGCGCGATCGTCCTGCACGCGCGCATGGGCGGCTTCGTGCGCGAGCGCGGCTTCATGGCGCTGACCGTGGTGGGCTGCATCGTCACCGCGCTGTCGTGGTTCGGCGTCAACATGCTGGGCATCGGCCTGCACTCCTACGGCTTCATGGACAAGGCCGCCGGCTGGCTGGCGGCGTTCTGCGCCTCGCAGGTCCTGGTGGCCGCGGCGGCGGTGCTCCCGCGCCGAGCGTGAGCCGCAAGCGGCGGCGCGAGGAGGCCCCTCCGCTCCCCGAGGCCGCCGCCGAGTCGAAGACCCTCTGGGCGCTCTACGCCCTGGCCCTGGCGGTACGGTTCGCCCATCTGTTCTGGTACCGCGGCGACTTTTGGCTGACCGTCCCCCTGCTCGACGACTCCATCTTCGAGTCCTGGGCCGACCTCCTCGCCAAGGAAGGCTGGCGGGCGCCCAGCCTCGGGGCCTTCGACTTCAACCCCGCCTACCCGTACTTCCTCGCCGCCTTCCGGGCCGTCTTCGGCCGCTCCCAACTCGTCCTCTTCGCCTTCCAGCACGCCCTGGGCGCCGCCACGGCCCCCCTGCTCTATCTCGTCGCGCGGCGGGCTTTCGCCGACCGCGGCGCCGGCCTGGCGGCCGGGGCGCTGGCCGCGCTCTATGGCCCCGCGCTGTTCTTCGAGTCGCGCCTGCTCGGCGAGTGCTGGATCTTCCTCGCCAACGCGGCGGCGCTGTGGCTGCTCGGCCGGGCCGCCGGGCGGCCGTGGCTGTCCTGGGGCCTGGGCGGACTCTGCCTCGGCGTCTCGGCGGTGTTCCGCCCGACGGCGCTGGCCTTCGTCCCCGCCGTCGCGGTCTGGGGCTTGTGGACCCTGCGCGCCGAGCGCCGGGTGCTGGCGGGAGCGGCCGCGGCGTTCGCCGTCGGCCTGTGGCTGCCGCTCCTGCCGTTTCAGGTCCGCAACCGCCTGGTCGTCCCGCAGGCCGGCTGGGGCCTGACCACCTCGTCGGGCGGGGTCAACCTCTACCTCGGCAACAACCCCGAGGCCGACGGCTTGAACCAGGCCCCCTCCTTCGTGCGCTACGGTCCGGGCCACGAATATCAGGACTTCGCCGACGAGGCCGGGCGGCGCCTCGGGCGCCCGCTCTCTCGCGCCGAAGTCTCCTCGTACTGGAGCGCCGAGGTCCGGCGCTTCTTCCGCGAGCGGCCGGCCGAGGCCGTGCGCCTCTTGGGACGCAAGGCGGCGTTCTTCTGGAACCACAAGGAGCCGCCCGACAATTTCTTCCTGGCGATATTCGAGCGCTTCACGAAGCTGGGGCCGGTGCCTCTGGCGTCATGGGGCTTGGTCGGGCCGCTGGGCCTGGCGGGCTTCTTATGGAGCCTGGCCGGCGAACGGCGGCATTGGCTGCTCCACGCCTACGCGCTGAGCGCGTTCGCGGTCTGCCTGGCCTTCTACGTGTTGGCCCGCTACCGCTTCCCGGCCGCCGCCGGGCTCATCCCGTTTGCGGGTCTGGCGCTCGCGCGCCTCGTGGAGCACGCGCGCGCCAAGGCCTGGGGCAAGTCCGCCGCGCTGGGCGGGCTCTGCGCGGCCGCATTCGCGTTCTCTCGCCTGCCGCTCATCGGCGACGAGGACCCCGGCGTCTCCCACTACAGCATGGCCGTCATCTACGCCAACCGAGGTTGGAAGGATAAGGCGCTCGAGGAGTACCGCGCCTCGGTTGAGGCCGTCCCGACGTTCAAGGCCTCCTGGCTCAACATGGGCATCCTGCTCGCCGAGCTGGGACAAAACGCAGGCGCGGCCGAGGCGCTGGAGCGGGCCGCCGGTCTCGAGGCGGACCCGGCCAGGAAGGAGCTCCTGGCCGACAACGCGGCGCGCCTGCGGGGCGGGCGGCCGTGAAGGCGATGGTCTTCTGGACGCTGGTAGGCGCGCTGGGCCTGTTCACCCACCTGCGCGGCCTGGGCGCTTCGGCGCTCTGGCAGGACGAGGCCGAGACCGCGGTGCTGGCGCGGCGCGTACAGAGCTACGGCGTCCCGCGCGTCGACGACGGGGTCAACCTCGTCAGCCAGAACCAGGGCCGCGACGCCGACGCCGCGGGGCGCTGGAACTATTCCCCATGGCTGGCGTTCTACCTGGCCGCGGCCTCGATGGCCGTCCTGGGGCCGACGGCGTTCGCGGCGCGCCTGCCGTTTTCGCTCTGCGCGCTGGCGGCGCTGGTCCTGCTCTTCCGGCTCTCACGGCGCTGGTCGGGTTCCGACGGCGTGGCCGCGGGGGCCGTGGCGCTGACCTCGCTCAGCGTCCCCTGGCTGCTCCATGCCCGGCAGTGCCGCTGGTATGGTCCCGGAGCCCTATTCTCCCTCTGCCTGTGGTGGGCCTACGAGGAGTGGCTGGCCCGCGCACCGCGTGCGCGCCTGAAGCTCGCGCTGGCGTCGGCGGCGCTCTTTTACACGAACTTCCTGGTGTTCTTCGCGGCGGCGGGCGGGCTCGCGCTGCATTTCCTTGCCGCGCGGGCCCGCCAAAGGCCGCCCGAGCGCGGCGACGTCCGCGCGGCCGCCCTCCTTTTCCTGCTCCTCCTCCCGGGGATGGCCTACTTCGACGTCCTCGGTCGAGCCGACGGCAGCGGCGGGGTGCCGGTGTCGCGCCTGATGAACCTGCGCGAGATCCTGGCCGGCGCCGACGCGCACGTCTTCCCGTTCTGGGCCGCCGCGCTGGCGGCGGTCCTTGCTTGGCGCACGCCGCGCCTGCGCCGCCCCCTGGCCTTGCTGTCCGGCGGCCTCCTGACCCTGGTCCTGGCGCCGCACTTCTTCTTTCGCTATCTCATCATCTTCATCCCGTTGGCCGCGCATCTGTTGGCCGAGACGGCGGTCTTGAGCGGCTATCCCGCCGCGCTGGCGGCCGCCCTTCTGCTGACCAACGCCGCCAGCCTCGGCCCATGGCTGGGCCTCGGGCCGTTCCTGAAGCGCGACCTGCGCGGGTTCGCCGCCGAGCTGCGCGCGCCGGTCCAAGACCCGGTGCGCGCCGCCGCCGAGCTCATGGCCAAGACGGCCCGGCCGGGCGACGTCGCCCTGGTCAGCTATCCCGACCTCTCCTTCATGTTCCACGTCCCCGGCCTGCGCGTGGTCGGCGGCGGGCAGGGGCCGCGGCCGGTGCAAGCCGAGGCGGTACGCTTCGCCGTGGTGCGCGACGAGCGTGAGAAGTCGACGTTTCCCTTGGACTGGTCGCGCTATGACGCGGTCCCACTCGACGCCCCGAACGGCCCCTGGGGGAACCGCCCCGACCCCGGCCTCCACGTCTTCCGCACCCTGGGCGGCCCCCCGGCCGTGGTCTACGTCAAAAGGTAGACCCGCCGCCCCTTGAATTGTAGGCACTAGGTGCCTATACTGTAGGCATATGAAGAAGGCGAGCGGGCAGTACACCATCCGCAAGGTCCCGGCGTCGGTCGACGCCGCTCTTCGGGCGAAGGCGCGGCGCCAGGGAAAGAGCCTCAATGCCGTCGCGCTCGAGGCTCTCCGGACCGGGGCCGGCGTCGCGGAGCAAGTCAGACATCGCGACCTGGACTCCTTCTTCGGTTCTTGGGTCCCCGACGAGGCGGCGGACAAAGCGCTCAAGGACCAGCGCCGCATCGACCCGGACCTCTGGGCGTGAGGCTGGCCCTCGACACGAACGCCTATCGGGCCGCCGCGGATTCGGACCCTCGAACCATAGAAATACTCTCTCGGGCGGAAGAGATCTGGATTCCCTTCGTCGTTCTGGGCGAACTGCGGGGAGGATTCGCCGCCGGTGCGATTCCCTTGAAGAATGAGGCCGCTTTGACGTTCTTCTTGGGTTCGCCGCGCGTCCGCATCCTTCTCGCCGACGATCAGACGACGCATCATTACGCGTTCCTTTATGGCCAACTTCGCCGTCAAGGGACTCCGATCCCCACCAACGACCTTTGGATCGCCGCCCTCGTCGTCCAACACGACCTCCCTCTTCTGAGCTCCGATTCCCACTTCACCCACCTTCCCCAGATCGCCCGCCTCTGAGCTTCCCACTATTGACGCGCTTGGGAGGGCTCTCTACACTTAGGACGTGAAGCCGCCCGTTTGTCCCGTCTGCGAGACGCCGGTGGTCGGCGGGGCCACGGTCTGCGGTTACTGCAAGCGGGTCTTCCAGCCCGGGGACTTCTCGCCTACGGCCGGCCTGCACGCGCCGCCGCCGGAAGCGGAGGCTCCGCCTCCCGCGAAGGGGAAGGGCCCTTATCTCTATATCAGCTTCGGGGTCTTGGCTTTGGCCGCCGGGCTCTTTCTGCGCCGGGACGTTCCCATCGTGGAGCCGGTGGGAGGAGACCCCGGCGTCCCTGCCGCCGCGACGCCCGCACCGCCGCCGATCCCCGCGCCTCCGCCCGCTCTTCCCCCAGCGCCCGAGCTCCCGTCCCGCCCCGCCGACGGCAGCGCCATCCCGAAAGGGGCCAAGAGAGTCACCGTCGAGGGTCGGATCTTCGACGCCGCCAGCGGGAAGGCGTTGCCCGGGGTCGAGCTCGTCTTCAAGAGCGGCGGCGGCGGCGAGCGCTTCTTCACGCTCAGCGACGCGAAGGGCGGCTACCGCGCGCGCCTAGCCTGGGAGGCGTCGGGCTACGGCGTGGCGCTGCGCGTGCAGCGCAGCACGGTCAGCTTCATGGAGGACTCGATCCCGCCGGTGAGATCGCTCGACGCCGAGAAGCGCCGCGAGGCGGCCCGGGACCTCGAGGGCCGCATCGCCGAGCCCGAGGAGGTATTCGTCGAGCCCGGACAGCGCCTCAAGCGCGATTGGGTGGCGGTCTCCCCGCACAAATGAGAAGGGCCGCGCGGTTTCCCGCGCGGCCCTCGCTCTCCGTCAGGCCCGCTCTTAGTAGCGGTAAGTCTCGGGCTTGTACGGCCCCTCGACCTTGATGCCGAGGTACTTGGCCTGCTTGTCGTTGAGGCTGGTCAGCTTCACGCCGATCTTCTTTAAGTGCAGGCGAGCAACCTTCTCGTCGAGTTCCTTGGGCAGGATGTAGACCTTGTTCTTGTACTTGCCCGTGCCCTTGGCGTTCCAGAGCTCCATCTGGGCGAGCACCTGGTTGGTGAAGCTGTTGGACATAACGAAGCTCGGGTGGCCGTTGGCGCAGCCCAGGTTGACCAGGCGTCCCTCGGCCAGGACGGTCAGGTGCTTGCCGTCGGGCCAGACGTACTGGTCGACCTGCGGCTTCACGTTGACCTTCTTGAGCTTCTTGTCGTTGTTGAGGCTGGCGATGTCGATCTCGAGGTCGAAGTGGCCGATGTTGCAGACGATGGCCTGATTCTTCATGGCGTCCATGTGCTCGCGGCGGATGATGTCGCAGCAGCCCGTGGTGGTCACGAAGATGTCGCCCAAGGGAGCGGCCTCCTCCATCGTGACGACCTGGTAGCCTTCCATCGCGGCCTGGAGGGCGCAGATCGGGTCGATCTCGGTGATGAGGACCCGGGCGCCCTGCCCGCGCAGCGACTGGGCGCAGCCCTTGCCCACGTCGCCGTAGCCGGCGACGACCGCGGTCTTGCCCGCGATCATGACCGAGGTCGCGCGCTTGATGCCGTCTAGGAGCGACTCGCGGCAGCCGTAGAGGTTGTCGAACTTGGACTTGGTGCAGGAGTCGTTGACGTTGATGGCGGGCATCGGCAGCTTGCCGGCCTTCTCGCGCTCGTAGAGGCGATGGACGCCGGTGGTCGTCTCCTCGGAGAGGCCCACGATGTCCTTGACCATGGCGGGGTACTTGTCGATGACGATGTTGGTCAGGTCGCCGCCGTCGTCCAAGAGGATGGTCGGGCCCGAGCCGTCGGGCCAGCGCAGGGTCTGCTCGATGCACCAGTCGTACTCGGCTTCCGTCTCGCCCTTCCAGGCGAAGACGGGCGTCTTGCCGGCCTTGGCGATGGCCGCCGCGGCGTGGTCCTGGGTCGAGAAGATGTTGCAGGAGGACCAGCGGACGCTGGCGCCGAGCGCCTCGAGGGTCTCGATGAGCACCGCGGTCTGGATGGTCATGTGCAGGCAGCCGGCGATGCGGGCGCCCTTGAGGGGCTGCTTGGCGCCGTACTCCTCGCGCAGGGCCATGAGGCCCGGCATCTCGGTCTCGGCGATCTCGATCTCCTTGCGGCCCCAGTCGGCGAGGGTAATGTCCTTAACCTTGTAGTCCATCGTGGCGGTGGTCATCCTGTTTGGTCTCCGTCCGTCTTAGAATCGGGATATTATATCTTATCTCCGTCATGTTTCCGTTACGCGACAATATCCGCGCGCGGTCGGTCCCGTTCTTCACCATAGGCCTCATCCTGGCCAACGCGGCGGTCTTCTGGCACGAACTGAGCCTGGGGCCGCGCTTGGAGCCTTTCCTCAAAGCCCACGGCCTCATCCCGGCCCGCCCCTCGGCCGACGACCTGTTCACCTCGATGTTCCTCCACGGCGGCTGGACCCACGTCATCGGCAATCTCTGGACGCTATGGATATTCGGCGGAAACGTCGAGGACCGCATGGGGCATCTCCGCTTCCTGGCCTTCTATCTGCTCTGCGGGCTGGCGGCCGGGGCCGTGCAGGTCTTCGCCGCCCCCGCCTCGACGATCCCCGTCATCGGGGCGTCGGGCGCCATCGCCGGGGTGCTGGGCGCCTACATCCTGTTCTTCCCCACCGCGCGCGTGACGACGGTGGTGCCGGTCTTCATCTTCCTTCATTACGCCGAGATCCCGGCGTTCATGTACCTGGGGGTCTGGTTCTTCACCCAGGTCTACTCGGGGACGCTCTCGCTGGGGGCCGACTTCGGCGGCGTGGCCTGGTGGGCGCACGTCGGGGGATTCCTCGCCGGGATGGTGTTCGGCTTCCGGCACCGCAAACGGCGCTAGGCGGGCGTCAGCGAGCGCATGAGCTCGCCGAGGCGGCGGGCGTCCGGCGGCTTGATGAGGTAGGAACTCGCCCCCAGCTCGACGGCCGTGGCATGCGTACTCTCCTGATGCGACGCCGAGAGCACCACGATGGCGACCCCGTCGAGCGCCCGTTGCCGGCGGGCCCAGACCAGGACCTCGAAGCCGCTCAAGTCGGGCAGGTTCAGGTCGAGGAACACCAGGGCCGGCGCGGGGGACCGCGCGAGGTAGTCCAGGGCCTCCTGGCCGCCCTTCGCCCAGTGCACGGGGTTCGGGATGCCCGCGCTGGTCAGGGTGTACCGGAACAGGCTGGCGTGCTCGGGGTCGTCCTCGACGAGCAGGATGGTCCCATCCATGCCATAAGGATAGGCGGGAAGCCGCGGCCGTGGTATTGTGGCCGTGTAGTCTAATGTCAAGAATCTAGGACTTTTGGCCCTTAATCTTTAAAGGCCGGCTCTGGCAGCATCTCCTCCTTTGTGGCTACGACATGGTCGCGTTCTAGCCGACACATCCTGCCTCTCCCCATTGATGTCGAATTTTAATCATGCTATGATTTTTCTATTGAGACTTAGTCTCAATAAGAAATCGACGCATCGAGGCCGGAGAGGACGCGATGAGGATTGAGTTGGCGGAGCAGGGCGAAGGAGCGGTCTGGCTGTGCGGGGAATGTGACGACGTCCATATGCGCTGGCAGAACTGGGTGCTAACGCTCACCCGGGAACAGTTCTCCGGCCTTTCCCGCATGGCCTCTGCGGCCGAACTGAAGCTCGCGGGCGCGCCGGGGCCCGATTCGAGCAAAACGGCCTGCGGCCATCGGGGGCGGACTTGGCTCCAATAGAAGAGAGCCGCGGCGAAGTCATGGGGCGCGTCTTCAACGCGCTCTGGCGCGAGAGCTTCGCCAGCAGCCGCCGCCGGGCGCGCGTCTGCGGCGAGGGCGGCGGGGACTTCGCGGTCGTGACCCTGGCCGGCGGGGTCGAGGTCATGGGACGGCTCGATGACGCCCGCTCGCTCGAGACCCTGTCCACCTCCCCTCCTTATTATGTCCGCTTCCGGCAATCCGGGAGCATCGAGGAGCTCACCGACGCCGACCAGTTGGCGGCCCTCCTGCCGGCGGGCCCGGATTCGGTCTCTCGTCTCTGCGAGGAAGTCGGCCAGAGCGTCCGCAATATGGCGATCTTCCTTGAGCGCAGCGACGAGCGGCTCGGGGAGCTGCCGGGCCGCCCGGGTCAGGGCGCCCTGGCCCGGGCGTTCGGCCGCGCGCGCTTCCGCGGCTGCCGGCCCGAGGAGTACATCGAGAGCTGGGTCCTGCGCGGGCATGCCCTGCACCCCGGCGCGAAGACCCGCCTGGGATTTTCCGCCGCCGACGTCGAGCGCTACTCGCCGGAGTTGGGCCGCCAGGTCGGCCTGCGCTTCATGGCCGTGCGCAAGACCCATCTGGTCGACAGCCGTTCCGTCTCTGCCGACTCCTCCTACCCCGCGGCCTGGGCCGCTGCCTTCGAGGACTCCTTCCGGCGGCGTTCCCTCCCCTCATCGGACTTCGAGGTATTGCCGGTGCACCCGTGGCAGTGGAGCAACGTGCTCAAGGGGATGTTCAAGGCCGAGCTCGAGAGGGGCGTCCTCGTCCCGCTGGACGCCGTCGTCGAGGCCCAGCCGCTGGCGTCGCTGCGGACGCTGGCCCCCCTGGGCGACCTCCACGCCCCCCAGCTCAAACTGCCGCTGGCGATCCAGGCGACAAGCGTCCCCCGGACCATCACCCCCCCCACCGTCGAGAACAGCCCGCGGCTGGCCGACCTGCTGGGGCGGATCCTGGACCGGACCCCGGACCTCGCCCGCCTGGTCTCGCTCTCCCCGGAGACGCGCGGCGCGCACTTCCAGGAGCCCGGGGCGCCTGCCGACGCCGAGAAGTCCCGCCACCTCACCATGCTCCTGCGCCGCCGTCCCGAGCGCCGTCCCGGCACGTGGCTGGTGCCGAACGTCGTCCTGGCCGAGCTGTCCCCGCTGGATGGGCGCCCGTTCGTGAGCGAGCTCGTCGAGCGGGCCGGCGGGGATGCCCTGTCCTATTTCCGTGACTATGTCCTGCTCTCATCGCGGGTCACGCTGGGCTTGCTGGCCCGCTTCGGCCTGGGGATCGAGGCGCACGCGCAGAACACCCTGACCTATCACCGCCGGGGGACGCCGGCCGACTGGGTGCTCCGCGACTTCGGGGGCATGCGCATCGACCGGCGACGCCTGAGGGAGGCCGGCCTCGACGTCGAACTCCACCCCGGCACCTTGATGGAGACGCGCGACGACCTGGAGCTGGTCTCGAGCTTTCACCATTGCCTGTTGCAGGGGAACCTCGCCCCGCTGGCCGGCGCGCTGGCGGGCGCCTTCGGGGTCCCCGAGGCGGAGCTCTGGCGCGCCGGCCGCGAGGCCGCGCGGGCGGCCTGGGAGGAGCAGCGCGCGTTTATCGGGGGTGAGCGCGGCGACGAGCTCGGAGGCCTTCTGTTCCGTCCCCGCGTCGTGGTCAAGGCGTTGACGCGCATGCGCCTGTCCGACGAGCCCTGGCGCGACGAGTTCTGCGAGGTCGAGAACCCGCTGGCGGACACGGTCTCTTGAGCTTGCTCGCCCTCTGCCTCTGCCAGCTGGCCGCCATCTGCGCCTACGAGATGGGCACTCCGTTTATCCCCGCGCTGCTCGCTTCTATGGGCGTCTCGGAGACGGGCGCCTTGATGCGCTGGACCGGCTGGGCGGACGCCGCCGCGCTCGGCCTCGGCCTGTTCTCGACGCCCTTCTGGGCGCGGCTCGGGGACGCGCGCGGCCGGAAGCTCATGCTCCTGCGCGCGCACCTGGGGCTGGGCGCGGCGCTCTTCGCCGTCTCTCTGGCGCGCACCCCGCTCGAGGTCGTGCTGGCGCGGGCCCTGCAGGGGGCATTGGCCGGAGTCACCGCCGCCACGCTGGCGGCCGTGTCCGAGGAGGAGCGGGCCTCTTCCCGGATGGGGTGGGTGCAGTCGTCGTGCCTGGCCGGCGCCTTCATCGGCCCTTTCCTCGGCGCCCTGGTCCTGCGCTTCGCCGCCCCCGCGGCGGTCTTTCGCGCCGGCGCCGTCCTCTGCCTGCTTTCTCTGCTCGCCACGGCGCTGTTCGTCGGAGAGCCGGCTCGGAAGGCGGCCGAGGTCGCGGAACCTCTCCCCCCAGCCCGCGGCTTCGGGGCGGCGGGCGCGCTGGCGGCCTGGATCTTCGCCTGGCGGGCGCTGGAGGACCCGGTACTCCCGGTCTACGCGCGTCAACTGGCCGGCGAGAGCTCCTGGGCGCTGTGGATGGCCGTCATCCTCGGGGCCTCGCGCCTGACGGCGATGCTCTCGGCCCCGGCCTGGGGGCGCTGGGCGGACCGCCTGGGTCCGGAGCGCGTCCTGCGCGCCGCGGTCTGCGGGACGGCCGCGCTGACCTTAGCCCAGCTCCTGGCCCGCGGGCCGCTGGAGCTGGCCTTGGTCCGGGCCGCGCTCGGGCTCTTCGCCGGGGCCATCGCCACCTGCGTCTACGCCGAGGCCGTCGGACGCGTCCCGGGCCGCCGTCGCGGCGAGGCCGTGGCGTTGGCGGTCACGGGCGGCCGCCTCGGCGATTGCGTGGGCAGCGCGGGCGGCGGCGTCCTCGCCGCGGCGGCCGGCGTGCCCGGCCTGTTCGCGGCGATGGGCGCGGGACTCCTGAGCTCGCTCCTCCTCATCCGGCGTCCCCCCGAGACGGCATGACGCGCAAGCTGCTCTTCCGTTGGCACGTGGGGCTGGGCAAGTTCGGCGGCGCGCTGATCCTGATTTGGGCCCTCAGCGGCACCGTCATGACGGTCCAGCCGATGCTCCTGCGCGCCCTCGACCCCGGCTTCCCGTCCCTGCGCGCCGAGCCCGCGGACCTGGGCGCCTTCTCGGTCCCCCCGGCGCGCCTGGGATCCAAGACGGCCTCCGCGTCCCTTCGGACCTTCCGCGGACGGAGCTGGTACGAGCTGACCTTGGCGGACGGCGCCGTCGAGGCTTACGACTCCCGCACCGGCGCGCCGGTGGCCGCGCTGCTCAGCGAGGCCGAGGTCGTCGTGGGCTTGGCCGAGCGCCTGGCCGCCTCCCGATGGACGACCGGCGCCGCCGTCCTCATGGACCGGCACGACGACCAATACCGGAAGGGACGCCTCCCGGTCTACAAGGTCCGCATGAGCGGGCCCGGCGCGGTGGTGCTCTACATCTCGGCGCGCGACGGGGGCGTCGAGTCGGTGACGACGCGCTGGTCGCGGCTCATCCGCTGGCTGGGCCTCGGCGTCCACACATGGAACTTCGCCGCCGTCATGCGCCGCCACGACGATGAGCGTGGCTTGGCCCTGGCGGCCTTGGTCTCGGTGCCGCTGGCGGCGCTGGCTGCCATCGCCTACGCCTTGCTGGCCGCGCGCTCGCGCGGGAAGAAGGGGGCCGCCGCGGTCCTGGCGGGGCTGCTGGCTTTCCATGGCTCGGCCCCCCCGGCCCAGGCGGCCTTCATCGCCGTCAGGGCGGCCGGCCGCGCGGCGGCCGCGGCGCCGCCGGTCGCCCTGCCGCCCGTCGGCGTCGCCGCGGCTCCGCCTCTTGCTTCTCCCGCGGGACCTGCCGGCCTCCGGCTGCCGTCGCCGAGCCTGCCCGCTCTCTCGGTCCAGCCCGCGCTCGCCCTCGCCGCGGCCCGGGCCATTCCCGCCGCGGCCGAACCGGCGCGGGCCCTGCCGCGTTTGCCGGCGGAGGCCTCTCGCGCGGAGCCGGCCGGCGTTTTTGTCTCCGTGGAGCGTCTTTCTCCGGCGCGCGGTCCGGAGGGCCGGGGCCCCCGGGAAGGCTTCGCGGCGGCGTCGCGGATGTTCTTCGACGGGGCTCGTCGCCCGTCGGGCTCGACCGTCTCGCCCGTCGTCCCGGAACCCGGCCGGTCCGAGTCCCAGCCGCTCGGGCGGCCGCCCGTGGCGGCGGAGCCCCCCGCCGCCGCCGTGCCTCCGCCTGCCCCGGCGGGCGTCCCCGACGGCAAGGGGATCTGGGGGCTTTACATCACCCACGCCGTCCACATAGCCAGCCTCGCCCTCGTGTGGCGGATCGCCTGGCCGCTGTTCGTGCTCGAGGTCGCCGGCAAGGGCGGGCTGGGCCTGCTCGGCACCGTCGACCAGTTCTCGGACCTGGCCCTCGGCGTGGCCGCGGGCGTCGTCATCGACCGCCTGCTGCCGTCGCGCTCGATGGCGGCGGCCGCGCTCGTGCGCGCCGGGGTCGGCGCGGCCCTGGCGGCGGCCGCCGCGTGGTGGTCCCCGGGGCTGCCCTTCCTGCTCGGCCTCTCGGCGGTCCATGCCTTCGCGATGACGGTCATCTATCTCGGCCAGGCGGCGGTGAGCCCCGCCGCGGCCGGCGGGGACGCCGAGCGCCTGCAGCGCCTCAACATAGTCTTGAAGCTCATCACCGTCGCCGTCGCCATCCCGGGGTCCTATGCCGGCGGCTGGCTGGTGGCGCACATCGGCACTCCGGCCGCCTTCGCGGCCTATGCCCTGCTCAACGCGCTGGTCCTGGCCCCGCTCTACGCCAAGCTGCTGCCGAGGGACCAGGCTCCCGAGCGCGCCGAGGCCGCCGGCCCGCCGCCGGCCGGCCTCGGGGAGGTCCTGCGCTTCATCCTCGACGGCAGGGTCCTGCTCGGCCTCTTCGCCGCCACGGCCGCGGCCATGACCTTCGCGGAACCCTTCCGCAACACCGTCCTGCCGATCGTCGCCAAGGAGCTCCTGCGCGGCGGTCCGGTCCTGCTCGGGCACCTGATGACGGCGCTCTACGTCGGGCAGTGCCTGGGCGTCCTGGCCCTGCTCCGGTGGTCGAAAGCCATTGCCCCGCGCTGGTGGATCGCGCTGGCGGGGCTCGGGATGGCAGCGTCCTGGCTGCTGGTCCTGGTCCCGGCCTATCCGCCGATGATCTACGCCGCGGTCTTCCTCATGAGCCTGCTCACCCAGCCCGCCGCGACGATGATCAAGACCCTGCTCCAAAAAGAGACGGCGGAGCGGCGGCCCGAGCTCCTGGGGCGCGTCCTCGGCGTCCACCTGATGTTCTACGCGCTGGTGGCCGGCGGCGAGACCGCGCTCCTGGCATGGGGATTCTCCGCCTTCACCGGAGGGTTCTTGGCGCCTATCGTGCCGTTGGCCGTCGCGTACACCGGGCTGGCCGCCGTCGTCCTCGTCCTGGTCCTGACCGTCCTCAAGAAAGGAGACCTACGATGACCGTTCTGAAGAACGCCGTCCGCCGCTCCCTGGCCGCGCTTTTGTGCGCCCTCTTCGCGCTGGCTGACTGCCCGCGGGCGTTCGCGCAGGCGCGCGCGGCCGTCCGGGCCGGCGCGTCCGCGCCGTCGGCCCTGCCGGCGCTGGCGCCGGCCGTCGGCGCGCGAACCGGGGCGGCCATGCTCCGCTATGCGGGCCTGCCCGGACCCTCCCTCGTCGTTCCCTCGTCGCCGATCCCGGCCGCCGCCGCGCCCCAAGCCGCCATCTCCGCCTTCACCGCGGCGGCCGCGGCTCTTCCTCCCGCGGCCGCCGCGGTCCGGGCGGCGCGGTCCTTGGCCGTGCCAAGGGAGCGCGCGGCGGTCCCCGTCGCGGACAGGGAGCCGCGCGCCGAGAAGTCCGCGGACGCCTCCCTGCGCGCGGCGGCCGAGGGCTCGAAGGGACCCTCCGCTTCCGCGGCCCTCCAGGGCGCCCTCTTCGACGGCGCTCGTCCGCGCCGGGACACGGACACGGTCCTGGTATCCGTGGCGCCAAGCGTTCCCGCGAGGAGCCTGCTCGGGCCGGCGGCCGCGGCGGCCGGGCTCGGCGCCGCCGGGCTGACGGCGGCCTGGGGGCTGAGCCATCTCTCGGCATCCGAGCTGCACGTTGGGTTCGGTTTGACCTTCGGCTGGATGGCGATGTGGCAGGCCGTCACGGGGACCTTGAGCCTCCTGCGCCCGGTCTTGCTCGAGAGCCTGGACCCCGCGCTGCCGGAGCAGGTCATGGCGGATTTCGAGTCCACCGCGTTCAGCGCGTCGCCCGCCGCGGCCGCGCGCGCCGCACTCGAGGCGTCCGGACCGGGGGCCAAGATCCGGACGATGACCCTCAGGACGGCGCCCACCTCGGGGCGCAAGCGCTGGTACGAGTTCGAGCTCGAGGACGGCCGGGTCGTCAATGTCCATGGGCGCACGGGGAAGGTCATCCGTTCGCCCCGCAGCCGGGCCTTCATCCTCGGCCAGGCCGAACGCTGGCTGGGGGGCAGCGCCTGGAAGGTCGAGGGCCGCCCCGAGCTTCTGACTGAGGACGGCGAGTATTACCGCAAGGGCGAGACCCCGCATTACCGGGTCCGGCTCTCCGGCCCCGGGGACCACGAGGCCTTCTTCTCGGCGCGAGATGGACGCCTGCTCGCCGTCCACTCCCGGCTCTCCCGCGTCCTGCGCTGGGTCGGGATGGGGCCGCATGCCTGGGGGATCAAGCTCCTGCGCCCGTACGACGCCTTGAAGCGCCTGGTCGCGCCGCTCCTGATGGGGGCTCCGCTCGTCATCATCGCGGCCACGGCGCTCTGGATGCGCGTCAGCGGCGGCTTCGCGCTCGACCTGCCGTCCTTGTCCTGGTCGGCCTACGAGTGGCACCGCTTCTTCGGCTCCTACGCGCTCTTCGCGCTGCTCACGGCCGCCACGACCGGGCCGCTGTCGATGCTCATTCCGCTGGTCAACAAGCATGTGACCCCGGCCCTGCCGCCCCTTCCGGCGGCCGACCCGGCCGGCTTCGTCCTGTCGCCCGCCGAGGCGGCCGAGGCGCTGGGGCCCGGCGCCGCGGTCAAGAGGATGGAGGCACGCTGGGGCGGCGGCGAGGCCTGGTACGCCTTCGTCCTGGCCGACGGCTCCGAGGCCGCGGTATCGGCGGCCGACGGAAAGCCTCTCCCTCCGGTGCGCGACGGCGCCTGGGTCTCGGCCGCCGCGGCGCGCTGGCTGGAGGGCTCCCCCTGGTCCCCGAAGGGCGCGGCGGTACCGGTGACGGAGTTCGACGACCTGTTCCGCAAGGGCGAGTTGCCCGCCTACCGCCTCGAGCTCGACGGTCCGGGAGGGTTCGTCGTGTACCTCTCGGCGCGCGACGGACGCCTCATCCCGACGTATGGGGAGTTCTCGCGCCTCGAGCGCTTCCTCGAGCGGCGGATCTACGGCGTACACGCCCTCGACTTCGGGTTCTTCAGCCGGCATGAGACCCTGCGCCGGGCGCTCCTCATCGCCTTCGTGACGGCTCCGGTGTTCCTGACCGTCCTCGCCGCCTTCGCGGCGCGGTGGGGGTTCTGATGAAGGCCCTCCTCTTCCTGTCCGCGTCGCTGGCGCAGGCCCAGATGCGGGCGTCCGTTGTGAGGCCGGCGCCCGCGCCGGCGGCTCCGGTCGTCGCGGCGCCGCTCTCCATCGTCTCGGTGCCCGCATCGGTGGCCGCGCCGCGCCTGACGCTCCCGGTCCTGACGGTGCCTATCCCGCTTTCGGCGGCGGGCTCCGCGGTGGCCCCTGAAGTCCGCGCAAGCGCCGAAGAATCCGCGTTAGCCAAGCTTGACGCGGCGGGCTTCGACCGAGAGTTGGCCGACCGCGGCCTGATCCTTTGGCGGCTGCTTCGCGCGAGCAAGCGCAGCGGGGAGCGGGCCTATCTCACCATCGGTCTGCCGCCCGACGGCCGTCCTTACGACCGCAAGGAGCCGGACCCCAGGCGCGAGAAAGAGCTCAAGACGCGCCTCGAGGCCTCGGAGAAAGACATCGCCGCGCTGGCGGCGCGCATCCTCGGCCTGCCCGAGGAGAATGTATCCGTCCGAGGCGACCTGGCGGAGTCCTGCTGCGGGGCGGGCTGCCAGGGCTGCCTGCGCGCCGACCCGGAGCAGTCCGAGAAGTGGACGGACTCCGCCCCGTTTCGCCGGGGCAAGCGGCGCTAGACAAGAGGGGCCTTTAGGCCCAGCCGACGTTGCCCCATCCAGTCCTTAATCATTTAAGGCCGGTCAAGTAACATCCCTTCCTATGTGGGAGGTGGTCCGCGCCTTATGGGCGTTGGCGGCGGCCGTCGCTGTGGCGGCCGGTCCGGTCTCCCCGCGCGCCCAACTGGAGCGCCTCTCCGGCGGGCGCCTCCCCGAGGCGGTCTTCGACGGTTCCGGCCTCAAGTCCTCCCCCTATTGGCTGCCCGACGCCAAGGACGTCCTCTCGCGCGGGACCAAGGCTCCCGACGGCCGCGCCATCCTGCCGTTCACGTTCCACATGAGCGACGGCGGCGCCGTGACGGCTCCCGCGGCGGGCCTGGAGGGCTTCGTCTGGGCCGAGGGCGAGATCCGCAAGTACAAAGGCCGCGAGGCCGTCCTCCACCACCTGGGCGACTACTTCAAGTATCTCGACGCCCTGCTGGCCCCGGTATCGTGGTCGGGCGAGGCGCGCGCGGCCATCCGCGCCATCGAGGCCGACAACCCCGACCCGGGAGCCCGCTACGACACGCTGATGGAGTTCGTGGCCGCCTACACCGAAAAGCTCCGCAAGGCCACGGCCGCGGCCGACAAGGCCGGCTGGTCGCGGTCGGCGCGCATCTACGAGCTCTTCCCGCGCGCCTACAACTTGGAAGGCAAGCGCCGCGCCGGCGCGAAGGAATTCCCCTCCGGAAAGTTCTTCGCCGACTTCAGGGAAGACGACCTGCGCGAGATCCAGGAGAAGGGCTTCGACGCCATCTGGGTCATGGGCATCATGCCGATCGGCGAGCGCGGCCGCGGCGGCTCGGGCGGCGGCTCGCCGTACTCGGTCTCCGACCACGCGGCCATCCACCCCGACCTGGGCTCGAAGCAGGACTTCCGCGCCTTCGTCGGCCGCGCGCATGCCCTCGGCCTTCGCATCGTCATCGACTTCATCCCCAACCACACCTCGATGGACTCGAAGATGCTCAAGGAGCATCCGGACTGGTTCATCCACCGCCCGGCCGGCGCCGGCAAGCCGCCGCGCGGCTACTTCACGCAGACCGCGCCCGACGGCCGCGAGCTCTGGGTGCGCCACGGCGGCTACGACTCCTACGGCCAGCGCGACTACTGGGAGGACACCGCCCAGGTCGACTACTCGAGCCCGGGCCTGCGCCGCAGCATGGTCAACGTCGTCGCGGCCTGGGTCGCCGAGACCGGCGTCGACGGCTTCCGCGTCGACATGGCCTACCAGGTCACCAACGCCTACTTCGGCCGCAACTGGTCCGGAGAGCTGGGCGGAGCCCTGCCCAAGCGCGAGTTCTTGGAGGAGCTCATCACCGAGGTGAAGGCCCGCTATCCCGGGGTGGCTTTCCTCTGCGAGGCCTACGACCGCTTCGACGACCTCTCGTCGGCGGGCTTCGACCTCATCTACGCCAAGAACAACATGGACCGCCCGGGCGGCCACGCCGGGATGTACGACGCCCTGACCAGCAAGGACCCGGGCTGGATCCGCGAGGCCCTGCGCCGGCAGTCCTTCCTCGACTGGCAGCAGGGCGGGATGGCCCAGGTGGTCTTCGCCGGCAACCACGACGAGGTCTCCCCGCGCCGCGCCTTCGGCCCGTGGATGGGCGGGGCCTCTTTCCTGACCCTCATGATGCCGGGGGCTCAGCTCTTCTACGGCTCCGCCGAGGTCGGGTTCGACGCGGCCGTCCCCCACGAGCACAAGCCGATCCCCTTCAGCGTGCCGGTGCAGATCGACTGGGCCAACGCCGACCAGTCGACCAAGCGCTTCTACGACGAGACCTTCAAGCTCCAGCGCTCGGTGGCGGCCCGCCTGGGCCGGGCGTCGATGGAGGTCCTGCCGCCCGAGGGCTGGCCCAAGTGGGTGGGCTACCTGCTCTGGCCCGAGGCCGGGCGCCCGGGCGCGCCGCGCGCGGTGGCGGTGCTGGCCAATCCCACCGACCGCTCGGTGAGCGTGGAGTTCGACCATCCCAAGCTCGGGCGCCACCGCTCCACGCTGGCGCCCTACGGCTACGACCTGGTCTCGTTCTAGCGGGGCGGAGCCCCGCTGGTGCGCCTGAAAGCGTGCACAACCCAGAGAGGTGTAAGAGACGCCGGATTTCAAGCCTAGAGCGCGGCCAGCAGCTCCTCGACCTTGCGGGCCACGGCGGCGAAGGAGTCGAAGCTGATGGGCTTCTGGATGTAGAGGTTGGTCCCGAGCTCGGCCGCGCGATTGCGGTCCTTGTCCTCGCTAGACGAGGTCAGGACGACGACCAGGACGTGCTTGAGCAGCGCGTCGGCCTTGAGCCGCCTCAGGACCTCGAGGCCGTGGACCTTGGGGAGGTTCAAGTCGAGCAGGATGAGGGCCGGGGTGTCTCCCTTGTCGCGGCCCTCGTGCTTGCCGGTGGCGAATAGGAAGTCGAGCGCCGCGGCGCCGTCGTTGACCACGACGACCTTGTGCGGGAAGCCCGCCTCCTTGAAGGCGATGCGGGTCAGCTCGACGTCGTCGGGGTTGTCCTCGACGTGGAGGACGTAGATGGCGTCCTTGCTCACGGCTTGTCCGTGGCGCGCCGCCCGTAGTTGCGCGGGACGGGGGGCTCGTCGGGCCGGATCAGCGAGAAGAAGAAGGTCGCGCCGCGCTCGACGCCGCCGTCGGCCCAGATGCGCCCTCCGTGGCGCTTGATGATGCGCTGGACGATGGTCAGCCCGACACCCGTGCCGGGGAACTCGTCGACCGTGTGCAGGCGCTGGAAGGTCTGGAAGAGCTTGTCGGCGTAGACCATGTCGAAGCCCGCCCCGTCGTCTCTGACGAAATAGACCGTCTCGCCGCCGCGCTCGGCGGCGCCGAACTCGATCCGGGCCTTCTCGTGCTTGCTCGTGAACTTCCAGGCGTTCTCGAACAGGTTGGACAGCGCTATGCGGAGGAGGCGGTCGTCGCCGCCGGTCTTAAGGCCCGGGGCGACGACCAGCTCGACCTTGCGGCCGGGCTGGCGGGCGGCCAGCTCCTCGAGGATCGAGCGCGCCAGGCCGCTCAGGTCGACGGGCACATGGCGCATCTCGGCGCGGGTCAGGCGGGCCAGGTCGAGCAGGCTGTCGATGAGGTGGGACATCTTGGTCGTGGCCGCGGCGATGCGCTCGCAGTAGTTCTTGGCCTGCTCGTCGAGGCTGGCGGCGTGGTTCTTGGAGAGGATCCGGCTGAATCCCTCGATGCCGCGCAGCGGGGTGCGCAGGTCGTGGGCGACGGAGTAGCAGAACGCCTCGAGCTCCTCGTTGGAGGCGGTCAGCTCCAGGGTGCGCTGGCGGACCCGGCGCTCGAGCTCGACGTTCTGGCGCTCGACCTCCTTGACCGCGATCTTGCGGTCGGTGATGTCGAGCAGCGAGAGGACGATCATCCGGTCCTCGTCCCCCCACTCGAGCTCGCGCGCGTTGACGAGGATCGTGCGCGTGCCGAGGTCCTTGAAGGCGTGCTCGAACTCGAAGTCGGCCACGCCCTTGTCGCGCGGCAAAGCGCCCTGCAGGAGCTTGCGGAGCTTGGGGATGTCCCACTGGCCGCCCCCCATCTCGAAGAGCGGGCGGTTCTCGATCTCGCCCAGGGAGAGGCGGAACGCCTCGCAGAAGGTGCGGTTGGCCTTGCGCACGAAGAGGCCGGTGTCGAGCAGGAGCATCGGCGGCCCGACCTCGACGACCGCCTTGGTCTTCTCCAGGGAGCGCTTGAGGTCGGTGATGTCGACGATCGTCAGGACGGCGCCGTCGACCTTGTTGTCGACCGCCAGGTAGGGCCGGGCGCGCAGGGAGAACCAGCGGCCGGCGCGGTCCCGGACCTCGGTGGCGCGCTGGCCGACCGTCGAGACCACCTCGGAGACGTACTTCTCGAGCTCGGGGAAGTCGATGTTGCTCTTGACCGCGCGCAGCGGCCGGCCTACGTCGGTGGCCATCAGGTTGAAGAGCGCCTGGGCGGGCGGCGTGAAGCGCTCGATGCGCAGGTCGCGCCCGAGGAGCAGGATCGCCGCGTCGACGTTGGCCAGGAGGTTGTTTAAGTCGCCCGTCATCCGGGTCAGCTCGGCGTTGCGCGTCCCCATCTCCTCGTTGACGGTGGTCAACTCCTCGTTGGAGGACTCGAGCTCCTCCTTCGAGGTCTCGAGCTCCTCGTTGATGCTCTGGAGCTCCTCGTTGGAAGACTGGACCTCTTCGCTGGAGGCCTGGAGCTCCTCGTGGGCGGCCTCGTATTGCTCCTGGAACGACTGCAGGTAGTCGCGGGTCTCCGAGAGCTCCGTGGCGAGCCGCTCGACCTCGCGGGCCTCGCCGCGCGCGGTGAGCGGGCGGCCTTTGGGCGCCGCGGCCGGCGGCGGCGGTTCGGCGGGCCGCGTCCCGGTGTCGAAGAAGACCAGGAAGCAGCGCTCCTTGAGGTTCTTGAGCGGCATGACCTCGAGATTCAGCTTGCGCGTGCGGCCTCCGAGCTCGAGGGGCACGTCGGCGCGGCGCACGCGCCGGTTGTCGCGCTTGGCGGCGTTGACGGCCGTGCGCAGGGGCAGGAGCAGGCCCTCGCGGGCCATCTTGAGCAGGTTGAAGCTGGCCTTGCCGCGCGGCGGCTGCAGGAAGGGGCCGGTGGCGCCGCGGAACTGGAGCACCTCGAAGGCGTCGTTGATGAGCACGCTGGGCGGGGCGTACTTGCTGAGCGTCACCCGGTCGGCCTCGCGCTGGATGTCGAGCTCTCTGTACTCCGGCGCTCTCGACTGCTCGGGCGCCGCCGGCTTCTCGCCGTGGGCGCGGTGGAGCGCGAAGGAGAAGTGCAGGGGGCGGCTCGGCCCCGGGATCTTCGCGTAGATCCGCTGCTTCTTGTCGACGCTGGTGAAGAGCTCCGCGAAGCCGCCCACCGTCTCCGACGCCCCGAGGAAGAGCGCTCCGGAGGGCTTCAAGGCGTAGTGGAACGACGGGATGACCTTCTTCTGGACCTCGGGGTCGAGGTAGATGAGGAGGTTCCGGCAGCTGATCAAGTCCATGCGCGAGAACGGCGGGTCGGAGATGAGGTCGTGCTTGGCGAACACGCACATGTCGCGGATCGACTTGTTGACCCGGTAGCCGCCCTTCTCCTCGGTGAAGAAGCGGCGCAGGCGCTCCGGCGAGACGTCCTGGAGCAGGCCGGGCGGATAGAAGCCGGCCCGGGCCTTCTCGAGCACGGCCTCGTTGAGGTCGGTCGCGTAGATCTGCAGGGCGGCCCTGCGCGGGTCGCCCATGAACTCGAGCAGGAGCATGGCTATCGAGTAGACCTCCTGCCCTGCGGCGCAGCCGGCCACCCAGACCCGGACGGGGTCCTCGGCGCCGCGGCCCTTGAAGAGCTTGGGGAAGACCTCCTGCGACAGGGCCCGGAACGCGTCCGGGTTGCGGAAGAACCCGGTGACGCTGATGAGGACGTCCTGATAGAGGGCGTCGCGCTCGGCCGCGTCGGAGCGCAGGCGCTGGACGTAGGCGTCGAGTTCGCCTAGCTTGAGCAGGATCATGCGCCGGTTGATGCGGCGCTGGAGCGTGGCGGGCTTGTAGCGCGAGAAATCGACGCCGGTGTGGTTGCGCAGGAGCAGCACGATCTTCTCGTAGTGTCCGGGCTTGCCGGGCTTGCCGGGCTTGCCGGGAGCTTGGGGCGCGTCCTCGGCCGACACCTCGAGGAAGGGATGGCGGGCGATGCGGACGAGCTCGGCGGCGATGGCCTTGGGCGAGAGCACGACGTCGACGCAGCCCGCGTTGACCGCGCTGGTCGGCATCCCGTCGTACTTGGCGCTGGCGTCCTGGGCGATCGTGATCCCGCCCTCGGCCTTGATGGCCTCCAAGCCGAAGGTCCCGTCGGTGGCCGTGCCCGAGAGGATGACGCCGACGGCGCGTTCGCCGCAGTCCTTGGCCAGCGACTCGAAGAAGGCGTCGACCGAGCGCCGCGGGACGTTCTCCACGCGGCGGCGCAGCTTGAGGATGCCCGCCTCGATGGAGATCTCGGCGTTTGGCGGGATGATGTAGACGTTGTTGGGCTCGACCGTCATGCCGCCGACGGCCTCGCGCACTTTCATCGGCGTGGCCTTGGCGAGGAGGGCGGCCAGGGCGCTCTTGTGCGAGGGGTCCAGGTGCTGGACGAACACGAAGCCCAGGCCGGTGTCGCCGGGCAGGTGCTCGAGGAGCTGTCGGAACGCCTCCAGCCCGCCGGCCGAGGCGCCGATGCCTACGATAGTGAAGCCGCTCACCAGGCTCGGACTGTATAAATTGTGGGGTCGAATTAATATGACGGCGAGTAAATATTCCCGATGGATTTGTGACGGCCTATCGCGTCGGCGCCCAATCAAGATCGGCCTCAACCCTATCCGCAGCGGCGCCCTGAGCGGCCTGGCCGGCTCGTTGCATTAGACATGAAGGATGAAGGTCCTTCTGGTCGATGACGACAGGAGTACGGTGGTCCTCCTCCGCCTCCTGCTGACGGGGGCGGGCTGGGAGGTCGACGCGGCGCTCGATGTCCGCTCAGCGCTGGGCTTTCTTAAGGAGAAGGCCTACGACTGGCTGGTCGTCGACGGACAGCTCCGGCCGATGGACGGTTTCGAGCTGGCCGAGCGGGCCAAGGTCATCCAGCCGAGGCTCAGGATAGCGATGATCAGCGGGGTTTATGAGGCGGTCGACGTCAGGGACCGCCCCATCGCCGCGTTCTTCCCCAAGCCCGTGGACGTCGACGCCCTCATCGCCCGCCTAAGGCAGGCCGAGCCCGCTGTATAAAAGGAAGATGCCTAGGGCCGTAAACAGCGACCCTCCCCACCGGCGCAGCCGCGCGGGTCCGGCCTTGAGCGCCAGGCGCTCGGCCGCCGGCAGAGTCAGGAGGACGAGGGCCGCCAGCGTCCCGAAAAACACCGGCCAGGGCCGGCCGGACTCCGCCGCCAGCGCGGCGGCCGCCAGGCCCGGCGGCCCCACGGCCGCGCGGCCCATGAGCGCCGCGGCCCCGAGCCCGGCCAGGAGCGCTCCGCAGCCGAGGATCGCCAGGCGCGGCGGCAGGGAGGCGTGGACCCAGCTTCCGGCCAGCGCGGCGACGGCGGCCAGGACGACGCGGGCGGCCAGAGCCGAGACCTTGGAGGCCGGCGGGCTAGGGTCATCGCCTAGGCCGGCAAGCAGGATCAGCGCGAAGGCCGAGACCGAGAGCGGCGTGGAGGCCTACCGCTTGGTGATCGGCACGTAGGCCGTCTTGGTCTGCCCGGTGTAGACCTGGCGCGGCCGGCCGATCTTCGTGGAGCCGTTGCCCACCATCTCCTTGAACTGGGCCAGCCAGCCGGGCAGGCGGCCCAGCGCGAACATGACGGTGAACATGTTGGCCGGGATGCCCAGCGCCTTGTAGATGATGCCGCTGTAGAAGTCGACGTTCGGGTAGAGCTTGCGCTCGACGAAGTACGGGTCCTTGAGCGCCGTCTCCTCCATCTCCTTGGCGATGTCGAGCAGCGGGTCGCGGATGCCGAGCTTGGCCAGGACGTCGTCGGCCGCCTTCTTGATGATCTTGGCGCGCGGGTCGAAGTTCTTGTAGACGCGGTGGCCAAATCCCATGAGCCGGTAGCCGGCTTGGTTGTCCTTGGCCTTCTGGACAAACGACTTCACGTCCCCGCCCGCGGTGTTGATCTGCTGGAGCATCTCGAGCACGGCCTGGTTGGCGCCGCCGTGGAGCGGGCCCCAGAGCGCCGAGATCCCCGAAGAGATCGAGGTGAAGATGTTGGCCTTAGACGACCCCACCAGGCGCACCGTCGAGGTCGAGCAGTTCTGCTCGTGGTCGGCGTGCAGGACGAACAATAGGTCGAGCGCCTGCGCGGCCACCGGCTCGGGCTCGAAGTCCTCGGCCGGGATGCCGAACATCATCCACAGGAAGTTCTCGGCGTAGTTGAACTTGTTGCGCGGGTAGACCATCGGCTGGCCGATCGACTTCTTGTAGGCCAGGGCCGCGATGGTCGGGAGCTTGGCCAGCATGCGGATGATGTCCAAGTCGGTGTGGCCGCTGTTGTCGCCGCGCTGGTAGAAGGTCGAGAGGGTGTTGACGGCCGAGGAGAGGATCGCCATCGGGTGGGCGTCGCGCGGGAAGCCGTCGTAGAAGCGCTTCATGTCCTCGTGGATCAGGGTGTGGCGGATGATCGAGTCGCGGAACTTGTCGAGCTCGGCCTTCTTGGGGAGCTTGCCGTAGATCAGCAGGTAGCAGACCTCGACGAAGTCCGACTTCTCGGCCAGGTCCTCGATCGGGATGCCGCGGTAGCGCAGGACGCCGCGCTCGCCGTCGATGAAGGTGATCGCGCTCTCGCAGGAGCCGGTGTTCATATAGCCGGGGTCGAGCGTGATGAGGCCGGTCTGCTGGCGCAGCTTCTGGATGTCGATGGCCCGCTCGCCCTCGCTGCCGACGACGATGGGGAGCTCGATCTCCTTGCCGTCGACTTTGAGGATAGCCGTGCCCTGCTTGCTGATGGTCTGCTCAGCCATTGGGAGCCCCTTTGCCCGGGACGGCCGGCGGCAGGAGGCGGTCGCCGGTCAGGTCCCTGATCGTCTGCATCAAAGTGGCCATCCGCACCGGCTTGTGGAGCAGGCGGGTGAACGGGTCGCCGAGCGGCACCAAGCGCTTGGCCTGCTCGATCTGCATCCCGGTCAGGAAGATGACGGGGGTCTTCTGGAATCCCTTGCTCGCGCGAAGACGCTTGTAGGCGTCGAGGCCCGAGCCCCAGATCGGCATCATGATGTCCATGATCAGCAGGGCGGGCTTCAAGGCCTCGAGCTGGATGACGGCCTGGGCGGCGTCGTTGCAGTGCGTGGCGCGCAAGCCTTGGCGCTCGAGGAACTCGCAGATCATCTCCGCGACCACGTTCTCGTCGTCGACGACCAGGACCTTGCGGGGGGCGGACACGACGACATGTTACTCGTTTCCCGAGCGGGCTTTCAACCGCTCAGAAACGGGTCCTGGGCAGGAGCTTGCGGGGGTCGAGGGCCTTCTTCTCGCGCCGGACCTCGAAGTGGACGTGCGGCCCGGTGGAGCGTCCGGTCGAGCCCACCGTGGCGATGAGGTCTCCCCCCTTGAGGCGGGCGCCCTTGCGCACGCGCAGGGCCGAGTTATGGGCGTAGAGCGAGGTGGTCTTCTCGTCGTGGCGCACGATGAGGACGTTGCCGTAGCCGCGCAGGGTGTTCCCCGCGTAGATGACATCGCCCGGGGCCGCGGCGTAGACCAGGTCGCCCTCGTCGGCGGCGATGTCGATGCCGTCGTGGCGCTTGCCCCAGCGTCGGCCGTATTCGGAGCTGACCACGCCGGCCTTCAGCGGCCAGCGCCACATCCCGCCGTAGACCCGCACCTTGAACGGCCGGAAGCCCGCCGCAAACGAGCCCCCGGCCTTTGGATCGAGCTGGATGCCGGCCTCGCGCAGGACCTGGAGCAGGGCCTTCTCGTCGTGGGCGCCCTTGTCGCGGTACTTGCGCAGGGCCTCGGCGCGCTTGGTGTAGCGGTCCCAGTCGACGTCGCCCTGTCCCACCGACGGCGCGGCGGCCCAGGCGGCGCAGAGGACCGCGGCGAAGAGCCGGAGCACGCTCATCGCGATAGTGTGGCGGGCGCCCGCGCTCCCGTCAAGTACGCCGTCCAATTCGGCTATAATCGACGCCATGACCGCCGTGCTCGACTGCCGGGGGCTGGCCGACGGGTTCTTCGCCTGGGTCCGCGAGCGCCGCGCCGAGCTGCCCTACACGCCCGGCGTGGCGACCTTGCTCCTGCGCGGCCACACCGACGCCGCCTCGACCCAGTACCGCGACCTCATCCTCAAGGACGCGCGCTCGCTCGGGATGATGGCGCGCTCGGTGGAGGCGCGCGACGAGGCCGAACTCCTGGCCGCGCTCGAGAACCTCAACGCCGACCACGAGGTCCAGGGCATCGTCATCATGTACCCCCTGCGCGCGCGCCGGCCCGACCACGAGGTGATGGACCTGGTCTCGCCGGGCAAGGACATCGAGGGCCTGCACTCGGTCAACCTCGGCTACCTGCTCAAGTTCCGGCGCTACTTAGACGAGTCGCGCGGCCTCAAGTGCGTCGTCCCGGCCACCGCGAAGGCCGTGCTCAAGGCCCTGGTCTCGCGTCCCGAGGCGCCCATCGAGGGCGCGTTCTGCACCATCGTCAACAACTCCATGCGGGTGGGCAAGCCGCTCGGCCTCATGCTCGAGAATCTCGGGGCCACCGTCGTAAAATGCTATGACAAGACGCCGCGCGAGGCGCTCGAGGCCTGCGTGCGCCGCTCGGACATCGTGGTCACCGCGGTGCCCGGCACGGCGTTCCGCCTCGACCCCTCCTGGGTGAAGCCCGGGGCGGCGGTGGTGGACGTGTCGTTTGAGGGGAACGTGGACGCCTCGGCGCTGATGGGGCGGGCGGGCCTGGTCACCGCGCCCGAGAACCGCATCGGCCGCCTCACGCGCGCGATGATGTTCGTCAACCTGATCTACTGCTGCGCCGCCGCCTCCGGGGTTCCGGAGTCGGCCGGGAGGGGAGCTTGAAGCGGGCGAAAGCGAAGGGCCTCAAGGTCATGCTGTGCGACGACGAGATGCTGTTCCGGGACATCCTCAAGGACCGGCTCAAATCGGAGCGCGACATCACCGTCATCGGCGAGGCCAACAGCGGCGTCGAGGCCCTGCGCCTGGTCAAGGAGCTCAAACCCGACGTCGTGCTGATGGACATCAGCATGGCCGGCGGCAGCGGCATCGAGGCCACGCGCCAGATCACCAAGGCCGTCCCCGGCACCAAGGTCCTGATGCTGTCCTCCTACACCGACGAGTCCCATGTGATGGAGGCCGTGCAGGCCGGCGCCTACGGCTATATCTCCAAGAAGCTCCCCACCCAGGAGCTCGTGCGCGCCCTGCGCGCCTTCGCCGAGCAGGGCACCCTCCTGCCGTCGCCGCTCATGCAGCGCATGGTCAGCCGGCTCAATTCGGTCAACCGCGTCTCGGCCTCGAGCCCGCTGGGCGACCTCACCCAGACCCAGATGAAGGTCCTGGCCCTGCTCGGGGAAGGCAAGGCCAACAAGGAGATCGCCGAAGAGCTGGGCTGCAACGTCAAGACGATCAAGAACCACCTCAACGTCCTGTTCCAGAAGTTCGACGTCAAGAACCGGACCGAGGCCGTCGTGAAGGGCATCCGCACCGGCCTCATCTCCGGCCGCTTCTAACGGTGCCAGTTGTTTAACGGTGCCAGTTGTTGACTTGTTGACTTTCGTCTGCGACGAAAGTCAACAAGTCAACAACTGGCACCGATGTAACATTTCGTGTAGGACTCTTGACGTTCCGGGGGGCGTCCGATACACTTAAGGTACCCTCCGTGGACGAGACATCCTTAGCCCCCGCCGAGCTCCTAGAGGCTCTCCCGGCCGTCGTTGAGACCCCGGAATCCCTGCTGGCCGAGATCTCCGCGCCGTTCCGCACGCGGCGCCAGCTGGCCCGCCTGGAGTCCTCCTCTCGCACGGCTTCCGACACCTTTCGGTTCGCGGTCCTCGGCGACGCCGAGCCGGGGCGCTTCTGGATCTTCCGGCGGCTCTTCAACAAGCCCGGGGTATTCGAGACCCAGGTGCGGCGCGTCCAGGACGAGGCCTGCGACTTCACGATGCAGCTCGGCGACATGGTCAGCCGCGGGACGGTCGGCAACTACCTGGCCTTTTTCGAGAACCTTTCGGCCTGGGGCGTAACGACCCCCTACTTGACGACGATCGGCAACCACGACCGGCGTTTCCCGCACGGGGTCACCGACGCCCGCTTGTACCGCTCCTGCTTCGGGTCGACCAACTACTCCTACGACCGAGGAGGCTGGCGCTTCGTCTCGCTCGACTCGAGCGCCATGCGCGTGACGCCCAGCCAGCTGCGCTGGCTCGACCGCGTGCTGGACACCCCTCTCAAGACCGCGGTATTCACCCACATCCCCCCGGCCGTCCTGCGCGAGTGGACCGACTATCACGGCGCGCGCGGGGTCGGGGGCTTCAAGGAAGGCGCCGCCGAGTTCACCGACCTCCTCTCGCGCCGGGCGGTGCGGCGCGTCTACATGGGGCACATCCACGCCTTCGGCGTGCAGGACTACAAGGGCGTGCGCTACGTGCTGACCGGCGGCGGCGGCTCGCCGCTGTTCCCCTGCGGCGTCTCCGACCGGTTCCATCACTACCTCGTGGTGACGGCCGGCCCCGACGGCCTGCGCGAGACCGTGCGCTGCGCCGACGGGCGCGACCTGACGATCCCTCAGGCCCGCGTCGTGCTCTCCCGGGCCTGAGACAGGCTCCCCAGCGCCATCGCGGCGAGGATGATCGTCCCCCCCAGCGCCTGACGCGCCGTGAAGGCCTCCCCCCCCAGCGTCCAGGCCGTCAATGCCGCGAACACGGGCTCCAGCGTGAAGATCAAGGACACCTTGAGCGGCGGGACCTCCTTCTGCGCCTTCATCTGGATGAGGAAGGCCGAGAGGTTCGGGATAAGGGCTAGGAACCAGACCGCGGCCCAGGCCCGCGGGGTAGGAACGCCGAGCGCGGCCCCTTGGAAGCTCGCCAGGGCGAACGCCCCCGCCGCGCAGACCCAGAACTGGTGGAAGGCCAGCAGGACCGGGTCGCTGCCCTTGACGTAGGCGTCGGTGGCCAGGAGGTGCGCGGCGTAGGCCATCGCAGAGACCAAAGTCAGCGCGTCGCCCTTGTTGAAACCCTCCGCCCCCCCGGTCAGGACCCAAAGGCCGGCCAGCGCCAGCGCCGTCTCCAGCCATTGAGCCTTGGTCGGCGGGCGGCGCAGGACGGCCAGCAATCCAAGAGGCACGAAAAGCACGAAGAGCCCGGTGATGAAGCCCGAATTCGAGGCCGTCGTGTAGGCCAGGCCGGCGGTCTGGGTCCAGTACAGGACGAGCAGGATGGCGCCGAGGACGGCCCCCTGCTTGAGCTGGGCCGCGGGCCGCGCCCGCCGCAGCACCCAAGGCAGGAGGCAGAGCGCCGAGAGCGCGAAGCGCCAGCCTACCATCGAGGCCGGCGCGACGGACGCCAAGGTGTCCTTGACGAGGACGAAGGTCGAGCCCCAGACGACGCAGCAGTAGACCAGCCCGAGGTCGAGCCAGGTGAACCTCACGCGGCGCTCAGCCAGGGCCCCGCGCGCGTGAAGTCGCCGGCGGGCTGATCGGCCTCGAGCAGCCAGTCCGAGTCCAGGTCGACGAAGCCAAAGGCTCCCGTCCCCAGCGCCAGTCCGACGCTGGGCGAGAGGCCCAGCGCGGACTCCTGCATGCAGCCGATCATGAGCCCGGCGCCCGCCGCGCGCGCGGCCGCTACGGTCTCGACGGCGCCGATGAGGCCCATCTTCGCCACCTTCACGTTGACGACGGCGGCCGCCCCGGCGGCGAGGACCCGCACGGCGTCCTCCGGTCCCTGCACGCTTTCGTCGGCGGCCACCGGCACGGGACAGCGCCGGCTTACCCAGGCCAGGCCGCCCAGGTCCGCGGCCGGCACCGGCTGCTCGACGAGGACCGCCCGCAGCCCGCGCCTCAGGCAGGCCTCGCTCAGGCGCACGGCGCCGGCCCGGCCCAGGCGCTGGTTGCCGTCGAGGATGAGGGCAGGGCGCCGGCCGCCGCGCCGTCCCGCGGCGTCGGCGGCCTCGGCGCGGGCCAGGTCCGCGGCGTAGCCCGTGCCGACCTTGACCTTGAGGACGCGGAAGCCCTCGGCGGCCGCGCGCTGGGCCGCGGCGGCGGTCTCGGCGGGCGGCGCGGCGGAGAGGGTGAGATCGGTCTCGACGCGCGCCTTGGCGCCGCCGAACCAGGCCGCCCAGCCGAGGCCCAGGGAACGGCGGACCGCGTCGGTCAGCGCGCACTCGAGCGCCGCGGCGGCGGGCAGGACGGTCCGGCCCGCCGCCCGGGTCGCTCGGGTCAGCGCGGCCAGGGCGCGGGCGTCGCGCCCCCGGCAGGAGGCCGCCATGCGGCGAAGGGCGGCCGCGAGCATGGTCGGGCGCAGGCGCGCGTTGACGACCGAGCCGGAGGCCTCCCCCCAGCCCTCGACGCCGGAGCGCAGGCGCACGCCGACCAGGACGTTCTCCGTCGAATCCTTGCGGCCCAGGGCGGTGATGAAGGGAGTCTTGAGGCGGATGGTTCGCCGCTCGACGGTGAACGCGGCGACGGCGAATGGATTCACCGTCGGAAATATACTATAAATCGCCGACCATGAAGCTGTCACTGACGGCGCTCTGCGTCCTCCTCCTGGCCCCGTCCGTCCGGGCCAAAGGCGAGCGTTGGGAGCTCGGCGGCGTGGAGTTCTACGGCAGCGACCGCGTCGACGCGGACCGCTTCGCCGCCAAGCACGCCGCGGACATCCGCCACATGCTCAATCGCTGGGGGGCCGCCGCCAAGCCCGCTCAGGCCCAGGCCGAGGCCCTGCGCGTCAAGCTCGAGGCCGCGGCCAAGGAGATGGGCGGCTTCGGCTGGGCCGGCCTCGAGGTCGTGGAACTCGGGGACTCCGAGGGCGGCTCGAGCAAGGTCCTCCTGATGGTGGATGTCGTCGAGAAGGACCAGATGTCCCAGCGCTACCCTTTCCGCCCGCCGCCGACCAAGGACGTGCCGGACCCGGCCGGCCTCATCGCCAAATGGGCGGGCTACGAGGACGCCGGGCGCCAGGCGGCGCTCGCCAGCGGCGCCGATCTCAAGCGCACGGCCTGTCCCGCCTTTTATTGCCCGGAGGGCACCGGGACCCCGGAGATGAACGCGGTCGAGAGCCTGTTCCTCGACAAGGTGGCCGCCAACAAGAAGGCGCTGGCCGAGGTCCTGCGCGAGGACAAGGACGGCCGGAAGCGCGCTCGGGCGCTGTTCCTGCTCACCTACCTGCGCGACGCCGACGAGGTCATCGGCCACGTGCTCGCCGCCCTGCTCGACCCCGACACCAGGGTCCGCGAGGCCGGGGTGACCATCCTCAACGACATCGCCATCCATCACAAGGACGTCGTCTTGCCGATCAAGGAGGCGGCGCGGATGCTCGACTATCCGACGTCGACCGACCGCCAGCGTGCGCTGGCCCTGTTCCTGAGCGTGGGCGACAACCCCGATCAGCGCTCGCTGGTCTACGGCCCCCCCGCCGACCAGTTCCTGCGCCTCTTGCGCACCAAGCACCCGGGCGTGCGCGACATGGCCCACACCCTCCTGAGCATCCTCTCCAAGGAGAGCCACGCCGTCGACGACTACGAGGCCTGGGACAAATGGCTCTGGCGCGCGCGTCAGGCGCAGATACGCAAGGGCGGCGAGTAGGCTCCTTGTTCGCGGCGGCCGCCCCGGTCGTCCATAAGATCACCGAGGCCGACCTCAACCGGCCCGACGCCTCCAAGCTCGGCATGCAGTTGTCGCAGGCCGTGGTGGGCAAGGCGGTCCTTTCCATGCTCTTTGCGACGATGGCGTTCTATTACCTGCACACCGGGCGGCGCCACAACGACCCCGGCCGGCTCGTCTGGGCGGCGGCGTTCGGTATCCTGACCGTCCTGGTCTGGTGCGTGTGAGCCGGAAATAGGGAGTGTCCCCACCAGGAATCGAACCTGGATTCCCTGCTTAGAAGGCAGGTGCTCTATCCATTGAGCTATGGGGACGCGACGCTGATTCTACCAACAATATCCAGCGTCGGCTGTTTATCGGCGGGCAGTGGAAGGAAACGACGGCAGCAGCATGTGGAAGGCGGAGCCTTTCCCGAGCTCGCTCTCCGCCCAGATGCTGCCGCCGTGCGCCTCGACGATCTTCTTGACGAGGTGCAGGCCCAGTCCGATGTTGCCCTTCGAGTCGCCCTTCTCGACGCGGAAGAAGCGGTCGAAGACTCGGCGCAGGTGCTCCGGGGCGATCCCTACCCCCTCGTCGCGCACGCTCAGCCGGACATGGTCCTCGAGCCGGTGGGCCGACACCCAGACGCGGCCGCCGGGCGTATTGAAGCGCAGCGCGTTGGTGACGAGGTTCTCGAGGGCCAGCGCCAGATAGCGCCGGTCGACGTCGGCCCATAGCCCGCGAGGCACCTTGTTGAGGACGCGGACACGGCGCTTGCGGCAGAGCGGCGCGATCCCGCTCAGGTACTCCGCGACCAGCCGGCCCAGGTCGAGCGCCTCGCGCTTGAGCTCCCTGCCGGCCTCCAGGCTCGAGAGGGTCAGCACGTCCTCCACCAGCCAGGCCAGCCGGTCGGCGTGGCTGCGGATGATGCGCACGAAGCGCTTGCGGTGGGCCTTGTCCTCGAGCGCGCCGCCCAGGAGCGTGTCGGTGAAGCCCTTGATCGCCGCCACCGGCGTCCGGAACTCGTGCGAGACGTTCGAGACGAAGTCCTTCTGGGTGCGCTCGCTCTCGCGCAGCGTCTCCTCGGCCTCCTTGATCTCGGTGATGTCGACGGCGAGGATGATCACACCCGCGGGACGGCCGGAGGCTCCCGCGGTCGGTACCAGGTCCCGCCGGAGCCACCGTCTGCCTCCTTTAGGCGAGTCGACCTGCTCGATGACGCCGAGCTTGGGCACGCCGGAGCCGATGACGGCCAGGTCCTCCTCGTGATAGCGGTCCGCGTCCTGCGGGAACAGCTCGTAGGCCGAGCGTCCCTCGACGCGGGAGGTCGGCAGGCCGAACCAATCGGCCGCGGAGCGGTTGCAGCGCAGGATACGGTTCTCCGCGTCCTTGAACCAGATCATCGCGTTGACCGAGTCCAGGATGAGCTGCTGCTCGGCGCGCTTGCGCTGGAGGGCGTCCTCCGTCTGCCGGCGCTCGAGGAACTGCCCGACCTGCTTGCCGACGCCGTCGAAGAGCTCGAGCACCTTGGGAGGCGGCCTGCGGCTGGTCCCGCTCAAGAACTCGACGGTGCCGAGCGGGCCCGCGCGGCCCATGATGGGGACCAGGAACGCCCCGCGCAGACCCGCCTCCCGGGCGGCCTTGGCGCGCGGGAAGTTGGCGTAGCCCTCCAGGTTCCCGATCCACACGGCCTTGCCGCCCGTCCACGTCAGACCCGGTAGGTCGGCGCCGCGGCGGATCTCAGACCAGGCCTTGAGCGCCCGGAGCCGGCCGCGCGGGACCTCGGCCGCCCGCCAGGAGGCGATGGGCTTGAGCGCGCCCGCGTCCGGTTCGGCCTGCCAGACGAAGCCCGCGTGCCAGTCGAACGTCTCGCAGACGGTCTTCAAGAACCCGCGCAGGGCCTCGGGGACCGTCTGCGCGCTCCAAAGGATGCGCGCCGCGGCCGCTTGGACGCTCAGGATGTCCTCGCCGGCCTTCTTCTCGGTCACGTCCATCACCACCCCGCAGACCCTCGCGGCCTTGCCGGACTCGTCGCGTATCACGCTGCCATGGTCCTCCATCGACAGCAGGAGGCCGTCGTGGCGGACCATGCGGAAGCGGACCGTATAGTCGCCGCAGCGGGCGATGGCGTCGCGCACCGTGGCCTCGTAGCGCGCTTGGTCGGCCGGGTGGATGCGGTCGAGGTTCAGGCCGGGGGCGAGCTCGGCGCCGGGTTCGAGGCCGTAGATCTCCCGCGCGTTGGCCGAGCGGTCGATGAGGCCGGTCTTGAGGTCCCAGTTCCAGGCGACCATGCGCGTCGCCGAGAGGGCGCGCGTGAGCGTCTCGTCGCTCCGGCGCGAGAGCGCGTAGAGCCGCGAGCTCTCGATGGCCGCGCCCACCCGGAGGCCGAGCTCCTCGCCCAACTGCATGTCGGCCGCGCTGGGGGCGCGGCCGCCGGCGTTATGCCCGAAGCTGAGGGCCCCGATCGCGCGCCCGTTGGCCTTCAAGGGCACGCAGACGAAATGCCCGGCGCCGAGCCGGCGGAGCAGCCGCGGGAGGGCGGACTCCCCGGGGGGCGCGCGGAAGCAGTCCGGCCCGACGGAGGTCACGAACTCCGGGCGGCCGGTGCGCACGACGCGGAGGATCGGGTGCGAGGCGGGGTCCGGCGGGAAGCGCCGCCGCAAATCGCGCAGCAGCTCGAGCCTGCCGTGCTTGACGTCGGCTAGCGCTATCGGCTCGAGCGCTCCGGCTTGGTCGACTAAGTCGATCAAGCACCACTGCCCTATCCTGGGCACGGCCAGCGCGGCGAGGTTGGAGAGCACCTTCGGCAGCTCGAGGCTTTCCGAGAGCATGCGGCTGGCCTCGCTCAGGAAGCTCAGCCGCTGGTGCGCGGCGACGGTCTGGTGCCAGAGCTTGGCCTCGCGCTCGGGGGCGCGGCGGCGGCGCTCGACGCTGAGGGACTGTCGCGTGATCAAGACCGGAAGTATACGAGGAATTCATTGCCGCCTCGTCGCATCCACGTCAATTAGTCGTGACATGGGGTCCTAGGAAACCGTCCACGTGCAGTTGAGGCGCAGGCCGCAAATCGGCTTTAATCCCGTATCGCGTCGTACCCAGGAGAGACCATGGCCACGATCACCTTGAAGGGCAATCCGATCAACACCTCCGGCACCCTGCCGGCCGTCGGCAGCCAAGCCCCCGATTTCAGCGTCGTCAAGGAGGACTTGAGCGAGGCCCCCCTCTCCTCGTTCTCGGGCCGCAAAGTCCTCAACGTCTTCCCGAGCGTCGACACCGGCGTCTGCGCCAACAGCGTGCGCCAGTTCAACACGCGCGCCGCGGCTTTGAAGGACACCGTCGTCCTCAACCTCTCCAAGGACCTGCCCTTCGCCTTGAAGCGCTTCTGCGGCGCGGAGGGGATCAAGAACGCCCAGGCCGCCTCGGTCTGGCGCTCCGACTTCGCCCGGAAGTACGGCCTCGAGATCGTCGACGGGCCGCTCAAGGGCCTGTGCTCGCGGGTCGTCCTCGTCCTCGACGGCTCCAACAAGGTCGTCTACGCCCAGCAGGTGGCCGAGATCGCCGCCGAGCCGGACTACGACGCGGCGCTCAAGACGCTGGCCTGAGTATCCGCCCTTTCTGTTAGAATGTTCCGTCATGACCGGATATAGGCAGGCAGGCAGGCGGGCAGGCAGGCAGGCAGGCAGGCAGGCAGGCAGGCAGGCAGGCAGGCAGGCAGGCAGGGCTGTCCCCTAGATGCCTTCTTTGCCTGACGGCGGCAGTCTTTCCGGCGCTCACCTGGTCACCGTTTTCGAGGCGGTGAACACCGACCTAAAGGAGGTCTACGTCGCGACGACCCAGTTGCTCAGCGACGCTCTCGGCAAGGACTTCCTGGCGCGCCCCCCGAAGGCCGTCGCGCACTGGATGCCGGAGCATCGCGTTCTGTTCCGCTGCATCGAATATTCGATCGCCGTCAGCGACGCCGAGGCCTTCATCGACCATTACTCGAAGAGCGATATCCTGGTCGGCTGGAAGGTGTTCCAGGGTTCCCGGACGCCATGACGGTCCTCGCGGAAGGCTGAGCTAGATCGGCCGGTGGCGGACGTCGGGCGGCGGGGGCACCCCGTCTTCGGGCGCCGTCATCCCCAGCGTCGTCACCAGCAGCGCGCCGAAGCCCCACCAGCTGAGCCAGGGTAGGACGAACTTGTTGACCAGGGGGACGAAGGCCAAGGCCGCCTGCGCCGCGAAGCCCGCGTTGAAGGCCTTAAACGGGTTCTTGGCCGGGTCGATCTTAAAGAACGTCGCCGCCAGGTTCACGCAGCCCTGCGCGCAGCCCGCCAGCGCGGCCAGCACGCCGAAGCCGAAGACGGTCATGAGCATGCTCGTGGGCGTGTCCTTGAGCAGGCGGACGCCCACGAGATAGACGACCAGGAACACGGCGGGATAGACGATGGCATGCCAGCGGTGGGTGGCGGCCGCCCGGAAGGCCCGGTCCGGCCGCTCGGGGGCTAGCGCGGCGAGCAGGTTCCCGATAACGAATTGAGCCCCGAAGATGGCGAGGACCACGAGCCAGGCTCCTTTCCCGCCTTCCAGGAGACCGGGTTTCAAGCCGGCGCCTTCTCCTCGGCCGCGCCGACGCAGGCCGCTATGGCCAGGTCGCCGCCCACGTTGACCACGGTGCGGCTCATGTCGAGCAGGCGGTCGACGCCGAGGATGATGCCGATGGCCTCGCCGGGCACGCCGATGTTGACGAGGACGACGACGATGAGCGGCAAAGAGCCCCCCGGCACGCCGGCCGTCCCCACCCCGGCCATGACCGACCATAGGACGACCATGACCTGCTGGCCGAAGCTCAGCGGCACGCCGAAGAACTGGGCCAAAAAGAGCACGGTCACGCCCTCGTAGAGGGCCGTGCCGTTCTGGTTGGCGGTGGCGCCGATCGTCAGGACGAAGTCCCCCACTGCGCGCGGGATCTTGAGGTCCTCGCGCGCCGCGCGCAGGGTCAGCGGCAGGGTGGCGCTAGACGAGCTCGTTGCGAAAGCGGTCAGGAGCACCGACGAGGAGGCCTTGAGGAACGGCCACGGCTCGCGGCGCGCGATGAACTTGAGAGCGAGGCCGTAGACCACGACGGAATGGAGCGTCAGGGCGCCGAGCACCAGGGCCATGTATTTGGCCAGCAGGCCCACCACCTCGATGCCCGCCGTGGCGGTCACCGAGAACACCAGGGCGGCCACGCCGGCGGGGGCCAGCCGCATGGCAAATCCGATGATCTTGAGCATGGCGGCCTGCAGGGTCCGCAGGAGGTCCTTGAGCGGCTTCGACTCCGAATCCGGCATCGAGGACAAGGCGGCCCCCAGGGCCAGGCTGAAGACCATCAGCGGGATGAGGCCGCCCTCGAAGGCGTTGACCGCCTCGGCCAGCGGGTTCTTGGGGATGAGCTCGGTCAGGGTCTGGACGGCGCTCTTGGATCTCTTGGCGTTCTCGATCGAGCGGTCCACGGTGGCGCTGCCCGAGAACGAGGCGATGAGCTTGGCGCGCGAGGCCTCGGGCAGGCCCACCCCGGGCTTTACGACGTTCGTCAAGACGACGCCGAGCAGGACCGCCGCCCCGGAGAACAGCACGGTGAACACCAGGGTCCGCAGGCCGATACGGCCGACCTTGCCCACGTCGCCGATCTCGGCTACGCCGAGGATCAGGGCCGAAGGGACCAGCGGCACCACGGCCATGAAGACCAGGCGCAGGAAGAGCTGGCCGACGGGCTGGGCGACGCTGGCGATGAACCAGTCGAGCGTGCCGGTGCCGCCGATCGTGGCGCGGGCGATGAGGCCGAGGACGACGCCGGCGGCCAGACCGATGAGGATCGGTACGTGCGAACTGCGTTTGGCCGCGGACATCGCCGACATCGTAGCAAGGAATGCGCTTGTGACGCGCGAGCTAGCGGCCGAGCAGCAGCAGGATGACGGCCGCAAGCCCGACGCGGTAGACGGCGAAGCTCCCCATCCCGCGCTCCCCCAGCAGCTTGAGCAGACCGCGGATCGCGGCGATCCCCACCAGCCCCGAGGCGGCGATCCCGGCCCAGAACGCCGGCTCGCCCAGGAGCGGCAAGGCGTCCTTGGCCTTATGCAGGCCGGCCGCCGCGGTGATCGGCATGGCGAGCAAGAACGACAGCCGCGCCGCGCTGACCCGGTCAAATCCCAGGCCCAGGCCGGCCGTCATCGTGATCCCCGAACGCGACACGCCGGGGACCAGGGCCAGGGTCTGAGCCAAGCCGATGAGGAGGACGTCCTTGAGGGAGGCCGAGCCCACGCCGCGCTCCTTGCGCCCCGTCCGGTCCGCCCACCACAACAGCACGCCGAAGGCGGCCAAGGCGACGGCGATGCGGGCCGGGTCGCGGAAGACGGTCTCGATCCGGTGCTCGAGGATGAGGCCGGCCACGCCGGCCGGGAGCGTGCCGACCACCATGGCGTCGAACAGGCGCCGGCTCTCGGTGTCGGCGCGCCTCAGGCCGTCCTTGGCCAGGCTCCACCAGTCCCGCCAGAAGCAGGCGATGAGGGCGGCCAGGGTGCCCATGTGCAGGGCCACGTCGTAGGCCAGGCCCTGGTCGGCCCAGCCGAACAGGCGGGGGGCCAGCACCAGGTGGGCCGAGCTCGAGATCGGCAGGAACTCGGCCAGGCCTTGGATGGTCCCTAGGATGACGGCTTGGGCTACGGTCATGGGTCTTCCTCCGGCTCGTCGGGGTCGACGCCGCGCAGGCGCGACTTAAAGTGTTGGATGCGCAGGTTGGCCTCGACGAGCCGGCGGCGCGGCAGGCGGCCGCTCCGCACCGCCGAGACCAGGGCGGCGACTACGCGGCCGGCGGGCGAGGCGCGGCGCGAGCCTTGGACGTTGGAGAGGATCAGCATGTCGGCGCCGGCGCCCACGGCGCGCACCGCGGCATCCTCGAGGGTGTAGGATGCCGAGACGGCCCCCATCTGCAGGTCGTCGGTCAGGACCAAGCCGTCGAAGCCCAGGTCCTCGCGCAGGAGGCCGGTGATCACCGCGCTCGAGACCGTGGCGATGTCGTCGGGGTCGAGGTTCGCGTTGTAGAGGTGGCCGAGCATCACGCAGTCGGCGACGTCGGCCTCGATGAGGATGCGGTAGGGCGCCAGCTCGAGGTCGGGCCGGGCGGTCTCGGTGACGTCGACGGCGCCTTTATGGGAGTCGTCGCGGCTCGAGCCGTGCCCCGGGAAATGCTTGAGGCAGCTCAAGACCCCGGCGTCATAGAGTCCCTCGGCGAAGGCCCGGGCCTGGCGCGCGACGACGGCGGGGTCGTCCGAGAAGGCGCGCTTCCAGCGTCCTATGGCGGGGCTGTCGGGGTCTAAGGCCAGGTCGACGACCGGGGCCAGGTCCCAGTTGAGGCCGGTCTCGGCCATGGCCTCCCCGATGCGCCGGCCCGCGGCGCGCGCCCGCTCGGGCGAGCCGCGCCCGAGCTCGGCGGCGCTGGGCAGGTCCTCGAGGCCGGCCAGAGGGGCCAGGCGGTTGACGACGCCGCCCTCGACGTCGGCGGCCAGGAGCAAGGGCGGCGCCCCGCAGCGCCGGGCCAACTCCTGCAGGTCGCGGGTGAAGCGCGTCAGTTGGCTCCGCGAGCGGATGTTGCGCGGCCGTGCGCGGCCGCCGGTGTCGCGGTCGAAGAGGACTAGGCCGCCGACCTTGAGGCCGCAGACCAGCTTCTCGAAGGGCCCGCCCGGGACGGCGGCGTCGCCGGGGGCGCCGACCAGGAGCAGCGCGGCGGCCTGGCGCGAGAGCTCATCGGGGACGGCGGTCAGGGTCCCGGTCGAGGCGAGGGCGGCGGCGGCGGCGGCTGAGACGATGAAGCTCACCGCTTGGCCGCGGTGGTCGTCTCCAAGGCGGCCAGACGCTTGGCCAACAGGGCCTGAAAGAGCGCGTTCTTGGCCCGGGGCACGGTCCGGGCGCGCTGGATCTTGAGGCCGAGGAAGTTGATGAACTTCCCGTCGCGCTCGATCTGGAAGTGCAGGTGCGGGCCGGTGGAGAGCCCGGTCGAGCCCACCGTGCCGATGACCTGGCCCTGGCGGACGTTCGCGCCGCGCCGCACGCCGATCGAGTTGAGGTGCCCGTAGAGCGTCTCGAAGGCGCCCGCGTGGCGGATCTCGACCACGTTGCCGTAGCCGCCCTTGCGGCCGGCGAAGACGACCCGGCCGGCCCCGATGCTGACCACCGGCGTGCCGCGGGGCGCGGCGTAGTCGATGCCGTGGTGCGGGCGCACGCGGCGCAGGATGGGGTGCCAGCGGCCCTTCGTGAAGGTGGAGGAGATGCGCCGGTAGTTGAGCGGGGCGCGCAGGAACATGCTCTCGAGCGCGTCGCCCTTGTGGTTGAAGAAGTCGCCCTCGAAGAGCACCCCCACCTCGCGCCCGGCGACCTTGCCGTCGTAGAGCCCCGCCACCACCTCGCGGCCCCAGACCCGGCCGTCCGGCGTGCGTTCCTCCGCCCAGGACGCGGCGTAGCGGTCGCCGTCGCGAACCTCGGTCAGGAAATCGACGCTCCACTGGAAGACGTCGGCGAACTCGCTGATGACCTCGGCCGGCACGCCGTCGCGGCTCATCGACAGCCAGAGGTTTCCGCGGATGGCGCCGCGGACGCTGTGGAGCCGCGCGACGACCATCGGGTCGACGACCTTGCCCTCGTACTTCGTCCCGACCTGCTTGATGACGATGCGCTTCTTGCCGCGGCGTATGGTCAGGTGCATGAAGGCGCCGGCGCTCGTCTTCTCGACGCGGAAGGAGTCTCCGCGGTGCTCGCGCCCCGTGCCGCCCAAGGGCTTGAGCGCGGCGAAGAGGGCGGCGGTCTCCTTGGCGTCGGAGCCCGACTCCTTGAGGGCCTCGCGCAGGGAGTCGGCGCCGAGGTCGTCCTCGAACACCGTGACCTGCTGGTAGGGCTGGTCGTAGAGCGCCGCGCGGATCTGGAGCGCGGCCTTGATCTTGAGGCCGGCCGAGAGCAGCAGGGCCGCGCAGCCGTAGAGCGCCAGGCGCCGCAAGACGGTCTGCCGCTCGGACGCTAGGTCCTGGAGGCGCCGCAAGGCCCTGTCGATATGGCGCTTCTCGATCACTGCTGACATTATAGTGAATCGGGCCTCGGGTGAGAGTCTTACGGTCGGGAGCCGAGGATCCTTACAGGAACTAGGGCCCAACCCGGCGTAGGCCCAATGCCGCGACGCGGAGGGTCCTCCGGCGCAAGTCGCCGAGGAGCCATGCGGCTAACCTGTGCTCATGCGCCGCGCGCTCTGCATAGTGGTCACGGCCGCCGCCACGGCTTCCGCCCAGCGGGTCGTCACGGCTCCCGTCGCTCCGGTTTCCGTCCTCCCCCTCCCGGGCCTGGCCATGCCCGTGGCGCCGACGCTGACCTCTCCCGTGGCGCCGGCGGGCGTCTTGCCGGCCCTGCCGACCCTCGCTCCGGCGCTGGCGCTCCCCGCCGCGCTGTCGCTCGCTCAGCCCGCGGCCCGCGCTTTGGCGTTGCCGACGCCCGCCGTGCCCATGGCCGGCCCGGCCGGGGTCCCGAACGCCGTCGCCGAGCCCCTCTCGCCCGAGAGCCGTCACGCTCCGACGGCCAAGGCGGTGGCGGCGGCGGCGGCCCAGGCGGCGCCCGCGCTCGACCTCTCCGGCGGCGCGGCCGAACTGACGGCCCGGACCGCGTCGTTCTTCGACGGCTCGCAGGTCTTCCCGTCCCTGGTCGAGGCCGACGGCGTGGCCGGGTTCGTCCGCGAGCTCCAGGAGCCCTCTCGCCAGCTCCAGGCCATGGGAGTCAAGGGAACGGTCACCATCTACGGCTCGGCGCGCATCCCCTCGCGCGAGACCGCCCAGGCCCAGCTCTCCGCCGCGGTCGCGCTTCACGGCCGCCGCCCCAAGGACACGGTCGGCCGCGAGGCGGTCGCCGCGGGGCATGCCGCGCTGCGCGCTTCGCACTGGTATGAGGAAGCGCGCCGATTCGGACGGCTGGTCGCCAAGAACAGCGGCGGCGAGCTGGCCGTCGTCACCGGCGGCGGGCCGGGGATCATGGAAGGCGCCAACCGCGGCGCGTTCGAGGCCGGCGGCAAGAGCGTCGGCTACAACATCACTCTGCCGTTCGAGCAGAGCGCCAACCCGTGGATCACCCCGGGCCTGGGCTTCGAGTTCGAGTCCTTCGCCACGCGAAAGATGAACCTGCGCCACGGGGCGGTCGGGCTCGCCTATTTTCCCGGGGGCTACGGGACCTTCGACGAGCTCTTCGAGGTGCTGACGCTGATGCAGACCGGGAAGATGCCGCGCGTGCCGATCGTCCTCGTCGGGCAGAAGTCGTACTGGAAGAAGATCATCCAGTTCCGCGAGTTCGCCCACCAGGGGCTGATCTCGAAGGCCGACCTCGACCTGTTCGTGTTCGCGGAGAACGCCGAGCAGGCTTGGGCGGCGATCGAAGCGGGCGCGAAGCGCTAGGCGAACAGCGCCGCGACGACCGAATTGAGCCGCTTGGCGAGTCCGACCAGGAGGCCGCTCATCTCCACCGGCTTGCCGTAAGCCTCGACCGGGCGCTTGGAGTCGCGCGCCACCAGAGGCAATGTGAAGTTCAGCGTGGCGCCCAGCCCGGGCCAGCTCTCGGCCCAGATCCGGCCGCCCAAGAGGGTCACCATCGTCCGCGCCAGCGTCAGCCCGAGCCCGGAGCCCTGGGACTCCTTGGTCCCCAGCGCGGACTGCTCGAAGCAGCGGAACACCTTCTCGAGGTCCTTGGCAGGGATGCCGGGGCCGGTGTCCTTGACCCGGAACTGGATCGTGCCCGAATGCTGGTGGCGGCCTTTGCGCGCCATGAGCTCGACGCGGCCGCCGGCCGGCGTGAACTTGATGGCGTTGGAGAGCAGGTTGGTGAGGACCTGGACGACGCGCTTGCGGTCGGCCCATACCCGGGGCAGGGCCTCTTCCGAAGGGACCCGCTCCATGCGGATGCCCTTGGCCACGGCCCAGGAGGACAGGCTCTCGAGGGCCTCCTGGAGGAGTTCCTCGGAGTTGAGGGCCTCGCAGGTCAGCTCCATCTTGCCGGCGCGGATCTTCTCGAAATCCATGATGTCGTTTATCAGCGTGCCCAGGCGCTCGGCGTTGCGCGCGGCCAGGCGCAGGGTCTCGGCTTCCTCGTGGTTCAGGCGGCCCTCCAGGTTCATGCTCAAGAGGCCGAGGGCCGAGCGCACCGAAGTCAGGGGCGCGCGCAGTTCGTGGGTGACGTAGGCGGCCAGCTGGTTCTCGCTGGCGCGCTCCGGCTTCTCGACCACGGTCTCGCGCGAGGCGGCGGGCCCGGCATGGATGCTGCGATCGACTAAATCCTCCCAGCCGTTGTCGGCGGAATGGACCCGGAGGTCGTCGCAGAGCGGATGTTTGGTGCCCTTCGTCATCGTTCGTTCCCGGCTCACGTTCCTAGTATGACCGCGGGCCGTTAAGCCCGTATTACGGCCCTGTTACCAGGTTGTTAACTACATAGACGTCTACCCCCCCGGAAAAGTTCCATCCCGGGAGGAGCCTAATGCGATTGCTTATTGTTTTTTCAGCGTTTTAACGGAGGGGGCCGACGCCGATCTCGCGTAGGAGGTCGACCTCGGGGAGGGTCTGGGGAGCGTCGACTTCCTCGACCAGGACGACGGTCTCGTTGGACGCATCGCCGAGGCTGCCGTCGAAGATCGACTGGAGGCGGTTGGCGTCGGGCTTCTTGCCGTCGAGGCCGAAGCCCTTGCGGGCGCCGTCGATGGTCTTGGTGGGGGCCGAGGCCTGGATCCTGCTGGCCTCGCCTTCCACGCGCACGCGGCCGGAGAGGGTCGACTGTCCGGCGGCCAACGGCAGGGCGACGCCCGGAAGGGCGACGGCCACGGGCGCGGGCTGGGCCGCCACCGCGACCGGGACGGCGTAGCGGTAGACCGGCAGGCCGGGCAGGCTGGGGACGGGCAGGGTGTAGACGTCGGGGCGCGGGAGGACCGACATCGGGGCAGGGACGCCGAGGACCGGAGTCCGCAGGATCGGCACGGTGACGCGGACCGGGGTGACGAACTGGGCCTGGGCGGAGACGGCAAAGAGGGTCAGGGCGGCGGCGGCGGCGATGATGCTCGTGTTCATGATGGTGACAGTGTAGCTCTCGGCGCGGAAACCGCCGATGAGTCCCATCAACATCGCAGGTTGATAGCGGTCAAAGACCCCGGTCAAGGCCTCCAGCGTGCCAAGAGCGAGCGGAAGATCACATGAGCGCCGTTGATGAGGGCGACCCACCAGATGCTCCCCGTCGCGAAATACACGAAGGCCAAGACGTTGCCGAGCAGGAAGCGGTCCAGGAAGCCCTCGACGCCGGGGATCTTGGCATAACGCGCGAAGATGAAGGCGCTCGCCAGGGCCGCCGCGGTCACGGCGATCGGCGCCTGGAGAGGCAGCAGGCTCAACCACCACAAAAGACCGGTGAAGAGCCCCCACCGGAACAACTGCTCTTCAACGAAAGCGTTGAAAAGGCTGGCGGGCGCGGCGGCAAGCGCCGGACTCGTCGGCGCGTCTTTCGTCGCCGGGGAGCGCCGGCCGAGGGCGTAGGCGATGCCGGTCGCCGAGATCAAGGACACCACGCTCGTCAGGAGCGCGGTCCCCGCGCTCAAGCCCACGCCGCTCCAGCGGTCCAGGTTCTCCGTGAACCTGCCGAGCAGATAGGCGAACGCGGGCCAGCTGGCGGCCAGCGTCCCGATGGAGGCGCCCAGAACGACGGCCCGGCTCAGCCAGCCGGGCGCCGCGGCTGGGACGGGCTCGGATTCCGGTTCCGCGGCCGTCGCGGCCTCGGGCGCCGGTTTCTTGGCCGGCTTGAACCACTGATAGATCGAATAGCCGAGATAACCGACCACGCCGACGGGTGCCGCCGCCGTTTGGAGCTCCGCGCCGTAGGCGACGGTGAGCCATTGGACGGCAAAGAACGCCGGGACCAGGCCGGCCAGTCCCGCTAGCGCCCAGAAGACCTTGCTCCTCAAGAGCGTGCCGGCTTGCGCGAGGCTGCCCTTGATCGACCAGGCCGGCCGGGAGGACGCCACGCGGTCGCGGAGCAGGCGGCCGTCGCCGCTCCGAGCGCGTGCGCGGGCCCTGGAGCGGGCCCCGCTGAAGAACGCCGACACGTCGCTGAGCGCGCCAAGCGCCGTGTACTTAAGCCAGCGCAGAGGGAACATCCCGAGCTGGACGGCGATCGCCCCGGCCATCCCCGCCACCGGGCTGTCCGCCTTCGCGGACGGCTTGGGTGCCGCCGGTTCCGAGCGGGCTTCCTCCGCCTTCGCGGGAACCGGCTTCTCGACGCGCTTCTTTTCTTCGGCTTTCGCGGCTTTAGCGGTCGCGGGCCGCTTCGCGAAGAGCGAGCTGGCAAGGCCGAGCCAAGTCTGCGACGGGATCCGATGCGCATCGAAGGCCTTTTGGATGCTGGCCACGACGTCGGCCTGCTGGGTCTTCGAGTCGAAGCCCCCCAGCCGCTCCAGCGCCTTCGCGGTGCCGGCCGCGTCCCCTTTGGCGGCCATCAGAAGGAGCTTGATGGGCCGCCAGACCAGTCCCCGCGTCTTGACCACGTTCCCGAGGTCGATGAGGTGGAGGCCGGCGGCGTTGTGGAGGACGTTCTGGGGCTGCATGTCGGCGTGGGCTTCGCCGAAGAACATGAACTGGTTCACGTAGGCCTGGTTGTAGGCGGCGAGGTTCGCCTTGACCTGCTTGAAGCGGCTTCGCTGCGCGTCGTCAAGGGCGCCTTCGTCGACGCCGGCGACCTCTTTGGAGGATGTAAACGAGATCGCCAGGTACGGGAGCAGGGAGCGCAATATCTGCATGTACTGGGGACCGACGCGATACCGATACTCCTGCATGAGGGCGACCAGGATGTCCTTGACGGCGCCCAGCATCCGGCCCGCGCCGTCTTCGTCGGCCGCGTCGGATGCGTCGGCCGCCGAAGGCGCGGAAGGCCGCTCGGCCGAAGTCTTCGGCGCGGCGGTCTCCGTGTCGGGAGCCGTCTCCGGGGCCGCCGCGGCCGGCTCGGCGGCTTTCTTGGGGAACGCCGCCACCTGCGCGGCGAAGTTCGAGCCGCTGGCGTCGAGCACCTCGTCCATCGTTATGATCCTGGGACCCGAGAGCCGGCGGTAGGCGCGCGGCGCCGAGACGCCGCGATCGAACCGGAGGAGCGTGCGCCAGCGGACCAGCCGGTCGAGCTCGGCCGGGAAGTCCGTCTCGGCTTGGAAGGTCTTACCCAGCTCCTCCAATTGATCGGAGAGGACATCCATGAGGAACGAGCCCTTCATCATCGACTTGACGAACCCGAGCAGGGCCCGGTTCACGCGCAGGTTCCAGGCCAACTCGTCTACGACGCTGCTCTTCTGGACCTTGATCACCACGGACCGCAGCTTCCCGGAGCGCAGGCGGATCTTGGCGCGGTGGACCTGGGCCATCGAGGCCGACGCGAAGGGAGCGGGCTCGATCTCCACGAAGGCTTGGTCGGCCGGCATCCCGAGGTCTTCCGAGATGATGTCGTGGACCTGCTGGATCGGCATGTTCTTGGCAAGCTGGTCGTTGAGATGCTTGAAGGCCTCGGCGGTGCCTTTGCCGAAGAAATAGGAGAACGTGCTCACCGTCTGCAGGACCTTCGTATAGAACACTCCGAGGCGGTCGACCGACTTGAGCACCTGCGGGATGTAATCCTCGAAGAACGCCTTCTTGAGCGTGTCCAGGTCGATCCGCTCGCCGGCCTCGGAGGGAGCGGCGCCCGGTTCGATCGCGTCGGCGATCGGGAGGTTGAGAGACCCTATCTTGATCTCTTTGAGCTTGAGGACGTTCTTGGCCAGGGCCACGGTGGCGGCCGTGAGGGTGATGATGCCGATCACCTGGGAGGCCGCGTAGGTCATGTCCTTGGCCAGTTCCCCGGCCGTCGTGACCCTGGGCGCCAGCCCGTCGGTCGGAGTCGCCAGCGCGAAGATCTTTCCCTGCTCGACCTCCACCAGTTGGCGCACCAAGCCGAAGATCAGGCGCGCCTCGTCGGCGTCCGACTCCCCCTTGCTCGCGGCCTCAGCTCCCTCGGCCGGCGCTTCCTTGCGGAGCTCCGCAAGGCTCCCCGTCACCTTGTCCAAGACCGCTCCGCCGTGGTTCCCGATCATCCCTTTGAGGGAGCTCAGCACGGCCCCGGGGTCGCTGGCGATCAGGTCCTCGACTCGATCGAAGAACGTCGCCACGGCCGCCGATTTCTCGGAGTCGAGCAGCCGGGGGTCGCTGACAGTCTGGAACAGCTCCTTGGCCGCTAGCCCGAGCGGGGCCGGCTGGAGCGTGCTCCCCGTCGGCGCGGCTTTGGCCGCCGCCGAGTGGTCCGGAGCCACGGCGTCTGGCGCGGAGGCGGAGGAGGCGTCCTGCCAAGACTGCGCGCTCCGAACCATGGCTTCGACCTTGGCGAATTCCCGCTCGGAGACCCGCTCTCGGTATTGCCGCGACAGGGCCTCGATCCTAGGCTGCTGGTCCTCGGTCAAGTAGGCTTGGAACACGGACTGGAGCACCGCCAGCTTTTGAGCGTCCGCCAGGCTCCCTGGGTCGACGGCTCCGGACCGGGCTTCCGGCGGGGGCTCCTTGGCCAGAAGGACGGCGGCCGCGGCTTGGACCTGCTCGGCGATCAGGGCCTTGGCCCGCTGAGCGGCGGGGTCGCCGTTGTCGAGGCGGCTCAGGTCCGAAGGCAGCTCGTTTAGAGACGTCAGATCGGGGAGGCTGGAGCTAAAGAAGTCTCCCACCTTGGAAGCCCAGCTAGCGCCGAGCCCGGGGTTGGTCGGGATGCCCGGGGCGACGCCGACGCCGGGGCTCATCGGCACGCCGGCCGCCCGCATATTGGCGCCTATGACCTGCGCCGTCCCCGAGGCGGGCGCGACTACCATGCTAAGGCATAACGTCAGCCGGAAGATCTTTGAGGGGAGCGCGGGCTTGTTCATCTTTAAAGTATGACACCGACGCCCGTTCGATTCCTTGAGCCCTTAAGGCCTACGCGGGCTGAAAGAGGACCCACGCGGTCCCATGTCTTCGGCTCTGCATGTTGGAATCGCCGCCCGTTTTTTATAGCGTGACTTCCATGACCAACGCCACCTATCGCGTCCCCGTCCCCCAGAACGAACCGATCCTCTCCTACGCCCCCGGCACCCCGGAGCGCGAGGCGCTCAAGGCCTCGGCCAAGGAGATGGGCTCCGCCGTCGTCGACATCCCCATGTTCATCGGCGGCCAAGAGGTGCGCACCGGCAAGCTCGGCGATTGCCGCCCCCCCCACGACCACCAGCGCCTGATCGGCCGCTATCATAAAGGAACCAAGAAGCACGCCGCCGACGCCGTGCGCGCCGCGCTCAAGGCCCGCCGCGCCTGGGCCGCCACCCCGTTCCACGAGCGCGCCGCGGTCTTCCTGCGCGCGGCAGAGCTCTTGGCCGGCCCCTACCGCCAGGTCTTAAACGGCGCCACCATGCTCTGCCAGTCCAAGAACGCCTACCAGGCCGAGATCGACGCCGCCTGCGAGCTCGTCGACTTCTGGCGCTGGAACGTGAAGTTCGCCGAGGACCTCTACGCGCACCAACCCTACTCCCCGCGCGGCCAGTGGAACCGCCTCGAGTTCCGCCCGCTCGAGGGCTTCGTCTACGCGGTGACGCCGTTCAACTTCACGGCCATCGCGGGCAACCTGCCGACCGCCCCCGCCCTCATGGGGAACACCGTGGTCTGGAAGCCGGCCGCCAGCACGATGTACTCGGGCCACTTCATCCTCGAGATCCTGCGCAAGGCCGGTCTGCCCGACGGCGTCATCAACATGGTGGCCGGCTCCTCCGGAGAGATCTCCGAGGTGCTCCTGCAGAGCCCCGACCTGGCCGGCATCCACTTCACCGGCTCGACCGGGGTCTTCAACTCGCTGTGGAAGACGGTGGGCGACAACATCGGCAATTACCGCACCTACCCGCGCCTGATCGGCGAGACCGGCGGCAAGGACTTCATCATCGCCCACCCCTCGGCCGACCCGGCCGCGGTGGCCACCGCGCTCGTGCGCGGCTCCTTCGAGTACCAGGGCCAGAAGTGCTCGGCCGCCTCGCGCGCCTACATCCCCGAGAGCATGTGGCTCAAAGTGAAGAAGATCATGGAGGAGCAGCTCTCGCGGATCAAGATGGGCCCCCCCGAGGACTTCTCGAACTACGTCAACGCCGTCATCGACCGCAGCGCCTACGACTCGATCACCGCCTACATCGCCGGCGTCAAGCCGCGCGACGGCGCCAAGGTCATCTTCGGCGGCAAGTTCTCCGACGAGAAGGGCTACTTCATCGAGCCCACCGTCATCAAGGCCAAGCACTCGGACTACAAGACCATGTGCGAGGAGATATTCGGGCCGGTGCTGAGCGTCCACGTCTACCCGGACAAGAAGTGGGCCGAGACCCTCAAGATCGTCGACAAGACCTCCCCCTACGCGCTGACCGGGGCGATCTTCGCCGACGAGCGCGCGGCGCTGGCGGAAGCCGCGGCGGTCCTCGTCAACGCGGCCGGCAACCTCTACTTAAACGACAAGCCCACCGGGGCCGTCGTCGGCCAGCAGCCCTTCGGCGGCGCCCGCGCCTCGGGCACCAACGACAAGGCCGGCAGCTTCATCAACCTGGCGCGCTGGACCTCTCCGCGCACGGTGAAGGAGACCTTCGTCCCGGCCACGGACTTCCCCTATCCGTTCATGGCGAAGCCCTGACACCCTCGTGCGCATCCTGCTGACCGGGGCCACCGGCATGCTCGGCCGGGCCGCCGCGCGCCGTCTCGGCGCGGTCCATGAGGTCATCGGGGCGGCGCGCGGAGCCGGGCCGGTGGCGGGCCTCTCCCGTCTCGAGCCCTTGGACCTGGCCGACGCGGCGGCCGGCGCGGCGCTGCTCGAGCGGGTCCGTCCCGACGCCGTCATCCACGCCGGCGCCCTGGCCAAGCCCGACCACTGCGAGCGCGAGCCCGCCGCCACCGCGGCGGTCAACGTCACGGCCACCGGCGCGCTGGCGCGCGCGGCCGCGAAGGCCGGCGCGCGCTTCTACTTCCTATCCACCGAGCAGATCATGAAGGGCGACGCCCCGCCCTACGGCGACGACGCCGTGCCCGCGCCGCTACATGCCTACGGCCGCCAGAAGGCCGCCGCCGAGGACGAGGTCCGGGCCTCGGGGGCGGACCATCTCATCCTGCGCGTCTCGCTCTGCTACGGCTTTGCCGAGCCGGGGACCGTCCCCGGCTTCTGCGACGAGCTGCGCGCGGCGCTCTCGGCCGGCAAGCCGGTCAAGGCCTTCAGCGACCAGTACCGTTCGATGCTGCTCGTGGAGGACGCCGTCGAGCTTCTTTGCCGGGCCGTCGAGAAGGGCCTGCCGCCGGACGGGCGCCGGGTCTTGAACCTCGCCGGTCCCGGGCCGGTCAGGCGCAGCGACTTCGCGGCGGCCTTCGCCGAGACCTTCGGCTTCGAGGGCTCCCTCGTCGTCCCTACGCCGTCGGCGCAGAGCGGCCTCGCCGCCCCGCGCCCCGCTGACTGCTCGCTTGACGGCGCCCGGCTCTGGGCTTGGACGGGATTTACGCCGCGCGGCACCCGTGAGGGCTTGGCGCGCTTGAAAGGCTAGAATAGGGCATGGAGCCGGACTTCGAGCTGCTCTCCGAGAAGAACCTCCTCGAGGACCCTTTCGCCCAGTTCGCGGCCTGGCTGGGCGACGCGCGGCGCTGGGCCGAGATGGACTATCCGGAGGCCGCCGTCCTCTCCACCGTCTCGCCCGAGGGGCTGCCTGAGGGGCGCGTCGTGCTCCTCAAGGCCGCCGACGAGCGCGGGCTGGTCTTCTACACGAACATGCTCTCGCCCAAGGGCCTGGCGCTCAAGGCCCGCCCCGAGGCCGCGGTGACGCTCTATTGGCCGAAGCTGATGCGCCAGGTGCGGGCCGCCGGGCCGGTCCTCCCGGTCTCCGACTCGGAGGCCGACGTCTATTGGAAAAGCCGCCCGCGCGAGGCCCAGCTCGGGGCCTGGGCCTCGGAGCAGAGCGCCGTCCTCGAGAGCCGCGCCGTCCTCGAAGAGCGCGTCGCCGCCGCCGCGGCGAGCTTTACGGGCGAGGTGCCCCGCCCTCGGCATTGGACCGGGCTGCGCCTGGAGCCGCGCTTCATCGAGTTCTGGCAGGACGGCCGGCACCGGCTCCACGACCGCTTCCGCTTCACGCGCGGTCCTGCGGGCTGGGGCGCCGTCCGGCTCTATCCGTGAGCGCGTGAGGCGCCTGGCGGCGGCCCTCCTCTGCGGCCTGGCGGCCTGCGCGGCGCCGGCCGCCCGCCGCTTTCGCGACGACTTCAGCGTCCGGCGCCCGGCGCGCTGCGTCCGCGACGGCGGCCGCCTCGGGCGCTGGGCCGTCCTCTCTACCGGCTTCGGCTGCGTGCGCCAAGCCCCGGAAGGCTGGCTCGAGGCCAGCGTCATGCCCAGCGTCAAGTCCGGCGAGACCCACGCCTTCCTGCTGACCGGCCCGCGCGCCGCGGCGCCCTTCACGCTGACGGCGCGCCTGAGCACCGTCGAGCGCACGCGCGCGGTGACGGCGGCCAACGACTGGGAAGCGGCCTGGCTGGTCTGGGACTTCGCGGACAGCCGGCATTTCTACTATTTCGTCGCCCGGCCCGGCGGCTGGGAGCTAGGCAAGCGCGACCCCGCCTACCTCGGCGGCCAGCGCTTCCTCGCCAGCGGGACCGATCCGGTCTTCCCGGTGGGCTCCTGGGCGAGGGTGTCGGTCCGCCAGGAGAGCGACGGCCGGCTCATCGTGAACGTCGACGGCCGCGTGGTGGCCGAGTTCCTCGATACGGAACGCCCCTACCGGGCGGGCCGGATCGGGCTTTACGGCGAGGACTGCACGGCGCGCTTCGACGACGTCGAGCTCAATAGCCCAGGGACTTGACCTCGGTCCCGCGGTAGTAGTGCTCCAGGATCTTCCGGTGGTCGTGGCCGGCCAGCGCCCGGCCCAGGGCCCCGTACTGGCAGAGCCCCACGTTGTGGCCCCAGCCGCCGCCGTACATGAGCAGCTCCGACGGCCGGCCGTCGGCCCCGCGCTCGAGTTCCAGGATCATCATCGTGTCGCGCACGGAGGAGACGGAGAACACCCCGCGGATGGACGCCTCGCGGTCGATGATGACCCGGCCCTTGGTCCCCTCGAAGAGCACCTTGTTGATGTTCCCCGAGGCGCTGCGCTTGAGCACCCGCAGGCGACGGAGCTCCCCGAAGCCGCGCACACGCCGGCGCAGGCGCTCGGAGAGCTCGGCTGCGCTCACCCCGCGGCTCCAGCGGAAATGAGCGGGGTGCATGATGCCGGGGAGGTTGCAGTAGACCTGCGGGGAGCGCTTGAGCCAGAGCTCGAGCTCCCAAGGGCTCTTGCGCTCGGACTCCCCGCCGTCGACGTCCTTGACGCCGCGCAGGTAGGGCGCCGCGAACCAGCCGCCGGTCTCGCCGGAGTCCTGGGTATGCCCGCCGCAGTTAGACGAATAGGGGGCCTGGGCCAGGCGGTCTTTGTACATGAGCGCCTGGCCCCGGGTCTCGTCGACGGCGCGGCGGCCCTTGGCGGTCTCCGCCGCGATGCCTCCGAAGACCTGGCAGTGCTGGCCGTCGCAGACGTCGTAGCCGCGCTTGCGGTGCGGCTTCCAGAGGTCCTTGACGATGAGGGCGTGGTTGCGCGCGATGACGGCCTGGGCCTTCAGCGCCTCCGGGTGGAAGCGTTCCGGCATCTCTTCGTTGACGACGCCGTAGACGTAGTCCTCCAGCGCGAGGACGGAGACTAAGTAGAGCCCGCGCTTCCCCCCCGCGCGCAACTCGAGCGAGCCCTTGAGCTGGCGGTCGCCCTGCGCCGCCCAGGCCGTGCCGGCCCCGATGTCGAGGCGCTGGACGATGAGGGAGTGGGCGGCGGGGTTCTTGGGGCGGACGGCCAGGACCTTGGAGAAACGGGCGCGGCGCCGGCCCGAGGAGTCGACGAGTTCATAGCCGGGGAGGCCGGGGACCGCGCGCGCGCGCCAGGCCTCGCGGGCGGGGCCGTCGGTGACGCGCTTGCCGTTCTCCGGATCGTAGACCTCGAAGGGCCCGTCGCTCAGGAACGCCACCTCGGGCTTGGGAGCGGGCTGGCCGGAGGCGGTCGTGCCGACCGCCACGCGGATGACCGGCATGCGTCCCCGCTTCGGGGCGGCGAAGAGGCGCGCGAAGGCCTTGAGGACGCGCGCGGGGATTATGGCGTCGGGCTCCTTGGTGATCAGCGGCCGGAGCTCGGCGGCTTGGCGTCGCGCGTCGGGGTGGCGCGAGTCGGCGGACAGGACTTTGACGTACTGGCGCCAGGCCTCGTCGGTCTTGCCGAGGCGCTTGTACGCGGCGCCGAGGTCGTGGCGCGCCTCGACGAAGGTGGGGTCGGACTCGTAGGCGCGGGTCCAGGCCTGGGCGGCGGCGGCGGTGTCTCCCAGGGCGCCGCGGGCCTTGGCCAGGACGGCCCAGCCCAGGGTGTCGGAGGGGCGCGCGGCCAGCAGGCGCTCGGCCGCGGCCGCGGCGGGCTGGGGCTTCCCCTGGGCGAGCTCCAGGCGGGCCAGGCCCAGCAGGGCCTGGGAGCAGTCCTTCTCGAGCGCCAGGGTCTCGGCGAAGGAGCGCCGGGCCTCCTTGGGCGCCCCCGAGCGCAGTTCGGCCCAGCCCAGGGCGGCCAGCGCGTCGGCGTCGTCGCCCTTGAGCTTGAGCGCGGCCTCGAGCATCTTGCGGGCGCGCCTGTGCTCCTCGGCGTCGCGCCAGGCCGCGGCGGCGTCGAGGGCGGAGAGCCGGTCGCGCGGATCGTCGCGGAAGACGGCCTCGAACTCGCGCGCCGCGCGCTCGGGCTCTCCGCGGTGCCAGAGCGCCACGGCCTGGACCGCCCGGGCCGAGCGCGCCTCGGCATAGGGGGCGGAGAGCAGGAGGAGTCCGAGCAGGGCGTTCATCCGGGAGACATTCCGGTCATGGGGAGGCATTCTAGGAAAAGAAGGCGCCGGCGTCCTTCAGGACGCCGGCGCCTCTTGGGCCTTCCCGCTCTAGAGCAGGAACAGCATCTCGCGGTACTTGGGGTACGGCCACTGGCGGTTGTCGACGACGACTTCCGCCTCGTCGCAGGCCGCGCGCAGCCCGTCGAGCGCGGCGACGCCCCGCTCGGCCAGGACCTCGGCCTTGTGGTGGGCGTCGAGGCTGTGGACCTTCTCGAGCACGGCGTCGACGGCGTCCACGCCCGCGTAGAGCCCGGACAGTACGTCGCCGAGGGCCTGCAGGCGCCCTTCGAGCGCCTTGGTCCCCGCCTTGGCCGAGGCCAGCGCCTCGCGGGCCGTCCCGAACTCGGCTATCTGGCGCGTCAGCGCCGGGATGACGCCGGTCTGCGCCATGTCCTTGAGGAGCTTGAGCTCGATCTCCTTGGTCTTGGCGTAGGTCTCGAGCCGGATCTCCTTCTTGGCCGCGAGCTCGGCCTTGTTGAGGACCTTGTAGGTCTCGTAGAGCTCGACGACGGCCTTGTCGGACAGGATCTCGAGCGCGGCCGGGGTGTTCTTGGCGTTGGGAAGCCCGCGCTTGGCGGCTTCCTTGTGCCACTCGACCGAGTAGCCGTTGCCCTCGAAGCGCACGCGGGCGGTCTCCTTGAAGACCTCGCGCACGACGGTCAGGGCCTTGTCGGTGATGTCGGCGCCTTTGGCCTTCTCGAGCTTCTCGAGGATGCGGTCGATGCCGTAGGCCATGATGACGCCCCAGGCCGCGGCGGCCTCGGAGGTGTTCTGCGACGCGCCCACGGCGCGGAACTCGAACTTGTTCCCCGTGAACGCGATCGGGGAGGTGCGGTTCCGGTCGGAGGCGTCGCGCGCCACGGTGGGCAGGCGGCGCAGGCCGTGGTCGATGGCGTTGCGGACCTCGGTGTCGTCCTTGCCGCCCTTGACGATGCGGTCGATGAGCCCGCTTAAGTGCTCGCCGAGGTACACCGACATGATCGCCGGCGGCGCCTCGTTGGCGCCCAGGCGGTGGTCGTTGCCCGCGTCGGCCACCGAGGCGCGCAGCAGCGCCCCGAACTTGTCGACACCGGCCATGAGGGCGGCCGTGAAGGTCAGAAACAGGATGTTCTTCTTGGGCGCCGCCCCGGGCTCGAAGACGTTGTTGCCGTCGGAGTCCATCAGCGACCAGTTGAGGTGCTTGCCCGAGCCGTTGATCCCCAGGAAGGGCTTCTCGTGGAACAGGATCGTCAGGCCGTGCTCGTCGGCCACGCGGCGCATGATCTCCATGGCCTGGACGTTGTGGTCGATGGCGAGGTTGGCCTCCTCATATAAGGGCGCCAGCTCGAACTGGTTGGGGGCCACCTCGTTGTGGCGGGTCTTCGATGGGATGCCGCGCTCGAAAAGTGCTGAGTCCAAGTCGCTCATAAAGGACATGACCTTGGGCTTGATCGACCCGAAGTAATGGTCCTCCATCTGCTGGTGCTTGGCCGAGGCCGCCCCGAAGAGCGTGCGCCCGGCGCAGAGCAGGTCGGGCCGGGTGTTGGCGTACTCCTTGGTGACGAGGAAGTACTCCTGCTCCGGCCCGACGCTCATGCGCACATGGCGCGCGGTGCGGTTGCCGAAGAGCTTGATGAGCTTGAGGGCCCGGTCCTCGACGGCGCGCAAGCTTCGCAGCAAGGGCATCTTCATGTCGAGCGCCTCGCCGGTCCAGGACAGGAACACGGACGGGACGACCAGCGTGGCGGCGTTGCCGTTCTTGAGCAGGAAGGCCGGGGACGTGGGGTCCCAGGCGGTGTAGCCGCGGGCCTCGAAGGTCGAGCGCATGCCGCCCGAGGGGAACGAGGAGGCGTCGGGCTCGCCCTGGATGAGCTGGCGGCCCGAGAAGCGGACGATGGGGTTGCCTTCGGCGTCGAGGCTCAGGAAGGTGTCATGCTTCTCGGCGGTCTCGCCGCGCATGGGCTGGAACCAGTGGGTGAAGTGGGTGGCGCCCTGTCCGAGGGCCCATTCCTTCATCCCGTGGGCGACCTCGTCGGTGATCTCGGGGTCGAGGGTCTCGCCGCGCTCGATGACGCTGAGGAGCTTCTCGTAGACGGCCTTGCTCAGGAAGCGCGCCATCGCGGCCTTGTTGAAGGTGAGGGAGCCGAAGCGGTCCATGGCCGTCTTCGCGCTGTCTTTCTTGTCGTGTTCCATTCCGTTCCCCGGGTAGGATAAGGTGCGGATCGTGTCTTCCACGAAGCGTCTCTCGGCTGAGCCCATCGGTCCCCCTCCTTGCGGCGCGGCCGGGGTTGCCCCTCGGCCTTGAGTGCAAAAATAGCAAAAACGGGCCGGTTATGCAATCCGAGCGGCCTAAAAACCGCCAAATCGTGCCCTTGAGGTTGCGAAAATATGACACTCGGCGCGGTGAGGCAATAATACGTTTTCTCGTCTGAGAATGCGCCGTCTGGGCCTTTCGGGTATACTGCCTGGGCCGTTGGGCTCAGGGAAGGAGGTAGTCATGCCGAACACGATCAACGTCACGCAGGAAGGCGTGCCCGACGTCATCCCGGTCGAGGCCTGCTACCTGGGCTGGCCGGAGTCGCTGGCCCAGTTGGCGACGCTCGTCGAGCCGGAGATTCCGGACTAGCGACTATCCTTAAGTCATTCAGACCTAGCGAGCCCTGATGCGCGTGGAGTAAAGGCGCTCCGCAAGTCGACGATGGAGATTCCGGAACCCGCTAGACCATGGCGCGAGGAGCAGATCGCACAGCTTAGGAAGAGGCGATTCGGCATGAGTCAGCCGGTTTTCGCGTCACTTCTAAAGCGTGACGGCATCAACAGTCCGTGCCTGGGAACAGGGGCTGAAGTCCCCCTCTGGTCCGGCCCGGAGACTCCTGGAACTCGCGGATATCGAACCGGAAGTTTTTCAGCGTCTCGTTCGAGCCCTTCACGCACATGGACGCCATCCTTGACGACGAGCTTTCAAGAATGGACAAAGAGATTAAAGAAGCGCTGTCCCGGATAGAAAGAGCCGAAGGGATTTAGGTCCTGTATGCGGTCGAATCCGGCAGCAGGGCTTGGGGCTTCGCGGCTCGGACGAGATCAGGAGGCGAAGCAGTATGCTGCGGAGTTTAACGCCTAACAAAGCGCTACAGCCGCCTCCGGCCAAGTAGAGGAGCGCCCTATAGCCGCCGCGGCTGAGCGCGACGTTAGGCATATCGCAGTTTAGTCAGAACGGACTTGCGGTATGTACGGAGCGGCGGGACGGATAACGACAAACGGCGAACCGCTCTGGCACGGCCGTTGTCTTGCCTCTATAATGATAGGGAATGAGCCCGACCGTCTTTCGCTATAAGAGTTTCCGCTTCTTCTTTTTCTCACGCGAAGAAACCCGGATGCACGTCCATATCTCTTGTCCGGACGGAGAAGCGAAATTCTGGCTGGAACCGACAATTGCCTTGTGCGATAACTATGGGCTGTCTCCCCGGGTGCTAAGAGAACTGCAGGGAGTGATTGAGCAGAGGAAAGATGAAATCATCGCTGCTTGGAAAAAACACTTCGCGAGTTGAAGTCCAGAATATCTCAGCCCATGGCATCTGGCTGTACGCCAGAGGCAGAGAGTACTTGTTGCCGTTTAAGCAGTTCCCGTGGTTCAAGAGCGCGAAGGTCTCGGAGATCTATAACGTCAAGCTCGTTCATAAATCCCACCTTCATTGGCCCGACTTGGATGTCGACCTCGATATAGAATCACTCGAGCATCCAGAGCACTTTCCCCTCGTTGCAAAGAATGCCTAACTTCAGGACTCCTGACCCGTTGCAGAAATCGGTGCAACATTCGAGGCCTCGTAGCGTAGGCGCAGCCGTGTTCCGGGATAGCTGATTTTAGTCTCGTTGAGGGCCTCGCATAGATGCCTGACAGCTATGTTGCTTCGC
>JACPXC010000002.1 GCA_016196755.1 Elusimicrobiota bacterium
ACGTTGTTGTTGGAATGCAGGTCGATGGCCGCGTATAATTTCATGGGTCCTCTCCTTTGTTTGGTCTGTGTGTGTCGGCAAACAAACACTACCAACCCCGGGAGGGGACCTCTAACTTCTAGATGATTATCAGTCCCTGAAGTTCTGATTCGCGAACGACCGCGATTCTTCTATCTCGAACTGCAAACGGCAGGAAGGATGTAGCGAGTCGTGTGCACGCTTCGCGCACGGTGTTGACGGAACTGTCCACGTGGACAGTTCGGTAGATTTCTCGCCGAATCAGTCTGGGATTCGGTTCTTGAACGGTTAAATCCGTGCGCGAAGCGTGCACGCAGCTCGCCCAATCCTACTGCCGTTTGCCGTACATTGCTCAAGATCGAAGGATTGCGGCCGTATCGCAATCCTTCGATCCACGCGCCCGAAGCGCGTAAACTGCTCCGTCCTACGAGGAATCAGAACTTCAGGGACTGTCCCGAATTAGAACTAGCGGCTTGCGCGGACTTGGCCGGTGCCGGAAACGACGAACTTCTCGCAGGTCAGGCCCTCGAGGGCCACCGGGCCGCGGGCGTGGAGCTTCTGGGTGCTTATGCCCATCTCGGCGCCGAGGCCGAACTCGCCGCCGTCGGTGAAGCGCGTGGAGGCGTTGTGGTAGACCGCGCCGGCGTCGACCTCGCGCAGGAAGCGCGCGGCGGCCTTGGGGTCTTTGGTCACGATGCACTCGGCCAGGCCGGAGCCGTGGCGGGCGATGTGGGCGACCGCCTCGTCGAGCGAGCCGACGACCTTCACCGACAGGATGAGGTCGAGATATTCCGTGTCCCAGTCAGTGGCCGTCGCGGCTTTGACGCCTTTCAGGATCCGCCGAGTCTCCTGACAGCCGCGGAGCTCCACGCCGGCCTTGGCGTATTGGCGGGCCATCGCGGGCAGGAAGCGTCCGGCGACGGCGCGATGGACTAGGAGCGTCTCCATCGCGTTGCAGACCCCGGGGCGCTCCGCCTTGGCGTTGAAGGCCACCTTGCCGGCCATCGCCAGGTCGGCTTTCGCGTCTATATAGGTATGGCAGAGCCCCTTGTCATGGGCCAGGACGGGGATGAGGCTTTCCTCGCGCACCGCGCGGGTGAGAGCGGGGCCGCCGCGCGGGATGACCAGGTCTATTAAGGAGTCGAGCCGCAGGAGGCGTTTGACCGCGGCGCGGTCGGGGTCGTCGACGAAGCCCACCGAGGCGGGGGGAAGCCCGGCGGCCTTCAAGCCCTCGCGCAGGGCCGCCGCTATGGCCGCGTTGGAGCGCACGGCCTCCTTTCCGCCGCGGAGGATGGCCGCGTTGCCGGACTTGAGGCAGAGCCCGACCGCGTCGGCCGTGACGCCGGGGCGCGACTCATAGATCACGGCGACCACGCCCAGCGGCACGCGCATGCGGTCGATGACCAGACCGTTGGGGCGGCGCGCGAAGGGGCGCGTCGTCCCGACCGGGTCGGGGAGGGAGGCCACATCCTCGAGCGCGCGCGCCACGCCTTCGAGGCGGGCCGGGGTCAGGGTCAGGCGGTCGACGAAGGCGGCGCTGCGGCCGGAGGCCGCCGCGACCTCGGCGGCGTTGGCGCGCAGGACGGCGCCCGAGCGGCGGCGCAGGGCTTTGCCCATCGCGCGCAGGGCGCGGTTTTTCCGGGCGGTGGAGGCCTTGGCCAGGACGCGCGAGGCTTCCTTGGCCTCGCGGGCCAAACGCTCGACGTTCACAGCGCCGCCATGTTGTCGCGGTGGACGACCTCGTCGGAGGGCTTGTGTCCTAGGACGGCCTCGATCTGCGCGGTCTTGAGGCCCTTCACGCGCTCGAGGTCGCGCGCCGAGAAGTTGGAGAGGCCGCGCGCGAACTCGGCGCCGCCCTCGACGAGGCTGACCGCGTCGCCGGCCTCGAAGACGCCCGAGACCGCTTTGACGCCGCTGGCCAGCAGGCTCTTGCCGCGTTCCATGAGCGCCGCGCGGGCGCCGGCGTCCACCGTGACCCTGCCCTTCGGGCGCGAGGCGAAGGCCAGCCATTGCCGGCGTTTGGCCAGGGGGCGCTCCACCGGTTCGAAACAGGTCCCGACGGCCTCGCCCGCCAGCAGAGCGGCCAGGACGCCGGGCTTCACGCCGCTGGCCACGACAGCCGGGACGCCGCCGGCGGCGGCTTGGCGCGCGGCGGCCGCCTTCGAGGCCATGCCGCCGGTGCCGTGCGTCCCCGCGCCGCCCGCGCCCTCGGGCCGGGCGCCGGGTGCTACTCGGCCGATGAGTTCGGCCTTGGGGTCGCGGCGCGGGTCGCCGGTATAGAGGCCGTCCTGGTCGGTCAGGAGCACGAGGAGGTCCGCGTCGACCAAAGCCGCTACCAGAGCCGAGAGCCCGTCGTTGTCGCCGAACTTGATCTCCTCGACGGCCACGGTGTCGTTCTCGTTGACGACCGGGACGGCGCCCAGGCGCAGGAGGGTGAGCAGGGTGTTGCGGGCGTTGAGGTAGCGGCCGCGGTCGCGCAGGTCGTCGCCGCTCAAGAGAACCTGGCCCACGATGAGCTTCCGGCGCGCGAAGGCGGCCTCCCAGGCGCGCATCAGGCGGCTCTGGCCGACGGCGGCCGCGGCCTGCTTGAGCTGGACGCTGGGCTTGGCCGTGATGCCGAGCAGGCCCTTGCCGGCCAGGATGGCGCCCGAGGAGACGACGACGACCTCGACGCCGGCCCCCCGCAGGGCAGCCAACTCCCCGGCTAGGCGGCGCAGGGTGGGGGCGTGCAGGCCGTCGCCGCCGCCCGAGAGGACGCCGGAGCCCAGCTTGACGACGACGCGCCGGAACATCCGCCGAGTATAGCGAAATCGTCGTCGACGACGGCCTTCCTTATGTAGAATGTCCGCCGCTATGACGAAGAACATGAAACCCCGGCCCGCCGGCAAGACCGCCGATGAGATGGGCAAACAGCAGCGCGAGATATCGGTCTCCGAGTTCTTCACGAAGAACCGCCACCTCCTCGGCTTCGACAACCCCCGCAAGGCCCTGCTTACCGCCGTGAAGGAGGCGGTCGACAACGCCTTGGACGCCTCCGAGGAGGCGGGCCTCCTCCCGGACATCGTCCTGCGCCTCGAGGCCGTCGGCGATGGCGACAAGCCCGCCCCGCCCGTCAGCCAGGCCACGCGCTTCCGGGTCACGGTGGTCGACCACGGCCCCGGCATCGTGCGCCAGCAGATCCCGCGCATCTTCGCGAAGCTCCTCTACGGCTCGAAGTTCCACCGTCTGCGCATGAGCCGCGGCCAGCAAGGCATCGGCATCTCGGCGGCAGGCATGTACGGCCAACTCACCACCGGCAAGCCCGTCACCATCATCTCGCGCACCGGCGCCAACGTGCCGGCCCACTACTTCGAGGTCCAGATCGACACGAAGAAGAACGAGCCGCTCATCCTCGAGAAGAAGGAGATCGAGTGGGAGAAGCACCGCGGCACCCAGGTCTCCATCGAGCTCGAGGGGCGCTACCAGAAGGGCCGCGCCTCGGTCGACGAGTACATGGAGTTGACGGCGATCTCCAACCCGCACGCCACCTTCACCTACCACTCCCCCGACGGGGAGACCAAGGTCTACGCGCGCTCGATCGGCGAGAACCCCGAGCCGCCCAAGGAGATCAAGCCGCACCCCTACGGCATCGAGCTCGGCATGCTCCTCAAGATGCTCCAGGACACCAAGAGCCATTGGGTCTCGGGGTTTTTGTCGACCGACTTCAGCCGCGTCTCCTCCCAGGCCGCCGAGGAGATCTGCAAGACCGCCGGCCTCAACCCCCACAAGCGCCCCCGCGACGTCGTCGGCGTCGAGGGCGAGAAGCTCTACAAGGCCATCCAGGCCACCAAGCTCATGGCGCCGCCGACCAACTGCCTCTCGCCGATCGGAGAGCCGGCGATCCTCGCCGGCCTCTATAAGCAGATCAAAGGCGAGTTCTACACCGCCGTGACCCGGCCGCCCGCGGTCTACCGCGGCAACCCCTTCGTCATCGAGGTCGGCCTAGCCTTCGGCAAGCATCCCGAGCTGCAGGCCGCCCAGCCGGTGGAGAAGGCTCCGCTGGCCGAGGGCGAGGTCCGCGACGGCGAGGACGACAACGAGCTGGCCCGCGTCATCCGCTTCGCCAACCGCGTGCCGCTGGTCTACCAGCAGTCGGCCTGCGCCACCTTCAAGTCGGTGCTCGACACGACCTGGAAGAACTACGGCGTCTCGCAGTCGCGGGGCGCGCCGCCGGCGGGCCCGATGGCCGTCCTCGTCCACATGGCCTCGGTCTGGGTGCCCTTCACTAGCGAATCTAAGGAGGCCATCGCCGACTACGATGAGATCAGGAAGGAAATTACTTTGGCCCTGCGCGAGGCCGGACGCCGCCTGGGCGTCTTCCTCAAGCGCCGCCAGCGCGCCGCCGGCGAGAACCGCCGCCGGAACATCTTCGAGCTCTATATCGACGAGGTCGTGGCCGCCTGCAAGAGCCTCAAGGGCGGCAAGCTCGCCGAGGCCAAGCTCAAGGCCCAACTGCTCGAGATCGCCAAGAAGAAGACCGGCGGCGAGAAGACCGACGAACTGCTCGACAAGAAGGCCGGCCCGCACGGCCTGCCGAACTCCATCATCGTGACGGCCGAAGGCGTCGAGGGCGCGGTGCCCGCTTCGCTGCCGCCCGAGGGCGCGCCCGAGGCCGCCTCGCCGGCACCCGTCACTGAGCCGGCGTCCGAGCCGGCGCCTAAGACCGCTGCGGAGAAGCCTAAGGCAAAATCGAAGACGAAGCCGAAGTCCAAGAAGAAACCCGCTCCCAAGAAGAAATCAAAGCCTTCCAAGAAGAAGGGGAAGAGATAATGGCCAAGTCCACCGCCGTCGCCAAGAAGCTCTCCGGGCTGGCCGACCTCGTCATCGCGGCGGCCGCCAAGAAGCGCGACCCGTCCATCAAGATCCCGGTGCGCTCCCTGTCCAACGTGCGCTTCAACGAGAAGAAGGGCATCATCGAGATGGGCGGCAACACCCAGGACCGCACGTTCTTCAACGTGGCGATGGCCAAGAAGTTCATGCAGACGATGCTGGTGGCCGACGCGCTCTCCGAGCTCCAACGGGCGGAGCTGACGACGAGCCTGCGCGAGATCTACTACCGCACCAAGCACACGATGGCGGACTCGCACGAGAACACCTTCGACACGCAAGACGAGTCCGACCCCATCATCGAGGACCTGGAAGTCGGCCTCGAGGCGCTGCGCGAGGAGTTCCACGTGCGCGCCGACAACGGCGGCACGGTCATCGGCCCCCTGGTGCTCTCGGACGACGGCGACCGCGTCGACTGCGGCAAGCTCGGCAAGGGCGGCTACTCGGTGCCGTCGATCGTCGAGGAGGAGTACGTCGGCATCAAGAAGTGCACGGCCGACTTCGTGCTCCTCGTCGAGAAGGGCACGCAGTGGAACCGCCTCGCCGAGGACAAGTTCTGGAAGAAGTACAACTGCATCCTCTTGACCGGCAACGGCCAGCCGCCGCGCGGCGTGCGCCGCCTGGCGCGCCGCCTCAACGAGGAGAAGAAGCTCCCCGTCTACGTCCTCGTCGACAACGACCCCTGGGGCTATTACATCTACTCGGTCATCAAGCAGGGCTCGATCAACCTGGCCTTCGAGTCCAAGCGCATGGCCATCCCGCAGGCCAAGTTCGTGGGCCTTTCGAGCGCGGACCCCGAGGCCTACGGCCTGCCGCGCAACGTCGGCATCAAGCTCAACGACAAGGACATCGGCCGGGCCAAGGAGCTCCTGAACTACCCCTGGTTCCAGAAGAAGGAGTGGCAGGCGGAGATCAAGAAGATGCTCGCCTCGGGCCTGAAGTACGAGCTCGACGCCCTGGCCAACAAGGACTTCCAGTACCTCACCAAGAAGTACCTGCCCAAGAAGCTCGCCGACAAGGACTGGCTGGACTGACTCATTCGGACTTGGGTTCGACCGCGGGCGGGCTCTCGAGGGTAGCGCGCATCGCCTGGGCCCAGGACGCCGCTTGCGGGGTCGGATCCAGAGCGAGGCCGCGCTTGATGGCCTCGAGTCCGGCTTTCGGCCGGCGCTCGGCGATCAGCGTCCTTCCCAGCCATATATAGGCGTCCGCGAGCGCCGAGGACTCGTCCTTGGCGGCGATGCGGGCCCGGACGACCTCCACGAACGCGGCCCGCGAGAGCTCGAACTTGTTCATGCCGTAATAGGCTAGCCCTTGGACCATCACGAGATCCGGGAGGGCGGGGTCGCCCATCGAGACGGCGAGCAAGGCGGCGTCGGCCTCGGCCAGGGCTTCGGGGAACTTCCTGGCGCCCAAATGCTGCCGGGCGCGGGCCAGATACTGTCCCACGGCGGGAGCGTGCGCGTCGGCCTTGAGGGCGACCGCGCGCGTCGCGGAGCCTGAAGCGCCCCAACGCAGCGTGGCGCTGATGCGGTGCGTGTAGCCGAGCTCGCCGTATGGGACGACGGCGTAGTCCACTCCGAAGGAGCCGACCCTCCACCCGACCCCCACGGTAAGGCCCGGACCGGCGTCGTTGCGAGTCGAGAAGCCCGCCCGCAGCCGCATCGACTCGTGGATGGAGGTCTCCGCGCCTAGCGCCAGCAGCAGCCCCTCGCTGCGCTCCTTGGTGGCGTCGAACGCCAACGTCTGGTTCAGGCCCATGAGCCGGAAATCGCGGGCCACGCCGGCGCGGATGTTGAGCGGGAGATTCTCCCTTGCGTGCTGGAACCGTACCGTCGGGCCGATGTTCTGGATGGAGAGGCCTGTCCGGAGACCGCCGTGGTCCGGCAGAGCGGCAAGGAGGCCGAAGTCGAACGCGTAGCCTTGCGCGGAGATCGATTCGATCGACTCCCGGATGAGCTTGACGGCGCCGCCCGCGGCGAGGATGGGCGTCAAGGCGCGGCCGTAGCCGACCGACACCGCCAGGTCCGTTATCCCGAATTGGGAGCCGGTGCCCGCCGGGTTTGCGATCGTGGTCTTCTCGGTGCGCCCGTAGTCGACGAAATTGACGTTCGCCCCGAGACCGAAGGGAGTGACGAGGCCCATGTACTCCTGGGACACCGTGTGAAAATACTCGTTGTGCATGAAGGTCGCTTCGTAGCGCCCCGCGCCGGCGAGCCCGGCGGGATTGTAGAGCAGGGCGTTTGAATCGGTCGCCAGCGCGGTGTAGGCTCCGCCCATCGCCACCGCACGGGCGCCGCCGTCGAGGAACAGGAAATTGAACGGCTCCTGACCCGCGCCGGCCGCGCGGGCCGGGCCGGCCCGCAGGGCGAGGCAGATGATCAGGACGGCCAGCGTTATCCTTTTCATCGGATGATCGCCACCGTCCGGATCTGCGTGTGCTGTCCCGGGCTTTCGATGACGGCGATGTAGCCGCCGGAGGCGACGTCGCGCCCGGCGTCGTTGCGGGCGTCCCACTGCACCTTGCCGGTCGTCGTGATCGCGTGGATGCGCGCTACCTGCTGGCCGGTGATCGTGTAGATCGTGATCGTGGCCTCGGTGGGCAGCTGGTCGAAGATGATCCCCGACAGCGGGTCCGCCGGGGAAAAGCTCCGGCCTTCATCCGGATTGCCTCCGTTCGGCTTGAAGGGGTTCGGATAGATGCGGATCGATGACAGCACGGCGTGGGCCGGGACCGCGGGCGCCGCGAAGATGCCGAAGAAGCTGAAGTGCGGGGTGAGGCCGGTCACGGTCTTCTTGTCCGTATCCACAGCCGAGGTGATATCCTTCATCCAGGCCTGCTGCGCCTCGTCGTAGGTATACATCGCGAGGTCCGTCGCCCTGATGCTCGTGCCGTCGACGAGCCCATCGTCGTTGGCGTCCGCGTAGCTGATCGTGATGGCGGCCTCGCGGCCGTTGGCCAGGAGGGTCTGGCCGTCCGCCAAAGTCACCTCCACGAACGCGTTCGCCGATACGATGGCGGTCGAGGCGCTCGGCGTGCCGATCGGGTTGTTGGTCACGGCCAGGGTCACGGTGTCGGAGTCCAAAGCGCCCGACGGTATCACCACCTCGACGACCTGCGCGGAACGGGCGTCGGCGCTCTCCACCTTGTTGCTCAGCGCGGACTTGAGCTGCTGCTGCTTCTCGACCGTCCCGCCGCCGAGGCTGACCTCCTGGGACTCGAACGAGACCGGGTCGACGGTCAGGCTGCTGGCCGACGGCGACGGATCCTCCTCGCCCAGGAAGTTCGTGGCGACGGCGCGCACCTCATAGTCGCCAGGCGCCACCCCGTTGACGTCCCAATGGATGAAGAACGGGGCCGAGGTGTCGGGATTGGCATGCAGCGCGGAAGCCGGAGGGATGGGGAGCCAGGCTGCGGAACCGGCAGACCGGTACTGGAAGGCCACCTGGCGCGTCTCGTCCTCGTCGATGTTTCCTGTGGCGGAGACTACGGCCCCGTTGCCGCGCGTGATCCGGGCGACCAAGGTGACGCGGTTTCCGGCTACCCGCTTGCCGCTGGCCGGCGAGGAGATGGCGGCGGACACCCCGGTCAGGCTGCTGAGGGAGGGGGCCGTCGTCTGGACGTTGGCGTTCTCTTCGAGCAGGCCGCAGCGGTTGCCCGCCCGGAGGGCGAAGCGATAGGCGGGGCTCGAGACCAGGACTCCCGTCACATGGGCGGTCACGGTGGCGGGGAGCACGGCCAGGGGGGTGACGTAATCCAGCGTCCCGGTGCCCTGGTCCCAGTAGAGACGGTACTCCGTCACTCCGTCCGAGGGCGAATGATCCCACGCCAAGCTTATGCGGTTGCCGGAGAGGGCCTGCGCCCTGAGATTCGAGGGCGCCGCGGGTGCGCGGGCCGGGGTCGTCAGGGTCAGGACGTCGCTGGGAGCGGTGGGGATGCCGGCGCCGTTGACGGCTTTGGCTCGGTAGATGTAGGTAAGGCAGGCCGCGAGGGGGGAGTCCAGGAACTGGAGCGCGGCGGAGCGATGGACGCGGGAGAACGTGACGACGTCGCTGGCGCGCTCGACCTCGAAGATGGTAGCGGCCGGGTTTCCGTTCGCCGTCCAGGACACGAGGGCGCTCGATAGGAAGACGGCCGCCGTCGGCGCGGAAGGCACCGCCGCGGTGGTGTAGGTCGAGCCTACTGGACCCAACGAGCCGGCGCCGCTGGAGTTGATCGCCGTCACCGCCAGCCTGACGAGGGTGTTGGGGGCGAGGCCGGTCTGCAGGTACGCGGCGGCCGCGGTGGAGGAGAGGAAGGTCGGGGCGCCGCCGCCGTCGACCGCATGCACGCCGTAGGCGTCCGCGCCCGCCACCGCGGCCCATGACCAGAAGAGCGAGGTCGTCTGGACCGAGGAGGGGGTAGGCGCCTGCGGCGTGCTTGGCGTGCCTTTGTCCGTCACGACCTGCAGCACGGCGGAGTCGGCGGAGGCGACCCCATCGCCGTTGACGGCGCGGACCATGTAGAAGTAGGTCGCAGCCGGGGTCAGGCCGGTGTCGAGGGCGGAACCGAGCAGGGTGAAGGTCCCGCCGGTGGAGCGGCGC
>JACPXC010000057.1 GCA_016196755.1 Elusimicrobiota bacterium
GCCGACACCAAACGTGAGAGAACCAGGGTGCGTAGCGCCTTAAAGATCGTGCCGGACGCGACGAGCTACCACGACCGTGGGATGGGGACGCTTTGCCTCTTGACGGCAGAACTTCTAATGAGTGTCCCCAATCAGAACTATGTGTAGATTCGGGGAAGACGGCTGGAGGCGGCGGTGCGGCGGACGGGGAGGGTGACTTCATCGCCGACCCGGACTCCGGGGACGCCGCTGACGTCGACGAGGACGTGGGAGATCCCGACCCGGCCGACGAAGGGGACCTTCCGGCCGCGCAGGCGGCCGTAGTAGTGGAAGGGGCTCATGAAGCCGATGAAGCGCTCGGCGGGCTCCATGGCCAGGCCGTCGGCGTAGCCGGCCGGCAGGGCCGCTACCGTCATGCGGCGGGGGGCCAGGTATTCCGAGGCGTAGCCGATCGAGCGGCCCTTGCCCACGGTCTTAAGCGAGATGACCCTGGCCTTGAGGGCGAAGGGATTCTTTAGCGGAGCGGCCTTCGAGGTTCGGTTGATCCCGTAGAGCAGGTTCCCGACCCGGGCCAGGTCCATGCGCCGGTGCGGGAAATCGAGGAGGATCGAGGAGTTGGCGACGTGGCGCTCGAGGGTCGGCCGCCAGGCCCGCGCCGTCTCGGCGACGCGCGCGAAGTGGCGCAGCTTGTCCTCGGCCTCGACGGCGTTCTTGCCCGGCACGTAGTCGAGATGGGCGGAGAGCCCGGCGGTCTCGAGCCCCGGCAGGCGGTCGAGCAGGCGCTGGAACGCGGGCAGCTCGCGCGGCGGCAGGCCCCAGCGGCCCAGACCGTAGTCGAGGTCGAGGTGGACGCGGACCTTGCGGCGACGGGCCGCCTTCGAGAGGGCGCGCGCCAAGGGGGCGTTGTCGACCGTGACATCGACGTCCAGGCGCGCAGCCTCGGCGGCCTCCCCGGGGAGCGGCGGGCTCATGACCAAGATCCGGCCGCGGATGCCGGCGCGGCGCAGTTCGGCGGCCTCGGCGAGGGTCAGCACGCCCGCCCCGGCGGCGCCGGCAGCCAGGGCCAGCCGCGCCACCTCCACCGCGCCGTGGCCGTAGGCGTCGGCCTTGACCACCGCCAGGAGGCCCGTCCCGCGCCCCAAGGCGCCCATCGCCCAGCGCAGGTTGCCCCGGATGGCCGCCAGGTTGATTTCGACCCACTTGAGGGGAGAGGCGCTCATGGGAAGCTGGGCGATTATATAGAATAACCTCCGCGGTGACCCTCTCCGTCGTCGGACTCAACCACCAGACCTGTCCCGTCGCTCTGCGCGAGCGCTTGGCCGCGCTGGGCCCGGCCGCGGCCCGCGAGGCGCTGGCGGCCGGCGGCTGGCGCGAGGTGGTGGTGCTCGGAACCTGCAACCGCTTCGAGATCTACACGGTCTCCGAGCGGCCGCTCGACGAGGCCAAGGCCGAGCTCATGGCCTTCGTCGACCGCCACGCCGGGGCGCCCGTCTCCCCGTACTTGTATCAGCACTCCGACGGCGCGGCGGCGCGCCACCTCTTCACCGTGGCCTCCGGGCTCGACTCGCTGGTCCCGGGCGAGACCGAGATCTTGAGCCAGGTGAAGGCCTGCTACGAGGCCGCGCTCGAGAGCGGGACGACGGGCAAGCTCGCCAACGTATTGTTCCAACGCGCGCTCTTCGTCGGCAAGGCCGTGCGCGGGCGGACCGGCATCTCGGTGGGCCAGGTCTCGGTGGCCTCGGTTGCCGTGGACCTGGCCCGGCGCATCTTCGGCGACCTGTCGGCGAGCCGGGTCCTCGTCCTGGGGGCCGGAGAGATGGCCGAGCGCACCGCCCGGCACCTCCTCTCGGCCGACGTGGCGGGCCTGCACATCGCCAACCGCACCTGGGAGCGGGCCGCGGCCCTGGCCGAGTCGCTGCGCGCCGACCCGGTGCGCTGGGAGGCCTTTGCGCGCCTCTTGCCCAAGGTCGACGTCGTCGTGGCCTCGACGGGCGCAACGTCGCCGGTCCTGACGCGGGAGATGGTGCGCGCGGCCCTGCCGGGACGCGGGGGGCGCTCGCTGTTTATAATCGACATCGCCATGCCGCGCGACGTGGAGCCGGAGGTCGAGTCGCTCGACGGCGTCTACCTCTACTCGCTCGCCGACCTGAGCTCCCTGGCCGCCGAGAACGCCGGCCGGCGGCGCGGGGAGTTCGCCGCGGCCGCGGCCTTGGTCGAGGAGGCCTCCGCCTCCTTCTCGGACTGGCTCGGGTCGGTGCGCGCCGGGCGCGAGGTCAGCCTGCGTCACTCCGGCCTGCGGCCGCTGGGCTCGTCGGCCGCGCTGAGGCCGATTTGAGCGCCCGCGTCCTGCGCATGGGGACCCGCGGCTCTCCGCTGGCCGTGGCGCAGTCCTCGGGCTACGCCAGGCTCCTCGAGCGGACTCATCCGGGGCTCAAGGTCGAGCAGGTCCTCATTAAGACCAGCGGGGACGCTCTCTCCGAAGCCTCCGGCGCGGACCGTTTCGCCCCCGCCGCCGGACCGGACCCCAACGTGAAGGCCATGTTCGTCAAGGAGCTCGAGACCGCCCTCCTCGGGGGGCGCGTGGATTTCGCCGTCCATTCGGCCAAGGACCTCCCGGCCGACATCCCCGAGGGGCTGACCCTGGCCGGCTTCCCCGCGCGCGAGGACCCGCGCGACGTCTTCGTGGGCGCGGCCGCGGCCGCGCGCTTCGCCGACCTGCCGCAGGGGGCCGTCATCGGTACGGTCTCGTCGCGCCGGCGGTTCCAGCTCGCTTCGGTCCGGCCCGACCTGGTCTTCGTCCCCATGCGGGGGAACGTCGACACCCGCCTCAAGAAGCTGGCGGGGGGGGCGGCGGCCGGGTTGGTCTTGGCCCTGGCCGGCCTGCGGCGCCTCGGTCTGTCGGTGGACCATGAGGTCCTCCCCGTCGACCTGGTGGTCCCGGCCCCGGGTCAGGGCGCGCTCGCAGTCGAATGCCGTGCCGATGACGCGCCGACGCGCGAGCTCCTGGCGCCGACCTTTGACGCCGACACCGGGTTGGAAGTCGACGTGGAGCGGCGCTTCCTCAGGGCCGTCGGAGGAGGCTGCTCGACCCCCTTAGGCGCCTTGGCGCGCGTTGAAGGGGCCGCCATCTCGCTGCGGGTGTTCTGGTGCCGGGCTGACGGGACGGCTCCCGCGCGCCTGGCCGGCCGCGCCGGGCGGCGGCCCGAGGAACTGGCCTCCTTGGTCGACGGACTGGCGGGCCGCCTCCTCGCCGGTGGCTGAGAAGACGGTCGGCCTCGCCCTGCGCGGGGTGCCCAACGCGGCGGCCTGGGGCCGCCTGGCCATGGCCCTGCTCGAGCCTGCCGGGCCGCCCGGACCGCTCAAGGCCGCGCTGGGCATAGCCCCCGCCCTTCCCATCGTCGTCGTGCGCTCCTCCGAGGAGGACCTCGAGGACGCGGCCGACGCGGCGCGCGCGCTGGGCCTCGTGTTCCCCGAGGCCGGCGAGGCGGCCGCGGCGGTCTTCGGAGAGGACCCGGCCGGCCGCCTGGCGGCGCGCGAGCGCCTCCACGCCGGGGCGCGACTGGTGTTCGCCACGCCCGCCGGACTCGGGGCGCCGGCCGCCGGGGTCGGAGAGTACGCGGCCGAGCGCCTGGTCGTGCGCGCCGGCGGCGGGCTCAAGCGCCAGCTCCTGCTCGACCGCCTGACCGGCCTGGGCTACCAGCGCGTCGACTTCGTCGAGAGCCCCGGCGAATTCGCGGCGCGCGGCGCGGTGGTCGACTTCCACACCTTGGAGCCGGCCCTGGCGGTCCGGGCGCTCTACGACGTCGACAAGATCGTCTCGGTGAAGTCCTTCGACCCCGCCACGCAGACCACGCGCCGCGAGTTCCTCGACTCGGCCGTCGTCGGGCCGGCCGTGGAGTCCCCGTCGAGCGCCACGGTAGGCTCGCTCTTGGCCGCGCAGGGGACCTGGCTCGTCGAGCCGGGCTTCGAGCTTCCGGGCCGTCCTCGAGCCGTCCTCACGGTCGGCGGAGACGCGGGCAAGGAGGCGGACCTCGGCTGGGATGCGTTCCCCGCCGCGCGCGGCGGAATCGAGGCCGCGGCCGCCTTCTGCGCCGCGCGCGCCTCCGAAGGCTGGAAGCTCCTGCTCTTCTCGATGACCCGCGGCGAGGACGAGCGCCTCCAGGAGATGCTCGAGGGCCGCGTGCCCGAGGGCGCGGTGCAGTTCCTCGTCGGGCCGCTGCGCCAGGGCTTCGTCGAGCCCGCGGCCAAGCGGGCGTTCTTGTCGTCGGCGGAGCTCTTCGGCCGGACCTGGCGCCTGCCGCGCTGGAAGGCGCCTCCCGGGACCGAGCGCGTGCGCGCCCGCTGGCGCGAGCTCCGGCGCGGGGACTTCGTGGTCCACGAGCAGTTCGGCGTGGCGCGCTACCTGGGGCTCGAGGCCGTGCACGAGCCCGGCTCCCTGCAGGCCGAGGCCTCGGGGGGGACTCCTTCGATCCACGACTGCCTATCGCTCGAGTTCCGGGGCGGGGACCGCCTGTTTTTGCCGATGGCGGATTTCAAGCGCGTCCAAAAGTACGTGGCCGCCGAGGGCGCGCGGCCGCGGCTCTCCTCGCTCGACACCAAGAGCTGGGCCGACGTCAAGGCGCGGGTCGAGGAGGGGGTGCGCGAACTGGCCCAGGAACTGCTCAAGCGCCACGCCGAGCGTGTCGGCATGCCCGGGCACGCCTTCTCGGCCGAGTCGCGCCTCGAGGTCGAGTTCGCGGAGTCGTTCCCCTATGAGGAGACCCCCGACCAGGCCAAGGCCATCGCCGAGGTGAAGGCCGACATGGAGGAGCCCCACCCGATGGACCGCATCGTGGTGGGCGACGTCGGCTTCGGCAAGACCGAGGTGGCGATGCGCGCCTGCCTCAAATGCGCGGCAGGCCTCAAGCAGGCGGCCGTGCTCGTGCCGACGACGGTCTTGGCCGACCAGCATCTGCGCACCTTCCGCTCGCGCTTCGCCGAGTACCCGGTCCGCGTGGAGGGGCTCTCGCGTTTTGCGACCGCGGCCGAGCAGAAGGCCGTCATCGAGGCGCTCAAGGCCGGCAAGGTCGACATCGTGGTCGGCACCCATCGCCTGCTCTCGGCCGACGTGCGCTTCAAGGACCTGGGCCTGGTCGTCGTCGACGAGGAGCACCGCTTCGGGGTCAAGGACAAGGAGCGCCTCAAGGCCCTGCGCGCCCGGGTCGACTGCCTGACGCTCTCGGCCACGCCGATCCCGCGCACGCTCCACCAGGGCCTCTCTGGCCTGCGCGGCATCTCGCTCATCCAGAGCGCGCCGACCGGCCGTCTGCCGATCACGACCGAGGTGCGCCCCTACGACGAGAAGCACGTGAAGGCCGCCATCGAGGCCGAGTTGGCCCGCGGCGGGCAGGTCTTCTACGTCCACAACCGGGTCAAGACCCTCCCCGAGGCCGCCGAGAAGCTGGCGGCGCTCGTGCCGGGGGCGCGGCTGACCACCGGCCACGGCCAGATGAAGGCCGAGACCCTCGAGAAGGCCATGTGGGACTTCCATAAGGGTAAGTACGACGTCCTGGTGGCCTCGACCATCATCGAGTCAGGCCTCGACATCCCGACCGTGAACACCTTGCTCGTCGAGGACGCCCAGGACTTCGGCCTGGCCCAGCTCTACCAGCTGCGCGGACGCATCGGGCGGGAGCGCCGACGGGCGACCTGCGTGCTCTATTACCCCGGCGACGCCAAGAGCCTCAAGTCTCTCTCGGAGGACGCCAGCCGGCGCCTCGAGGCGCTCCGGCAGTTCCGCGACCTGGGCTCGGGGCTGGGGCTGGCTATGCGCGACCTCGAGATCCGCGGCGCCGGCGACCTCCTCGGCGCGCGCCAGCACGGCTACATCAACGCCGTAGGGGTCGAGTATTACTCGCGCCTGCTCGAGACCGAGGTCGAACGTCTGCGCGGCCGGCGCGCGAAGCTCGAGCAGGCTCCGGCCCAGCTCGACCTATCCCTGCCGGCCTTCGTCCCAGAGACCTACCTGCCCGGCGACCTCGAGCGCCTGCGCTTCTACAAGCGCGCGCTCGACGCCGACGAGAAGGGGCTCGAGGCCCTCCACAAGGAGGTGACGGACATCTCGGGCCCGCCGCCGGCCGAGGTGGAGAACCTCTTCGCCGTCCTGCGCCTGCGCCGGCGCGCCTCGACGCGCGGGGTGCGCGCCGTCGCCGAGCGCGCGGGGAAGCTCGAGATCTATCTGCACGCCGGTGTCGAGCCGCCGCCGGTCAGCCTTAAGGCCTGGCTCAACGCCTTCGGCGGGCGGCTCGAGTTCGCGCGCTCGGCGGAGGGCGACGGCATGAAGCTGACCCTCGGGCGCCAGAAGGCGGTAGAGGTGCTCGACATCCTGCTCGAGACGCTCCCAGACCTGTGATGGCGAAAGACCCGGTCTGCGGGATGGCCGTCGACCCCGCCGCTCCTAAGGGCGGCCGGCACGCCTACGCCGGAAAGGACTATTTCTTCTGCAACCCGCGGTGTCGCGAGCGATTCGCCGCGGACCCGGCAAGCTTCCTTTCCGGCAAGCCCGTCGTGGCGGTCGCGCCGGGCTCCGTCTGGGTATGCCCGATGTGCCCCGGTGTGCGCGGGTTGGAGCCCGGTCCCTGTCCCTCCTGCGGGATGGCGCTGGAGCCCGAGTTGCCGGGCACGGCCGCCGACCCCGAGACCGCCGACATGCTGCGCCGCTTCGCCGTCTCCGCCGTCCTGACTGTCCCGGTCATGGTGCTGGCCATGACGATGCGCGCCCCGGCGGTCCAGGGCTTGCTGGCGTCCCCGGTGGTGCTGTGGGCGGGGGCGCCGTTCTTCGCGCGGGCCTGGACCTCGCTTAAGACGCGGCGCCTCAACATGTTCACGCTCATCGCGCTGGGCACCGGCACGGCGTACGCGGCCAGCCTGGCGGCGCTGGTCCTGCCGGGCTCCGTGCCGTCGGCCTTCCTCGATCATCACGGCCGGCCGCCGCTGTACTTCGAGGCGGCCGCGATGATCATCACCTTGGTCTGCCTGGGGCAGGCCCTCGAGGGGCGCGCCCGCGCGCGGACCCGGGACGCCCTGCGCGCGCTGATGGACTTAGCACCCAAGACCGCGCGGCGCTTGTCGGCGGGGGGGGAAGCGGACGTGTCCCTGGCCGAGGTGGCGGTAGGCGACCGCCTGCGCGTGCGGCCCGGGGAAGCCGTGCCCGTCGACGGCGAGGTCCTGGAAGGCTCCTCCTCCGTGGATGAGTCGCTTATGACCGGCGAGTCGGCGCCGGCCGCCAAGGGGCCCGGCGACGCCGTCGTCGGCGGGACGCTCAACGGCTCCGGAGGGTTCGTCATGCGCGCCGACGCGGTGGGCGCGGAGACGGCGCTGGCGCGCATCGTGGCGCTGGTGGCCGCGGCCCAGCGCAGCCGGGCGCCCATCCAGAGGCTGGCCGATTCGGTCTCGGCCTGGTTCGTCCCGGCGGTCGTAGCGGCCGCCGCGCTGGCCGCGGCCGGCTGGCTCGCGTGGGGTCCTGCGCCGCGCCTGGCGCATGCGCTGGCCGGCGCCGTGGCCGTGCTCATCGTCGCCTGCCCCTGCGCCCTGGGTCTGGCCACGCCGATGTCGGTCATGGTCGGCGTGGGCCGCGGGGCGCTGGCCGGGGTCCTGGTGCGCGAGGCGGCGGCCCTAGAGGCGTTGGCCGGCGTGGACGTATTGGTCGTCGACAAGACCGGGACCCTGACCGAGGGCCGTCCGCGTATAGAGGCGGTCGAGCCCGCGGCGGGATTTACGGCCGACGAGGTCCTGCGCCTGGCCGGGACGCTCGAGCGCGCCAGCGAGCATCCGCTGGCCAAGGCCGTGCTCGAGGCCGCCTCGGCGCGGGGGTTGGACCTGCCCCCCGTCGAGGATTTCCTCTCCGAGCCGGGCCGCGGCGTCCATGGGCGCGTCGCGGGCCGCGCGGTGTCGGTAGGCCGCCCGAAGACCGACTTGGCCGACAAAGCCGCCCTCGAGGTCTCGGTCGACGGGCGCATGGCGGGCCTGCTGGTGGTCTCCGACCCGGTCAAGCCCACGGCCGGCGAGACCGTAGCGGCGCTAGAAGCCGCGGGGCTGCGCATCATCATGGCCACCGGCGACGCTCGGGGTCCGGCGGAATCGGCGGCCAAGGCGCTGGGGATAGCCGAGGTCCACGCGCGCCTCCTGCCCGCCGAGAAGAGCGCGCTGGTGGCAAAGCTCAAGGCCGGCGGCTCTCGGGTGGCGATGGCCGGCGACGGCGTCAACGACGCCCCGGCCCTCGCCGCGGCCGACGTCGGCATCGCGATGGGCCTCGGGGCCGACGCCGCGAAGCGCTCGGCAGGGATCGTTCTGGCCCAGGACGACCTGCGCGGGCTCCTGCGCGCCCGGCGCCTGAGCGTCGCCGTCATGGGCAACATACGCCAGAACCTGTTCTGGGCCTTCGCCTACAACCTGGCCGCCGTGCCGCTGGCCGCCGGCGTCCTCTACCCCTGGACGGGCTGGCTCCTGGGACCGATGGCGGCGGGGGCGGCGATGAGTCTGAGTTCGCTGACCGTCGTGCTCAACTCGCTGCGGCTGAGGTCGGTGAAGTTGTGATCGCTTGATGCCGCTTAGCTTCGAACCCGTCGTCGGGCCTTCGCCCAAGATCCTGATCCTCGGTTCGATGCCGGGAGTGGAATCCTTGCGTCGCCAGGAGTACTACGGCCATCCGCAGAACCAGTTCTGGCGCCTTTTAGGCGAAGTCATCGGGACCGACCTACAGTCGTTGAGCTATGCGAAGCGCCTGTCCGTGCTCAAGAAGAAGGGCATAGCGTTATGGGACACCATCAAGGCCTGTGAGCGAGAGGGCAGCCTAGACAGCGACATCTGTGACGAGGAGCCCAACGAGATCAGCGGCCTCGTCAGAGAGACCGGTGTGCGGGCCGTGTTCCTCAACGGGGGGAAGGCCCGCCAGATGTTCCTGCGTCACATCGCCGAGGGGCTTTCGACCGAGGTGACGGTCGTCGACCTGCCGTCGAGCAGCCCCGCGGCAGCCTCGATCCCTTACCCCGAGAAGCTCCGGCGCTGGCGCCGGATAGCCGACTTCCTCTAGACCATCGGCACGAACCGGACCGGCATGAGCTCCTTCGCCTCGAACCCCTTCGCCGTCTTGGTGTAGAGCCAGAGCACCTGCTCCGAATCGGTCTTCCTCGTCGACCCTACGGGAATCACCAGCCGTCCGCCCTCGCGGAGCTGCTCGATGAGCGCCGGCGGCAGGGCCTCCGGCGCGCAGGCGGCGATGACGGCGTCGAACGGCGCCGCCTCCGGCCAGCCCCGGGCGCCGTCGCCGACCCGGAAATGGATATTCGAATAGCCCAGCTCCCGCAGCGTCCCCTGAGCCCGGAGCGACAGGTCCTCTAGGATCTCGACGGTGTAGACCTCCCGGGCCAGCTCGCCCAGGACGGCCGCCTGATACCCCGACCCGGTGCCGACTTCGAGGACCCTGTCGGTGGGACGGAGCTGGAGGGCCTGGGTCATCGCCGCCACGATGAACGGCTGGGAGATGGTCTGTCCCTCGCCGATCGAGAGGGCCTTCTCCTCGTAAGCCTGCGCGGCCAGCTTGCGCGGGACGAACCGCTCGCGCGGGACGCGCCTCAGCGCCCCGAGGACGCGCGGGTCCATCGCGGCGTAGAGCCGGCCAAGAAAACGGCCCCGGGAGGCATCCCCCCCGGGGCCGTTCCGAAGGAAGCTCAAGCTCAAGCGGCGTGCGCCGCCATGGACTGCTTCTTGACGGTATTCTTCATCACACCTCCGTGATTTGGCCCGGCGCGGCATCCTAGCTTGGGCGGGAGGCGGTTGGCAACAGAGGGGGTTTGAACGAAGCGTCAGGGATAGGCGACCGCTCAGGCGGTCCCAGGGCAGAGCGTCGGGACAGGGAACTCGGCGACGAAGCGCGCCCCGCCTTCCGACCGATTCTCGGCCCAGAGGCTGCCCCCGTATCGAAGCAGCGTCCTCTTGCTGGCCGCCAAGCCCAGGCCCGTCCCTTCGCGCTTTCCCGAGCGGCCGGCCTCGCCTAGTTGAAATCCCGGCGGCAGGCCGGGGCCGTCGTCTTCGACCACGCAGCGCACCGAGAAAGGCCGACCCGTTCCGTCTTTGACGAGCTCGGCCGAGGCGAGGATGCGCCCGCCGGGGCTCATGGCCTCGGCCGCGTTCTTGATTAGGTTCATGAAGACTCGTTCGACGGATATCGGGTCGACCGGCACGGACGGCAGCCCTCCAGCGACGACGACTTGGAGCGATAGGCGCCTGGAGCGCGTCTCGGCGCCGCAAAGCTGAGCGGCCTCGGTGAGCACGTCTCCTATGTCCGTGGGCACGGCCCCCGGAGGGGTCTTCCGGTATTGGTCGAGGGCCTGGACGAGGATATGCTCGGCTAGCCGCGCGGCCCTGCGGATGCGTTCGAGGTGGCTGTCCAGGGCCGAGGGGGAGTCCAGGCGGACGAGGTCCACGCTGGACTGTATGACGGTCAGAGGCGTGCGGATGTCGTGGATGATGCCGCCCACGTCGACGCTGGCTCCGCTCAAGCGCTCGGCGTCGGCCAGACGCGCTTCTTGGACGCTCAGGGAGGCCTCCAGCGTTAGGAGGTCGGCGTGGTGGCGCGAGGCCGCCTCCCGGTGACGGCTCTCCCGGCGCATCACATGGGCGACCGAAGCGGCGGTCAGCGCCAGGACGATGGATTTGACGGCCGCGGCGAAGACCAGGACTTCTCGAGCCTCGTCGGTCGCCAGCCAGAGCGGCAAGACGCAGAACCCCACGGTGCCGGCCAGGACCAGCACGAGATGGCGCTCGTTGAGCCTCATCCCCGCGGAGTATATCGGGAGCAGGTAGAGCACCCACAATAGCGAGCGCTCCGCGCCCGATTTCTCCACGAGGCCGGCCACGACGGCGGCGCTGGCCATCGTGAAGAGGGCCGATATGGTGGGACGCTCGGGCCGGCGCCGCAGGATGACGGCGGAGGCCAGGAGCAGACCCAGGAGGATGATGATCAGATAGAGGATATCGGGGAAGACCAGGTCCGGGTTCCCGCGCGACAGGTAGACGAGGACGGCCAGTGCGACGCAGGCCATGGACTGGTGGTGCTGCTGCTGCCTTGCTAGTGCTTTCATGCCTCCAAGATGGGGGATTGAACTCTCGCCGGGCTCACACGAGCCTCAACCGGGGCTCAACAATCGCGGAGCCGCCGCCTAGCCGGAAAGGCGGGCAGATTGATACAGTTGCTCATGCGCGGCGCTTGCCGGGCCCTCCTCATGACCCTCCTCCTCGCCCCCACCGCCTGCCGCAAGGGAAGCGACGAGGAGGACGTCGTCGCGCGCATCGGGCGGGCCGCCATCACCCAGGCCGAGTTCCGCCGCAAGCTCGAGGACGTCCCGGCGGGGTTCCAGAGCTACGTGGCCACGCCGCACGGCCGCCGGCAGTTCCTCGACGTCCTCATCCGCGAGAAGCTCATGCTCGAGGCCGCCAAGGCCGACGGGATCGATTCCACCCCGGCCTTCCGCGAGCGCATGGGCGAGCTGCGCCGCGAGGAGGAGGAGAAGCTGCGCGAGGGGCGCGAGTACCTGCTCGCCCGGCTGTGGATCGAGCGCTTGCGCGAGCGCGGCGCCATCGCCGCCTCCGAGGACGAGGCCCGGGACTACCTGAAGAAGCACCCCGTGGAGATCCGCTGCCGGCACATCCTCCTGGCCACCGCCGGGGAGGCCGAGGCCGCCCTCAACCGCCTCCGTCGGGGCGCCTCGTTCGCCGAGGCCGCCAAGAAGCACTCGCTCGACGGGGAGACCGCGGCCGACGGCGGACGCATGCGGCCGGCGCTGGTAGGCGAGACCCTCCCCGAGCTCGAGATCCTCTTCAAGATGGGCTCCGGCGAGCTGGCCGGGCCGGTGCGCAGCAAGTTCGGCTGGCACATCCTCATCAAGGACGGCGAAGAGCGGCCCGCCTTCGAGGCCGTGAAGGACCGTATCAAGGACGTCATAGAGAAACAGAAGCTGGACCGCCACCTGCAGTCGATGCAGGGGTCGTTTCGCGTGGAGGTCGTCGATGCGCAGTTCCAATAGTCTTTTGCTGTCCGCCGCCCTGGCCCTTTCGGTCCCGGCCGGCGCCGCGGTGCTCGAGGACGTGGTGGCCCGCGTCAACGGGAAGCCGCTCCTGCTCTCCGAGTACAAGAAGAACCTGCGCTCGGTGATCGACAACTACCAGAAGGCCATGCCCGAGCTGACCAAGGAGCCGGCGGCGATGAAGGAGCTGCGCGGCAAGGTGCTCGACCAGATGGTCGACGACGAGGTCCTGGCCCAGGAAGCCGAGAAGAAGGCGATCAAGGTCAGTGCTCGCGAGGTGGAGCGCGGCATCAACGAGGTCCAGGAGCGCTCCTTCCGGACCGACCCCGAGACCGGCGAGCGCCGCGAGGACAAGGCCGTCGAGGCCGCCCTCAAGCTCGAGCTCGACGGCGAGGGCATGACCTGGGACCAGTTCTCCGAGCGCATCAAGCGCCAGATCCTCATCCGCAAGACCGTGGAGCTGGAGCTGCAGGCCCGTATGAAGGAGGCCGACGAGAAGCGCATCAAGTCGACCTTCGAGACCTTCAAGACCATCGTCTCGGGCTCGACCGACTCGCTCAAAGGCCTGCCCGAGAACGAGTCCTCGGCCTGGGGCGCCTTCGCGATGCGGCTCAGGGACACCCACTCGGAGCGCGTCAGGGTCTCCCATGTCCTGGTCAAGGTGAGCGCGGGAGCGGCGATGACCGAGAAGACCAAGGCGCTCGACAAGGCCAAGGCCCTCAAGAAGAAGCTCGACGACGGCGCGGACTTCTACGAGGTGGCCAAGGACAACTCCGACGACCAGGAGAGCGCGGCCCGCGGCGGCGACATGGGCTGGATCCTGCGCGGCTGGATGCCCGAGAACTTCGAGAAGACGGCGTTCTCGCTCGGCGTCGGCGAGACCTCCGAGCCCGTGGAGTCCGACTTCGGCTACCACCTGGTGCGGGTCCAGGAGAAGAAGGCCAAGGAGACCTTGAACCTCGAGAAGCTCAAGATGCCGATCAAGGAGTTCCTCTACAACCTCGACTACCAGAAGGAGCTCGTGGCCTTCGTCAAGCGCATCCGCGAGAGGTCCACGATCGAGGTCAAGCTCCCGCCCGAGTAAGCCGTGCTCGTCCCCGTCATCGCCTTCACGGCCGGAGACCCCTGGGGCGTCGGCCCCGAGCTCGTCGTGAAGGCGCTGCGCGACGGGCGCGTCCGCCGCGCCTGCCGGCCGCTCCTCATCGGTCCCCGCCGGGCCTTCGCCGCCGCCGGCTGGCGCCCCGGGCTGGCCCCGCTCTTGGACCCCGGCCTGCCCGCCGGCCCGGTCAACCGCCGCTCCACCGCCGCGGGGGGGCGGGCCTCCTATCAAGCCGTCCTGACCGCGGCGAAGCTGGCCGGGCGGCGGCTCATCGGGGGCTTCGTCACGGCCCCGGTCTCCAAGGAGGCCTGGAAGCTGGCCGGGGTGCTGCACCTGGACCATACCGCTCTGCTCAAGGCCCTCACGCGTTCGCCGCGCGTGGCGATGATGCTTCTCGGCGGCCCGTTTCGCGCCGTCATCGTTACGCGCCACATCCCGCTCAGGGCCGTGCCGGCCGCCGTCACGCCGGCCGCGTTGGCCGAGGCCGCCGAGCTGGCCGACGAAGGCCTGCGCGCGCTGGGGATCCGGCGTCCCCGCCTGGCGCTCTGCGCCTTGAATCCGCATGCCGGCGAAGGGGGACTGCTGGGTTCGGAGGAAGGCCGCGTGCTGGCGCCGGCGGCCCGTTTCTTGCGCCGACGCGGCCTCGACCTCGACGGCCCCCTGCCGGCCGACGCCGCCTGGGCCGCCCAATCGCGCGGCGAGTACGACGCCTTGGTGGCGCTCTACCATGACCAGGCCCTCATTCCGCTCAAAGCCGCTGTGGGATACGGGGTCGTGAACTGGACGCTGGGGACTCCGTTGGTGCGGACCTCGCCGGGCCACGGCACGGCCTACGCCATCGCGGGGCGCGGGAAGGCCGACGCCGAAGCGACTGTCCAGGCCGCTCTCCTGGCGGCCCGGCTGGCGCGATGAAGGCGCTGGTCCTGCTGACACTCCTGTCCCTTCCTGCCGCGGTTGAAGCTTCCACGCGCACGGTCACCGAGGTCGTCGACATGGCAAATAAGGTGATGCGCGGGGATTCCAGCCGAGCCCGCCTCAAGATGACCGTGGTCACGAAGACTTGGACCCGGACCATGGAGGTCGAAGCCTGGCACCGCGGGCGCACGATGGCCTATATCCTCATCCACGCCCCGGCCAAGGATAAGGGCACGACCACGCTGCGCCGCGGCTCGGAGATCTGGACCTGGATGCCGCGCGTCGAGCGCTTGATCAAGGTCCCGCCCACGATGATGCACTCCTCCTGGCAGGGCTCGGATTTCAACTTCGAGGACATCGTGAAGGCCGACTCCATCGTCAAGGACTACGACCACAAGCTCCTGAAGAAGACTGCCGGCCCGGAGCGCGAGGAATGGGTCATCGAGGCCCTGCCCAAGCCCGACGCGCCGGTGGTCTGGGGCAAGGTGCTCTTCACGGTCGGGGTCTACCCCGACGGCTGGGTGGTCCCGGTCAAGGAGGAGGACTACTCGGAGCGCGGCGAGCTCATCCGCACGATCACCCTCAGCCGGGTCAAGGATGTGGGCGGCCGCCGGGTGCCGACCCGGCTCGAGTGCGCGCCGACCCGGACCCCGGGGCGGCGCACCGAGATCGACTACTCGGACATCGCCTTCGAGCTTGACATCCCCGAGTCGTTCTTCAGCGTGAGCCGGCTCCAGAAATGACCGGGGGCGGGCTCTGGATGCTCGCCTGGCGCAACCTGTGGCGCAACGCGCGGCGCACGGCGATCACGGTGGTCTCGGTGGGCTCGGGGCTGACCGGCCTGCTCCTGGGACAGAGCCTCATCGAGACCATCCAGGTTCAGCTAGTCGACAAGGCGACCGGCGTCCACACCGGCCACATCCAGGTGCTGGAGTCGAAAGTGGCCGACATGAAGTTCCCCGACCGATACATCGACGATCCCGACGCGGTGGAGCGCGTCCTGCGCGGGACGGCGAACGTGGCCGCCTTCCAGCGCCGGCTGGTGGTGACGGGGCTGGTCTCCTCCAAGACCGAGTCGGCGGGGGTCATGATCTCCGGCGTGGAGCCGGGGCGCGACTCCAAAGTATTGAGGATGGCCACCTACCTCAAGGCGGGGAAAGGCCTGACGCCCGGGGACGGCGCCTATCTCGGCGACGCGCTGGCCGCCCAGCTGGGGGTGAAGCTCGGCGACGAGTTGGTCCTCATGGCTACGGCGGCCGACGGCTCGATGGGCGCCGAACTGGCCCGCGTGGAGGGCTTGTTCCATTCCGGCTCGCGCACCTTCGACACGGCGCTGCTCTACGTCGACGTGGAGAAAGTCCAGCGCCTGCTCTCGGTGGAGGGCAGGGTCAACGGCTTCGTCCTGCGCCTGGAGGACGCCACCAAGATCGCCGCAACGCGCGCGCGCCTGGCCGCAGCCCTTGAGGGCTTGCCGCTGAAGGCCTCGACCTGGGAGGAGATCGACTACGAGCTGGTAGGCATCCGCGACTACCAAGACGCGCTGCTGCGCATCCTCCTGGGCGTGGTCTTCGTCATCGTCGCCTTGGGGATCCTCAATACGCTCCTCATGTCGATGTACGAGCGGGTGCGCGAGTTCGGGCTGCTGATGGCGCTGGGGGCGCGGCGCGAGTTCATCGCCCGCCTGGTGGTGGCCGAGTCGGTGCTCATCGGGTCTTTAGGCGCGGGACTGGGACTTCTCGGCGGCTCGGCGCTCATTCTGTATTTCGCGCGCCAGGGGCTGGAACTGCCGGTCAAGGACGCGGTCAATTTCTTCATGCCCTTCGACTCGCTCCTCTACCTGCGCTTCGATTGGGGCCGCCACCTCGTGGCCCTGGGTGCGGTCTTCGCCACCTGTGTCCTGGCCGGCTTGCCGCCGGCCCTGCGCGCGATGAAGCTCAAGCCCGCCGAGGCTCTGCGTCATCTATGAGCGCCACGCTCTGGGCCCTGGCCTGGCGCAACGCCCGGCGCAACCACCGCCGGAGCCTGCTGACAATGGGCTCGGTGGCGCTGGGCCTGGCGGCGGTCATGTTCGGGCAGAGCCTGCTGCGCTCATTCCAGCGCCAGATGATCGACAAGGCCACCGGGGTCATGCTCGGACACCTCCAGGTGCAGGCGGCGGGGGTGAAAGACCACAAGGTGCCCGAGAAGCTGCTGGCGCGCCCCGAGCGCTTCACCGCCGCGTTCTCCGGCGACCCCCGCGTCGCCGCGGCCGGCACGCGCCTCCTTTATACGGGCCTCGTCACCTCGCCGACGGCGTCGCGCGGGGTGCTCATCACCGGGGTCGAGCCCGCGGCGGAGAAGGGGCTGTCGATCATCCCCGGCTACCTGGTGTCCGGGAGCTACCTCACGGGGGCGGAGCGCGAGGCCGTCCTCGGGGTGAGCCTGGCGCGCGACCTGGACGTCCGGCTCGGTGAGCGCATCGTATTGATGGCACAGAGACCCGACGGGGAGATGGGCTCCGAGCTCTTCCGCGTGGCGGGCATCTTCAAGACGAACTCGACGGCTTACGACGGGCAGATCGTCTATGTGCCGCTGGCGGCCTCCCAGCGCCTGCGCGGCCGCCCGGGCCTGGCCAGCCACGTGGCCATCAAGCTCAAGGACGTCGACGACACCGACGCCTTCATGGCCGAACGCGCGGACTTGGGCGACCCGGAGACCGTTCTCCTGAGCTACCGCGAGGTGGGCTCGGAGGTGGTCGGGATCAAGAAGTTCCAGGACGCCCTGCTCGTCATCATCATGGGCGTCATCTACGCCATCGTGGCCTTGGGCATCCTCAACACGGTGTCGATGTCGCTCTTCGAGCGCATGCGGGAGTTCGGGGTCATCCGCGCCTTGGGCGCGCGGCCGGGCTTGCTCATCCGCTTGGTGCTCGTCGAGGCGTTTCTACTAGGCGGGGTCGGGGTTCTGACCGGCGTCTTGCTTGGAGGGCTAGGGATCGCGTTCTTCGGCGTGATCGGTCTGCCCCTGCCGCTGGCTACGGCGCTCTCCTACTTCATGCCGTTCGACGGCATCGTCTACATGCGCCCGCAGTGGGCCCTGCACTTGCGCTCGGGGCTCGGGTTGTGGGCGGTCTGCCTGGCCGCGGCGCTGGGTCCGGCGGTGCGCGCCGCGAGACTCATCGTGAGCGACGCGTTGAGAACCGTATAATCCAATCATGCTCATCGAGCTCAAGGGCGTCACCAAGGTCTACGCGGGCAAAGGCGCGTCCGTGACGGCCCTGCACGGCATCGACCTGGCCGTCGAGAAGGGCGAGTTCACGGCGTTGGCCGGCCCGTCGGGCTCGGGGAAGTCGACCCTGCTCAACATCATCGGGACGCTGGATACGGCCTCCTCAGGCAGCGTGGCCTACGACGGGCGCTCGGTGTCGGGCCTCTCCGAGAACGAGTTGGCCGATTTTCGCCTGCGCTCGCTGGGGTTCGTCTTTCAGGCTTACAACCTCATCCCGGTGCTGACGGCCTGCGAGAACGTGGAGTACGTGCTGGCCCTGCAGGGCGTCGAGAAGGGCGAGCGCCGTCAGCGGGCCCGGCAGGCGCTGTCGCAGGTGGGCCTGGACGCCGAGATGGACCGCCGGCCCGACCTGCTCTCGGGCGGCCAGCAGCAGCGCGTGGCGGTGGCGCGCTCGATCGTGCACCGGCCGATGGTGGTGTTGGCCGATGAGCCCACGGCGAACCTCGACTCCAAGACCGCCGAGGCCCTGCTCGAGCTCATGGTCGGCCTCAACAAGGACCACGGCGTGACCTTCCTCTTCTCCAGCCACGACCCGCGGGTGCTCTCGCTGGCGCGCCGCGTGGTGCACATGGTCGACGGGCGACTGGCCTAGTGCCGGGCTGGCTGCTGGCTTCCTTCCTTCTCCTTCCGGCCCAGGCCGGCGTCGAGGCCGGCGGGTCGCTTAAGACCCTCTACTCGTATTCGCGCTCGCCGCTGACGGGGCGCGAGCATTGGCTCGACCTCAACCGCGCGCGTCTGTCTCTGAAGGGCGAGGCTTGGGGTCTAAAGGCCTCCGTCGATTACGACCATGAGCTGCGCTTTGGGTCGCAGCTGCGGTCCTTGGAGTCGCGCCTTTTCGGTTTGGCCGAGCCCGCCTCCTTCCTCGACATGGACCAGACCATCAGCTCGGGGACGGACGCCGGCTGGCGGCATCGGTTATATCGAGGCTGGGTCGAAGCCGCGGCCTTGGGCTGGACCTTGAGATTCGGACGCCAGCGCGTGGCTTGGGGGACGGGAAAGATCTGGAATCCCGTCGACGTCTTAAACCCCTACCTGCCGACGGCGCTGGAGCGCGACCAGCGCCTGGGGGTCGACGCCCTGCATCTGCGGCGCGGGCTCGGGGACCTGGGTCAGGCCGAGGGAGTGTGGGCGTTGGGGCGCTCCTGGGTGGAGACGGACGTGCTCACGCGCGTGAAGGGGAACTATCGCGGGGCTGACGCCGCGCTCTTGGGCGGCAAGGTGGCGGGCTCGACGGGCTCTTGGCTGGCCGGCGGTGAGCTGGCCTGGGACTTGGGCGGGGGGAGCCTGCACGGGGAGTGGACCTATACGGACCTCGAGACCCGCACCCCGTTCTGGCGCGCCCTGGTGGGCTACGAGTACTCGCTGTCGAACGCGCGGTCGGCCGCCCTCAGGGACCTCTGGTTCAACGTCGAACTCTTCCAGAACGGCCGCGGCGCCACCGACCCGTCGCGCTACGACGTCAACCTCCTGCGCTCCGGACGCGAGGTGGCCCTGGCCCGGACCTATCTCGGCACGGCCCTCAAGAAGGACCTGCACCCCTTAGTCGTCGTCGAGCTGGCCCTGCTCCAGAACCTCAACGACCAAAGCCGCTTCCTGTCGCCGTCGATCAGCTGGAACGCCTGGCGCGAGCTCCACCTCTCCGGAGGCTGGCAGCACTTCGGCGGCCGCCAACGCTCCGAGTTCGGCCGCCTCCCGAACCTGGCCTTCCTCCAAGCCCAATACTTCTTCTGACTAGGACCTAGCAACGGGCCCTTTTGTGACTAGGCCCTAATCCTTTTTTCGGGTGCCCGGCTGGCCCATCCTTATATGAGGTCGGTCTCGGTATCATGCCTGCATGAAACGATTCACCGCCGCCGCCCTCTCCGCTTTCATCCTTTTAGGCACTCCCGGCCTGCGTGCCTCGGAAGCTTTCGCCCAGACCATCGCCCCGCGCGCGGCTAACAGCGGCGCAACTGTCGGCATCGTCACCGTGCCCATCGGCGTGGCCGGTGCCCACGGGAACACTCAGGCAGCGCCCACCTTTTCGACGTCGCTGACGCTTCCGTCCGCGATGACGCCCACTCCGTCCGTCACCCCGAACGCCAAGGCCGTCGTCGCACAGGCCGCCATGGCCCTGCCGGTAGGAATAAAGGCGGTTCCCGCGGCCGTTGCCGCTGTCGCCGCGCCCAAGGCGGCCGTCGCCGCCACTGCCGCCGCCGAGCAGCGCCCCGCCGCGGCTCAAGTGAGCGTCATGTCGCGCCAAGCGGCCGCCGCCGTGAAGTCCGTCGGCGACGTCTCCGCGGCCTCGCCGTCCAGCGCCCACTCCCTGGGCGGCCGTCTCGAGCTCATCTTGACCGGCTCCCGCCGCCCCGCTTCCGATTCCTCCGCCGTCGCTCCCGAGAACCGCGACTGGGGCCAGTCGCCCGCGCCGCGCGGCTTCTCGTTCGGCAAGCCGGCCGGCGCCGAGTCGATCGCCGGGGCCGTCCGGGCCCACAACGGCCGCCAGGGTGCTAGCCCCGTCGCTCCCGCTCAGACGGAGCAGCCGCAGAACACCCCCTCGTCGGACTCGCCGTTCCTCCCGAAACTCATCTCAGCCGGCCTCGCCCTCGTTCCCGCCGTGGCGCTGGGCCTGCCGCTGTTGGCCGCGGGCTCCACTCTTGCCGGCGGCGCCATCCTCGCCGCTAGCGTGGCCCTGATGTCCCTGCCGTTCATGAGCCAGAGCACCCCGGCCTTCATCCGCTCCCTGCCCGGCGCGGCGGTCCTCGGCTTGGGCGCGTTGACCTTCGCCAGCGCCTTCATGGGCGGGGGCAGCCTCTGGATGGGCGCGTTCGTGACGCTGGGCGGCTGGGGCCTCCTGCGCTACGGCCTCAAGACCGAGCAGAAGAACGGCAAGGACCGCGCCAAGGCCCTGACCGCCTACTTCGGCGCGGTCGGCGCCCTGCTCGGCGCCGGCTTGACCATAGCCGGCGCGGCGATGCTGGTCCCGGCCTGGGCCGCCGTCCTGCCCGCCGCGGCCTCGGCTTGGCTCGTCACCGGCGCCACCTGGGCCGCCTACCCGCTCTCCGGCCTGCTCTTCATGCACCTGCCCGGCTGGGTCGGCGAGGGCATCGAGGCCGCGCTTCAGACGATCTACAACTCCGGCCGCGCCGCGCACCGCGTGCTGGGCTCGCTCAAGCGCGACACCGTCCTTCAGGACCGCCTGCTGGCGTTCACGAAGCGCCATCTGCGGAGCTCGCCGTGGAACGCGATCTGGCTGAGCGGCGTCTGGATCCCGGTCTGGATCAGCGAGCTGTCGATGTTCGCGGTCTCGGCGGCCGCGGGCGTAGCCTTCGGCGCGGCGATGGCCCCGACCATGTTCCTCTGGGGCGCGGTCAACAAGCTCTTCCCCAAGTCGTCCGCCAACAAGTTCCTCGCGGCCTGGAACCGCTTCATCTTCGACTGGGCCCAGGGCTCCAAGATCCGGGTCTATAACCCCCTCGCCAAGCCGGTCATCGCCTTCACGAACACCTCGCGCGGCCTGATGTCGAACCTCGGCGGCGGGGTCCTGCGCGTGATGCAGCTGGCCTGGCTCGTCTACGCGGGCGTGGCCTTTCCGGTGACGGCCGTCATCGGGTTCTTCCGCGCCTTCGGCCAGACCGCCGGGGAGTACGACGCGGCGAAGCACTCGCCGGACTATTTCAAGGTCGACACCAAGGATACGCCCGACGTCGAGCGGCCCAAGGACCCCGACCAGCCCGAGAAGCCCGTCAATAGCGGCTTGGTGCCGCGCGTGATGGCGGCCAGCTTCGGCGTCGGGCCCACTGTTTGGCTGGGCATGGCGCTCTGGGACTTCCCGATCGCCGGCCCACTCTTCACGCTGGCCGGCCTGGGCCTGATCGCCATGCCGCTGATCCCCGCCGGGGCGCCGGACGCGGTCAAGCGGCTGCCGGGTCTCTTCCTCGGCCTCCTTGGCGTCGGCACTCTGGCGGCGGCGGCCTACCTCTACTTCGGCCCGGCCGCCACGCTCTTGGCCCTGGCCTCGAACAACACCGTGTGGGCCGCGGCGGTGACCGCCCTCTCGGGCTGGGGCTTGGTCCGCTACATCGCCACGCTAGGCGAGAAGGAAGACAAGAAGTGGCACTCGGTGGACGACCCCTTCTACATCGGAGCCTACTTCGGCTCGCTGTTGGTCTTCGTCGGCCTCGGCGTCTCGGTCCTGGGCATGACCGGCTGGGGACCGCTGGCGGTCAAGATCGCCGGCTATCTGGGAAGCTCCCTGCTCCTCATCCACCTGCCCCCCTGGATCGGGCGCGGCCTGGGCGCCGCGGCCGAGGGCATCTGGGGCAGCATGCGCGCCTTCGGCAAGGTCCTCTCGTTCTGGGAGAGCGACACCAAGTTCCTCAAGAACCTCCAGAAGCACGCCTCCTACTGGCTCGACAAGTCGGTCTGGAACGGCAGTTGGCTCTCGGTCATCTGGGTGCCCACCGGGGCGATCGCGTTGGCCGAGTGGGTCGCCGCCGGGCTCCTGGGCCTGAGCTTCGGACTGCTGCGCGCGCCGCTCAACTTCGTCTGGGGCGCGGCCTACAAGATCTCGCCTGATTCAAAGCTCACGCGCTTGATCGCCGGCTTCGCGCGCTCGAGCTTCGAGCGCTCCGAGGGCGCCAAGGCCCGCTTCGACCGCTGGAGCGGGAGCCTGAAGACCGCGATGGATGCGGCTCACCCGGTGTCGGGCCGGCCGACGCTGGCCGCCGCCGGGGCGTTCCTCCTGGCCCGCTTCGTCCAGGCGGCCTGGCTCGTCTCGGTGGTCTTGGGCCTGCCCATCATGCTGGTCCTGAGCCTTTGGGACGGCGTCGTCAACGCCTCGGGTGCTAAGCCCGAGCCCGGCGAGCTGGGCGACCGCGATAACCCGGGCCGGGTGTACTAGGTCTTAGCGCAGCCCAGATAGCGGCACCAGGCGTCTACCCAATCCTTCTTGAGCTTCTCGATGCCGCCGGCGGGCGGGCGGGCCTCGGCCTGGCGCTGAATCGGCGGTCCGGGCGGGGCCGTCGTGTGAAGGCCGCTTGGGCGCGGCTCGGGCGATGGGCCGGCCGGTCCCTCGGTCCCCGAGACGGCGCCATCCGACGCGCCGTCCCGCGGCGCCGTTCCGTCGGGATTCCCGGGTCCCGCCGGAACCTGGGCGTCGACTCCGTGGGGCATCAGTTTGATGTGGGCATTGATCGTCGCCAGCGCCTGAGGCTTGAGGAGCGCGGCCATTAGCTGGACCCGCTCCTCCATGCAGAACCGCGGCTCGCGCTTCTGCTTCCGGCACTCCGCTTCCCCTGACGGCGGGTCGGGGCTCCAGCGCTTGAAGGCCGCCAGCGTGTCGCCATGGCGCTGCTGAAAAGCGTTCGGGTCGGCTTCGAAGGCCTTACGGGCGGGAAGGGTCAACTGCGACGGGTCGAAGGCGGGGCGGCGGGCCGGCGGGATGTCCCAGGCCTCGCCTACGGCCGAGCCGGCGGCCAGGATGGACAAAAAAAACGACCAGAGAACGGGTCTATGCACTCCGGCCTCCTCCCTAGCAGTATAGGCCCGAGACCTTGACTTTGCAAGGGCGGCGGCTACACTAGCGGTAGCGTATGCGCTCCTGCGCTCCACTCCCCGCGACGACCCTGGCTTGCCTCCTGATTTTTCCGGGGGCGGCGGCGGCCGACCCTGATGCCATGGGGAATCCCTCCCGGGACTCATCGGACTCCTCAGTCGTTCCGCGGGAAGTCTCCAGGTCCATGACCGGGGCCCAGGGCCGTCATGAGGAGCTGCACACCGCCGCCGGTGCCCGGGGTCAGGGACATGGGGGCCCGGGTGGACTGCCCTCGCCGGAACAGCTTCAGGACTCGCTCCTGCTAGGGCAATACGGAGGGCTGCAGGGGCTGCGCCAGACCTTGATGGCCCTGCCGCCGACCGGGGAGGATCGACTCCAGTCCTTCGTAAACCAGCTGCAAACGCGGTCCAATACCCTCGCCCACGAGCTCCGGTTGGCGCCTGGCTCGGGCAATGCCATCTTCGAACGCATTCTGCCCCAGCTCTATCCCAGCCTGACGCCGATGGCCGGCGGGACCGGAAGCGGGGGCTCCGGCGGCGGTTTGGGAGCCGCTCTAGGCGCGGCGACCCCTCAACCCAGCGTTTCGGGCGGCGCGCCGGGAAGCGACGGCACCTCCGGAGGCCCCAACCCTCAGCCGCCTATCCCGATGACTCCGCAGCAAAGCGTGCAGATCCAAGCGATGGCCCAGAGCTTGATCGCCGGGGGCGCCAGAGGGCCCGCGCCTCACGTCTGGACCGGTGACGCGCTGGCCAGCGAGAAGCCCCTCAAGGCCATCATGGCCTACACCAAGGCCATCGAGCTCGGCGCGCCCCCCATCGTCCGCGTCAAACGCGGCGTCCTCGCCGACCGGGCCGGCGACTCCGAGCTCGCCAACGCCGACGCGCGGGCCGTCCTCAAGGTCGAGCCCGACAACGCTGCGGCCAGATCGCTCTTCATGCTGACCCGCGGCCGCCCCTCGCGCCTGCGCGTCCTCGACGGCGGGGAGCTCGCCGACAAGGGCGCTCCCCAAGACGGCCAGGCGCTGACGCCCGCCGCGGCTCCCGCCGGTCTCGGCCAGCCGGCGCCGCAGGGCGACCTGCGCACCGCCGAGCAGATCTCCGCCGAGGAGAACGCCGCGCTGGCCAACCGGCCGGCCGACGCCCAGTCCTCGAAGCTCTCCCGCCAGGCCAAGGCCGCGCTCAAGGTCGGCGACGTGCCCTCCGCGGTGAGGATCAGCGCGGAGGCCGTGCGCGTCGACCCCGGCAGCACCGACGCGCGCTACACCCATGCCACGGCCCTGCTGAGGGCCCAGGAGCCGGCCGCCGCCGCCGAGCAGCTCTCGGCCGCCCTCGAGGTCGCCCCCGGCAATCCGCTCCTCCTCTATACGCGCGCCGTGGCCTTCGGCCGCCAGGGGCTCTGGCAGGAGGCATTCTCAGACGCTGACCAGGCCGTCCAGCGTTCGCCGCGCGCGGGCTTCCCGTATCAGGGCCGGGCGGGGACGGAGTGGGGGCTCAAGAAGCGCGCCGAGATGCTGGCCGACCTGCGCCAGGCCGCCGCTCTCGACCCGCGCTACAAGGCGGACTTGGCCCGCGCCTCGAGCCTGCCCGACGACGTCGACCCGACCTTGCTCTTCGGCCAGCTCCCGCCGTCGGCCTCCAAGGCGCCCGCGGGCTCCTCCGCCCCACCCTTGGGCTACGCGGTCTGGGGAGTCCTCTGCGTCTTGGCCGCCGGCGCTCTCGTCATCCTCTGGCGGCGCGCCCCGGCGCGGGCCGAGGCCGAACCCGCCGCGGAGCCGGAGGCCCAGGTCCCGCCGTCGGCTTTCTGGCGCCGCTACGACGTCGTGCGTGAGATCGGCGCCGGAGGCATGGGTGTGGTCTACGAGGCGCGCGACAAGAGCCTCGAGCGGCGCGTGGCCGTCAAGCGCATGCGCGATGAGATCCGTCTCGACCGGCGCGAGCGCGAGCGTTTCCTGCAGGAAGCCCGCACGGTGGCCAAGATGCGCCACCCCAACCTCGTCGAGATCTACTCCATCGAGGAGGACGGCGACCACGCCTATCTGGTCTTCGAGTTCGTCGAGGGCAAGACCCTCTACGACCTCATCTCCGAGAAGGGGGCGCTATCGCCTGCCGAGACCCGCGAGGTCTTCCGCGGCATCTGCGCGGGGGTCGACTACGCCCATGGGCGCGGGATCGTCCATCGCGATCTCAAGCCCGCCAACGTCATCGTCCAGCCCGACGGGCTGGTCAAGGTCATGGACTTCGGCGTGTCGCGCCAGCAGGACGCCGGGCGTCAGGCCATGACGAACACGGTGATCGGGACCCCGCCCTACATGGCGCCCGAGCAGGAGCAAGGCGTCGTCTGCGCCCAGTCCGACGTCTATGCCCTAGGGGTCTGCCTCTACGAGGCGCTCTCGGGGGTCTTGCCGTTCCAGGGCACGGCGGGCGCCGTCCTGTTGGCGAAGCTGGCGGCGCGCTACGAGCCGCTGGAGAAGAAGGTCCCCGGCCTGCCGCCGGCGCTCTACGCCCTCGTCGACCGCGCGCTCGACCCCAAGCCCGAGACGCGCATCCAGTCGGCCGCCGAGTTCCAGAAGGCGCTCGACGCGGCCGTGGCCGTCACCGCCTAAGGTCGGTGTCAGTCTTTCGGATGTTTCGGAAATTCCCGCCTGCCTCTACCCATCACTGACGCACTTCGAGGAACTTTTTCGGGCGTTTTGCGTATATACATGTATGGGTCGCCAACCTCGGTTGCACTTTCCCGGTGCCATCTTCCACGTGATGAGCCGTGGCAATGGAGGTCAAATGGTCTTCTTGAGCGACGCCGATCGCCTGTACTTTCTCTGCGTCCTCCATGATGTCCTGGTGAAGACCGGCGCTCGGCTCCTGGCCTATTGCCTGATGGGAAACCATTATCACCTGTTGATTCGGGCGCTGGAAGTCTCGATTTCTGAGATTATGCAGAGGGTGCTGACCCGCTACGCTAAACATTCGAATTTTGTCGCTGAACGCGAGGGTCATGTATTCCAAGCCCGCTTCTTGGCGAAACTCTGCCATGACGATGCCTATCTCATTGCGGCATTGCGGTACATCCATCGCAATCCAGTGGACGCCAATCTCTGTGAGGGGCTGTCGGATTGGCCATGGAGCAGTCATCGGCAATTCGTGGGCCCGATTCATTCTACGGCCCTCGACATTGACACTGTTTTAGCGAAGCTAGGACCGACCAGAGCTCAGGCCTTGGGCCGCTACGCGCAATTGATGGAGGAGCCTGCAGACTTGGAATTGCCGGAGTTCGATGTGCCGGTCTTGCGGTCTGGCGCTCCCCCGGCCCATTCGGACCGGCCAAGCCTGGAGCTTCTGGGAGGAGAGGTATTTTCTCGGACCAGTATCGAGATCAGAGGCTTGAGCGGGAAGGTCCGCACCGCGGCGATATCTCGGGCGCGGTCGTTATTCTGCGAGATGGCAGCTCAGAACGGATACGGCGTCTCTGAAATAGCCGGATTCTTGGGCCTGGCCCCGAGCAGCGTGCACGAACGCATCGGCGAAATCTGGCGTTTTCCCGCTTAGTTCCCTAACTCTTCGGCGTCTGATTCTTTCGAAGAGTACTTCCCCTTGCCTTCCTTGGTCAGAACTTCGACGCGGGTCCGCACCTCTTCCAGCCGGATGGAAAGACGTTTCGACAGCCCGACTCCTTCCTCGAACAGGGTAAGCGATTCCTCGAGGCCGCGCTCCCCTGATTCTAAGCCCTGGACGATTTCTTCCAGGCGTTCCAACTGCTTCTCGAATGGTTCCGGCTTGTCTTTTGGTTTCATTTGTTCGAAGACTCCGATTTGACCGTCAGATTGGCTGAAACTTCCGAAACATCCGAAACACTGACACCAAGGATTCCGTCTCGCAGGCGGACCTTGAGGGCGTCGCCGGGCTTCACGGAAATGATCGAACGCAGAACGGCCTTCCCGTCTTCTTTGAAAGCGATGGCGTAGCCGCGCTCGAGGACGCGCAGGGGGGAGAGGGCGTCGAGTTGGGCCAGGCAGCGGCGCAGGTCCTGTTGGGCGCGCTCGATGACGCGGCGCATGGCGGCCTCCGGAGAGAGCGTCTCTAGGCGGCGCGCGGCGGCGACGGCGGCGACCTTCGCGCCGCTGAGCAGGCGCATGGTCAGCTCGTCGACGCGCTGGATGCGGTCCGTCACGATGCGCCGCGGATCGCGCAGCCAGGGCGAGCGCGCGGCGCCGGCCAGGGCGTCCTTGGCCGAGCGCAGGGCGCCCCACATGACGCCACCCATGCGCTCGTCTAAGTGCCCCAGGGTGTCGGCCAGCGCCGCTCGGTCTGGCGTGACGAGCTCGGCGGCGGCCGAGGGGGTGGGGGCGCGAAGGTCGGCCACGAAGTCGGCGATGGTGAAGTCGGTCTCGTGGCCCACGCAGGATACCACCGGGATGTTCGAGGCGGCGATGGCGCGGGCCAGGACCTCCTCGTTGAAGGCCCAGAGGTCCTCGAGCGAGCCGCCGCCGCGGCCGACCAGGAGGACTTCGGTGTCGGGACAGTGCTCGTTGAAGGCCTCGATGGCCTCGGCTATCCGCGCGGCGGCCCCGTCGCCCTGGACGGGCACAGGGATGAAGCGTATGCGCAGGCTCGGCCAGCGCCGGGTAAGGACGCTTAAGAGGTCGCGCACCGCGGCGCCGGCGGAGGAGGTTACGATGCCGACGCTGGCCGGGTAGGCCGGGATGGCGCGCTTGCGGGTGTCGTCGAAGAGTCCCTCGGCCTGCAGCTTCTTCTTGAGCTGCTCGAAGGCCAGTTGGAGGGCGCCGACCTCCTTGGGCTCCATGGCGTTGACGATGAACTGATACTCGCCGCGCTTCATGTAGGTCGTCACGCGCCCGCGGGCCAGGACCTGGAGGCCGTGCTCCAGTTTGAAGCGGATCGCCGCGGCGTCGCCGCGGAAGATGACCGCCGATATCTGCGATTCGGCGTCCTTGAGCTTGAAGTAGGTGTGGCCGGAGGGGTAGGGGCGCGGGTCGGAGAGCTCGCCCTCCACCCAGACCTCGGGAAAGGTCTCCTCGAGGGTGTCGTGGATGCGCCGGCTGAGCTCGGTGACGCTGAGGGCGGCGCGCGCGCTCACTTCGCCTTCCGTTTGGCGCGCAGCTCGTCGAGGCGCTTCTTCATGCGCGCCTCGTCGCCCTCCGTCGTGGGCTCGTAGAAGCGCATCGGGTCGGGCATGTAGGCTTGGTCGACCCAGTGGCCGGGGTAGTCGTGGGAATAGAGGTAGCCGACCCCGTGGCCGCGGGTCTTGGCGTCGCCGGTGGCGTCGCGCAAGTGGTTGGGCACCTCGCGGACCTTGCCCTGCCGGACCTCGGCCATGGCTTTGTCGATGGCGAGGTAGGCCGCGTTCGACTTGGGGGCCGCGGCCACGAAGGTCACGGCCTGGGCCAGGACGATGCGCGCCTCGGGCATGCCCAGCTTCTCGACTGCCTCGAAGGCGGCGTTGGCGACGAGCAGGGCCCGGAAGTCGGCGTTGCCCACGTCCTCGCTGGCGCAGATGAGCAGGCGCCGGGCCAAAAAGCGCGGGTCCTCGCCGGCCTCGAGCATCTTGGCCAGCCAGTAGAGCGCGGCGTCGGGGTCCGATCCCCGCATCGACTTGATGAAGGCCGAGGCGTGGTCGTAGTGCTCGTCGGAGGACTTGTCGTAGCGGACGGCGCGCGTCCGGATCGACTCCTCGGCGGCCCCCAGGCCGACGCGGCGCTTGCCGTCCATCTCGACGGGGGACGAGAGCACGGCCAGCTCAAGGGCGTTGAGCAGGCGCCTCGCGTCGCCGCCCGACATGCGCACCAAGTGGTCGCGGGCCTCGGGCTCGAGGACGGCGTCCTTGTCCCCCAGTCCGCGCTCTTTGTCCGCCACGGCGCGGTCTAAGAGCGCGCCCAAGGGCTCGGGGCCCAGCGGTTTGAACTCGAAGGCCGTGGCGCGTGAGAGCAGGGCCGCGTTCACATAGAACGAGGGGTTCTCGGTCGTCATCCCGATGAGGATGGCCTCCCCGCGCTCGACGGCCGGAAGGAGGATGTCCTGCTGGCTGCGGTTGAAGTGGTGGATCTCATCGACGAGGAGCAGGGTGCGGCGCTTCTCCTGGGTCAGGCGGAAGCGCGCAGCCTCGAGGGCTTTCTTCAAGTCCGCGACGCCGGCGGCCACCGCGTTGAGCTCGACTAAGGCCGCGTCGGCGCCCGCCGCGACGATGCGGGCCAGGGCCGTCTTGCCGACGCCGGGGGGGCCGAAGAAGACCGCGGAGCGCAGGGTCTTGGACTCGACGAGGCGCCGGAGCATCCGTCCCGGGCCCAGTAGGGCCTCCTGGCCGACGAACTCGTCTAAGGTCCTCGGAGCCATCCGCGCGGCCAGGGGCTTGGCCCCGGCCGGCGGCTCGGCCGCGAACAGCTCCGCGCTCACGGCTTCTTGGCGGGCGCCAGGCCCTTCTCGAGGGCCACGATCATCGTCTCGAGGCGGGCCTCGAGGCCCTGGTCGCCGTGGTCGAGGCGGCCCTGGAGCTTCTCCATGTCGCAGGCGATGTCGAGGGCGAGCAGGATGCCCAGCTTGGAGCTGTCGATGATGCCGCTCGTGGCCTCGAGCTCGAGCAGGCGCTTCTCGACCTTTTGGGCCACGGCGTGGATGGTGAGCTCGTCTAAGTCGGTGCGGTGGAGCTCGAACTTGCGGCGCCGGATCTCGATGGGGACGCCCTGGCGCGCCATCCTAGCCGCCCGCCAGCTCGAGGGCCTTGTCGAGCCTCTTGACGGCCTTCTCGAGCCGTTCGCGCACGGCCTCCTGCTTGGAGCTCATGCTCTTGAAGCGCCGGAACTCGCCGTCGAGGCGCAGGTTGGCCTCGACTAAGCGCGCGGCGTCGGCCTTGAGCTTGGCGTTCTCGCGCCGCAGGTCCTCGACGGCCTTGGCGGAGTCGCGCACCAGCTCCTCGAGGTGCTTGAGGCGCTTCTCGAGCGTCCCGTCGCTCATGAGCGCAGGGCGTCGCGGACGAAGGGAAGGCCCGTGGCCTTGTCCATCGCGGCCTTGATATCGGCCTCGGTCAGGGTGCGGTCGGGGGCCGAGAAGGTCAGGCGGACGGTCCAGGAGAGCTTGCCGGCCGGCAGGCCCTGACCCGCGAAGACGTCGATGAGCTCGAGCCGGACCAGGGCGGGGACCTTGAGCGCCTGGAGCGGGCCGCGCAGGTCCTCGAAGGGCGCCGCCTCGTCGACGAGCAGCGAGAGGTCGCGTTCGACGGCGGGAAACGGCGAGACCGGCGCGTAGCGCGGGGCGGGGGCCGGCGCGGCGGCCAGGGCGTCGAGGTCGAGCTCGAAGGCGGTTGCCGGTCCGCCGAGCTCCCAGCGGCGCAGGGTGTCGGGGTGCAGCTCGCCCAGGCGCCCCACCACGCGGCCGCCGGCCAGCAGGGTCAGCGAGGCCTTGGGGTGGAAGAGCGCGTCGCCGGCCGCGCCTGGTCGCTTCTCGAGCGGCCGACCGCGCAGCAGCGCGTCGATGAGCCCCGCGGCCTCTTGGACGTCGGGCGCGGGCGCGGAGCGCTTCCAGTGCTTGCGCTCGCCGCCCCACCAGACGCCGGCGAGGCGGGTGGACTCGTGGACCCCGGCCGCGAGCCGGCGATAGACCCGGCCGGACTCGAACAAGCGGCCCCCCGCGGCGCCGCGGTTCTGGTTGAGGGCGGCGTTGCGCAGGAGGCCCCCGAGCAGGGTCGGGCGCATGGCGGCCCAGTCCTCGGAGAGCGGGTTGAGCAGGCGCGCCAGGTCCCCGGCGGCGGCCGCGCCGTCGAGCATGTCGACGGAGGCCGCGGGGCCGTAGACCCGCTCGAGCTCGCGCTCGGAGAGGAAGTCGTAGTTCATCGCCTCTTGGAAGCCCAGGCCGGCCAGGGCGTCGGAGAGCGCCTCGGTCAGGGTCGGGACCGCCAGGTCGACAGGGACGCTGAGCCGGGCGGGGGCGGCGTCCTCGGGGATCTTGTCGTAGCCCAGGTGCCGCCCCACCTCCTCGGCCAGGTCCTCGGGGATGGCCAGGTCGAGGCGCCAGCTGGGGGGGAATACGGCGTCGCCGTCGACGCGCTCGGCCAGGCGGCCCAGGACGGCGTCGACGGCCGGCGCGGGGTGTGCGGTGCCGAGCAGTTCGTTGACGCGCGCGGCCGTGACCTTGATGGCCGGCGGCGGGGGGCAGGAAGGGGCGGAGTCGGTCAGCGGCCCGGCCTGGCCGCCGCAGTTCTCGACCACGAGAGCGGCGGCGCGCGCGGCGCGGCGGGCCAGGGCCGCCGGGTCGACGCCGCGCTCGAAGCGGGTCGAGGAGTCGGTGCGCAGGCCGAGGCGCTTGGCGGTGCGGCGGATGCGGCCGGGGTGGAAGCGCGCGCACTCGATGAAGATGTTCTTCGTCGACTCGGTGACGCCGGTGGGCTCTCCGCCCATGACGCCGGCGATGGCCACCGGCCCTTCGGCGTCGGCGATGACCAGGTCCTCGGGAGTCAGCGCGTAGGTCCGGCCGTCGAGCGCCTTGAGGCTCTCGCCGGCCCGCGCCGCGCGCACCTCTATGCGCCGCCCGCGCAGCTTGTCGGCGTCGAACACGTGCAGGGGCTGGCCGTTCTCGAGCAGGAGGAAGTTCGTCACGTCGACGGCGCCGTTGATGGGACGGAGGCCGCAGGCCTCGAGGCGGCGGCGCATGGCCTCGGGAGAGGGGCCTACCGTCGCCCCCGACACCAGCAGGCCCGCGTAGCGCGGGCAGGCGGCCGGATCGGCGACGGCCACCGGGAGGGGGGCGGGGCCGGGTCCCGGCGCCGGAGCCTCGGGCGGTAGGCGCAGAGCGGTCCCCAGGTGGACCGCCAGCTCGCGCGCCAGGCCGACATGGGAGAGGCAGTCCGGGCGGTTGGGGCCGATCTCGACCTCCAACAGCGCGTCGCCCGGGCCGAGGGTGGCGGCGAAGTCCTGGCCGAGGGCGGCGCCTTCGCCGAGGACGAGGATGCCGTCGACGCCGGGGTCGGGCAGGCCGAGCTCCTTGGCCGAGCAGATCATCCCCTCGGAGACGGCCCCGCGGATCTTGGAGCTCTTGATCTTGAAGTCGCCGGGCAGGCGGGCGCCGACCTTGGCCAGGGCCACGCGCTGGCCGGCTTCGACGTTGGGGGCGCCGCAGACCACCGGGAAGGAGGCCTTGCCGTCGGAGACCGTGCACAGCGAGAGGCGGTCGGCGTTGGGGTGCTTCTCCTTGGTCAGGACCTGGCCGACGACGACGCCGGTGAAGTCCGGGCCGGTGCGCTCGATCGAGGCGACCTCGAGGCCCAACAGCAGGAGGCGCTCGGCCAGCTGGTCGGCCCGCGGCAGGCCGTCGACGAGCTCGTTTAGCCAGGAGTAAGAGACCCTCACGGCGCCAGACTCTCGAGGACCCGCAGGTCGTTCTCGTAGAGCATGCGGATGTCGGGCACGCCGTAGCGCAGGAGGGCGATGCGCTCGACGCCGACCCCGAAGGCGTAGCCCGACCACTGGCCTGGGTCGATGCCGCAGAAGCGCAGGACGTTGGGGTGCACGAGCCCGGCCCCCAGCATCTCCATCCACCCGGTGCGCTTGCAGGCCGGGCAGCCCTTGCCGGCGCAGAGCAGGCAGCGGACGTCGACCTCGGCGCCGGGCTCGACGAAGGGGAAGAACGACGGACGGAAGCGGATCGCGGCCTGCGGGCCGAAGAGGCCGCGCATGAAGGTCGAGAGGGTGCCTTTGAGGTCGGCCATGCTGACCTTGCGGTCGACGTAAAGGCCCTCGACCTGGTGGAACACCGCCGAGTGGCTGGCGTCGACGGCCTCGTGGCGGAAGACGCGGCCGGGGGACATGATCCGCAGCGGCGCCTTGTGCGCCTCCATGTAGCGCACCTGGACGGGGCTCGTATGCGTGCGCAGGAGCAGCGGCAGGTCTTTGAGGTAGAAGGTGTCCTGGAGGTCGCGGGCCGGGTGGTCGGCGGGGATGTTGAGGCCCGCGAAGTTGTTGCGGTCGCTCTCGACGAGCGGGCCCTCGGCCGGAGCGAACCCCAGCCGGGCCAGGATGCCGGTCATCTCGCGCAGCGTCTCGGCCACGGGATGGCGCCGGCCGCGCGGCCACGGAGGGGGCGGGAGGCTGAGGTCGACGCGGGAAGCCGCCAGCCCGGACTCGAGCGCCGCCGATTCGAGACTCCTGCGGCGCGCCTCCAGCGACTTCTCGAGCGCGTCCTTGAGGGCGTTGGCCTGGGGGCCCAGGCGCCTGCGTTCCTCGATGGACATGTCTTTTAGGGAGCGCAGGAGGCCGGTAAGCCGGCCGCGCTCACGCCCGAGGAAGTCGACCCGGGCGGCCTCCAGCGCCTCGAGCGTTTCCGCGCGAGACACGGCGTCGAGCGCCGTGGCCGAGAGCGTCAGCCACTCGCTATCCCAGTCCCGAGGCTCGGGCACGGGGGCCGCCTAGGCGGCCGAGGCGAGGGTGACGAGCTTCTTGAACGACGCCGCGTCGCGGAGGGCCATCTCGGCCAGCATCTTGCGGTTGAGCAGGATGCCCGCCTTCTTGAGGCCGGCGATGAAGCGTCCGTAGGTCAAGTCCTTCTCGCGGCAGGCCGCGTTGATGCGCGTGATCCACAGCGAGCGCATCTCGCCCTTCCGGTCCTTGCGGCCGGTGTAGGAGCGGTCGAGGGACTTCTCCACGTGCTGGCGTACGTGGCGCCAATTCTTCGACTTGGAAGAATACGCGCCCTTGGCCAGCCGGAAGACCTTCTTTTTGCGGCTGCGAGAGGTGACTCCGCCTTTGATCCTCATGGTAGTTGTCCTTTAAGCGTGGGGGAGGAAGCGCCGGATGGTGGCGCTGTCCTTGGTATTGAGAACATCGGGCTTGCGGAGGAAACGCGTCTGCTTGCCCGAGATCGGGGTCATCAGGTGGCGCTGGTTGGCGCGCTCGTGCTTGAATTTGCCCGAGGCGGTCTTCCTGAAGCGCTTCTTGGCGCCGCTGTGGCTCTTGAGTTTCGGCATACGGGTCTCTCCTTCTGGTCTTGTCGGGCCGCGGCGCTAACGCTTCGGGGCCAACGTCATCGAAAGGCGGTTCTTGTCCGGGGTCGGCTGCTGCTCGACGATGGCCAAAGCGGCCAGGCGCGCCTCGACCGACTTGAGCAGCTGGAAGCCCAGGTCTTTGTGCTGGTTCTGGCGCCCGCGGAAGACGACGGTGAAGCGCACCTTGTCGTGCTCCTTGAGGAACTCCTCGGCGTGGCGGATCTTGACGTCGAGGTCGTGCGCGCCGATGACCGGCGAAAAGCGGACTTCCTTGAGCATGCCCGACTTCTGGTGCTTGCGGGCCTCGCGCTCTTTCTTCTCCTGGTCGTACTTGAACTTGGAGAACAGGAGCAGCTTGCAGACCGGCGGGACGCCCTTCGGGGCGACCTCGACTAAGTCGAGGCTCTTCGACTTCGCGTAGGTCAGCGCCTCGCCGATGGGCTTGATGCCGAGCTGCGCGCCGTCGGCGTCGATGAGGCGCACCTGGGGCACGCGGATCTGTTCGTTGATGCGCGTGGTGACTTTCGCGCCGGGAGGGATGAAGCCGGGCCGTCGGGGGAATGACATCGAAGGGCTACTATATCAATCTCGACGGACGACGGTCAAGACTTCTCGGTGACCCTAATCCTCGGGTAAGGCGGGGCCGGCTGAGGGAAAACAGGTTTTTCGAGCTCAGCGGGGCTACGGATCTTGGCCCCCCGGCGCCGGCGGACCCCCGTGGGGGGTCCTTCGGGGGTGCGGCAACGGCAACGCCGCCTGA
>JACPXC010000048.1 GCA_016196755.1 Elusimicrobiota bacterium
CCCTCCCGTAGGAGGCTCTTGACGCCCCACTCGGCACCGGAGGTTTCCCTCCGCTGCTGGGGCCTGCTACCGGGCGCTCCGACGCCTGCCCGGACGGGACTCGCACCCGCTGGTAATGCACGGCCTTACGGCGTACCACCTCGTCATTCTAGCCCATTCAGGGGGGGGCCTGCCGGTCTGTCTGACGCCCGCTGACAGGGGGGCCCTGGAACGCCGCCGCGGCGCCGGGTACGCTGTGGCATGGCCGGCTGCCGATTCTGCGGATGCTCGAGTTGGCTCTTCGGCCTGACCCCCGGCGGCCTTTGCGCCAACTGCGAGCACCTGGTCTCCGCGGAGGTCGAGCAGCGGATCCGGGTCCTCAACGAGTCGGCCCGCGGCGCCGAGACCACCCAGAACGCCTCCACGAAACTCGACCGCCTGGACCTCGTCGTCGTCCAGCTCGAGGCCCTGGCCGCCCACGAGCGCCGGGGGATCCCGATCGGGCTCTCCGCCGAACGCCAGCTCCGGGAGGCCGCGCGGGAACGCGACGCCCTCCTGATGCAGACCGCCAAGCGCGACTTGGATGACACGATGCGCGCGGTGCGCGCCGAGCCCGACCCGGAACGCAAAGCCAAGCTCCTGCTCGACTTCCGCCTGCGCCTGCGCGACTTCGCCGGCCGGGCCAGGGTCAAGGGGCCCCTGCCGGCCCTCGAGCGCAAGGTGGCCCATGCCGCTTGGCGCGTGAACCTCGACGCCGCGCTCGAGCGCGGGGTCCGCGCCGAGTGCGCCGGCGACCGCGACGCCGAGCTGCGCGCCTACCAGCAGTCGCTCACCCTCCTCTCCTCGCCCGACGCCTCCGGCCCCACCGTCATCGAGCAGCGCTTGCGCGTGATGGGACGGCTCGAGGCGCTTGACGCCGCCCGCTCCGCTTAGTATTATTGATACCTAGTATCAATAAGCGGATGCCGGCACTCCTCACAACCCTCCTCTGTCTCGCGGTCTCGCTCCATGCCGCGGCCCCGAAGGCCGAGGAAGCCCGCCGGATCGCCTTCGCGCTGGAGATCGCCGCGGCCGAGTACGAGAAAGCCGTAGGCGGGACCGTCGTCATCAAGGCCGAGCAGGAGGAGGCGGTAGGCTTCCTGTCCCAGGCGCGCAAGCGCTTCCGGAAGCTGGCCGACGCCACGGGCTTAGACGGCTTCACCCGCGGGCCGATCGAGGACGCCTTGGCCGGTCTGGAGAAGGACGCCCGCTCCGGCCGCGGCGACCCGGCCGCGTTCCGCGCCCGCGCGGCGCGCGCCGGCTTGGAACTGGCCGCGGCCGTCGGCGCCTCGGCCCGGCCGGCCCCCGCCGAGCGCCCGTCGGCGCGCGCGGGAGCCGAGGTCTACCGCATGCACTGCGCCATGTGCCACGGCGCCAGGGGCGACGGCCACGGTCCGGCGCGCCCCGGCCTCGAGCCCAAGCCGGCCTCCTTCGCCGACGCCGAGGCCATGCGCCGCGCCGCGCCGGCCGACCTCTTCCGGGTCGTCACCGTCGGCGTCGACGGGACGGCGATGACGGCCATCGACGACCGCTTAAGCGAACTCCAGCGCTGGGACGCCGTCCAGCATATCTTCTCCTTCACGAACCCGCCCGAGACCGTAGCGCGGGGACGGGCTCTGCTCGAGTCCGCGCGTCTTTCCGATGAGCTCGAAAGCGAGGGCGCGCGCGCCGAGTCCTCGGCCCTCGAGCTCGAGCGGCGCCTGGCGGCGGTCCTGCCGAAGGCGACCGCCGAGGAACGGGCCTCGATGGCGGCGGCTCTGCGCCTCGAGGAGCCCTCCGCCCCGCGCGCTCCGGGCCGGGACGCCGCCGAACGCCGGGCCGCCGCCCTCGTCGCGGTGGCCGCCGAGCTCGACCGTTCGGTGGCGATGCGAGCGGCGGGGAACGCCGAGGACGCGGCCGCCTCGGCGCTCGACGCCTATCTCCTGTTCGAGCCGCTCGAGAGCGAGGCCCGCGTCGACCGGCCGTCCGAGGCCGCGGCCCTGGAGCGCTCCTTCGCGGGCCTCCAGGACGCGCTCAAGGCCGGCGCGCCGCTGGACCAGGTCGAGCGGCATGCGGCCGACATCCGGCTGTCCCTCCAAGGCCTGGCCGGAGAGCGCGGCCCCGCGGGCTCCTGGGGCGCCTTCGCCCAGTCCTTCCTCATCATCGCCCGCGAGGGCTTCGAGGCCATCCTGGTGCTCGGCGCCATCGCCGCCCTGCTCACGCGCGCCGGCCGCGGCGCCCTGCTCGGCGTCTTCTACGCCGGCGCCTGGACCGGGGTGGCGGCGTCATTTGCCACGGCCTGGATCCTCGGCGCGCTCTTGGACGTTACCCCCGTGCAGCGCGAGGCTTTGGAAGGACTGGTCATGCTGGCGGCCGCCGTCACCTTGATGTACGTCTCGTACTGGATGCTGGCCACGATAGGGATGCGGCAATGGAACCGGTGGCTGCGCGGCCGGCTCGGTAAGGCGCTGGAGGGGGACAACGCCTGGGCTTTGGGCGCCGTGGCGTTTCTCGCGGTCTACAGGGAAGGCTTCGAGACGGTCCTGTTCTACCAAGCGCTCGTCAGCTTCGCCCCGGGGCAAGGATCCTCGATCGCGGCGGGCTTCATCGCCGGGACGCTCGCCCTGGCCGTGGTCTTCGCGGCCCTGCGCATGAGCGGCTTGCGCCTGCCGATGCGCCCGTTCTTCCTGGCTACCGGCACCCTGCTCTACGCGATGGCCGTCGTGTACATCGGCCGCGGCGTGGCCGAACTGCAGGCCGCGGGCTGGGTCTTCGCCACGGCGACGCCCTGGGCTCTCTCCGTCCCGAGCTTGGGCATCCGGCCGACCTGGCAGACCAGCGCGCCCCAGCTCGTCTTGCTGGCCGCGGGCCTGGCCGCCGCCTGGTCCGCGCGGGGACGGGGGGAGAAGGCGTGACTCCCGCCAAGAACGACAGCGTGGTCTGCGAGTGCCTGGGGATTACGGAGTCGCAGGTGCGTCAGGCGGTGGCGCGCTGGAAGCTCTGCGACCTCTCGGAGATCATGACCAAGACCGAGGCGGGGACGGGCTGCAACCACTGCCACTTCGCCCTGCGGCGTTTGCTCGAGAAGCGGGCCGAATAGACGGAGGAATTTACGCGCCTCGGGCGCGTGGATCGAAGAATCGCGTAACGGCCCGCGATTCTTCGATCTCGTACGGAGAACGACGGAAGAGTTGGGCGAATCGTGTGCACGCTTCGCGCAAGGACCCTTTAATCGGTCCGTGCGCGAAGCGTGCACGCAGGCGTGCCGATCCTACTGCCGTTTGCCGTGCATTGCTCGAGATCCGCCGTTACTTCGCGCCGCCGATCTGCTCGGCGAGGTAGTTCTCGAGCCCCACGCCCTTGATGAGCCCGAGCTGGGTCTCCAGCCAGTCGACGTGCTCCTCGGAGTCGACCAGGATCTCCTCCATGAGCTCGCGGCTGCCGGCGTCGCCTTCTTCGAGGCAGAGCGCGATCCCCTCGTTGTAGGCGGCGACCCCGTTGGTCTCGAGCTTGAGGTCGTTCTCGAGCTGACCCTTCACGTCGGTGCCGGCGCGGATGACGTCGTAGCGCGATATCATCGGGACGCCGTCGAGGAACAGGATGCGCTCGATGATGGCGTCGGCGTGCTTCATCTCGCCGATCGACTCCTCGTGGTGCTTGGCGGCCAGCTTCATATAGCCCCAGTTCTTGCACATCTTGGCCTGGATGAAATACTGGTTGATGGCGGTGAGCTCGATCGTCAGCGCCTTATTCAAGGCTTCGATAACCTTCTGGTTCCCTTTCATCGCGTTCCTCCAACCCTGCGCGCGGATAGTAACATATAATTTCCGAACGCCCATGACAGCACTCCACCTGCTTCTCTTAGCCGCCGCCGCTTCCGCCGCCCCGGCCTCGGCCGTCCGCGCCGTGGCCCCGCGCGGGCCGCTGGCCGCCGACGAACAGGCGACCATAGAGCTGTTCCGCGGCGCCAACGACTCGGTCGTCTACATCACCAACATCGGCCTGGCCCGCGACCGCTTCTCGCTCGACGTCACCGAATACCCTCAGGGCACCGGCTCCGGCTTCGTCTGGGACGAGGAAGGCCGCATCGTCACGAACTTCCACGTGATCCAGGGCGCCCAGGCCGCCGAGGTCACGCTGGCCGACCACACCACCTGGAAGGCGCGCCTGATCGGCGCCGCCCCGGACAAGGACCTGGCCGTCCTCCAGATCGACGCCCCGAAGGCCAAGCTCAAGGCCCTGCCGCTGGGCCTATCCAAGGACCTCCAGGTCGGCCAGAAAGTCTTCGCCATCGGCAACCCGTTCGGCTTGGACCAGACGTTGACCACCGGCGTGATAAGCGCCTTGGGCCGCGAGATCCAGTCCGTCACCCAGCGTCCCATCACCGGCGTCATCCAGACCGATGCCGCGATCAACCCCGGAAACTCCGGCGGCCCTTTGCTCGACAGCGCGGGCCGCCTCATCGGGGTCAATACCGCCATCTTCAGCCCCTCCGGCGCCGCGGCCGGCATCGGCTTCGCCGTGCCGGTCGACGTCGTGGCCGCGATCATCCCCCAGCTCATCGGCCACGGCAGGGTCATCCAGCCCGGCCTCGGGATCGGCCTGGCTCAGGACTCCCTGGCCCGGCGCGCCGGGGCCGAGGGGGCCTTGGTCCTCAACGTGGCCCGGGGCGGCGCCGCCGAGCGCGCCGGCCTCCGTCCGACGCGGCGCGACGCCTACGGCCGCATCGACCTGGGCGACGTCATCGTCGCCTTCGACGGCAAGCCGGTGCGCGAGACCGCGGACCTCTACAAGGCCCTCGACGGCAAGGCCGTCGGCCAGACCGTGACCGTGACGGTCCTGCGCGAAGGCCGCCGCAAGGACCTGAAGGTCAAGCTCCAGGCGCTGGAGTAACGTGGCCGCCGCGACCCGCCGCCCTCCGCCGCTCTTCAGACCCAAGCTCGCCAGCGTGGTGGCCGACGGCTACAGCTGGGAGACGTTCTGGGCGGACGCCGCCTCCGGCGTCATCGTCGGCCTGGTCGCGCTCCCGCTGGCCATCGCCTTCGCCATCGCCTCCGGGGTCCCGCCGGAGAGCGGCCTGGTCACCGCCGTGGTGGCCGGTTTCCTCATCTCCGCCCTTGGAGGGAGCAAGGTCCAGATCGGCGGCCCCACCGGGGCCTTCATCGTCGTGGTCTACTCCATCGTCCAGCGCCATGGCGTCGACGGGCTGGCCGCGGCGACTCTGCTGGCCGGGTTCATGCTGGTCGGCATGGGCTTGGCGCGGCTGGGTTCGGCGATCAAGTACATCCCCTATCCCGTGACGGTAGGCTTCACCTCCGGGATCGCCCTGATCATCGCCGCCTCGCAGGGCCGGGACTTCCTCGGGCTCACGATGCAATCCGTGCCGGCCGACTTCATCCACAAGCTCGGAGCGTACGCCTCGCACGCCGGCACGGTCAACCCGTGGGCTCTGGGGCTCGGCCTGGCTTGCCTGCTGCTGCTGGCGCTCTGGCCGCGGCTGACGCGGCGGGTCCCGGCGCCCTTCGTGGTCATCGTGGCGGCCACCGCCGCCGTGGCCCTGCTCGACATCCCCGTCGACACCATCGGCAGCCGCTTTCCGCCGATCCCGGCCGGCCTGCCGGTTCCCCGCCTCCCTAACATCTCGCTGGCCACCCTGCGCGAGGTCTTCCAGCCCGCCGTCACCATAGCGCTCCTGGCCGCCATCGAGTCGCTGCTCTCGGCGGTCGTGGCCGACGGCATGACCGGAGGGCGCCATCGTTCCGACACCGAGCTCATCGCCCAAGGCGTGGCCAACATCGCCGTGCCCCTCTTCGGCGGCATCCCCGCCACCGGCGCCATCGCCCGCACCGCCACCAACGTCAAGAGCGGCGGCAAGACTCCGGTAGCCGGGCTCATCCACGCCGCGACCCTCCTGCTCATCATGCTGTTCTTCGGAAGTCGGGCGTCGCTCATCCCCATGCCCGCCTTGGCGGCCATCCTCCTGTTCGTGGCCTACAACATGAGCGAGTGGCGCCTGTTCGTCCGCCTTCTGCGCGCCCCCAAGAGCGACGTGGCGGTGCTCGTCGCCACCTTTCTCCTCACGGTCCTCATCGATCTCACGGTGGCCATCGAGACCGGCATGGTCATGGCGGCGTTCCTCTTCATGCGCCGCATGGCCGCCGCCACCAAGACCGCCTTCGTCACCGGAGCGGCGCCCGAAGACGAAGACCCCGACGACCCCATGGCCGTCTCCCGCAAGAGCATCCCGAAGGGCGTCGAAGTCTTCGAGATCGACGGCCCGTTCTTCTTCGGGGCCGCCGACCAGTTCAAGGACGCCCTGCGCGCCGTCGCCGCCGCGCCCAAGGTCCTCATCCTGCGCATGCGCCGGGTCCCGGTCATCGACGCCACCGGGATCGCCGCCCTCGACGACGTGTTCCGGAAATCCCAGCGCGACGGCACGCGCCTCATCCTCTCCGGGCTGCATGCCCGGCCGCGCGCGGTCATGCGCCAGATGGGCTTGCTCGAACGGATCGGCGAGGAGAACCTCGTCTCCGACCTCGACAAGGCGCTGGACCGGGCGCGCGCCGTGCTGGGCGGGCAGGGCTGACCGGACGCATCGCCGCGCGCGACCGATGCCGCCGTCCCGCCTGAGCGATGCCGCGCGCCTAAAAAAAGCGCTGACGGTGCCAGGCTTTAGACAACCCCTCCGCTCAAGTTTCTTACCTTAATCCCCTTGAAAATCGGGCCGTTAGGCCCATAATTAGGAGGTGAAGGGCCCCCTAGCGCTTCTCCTTGCCCTGTCAATAGGTGCCCCCGCCCGCGCCGGCAACACCGCGCCGGTGCGTACCAACACCCGCGTCGGCTCCGTCGGAGGGAACGCCGTCGCTTCGCCGTTGGTCAGCCCCGCTCCGGTCGTCCTCGCCCAACCCGGTCTCCTCATGCCCGGTCCGAGCCTCGTCACCGCGGTGCCGTCGGCCCTCCCTACGCCGGTCCTGGCGCAAGGCCTGCGACAGAGCCTGCCGCAGGCGATGCCCTTCATCCAGGAGCTGGCCCAAGGCGCGGACCCGGGCCGCGCCCAAGCCGCCGCGGCCACGTTGTCGGCCACGGCCGACCCCGCGCTCTTGGCCGCGCTGGCCGAGCCCGACCCGGCGGCGGCCCTGAGCCGCCTGGCCGGCCGGCTCAAGGGCGACGCCGGCTCGCGCGACGTGGTCGAGGCCCTCGAGAAAGCGGCCAGCTACGGCTCCCCGCTCCTGCGCCGCGTGGCCGGGCACCTCGGCGAGCAGCGCCAAGCCCTCTCGCGCTCGTTGGCCGACGGCAGCGTCGAGCAGTTCCTCGGCGAGAAGATGGACCAGAGCCGGTCCCGGACCGGCGGCGTCGCCGGCAAGCCGCTGGCCGTCGCCTCCCTGCAGGGCGGCCGCTGGGTGCCGGTCTCTCCGGCATCGGGGGGGCTCAAGGCGGCGCCGGCTCCGGCCGCTCCGCGCAAGGCCGGGGTCTTCCACGAGAACGACATCGCCAAGGTCGTCGTCATGCACGAGCCCGGGCAGGAGACCAGCTTCTCCAACGCGCATCCAGCCTCCGCGCTCTTCACCGGTCCCGTCGATTGGCAGAGAGCCGCCGGCCAACATGCGGCCTACCGGAAGGCCTTGGAGGCCGCCGGGCTCCAGGTGCGCCTCGTCAAAGACATCCTGCTCGAAGGCACGATCGACGCGGAGGGGGAGCCCGTGAAGGGCCCGGCGCTCGACGCCCTCCGGGAGTTCGCCGGGCGCTCCCTGCGCTACGACACCTCCAAACTGGCCGCGGAGCACCGCCGCGCGAAGCGCGCCGTCGAGAAGCTTCCCGAAGGGCCGTACAAGAAGGACGCGTTGGCCAAGCTGGCCGCGCTCGAGGCCGAGATCACGCCCGGGGCGCAGGAAGCCTACCGGCAGGAGGCGCTCGCGAAGCTCTCGCCCCAGACCCTGGTCGAGACCATCCTCAACCGGCCCACGATCGAGCTGCACCTCCAGACGAAGACGCGGAACGAGACCTACTACGCGGGCCTCTTCCAGAGGGTCCGCCTCGAGCCCATCAGCAACCTTTACTTCTCCCGCGACCAGCAGATCACCACCCAGAAGGGAATCGTCATCTCGAACCTCAGCTTCGTCCAGCGCCGGCCCGAGGCCAAGGTCATGCGCTTCGTCTTCGAGAAGCTCGGCTTGCCGATCGTCACCGAGCTGACCAAGGGCACGATGGACGGGGGGGACTACGTCCCGGCCGGGGACCTGGTCTTCCTGGGCCAGGGCCTGCGCACCAGCGCCGGCGCGGTCAAGCAGCTCCTCGAGGAGGACGCCTTCGGCGCCACGGAGGTGGCCGTCGTCAAAGACGCCGTCGACCAGAGCATGGACCGGATGCACCTCGACACGGTGTTCAACCTCGTCGGCGAGAAGAAGGCCGTGGCCCTCCAAGACCTCTTCACCGATCCCGCCCGGCGGCGCACCGTCGACCTCTACCGGCGGGCGCCGACCCGCGGCCTCAAGAACGCCGTCGGCCATTACGTGAAGGTCGCCGAGAACAAGGAATTCGGCGAATTCCTCAAAGACCGCGGCTTCGAAGTCGCCGCCGTCACCCATGAGGAACAGCTCCAGTACGCCACCAACTTCCTCAACGTCGGCGACGGCCATATCATCACCCCTTTCGGCGGCGGGCGCTACCTCAAGATGCTGCGCGACATGGGCCTTACGGTCAGATACGTGCCCATGAATAGCCTGACGGACGGCTACGGCGCGGCCCACTGCATGACCCAGGTGGTGCTGCGCGAGCCGAGGACGCCCGATGGCACGAATTGACGCGGCGCTGACCTTGCTCCTGGCCGCGGCCCTTCCGACCGCGGCGGGAAACCTCACCGGCGTCAAACCGGTGGGCAGCCGTACCGGGACCGGCCAGACCACCGTCGCGGCGCCGTTGGGCGGGCAGCCCTCGGTCAGCCTCGTCCAGCCCAGCCTTGGCGGGCAGGCCTCCGCCCTGCCCGCCCCGGCGTCGCCCGCCGCGGCGGCGGGCTATCGCCAAGCCTTGGCCCGCGTCTCCGAGGCCCTGGGGGAGCCCCAGGCCGAGGCCCCGGCCGCGGCCGCCGCCAAGGCCGAGCCCGCCGCCGTGGAGGCCGCCGAGCGGGCCGTCTCGAAGGCCCTGGCCCAGCAGGACCCCGCCGCCGCGCTGAGCCGCCTGGCCGAGAGCCTCAAGGGGGAGCCGTCGGCCCAGGACGTCGTCGGCGAGCTCGCGCGCCTGAGCGCCTTGGGCTCACCGGCCCTGCGTACCGTGTCGGGGAAGCTGGCCGCCCTGCGCGGCGAGCTGGGCCGAGCCGCGGCCCAAGGGACGGCGGCGGAGCTGTTGGCCGCCAAAATGGACCAATCCCAGACCGGCCGGGGCGACCTCGCAAGCCCAGCGGTGGCGTTGCCCGAGGCGGCGCTTGCGCAGAAGCCCGGCTCGAGGCTGGCCCCCGCCGCGGAGGACGCACCCGCCCCGGACGCGCTCTTTAAGGAAGTCCCCGCGCGGAACGCCTCCCGGCTCGAGGGCGACGACGCCCCCGCCGAGAGCCTCCGGGCGCGCGTGACGAAGTTCGCCCTCGCCTACGGCGGGGTCTTCGGGATCTCGATGGCCACCCTCCACTCGGTCAACGCCTTCGGACAGGGTCTGGTGGCGGGAGGGGAGAGCCCCGCGGCGCGGGCCGGTTCGCACGCCCTGATCGAGGCTTTCTCCGCGTACCACATCCCGCTCCTGCTCCTCCAGCTGGGCGTCATCATCGGCGCCGGCAAGCTCTTCGGCTGGCTGCTCGGCAAGGTCGGCCAGCCCAGCGTCGTCGGCCAGGTCATCGGCGGCCTGGCGCTGGGGCCCTCCCTGCTGGGCCTGCTCTTCCCGGGCGCGGCCGCCGCGCTGTTCCCCGAGGCGACGATGCCGATCCTGCACGGCCTGAGCACGGTGGGCCTGGCCTCGTTCATGTTCATCGTCGGCCAGGAGCTCGACCTGAGCTCGCTCAAGAAGCACGCCAACGCCGCCGGCCTCATCTCCCACGCCAGCATCTTCATCCCCTTCGCGATGGGCGCCGCCCTGGCCCTGGCGCTGTTTTCGGGCTTCGCCCCGGCGGGGGTGGCCTTCCTGCCCTTCGCCCTGTTCATCGGCATCTCGATGAGCATCACGGCCTTCCCGGTGCTGGCCCACATCCTCCACGAGCGCGGCATGACCAACACGCCGCTGGGCTCGCTGGCCCTGGCCTGCGCCGCCATCGACGACATCTCGGGCTGGACCCTGCTGGCCGTCGTCCTCGCGGTCGCCGGCGGCGGCACCTTGATGGCGGCCGGGGGCATCCTGGGCTCGACCCTGCTATTTGCCGGCGTGATGTTCGGGGTCGTCCGGCCGCTCTTGGCCCGCTTCGCCGAGACCTTCGCGGACCGGCCCTGGTACAAGTGGGCCTGGCTGCCGATGCTGGCCGCCATGCTCGCCGCCTCCGCGTTGACGACCGAGCTCATCGGCGTGCATTCGCTCTTCGGCGCCTTCGTGGCGGGCATGGTCGTCCCGCGCGGAGAGGCCGGTCTCAGCGAGGACCTGGCCAAGAAGATCCAGGCAATGAGCGCGGCCTACCTCCTCCCGGTGTTCTTCGCGCTGACCGGCCTTCGAACCCAGCTCGACATCCTGTCCAGCCCCGCGCTCTGGGGCGCGGCCGCGCTGGTCATCGCCACGGCGGTGGCCGGCAAGTTCGGCGGCGGCGCCTTCGCGGCCCGCTACTCGGGGCTCAGCTGGCGCGATTCGTTCTCGATCGGCGCGCTGATGAACACCCGGGGCCTCATGGAGCTCGTCGTCCTCAACATCGGCTACGAGCGCGGCATCATCAACGGCCCGCTCTTCGCGATCTTCGTCCTGATGGCCGTCGGCACGACCATGATGACCGGGCCCTTCCTGAGCTGGTTCGGCTCGAAGGAACCGGCGGAAGCGGAACTCGTCAAGGAAGCCAGGCAGCAGCTCGCCAACCCCGCATGAACCCCGACCCGAGGTGTGTCCGATGAACAAGCTCATAGCGCTCCTGCTCTCCGCCGCGCTGGCCGTCCCCGCCGGCGCCGGGAACGTCGCGTCGGTTCCCGCCCCCAACGCTCCCATCGGAGGCTCCGGAGGAGCGGCCTCCGGCGCCGCGGCGGCCTCCTTGGCCCCCGTGTCCGCCGCGGGACTGGCGCCCAGCCCCTGGGTGGCGCGCGCCCTGTGGGGCCATGATTACCATGTCCCGACCCCGTCTTTGGCCCAAGGCATGAGGCAGAGCCTGCCGGTGCTGACGGAAGCCATGGCGGCGGCGGCCCGGAACCCGGATACCGCCGCCGGCGCGAGGCAGGTGGCGGCCGCGCTGAGCCAGAGTCTCGACCAGAACCTCAAGAACGGCAATCAAGAAGCCGCCGCCGCCGACGCCGCCCTGATATCGGCCATCAGCGGCCGTAGGCCGAAAGAGCGGCTGAAGACTCTCGCCAAAGATCTCGAAGCTCAGGAGGACGCACGCGAGCTCCAAGCCGCCCTGGGTCAGCTCGAGATCTATACGGCGCTGGAGTTTATCCGCGTCGGAAGCCAGCTAAGCGCCTACCGCCTGGCCCTCACCCAGGCGATCAAGGGAGGCACCGTCGAGCAGTTCCTGGCCCAGCGTATGGACCAAAGCGGCTCCCCGCAGGCGGGCCAAGCCCCGGCCGCCGCCCCGGCCGTCTCGGCCGCGCGCGGCAAGACCGCCCCGACCCCGCCTTCCCGCGGCGGCCTCAAGGCCGCCCAGGCTCAAGCCGTGGCCGCCCAGGCGACGACGGCGCGCGACTCGGCCGCCTCGCAGACCGCGGTGCCCGCGCCGGGCGCCCGTGGGTATCTCTCGGTCTTCGACCTGGCCCCCGCCCTCGGCGCGCCGACCAACGGCGTGGCCGGCACCGTCGCGCGCCCGCTCAGCGGCGACGACGCCTGGGCCAGCGCGGCCACCGACAGGCCGGTCAAGCCGAACCCGGTCATGAACGGCCCGCTCGTGAGAGGCGAGCTCCAGGCCGACTTCGTCAACGTCGGGATGGGGCCGACCGGCATGATGGCGATGATCGCCGCGGTGGCCAGCGGAAAGACCGCGGTCGGCGTCGAGATCCGCGCCGAGCCCCAGCGCGGCGTGCACCAGAACATCCGCGAGGAGTGGTTCCACGTGCTGGGCCTCATCGACAAGATGATGCTCGACCGCTACGGCGAGGACGGCGTGCCCAAGCTTCCGAGCGGCAAGCCCTTCATGCTGGCCGACGTCTTCTACAACCCGGAGCGCGTCGGCGGGCACCTCGACTTCAACGAGATCTACGGCGTCGGCGACTCCCAAGGCCAGAACGTGGCCGGCCGCCTGAGCCGCATCTCCTTCGAGGACGCCCGCGAGGCCACGGTCTCCGGCAACGACGGCAAGGCCAAGGTCTTCGTCCTGCCGGCCCCGACCCTCCCCGACAAGCCCGACCCGGCCAAGATCACCGGCAACATGCAGAAGGTGCTCGACAGCCCCTCGTCGTTCCAGGTGGCGCTCATCAACTACGAGCTGATGCTGCGCGCCTACATCAACGCCATCCAGGCGCAGGACAAGGCCTCCGGACGTCCCGCCCGCATCAAGACCTACGAGAACCACCGCGTGGCCGTCGAGGAGGGCCAAGCCCTGGGCTACGTCGAGGTGCCCGGCGACCGGCGCCGGATCGTCATCGAGGAGGTGGTCGACAAGCGCGGCGCCGGCGGGGCGGCCCAGCGCGTCCACAAGGAGGGGACGCCGAGGATCGACCTCGGCGCCCCGAAGCGCTTCGCGCTGTCGATGGGCTTCGGCGGCGGGCTCGACGCGAAGACCTTGGGCTACAAGCAGGAGGACGTGAAGTACGCCGATCCGGCCACGGGCCAGGAGATCGCCGGCAAGCAGAACTGGATCGTCGGCGAGGTCACGGCGAACATCGGCGGCCAGCTCATCCGCCGCATCAGCACGATCGCCGACCCCAGGACCGGAGAGAAGCACACCGTGCGCCAGATCGCCGTGGGCCATGAGAACGCGCCGAACGTGGCCTGGGTGCCGGTACAGGTCCCGGCGTTCATGGACTTCGACCCCGTGGCGGCCGGCAAGGTCCCGGCCGGCAGCGACCCCAAGTCCGCCGCCCACATCGACGCCCGCAAAGCCCTGATCCTCGACTACTTCGTCGGCCAGGTCTCGGCGGTCACCCACATCCCCGAGGCCGACATCCGCCGCATGCGCATGTTCTACGGGCCCAACTTCTTCACCCTCCAGGAGAAGATCGGCCACACCGCGCGCGTAGCGGCCAACGGCAACGTAGCCGGGGACCTCATGGGCAACGGGCACTTCCTGACCAGCGGCGGGTCGATGACCGGGATGATCGGCCACACCATCTGCTTCCTGCGCTACTGGGACAACCTCTCCCGCGGCGTGCCGGCGGACGTGGCGGCGCGCGTCCTCGAGGACGGGATCAAGACCAACAGCGAAGCTTGGCTGCACGTCAGCCAGAAGGAGTTCGACAGCCTGGGCCCGGCCAACTTCGGCGCCGAGCGCGCGGCGGCGCTCGGCGTCAGCAACGAGGGCGGCGGCCAGAACGCCACCGGCCGCGGCTTCGGCCTGGCCCAGGTGCTCGGCCAGCAGAGCTGGGCGGACTCGTTTAGGCGGCTGTTCGCCGGCGAGTTCGGCAAGGCCGGCGAGGACTTCTACGTCCCCGAGAAGGAGGTCGACGTCACCGCCGCTCAGGGCGTCACGGTCCAGCGCGTCACCTTGGCCGGCAATTAGCCCGTTGGGGAGGCGTCACGGAACCGTGACGCCTCCGTCGTTTCCTCCAAGACCCCGCATCGGTTAGCATCCCCCGATGCGAGCCTGGCCCGGCCGTCCTTCCCCGCTCGGCGCCGCCTGCGACGGCACGGGCGTCAACTTCGCGCTCTACTCCGAGAACGCGACCCGGGTCGAGCTCTGCCTGTTCGACTCCCCCGACGCGGAACGCGAGAGCGCGCGCGTGGTCCTGTCCGAGGAGACCGACGGGGTCTGGCACGGCTACCTCCCCGGCCTCAAGGCCGGCCAGCTCTACGGCTACCGCGTCCACGGGCCCTACGAGCCGGCCAAGGGGCACCGCTTCAACCCCAACAAGGTCCTGCTCGACCCCTACGCCCGCGCCATAGGCCGCGCGCCGCGCTGGGGCGACGAGCTCTTCGGCTACCCGGTCGGCCGCCCCGACGGCGACCTGGCCTTCGACGAGCGCGACAGCGCCGCGCTCGCTCCGCTGGCCGCCGTGCTCGGCGGGGGCTTCGACTGGGGCGACGACCGGCCCCCGCGCACGCCCTGGCACCGCACTGTCATCTACGAGGCCCACGTGAAGGGCTTCACCAAGCTCCACCCGGGGGTGCCGGAGCCGCTGCGCGGCACCTACGCCGGCCTGGCCAGCACGGCCGCGGTCGCGCATTTCAAGAAGCTCGGCGTAAGCGCCGTGGAGCTCATGCCGGTCTACCAGCGTCTCCACGACCGCTTCCTGGTCGACAAGGGACTGAGCAACTATTGGGGCTATTCCACGCTCGGCTACTTCGCGCCCGACGTCGGCCTGGCCGCCGAGCCCGCGCGCGCCGCCGACGAGTTCAAGGGGATGGTCAAGACCCTGCACCGGGCCGGGCTCGAGGTCATCCTCGACGTCGTCTACAACCATACCGCCGAGGGCAGCCAGCTCGGCCCCACCCTCTCCTTCCGGGGGATCGACAACGCCGCCTACTACCGGTTGGCCGCCGACCCGCGCTACTACATGGACTTCACCGCCTGCGGGAACACCTTCAACATGCTCAACCCGCGGGTGCTCCAGCTCATCATGGACAGCCTGCGCTATTGGGTCACCGAGATGCGCGTCGACGGCTTCCGCTTCGACCTGGCCAGCACCCTGGCCCGCGAGCTCTTCGAGGTCGACCGCCTGAGCGCGTTCTTCGACGTCATCCGGCAGGACCCCGTGCTCTCCGAGGTCAAGCTCATCGCCGAGCCCTGGGACCTGGGCGAGGGCGGCTACCAGGTCGGCAACTTCCCGGTCGGCTGGGCCGAGTGGAACGGGAGGTACCGCGACGCCGTGCGCCGGTTCTGGAAGAGCGACGGCGGGACCATCTCCGAGCTGGCCACCCGCCTGTCGGGCTCGAGCGACCTCTACGCCCACCACCGGCGGCGGCCCTACGCCAGCATCAACTACATCACCTGCCACGACGGCTTCACGCTTCAGGACCTGGTCAGCTACGACCTCAAGCAGAACGAGGCCAACGGCGAGGACAACAAAGACGGCTCCAACGACAACAACAGCTGGAACTGCGGGATCGAGGGCCCGAGCGCCGACCCCGCGGTGACGACCCTGCGCGAGCGTCAGAAGCGCAACCTCCTGGCCACCCTGATATTCTCCCAAGGGGTCCCGATGATCTCCGGCGGCGACGAGCTGGGCCGGACCCAGCGCGGCAACAACAACGCCTACTGCCAGGACAACGAGCTGAGCTGGCTCTCTTGGGACCTGGGCCCCGCCGAGCGCTCCCTGCTCGAGTTCACGGCCGGCCTCGTCAAGCTCCGCGCCGGCCAGCCCGTCCTGCGCCGCCGGCGCTTCCTGCACGGACGCGGGACCCCGGGCGCCGGCATCAAGGACATCGCCTGGCTCAACCCCGGCGGGGGGGAGATGACCGACCAGGATTGGTCGACCGCCTACGTGCGCACCCTGGGCGTGCGCCTCGCCCAGGACGCCATCGACGAGGTCGACGAGCGCGGCCGGCGCTGTCCGGGAGACACCCTGCTCTTCCTCATGAACTCGGGGCACGAGCGGGTGCCGTTCACGCTCCCCGAGCGCCGCGGCGGGGACGCCTGGGAGCCGCTCTTCGACACCGCGCGGCCCGAGCTCGACTCCCGGCTGGCCCGAGGCGCCTACAGCCTCGAGGGGCGCTCGTTTGCGGCGTTCCGGCTCGTCCCCAGCACGATCACCGCGCGCCCCGGCAGGAGCCAGGCGCCGTCCGAGTCGAGCGCGGGGGTGCCGTCCCCGCCGTAGGCCGGCGACGTCACCACTTCCTTACACCGCGGCCGGCACGCCGGGCACGGGCGCTCTGATAGCATGGAGACAGCCCGGCCCCGGCCGGGGTAGGAGGCACGCCATGAACGTCGAGAACCTGGAGAGGCTGCTCCAAGAGGCCCTCGAGACGGAGAAGGGGGGGGTCAGGGTCTACGAGACGGCGCTGCGCTGCGCCTCGAACGAAGAGCTGCGCGAGGAATGGGAGAGATACCTCGAGCAGACCAAGAAGCACGTCGACGTGGTCGCGAGGCTCCTGTCGCGGCTGGACTTCGAGGAGGGCTCCGAGACCCCGGGAGTCCGGATCGTCCGCATGAAGGCGGAGGCCCTGATCGGGGCGATGACGACGGCGATCGAGGAAGGCGACCGCGACGCCGCCCAGCTCGTGGCCGCGGAGTGCGTGGTCGACGCCGAGACCAAGGACCATCAGAACTGGGAGCTCATCGGGGCCGCGGCCAGGCAAACCGAAGGGGACGCGAGCGAAGCCCTGCGCGAGGCCTACGAGGCCGTCGAGGACGAGGAAGACGAGCACCTCTATCACACCATGGGCTGGTGTCGCGAGCTCTGGATCCAGTCCCTCGGCATGAAGGCCGTCCTGCCGCCTCCCGAGGAGAGAAAGCACGTCAAGACCGCCATCGCCGCGGCCCGGGCCAAGGCCTCGCGCGGCCGCATGACGCGCCCCCGCGGCGGCCGCCGGCGCGGCCGGAGGGTCAGATCGGCGGCCTGAGCGCCGCGCCGGCGGGGACGCGCGTCGAGCGGGCGCGGGCCGCGGTGCGGACCGCGGCCCAAGCGACGCGCGTCCCGGCGGCGGCCTACCGTCTCCAGCTCGGGGCGGCCTTCACCTTCGGCCGCGCCGCGCGGCTGACCCCCTATCTGCGCGAGCTGGGCGTGGACGCCGCCTATCTCTCGCCCTGCCTCAAGGCGGTGGCCGGCAGTCTGAGCGGCTATGACGTCATCGACCACGGCGCCCTCGACCCCGCGCTGGGCGGGGCCGCCGGCTTCGAGCGGCTCTGCGCCCGCCTCGAGCGCGCGGGGCTGGCCCGCGTCGTCGACTTCGTCCCCAACCACATGGGCCTGGCCGGCAACCCGCTCTGGCGCGACGTCCTGGAGCGCGGCCCCGCCTCGCCCTGGGCGGGCTTCTTCGACATCGATTGGGAGCCCGCCAAGCCCGAGCTCAAGGGGAAAGTGCTCCTTCCCGTCCTGGGCTGCCTCTACGGCGACGCGCTCGAGGCCGGGGAGCTGCGCTTGGTCCACGATGCCGGAGTCCCCGAGCTGGCCTACGGCGACCAGCGCTTTCCGCTCTCGCCTGAGTCCCGCGCGGCGATGCTCCGAGGCGCCGAGACGCCCGCCCTCCTCGAGGAGCGCCTAGCCGCGCTCAACGGCCGGCCCGGCGACCCGCGCAGCTTCGACGCCTTGCACGAGCTCCACGAGGCCCAGAATTACCGGCTGGCGCACTGGCGGGTCGCCGCCCACGAGATCAATTACCGGCGCTTCTTCAACATCAACTCGCTGGCCGCCATCCGGATGGAGGACGAGCGCGTGTTCCGCCACTGCCATCGACTCATCGCGGCCCAGCTCCGCGCCGGCCGGGTGGACGGGCTCCGGATCGACCACCCCGACGGCCTCTACGAACCGGCGGGCTACCTGGCCAAGCTCCAGCGCTTGGCGCTGCGCGAGCGCGCCCTGGCGCTGGCCCCCGGCGCCGAGGCGGAGGTCGACGCGGCGTTGGGCGAACCCGAGTTCGAAGACGCGCGGGGCATCTATCTCGTCGTCGAGAAGATCCTCGGCCGCAAGGAGACCCTGCGTCCGGACTGGCCCGTCCACGGCACGGTGGGCTACGACTACCTCAACGCGCTCAACGGCCTCTACGTCCAGCGCGAGAACGAGGCGGCCATGAGCGCCGTCTACTCAGGCTTCATCGGCGAGGCGCTCGATTTCGCGCGCCTGGTCTACCAGACCAAGAAGCGCTTCACGCTGGCCGAGATGTCGAGCGAGATCCAGGACCTGGGCCGCAGGCTCGACGCGGTCTCCGAACTCAGCCGCCGCCACCGCGACTTCACGCGCATCGACCTGGTGCGGGCGATAGGCGAGGTCATCGACTGCCTGCCGGTCTATCGGACCTACATCGCCCCCGACGGGACGGCGAGTCCGGAAGACGAGAAGACCCTGACGATAGCGCTCGAGCGCGCCAAGAGGGCCGCGCCGGGCCTGCACCCCGCCGTCTTCGACTTCGTCCGCGAGGTCCTGCTGATGCGGTTTCCGGCCGGGACCCCGCCCGAGCAGGCCGCCGGCTACCGCGACGTGGCCATGCGCTTCCAGCAGCTCAGCGCCCCGGCGATGGCCAAGGGCCTCGAGGACACGGCCATGTACGTCAACAACCGCCTGCTCTCCCTCAACGAGGTCGGCGGGGACCCCGAACACTTCGGCTGGTCCGCCGGCGACTTCCACCGCCGCAACGCCGAGCGCGCCGAGCGCTGGCCGGCCTCCATGCTGGCCGCCTCCACCCACGACTCCAAGCGCGGGGAGGACGTGCGCCTGCGCCTCGACGCCATCAGCGAGGTCCCGGAGGAATGGAAGGGCCTTCTGGCGCGCTGGGCCTTCTGCAACGAGCCCTGCAAGACGGCCGTAGGCGGGAAGCTTCAGCCGGGCCGCAACACGGAGTATCTCATCTATCAGACCCTCCTGGGGGCTTGGCAGCCCGGCGCGCGGGGCGACCAGGTCTTCTTCGAGCGGGTCTGGGACGCGCTGCTCAAGTCCGTCCGCGAGGCCAAGCAGGACACCAACTGGAACAATCCCGACGCCGAGTACGAAAGCGCGCTGAGGCGCTTCCTCGAGTCGATCCTCGCCCCCGTCCCCGAGAACCGGTTCCTGCCGCTCTTCGAGGAGTTTCAAGGCCGGTTGGCCCGCTGGGGGATGCTGAACTCGCTTTCCGCGCTGGCCCTGAGGCTGGGCTCTCCCGGCGTGGTCGACGTCTACCAAGGCGACGAACTCTGGAACCTGACCTTGGTCGATCCCGACAACCGGAGGCCGGTCGATTTCCGGCGCCGGGTAGGCGCCTTGAGGGCGCTGCGGCGGACGGTCGGAAGAGACGGGCCGGAGCGCACCGCCCGGAAGCTCGCCCGCTCGCCCGAGGACGGCCGGATCAAGCTCTTCATGCTCTGGCGAGGCCTGCGGGCGCGGCGCCGAAGCCCCGCGCTCTTCGTGGGAGGAGGATATAGCGCGCTGCGGGCCGAGGGTCCCCGCGCCGAGAACGTCGTCGCCTTCCTGCGCACCGAGGGCAGCCGCGTCGCTTTGAGCGCCGGTGCGCGGTTCTTCGCCGGCGGCGAGACGGCCTGGGAGGGCACCGGCCTACGACTCCCGCCGGCCCTGCGCGGCGTCGTCCTCGAGGATGCGTTCACCGGACGATCCTTCAGGGTCACCGACGCTGAGGAGCCGCGGCTGTCCGTCGCCGAGCTGTTCCGGGTGCTTCCCGGCGCGCTGGCGTTGAGCGCTCTCCCAGGCTAGGAGCGCCCGCTTGCGGGCCCTCCCCCATCGGTAGTCGCCGATGACCCCGGAGCCCTTGATGACGCGATGGCAGGGGATGAGGTACGCCACCGCGTTCTCGCCCACCGCGGAGCCCACGGCCCGGGAGGCCTTCGGCAGACCGACGGCCTTGGCCACGTCGCCGTAGGCGCTCACCCCGCCGGAGGGGATCCGCAGAAGGGCTTCCCAGACCTTGAGTTGGAACGCGGTGCCCCTCAGGTGGAGGGGAACGCGTCCTTTCCCGTCAGGGCGGAAGACCCGCCGGGACAGCCGCGACGCCGCCGCGGCGTCCGCCTTGAGGGCGGCCTTCGGCCAGCGCGCGCGCAGGCGGGAGACCGCCTTCTCCTTCCCCGCGGCGGCGAGGAACTCGAGGTGGCAGACGCCGCGCGCGGTCTCGGCCAGCAGGGCCGGACCGAAAGGGGTGTCGACGAAGCCGTAACGGACCTCCACGTCCGTGAGCCGCTGCTGCTCCAGGCGCCGCCGCCCGATGTAGGTGATGACTTTCTCGATCCGTTGGTAGGTGGTCATGAGGCTAGGATACGCGCGCGACGGGCGGAGCGACACCCGATTCTTGCCGCCCCTTCATTATAATTCACAAAAGCTTACCCGGGGTCCCAACAGGGCGTCGCATCGTCGGCGCTAGACTGTACTCCTGACCCGAACGGGTCGGGAGGACATCATGCGGAATAGACAGGGCGCTTGCCTGGCGCTGGCTCTGGGACTGGCTCTGCCCGGCGTTTCGCTCGCGCAGGACCCAGGAGCGACGGGAGCCGGCACCACCACCAGCGACGGTCAATCGACCACGAAGCCCGGGGGGGAAGGCGTCACCGGCACCGACTGGCGGCAGCCGGACAACGCCGACGAGCAGCGCAAGAAGGACGGCCAAGTCATCGGAGCCGACGACGGCACGATGCGCGACGCCCCCAGCGCCATCCCGGAGGAGCACAAGGCCAAGAAGCGCTGGTGGCAGTTCTGGAAGCGCGGCGAGACCGAGGATAATGAGGACGCGCGCCTTCGCGAAGAGCGGCGCCGCACCGAGGAGCTGCGGCGTCAGGAGCAATCCAAGCAGGGCGTGGGCGTACCGCCGCAGCAGCCGTAGCCCTTCCCTGAGACGAAAACAACCTCTCCCGCTAGGGAGAGGTTGTTTTTTTGTTGCGCCGCTCAGCCGAACGAGGAGTGCGACCAGTTCGTAGGAGCTCCGCAGGAGAGACCCTTGACAATAGAATAGTTTATCCTATACTATTACCGAACGGTAACTATGGCACTTAAACTATTCGCCTCATTGTCAGAGTCAAGCGCGGCAGACCTGGTTCGGGTCGTGCCGCGCCTCCTATCCGTGATATTGCCGCAAATTGAGGTTGTGGACACGCTTCCGGAAGCGAAGTTCGGTTCTGTCCGAGTTGACCTCCGATGCAGGGTGAAAGTCGGAGGAGTTCGGAAAGACCTCATCGTCGAAGTTAAGTCCAAAGGCGAGCCAAAGTATCTCCTCAATGCGATCGGAAGTCTGTCCCTTGTCACTAAGCAGCGGCCGGACGCTTACCCCGTTGTTTTCGTGCCCAGCCTAACGCGGGAGGCTCGCGCGCTTCTTCGCCAAGCCGAGGTTGGGTACATTACTCTTCGGGGAGAAGCCTTCCTGAAATTCGATTCGGTTTATATCGACAAAGAATCAGGAACCGCCGATCTTGAGGAAATGGCCGAAACCAATCTTCGCGCCCTTGAATCCCCCCGACGCTCGCGCGCCCTAAAAGAGCAATACCAAAACATACTGAAGGAAGCGTCGGAGACGCGAAGATCGCGCAAGACCCTCGACTTCCCGTTCAGCGCCAAAGCATCTCGCGTGGTCCGTGCGCTCCTGGAAAAGCCGGACATGGGGTGGTCCATCTCTACGCTCGCCAAGGAAGCCCGGGTGGCGCCCCGGCTGGCACTCTTGGTGGTTAACAATCTTGATGCCGGCGGCTATGTGAAGAAGGTCCCGGGAAACATCCGGCTTGCTCAGCGCGACGCGTTGCTCGATAGCTGGAGCGCACTGTACCGATTTGAGAAGGCGAACCGGCTGAACTTCTGCTACTCGCTGGCCTCGGATTTCGAGGCGTTCTCGGCCAAGCTCGCGGCCTTGCCCGATGAACTGCGGGATGGATATCGTCTAACCATGTTTGCGGGCGCGTCGTTGGTCGCACCCTACGTGAGGTTCAACACGATTCACCTCTATGTCAGGAGCGGCCTTGAAGACTGGTTGAAGCGCCTCGATCTCGAGCGCGTCGAGTCGGGGGCCAATGTCGTCTTGGCGGAGCCATTCGATGAAGGAGTATTCGATTATCGCCAGACGAAGAAGGGACTGAGCATCGTCTCCAATACACAACTCTACCTGGATCTCTTCAATCTAAATGACCGGGCTCGGGAGCAGGCGGGGTTTCTCTTCAAGGAAACCCTTAAGCGCGTTACCCCAGGGAGCCTCGGGGAACGGATCAAATCCGCCCGCTTGGCGCGGATGGGCGAGCGCGGAGCAATGACGCAAAGAGGGCTGGCGGACTTCCTGCAAGTCTCTCCCGAGCGCGTGCAGGCTTGGGAGGAGAACGCGGAGCGCCCCACGGATGAACAACTCCAGAGACTTGCAAGATGGCTCCGCAAGCCGATCGGGTATTTCCTGACGGCGGGAACAGAGGATGCTCGAGCCTAGAACAGTCTCCGATTACAGCAAAGAGGTCACCGAGGCCTCGAAGTCCGTCCTGCTTGAGGTCATGACAGTAGTCGGCGAGTACAGCCCGGCCATCGTCCTGATCGGCGGCTGGACGCCTTACTATCTGCTCCACTCGCGGCTGGCGTTCGATGGGACAGAGCCGTTGGCATTCGGTGCCGGGAAGTTCCGCCATGCCGGCTCCATCGATATCGATTTGGCCGTGGACCCAGCCAAGATCACGGGTGAGGAATATTCGACGATCATCAAGCTGCTTGAGAAACGAGGGTACACTCCGGACAAGGAGATCAAATTCCGTTGGAATCGAGCGATGCCCCGCATCGATGGGCCGATCGGCGTGGACTTTTTGACGACGAAGCCTCCGCTCGGCCAGGGCCGGGCGCGTCGACACCGCGAGGTTCAGGCGGACCTTCCAGCTCGGGCTACGGATCACCTGGAACTGGCCTTCCGCTGGAACGAGCCATTCATGCTCGAAGGAGAGCTCCCCGAGAAGGGCGGCAGGACCCGAGTCGAGATCAAGATCGCCTCGTTGCCGGCGATTGTCGGGCTCAAGGGGCTCGCGCTTGGAAACCGCTACAAGGAAAAGGACGCTTACGACATCTATGCCCTATGTCGACACTATCGCGCCGAGGTCTCCGATACCACCGAAATCCTGAAACCGCATGTGGGGCTTGATGGACTCAAGGAAGGTATGGGGTGCATCCGAGCCAAGTTCACGACCGTGAAGGATGCCGGCCCCGCCTGGGTCGCGAAGTTTTTCGATGCGGCAAGTCCCGAGGATGAGTCCCGGATCGCTCAGGATGCGTTTCAGACCCTCGATCGAGTATTGAGGGGCTGCGGATTGCCTCAAGGCGCTGCATGATGCCGATGGTGAAGAACCGTGATTTCTGAGACATTCTCGCTTCCAACCTCAGATGGGGATGCCGTGCTCAGAGGGCAGATCGATTTCCCGGATGTCCCGAGCTCTGGCCCAATGAAAAACGACCCTCTCGGGTCGTTTCACACGAATTTACAAAGTGGCTCCGGGCTCAGGACTCGAACCTGAAACCTTGCCGTTAACAGCGGCCTGCTCCACCATTGAGCTAGCCCGGAACGTGCCTCTATTCTAGCAATTGGGCGGGGCTGGAAGACCGGCCGTTCTCAGAAGGGGGGAGAGCCGCCTAGGCGATTGAAGAACGCGTTTCCGGAGGCGTATATCGGGGAGTTCCAGGCACCCCCGGTGGAAACGGCGGCCCACATCGAGACCCATGCGCCGCGGCTGCCGCGGTAGGAGCCCATGTATTTCCAGCCGGTGCCGCCCGTGAAGTAGGAGCCGCATTGCTCCTCATAGTATTGGATGAGGACGTAGGAGATAGTGTCGCCCCACATGGTGAAGCGGGCCTGGTCCGCCCTGACCGCGGAGGTGATCGTGCCCAGGGTAGGCCTCATCGTGTCCGCGGCCTGCTTGGTGGTCGCCTGGTCCCAGGGCGGCAGCGGCCAGACGTAGGACTGGATGCCGTCGAAGGCCAGCGTCTGGCGCGTGAAATAGATCTCCACGTTGCAGGCGAGCCAGCCCGTGCCGACCGGACCCGCCTTGATGGCCGGGCTCGCCGGCTCCGGCAGCGCAAGGGGGCCGGCACCCAGCGCCGCGGCGCCCTGCCTCAAGGCCGCTCGGATTTCCGCGCCCTCGGCATGCGCGGGGGTGAAGCCTGTGACGCCGACAAGTCCCGCGGATAGGGCTAGCGCCAAGAGTCTCATGACTGGATTCTCCGGAACGGCCGCCTATTATAGCAAATGGAGGGGTGATGCTAAGGGACGGGCGGGGGCCTCTTGAGGTCCCCGATCGTCCGCCAGCCGCGCCGCGCCGCGTCAGCCTCGCGGACGCCCAAGGCGTAGGTGTTGCTAAATCCCAACCCCCCGAGCCAACGGCAGCCGAAGCGGCGGGGATACTCGCGGGCTACCGTCGCGTAGGCGGACGCGCGGTCAGCCTCGGCGGGCAGGCCGAGGATGGCCGTCAACGCCGTACCGGTGTACTCGGCATAGGCGTCGATCTCCCCGGCCTTCAGGGCGTTGTGGACGATCATCGTGCCGCCGAGGCTGAAGCGTCTGAGCACGCGGACCCCGAGCCGGGACTCGACGAGCTGGGCCATGAGTTCGCCCAGCAGGACGCCCTCGGTGAAGGCCTTGGTCCCTATGACGACGGGACGGCCGCCTGGTTTCGGCGCGGCCGAGCCGTAGAGGCGCCGGCTCTCGAGGAACTCCCGCGCCACGGCGGCCGGCGAGCGCTTGCGCTCGTCGACCTCGTAGTTGAGCTTCCGCATGGCCTCCTCGTCGAGCCGCCCCGCCAGAGTCTCCCACGCCGCCGCCAAGCCGGGCGTGGCGTCGAGGACGGCCTGCCGCACGACCGGAGCCGCCTCGTAGGCCGGAAAGACATGGAGGTCGTCCTCGAGCAGGCGGACGCCGTAGGCCCGCAGCCGACCATCCGTGCTGTAGGCGCTGATGAGGTCGACGGCGCCGCCGGCAAGGGCCCGGTACATGAGCGAGGCCTCCATGTCGCGGACCTCGGAGAAGCGCATCCCGTAGGCGAGTTCGACGGAGCTCAGGCAGTCCGGCCGTCCGATGAACTCGCCGGTGAAGGCGGCGCGCAAGGGGACGTCGGCCAGGACGGGCTTCCCGCCGTCCGCCGGGACGAGCGCCAGCGCGGCGCCGGCGGCCAGCGCGGGTACGGCGACCCAGGCCAAGCCCCGCCGCGCCCGGCGCCGGGCCGGGGCGGCCTGCGGGCCGCGCTCGAGAGCCGCTTCGACCCAGGCGAGCGACTGGTCAAAGGCAAGCGCCAGCCAGGCGGCCGGCAGGGCGCCGAGCAGGATCAGGCGATGCTGGCTCAGGTAGAGCCCCCGGTTGATGAACTCGCCCAGGCCGCCGGCGCCGATGAAGGCGCTCAGGGTCGTGATCCCCACGCCGGCCACGGCCGCGGTGCGGATGCCGGCGACGATCACCGGCATGGCCAGCGGCAGCTCCACGAGGCGGAGCCTCTCGTTGGCCGTCATCCCCAGACCGTCGGCCGCCTCGAGGGACGCTTGGGGGACGCCGCGCAGGCCGGCGACCGTGTTGCGGACGATCGGCAGCAGCGCATAGAGGGTCAGCGCGACGAGCGCGGGGGGCGCGCCGATGGCGCTGATCCGGCCCAAGAGCGGCAGGGCCGGCAGGGCCGAGAGGATGACGATGAGCAGCGAGAGCAGCGCCAAGCTGGGGACGGTCTGCAGGACCCCCGCAAGCGCCAGCACGGGGCCCTCCAGCCCGGGGCGGCGCCGGACGAGCGCCCCGAGCGGCAGGCCGGCCAGCGCGGCGGCCCCGACGCTGGCCGCGGTCAGCCCCAGATGCTCGGCCAAGCGCAGCCACAGCTCGGCGCGGTGCTCGAGGACGAAGTCCATCAGAGTTCAAGGAGCTCGGCCGGCTTGCGGAAGAGCCGCTCGACGAAGGCCGTGGCGGGCCTCTTGAGCAGGTCCTCCCCGGAGCCCAGCTGCTCGACCCGGCCCTCGTGCATGACGGCGATGCTGTCGCCGAGGTCCAGCGCCTCGAAGATGTCGTGGGTAACGAACACCACCGTCTTCTCGAGCCGCGCTCGGAGGCTCTTGAGCGCCGCGCGCAGGCTCTCGCGCGTGAGCTCGTCGAGGGCGCCGAACGGCTCGTCCATGAGCAGGTATTTCGGCTCGGCGGCCAGGGCGCGCGCCACGCCGACGCGCTGAGCCTGGCCGCCGGAGAGCTCGGAAGGATAGCGCCCGGCATAGAGGTCCGCCGGCAGCTCGACGAGGCCGAGGAGCTCGCGCGCCCGGAGCCGGCGCTCTTCGGGCGGACGGCCGGCCAGACGCAGGCCGACGGTGATGTTCTCCTCGATGCTCATATGAGGGAAGAGGCCGACCTGCTGGAAGACGTAGCCGATCGAGCGCCGCAGGCGCACCGGGTCCTGCTCGAGCACGTCGACCCCGTCGACCGACACCGTCCCGGAGGTCGGCTCGACGAGGCGGTTGATCATCTTGAGGACCGTCGTCTTGCCGCTGCCCGAGGAGCCCAAGAGGACCAGGGTCTTGCCGTCGGGGACCTCGAGCGAGAGCTCGCGGACGGCGAAGGTCCTCCCGCCGTCGTGCGATTTCGACAAGCCGCGCAGGACGATCAATCGCGGCGCTCGGCCTTCGCCGAGCGGAGCATCATGACCGCCGTGTAGAGCACGACCAGCATGACCAGCCAGCGCAGGGCCGTCATCGGCAGGGACTTCACGATGAAGGCCGCCACGAGCACCGCCGGCGCTCCTCCGAGGGTCAGGCCCAGAGCCGCGCCGGGGGTGTAGCGCTTCTCTTTGATGAAACGGAGGGAGGCCACCGGCATCAGGAACGCGCAGGAGCCCATCATGATCGGGAAGGCCGTGATGGGGCTCATGCCGAGGACGCTGACCAAGATCATCGAAGGGGCATAGGCGCCGATGCCCAGCGTCATCAACGCCCCGAGGACGAGGTTGCCGACGACGGCGATCCCGAGCTTGGCGCCCGAGAGTCCCAGGGCCTCGCCGCCGGGGGGAAAGAGGCCGACGTTCTTCATGAAGAAGAACACCGCGGCCGCGAAGAGCGCCGCGGCCATGCCGAGCTGGATCTTGCGGCGCGGCCATCCCGCCACGATGCCGGCGCCGAACCAGGCCCCGATGACCGCGGCCGCGATCATCAGGATCAGGGTCTTCATCTCGATCTCGACGATGGAGATGAAGATGACGGCCTCGAGGAAGGTGGGGATGGTATGGCCGATGTTGAGGATCCCCGGGATGTTCTCGTCGGGCGCGCGCTTGAAGAGCTTGAGGAGCGCCGTCGTCGGCGCGAACGAACCGATCCCCAGCGTGTCGATGAAGTCTGTCAGGGCGCCTATACCGAGCTCGACGCCGTCCGGGCGCCGCACCGAGGGGTCCTCGCGCAGGCTGGCGTACCAGCGCCAGGCGAACGCGGCCGTCACGAGCGTCAGGGCCCCGAGAAGGCCGGCGCGGGCGTCCATGGCGGTAAGGCTAGCATAGTTCTAACATCCCCTCATGCTGCCCTGCGCGCCTGGGCTGTACACTGGTGGGTTATTTCTTATCCGCGACGGCTCCGCCCGCGCGCACCGAGGCGATGTAGAGTTCGGCCTTGCGCAGGACCTCGGAGTACGGCTCGCCGGTCAGGATCTCGACGCCCTGGCTGACGTGCGACACCGCCCAGATGTGGAACTTGCCGGCCTTGACCGCGGCCACGATGTCGGCGCGCAGCGTCAGGTCGGGGATGTTGGCCACCGGGATCATGATGCCCTGCTCGCCGTCCATCTCCCGGCCCTTGAGGCGCAGCATCTCGGCGACCACGTCGAAATAGCCCTCGATCTTGTAGTTGACGCCGCCGATGACCTGCACGTTGCCCTTCTGGTCCATCGAGCCCGTCATCGCGATGCCCTGCTTGATCTTGACGCCGGAGAGAGCCGAGAGCACGCCGTAGGTCATGGTCTGGGTGGCCGAGTCGCCGTCGATGCCGCCGTACTGCTGCTCGAAGGCGATCGAGACTTCGACCGGCACGGTCCTCTTCTTGCCGAACAGGTTGTTGAGGAAGCCCTTGATGTCGGCGATCGACTTGTCAAACGAGCTCCCCGTGCTGTTGGCGGCCTGGTCGGCCGAGACGATCAGCGCGCTGCCGGGCCGGGCGTAGGCCGAGTAGGTGATGCGCGAGGGCACGCCGAAGTCGCCCATGACGGCCAGGCCGTTGTTCTGGCCGACCTCGGAACCCGCGATCTGCACGCGGAAGATCCCGTTGGCGTAGAGCTCCTTCATGCGCCGGCGGCCGGAGCCCTGGCGCTCGACGCGCTCGGAGACCGCCTTGTCGACGTCCTCGCGCGCCACCAGCTCGCGCCCGGCCTGACGGGCCCAGAACGAGGCCTCGTGCATCAGGGTCTGGACCAGCCCGAACTGCGCGGTGAGCTTCTCGTTGGACTCGGCCATCGCGGCCGCGCTCTCGAGGACGCCGGCGATCGCCTCGCGTCCGAAGTCGAGCAGGTTCGTCGTGCCGCTGGTGACCACCTCGCGCATGAAGCTCAGGTAGCCCTTCACGGTGTCGGCCGCGATCTTAAACGAGTTGTCGAACTCCGCCGCGGCGTGGAACAGGCGGGCGAAGTCCTCGTCGTTGTGGGCCAGGAGCATCTTGAGGTAGGGCGCGCCGATGAAGACCACCTTCACCTTGGTCTCGATCGGGTAGGTGGCGCCCTGTTTGGCGGTCATGAGGCCCACCAGGCCGTCCTCGACGATCTCCGCCTTGCCGTTGCGGATCATCCGCATCAGCGACTGGTAGACGCCCGGCTCGCGCAGGGTGTCGAGCAGGTTGAGGACGAGGAAGCCGCCGTTGGCCTTGAGGAACGAGCCGGCCTTCAGGGTCGGTCCGCCGGGGCCCTCGCGCTTGACCATGCCGCCGTTGGGCATCATCATGATCTTCTTGTTGTCCTCGGCGTAGCCGAAGAGGTTATTGAAGGTCGGGGTGGGCTCGAAGACCACGGGCGCGCCCTTGGTCTTGGCGTTGTCGACCAGGAGGCCGACGTTGTAGCGCTCGGCCGGGTCGCCCTCGGCCTCGGTGGAGAAGGCGCGCCAGCCCATGACCAGGTCCTGGGCGAAGGACTGCACCCACTCGATCGCCCGCTGGCGGTCGGCCGTCATGGGCAGGTCGTTCTCGTGGAGCTTCTGGTGCTCGGCCTCGATCCCGGCCTGGACCTTCTCGAGCTCAGCGGAGAGCGGCTGGACGGCGGCCATCGCCGCCCCCACGAGCGCCTCCCAGGTCAGGGCCGCGTCGACCTTGCCGGCCTCCTTGAGGGACGCGAAGCGCTTGGGGCTGACCGGCTTGCCCTCGTAGGTGATGGCCAGGCCCTCGCCGATGGCGATGCCGAAGATCCCGCCGACCTTGACCTTCGCGACCTTGGTCTCCCAGGCCTTGAACTTCTTCTCGGCGGAGGCGCGCCAGGCGGTATGGCCCTCGTCCTCCTCCCGGTTGGCGGCGCCGGAGACCAGGCCCGCCAGATCGGCGGCGAGCTCGCTGACGACGGCGCCGGCCACCTTCTGCTCCAGCATCATGAGCTGCATCTGGGCCTGCTCGGCCTCGGCGCCCGAGGACTGCATCATCTCGCCGAACTTCTGGAGGAGAGGCTTGGCCTTGGCCTGGGCGTCGGCCATGGCTTGCTGGAAGGTGACGCCGGTTCCCTCGAGGGCCTTCTGGGCCTCCTCGGGGGAGATCGCCTTGCCGTCTTTGGTGATCGCGGCCCGGACGTTGATCTTGCCTTCGCCGGCCTGCTCGGCCGATATCTCGATGCCGAAGCCGCCGACGACCTTGACCTGGGCGACCTCGCGCTGGAAAGCCTTCTGGCGGTCGGCCGCGCCGGCCTCGAGCTGGGCTTGGACCTGCTTGCGCAGCTGGCCGACCTCGCCCTGGTTCAGGGCCTTGTTCATGGCCCCGGGGAAGTTCTCGACGACCTTGTCGACGGCGGCGAGGAACTTCGCGCCCTCGCCGGGCTCCATCTTGAGGACGTGGGGGTTGTCGCGGTCGGCGAAGTTGACGGCGGCCACCAGGTCGCCGGGCGTGGCGCGCTTGGGCGCGAGCTCGGAGAGCATCTCGCGCACCGCGGTCTCGCGGCCGGTTCCCTCGGCTCCGGAGACGATGACGTTGTAGCCGGGGTCCTCGATCTTGAGGCCGAACTCGAGCGATTCCAGCGCGCGGTCCTGGCCGACCATGCGGCGCGCGCCGCGGGTGGCCTCGGAGGCCTTGGCCGGCAGGGCCTTGGCGTCGGGAGTCCAGCGCAGCTTCTCCGCCGGGACCTTGAGCTTGTCGGTGTCGATCGTCGCCGCCTTGGGACGGGCGTCCTCGGCCTTCTTCAAGGCGTAGCGGCGCACGGAGCCCAGCGGGCTCCAGCCGGCCACGGTCGTCCAGAAGCCCGACGCCTTCGCGGCGGTCTCTACCGGCATGAGCTCGGCGCGGCGGGAGTTGTCGTAGATGGCGGCCATCGACTCGCCGCCGCCGCCGAATTTCTGGGCGGCCAGCGACTTGCCGAAGGCGGTGATGCTCTCGCGGGCGGCGCCGGCCGGCAGCGCGGCGGCCACGGCCTCGAACTGGGCCGGGGTCTTGGCGGCGTCGAGCTGGGTGAGCAGGGACTGCCCGCCGGCCTTCTGGACCGCGGAGATCATCGAGAGGGCGGGGTGGCGCTCCACGGCCTGGGCCCCGGCGGCGGCCGCGAAGGCCGACGGGGCCGCGGCGGCGGGGGTCATGACGGCGGCGGGCGCCGCCTGGGGGCGGGCGGAGAGGACCGGGGTCGGCAGGGCCGCGCTGGGGCCGGTCAGCACCGGCAGCGTCATCGTGAAACCGTTGACGGAGGGCCCGTGAGTGGTGTAGCCGGCCGCACCCACGCCGGAGGGGACGGCGGCGACAGGGGCGGCGGCGCGGGTCACGACCTGGGCTCGGGCGGCCGGGGCGCTGCCCCAGACCAGACCGAACGAGAGCATGACGGCCAGGAATTTTCTCATCGCTGTGTTGCCTCGGTTCTCGCGGCGGTTTTCGTCCCTCATCCCATCAATGTTAAGGGTACAGCGATTCTCAGTCATGGGTCGACGGGCTCCATACGGCATGCATTAGGGCCTATGCGCGCCTAGGCCTTATCGCCGGGCCGCGGGCGGTGTTTGGTATTATGACGCGTGCTCCTAGCCCTCCTGATGGCCGTCCACGCGGGCGCGTTCTGCGCCTGGCTGGCGGCGGCGTCCTGCGAGGCCTTCCTCGCCGAGGCCGCCCCGGAACGCTCCCGGGCCCTGGCCCGCCGCTGGGCCCCCGGCTTCATGCTGCTCTGCTTGGCCGCGGGCTCCCTGAGCGCCTACCTGTCCCTGCCGTTCTATCGCGAGCAGACCTGGCTCTGGCTCAAGCTCGTCCCCGCCGTCGCGGCCGCCCTGGTCACCGCCCTGCGCGCCGGCGGCCGCCTGCGCCCGAGGCCGGCCCTCTGGAGCCTAGCGGCCCTTTCCGGCCTCGCCCTCGTCCTCTCCTTCACCCGTCCCTTTTAGGGAAAGGTGCCAGGCACCTAAACTTTTTAACTTAGCGCAGGCGGGCCAGGCCGCGCTCGGCGGCCTCGTGGTAGGAGGCGTCGCGCGACTCGAGTATCTCGCGGTAGAGCCGGGCCGCGGTCTCGCGGCGGCCCAGGCGCTCGTTCATGAAGGCGGCCATATTCTTGAGCATGGTCGGCGCGTCAGGGCCGTCGACGGCCGTCATCAGGCGCTCGAGCGCCGCGGTCAGGTCTCCCTTCTTCTGAAACCCCACCGCCGCCACCGTGGCCAGGAGCTCGCGGTCGCCGGGCCTGAGCGCCAGCGCCTCGTCGAGCAGGGCCAGGGCCTCGTCCGGGCGCTCGAGGTTGAACGCCAGGGCGCCCGCGGCGTAGAGGACCGGGTACGACCAGTAGGGGTCGAGCGCCCGGATGCGCCGCGCCCGCGGCAGGAGGTCCTCGTAGCCTCCGGCGGCCGCGTGCTCGTGGCCGTCGTGGTCCTCGTCGTGCGTGCCGTAATAGACGAGGAGGTTGATGAAGCCCAGGTCGGCGCCCAAGCGTCTCATCCCCAAGGACCAGAGCGCCGCGCCGGCCACCACCCCTTCGCCGGCCAGCGATACGCCGCCCCGAGCCGGCAGACGCGGGACGGAAACGGACGAGAAGGCCAGGTTCAGGGCGGCGGCCGCGCCCGCGGCCGCCAGCGCCGCGCGCATCAGAACTCCCGGCGCCGGAACAGCGCCGTCGTCAGGCCGAGGCAGACCGCGCTGTAGAGGACGGCGTAGAGCGCGCCGAGAGCCAGCGACTCTCCGAGGCCGGCTCCGGGCAGATGGAGGCGGTCGCGGTAGTTGAGCAGGGCGAAATCCGGCAGGAGCCAGACGGCCGGCAGGAGCGCCTTGGCGGCCAAGGACTGCGTATGCTGGGCCAGGAAGCGGATCTCGGCCACGAAGTGCCCGAGGACCCAGACGACCCCGGTCATCGTCATCGCCGAGAGCACCGAGGTCGAGACCAGGGCCAGGAGGGTGGCCACCGCGGCCGTGACCAGGCCCTTGAGCAGCGCGCCCCACAAGGCCAGCAGGAGGTCCGTCCCCGCCGGCGCCCCTTTGACGAGCAGCACCGAGGCCACGCAGGCCGTCATCGCTGCCGCGGCGGTGGCCGAGGCGGCCACGGCCCCGGCGTAGCGGCCGAGAAGGAAGGCCGGGCGCGGGACCGGCCGGGTCAGGATGAGGTAGAGGGTCTTCTGCTCGATCTCGAGAAGGACGCCCGACGCCGCGCAATAGGCCAGCGCCCCGCAGGTCATGACCTCGACGACCGCCATGCCGACGTCCAGGAGCACGCGCGGCTCCACGTCGCCGGCCAAAGCGCCCAGGAGCAGACCGAGATAGACCAGGACCCCGCCGAAGAGGACGACGACCGGCAAGAAGCGCGTGCGCAGGAGCTGGCGCCAGGTGTTGACGGCCAGCACCATGGCGGCGTTCACGGGCGCGCGCCTCCAGGGCGGACGGTATGGACGAAGATGGCCTCGAGGCGGCCGGGCTCATCGGCCCATTCCTTCTGCTCGACGACCCGCGCCAGACGGCCGTTGACGAGGATCCCCACGCGCGCGCACAGCCGCTCGACGTCCGAGATGCTGTGCGAGGCCATGAGCAGGCTGCAGCCGTCTTCGTTTAGCGCGCGCAGGAGGACCCGCACGTCGTGGACCGCCAAGGGGTCGAGCCCGCTGACCGGCTCGTCGAGCAGGACCAGGCGCGGGCGATGCAGGACGGCCTGGGCCAGGCCCAGGCGCTGGAGCATGCCCTTCGAGAACTCCCCGGCCTTGCGGTCCGCGGCGGCGGAAAGCCCGACTCTCTCAAGGAGGGGAGGGATGCGGGCGTCGATCTCCGCGCGGGCCAGCCCGGAGAGCGCGCCGTAGAAGCGCAGGGCCTCGCGCGGCGAGAGGTAGGGGTAGAAGTACGGCAGTTCGGGAAGGTAGCCCACCTCGGCCAGGGAGGACGGAACGCCCGAGGGCTTGCCGAACACCGAGACCGACCCGGACGTCGGGCGCAAAAGGCCCAGGGCCAGCTTCATCGCCGTGGTCTTGCCGTTGCCGTTTAGGCCGAGCAAGCCGAAGACCTCGCCGGCGCGGACCTCGAGGTCCAAGCCGTCGAGCGCGCGGGTCCGGATGACGCGCCCCAGGTGCGAGCGCTCGTAGTCCTTGACGACGGCCCGGCAGCTCAGCGCCGGGACCGCGCTCACAGCACAACCCATCGCACCGTCCGGATCCCTTCGAAGCGCTTGAGCTCGCCCTGCAGCTCGGGACTCGGGTCCTCGTCGACCGTGATGACCATCACGGCCTCGCCGTGAGGAGCGCGGCGCCCGACCCGCATGTCGGCGATGTTGACCTTGTGCCGGCCGAGCAGGGTGCCCACCGCGCCGATCATCCCGGGCCGGTCCTCGTTGGAGAGCACCAGCATCTTGCCGCGCGGCGTCACGTCGACGAGCAGGTTGTCGAGGCGCACGAGCTTGGGGCCGCCGTCGGCCCCGACCGCCCCCGACACGCTGCGCTCGCCCTTGTCGGTGACCGCGGTCACCTCCAGCAGGCGCGGGAAGCCCTCGGAGGCCGGAGCGGCCGCCTCGGAGTGCTCGATCCCGCGCTCGAGGGCGAGGATGGGGGCGTTGATGTAGCTCAGGGTCGACTCGAGGATGGTCGAGAGCGCGCCCTTGAGGACGGCCACCGCCAGCGGATGGCGCTGGGGGGTGGGGAATTCGCCGTGGAAGCGGCAGCGCACGGCCTTGAGGCCGCCGTCGAGGGTCTGGCCCAGGAAGCGGCCCAAGGTCTCCGCCAGGCCCAGCCAAGGGCCCATGGCCTCGAGCAGGTCGGGGTCGAAGCCCGGCAGGTTGATGGCGTTGCGCGCCACGCCGCGCGCCGAGAACTCGAGCACGCTCTGGGAGAGCTCCGAGGCCACCTTGAGCTGGGCCTCGGTGGTCGAGGCCCCGAGGTGGGGAGTCAGGAGCAGGTTGGGCAGCCCGCGCAGGGGGCTGTCGGCGGGCAGCGGCTCGGCTTCGAAGACGTCGAGCGCGGCGCCGGCGAGGCGGCCGCTCTTAAGCGCCTCGGCCAGGGCCGCCTCGTCGATGAGCTCGCCGCGCGCGCAGTTGATGAGCCGCGCCCCGGGCTTGAACCACTCCAGGGACTTCGCGTCGATCATGCGCTTGGTCTTCTCGGTGAGCGGGACGTGCAGGGAGACGAAATCGGAAGCGGCCAGCACGGCCTTGAACTCGGCCAACTCGATGCCCAGTCCCTCGGCCTGGCGGGCCGAGATGTAGGGGTCGTAGGCGACGACCTTCATGCCGAAGGCCAGCGCGCGCTTGGCCGACTCGCGGCCGATGCGGCCCAGGCCCACGAGCCCGAGGGTCTTGCCGGCCAGCTCCACCCCCATGAACTTCCCGCGCTCCCAGCCGCCGCCGCGCATGCTGGCGTCGGCCGCCGCGACGCGCCGGGCCAGGCAGAGGAGCAGGGCCCAGGAGTGCTCGCAAGCCGAGATGGTGTTGGCGGCCGGGGCGTTGATGACGGCGATGCCGCGCCGCGAGGCGCCGCTGACGTCGATATTGTCGACGCCGACCCCGGCGCGGCCGATCAGGCGCAGAGCCTTGGCCTTGTCGAGCCACTCCTCGGTGACCTTGGTCTCCGAGCGCACCAGCCAGACATGGGTGGAGGGGATGAACTCGGCCCACTTGGCCTTGTCGCCCACCGCCATCCGGAGCTCGATGCCGGCGTCGTGCTTGAGCGGCTCGAGGCCGGCGGGGTCGATCTTGTCGGTGACGAGGACGCGCAGCTTAGGCATGCGTCGGGGCCAGCCTCTTGGCCAAGGCCTTGAGCCCGGCGTCGACGTCGGCCTTCTTGATGTAGCCCATGTGGGCGATGCGGACGATCTTGCCCTCGAGGTGGAGCTGGCCGCCGGCGATCGAGATGTGGTCTTGCTCCCGGATGTCCTTGATGAGCTTCTTGCCGTCGACGTCGGGGGGGAGGTTCACCCCGGTCAGGATGTCGGCCGGGTCCTTGGCGAACAAGGTCAGGCCGAGCTTCTGGACCTCGGCGCGCGTGTAGGCGGCCAGCTCGGCGGTGCGCTTCCAGACGTTCTCGATGCCCTCCTCGCGGATGAGGCGCAGGGACTCGGCCTGGGCCGTGACGATGGTGACGGCCGGGGTCCAGGGGGTCTCCTTCTTGGGGAGGCTCTTGCGGATGGTGCGCCAGTCGAGGTGGAAGCGCGGGAGCCTGGCCGCGTCGCAAGCCTTCCAGGAGCGTTCGTTGACGGCCGCGAACGCCAGCCCGGGGGGGGCCATCAGGCCTTTCTGCGAGCCGGTCAGGACGACGTCGAGGTTCCATAGGTCGGTCTCGAGCTCCTCGGCGGCCAGGCCCGAGATGGCGTCGACGACGACCAGCGCGTCGGGCTGGACCTCATGGACGGCGGCGGCCAGGGCCTTCAGGTCGTTGACGACGCCGGTCGAGGTGTCGGTATGCTGGAAGAATACCGCCTTGAGGCCGGGGTTGGCCTTCAAGGCGTCGCGCAGCTTCTGGAGGTCGGCCGCGTGGCCCCAGGTCTCCGCGACGACGACCGGGGAGAGGCCGTAGGCCTTGAGGATCTTGGTGAAGCGCTCGCCGAAGGCGCCGGTCTCTTGGACCAGGGTCTTGTCGCCCGGAGTGAGCAGGTTCACGACGGCGGACTCCATCGCCCCCGTGCCCGAGGCCGTCATCATGAGGACCTCGTTCTTGGTCCGGTAGACGAGCTTCAGGTCGTCGATGACGCGCTGGAAGACCGCGCCGAACTCGGAGGTGCGGTGGTGGAGCAGAGGCTCCGCCATGACCTTGTAGACCGACGGAGGGAGCGGCGTCGGGCCGGGGGTGAGCAGGATGTGGTCCATCTCGTCCTCCTTACGCTTGCGGGGCGGCGTAGCCGGCCCCGGGTTTGAGCTTGGGTCGAATGTCCTTCCAGCCGGCCGAGCCGCGGGTCTTGCGCGCCGCGGGCTCGAGGGCCCGGGCCAGCACCTCGCTGACGTGCGTGGCGCCGATGAGCTCGAGGGAGTCCAAGGTCTCCTTGGGGATCTCTTCTAAGTCCTTGCGGTTGAGCTCGGGGAAGAGCACGGTCTTGATGCCCAGGCGCTGGGCGGCCATGACCTTCTCCTTGAGGCCGCCGATGGGCAGGACGCGCCCGGTCAGGGTGATCTCGCCGGTCATGGCCAGAGAGGGGACGACGGCGCGGCCCGAGAGCCGGCTGGCCAGGGCCGTGGCCAGCGCGATGCCGGCCGAGGGACCGTCCTTGGGCACCGCGCCCTCCGGGACGTGGACGTGGAAGGACTGGTTCTTGAACACAGAGGCCGGGATGCCGAGGGCCGCGGCCTGCGACTTGATGTAGGAGAGCGCCGCGCGGGCCGACTCCTGCATGACGGCGCCGAGCTTGCCGGTGAGCTGGATCTCGCCCTTGCCGGGGTAGGCCAGCACCTCGATGGGCAGCGTGACGCCGCCCACCTCGGTCCAAGCCAGGCCGGTGGCCACGCCCAGGCCGTTGACGAACCGATCCTCGGGGGGGTACTTGGCCACGCCCAGGAGTCGCGACACGTCTTCGGGGCCGATGACGACTTTCTTGGCCCCCTTCTCGACGACCTCGCGCGCGGCCTTGCGGCAGAGCGCGGCGATCTCGCGCTCCAGGCTGCGCACGCCGGCCTCGCGGGTGTACTCCTGCATGGCCTTGAGCAGCGCGGCGTCGGAGACCTCGAACTGCGCGGGCTTTAGGCCGTGCATCTCGGTCTGCTTGGCGATGAGGTGTCCCCGCGCGATCGCCAGCTTTTCCTTATGGGTGTAGCCGGAGAAGCGGATGATCTCGAGGCGGTCCTGGAGCGGCACCGGGATGCCGTCTAAGGTGTTGGCGGTGCAGATGAAGAGCACCGAGGAGAGGTCGAACTCCGAGTCGAGGTAGTGGTCGACGAAGGTCGAGTTCTGCTCGGGGTCGAGCACCTCGAGCAGGGCGGCCGCGGGGTCGCCGCGCCAGTCCATGCCCATCTTGTCGATCTCGTCGAGGAGGAACACCGGGTTGCGGCTTCCCGCCTTGCGCATCGACTGGATGATGCGGCCCGGCAGCGAGCCGATGTAGGTGCGGCGGTGGCCGCGGATCTCGGCCTCGTCGCGCACCCCGCCGAGCGACAGGCGCACGAAGTTGCGGTTCATCGCCGTGGCGATCGAGCGGCCCAGCGAGGTCTTGCCGACGCCGGGCGGGCCGACGAAGCAGAGGATGGGCCCGCGCAGCTTCTTGGTCAGCTTGCAGACCGCGAGGTACTCGAGCACGCGGTCCTTGGCCTTGGGCAGGCCGTAGTGGTCCTTGTCGAGGATCCCGCGCGCGCGGCCCACGTCGAGCTTGTCTTGGGTGCGCTTGGACCAGGGCAGGGCCGTCATCCAGTCGAGGTAGGAGCGGCAGACCGTGGCCTCGGGCGAGAACGGCATCATCTTCTCGAGCCGGGCCAGCTCCTTGAGCGCGGCGTCGCGGGCGTCGGCCGGCATCTTGGCGGCCGCGATCTTGACCCGCACCTCGTCGAGCTCCTTGGCGAAGTCGTCCTTCTGGCGGAGCTCCTTCTGGATCGCCTTCATCTGCTCCGTCAGGTAATATTCCTTCTGCGTCTTTTGGATCTGGGTGCGCACCCGGGTGTGGATCTTGCGCTCGAGGGTCAAGACCTCGATCTCGGCGTTGAGCAGGCCTACGAGCTTCTCGAGGCGCTCGAAAGGAGAGATGGTCTCGAGCAGCGCCTGACGGTCGGCGAGCTTGGTCACGGCGGTGTGGGCGATGGTGTCGGCCAGCTGTCCGGGGTCGGTCGTCTGGGCCGCCGCGGCCGAGGCCTCGGGAGGGACGCGCTTGGTGAGCCGCAGCCACTGGTCGTAGAGCTGGACGCACTGGCGCATCAGCGCCTCGACCTTGGGGGAGGCCTTCCAGGTTTCGGGGATGGCCTCGATGTCCGACTCCCAATAGTCGCCCGCCGCCAGGGTGAGCTTCGAGATCTTGATCCGGCGAAGCCCCTGCAGGTAGACCTGGAGCGTCCCCTCGGGCCGGCGGTGCGATTGGACGATCTCGGCCACCACGCCGATCCGGTAGAGGTCGTCCTCCTTGGGGTCCTCGACGGCGGCCTTCTTCTGCGTCACGACGGCCACGAGCTTGCCGCGCTCGCCGGCGGCGTCGAGCGCCCGGATCGAGCGCGCGCGCCCCACCGAGAGCGGCAGGGGCATGTTGGGGAACACGACCACGTCGCGCACCGCGAGGAGCGGCAGACGCGACGGGAGGGCTTCGGCCACTATTTCCCGCCCTTGTGGGTCTTGATGACCTCGTCGACGATGCCGTAGGCTTGGGCTTGCTCGGCGGACATGTAGGTGTTGCGGTCCATGTCGGCCTCGATGCGCTCGGGCTTCTGGCCGGTGTGCTTGGCGAGGAGGGCGATCAGGCGCTTCTTGGTCTTCTCGATCTCCCGGGCCTCGATGGTGATGTCGGAGGCCTGGCCGCCGATGCCGCCGTGGATAAGGGGCTGGTGGATCATGACCCGCGAGAACGGCAGGGCCAGGCGCCGGCCCTTGGAGCCCGCGGCCAGCAGCATCGAGCCGAAGGACATCGCCATCCCCATGCAGATCGTCGTGATGGGGGACTTGATGTACTGCATCGTGTCGTAGACCGCCAGGCCGGCCGTGACCATGCCGCCGGGGGAGTTTATATAGAGGAAGATGTCGCGGTCGGAGTCCTCGGCGTCGAGGTAGAGGAGCTGGGCGATCAAGAGGTTCGCGGAGTCGGTCGTGATGACGCCCTCTTGGCCGCCGACGAAGATGATGCGGTCCTTGAGGAGCCGGGAGTAGATGTCATAGCCGATCGCCGCGCCCTGGTTCCAACGCTCGAGGATAGTAGGGATGATCATGGGCACAAGTATAGAAAATTGTTGCGCTCGGGGTCAGACCTTCGTGTTGCGCTTCTCACGGAATAGGCCCCCGGTGCCGAAGGGCCCCGCGGGGGCCCTTCGGGGGTACGGCAAACGGCGGAATCATTGGGTAATCCGGTACGGCAAATTGTCTCGTACCGAATTACCCCTGATTCCGACTTTGCCGTTTTCCGTTCAGGCGAAGCGATATTCAAATGATTCCGCCGTTTCCGTCCCAGCGTTCGGCCCCCGGCGGGGGCCGAACGCCACTCGGGGACAAGTTTCGTTATTTTTTATATCCTCGCCCCCACGATGCTCGAGAACCTAGACTTCGTCGTCAAGCGCCCCCGCGAGGACGTCTTCCGCGGCCTCACCGACATGGAGGCGATGGCCCGCTTCGCAGAGGACCCGCGCTCACCGATGAAGGTCAGCGTGACCCCCGTCCCCGAACGCCCCAAGACCGGCGTCGGCTCGGCCGTGACGATCGCCATCCAGGGCGCCGGGCAGTCCATGCTGATGGAGACCGTAGAGTGGGACTCCCCAACCCGCTGTGTGCGGACCCTGGAGTCCCCGGACCTCTCGGCCAAGGTGACCTTCGACTTCTCCGACGCGCCGGAGGGTACTCACGTCCGCGTGGAGCTGGCCCTGGAAGCCAAGAGTTTCCTCTTTAAGATGATGCTGCCGGTCCTCGCGAAGCGCCTGGCTTCCGAAAAGCTGGCCCTGGCCGAGAAGATGAAGGACGGCGTCGGTTAAGGAGCGCTCCCATGTCCCACATCCCCAACCCCGCAGGCCTGCCCGGAATCCTCGGCCCCTTCGCGTTCCGGCCCGAGACCGCCAAGCCGCTCTGCGAGCTGGCCGAGACTCTGCTGCGCGGGCCCTCTTCTTTGACGCCCGGCGAGCGCGAGATCATCGCGGCCTACGTGTCGCGCCTCAATGAGTGCACGTTCTGCCACGGCTCGCATGCCGCGGCGGCGCGCAGCCTGCTCAAGGATAAACCCGGCACGGTCGACGCGGTGATGAAGGACCCCGCCGCGGCGCCGGTCTCCGACAAGCTCAAGGCCCTACTCGTGATCGCGGCCGCCGTCCAGAAGGGCGGGCGGCGGGTGACCGACGGGATGGTCAAGGACGCCCGGGCTCACGGCGCGGGGGATAAGGAGATCCACGACACCGTCCTCATCGCCGCGGCGTTCTGCATGTACAACCGCTACGTGGACGGGCTGGCGACGCTGACGCCGCCCGATGAAGCCTACGCCGCGATGGGCGACATGCTGGCCGCGGACGGCTACCTGTCCTCGGTCCCGAAGTAAGGCTCAGGCCTTAGCGGCTTTCTCGGCCTTGGCGGGCTTTTCGGCTTTCTCGGCCTTGACCTTGGCCGACTCGCGGATGAGCTGGTAGACCTTCCGCTCCTTGAGCATCGCCCGGACCTCGTCGGCGCGCTTCTCGAAGAACTCCTTGGCGCGCGACTTGTCCTTCTCGGTCTCGGCCGCCGATAGGGTCTTCTCGAGCTCGGCCGCCAGGTCGGCGTCGGTGACCTCGACCTTCTCCTTCTCGGCGACGCGCGCCACGATGAACTGCAGGCGCACGGCCTTCTCGGCCTCGGGGGCGAGCTGCTCTTTGAACTTCTTGGCCTCGGCCTCGGGCAGGCCCTCGGGGCCCATGCGCTCGCTCAGCCGCTCGAACATGTGCTCGAGCTGCTGCTCGACTAAGGACGCCGGGACCTCGAAGGCGTTGGCGTCGAGCAGACTCTTGTCGGTCTGGGCCTGCAGGTCGCGCTCGGCGTGCGTGTCGTGCTCGCGCTGGACGATCTCGGCGAGCTTCTCCTTGAGCTGGGCCAGGTTCTCGACGCCGAGGTCCTTGGCGAAGTCGTCGTCGAGCGCGGGGAGGACCTTGCGCTTGATCTCGCCGATGACGGCCGAGCAGGAGGCCGGCTTGCCGTCGAGCTTGACCTCGAACTCGCGGGTCTCGCCCTTCTTGGCGCCGAGCAGGCCGTCCACCAGGCCCTCGACGGTCTGGTCGGAGGAGAGGTCGATGAGCTCGCCCTTTCCGGTGCCGCCCTTGAGCGCTTGGCCGTCGCGCGAGAGCGTGAAGTCGATGACGAGATAGTGGTCCCTGGCCGCGGGGCCCTCGGCGGCCTCGAGGCGCGCGTTGCCCTCGACGAGCTGCTTGGCGCGCTCGGCGACCTCGTCCTCGGAGGCCTTGGCTTCCTTCTTCGCGAGCGCGATTCCTTTATAGCCCTTGGGCTCGAACTCCGGGGCGGTCTCGATGTGGAGCTCGAAGGTCACCGGCCCGCCCTCGGGGAACTTCAGGTTGCCGACCGACGGCATGGCCACGGGACGGAGCTTGAGCTCGCCCAGCGCCTCGCGCACAGCGCCTTCGATGAGGTCGTCGGCGGCCTGGGCGCGGGCGCGCGGCATGAACTGGGCCTTGATCTGGTCGAGCGGCACGCGGCCGGGGCGGAAGCCCGGGAGCTTGGCGGTCAACTGCAGGCGCACGAGCGCGGTCTGGACGGCGTCGGCGGCCTTGGGCGCGGGAACCTCGACTTCGAAGACCTGCTTGCAGCCCTCGGTCTTGAGCTTCTTGGTCTTCGTCTTCTGCTCCGGCGTCCAGATGGCCATGTACTCCTCCAATGTTGCTTAACGGGTGGCTGGGGGGGGACTTGAACCCCCATGCCTTGCGGCACACGGTCCTAAGCCGTGCGCGTCTGCCATTTCGCCACCCAGCCCGCGACGGACGCAGATTGTACCAATTTTTATGTGGAGGGCTTCGAGGCGGGCGGGGCTTTCTCGGCCGGGGCCTTCTCGGGCGGCGGCGCGGCGTAGACCGGCACCGTGAAGCCCGCCCGCGTCTCGAAGAGGAGCCGCGCCCCCGGCTCGAACGCCACGTCCTGCTTTCCCTTAATAATGTTCCCCAGCGCCCCGACGCCGGCTCCCGCGCCCGCGCCCAAGATGGCGCCTTCCTGACCGCCGAACAAGACGCCCATGATGGCTCCCTGCAGGGCCCCGCCGAGCACGGAACCTATGTTCTTGCCGGCATGCGGGTCGCCCTGATAGGACAGCGTGTCGGCGGCGACGGTGTAGGTCGAGCCGTCGATCTCCACCGCGGTCAGGGTCAGGCCCAGGCGCGCCTGACCGCGGAGACGGCCGGACTTGGCCGCTTCGACCACCGTGCCGCGGATGGTCGTGCCGGCCGGCACGGCGAGGCGGCCCTTCGAGGTGACGCCGTCCAGAACGCGGGCGCGGAAAGAATCGCCGACCGCGCTCTTAGCCGAGGAGACCGGGTCGACGAGCTCCACCGACAGCAGGGTCCCCGGGGGGACCTCGGCCGTCTCAGGCGGCGGAGCCGCGGCGGCCGCGGCGGGAAGGAGCGCGGCCAGTAGGAGGAAAGAAGGTGTGGGCCATACGGGACTCGAACCTGTAACCTTGCGCTTAAGAGGCGCCTGCTCTACCATTGAGCTAATGGCCCATGTTAACGAAGTGTCATGATAGCAAAATATCTTTTTTCTCCCAAGCCCCGCTTCGACACTCATTCGGAATCCCGTAACATCCCCGACATTGCGGCCCCGGAGGGGGGCTGATATACTCAGCGAAGACGGGATCATCCGTCCGCGATGAAATACTGGCTATTCCAGAACAACCAGGTCGTCGGTCCCTACGACCGCGACGAGCTAGCCGCCACCCCCGGCTTCGCCTCGGAATCGCTGGTCTGCCCCGAAGGGCGCAAGGGGACCCAGATGGGCGACTGGCAGCGCGCCGGCGTCCTCGTCGAGCTGGCCGAGACCCTGCTCAAGATGGCCCGCGTCCCCGCGGGGGTCGGCGTCGGCGGCGCTTCGTTCCTGCCCCCCGAGCCCACCCTGCGCGACCTGGCCGTCCTCGGCACGATCCAAGAAAAAGTCTCCCTGCTCGAGAACTCGCTTTCCTCTCTTCACGAGGAGCTGCGGGCCCGCGAGGAGGAGATCTCCGGGCTCAAGGTCGAGCTCAGTCAGAAGGGCTCCGAGGCCGCCAGCCTTCAGATCAAGGTAGGCGACCTCGAGCAGAAGCTGGCCAAGACCGACGGCCTGCGCGACGAGATCGACCAGGCCAAGAAGGCGCAGGATGCCGGCGACAAGACCGTGTCGGACCTGAGGGCCCAGCTCGACTCCGTCCGCGCCGACCTGCAGAGCTCGGTCGGCAAGATGGAGGAGAACCAGGAGCGCCTGCGCGAAGACCTGACCGGAAAGATCTCGAAGCTCCGGGTCGAGGGCGGCGGCGCCGCGCGGCCTGCCCCGGCCGCGGCCTGGACTCCGCCCGTTCAGGAAGCCCATCCGGCTCCCGCGCCCCTTCCGAAACCGGTCGAGATCACCCATGGCTTCGAGCCTCCGGCGATGGACGCCCCGTCGGGCTTCCCTCCCGACTCCGGCTTCGGCGCGCCCATCGAGCTCGGCGGCGCCACGCCCGCCCCGGTGCCGCTGGACTCCCCGCCCGCTTTCGACTTGAACGCCTCGATGGACTCGCCTCCGGGGATGCCGCCCATCCTCGACGCCCCGACGCCGATGGGCGGCGGACTCGAGGCCCCCGGCTTCGGGACCTACCCGACCCCTCTGCCTACGCCTACCTCGGTGCCGGGTCCCGAGCCGCTGTTCGGCCCCGAGACCACCGGCGGCGGCCGGAAAGTAACCGAGGCCCCCGTCGACCTGATGGCCCCCGAGCCCAAGCCGAAGAAGGGCAAGAAAGTCCTCGCTGTCGTCGCCCTGCTCCTGGTCGCCGGCGGCCTGGGCGGCGCCTATCAGATGGGCATCCTCAACCCCTATCTCAAGCAGTTCGGCCTCGTGAAGGGAACGCCCGCCGCGCCGGTGGAGACGCCGGCCGAGCCCCAGCCCGAGGCGCCGCTCGACACGGCCCTTGGCCTGCCCGACCGGACGCAGGAGGCGGTGGAGTTCGCGCGGGCCTACCCGATCACGCGCCTCAACAAGTCCCTGGGCCAGGTCCTCGAGGCCACCGCCTCGGGCAACGGCCTGGTCTCGCCGTGGAACGTGAAGCCCGGCGGCGACGGCCGCTGGGAGGTCAGCTTTTACGGCAAGCCGGGCCGGCTCGACTACGGCTATGAGGTGCGGCTCGACGCCAAGGAGGTCCGAGGCCTCAACGCGAAGAGCCAGGCCGTCCTCGACGGCAAAGCCCCGGCCCCGGCCAAGCCCGAAAGGACGGCCGCCGCGCCCGCCCCCAAGAGGCGCAAGGGCCGCTACAGCCCGGCCCCGGGCGACCAGGCCGCCGCGAAGGCCGCCTCGAAGGCGCTCTCCGACGACCCGCTGGGCTCGCTTCTCATGGAGAGCTCGATGCCGCCCGAGGAGAGGCCGGCGCCCAAGCCCAAGCGCGTCCGCCGCGCCGCGGCGCCCGTAGAGACGCCGGCCGAGGACCAGCCGCAGGAGGACCTGTCCTCGCTCCTCAGCGAGCCTCCCGCCGAGGAAGCCCCCAGGTCGCGCCGCAGGTCGGCCGCCGCGAAGTCCAAAGAGGAGCTCACCCTCGATGAACTGCTCCTGCCCGGCGTCCCGAAACAGCGCTAGCCGCTCCTACTTTCCTAATATAGTGTCGCGATGAACGCGGAGGAAGAGCGTTGGACCCTTGTCGCCCGCATCTCCGTGGCGCTCTGCCTCTTGGCCGGGGCGGCCTGGTTCTGGCCCTCCTACGGTCCCCTGCTCGTCAAGCGCTACCAGTACTGGCGCTATCCGCCGATCCGCGCCAAGTCGCCGCTGGGGCTGGACATGAAGCGCAACCTCGAAGCGGTGCGCCGCGCCGAGGTGCGCGGGCAATATGACCGCGTCAAAGCCCTGCTCGACAAGGCCGGCGGCGAGGGACTCCCGGTCGGCGAACTCTATGGGAAGCTGCCGACGGCGGTGCGCATGATAGCGAACGGACAGTTCGAGTACGCCCGCGTCCACCTCTCGAGCATCGAGGCGCGCATCCCGCGCAAGCCCGAGCCGATCGCCGCCGCGGGCGCCGGCGTAAGCGTCGACGACGGACTGGAGATGGAGGAGCCCGAGCGGGAGCCGCCTCCGCCGCCGCGCCGAAAGACACCGGCCAAGGCTCCGGCCAGGACCAAAGGGAGCCGCCGGTGAAGCTCCTGCTCGTCCTCCTCTCGACCGCGGCGTTCGGCGCGGAGCTCACGCCCTCCCAGCGCGCGGCCGCGCGCGCGGCGCTCGAGGGGAACGTCCCGCCGCCCTCCGGCGCCGCCGAGGTGCGAGAGAGCCTGCGCGGGGCCTTCAACGACTTCCTGAGAGGCAACTACGAGTCGGCCGCCGCGGGCTTCAAATACGTGGTGACCCTCGGCGCGCAGGACGCCGCACCCGAGGCCGAACTGGCGCTCATGCTGCGCGACCAGGGCCGCCCCGACGACGCCGCGGCGCACTGGCTCAAGGCCACCTTGCTGGCGCCGACCGACTCGTTCTACTGGAACCAGCGCGGCTGGAACTACCTGTCCCTGGGGCGCTTCCGAGAAGCCAAGGACTCCTTCAACAAGTCGGCCGAGGCGGCGACGCGCTCCGACGACAAGGGCGAGGCCCTGGCCGGGCTGGGCTTCGCCGAGTCGATGGACGGAAACGACAAGGCGGCGGCCAAGGCCCTGCGCGGCTCCGCCGAGATCGACCCCTACGCGCGCGCGGCGACCAACGCGGAGCTGGCGCGGCTGGAGCGCCGTTCCCGGCGCCCGGCCTCGGCCATCGGTTTCGCCCGGGCGTCGCTCGAGGCCGACGGCGCCCAGGTCGACGTGGCCCGCGAGCTGGCCTCGGCGTTCGAGAAGACCTCCGAGGGCCTGGCCGAGTGGCAGGCGCTCAAGCTCGTGCTCGACATGGACCCCTTGGACCAGGCGGCCAGGAAACGGCAGGCCGCGCTCGAGAAGTGGCTGCCGCGCTCGCCGGCCGAGTCCTTGCCGGTGGTGCGGCTGGGCCGGCCGGTGTTCCGCGAGGACGAGGACGCGGCGGAGCGCGACGAGGAGTCGCCGCCGATCCGCGTGGGCATGTTCGCGGCGCCCGACGGGTCCCTCAGGCACCTGACGCGCTTCTTCGTCATGGGCTCCTCCGGCACGGTGCTCTTCGACACCAAGCTCGACGAGTCGGTCTCCGAGGCGGCGGCGTATCAGCAGTGGGAGGTCTCGTACCGGCCCGACAACCGTGTCATCGAGATCAAGGACACGCGCGGCCGCATCGTCTACGTGACCAAGCAGCGCTTCCAGCTGCGGCCCTCCGACTCCCGGTTCACGACGCTTCTAAAGAACGTGGAGATGACCGACATCGCGGGGATGGACATCGGGGATAGGGAGCTCAGAGGGGTGGTGGAGATCATCCCGACGCCGGACGGCTTCCACATCGTCAACGAGCTGCCGCTCGACCGCTATCTGTTCTCGGTGGTGGGGATGGCCATCCCGCCCGACTCGCCGCTGGAGGCCTACAAGACGATGGCGGTCCTGGCGCGCACGGAGATGCTCGAGGCGCTGAGGACGGCGCGCCCGAACCCGGAGGGCACCCAGACCTGCGACTCGAAGGCCTGCTACCCGTACAACGGCTTGTTCAAGGAGAGGGAGAACTCCGCCAAGGCGGTGCGCGCCACCCGCGGGTTCGTCGTCCGCCTGGCCGAAGGGGGAATTCCCGAGCACCACAGCTCCTGCGGCTGGTCGACGAAGGCGGGAGTGCAGGACCGTCAGGTCCCGAACCTCACCCTGCGCTCGCCCTTGGACTTGGAAAAGCTCCTGCACCGCGGGCCTGACGAGGGCTTCTACCATCAGGCGACGGCGCTCATCCCGGAGTCGTGGAACCGCTGGTTCCGCGTCATCGACGCCGAGGACGTGCGCAAGCGCATGGAGTCGCATAAGGACCTGGGGCCGCTCAAGAGGGTGGTCGTTCTGGGGCGCGACGCGGGGGGGCGGGTGAAAGGGCTCAAGCTCGAGGGCTCGCGCGGGGAGCTGGAGCTGACCGGCCTCGAGGAGATCCAGCGCGCGCTCTCGCCGGGGTCTTTGCGGTCGGATTTCTTCGTGCTCACTCCTTTGTATGACGGCCATAAGGTCTCCAAGCTCCTCATCTGGGGCGGGGGCTTCGGGCACGGGAACGGGGTCTGCGTGGCGGGGACGGTGGGGCAGGCGGCGCTGGGGCGGCGGTTCGACCAGATCCTGCGGCACTACTACGAGAAGAGCGCCATCCCGGGGTTCACGCCTCCTCCGGAGCCGGTGGTGGAGACGCCGAAGCCGGCGCCGACGCAGCGGTCGCCGTTCATGCAGAGGCCGCCGCGCAAGCGGCACCCGCCGGCGCGGCTGAAGAAGTAGAATCATCGGCGTGAGCCGCCGCAAGGTCCTGCACATCGTCACGCGCCTCGACTTGGGGGGCGCCCAGCAGAACACCCTCTATACCGTCGGGCATATGGACCCGGCGCGTTTTGAGATGGTGCTGGCGTGCGGGGCGGGGGGGGTGCTCGACGATGAGGCGAAGTCGCTCGGAGTGAAGGTCCGCTTCGTCGAAGACCTGGTGCGGGAGGTCAGTCCGCTGCGCGACCTGACGGCCCTCTTTCAGTTGGCGCAGATCATCCGCGAAGAGAATCCCGATGTGGTGCACACCCATTCATCCAAGGCGGGAATCCTGGGACGCTTGGCGGCTCGGCTGGTCGGGGTGCCGTACGTCATCCATACCTTCCACGGCTTCGGTTTTCACGACCGGATGAACGCTTTGGTGAAGTGGGTCACCGTGGGCATCGAGAAGCTGGCGGCGGAGTGGTCGGATAGATTGATCTTCGTCTCCAAAGCCAACATGGAGACGGCCCGCGAGCTGGGATTTGTCGAGGACGGGAATTGGTCGCTGATCCGCTCCGGCGTGAAGCTCTCGGCCCTGCCGGCGAAGGTCGACCGCGAGGCGAAGCGGCGGGAGCTGGGTGTAAGAATCCACAAGCCGCTGGTCATCGGCATCGGCAACCTCAAGCCGCAGAAGAACGCCGAGGACTTCCTGCGCGTGGCCGAGGCGGCGCTCAAGGAAGTGCCTGAGGCTTGCTTCATCTACATCGGCGACGGGCCGCTGCGCTCGAAGCTCGAAGCGCGCATCATCGCGCGCGGGATGTCGGGGAAGGTAAAGCTCATCGGTTGGCGGCGTGATACGGCCGAGCTCTTGGCGGCTTCGGACGTATTCCTTTCGACTTCTCTTTGGGAAGGGTTGCCGCGGGCGCTGGTCGAGGCGATGAAGACGCGGCTTGGGTGTGCTTGCTACGCGGTCGATGGGATAAAGGACGTCCTTCAGGACGGCGTGAACGGCTATGCCGCTCCGGCCGGAGATTGGGAAAGGCTGGCGGCAGGAACAATCTCTCTTCTTAAAGATGCGGGCCTACGGGAACGCCTGGGTAAAGCGGCGGCGGCATCCATCGGACAAGAGTTCGACATCGATGAGATGGTCCGAGAGCAAAGCAGGCTCATAGACCGCTCATTCTCTTCGTCGGAAAATCTGCATTAGACAAGGCTGTGGAACCAAAGACTCTAAGCAGCTGCAGGCGGAATCAAGACCTCCGAATAAAGCAATAAATTATGGACACAGGAATTCATGCAGAGCGAAAGCGCCAACTCATTCTTCGCGCAAAGGCACGCTCAGTCAATTCTTCTTGGGCCAATCCCCTTGCGGTGCTCTTCGTTGTCGCGGCAGGCTTAGGCGCTCTAGCTTCGAAGGTGGGAGTTCAAGATCAAATTTTCACCATCGTTTCTCTGAGTTGTGGGTGGTTGATGGCCTACTACTCTGCGAATTGGAACTCGCAAAAGAACACGATCACGCAATTGCGGCAGACTGGCTGCAAGGAAGTGGTCAAACGGGCTGCGACCACGGAACGTACGCTTTCCAACCTACACAGCAATCTTAATGGGCTCGCATCCAGTATCGCTCTTAGCATGGACCCCGTGACGTCGCCCTATTTGCCTCTGCACGTCAATCCGGCCAAGCTTCTTGAAGATTGGAAAATGTACACCGACAGCTTTCTCGAATTACTCTATTCATATTCGGAAAACGAGATTCTTTTGATGCCTCTGGAGCCATTTAGGGTCGCGATTTTTGAAGTGAATATTAAACTCGGAGAAGAGCACTCCACATTTACGAGTCTCCTCATGAAGAGCGCTTCCACATTACAGCGAGACCCAAATTCAAAGACCGCAAAAGAAGAGCTTGCAGCAGGGATTCCAATCTTCACGGAGAAACTGATGGACCAAGCCACCTACCTGCATGACTTTCGAATCGAACTTCTGAATTTCGGTCTCGGCGAGGCCCTTGGATACAAGATTCCTCGACGGAGGACTGCCGATCCGAGATTCAAAACGCTTGATGCCAAGGAATACCGCTAAAGGGACGCACCAACGCCAATCCATGAATCATAGAGCGGAGCTCCAGAAGCTAGCCTTAGCCGTAGGAGGCGGACTGGGCGTATACATCGAGGTCCATGATTCGATTTTTTCAGATGCCGCGAGCTTCAAGAGTTTCGTCAAGAATCTGCTGGGGCGTGGAGTATCGATGTCTGAGCTCCTGCAACGTTCGGAACGTCTTGTAATTCTCTGGTCCGAAATCGACGCAATGGTCGCTTCCTTTCAGCGTTCCGACTACGCGTCATTATCACCGGCCGAGAAGCGCTACTTCAATGTCCTTTCGGGATATGTCGCAGCATTAATAAGAACTGTGAATGCATTGGTTGACCGTCAACGCCTACTCAATTCGAAAAGTGAAGGTACGGAAGTAAGCTGGGTCGAATACAAACAAAAGGAAGAGATCTACGACGACTGTGTCCGGCAGTACAAAGCGATTGGCCATGAGCTCAATGCTTCGAGCAAGATTGTCTTCAGCCAATAGGCCACCTCCTATCAGACGTATCCCGGGGATTGACATAAAGGATAGATAGGGTATACTATATATACCTAATGGACTTTGAGTTCGACGAACGCAAGAGCCAAATCAACAAAACCAAGCACGGCATCGATTTCAGCGAGTCGCAGGCGCTCTGGGACGACCCCGACCTTCTCGAGATCCCCCTAAAGAGCGACGACGAACCCAGAGTCCTCTTCATCGGCCGCATCGGCGAGAAGCATTGGTCCGCGATCATCACCCGCCGCGAGGAACGCGTCCGCATCATCTCCGTCAGACGAGCGCGCACCGAGGAGAAAGAGCTTTATGAAAGCTAAGGATCTAGATAAGCGTTTCGACGCCGGCGGCGACGTTTCCAAGTATCTCGACTTGTCGCGCGCCAAGCGCACCAACGAGCAGCCCCGGCGCGTCAATGTGGATTTTCCCGCTTGGATGATCCACTCCTTAGATAGAGAAGCCAGCAGACTCGGGGTCACCAGGCAATCCATCATCAAGGTATGGATCTCCGAGCGTCTCAGCCGGCCGTCATAATCCTACGGCGTGGCCGTAATGTTGCTCTGCCCTAGGCCGAGTATACGGACCGGCTCCTTCCCAATATAGTGCCGGAAATGCTATTTTTGTGACGTCAATCTGCGTAACCCGGAGAAAATGATGCCCACCTTTAAGAAGATCAAGGTCCCTGCCAAGGGCTCGAAGATTACCTATAAGAACGGCAAGATCGAGGTCCCCAACGACCCCATCATCCCCTATTTCCCCGGCGACGGCACCGGCCCCGACCTCTGGAAGGCCACCCAGATCGTCTTAGACGGCGCCGTGAAGCACGCCTACGCCGGCAAGCGCGAGATCTCCTGGATGGAGATCGCCGCCGGCCTCACCGCCCTGCAGTGGTACGACAAGGACACCGTCCTCCCCGAGGAGACCCTCGAGGCCATCAAGGAGTACCGCGTCTCCATCAAGGGCCCCCTGACCACGCCCGTCGGCGGCCACAAGTACGTCTGCCTGGTCTGCTCCAAGGAGCAGAACGAGCTCAACGACAAGCGCCCCGAGACCTGCATCTCCTGCAAGTCCGAGTGGGTCACCCCGCGCTTCCGCTCGGTCAACGTCGGCATCCGCCAGAAGCTCGACCTCTACGCCTGCGTGCGCCCCGTGCGCTGGTACACCGGCGTCCCCTGCCCCGTCAAGGAGCCCCAGAAGCTCGACATCGTCCTGTTCCGCGAGAACACCGAGGACGTCTACGCCGGCATCGAGTTCGAGAAGGGCACCCCGGACCAGGCCCAGGTCTACGAGTTCCTGACCAAGACCATGGGCAAGAAGTTCCGCCAGGACTCCGGCATCGGCATAAAGCCCATCTCCGAGACGGGATCCAAGCGCCTCATCCGCATGGCCATCCAGTACGCCGTCGACCACAAGAAGCCCTCCGTGACCATCGTCCACAAGGGGAACATCCAGAAGTTCACCGAAGGCGCCTTCCGGGACTGGGGCTACGAGGTCGCCAAGACCGAGTTCCGCGACAAGGTCGTCACGGAAGCCGAGCTCTGGGATGACTTGAACGGCAAGCTGCCCGCCGGCAAGGTCCTCATCAAGGACCGCATCGCCGACCAGACCTTCCAGCAGCTGCTGCTCCGCCCCGACGAGTACTCCGTGCTGGCCACCCCGAACCTCAACGGCGACTATATCTCCGACGCCGCCGCGGCCCAGGTCGGCGGGCTCGGCATCGCGCCGGGCGCCAACATCGGCGACGGCGTGGCCTGCTTCGAGGCCACCCACGGCACGGCCCCGAAGTACACCGGCCTCGACAAGGTCAACCCCGGCTCGCTCATCCTCTCGGGCGTCATGATGCTCGAGCACATGGGCTGGAACGAGGCCGCCGCCCTCATCATCAAGGGTCTCGAGGCGCAGATCGCCTCCAAGCGCGTCACCTACGACCTCGAGCGCCAGATGCCCGGCGCCACGACGGTCAAGACCTCGCAGTTCGGCGCCGAGATCGTCAAGAACATGGAGTCGTTTAGGACCCCCGTCGCGGCCTAGCCGAGACGGTAGTCCCCAATCCAGCATGGCGGCCGCTCCCACGGTCATGGAAGCGGCGCCGCCTTCCAAGATGGCGCATACGCCCCTGCTCAGCGTCCTCGTGCCGGTCTACAACGAGGAGGAGAACCTCGCCGACCTCGGCAAGGAGATCACGGCCGCCCTCAAGGGGATCGACTTCGAGGCCGTGCTGGTCGACGACGGCTCGAGCGACCGCTCCTTCGACGAGATCCTCAAGCTCTCCAAGGCCGATCCCAGGTTCAAGGCCGTGCGCCTGGGGACGAACTTCGGCCAGACCGCCGCCATGGCGGCCGGGATCGCCCACGCCAACGGCAAGCTCATCGCCTGCCTCGACTCCGACCTCCAGAACGACGCCCGGGACATCCCGCTGCTCATGAAGAAGCTCGACGAGGGCTACGACGTCGTCAGCGGCTGGCGCAAGGACCGCCAGGACAAGATGCTGACCCGGCGCCTGCCGTCGATGGCCGCCAACGCCGTCATCTCGAAGGTCACCGGCGTCGAGCTCCACGACTACGGCTGCACCCTCAAGCTCTACCGGGCCGAATACCTCAAGCCGCTCAGGCTGTATGGGGAGATGCACCGCTTCATCCCCGCCTTCGCCGGCTTCATGGGAGCGCGCATCACCGAGGTGGCGGTCAACCACCGGGCCCGCACCCGAGGCAAGTCCAAGTACGGGCTCATGCGCACCTTCAAGGTCGTCCTCGACCTGTTGACCGTCAAGTTCTTGGACGCCTATCTCTCCAAGCCCAACTACGTCTTCGGCGGCGGCGGGATAGCGATGCTCCTGCTCTCCGGCCTCTTGGGCGCCTTCACCCTCTACAAGAAGTTCGCGCTGGGCGTGTTCGTCAAAGACCAGCCCCTTTTCCACGTCTCGGTGTTCTGCGGCATGGTCGGCGTCCAGCTCCTGCTCATGGGACTCTTGGCCGAGATCCTCGTGCGCATCTACTACGAGACCCGCGGCCGCCAGAGCTACTTCGTGCGCGAGACGGTCAACCTGTGAGCCTGCCCGCCCTGGTCTTCAAGACCTCCGTCATCGTCGAGGAGGGGGGGCTCGCCAAGAGCGTCACCGTCCCCGCCGAGGCTTTGTTCGCGGACCCCGCGGTGGCCTCCGAAGGAGACGTGTCGGTCGGCATCGAGTTCTCGGTCGGCTCCGACGAGATCCTGCTCGAGGCCTCGATCGCGGGCGGCTGGCGCCTCGGCTGCGGCCGCTGCCTCGTCGAGCATTCCGTGGCCTACACGACCTCGGCCGAGGAGACCTTCCCCGCCGAGGGCTCCGACATCGACCTCACCGAGACCGTCCGCGAGGTCGCCCTGCTCGAGCTGCCCCAGCGCTCGCTGTGCCGGCCCGACTGCCAGGGCCTCTGCGAGTCCTGCGGCAAGAACCTCAACGAAGGACCCTGCCCGTGCCCGCCCGGGAAGAAGCCGTCGGGGACCTCGCATCCATTTGTCAGCCTCAAGCACCTCAAGGAGTGATCCAAAATGCCTAATCCATACCGTAAACACTCGCCGCGCCGCCGGGACTCGCGCCGGTCCAAGAACTGGACCGTCCACATGCCGGGACTCAGCGCCTGCAAGAACTGCGGCGGCGTGCACCAGCCCCACACCATCTGCCAGCAGTGCGGCTTCTACGGCGGCAAGCTCATCGTCCCGCAGAAGGTCAAGAAGACCAAGAAGGACGACAAAGAGGAAGGAAAGGGCTAGGGCGTGCGCGTCGCCCTCGATGCTCCCGCCGGCGCCGGCCTAGCCGCCCTAGCGGCCGGGGCCGTGCGCGCGGCGGGGGAAGGCGTCGAGGTCGAACTCTTCGGCCCGGCCGAGACCCTGCGCTCGGAGCTGGCCCGCGCCGGGGCCGGCGGCGCCCCGGGCCTGACCGTCACCGACGCGCCGTCGGCGTCCGCCGCCGACGAGGACCCCGCGGCGGCCTGCCGGGAGAAGCCCGAGAGCTCGCTGATGCGTGCCGCCGAGGCGGTGGCGCAGAAGCGCTGCCAGGCCCTCGTCACCGCCGCCTCGCCGGCCAGCGCGGCCGCCGCCTCGCTGTGGCACTTAAAACGCCTGCGCGGCGTCCTGCGCCCGGCCCTGGCCCTGCCGCTGCGCCGCGCCGGCCGGACCACGCTCCTCGTCGACGCCGGGGCCTGCCTCGAGTGCAAACCCTGGCACCTCCTGCAGTTCGCGCTGATGGGCTCCATGCACGCGCGCCTGGTGGGCGGCGTCTCCGACCCCAGCGTTCGCCTGCTGGCCGCCGGGCAGGGCGCTCAGCTCGGTCCCGAGCTCCAGCGCGAGACCGTGCCGCTCCTCAAGTACGCCGGGGTGCGCTTCGAGGGGACGATCTCCTCCGAGGAGGTCTTCCGCGGGCTCGCCGACGTCGTGGTCTGCGACGGCCTCTCCGGAGCGGCCTTGGCCGGCGCGGCGCGCTCCCTGCCTGCGCTGGAATTTGAAATGCTATCATCCGACCTGTCCGAAAAGGCGCTGTCGCGCCTGGCCGGACGCCTCGGAGGCGCGGCCTTGGCGCGCGCGAAGTCGCGGGCGCGGGGGCTGGCGGCTGCGAGCGCGGCGCTGCTCGGGGTCGGCGGCGCCGTGGCGGTCTGCGCTCAGCCGTCGGACCCCGAGGCCGCGGCCGAGGCGATCGCGGCCGCGGGGCGCCTGGCCGAGTCGGGCCTGGGGGCGGAGATACAGAAGCGCCTCGAGGACATGAAGTCGGGCATGGAGTTCGCTAAGACCATCGAGTAGGAGAAGCCATGAGCGTCCAAGAAACCGCGTCGCCGGCCGCCGCCCCAAAGCGCCTCAAGGACCAGGTCGCCGTCATCACCGGCAGCGCGCTGGGGATCGGCCGGGCCACCGCCGCCCTGTTCGCCCGCGAGGGCGCCAAGGTCGTCATCGTCGACATCCGGCAGGAGGCCTGCGACGAGACCGCGGCCGCCATCGCCAAGGAGTACGGGACCGAGACCCTGGCCGCCGCCGCCAACGTCACCGACCTGGCCTCCTGCGAGGCCGCGGTCAAGGCCGTCGTTGACAGATTCGGCAAAATTGATATTCTTGTCAACAACGCGGGCATCACGAAAGACAACCTCCTTCTGCGCCTCAGCGAGGCGGATTGGGACGCCGTCATCGACGTGAACCTGAAAGGCGTGTTCTTTTTCACTAAGGCCGCGATCCGGACGATGCTCAAGGCCCACGCGGGCAGGATCGTCAACGTCGCCTCGGTCGTCGGCCAAGAGGGGAACCAGGGGCAGACCAACTATGCCGCCTCGAAGGGCGGCGTGATCGCCTTCACCAAGGCCTGCGCCAAGGAGTTCGCCTCGCGCAACATCCGCGTCAACGCGGTCGCGCCCGGCTTCATCAAGACGCGCCTCACCGACGCGATCAGCGACGAGGCCAAGCAGAGGATGTCGGAGAAGATCCTGCTGGGGCGGATGGGAGAGCCCGAGGAGGTCGCCAAGTCGATCCTCTTTTTGGCTTCGGAGGACTCCTCCTACGTCACGGGCCATATCCTGGGCGTCAACGGCGGGATGTACGTCTAGAAGCACCCGATTCGTCCAATAAGAAGCAGCAGAGGAGCGAACCAGAATGGCTGACAACAACTACGAAGAGCGGGTCAAAAAGATCATCGTGGAGCAGCTCGGCGTCGACGCGGCCGAGGTGACCCCCGCGGCCCACTTCGTCAACGACCTCGGCGCGGACTCGCTCGACACCGTCGAGCTCGTCATGGCCCTCGAGGAAGAGTTCGACACCGAGATCCCCGACGAGCAGGCCGAGAAGATCCAGACCGTCGGCCAGGCTATCGAGTACATCAAGGCGCACGCCAAGAAGTAACCCGTGGGGAGTCCGCCGGGCCCGGCGACCGTCGCCGGGCCCGGTGGGCGCCCGGGACCGGCATGGCTTCCGCAGAGGAGCTGGTCGGCCACGGTTTCCGGGATCCGTCCCTCCTCGAGGAGGCGTTGACCCACAAGTCATACGCCTACGAACGGGGCACTCAGCGGAACAACGAGCGCCTCGAGTTCCTGGGAGACAGCGTCCTGGCCGCGGTCGTGGCGCACCGTCTTTTCCTGGACCATCCGGGAGACGACGAAGGGCGTCTGTCCCAGCTCAAGGCTTCCCTGGTCTCGCGTCCGACTCTGGCGCGCTGGGCCGAGCAGTGCGGCCTGGGGCCGCACCTGAAGCTCGGCTCCGGGGAGGAGACGACGGGGGGACGGGAGCGGCCGAGCATCCTCTCCAACGCGTTGGAGGCCGTGATCGGCGCGCTCTACCTCGACGGGGGCTACGCCGCGGCCCGGGGGTTCGTGGAGTCGCGTTTTTTGGCCGAGCGGGACGATTTCGTCGAGACCGATTTCAAGAGCCGTCTTCAAGAGCTCGTGCAGAAGCGCAGCAAGACGCCGCCGGAGTACCGCCTCGTCGACACCGCGGGGCCGGACCACGACAAGACCTTCGAGGTCACCGTCCTGGCCGGGAACCGGACCTTGGGCGGCGGGAAGGGCAAGACCAAAAAGGAAGCGGAGCAGGACGCCGCCCGCGACGCCTTGCGGCGGATGACGCGCAAGTCGGCGCAAGCCAAGGACTGAGGGGAGAACCATGGACTACCAACTTACCGAGACGCAGCAGGAGATCGTCAACATCGCGCGCGAGCTGGGCGAGAAGAAGATAAAGCCCGTCCGCGAGCACTACGACGAGACCGAGAAGTTCCCCTGGGACGTGGTCGAAGACATCCGCAAGGCCGACCTCTTCGGCGTCTACCTGCCCGAGGCCTACGGCGGCCTGGGCGGCGGCAACTTCGAACTGGTCATCGCGGCCGAGCAGCTGGCCCGGTCCTGCGGCGGCATCGCCCTCTCGGCTTTGACCTCCTCGCTCTGCGCCCTGCCGATCCTCCTCTACGGCAGCCCCGACCAGCGCAAGAAGTACCTGACCGGCCTGGCCACGGGCGAGAAGCTCGGCGCCTTCTGCATCACCGAGCCCGCCTCGGGCTCCGACGCCACCTCGATGCGCGCCCGCGCCGTCCTCGACGGCGACCACTGGGTCCTCAACGGCATCAAGAACTTCTGCTCGGGCGGCGAGGTCGCGTCCACCTACGTGGTGTTCTTCTCCACCAATCCCGCGCGCGGCAACCGCGGCATCAGCGCGTTCATCATCGAGAAGGGTACCCCGGGATTCTCCTTCGGCAAGAAAGAGAAGAAGATGGGCATCCGCTGCAACCCCACCTACGAGCTCGTCTTCAAGGACTGCCGCATCCCCAAGGAGAACCTCCTCTACAAGGAAGGCCACGGCCTCTTCGTGGCCCAAGGGACCTTCGACCTCTCGCGCCCCGGCGTCGGCGCACAGGCCCTCGGCATCGCCCAGGGCGCGCTCGACGAGACCCTGGCCTACACGCGCCAGCGCCGCCAGTTCGGGGTGCCGGTGTCCAGCTTCCAGGCCATGCAGCACATGATCGCCGACTGCGCCACCGCGATCGAGGCCTCCCGGGCGCTGCTCTACTCCGTCACCCGCGCCATGGACCGCGACCTAGGCCCCGCCACCGAGAAGGCCATCAAGGAGGGCATCACGGTGGCCGACGCCATGAAGGCCCTGGGGGCTAAGCGCTGGACCAAGGAGTCCGCCATGGTCAAGGTGCTCTGCTCCGACACCGCGATGAAGGTCACCACCGACTGCGTCCAGATGTGCGGCGGCATCGGCTACATGCGCGACTTCCCCGTGGAGAAGTTCATGCGCGACGCCAAGATCACGCAGATCTACGAAGGGACCAACCAGGTCCAGCGCAACGAGATCGGGATGGCTATCATCAAAGAAGCCGCCGCCGGCGCCGTCCGCGAAGCGGTCGCGGCTTAGAAGAGGGAACATGCCGATCAAGATCGCCGTCTGCGTGAAGCGCACCCCGGCCTCCACCTCGGTGGCCATCGACGCCGCGGGCAAGGTCCAGACCAAGGGCCTGCCCCACGGCATCAACCCGTTCGACGAGTACGCCGTCGAGGAAGCCCTGCGCCTGAAGGAGAAGCTGGGCGGGACCGTCACCGTGGTCTCGGCCGGCGAGGCCGAGGCCGAGGAGGTCATCCGCGCCGCGATCGCGCTAGGCTGCGACGACGGCGTCCTCTTGAGCGACCCCGCGTTCGCGGGCTCCGACGGCTCGGTGACGGCCTCCGTCCTGGCCGCCGCCCTGCGCAAGGCCGAGGCCAAGCTCGTCTTATTCGGCAAGGAGACCACCGACGGCGCCTCGGGCCAGATGCCCGCCTTCACCGCCGCCTGGCTCGACTGGCCGAGCGTCATCGGCGTGCGCAAGGTGGCCGCGGCCTCCGAGGGCGAGCTCACCGTCGAGCGCCTGATGGAGGACGGCGTCGACACCCTCACGCTCTCCTTGCCCGCCGTCGTCGGCGTCATCAAGGAGATCAACGAGCCGCGCCTGCCCTCTCTCAAGGGCAAGATGGCGGCCAAGAAGGCCCCGGTGACCAAGTGGACCGCGGCCGACCTGGGCCTCGACGCCGCCAAGCTCGGCGCGGCCGGCTCGCCGACCGAGGTCGTGGGCCTGGAGCCCGTGCCGGCCCGTCCGGCCGGCTTGGTCATCGCCGGCGCCACGCCCGAGGAGAAAGCCAAGGCGCTGGTCGAGAAGCTGAAAGAAGCGAAGTTCATCTGAGCGAGGACGACATGGCCAACACTGGTTCCGGAGTCTGGGTCGTAGCCGAGACGCGCCGCGGGAAGCTCCTGCCCACCGCCTTCGAGCTCGTCACCGCCGCCAAGTCCATCGCCTCCCAGCGCGGCGAGACCGTCACCGCCGTCGTCCTCGGCGCGGCCGAGGGCGCCGAAGGGCTGGCCTCGGCCGGCGCCGCCAAGGTCCTCCTACTCGAAGGCCTGGGCGAGTTCGCCGACGACGCCTGCGCGGCGGCTATCGCCGCCGCGGCCAAGGCCGGCGCTCCGCGTACCATCCTCCTTTCCTCCGGCGTGTTCGGGCGCTCGGTGGCCCCGCGCCTGGCCGTGGCCCTGAACTCGGGGCTGGGCTCCGACGCCGTAGCGCTCGAGCTCGACGCCGAGAAGCGCCTGGTCGTCAAGCGCGCCGCCTACGCGGGCAACGTCACCCAGAAGGTGCTCGTCAAGTCGCAGAGCGGCCCCGAGCTGGCCACCGTGCGGCCGATGGCCTACCCGCGCTCGGCGGTCAACGGCTCCCACGGCACGGTGGAGAAGGTCCAGGGCGACGTGTCGGCGGCCAAGGGCCGGACCCGCTACGCCTCCTTCGCGGCCGACGCCTCCCCCGAGCTCGACATCGGCGCGGCCGAGAAGATCGTCTCCGGCGGCCGCGGCTTGGGAGACCCCAAAGGCTTCGAGCTCATCCGCGCGCTGGCCCAGGCCATGGGCGCGGCGGTCGGCGCCAGCCGCGCCGCGGTCGACTCGGGCTGGATCCCCTACAAGCACCAGGTCGGCATCACCGGACGCTCGGTCCGCCCCCGCCTGTACATGGCCTGCGGGATCTCCGGCCAGATCCAGCACATGGGCGGCATGAAGTCCTCCGACGTCATCGTGGCGATCAACACCGACGCCGACTGTCCGATGATGAAGGCCGCCAACTACGCCGTCCAAGGCGACCTCTACAAGGTCATCCCCGCCCTCATCGACGCCATCAAGCAGGCGCGCGGGTGAGCCTCGAGGGCGACTTCCGCTGCTCCCGCGCCGGGTCGTCTTTGGCGGCGGGGGGAGTGAAGTCCGCCCTGCTCGGCAAAGACCGGAAGTACGCGCCGGACCGCGCCTTCGATACCCTCCACGTCCGCCTGGAGTTGGCCGTCGACGTCCGGGCCAAGACCCTCGAGGGGACCTGCTTCACCACCGTCAAGGCGATCAAGGACGGCGTGCGGCGCCTCGAGTTCGACGCCGGCGGCATGAAGATCCTGGGCGCCGCCTTGGGCGCCCAGAAGCTCAAGTTCAGCCACTCGGGCGAGCGCCTGGGCGTGACGCTGACCAAGACCCTGGGCGCCGGCCAAGACGCCGAGGTGGCGGTGCGCTACCGCGTCGTCGCCCCGCAGCGCGGCTTCCATTTCGTAGCACCCTCGCGCGAGACGCCCGCCGCCCCCGTGCAGGGCTGGAGCCAGGGCCAGCCCGAGGACGCGCATTGGTGGTTCCCCTGCCACGACTCGCCCCACGAGAAGGCCACCACCGAGGTCATCGCGCGCGTCCCCAAGGGCTTCAAGGCGGTCTCCAACGGCGTCCTCCTGGGACGCAAGAGCGTGGGGGGGCGAGACTCCTTTCATTGGCGCATGAACCACCCGCACTCGCTCTACCTCGTCAGCCTCTGCGTCGGCCGCTTCGCCGAGGTCGTCGAGAAGTGGGAGGACGTGCCGGTCATCTTCTACTGCGAGCGGGGCCGCGAGGAGGACGCCAAGCGCGGCTTCTCGAAGACCGTCGCCGCGCTGGAGCTCTTCTCCAAGTCCTTCGGCGTGCGCTACCCCTACGAGAGCTACTCCCAGGTCGCGGTCTCCGAGTTCCCGGGCGGGATGGAGAACACGACCTGCACGACCCAGACCGACGCCGCCCTCATCGACGCCGAGGCCGCGGCCGACAACGACGTCGACACCTTGGTCGCCCACGAGCTGGCCCACCAGTGGTTCGGCGACCTCGTCACCTGCCGGGACTGGTCGCATGCCTGGCTCAACGAGGGCTTCGCCACCTACTGCGAGTACATCTTCACCGAGCACGACAAGGGCAAGGACGAGGCCGACCGCGACTTCGACGGCAACAAGCGCTCCTACTTCGACGAGGACGCCCACCGCTACCGCCGCCCGGTGGTCTGCGCCACCTACAAGCACCCCTGGGTGCTCTTCGACCGCCACCTCTACGACAAGGGCGGTTGGGTCCTCCACATGCTGCGCAAGGACCTCGGCGAGGAGGCCTGGAAGCGCTCGATCTCCCATTACCTGCGCCGCTTCCGGGACCAGTCCGTCGAGACCGGCGACTTCATCGCCGCCATCGAGGCTGCCTCCGGGCGCAACATGCGCAGGTTCTTCGACCAGTGGGTGTTCGGCGCGGGCTACCCATCCTTCGAGGTCCGTCACCTCTGGAACGCGGCCAAGGGCTCGGCGGAGCTTCGGGTCAAGCAGGGCAGTGATGTCTTCGAGGTCCCCGTCACCTTCCGCTTCACCGGCAAGGACGGCCGCTGGACCAAGGATTTCCACGAGACGGTCAAGGACAAGGAGCACACGTATACGTGGAAGCTGCCGGGTGCTCCGGCCATGGTCGAGGTCGACCCCGAGCACCGCCTCCTCAAGAAGCTGGATTTGAAGAAGCCCCTGGGCCTCTGGCGCGCCCAGTTGACCGACGCCCGCTCGGGCCTCTCGCGCTCCCAGGCCGCCTTCGCGCTCTCGCGCTGGGGCGACGCCGCCTCGGTGCGCGCCCTCGAGACGGTCGCCCGCCGCGACAAGTTCTGGGGCGCGGCCGCCGACGCCGCCAGCTCGCTGGGGAACATCCGCTCGGACGGCTCCCGCCAGGCCCTCGAACGCCTGCTCGCCGTCGAACACCCCAAGGTCCGCCGCGCCGTCGTCTCCGCCCTGTCCGGCTGGGCCGACTCCCGCTCGGCCAAGGTGCTGGGCTCCTTCGCCAAGAAGGACCCCAGCATCCACGTGCGGGGGGAAGCCCTGCGCGCCCTGGGCCGCGCCCGCGAGCCGCAGCACTTGGCCGAACTGCGTGCCGCCGCGAAGCGTCCCTCCTATTGGGGGACGGTGGCCACCGGCGCCTTGCAGGGACTGTCGCTTTCGCGCGACCCGAGGGTCCTCCCCGACCTCATCGCCGCCTCGAAGGCCCCCACGGGCTATCCCCAGCGCGCCCACGCCATCCGCTCGCTGGGCACCTGGTACCAGACCGACGATTCCCTGGTCAACGTCATCGCGGCTTCCCTTAATAGCGCCGACGAGCGCATCGTGATGGCGGCCATCTCCACGCTGGGCGAGACCGGCGACCGCCGGGCCCTGACCCACCTCGAGAAGATCCGCGACAAGTCGCCGGATACCCGCCTCAAGACCTACGCCCTGGAAGCCATCACGAAGATCAAGGGCGACGACGACTCCAAGAAGTAACGGAATTGGCCCCCAGTGCCGGAAGGCCCCGCGGGGGCCTTCCGGGGGTACGGCAACGGCGGAATCAGGGGTAATCTGCTTCGCCTAAACGGCTAACGGCAACAGCGGAATTATTGGATTATCGCTTCGCCATGAACGGCAACCGAAGGTGTGTCCAGACGCACTCTTAACTCTGGCACCGCAATTAAACGTGCCCGCGGGGGCCCTTCGGCACCGGGGGGGCATTTTCTGTCGTTCTTGTCTCCATTGATTGTCCTTAACTTGACGTACACCTAGTTTGTGCTAGAATTCCCTTGCCGTAACGGCGTAAAACGGCGCGGTAGCTCAGGGGTTAGAGCGGGCGTTTCATAAGCGCTAGGTCGCAGGTTCAATTCCTGCCCGCGCCACACTTTGGTCTAGGCGTCTATAATAGGAGAGCGAAAACACATGGCAGAATCGCTGGTCGTGGCGTCGAAGGTGAAGTCGGTCGTCAAGGAAGCCGGCCTGCGCACCGGCGGGGACTTCTTGGACGCCCTTTCCAGCCGCGTCGCGTCGATCGTCTCCGCGGCCGTCGAGAAGGTCAAGGCCGAGGGCAAGAAGAAGACCCTGGGAGCCGAGGACCTCTGAGCACCTTCCGGGACTTCATGGAGACCGCGCTCTACGACGGCGAGCGCGGCTTCTACGCGGCCCGGACGCCCAAGGCGGACTTCTACACCGCGCCGGAGCTGCACCCGGCGTTCGCGCGCGTCCTGGCCGGGGAACTGGCGGCGCGTCTCGAGCGGGTCCGCGAGGCGCGGCCCCGCTCGCCTCTTTTCATCGTCGAGGCCGGGTCGGGCGACGGCACCCTGGCGCGCCAGCTCCTGGCCGCCCTGCGCGAACAGCACCCGCGCTGGTTCCTCGCCATCCGCTACGTCCTCATCGAGCGAGTCGAGCGGCTCCTGCTCGACAGCATCACCGACCTCCAGGACACGGGCGCTAACGTGATGGGCTACAGCCGCTTGGAGGACATGCCGCCGGTCTGCGGCGTGGTGCTCTCCAACGAGCTCATCGACGCCCTGCCGGTCCACGTCCTCGTCAAGGCCGCAGGTGCCATCAAGGAGCTCCACGTGGCGCCGCGGCGCAAGCACGGCCGGCCGGGCGGGGCCCTCAAGGCCGTGCCGGGCCCGCTCTCCGAGCGCGCGCTAAAGACCGCCGCCAAGCGGGTCGGCCCGGGCCTCGTCGACGGCCAGCTCCACTCCGTCTGCCTCGAGTCGGGCCGCTGGCTGGCCCAAGTCTCGAGCAGGCTCCGCGCCGGGTCGGTCATCACGATCGACTACGGCAAGCGCTTCGGCCCCGCCGACCCTAACCCGCCGCGCGGCTTCCGGCAGCACCGCCACGTCGCCGACCTGGTCGCCGCGGCCGGACGCCAGGACCTGACCGCCTCCGCCGACTTCACGACGCTCGAGGCCGAGGGCCGGGCCTGCGGCCTGGAGACCGTCGCCTACACGACGCTGTCCTCTTTCCTCATCGACCGGGGCATCCTCGACCTGCTGCCGAAGGGGGACACACCCGCGGCCTACGCCGAGCGCGCCAAGATGAAGACCCTCTTCCATCCCGAAGGGATGGGCGAGGCCTTCAAGGTCCTCATCCAAGAGAAGGGGTTATCCCGATGATGCCCGACTACGCCGTCCTGTTCGCCTTCGCCCTCGTCGCCGTCGGCTTCTCGGCGGTCACTCTGGTGGCCGCCCAGCTCCTGCGGCCCTCTGTGCCCGACGCGGTCAAGCAGTCGACCTACGAGTGCGGCATGGACGCCGTCGGCTCGACCGAGGTCAAGACCAACATCCGCTTCTACGTCTTCGCCCTGCTCTTCGTCATCTTCGACGTGGAAGCCCTTTTCGTCCTGCCCTGGGCCGTGACGGTCAAGGAGCTGGGCCCGGTGGCGCTCGTCGAGATGCTGGTCTTCCTCGTCATCCTCTTCACCGGCCTGGTCTACGCCTGGGGCAAGGGCGCTCTGGCCTGGGACGTGCCGCCCAAGAAGTCCACGGTTTCAGGAGCGTAAGGAGAGCCCCATGGGTGTCGTCCTCGAGAAGCTTCCCGGAGTCTGCGGCGTCCTGCCCGGAGGCCAGGGGGTCCTGGCCGTCGCCGACGACGCCATCAACTGGGCGCGCAAGGCGTCGCTCTGGCCGATGACCTTCGGCCTGGCCTGCTGCGCCATCGAGATGATGGGCGCCTACGCCTCGCGCTTCGACTTCGACCGCATGGGCGTCATCCCGCGCCCGAGCCCGCGCCAGGCCGACCTCATCATCATCGCCGGCACCGTGGTCAAGAAGATGGCCGACCCCATCATCCAAGTCTACAAGCAGATGCCCGAGCCCCGGTTCGTGATCTCGTACGGCTCCTGCTCCAACTGCGGCGGCCCGTACTACGACTCCTACTCGGTCGTCAAAGGCGTCGACAAGATCATCCCGGTCGACGTCTACGTGGCCGGCTGCCCGCCCCGGCCCGAGGCCCTGCAGTTCGGCCTGCTCCAGCTGCAGAAGAAGATCGACGCCATGACCATCGCCAAAGGGGCCGGCGCCACGCATCAGCAGGAAACCGGCTCCAGGGAGCTCTGAGCATGGCCGCCATGACCGTCACCTCCGCCCCGATGACCAAAGAAGAGCTCAAGGCCGAGCTCGAGAAGACCTTCCCCGACCTCCTCCCCGCCAAGGCTTCCGTCGGCGACTACCTGACCCTGCGCCTGCCCGACTCCGCCAAGCTCCTCCCCGTGGTCCGGCACCTCAAGGACAAGCTCGGGTTCGACTATCTCGACATGGTCAACGCCACCGACTGGCTGGGCCCGGTCAGCCTCGCGGGCTTCATCCGCGAGCCCAACTTCAACATCTTCCTGCCCGAGGGGGCCAACCCCCAGGCCGAGCCGCCCGCCAAGACCGCGGGCGTCGACTACCGCGACGCCATCGAGCTCTCCTGGTGCCTCTCGAACCTGGCGCGCCGCATCAAGCTCTTCCTCAAGCTCGACGTCCCGCGCGCGGGGGGGAAGGCCCCCAGCCTCATCTCCCTCTATAAGGCGGCCGACTGGCAGGAGCGCGAGCTCTTCGACCTCTACGGCGTGCGCTTCGACGGCCACCCGAACATGACCAAGATCCTGACGCCCGATTTCACCGTGGGGCACCCCCTGCTCAAGGACTACATCCACCAGAAGGACCGTTTCGACTGAGGCACCCCCGATGAGCAACTCCCCCGCCGCTCCCGAGCTCAAGTCCGACCAGCTCTTCGTCAACCTGGGCCCCCAGCACCCGTCCACGCACGGCGTCCTGCGCGTCGGCCTGACCATCGAGGGCGAGATCGTCGTCAAGGCCGTGCCCGACATCGGCTACCTCCACCGCGGCACCGAGAAGCTCGCCGAGCTGCGCGGCTACCACCATTGCGTCGTCATCTCCGACCGCTGGGACTACCTCTCGGCGATGAACAACAACCTGATGTTCTGCCTGGCCGCCGAGAAGCTCCTGAAGGTCGAGGTGCCGGAGCGCGCCCAGCACCTGCGCGTGGCGATGTGCGAGCTCAACCGCATCGCCTCCCACCTGCTCTTCTTCGGCACCTTCGGCATCGACATGGGGGCCTTCACGGCCTTCCTGCACGCCTTCCGCGAGCGCGAGATGGTGCTCGACCTCTTCGAGATGTCCTGCGGCGCGCGCCTGACCTACAACTACATCCGCCTGGCCGGGGTCATGAAGGACGTGCCCGACGCCTGGGTGGCGCGCTGCCGCGAGTTCCTCGAGTTCTTCAAGCCGCGGCTCAAGGAGTACGACGAGCTCCTGTCGTTTAACCCGATCTTCCTCGACCGCACCAAGGGCGTCGGCGCCATCTCCAAGGCCGCCGCCGTCGACTGGGGCCTCTCCGGCCCGAACCTGCGCGCCTCGGGCGTCGACTACGACGCGCGCAAGTCGGAGCCCTACAGCGGCTACGAGAAGTACGACTTCGACGTCCCCCTCGGCGGCGACGGCGACTGCTGGGACCGCTACTACTGCCGCGTCCGCGAGATGCACGAGTCGATCAAGATCGTCGAGCAGGCGCTGGCCAAGCTGCAGCCGGGGCCCATCCTCGGCAAGGGCGTGGCCAAGGTCCCCAAGCCGGTGCCCGGCGAGGCTTACGTCCACGTCGAGGGCGCGCGCGGCGACCTGGGCTGCTACCTGGTCTCCGACGGCAACATGGCGCCGTACCGCATGCACATCCGCGCCCCCAGCTTCATCAACCTGGCCATCCTCCAGGAGATGCTGGTCGGCGAGCGGATGTCGGACGTCATCGCCATCCTGGGCTCGATCGACATCGTGCTGGGCGAGGTGGACCGCTGAACGCCGTTTTTTTGTTAGGATAGCGCGCGCTTTAAACTGATGGCCGAAGAAGAAAAGAAGACTCCCGAACCCGCCGCCGCGGCGCCGGCGCCCGCCCCGGCCCCCGCGCCGGCGGCCGCCGCCGCTCCCGCCCCTGCGGCGGCCGCCAAGCCCGCGGCCCCGGCCAAGCCCGCCCCCAAGCCCCTTCCGACCCCCGTCTACAACACCGCCGACGGCGCGCTTCTCATGGAGGACCGCCTCTGGCCCAGCGACGTCTGGAAGAACCCCTGGGACCGGCCGAGCTACCGCATGGGCTTCGTGAAGCTCGGCGTCCTGCTAGCCATCCTGCTCGGCGCCGCGCTCGCCGCCGGCGAGGTCGGCGTCTGGCTGGCTCCGAAGGCCAAGACCTTGCTGTCCGCCCTGCTGGCTGGGGCGGAAAGCCGGGGCGTCCCGGTCCCCGCGATCACGTTCGACGTGCTCTGGACGCTGGTCAAGGTCATCCTCGTCCTGCACGTGCCCCTGCTCTCGGCCCTGGTATTTGTCTGGTGGGAGCGCAAGATCTCCGCGCACATGCAGTCGCGCCTCGGCCCCATGTACGTCGGCGGCTTCCACGGCTGGGCCCAGACCATCGCCGACGGCATCAAGCTCCTCCTCAAGGAGAACATCACCCCGGACGCGGCCGACCCCTGGGTGCACCGCCTGGCCCCCGCCGTGGTCGTGGCTCCGGCCATCCTGGCCTTCGCCCCGGTCTGCTTCGGCAAGGAGCTGACGGTGGCCAACATCGACGTCGGCCTGGTCTACGTGTTCGCGATGTCGGGGGTGTCGGTCGTCGGCATCATGATGGCCGGCTGGGGCTCGGGCAACAAGTACTCCCTGCTCGGCGGCCTGCGCTCGGCGGCCCAGCTCGTCAGCTACGAGCTGCCGCGCATGTTCTCCATCGTCCCGGTCGTCATGTTCGCGGGCAGCCTCAACCTCACCGCCATCGCCGACGCCCAGGCCGGCTACTGGATGAACACGGTGCCGCGCTGGTTCATCTTCTACCCCGTGGTCGGCCAGATCTCATTTCTCGTGTTCCTCATCGCCTCGGTGGCCGAGACCAACCGCATCCCCTTCGACATCCCCGAGGCCGAGTCCGAGCTCGTGGCGGGCTTCCACACCGAGTACTCGGGCATGAAGTTCTCGCTGTTCTTCCTGGCCGAGTACGCCTACATGACCCTGGCCTGCTGCCTGAGCGCGGCGTTCTTCTTCGGCGGCGGCGGCGCGCCGGCCGCCTTCCTGGAGGGGACCCTGCCGAGCTGGGCTTGGTTCCTCGGCAAGGTCCTCGCCCTGGTGTTCGTCTTCCTGTGGTTCCGGTGGACCTTCCCGCGCTTTCGCGTCGACCGGCTCATGGACTTCAACTGGAAGTTCCTGCTGCCGTGGTCGTTTGCCAACATCGCTCTCGCGGGCCTCTACGTGATGTTTTGACATGATCCAATACTTCTCCGAAGTCTTCGGCGCCTTCTTCGCGATCCTCAAGGGTATGAGCGTCACCTTCAAGACCATGCTCAAGCCCTCGATCACCGTCCAGTACCCGACCGAGAAGCTGGTCCCGTTCTCCGGCTTCCGCGGGGCCCTGCTCTTCGACGCCGAGACCTGCATCTCCTGCAACCAGTGCGTGAAGGCCTGCCCGTCCTACTGCATCCAGCTCGAGAACGCCGTCAACGAGACCGGCAAGAAGGTCGCCAAGGTCGCCTGGTACTCGATCGACTTCGGCAAGTGCAACTTCTGCCGGCTCTGCGAGGAGTCCTGCCCCACCAAGCCCAAGGCGGTCTGGCACTCGAAGGACTACGAGCTGACCTTCTTCCGGCGCGACGAGATGGTCCGCTGCTGGAAGAAGGGCTTCGACTTCGTCGGCCTTTACTGGGACCGCGCGACCAAGGATTTCCGCAAGCCCGAGGGCCAGGTCCAGATCCAGACCACCCAGGAGCGGTTCCAGTACTGATGGACTGCCTAGCCTTCGCCTGCCTGGCCGGCGTGACCCTGGTCTGCGCGCTCGCCGTCGTCACCCTGCGCAACGTCCTCCATTCCGCCTTGTTCCTGGGCCTGAGCCTGGCCGGCGTGGCCGGCCTGTTCGCCTCGCTGGGAGCGGACTTCCTGTTCGCCGCCCAGATCCTCATCTACGTCAGCGGCATCGCCGTGCTCGTCCTCTTCGTCGTGCTGATGGCCGGACGCCACTCCGAGCTGCACCTGCGCCAGACCAACAAGCAGTGGCTGCCGGCCTTGGCCGTGGCCGGCTTGGCGTTGTGGTCGGTTACCAAGGTCGCTCAGGGCTTCAGAATCGAGGCCCCGTCCCTGCGCCAGCCGACGACGCGCGCGCTGGGCAAGCTCCTGATGGGCGACTTCGCCGTCCCCTTCGAGCTCGTGTCGCTGATCCTCATCGCCGCCCTCATCGGGGCCATCGTCTTCACGCGCCCGGAGACCGAGTGACCCTGGCCCACTACATGACCGTCTCGGGCCTGCTCTTCGCGATCGGCGTCTTCGGCGCCCTGACCCGGCGCAACATCATCGGCATCCTGATGGGCATCGAGCTCATGTTCAACGCGGCCAACCTCAACCTCGCCGCCTTCAACCGCTTCCTGGCCCCGGCCGGCGTGGTCGGCAGCGCCGTGACCCTCTTCACGATGGCGGTGGCGGCGGCCGAGATCGTGGTGGGCCTGGCCCTGGTCATGGCCATCTACCGCAACATGAACACGGTCTACGCCGAGGACATCAACCTCCTCAAGGGCTAAGATGATCGAATACGCCTACCTGATCCCGCTCCTGCCCCTGGCAGCCTCGGCCCTCATCCTGTTCCTGGGCAAGGAGGGCGAGCACTCGAAGATGCCGTACCTGGGCCTCGCCGTCATGGGGGCCTGCCTCCTGGTCTCCACCTGCATCTTCGCCGAGAGCCTGCTGGGCTCGGTCGACCTCCCCTACTACAAGACCATCCCCTGGTTCAACTTCGGCCAGTTCGAGATGACCTTGGGCGTGCTCATCGACGGCCCCGCGGCCACCCTGCTCTTCGTCGTCACCCTGGTGAGCTTCCTCGTCCAGCTCTACTCGCTGGGCTACATGCACGGCGAGAAGCGCCTCAAGCGCTACTACGCCTACCTCTCGCTGTTTACCGCCGCGATGCTGGGGCTCGTGGTCAGCTCCAACCTGCTCGTCCTCTTCGCCTGCTGGGAGCTGGTCGGCCTGGCCTCCTATCTCCTCATCGGCTTCTGGTTCGAGAAGCCGGGCCCGGCCTACGCCTCCAAGAAGGCGTTCATGACCACCAAGCTCGGCGACTGCGGCCTCTACGTCGGCCTGCTCCTGCTGTTCGCCTCGCAGGGCACATTCGACCTCCAGATGCTCCAGTACCGCGCCAGCCTCGGCCCGGAGTATTTCCCGCTCGAGATCGCCACCGCCGTCGGGCTCCTCTTCCTCTTCGGCGCGGCCGGCAAGTCCGCCCAGGTCCCGCTGTTTATCTGGCTGCCCGACGCGATGGAAGGCCCGACGCCGGTCTCGGCCCTCATCCACGCCGCCACCATGGTCGTGGCCGGCGTCTACCTCGTGGCCCGCACCTTCTTCATCTACCACGCGGCCCCGATCGCCATGGGTGCCGTGGCCTGGACGGGGCTCATAACCGCCTTCATGGCGGCCACGATGGCGCTGACCGCCTACGACATCAAGCGCGTCCTGGCCTTCTCGACGGTCAGCCAGCTCGGCTACATGATGCTGGGCCTGGGCGTGGGCGGCTACAACGCCGGCCTCTTCCACCTGACGACCCACGCCTTCTTCAAGGCCCTCCTGTTCCTCGGCGCCGGCTCGGTCATCCACGCGGTCCACTCCAACGACATGCGGGACATGGGCGAGCTGCGCCACAAGATGCCCGTGACGGCGATCACCGTCGGGATCGCCGTGATGGCCATCGCCGGCGTGCCGTTTCTCTCCGGCTGGTACTCGAAGGAGGCCATCCTCCACCACGTCTACGAGCACAATCCGTCGATGTGGGTCATCGCCATCATCACGGCGGGGATGACCGCCTTCTACATGTCGCGCATGTACTGGCGGGTGTTCTTCGGCAAGGCCGGCGACTCGCACAAGTGGGAGCACGCCCACGAGTCCCCGGCCACGATGACCGTCCCGCTCGGCGTCCTCGCCTTCCTCTCCCTGGTCTCCGGCGCGTTCCTCGAGAAGTCGGGCATGTTCCACACGCTCGTGAACGTCGACCGCCTCTTGGCCGCCCCGGGCAGCCCCGAGGCCGCCGGCCTCGGCACCGCCCACGCGGCGCCGGCCGCCGGGCACGGGCAGGCCGCCGCCGAGGCGCTGGCTCACCACGCCCCCGCTTGGCTCCTGCCCGGCGCGGCCGTCCTGATGGCCTTCGGCGGCATCCTGCTGGCCTGGAAGCTCTACGGGGACGGCGACCACAAGCTCGCCGCGGCGATCCGGGAGCGATTCTCCTGGGTGGCCGACATCCTCGAGGCGCGCTATCGCTTCGACGACTTCTTCCTGTGGCTCGTAGACCTCTCCGACCGGCTGGCCGGCGCGCTGTTCTGGTTCGACGCGCAGATCATCGACAAGATCTTCATCGACGGCTGGGCCGCGGTGACCCGCGCCCTGGCCTGGGTCAGCGACTTCTTCGATTTCCGGTTCGTCGACGGCGCCGTGGACGGCGTGGGCCTCATCACCCAGGACGGCGGCCGCGCCCTGCGCAAGCTGGTCCGCGGCCAGACCCAGGAGTACCTGATGTACGCCGCGCTCTCCGTCGCCGTTCTGACCGTCTTCGTCATCACGAGGTAACCCGATGGGCATCCTTTCCCTGACCACCTTCATCCCGCTCCTGGGGGCGCTGATCGTCCTCTTGATCCCCAAGGGCCAGGTGAAGCTGATCCGCGGCGCCGCCGTCCTGACCACCCTGGCCGCCCTGGCCGCCTCGCTCTGCGCGCTCAACGCGTTCGACCCGGGCACCATCGCGATGGACGGCCTGCCGATGCAGTTCATGGAGAAGTACGACTGGATCCCGACCTTCAACATCCACTACCAGATGGGCGCCGACGGCCTCTCCCTGCCGCTGATCGTCCTGACCACCTTCCTGTGTTTTCTCGCCGCGGTGTACTCGACCTCGATCACCGAGCGGGTCAAGGAGTTCTTCTTCTGGTATCTCCTGCTCGAGGTCGGCATGCTGGGCGTGTTCTGCGCCCTCGACATGTTCCTCTTCTACATGTTCTGGGAGCTGACCCTGGTGCCGATGTATTTCCTGATCGGGGTCTGGGGCGGCCCGAAGAAGGAGTTCGCGGCCATCAAGTTCTTCCTGTTCACGCTGTTCGGCTCGGTGTTCATGCTGCTGGGCATACTCGCGCTCTACTTCCAGTCCAACCCGCACACCTTCGACATGCTCGAGCTCATGAAGGCGACGGGGGGCTTCAGCCGGGAGTTCCAGATCATCGTCTTCATGGCCTTCTACCTGGGCCTGGCGGTGAAGGTCCCGGCCTTCCCGTTCCACACCTGGCTGCCGCTGGCCCACGTCGAAGCACCCACCCCGGTCTCGGTCATCCTTGCCGGCATCCTGCTCAAGATGGGCGTCTACGGCCTCCTGCGGATCTCGTACTCGATCCTGCCGGCGGGCTACGAGTGGTTCCTGCCCTACCTGATCGTCATCGCCTTCATCAACATCGTCTACGGCGCGCTCTGCGCGATGGCCCAGACGGACATGAAGAAGATGGTGGCCTACTCCTCGGTCAACCACATGGGCTACTGCCTGCTCGGCATGGCCGCGGTCTCCTCGACGGGCTTCAACGGCGCGGTCCTGCAGATGATCAACCACGGCATCATCACCGCCGCGCTGTTCTTCCTGGTCGGCGTCATCTACGACCGGGCCCACACCCGCGACATCACCGCCTTCGGCGGCCTCGGCGCGCGCGTGCCGGTCTACGCCGGGCTCATGGCGATGACCTGCTTCGCCTCCCTGGGCCTGCCCGGCCTGGCGGGCTTCATCTCCGAGTTCCTGTGCTTCCTCGGCGCCTTCCCGGCCTGGAAGCTCTACACCGTGCTCTCGGTGTCCGGCATCCTGGTCACCGCGGCGTTCTTCCTGCGCATGCTCCAGAAGGTCTTCCTCGGCCCCTTCAACGAGAAGTGGAAGGACTTGCCCGATATGAACCTGCGCGAGCTCGTCGCCGTGGCGCCGCTGGCCGGCCTCATGCTGCTCTTCGGCATCTGGCCGCGCCTGGTCCTCGACATCATGAACCCCACCCTGACGGTCATGGCCAAGATGTTCCCGGGGATGTTCGCGATCGTGCGCTGACATGGACGGGTTGAAGCTCCTCCTGCCCGAGTTCGGCCTGAGCCTGATGGCGCTGGGGCTCATGGTCTGCGACCTGTTCTTCGACCGGCGGGCCGGCAAGGCCCTGCTGGCCCTGGGATTTGTGGCGGCCGGCGTCGCGCTGGGCAGCCTCGGCCTCGCCTACAACGCGCCGGAGGCCTACAGCGGCCTGGGCACGCTCTGGGCCGTCGACCCGATGAGCCTGTTCTTCAAGGCCGTGATCCTCGCCACGACGACGTTCGTCCTGATGCTCTCGATCGACTACAAGCCCGCCGCCGAGCTGCGCCATCCCGGCTCGTTTACGGCCCTGGTCCTCTTCTCCGCGGTCGGGATGATGCTCCTGGTCTCGGCCACCGACCTCCTGCTCATCTTCCTCTCGCTCGAGCTGGTCTCGATCTGCTCCTTCATCCTGGTCGGCTTCGAGCGCCGCGACCTCAAGTCCTCCGAGGGCGCGATCAAGTACTTCCTCTTCGGCTCGTTCTCGTCGGCGATCTTCATCTACGGCATCTCCTTCCTCTACGGCGCGCTGGGCTCGACGAGCCTGCTCGACCTGCGCCCGCTGCTGGGGGAGGGGCCGGCCCTCATGTTCATGGTCGGCTGCATCCTCCTCTTGGTGGGCTTCGGCTTCAAGGTCTCGATGGTGCCGTTCCACTTCTGGGTCCCCGACGCCTACGAGGGCGCCCCGATCCCGGTCACCACCTTCCTCTCGATCGCCCCCAAGGCCGCGGCCCTGGGCGTCATGGTCCGGGTGTTCAACCACCTGATCCCGCACTCCCAGCTCGAGCTGACGGGCCTGTTCTCGCTCTTGGCCGTCCTGACGATGACGGTGGGCAACCTCACGGCGCTGTTTCAGACCAACATCAAGCGCCTGCTGGCCTACTCCTCGATCGCCCAGGCCGGCTACATGCTCATCGGATTCGTCACCGCCGACGCCATGGGCCGCGAGGGCCTGATCCTCTACACCTTCGTCTACGTGTTCATGAACCTGGGCGCCTTCGCCGTGGCCCTGACCCTCGGCAACGAGGAAGGCTACGAGCTGGAGGCCTTCGACGGCCTCTCCCAGCGCAACCTCGGACTGGCCCTGCTGATGACCTTCTTCATGCTCTCGCTGGCCGGCATCCCGCCCCTGGCGGGGTTCATCGCCAAGTTCACGCTGTTTGCCGCTGCGGTCAAGACCGGCCACGTCTGGCTGGCGGTGGCCGCGGTGCTCAACAGCGTGATCTCGGTCTACTACTACATGTCGGTGGTCTACCACATGTTCTTCAAGCAGGCCCGCACCCACGAGCCCGCCCCGACCCGCCTCTTCGTCACCGGCACCCTCGCCGTGGCGGCGGTCGGCGTGCTCTTCATCGGGCTCTACCCCGAGCCCTTCCTCGCCGTGGCACATCTCTCGGCCGAATTCCTGCCCTCCGCCGCCGCTCTCCCCTAGTGCGCGCCGCCGCGCTGGCCGCGGCGCTCCTGTGCGCGGCCGGACCCGCCCGCGCCGACCTCTCCTTCGTCCAGGTCACCCAGGCCCAGTCCAGCGCCGGGGCCGACGGCCTCTTCGGCAAGACCTGGGTGGAGGTCCGAGGGCGGAAGATGCGCCTGGTCTCGGGCTACGCGCGCAAGATGCCGGCCAAGGGCGGGGCGCCTGACCCGAGGCGGCGGGTCCAGATCCTCGACGCGGCCGCGCGCACCCGGACCGTCATCGACCCGGCCCGGCGCGCCTACGCGGTGGGCGCGCTCGGTCCGCCCGACTACGGGCACGGCCTCGAGACCGCGCTCAAGCGCGGCGCGCCGGCGCGCCGCATCGTGCGCCACGAGTTCAAGCTCACCAAGCGCCCGGGCACGCGGACCCTGCTCGGCGCGGAATGCGAGCGCTGGCAGTTGACCCTGACCCTGCGCCTGCTGAGCCTCAACGGCCGCGAGGAGGCCGCGCGCATGGACCAGAGCCTCTGGGTAGCCCCGCTCTCCGGCGACATGGCCAAGTCGCTCATGGAGCTCATCGCCTTCGACAACGCCTATCGGGAGGCCGCCGGGGGGGAGCTCTCCCCGCTCGACCACGAACGCTACCAGGTCCGCGAGGCCGCCGCCTACCTCGAGGTCCCGGAGGCGGAGCTGGCCAAGGTCGTCGGCCAGGTCCGCGAACGCTTGCGCGAACTGCCGAGCTATCCCGCGGCCTCTTCGGTGTCATGGTGGCGCGACGAGGGGCCGACCGTGCGGCCTTCTGAGCCGGCCCCGACCCCAAAGGCGGAACGCCGGCCGGCACCCAAGCCCCGGCTCGTGAAGCGGATGTCCAAGCCGTCGTTTAGGGTCCTCGATTGGCGCCGCGAGGAGCGGCGCATCAACGGCATGTACGAGCGGACCCGCACCGAGTTCGGGGAGTTCCCGCTGGGGGGGCTCGACGGGGGGGCGGAGAAGCCCCGGCTCGCCTATCAGGCCCGGCCGGTCTATCCGCGCTTCGAGGAGGAGCTCCGGGCCATCCTCAAGGAGCTCATCTCGGCGGTGGAGGCAGAGGAGGCCGCGCAGGCGCGCGCCCGGGGGCCCTTCTTCGAGGTCTACGCCGAGCTGCACGGCCTCGAGAACACGGCCACGGTCTCCGAGGCCCATTTCACCCCGCCGGCGAAGTACCGCAAGATCGACGCTCCCAGACCTTGAATTGAGGAGGGCGCGGCACAATAATCAGGCGTGCCCCTCTGGACCCTGTGCGCCCTGCTGTCCGCCCGCCCCGCAGCCGCCGCCAAGGTGGTCGAGGCGCCCCCGATCCAAACCTCCGTCAATCCTCGCGGCGCGCCCGTCGTCGTGCCCGCCGGGGCCCCCAGCCTCCAGGCCCCGAGCCTTCCGACGGCCGGCCTCTTCCCGACCGTGGTCAACGCGCCGTCGTTGACTCCGTCGGCCGCGGCACGCCCTCAACAAGCCGCCGCGGCAGTCCCGCAGCCCTCGCCGCAAGCCCTCCAGGCGGCCCCGCTGACGCCTAGCGCCGTGCCGGCCTTGCCCGCTGCAGAGGGCAAGGCCGGCTCGCTCGACGCCGCGGACTCCACCCCACAGCCCAAGAAGCCCGCCGCGCGCCGCCTCATCAGCGGAGCCAAAGCCACGGCGGAGGTCTTAGCCGGCGCGCCCCGCCTCCCCGGAGCCTACTTGCCGCAGACCCCGGCGCGGACGCAGGCCGGCCCCCCGAGGCCGATGAGCTCGCTGGCGCCCGCCGCGGCCGTCGATGCCGTCACCCTCCGCGCCCTGGCCCGGACCGACCGGCGGGAGAGCCGCGACTTCGTGCGGAAGGTCTACCGCGGACGCCTGCTCAAGGAGCTGGGGGGCACGTCCGAGGCCGCGACGGCCGTCGCCGCGGCCGAGGAGGCGGGAGTCGACCTCGAAACTTTCTTCGAGGGACGCGAGCGCTCCCTCAGCGAGGAGCGTCGCCGCGTGGAGGCCGCCCGCCCGCAGGAGCGCCGGTCGGCCCTCGCCGAGGAGTTGGCGCTAGCGACCCGCTCGCCCCGCAGGCGCCCCGCCGCCTCCAAGCCGTCCGGGCTCGGCCCAGGCGACGGCTCGGCGGCGGGGACTTCCGAGGACCTCGGCACCCTCGGCTACGTCTTGGAACAGCGCCGGCGCTACGCCGCGTCGGGACGCCACACCTTCAGCATCCGCCCCTACATCCAGCGCAAGTTCACGCCCAGCCTGCTCGCCTTCCTGGCCGCCCATCCGGACGTCGGGGTACGCATCTACGCGGGTTCCGAGCAGGCCGGCCTCAGCGCGCTGGCCAAGGACGGCTTCACCGAGCGCATCGCGTTGGAAAGCACGCGCTGGACCAACTTTTCGAAAGTCCTAGCCCGCGACCCGGCCACGGGGAAGACCGCGCTAGCGCTCTTGGCCCCGGCGGGGCGCTCCTATAAACGCTCCCTCTCCGCCCACTTCCTCTATACCTACCCCGACGCCCCGCCGGGTTGGCCCCTGGACCCCGCGCGCATCCGGGTCTTCGACGCCGGGGCCCCCGCCGCCGTCGACTTCGCCGCCGTCTTGGCCGAGGAGGGCCTCGACCCCGACGTCGTCGTCATCGGAAATCCGGAACAGCTCCACGGCAAGGTGGCGGAGCTCGGGGCCGCCGGGGGCAAGCCCTGGATCGGCAGGGTCGGCGGGTTCCGGAGGCCGGAGCTGGCCGGCACGGTGTACGCCGTGGGGGAGCGCCGGGTCCTCTCCGTGAAGATCGACCCCTACCTGTACGGGGACCGCGCCGGAGAGCTGGTGCGGGCGGCGGCCGCGCGCTCGACCAAGCCGCGGACCATCATCTTCACCGGCACGGCCGGCTCGCTGGGGGGGGAGGTCGGCCTGCGCGACGTCGTCGTCCCGGGCTCCTTCGCGCGGACCGACGGGACGGTCGGCCGGCTGGTCTCCGGAGCGCGGAATCTGGCCCTGGACCTGTTCCGCCGCCTCGGATTGGACCGCCTATCCGGCGTCCATCTCGACACCCCGCACGGCTCGGTGGACAGCATCCTCTTCGAGGACGCGGCTTGGCTGCGGAGCCACGGCGATGGGCCTTCGCCGCTGGAGACCGTCGAGGTCGAGGCCGCCGACGTGGCCGAGGCCGCGGCGGCCACCGGAAGCCGGTTCTACCTGTTCCTGCGCGTCTCCGACGTCCTCGATTCTCCCCAGGCGGACTACGCCAAGACCGACCTCGCCCCGCGCCCGCGGGGGGCGGCGGTGGACCGAGGCGAAGCGATGCTCGAGATGATCCGGGAGAGCCTATAGCGGTGCCAGACATTGAGAACATTGAGAAGTTGAGAAACTTCTCAATGTTCTCAATGTCTGGCACCCAAGAGGAATCCCGCCTATAATATTGGACCCGATGCCCCCTGAGACTGACAACCTGAAGCTCGAGGAGCTCTTCCAGGACGACCAGAAGGACCGCGAGCGGGTCTACGAGACCTCCGCCGACGTCCAGAAGCTCTCCGAGCGCGACGCTTCCCGGCGCAAGCGCGTCAACGTGATGCTGGAGCTGGGCGAGGTGCGCACCAAAAACGACCTCTACCACGCCGCCGTCATCTTCCAGCACGGCACGCAGGCCGCGGATTTCCTCGCCGCCCACCGGCTCTCCACGCTGGCCGCCATCCTCGGCCACCGCACGGCGCGCTGGCTCCTGGCCGCCTCGCTCGACCGCTTCCTTATGACCATCGAGCGCGGGCAGGTCTACGGCAGCCAGTTCGAGTACAACCCGGTCGAGCGCCAGTACCAGCTCAAGCTGCCCGTCCAGGAGACTCTCCTGGTCTCCTTCGAGAAGGAGATGCTGGGCATCCCCTCCGTCAACGAGCGCCTGACCCAGCTCAACGCCCAGATCAATAAATGACCTCCCTGCTGCTGGCCGTCCTCGTGGCCCTGCCCGCCCGGGCCGAGGAGAGGATCCTCACCGGCGCCGACGCCGCCCCCGAGAAGGCCGTCCTGGGCGGCGCCGACGCCTCCAGCGAGCTCTCCGACCCCGACATGCTCATGACTATGGCCAAGGTCGAGTCCTCGAACCTCGAGAACGCCCTAGCCAAAGGCCGGGCCGAGGCCGAGAAGGCGGCCTCCAACATCCCCATGCTGGCCGCCTCGTTGGACAGCCAGCTCCGCGAGCTCGACACCGAGACGGAAACCTTCTTTACCCCGGACCTCGCCCCCTTCATGGCCGCCCTGGACGCCTTCCGCCTCTCGGCCGGCGCCGCCGGCATAGCCCTGGCCGCGGCGGAACCCGAGAAGCTCCTGGTCCAGCGCCCCGGCTACCGGGCCAAAGACAGGCTGCGCGACCTTCATATGAGCGAGGATTGGCTCAAGACCGCCGCCAGGAAGGCCCCCAAGGTCGGCCTCGAGCCGGCCGACAAGAAAGCCGCCGCCGCCGCCGCGGCACTGGCCGCCGCCGCCCAACGCCTGGCCTCCGCGACCGTCAGGCTCGCCGCCAAGCATGCCCAGCGCCGGGCGGCGGTCACCATCGACGTCGAGGCCCTCAAGACCGAGGCCGTGCTGTTCTCGCTCTCCCTGAACCTGGCCGCCCACGACCAGGCCGCCTTCGACTCCCTGTCCGGGGAAGACGAAGACTGAAGATCACCTTCCGGCTGGCCTGGCTCAAGGCGGGCGCCCCCGGCGCCCGGGCCTTCAAGCTGCCCGGCGCGGCCGAGGCCATGGCCGAGTACCTCTCCCGCATCGCGCGCCAGACCCCCTGCGCGGCGGCGGGCGGACTGCCCGAGCGCGCGGGCTCCGACCGGCTCTGGCTCCTGGACCGCTCCCCGGGGGCTAAGGTCCTCTCCTCGGAGGACTTGGCCGTCCAGTTGGGCCGCGAGCGCGGCCGGGGGACGGGACGGCTGGAGGTGCTGGTGGGGGGGCCCGACGGGTTCTCCGCCGAGGAAAGAGAGCGCCTACGGCCCGCTCTGCGCTGGAGCCTCGGCCCCCTGACCCTGCCCCACGAGCTGGCCGCCGTGGTGGCCGCCGAGCAGGTCTATCGGGCCTTCACGATCCTGAGCGGCGCGCCCTACCACCTGGGCCACTGACCCGCGCCACGTCCCGGGCGATCTGGCGCTTGAGCGCCGAAAGCGAAGGAAAGCGCCGCTCGCCGCGCAGGCGGCGGACGAACTCGACCTTGAGCTCGCGATGATAGAGGCGGCCCGTCCAGCCCGGGACGTGCACCTCGACGTGGCGGCGGTGCTCGCCGTCGAGCGTGGGCCGCACCCCGACGTTGCAGACCGCGCGCTTGGGGTCCGCCCACGGGCCGGAGACCAGCACCTCGTAGACGCCGGGGGGAGCCATGACCTCGGCCGGGACGCGGACGTTGGCCGTGGGAAAGCCGAGCTTGCGCCCCATGTGCTGGCCGTGGATGACGCGGCCGGAGACCGCGTAGCGCCGGCCCAGCTGGCGCGCCGCCGCGCCGACGTCGCCCTTGGCGAGAAGCAGGCGGATGCGCGAGGAAGAGATCTTGCGGCCGTTGACCCGGACCAGCGGCAGCACACCCAGGCTCATCTTGCGCGCTTGGCAGGCGGCCTTGAGGAAGGCCAAGTCGCCCAGCCGGCCGCGCCCGAAGGCGAAGTCGCGCCCCACGAGCAGGCCCGCGGCCTTCCAGCGGCCCACGATGTAGCGCTCGAAGAAGGCGGTGTGGGGCATCTCGGCCCAACGCGCCCCGAAGCGCAGGACCTCGACGCGGTCGATCCCCAGGGACTTGAGCAGGGTCCGGCGCTCGGCCCCCGAGGACAGCAGGGGGACGCGCAGGTCGGGCTTGAAGTAGAAGCGCGGCGGGGCGATGAAGAAGACCACCCGGGTCTTGAGGCCGCTCAGGCGCGCGCGGTCGCGCACCCAGGCCAAGAGCTTCCGGTGCCCGCGGTGGACCCCGTCGAAGGTCCCGATCGTGACGAGGTAGCGCTCAGGCTGGGAGGGCATGCGTGTAGGACTTAGGGTCGAAAGGGCCGGTCTCGGGGACCCGAAAGCCGGCGATCGACTCGCGGCGCAAAGACGACAGCGTGGCGCCGCAGCCGAGCTCCCGCCCGACCAGTTCGGCCAGGGAGCGCACGTAGACGCCGCTGGCGCAGGCCAGGCGGAAGCCCGCCTCGGGGGCTTCCCACGAGGTCAGCTCCCAGGAGGTGACCTCCATCTCGCGCTTGACCTCGGGGGTCTCCTGGCCGGCGCGGGCGTACTTGTAGAGCGGCTTGCCGCCGAGCTTGACGGCCGCGTAGCGCGGCACCGGAAGGATGCGCTTGCCCACCAGGCGCGTGAACAGCGCGGCCAGGGCCTCCGCGCTCAGGGAGGGGACGGCCGCCTCGCGCAGTACCTTCCCGGTGATGTCGGCGGTGTCGGTCTCCACGCCCAGGCGGATCGTGCCCGAGTAGACCTTGGGCAGGCCCTGGAGCTCCGAGGCGCGCTTGGTGGCCGGCCCGATGAGGAGGATGAGCAGGCCCGTGGCCATCGGGTCGAGGGTGCCGGAATGGCCGACCTTGACGCCCTTGGGAAGGCGGCGGCGCAGGGCGGCGACCACGTCGTGGGAGGTCCAGCCCGAGGGCTTGTCGACGAGGAGAAGCCCCTCGTCGGGGGACGTCATCGCTTTCGCTTCTGGCGGCGAGGGAATGACTTGGAGGCCACCGAGTCGAGCTTGGCCGGCGGTTGGGGCGGCGGCGCTCCCGCATTCGCGTCGGCGTGGATCTGCTCGAGCAGGGTCTCGACTCGCTGGGCCTTCTCGGGGGTGTCGTCGTAGACGAAGCGCAGCTTGGGGATGCGCCGTATGCTCATGGACTCGAACAGGCGCTTCTGGATGAAGCCCGCCGAGCGCTCCAGCGCCCGAGCCGCCATCTCCTTGTCGATGGGCGAGCCCAGCATCGAGTAGTAGACCGCGGCCTCCTTGAGGTCCTGGGTGACGTCGACGCCGGTGATCGTCAGGAAGCCCGCCAGGCCGGGGTCCTTGAGCTCGCGGACCGCCATGACGATCTCCTGGAGAAAGAGCTCCCGGAGCCGGTCGGCGCGCTTGAAGGAGGCCTTCATGCGCTCAGGCGTTCGGGGTCAGGCGGCGGACGCGCTTCTCTTGGACCACGACCTCGAAGACGTCGCCGACGGCCCAGGCCACGTCGGGGATGACGCAGCCGCACTCCAGGCCCTTCTCGACCTCGCGGGCGTCGTCCTTGAAGCGCTTGAGGCTCTCGAGGCGCCCCTCGCCGACGAGCTGGTTCCCGCGCATGACCTTGACCTTGGAGCCGCGCACGGCCTTGCCGTCGACGACCTGGCAGCCCGCGATGCGCCCGCCCTTCATCTTGAACTCCTGGCGCATCTCGACCTTGCCGATGACGATGTCGACGGTCTCGGGCTCGAGCAGACCCTCGAGCGAGGCCTTCACGTCGGCGGTGAGGTCGTAGATGATCTGGTAGGGCCGGACCTCGATGCCGTTCTTGTCGGCCGTCTCCTTGGCCCGCGCGTCGATGTCGACGTGGAACATGAGGACGATGGCGTTGGAGGCCGTCGCCAGCAGGACGTCGGACTCGTTGACGTTGCCGAGGCCGGCGTGGATGACGCGCACCGAGATCTCCGCGGTGGAGAGCTTCTCGAGCGAGTCCTTGAGCACCTCGACGGAGCCCGACACGTCGGCCTTGATGATGAGCGGCAGCTCCTTGGCGCGCAGGTCCTTGATGTTGACCAGCGAGACGTGGTGCTTGTGGGCCAGCGCCTCCTCGCGGAAGACGCGGTTGCGCTTGTCGATGATCTCGCGCGACATGCGCTCGTTCTCGACGGCGTTGAAGGTGTCGCCGGCCTGGGCGATGCTGCCCGTCAGGCCGAGGATCTCGACGGCCTGGGAGGGGCCGGCGCTCAGGATGCGCTCGCCCTTGTCGTTGATGAGGGCCTTGACCTTCCCGCCCGAGAGCCCCATGACGAAGGGATCGCCGATCTTGACCGTGCCCTTCTGGATGAGCACCGTGGCCACGGCACCCCGCTGCTTGTCCATCTTGGCCTCGACCACCGTACCGACCGCGGGCCGGTCCGGGTTGGCCTTGAGCTCGAGGAGCTCGGCCTGCAGGAGGACCATCTCGAGCAGCTTGTCGATGTTGATGCGCTTCTTGGCCGAGAGGTCGACGAAGATGGTCTTGCCGCCCCATTCCTCGGGGGAGAGGCCCTTGGCGGCCAGGTCCTGGCGGATCTTCTGGGTGTTGGCGCCGGGAAGGTCGATCTTGTTGACCGCCACGATGATCGGGACCTTGGCTTCCTTGGCGTGGTCCATGGCCTCGACGGTCTGCGGCATGACGCCGTCGGTGGCCGAGACCACCAGGATGACGATGTCGGTGACCTTAGCGCCCCGCGAGCGCATCGCCGTGAAGGCCTCGTGGCCCGGGGTGTCGAGGAAGGTGACCGTGCCCTTGGCCACCTTCACCTGGTAGGCGCCGATGTGCTGGGTGATGCCGCCGGCCTCGCCGGCCGCCACGTCGGCGTCGCGGATGGCGTCGAGCAGGCTGGTCTTGCCGTGGTCGACATGGCCCATGACGGTGACGACCGGCGAGCGCGGCCGGAGATGCTCGGGGCTGTCGTCGGTGCCCTTCGCGGTGATGATCTCCTCCTCCATGTGGAGGGGGGTGACCACCAGCTCCCAGCCGAAGTCGGCGGCGATGATGACGGCGGTCTCGGAGTCGAGCCGCTGGTTGATCGTGGCGAATACCCCCGCGATCATGAGCTTCTTGATGAGCTCGGTCACCGGGACGTTCATCTTCTCGCCGAGCTCGCGGACGGTCACCATCGTGGAGACGGTCAGCGGCTTGAGCGCCGCCGGCGCGGAGGCGTTCGGCGCGGACGCGGGGGCGGTCTCGGCGGGCTTCGGAGCGGCCTTCGCCGGATGCTTGACGACCGGCTTGGGACCCATGCGCGCGCCGGGAGGCATCATGCGCTGCGGGATGGCCGGGCGCGGGGCCTCGGTGGGGAGGGTATAGGTGGCCTTGGGCTCGGGGGCGGCCGGGGCCTTGGCGGCCGGCGCGGTGGGCGCGGCCGGCGCCGGGGCGGCGGGCGCCGCCGGGACGGGCGCCGCCGCGGGCGCGGCCGGGACGGGAGCCGCGGGGGCGGCCGGCGCATTGGCGACGGGGGCCGGCACGGGCGCCGGGGTAGGCACCGGGTCGGGCTTCACGGGCTCGGGAGGGCGCGGCAGGGACGCGCCCGGGGCCAGGCGCGCCACGGTCGGCGTGCCGGTCATGGTGCGGCGCTTCTGGGACGAGCGGTGCAGGGCGAAGGGGTCGACGAGGCGGGTCGAGGCGGGGGCGATAGAGCCTTCCTCTTCACGGGTGCGCACCTCGGCCTTAGTCGAGATGACCGTCGTCTCCCCGCTCTTCTTCGGGTCCTTCTTGGCGGAGGGCTTTTTAGGGGCGGCCTTCTTGGCAGCCGGCTTCTTGGTCGTAGTCTTCTTATCCGTCATGGTGATAGCCCCCGATGGTCCCCGGAAAAATCCTCAACCTTCCTTCCCGCCGGCCGCCGGCTGAGCCTCGGCCTCGGCCGGAGCCGCCTCGGGCGCGCCCTCTACGCCTTCGACGGGACCGGCCGCCGTCGGCGTGACGAGGACGGGCTCGACTTTCGGATGGTCGGCCACCCAGGCCTTCGCGCTCTCGATGATCTTCTCGGCGGTCTTCTCGCCCACGCCCTGCAGCGTCGTCAGGTACTCGAGGTTCATGTCGGCCAGCTTGTAGATGTCGGCGAATCCCGCCGCGATGATGACCTCGGCGGTCTTGGGGCCGATGCCCTCGAGGACCTCGAGCATGGTGCGCAGGGCCTCTTTGCTCTTCTGGACCTCGTCGGACTTCTGCTGCTCGGACTTGACGGCCAGGCTCCAGCCGGTCAGGCGGCAGGCCAGGCGGATGTTCTGGCCCTCGCGGCCGATCGTCAGCGCCAGCTGGTCGTTGGGCACGATGACCTCGGCCTGGCGGTTGATCGGGTCGATGATGCGCACCGAGTTGGCCTTGCCGGGGGCGATGGCGTTCATGATGAAGGTCGAGGTCTCGGGCGAGAAGGGGATCAGGTCGATCCGCTCGCCGGAGAGCTCGTTCATGATCGAGCGGATGCGCGAGCCGCGGATGCCCACGCAGGCGCCGACGGCGTCCACCTTCGGGTTGTTGGAGCGCACGACGACCTTGGCCCGGAAGCCCGGGTCGCGGGCGATGTCGACGATCTCGATGACGCGCTCGGAGACCTCGGGCACCTCCATCTCGAAGAGGCGGCGCAGGAAGTCCGGGGTGGCGCGCGAGAGGACGACCTGCGGCCCGCGCTGGGCCTTGTCGACCTTGAGGATGACGGCCCGGATGCGGTCGCCGATGTTGTAGCGCTCGCGGCGGATCTGCTCGCGGACGGGCAGGATGGCCTCGGCCTTGCCGAGCTCGACGATGATGTTGCGCTCCATGAAGCGATGGACGCTGCCGGTCACCATCTCGCCTTCCTTGGGCTTGTACTCTTCGTAGAGGTTGTCGCGCTCGATCTCGCGGATCTTCTGGATGAGCACCTGCTTGGCGGTCTGGGCCGCGATGCGCTCGAAGCCCGCGGTGGGGATGTCGCGGTCGACGTCCGTGCCGACCTCGGCGGTCTTGCTCCATTTCTTGGCGTCGTTCAAAAGGATCTCGAGCTCGGCGTCGGCGACGACCTCGACGACCTTCTTGCGCAGGACGGCGGAGATCGCGCCGGTCCCGCGGTCGATGACGCAGATGATGTTGGCCATGCGGCCGTGGTGCTTGCGCAGGGCGCTGGCGATGGCGCCCTCGATCATGACCAGGACGTCCTCCTTCTTGACGCCCTTCTCGCGCTCGATCTGGTCCAATGCCGTGATCAGGTCCTTGTTCTGGCCCATGGTCGGTCTCCTAAACCTTGATTTCCGGGTCGAGGCGCGCTTCCTCGACGACGGCCCGGTCCACCCGGACCAGACCGGCCTCGGCCTCGATGAGCACCTGGCCGGCCTCGAGCCCCTTCAGGAGCCCGGAATGGCGCCGGCGTCCGTCCACCGGCGTGCGCAGGCGCACCTGCACGCGCTGGCTGGCGAAACGCTCGAAATCCTTGTCCTTCTTGATGACGCGGTCGAGGCCGGGGGAGGAGACCTCGAGCACGTAGGAATGAGTCATAACGTCGGAGGCGTCGAGGAAGGCGCTGACGCGGTGCGAGACCGCCTCGCAGTCGTCGAGCGTCACCCCGCCGGCCTTGTCGACGTAGGCGCGCAAGGTCCAGCGCCCGCCCTCGTTGAGGTAGCGCAGGTCCACGAGCTCCACCGCGTCCTGGGCGAGCAGGGTCTCGAGGTCCTTTTCGATCGCGTCTAACTTGGCCATGAAAAATTGGGAAAAATGCTCCGTGCGTCCGCCGTTTCCGACGGAAAACTCGTTATTATTATAGCAACGGCTGGGCTAAGAAGCAAACGCCTGAACGAACATGTCCCACCAATGCCGAAGGGCCTCAACGGCTAGAAAAAAGTGCCAGGCTTAAGAGTGCGTCCGGACGCACTCTTAAGCCTGGCACCTCTACTGCTGCCTGCAGAAATTACCCCGGATTCCGCCGTGGCCGTTTAGGCGAAGCGATAATCCAATCCTTCCGCCGTTTTCCGTTACCCCTCGGCGGGCCGTTGCCCGCCGAGGCTGGGCGGCCCCCACGGAGCCGCACACGCCGTTGGGGGCCTATGCCGTGCTTGCGTTGGTAGGTGGGTTACTTGCCGAGCTGCGTCTTCAATCGCGCCACCGCCTCGCCCAGCGGCCAGCGCGCCGTCTCCTTCGCCCCGCGCTGTTTATACTCGGCCTCGGCGGTGGGCAGGGTCTTCTTCGATACCACGAACCGATGGGGGATCCCCACCAAGTCCATGTCCTTGAACCGCACGCCGGGCCGCTCCGCGCGCTCGTCGATCAGGGTCTCGATGCCCGCCGCGTTGAGCTCGTCGTAGAGCTTCGTCGCCGCCGCCATGACCTCGGCGTCGTCGTTCTCGACCGGGACGATCCCGGCCGTGAAGGGGGCGATGGCGGCCGGCCACTTGATGCCGTCGTCGTCGTGGCCCTGCTCGATGGCCGCGGCGACGACGCGCGAGACGCCGATGCCGTAGCAGCCCATGACCATGGGCTGCGCCTTCTGCTCCTTGTCGAGGTACTCGGCCTTGAGGGCCGTCGAGTACTTGGTGCCGAGCTTGAACACGTGCCCGACCTCGATGCCCTTCTTGAAGGCCGTCGTGCCGCCGCAGCGCGGGCAGGGGTCCTCGAGGAGCGCCTGGCGCAGGTCGACGAAGGCCTCGGGGGTGTAGTCGCGGCCGGGGTTGATGTTCTTTAGGTGCAGGTCGGCCTTGTTGGCGCCCGACACGCCGTTGGCGATGGGCTTGAGGGCGTGGTCGGCCAGAAGGCGCACCTCGACCATCTTGCCGTCGGGGGTCTTCCAGCGCGGCAGGTTGACCGGGCCGGCGAAGCCCACCGGGCAGCCGGCGATGCGCTGGTACTGCTCCTCGCTGGCCCGGTCGAGCGTGCCGCCGCCGAGGGCCGCGCCGAGCTTGGCCTCGTTGAGCTCATGGTCGCCGCGCACGAGGGCCATGACCGGGCGGCCGTCGTTCATGTAGAGCTGGGTCTTGATGAAGTTCTCGGGCCGCTCCTTGAGGAGTGCCGCCACGTCGGCCACCGAGGTCTTGCCGGGAGTGGCCACTTCCTGCAGCGCCATCGCGGCGGCGGAGGAGCCGTTGGCGGAGGGGGCCGGGCACTCGGCGCGCTCGATGTTGGCCGCGTACTCGCACTTGGTGCAGGTGACGATGGTCTCCTCGCCGGTGTCGGCCAGGACCATGAACTCGTGCGAGTAGGAGCCGCCGATGGCCCCCGCCTGAGCCTCGACGGCGCGGAAGTCCAGCCCGCAGCGTTTGAACACGTTCGTGTAGGCGCGCTTCATGACGTCGTAGTAGGCCGTGGCGTCGGCGTCGTCTAGGTGGAACGAATAGGCGTCCTTCATCAGGAACTCGCGCGCGCGCATCACGCCGAAGCGCGGGCGCAGCTCGTCGCGGAACTTGAGCCCGATCTGGTAGAGGCAGAGCGGAAGCTGGCGCCAGGAACGCACCTCGCGGCGCACGAGGTCGGTGATGACCTCCTCGGCGGTGGGGGCAAAGCAGAACTCCGTGCCTTTGCGGTCCTCGATGCGCAGAAGCTCCTTGCCGTAGACCTGCCAGCGGCCGGTCTGCATCCAGAGCTCCTTGGGCTGGATGACGGGCAGCCAGACCTCCTGGGCCCCGGCGGCGTCCATCTCCTCGCGGACGATCCGCTCGACCTTGCGCAGCACGCGCAGGCCCACCGGCAGCCAGTCGTAGATGCCGGAGGCCACCTTGCGGATCATGCCGGCGCGCTGCATCAGCTTCGCGGAGATGTTGTCGGCGTCGGCCGGGGCTTCGCGCAGGGTGGGGAGGAGGTATTTCGAGAGTCGCATTGGTAGGGCGATTATAGCTTTCTTATTTGTTAGCGTTCTCCCGTGACGCGGTCCCGGACGGCACTCTCCACGCTGGCGGCCCTGCTCCTGGCGGGCTGCGCCTCCGACGAGGACCGCGAGGTCGTGTTCCCCCGAGGAACCCACGAGGTCTGCACGCGCCCAGCCCCACGGCCGGCGATCTTCCGCGGCGGGCCGCTGCTCTTGTCCCACCAGTTCCGCGCCCTGGGCCCCGGCCGCGCGGTGGAGACCGCGCGCCTGGCCGGCGGCATCATGCTCAAGCTCCACCACGAGGCCTGCGAGCGCCAGTCGCAGGCGTTCCGCTTCTATCTGCCGAAGGGCCAGGCGGCGCCCGGCAATCCGGCCGCGACCTACGCCTTGGCCGCGCGCTTCATGCGCGGCCTGGCCGCGCCCGGCCCCGACGGCGACGCCCTGCGCGAGCTGGCCCAGCCCCTGGCCGCGGCCGCCGCGAAGGGGGGGGCCGCCCCGCCGTTGGCCGGGCGCATAGCGCTCGGCGAGTTCCAGGAGCTGCTCGTCAACGTCTCGCCCGGCGCCGAGACCAGCGCCTACGGCCCCGTCCTCGTCGTCACCTACCGCCTCAAAGTGTAGGGGTTCTACCGGGCCTTGGCGGGGCAGCCGCTCCTACGCGCTCACGCTCCCCTTGGTGCTCCGTTCCCGGAGCCGAGACCCTGAACCCCTACCGTATATACGCTTTACCCCCCGAAAAAGTTCCCTCGGCGGCTAAGCGGCAGGACCGCGCCGGCCCTTTTCTTCAAGGTGGCGCAGGCGAATCTCGTGGTCGTCCAGTTCTCCCCTGACCTGCTTGAGGATGGCCGGACCCGACAAGATCTTGCGTCCAGCATCGCGCGCGATTTCACTGGCTTCCACGATCCGCGCCAACATGCTTTCGCCGTATGCACGCGCCTCGGCGAAGTCTTCCTTCGTGGCCAACTTCGTGGCCATCGTCGACTCGATCACCGCAACGCGAACCGCCATCTTATCCACCGTCGATTGGAGTCGATCCTTGCCAGTCTCGAGGCTTCCCAGACGGATCTCGACACCGCCTAGCCGGGTCTGGATATCTCTGAGCGTCTGCCGCATCTCCTGGAGTATCTGCATCATGTCCATATCTTCGCCAGCCATGATTCTACCTCCGCGTCCTTCGGGTGTGAAGGGCCCAAAGGCCCACCCACTAGTACGCGGGAGGTCGGAAAAAGTTCCCTGCTACTTCTTGGGGGCTTGCTGGACGGCCGCTTTCTCGGCCGCCTCGCGGGCGGCCTTGCGGCCGTCGCGGATGCGCGAGATGTCGTTGTAGGTGGCGAAGACCAGCAGCGACATGAGGAACGCCAGGCCGACGGAGTTGGCCGCGGCGACGATCTTGACGGTCAGCTTGCGGCCGCTGATGCCTTCCCAGATGTACAGGACGCCGTGGCCGCCGTCGAGGAGGGGGATGGGGAGGACGTTGAAGAACCCGATGGCCACCGAGATGAGGCCGATGAGGAACACGAGGTCCTCGAAGCCGGAGTGGGCCGCCCGCGAGACCATCTGGACGATGCCCACGGGGCCGGCCAGGTCGGGCTTCTCGCGCTTGTAGATCTTCTCGGCCAGAGTCTTCACCGTGTAGGCCGTCCAGTACCAGCACTGGTTGACGCCGAGCTTGGCCGACTCGAAGAAGCCCACGCTGCGCCGGGTCATCTCGGGGCGGATGCCGATGAGGCCGTGTCCGCTGGCCGAATCGAGCTGGGGGGTGACGGTAACCTCGGCCACCGCTCCCTCGCGCGCGTAGGTGAACTGGATGCCCTTGCCGGCGTGCGAATGGACGTACTCGGCCATCTCCTTCCACTCCGCCACCGGCGTGCCGTCGACCTTGAGGACGCGGTCGCCGGCCTTGAGGCCGGCGGCGGCGGCCGGGAAGGCCTCGACGGTCTCGCCGATGACGGCGGCCGAGGAGGCCTCGGGCAGGCCCTGGAAGAAGGCCACGCCGGAGAACATGAAGAACGCGAGGACGTAGTTCATCGCCGGGCCGGCCGCCACGATGGCCAGGCGTTCCCACGGCGTGCGGCTGAAGTACTCGTCGGGGTGCCCGGTGTGGTCCTCGAGGGACTCGCCGGCGGGCTTCACGAACCCGCCGAGCGGGATGGCGCAGATCGAGAAGCGCGTGCCGTGCGAGGTGAAACCGAGGAGCTCGGGACCGAAGCCGAAGGCGAAGCGCTCGACGCGCACGCCCAGCCACTTGCAGACCGCGAAATGGCCGCCCTCGTGGAGGAAGATGACCAGACCGAAGGTCAAAAGCACCGACAGGATGGAAAGGATCACGCAGCGGCCCCCAGCGCGCCGGCCATCTCGGCGGCCTTGGCGCGCGCCCAGCCGTCCACCTCGGCCACCTCGGCAAACGACGGCAGGTGGCCTTCCGGCTTGTACGCCTTCATCGTGGTCTCGACCACGCGCGGGATGTCGGTGAAGCGCAGGCGCCCGGCCAGGAAGGCCTCCACGGCCACCTCGTCGGCGGCGTTGAGGACGGCCGGCATGCCGCCGCCGATCTTGGCGGCCTCGAGGGCCAGGGCCAGGTTCGGGAAGCGCTTGAAATCGGGCTCCGCGAAGGTCAAGGTCCCGGTCTTGAATAGGTCGAGGCGGTCGATGACGCGGTTGGCGCGCTCCGGCCAGGCCATGGCGTACTGGATTGGAAGAGCCATGTCGGGGGGGGAGAGCTGGGCCAGCACCGAGCCGTCGTTGAACTCGACGGCGCCGTGGATGATCGACTGGTGGTGGATGACGATCTCGATCTGCTTGAGGTCGAGGCCGAAGAGGTTCTTGATCTCGATGGCCTCGAAGCCCTTGTTCATGAGGGTGGCGCAGTCGACGGTGATCTTCCTGCCCATCTTCCAGGTGGGATGGGCCAGCGCCTCCTCGGGGGTGACGTTTGAGAGATCGCCCTGGCGCCTGTAGAAGGCCCCGCCCGAGGCGGTCAGGATCACGCGCTTGGCGAGCTTGCCGTAGCCGCGCAGGCCGCCCTTGGGCGGCTTCTGCGAGCCGAAACATTGAAAGATCGCCGAGGGCTCGGAGTCGACCGGGAGGATGGTCCCGCCCCAGCGATCGGCCTCGATCATGAACTGCTCGCCGGCCATGACCATCGGCTCCTTGTTGGCGAGGGCCACGGTCTTGCCGGCCTTAAGCGCCGCCAAGAGCGGCGCAAAGCCCACTCCGCCCACCAGCGAGGTGAGGACGACGTCGACGTCCTTGGCCGAGGCCATCTCGCAGAGACCCTCGACGCCTGGCTCGAGGATGCGGGCGCGGCCGACCTTGCCCTTGAGCTTCTTCTGGGCCGCGTGGTCGAAGGCCGCCACCATGGCGGGGGAGAACTCGGCGGCCTGGGCGATGAGCTCGTCGGCGGAGCCGTTGACGGCCAGGCCCACGATGTTGAACGCCCCGGGCATCTCGCGCGCCACGCGCAGGGCGTTGCGTCCGATGGAGCCGGTGGAGCCTAGGATGACGATGTTCTTCATGCGCTGGTCAAAACCTAGTTTAACATTTGGCGGGACTACCGGGAACCGAAGAAGACCAGCAGATAGTAGTATGCCGGCGCCAAGAGCAGGAAGGAATCCATCCGGTCAAATAGCCCGCCGTGCCCCGGCAAAAGCGACGACGAGTCCTTCGCCCCCGCGGCGCGCTTGACCAAGGACTGCGCCAGGTCCGAGACCTGCCCCAGCGTGCCGACCAGGAGCGCCGTCCCTACGGCCAGCGGCAGGCTCAGGACCTCGCGGAGAAAGAGCCCCCGGGCGATGAACACCGCCGCGAACGCCCCCGCCAGGCCGCCCGCCGCGCCCTCCCAGGTCTTCTTGGGGCTGATGACCTCGGCCAGCTTGTGCTTGCCGAGGCCGCGCCCCACGAAGTAGGCCGCGCTGTCGCAGGTCCAGACCGCCGCGAAGATCAAGTAAGTCCAGAGCTCGCCCTTCTCGAGTCCACGGACGAGCGGCAGATGCCCCAGGCCCCAGCCGACGAACAGCGCGCCGAAGACCGTGAGAGCGGCGCGGTCCAAGGAATGCTCCTTGCGGAACACCTCGCGCAGGACGGCGGCGGCGGTCAGCGCGGTCAGGACGAGCGCGGGCAGGCCGGGCATGCGCGTTCCATCGAGGCCCACTGCGCCGGCCAAGGCCGCGCCGCCGAGGACCGAGAGCCAGCGCTGGACGCCGCGCCCCCCGAGCCAGAGCACGGCGGCGTACTCGTGCAGGGCCAGGCCCGCGATGACGGTGATGAGGGCCCAATAGGCGAGTCCGCCCAGGTGCATGAAATACAGAAGCGCCGGGATGCCGACCAGGGCGGTCAGGACGCGCGGCAGGAGCATCAGAGCCCGCCGAAGCGGCGCTCGCGATGCTGGTACTCGAAGAGGGCGGCGTGCAGGTCGGGCTTGCGGAAATCGGGCCAGAACGTAGGGGTGACGATGAACTCGGCGTAAGCGGCCTGCCAGAGCAGGAAGTTCGAGATGCGCATCTCGCCGGAGGTGCGGATGACGAGGTCGGGGTCGGGCAGGCCGGCGGTGTAGAGGCGGCCGCCGATCATCGCCTCGTCGACCTCGCGCGCGCCCTCCTTGATGAGCGAGTTGACCGCGTCGACGATCTCGGCCCGGGAGCCGTAGTTGAGGGCGAGGTTCAAGATGAGGCCGGTGTTCTTGGCCAGCTTCGCCATCGAGCGGTCGAGCTCCTCGCGAACGGCCTCCGGCAGGCCCGAGATGCGGCCCGAGGCGCGCAGGCGGACGTTGTTCTTGTCGAGCTCGGCGGTCTCGCCCTTCAAGGCCCAGGCGAGCAGGCGCATGAGCTCGCTGACCTCGTCTTGGGGGCGCAGCCAGTTCTCCGTCGAAAACGAGTAGAGGGTCAGGGCCTCGATCCCCAGCTCGCCGCAGGCCCGGGTGGCGGCGCGCACCGACTCGACGCCGGCCTTGTGTCCGGCCACGCGCGGCAGGCCGCGGGCCTTGGCCCAGCGGCCGTTGCCGTCCATGATGATGGCGACGTGCTTGGGCAGGCGCTTGGGATCGAGCGCCGGCAGGGCCGCGCCCTTGGTCGACGCCATCAGATCGTGGTGATCTCTTTTTGCTTGTCGGTGACGATGACGTCGATCTGCTTGATGAAGTCGTCGGTGAGCTTCTGGATCTGGCCTTCGGCGCCCTTGACCTTGTCCTCGGGCCAGTTCTGGTCCTTGGCGGTCTTCTTGAGGTGCTGGTTGGCCTCTTGGCGCTCGGTGCGGATGGCCACGCGGAACTCCTCGCCGGTCTTGCCGACCTGCTTGGAGAGGTCCTTGCGGCGCTCCTCGGTCATGGGGGGGAACGAAAGGCGGAGCACGGCGCCGTCGCCCTGGGGCTGGGCCCCGAGGTTGGCGGCCATCAGCGCCGATTCGAGCGCCTTGTAGGCGCTGGCGTCCCAGGGCCGGACCTCGAGCGTGCGGGCCTCGGGGACCGAGACCGCGGCCACCTGCTTTAAGGGCACCAGCGAGCCGTAGTACTCGACCTGGACGCCCTCGAGCATATGCGGGTTGGCGCGCCCGGTGCGCACCGTCGAGAGCTCCCTCTTGAGCCGCTCGATGCGCTCCTTCATCGCCGCTTCCGCCTTAGCCTTCGGGTCCATGGCGCCCCCTATTCCTCGATGATGGTTCCGACTTTCTGACCTTCTACGGCCTTCTTGATGTTGCCCGGGGTGTTGAGGTTGAAGACCAGGATGGGCATCCGGTTCTCCATGCAAAGGGTGAGCGCGGTGGTGTCCATGACCTTCAGGCGCTTCTTGATGGCGTCCATGAAGGTGAGGCGCGTGAAGCGCTTGGCCGAGGCGTTCTTGACCGGGTCGGAGTCGTAGACGCCGTCGACCTTGGTCGCCTTCATGACGACGTCGGCCTCGATCTCCACGGCGCGCAGCGCGGCCGCGGTGTCGGTGGAGAAATACGGGTTGCCGGTTCCGGCCGCGAAGATGACGACGCGGCCCTTCTCGAAATGACGGATGGCCTTGCGCCGGATGTAGGGCTCGGAGAGCTTGGGGATCTCGATGGCGGTCTGGACCCGGGTCGGCACGCCCATCGACTCGAGCGAGTCCTGCAGGGCCAGGGCGTTGATGATGGTCGCCAGCATCCCCATGTAGTCCGCGGTGACGCGGTCGATGGCGCTGCCGCGGTCCTGGGCGCCCCGCCAGATGTTGCCGCCGCCGATGACGATGGCGAGCTGGGTCTTCTTGCCGCAGGCCTTCTTGATCTCGCCGCAGATGTGGGTCAGCGCCGCCGAGTCGATCCCGTGTCGGGCCGACCCGGCCAGCGCTTCCCCTGAGACCTTGAGAAGGACCCTTCTGTAGCTCACTCGCCCCCGAGCTGGTAGCGGACGAAGCGCTTCACCTCGACGGCGCCGCCCGCGGCCTTTCCGGCCTGGGCCAGGAGGTCCTTGACCGGGGTCTTGTTGTCGCGCATCGACATCTGCTCGAGCAGCACCCACTGCTGGTAGAAGAGCTTGTTGACCTTGCCCTCGACGATCTTGGCGATCGAGGCCTCGGGCTTGCCCTCGGCGCGGATCTGCTCGGCGAAGATCTCCTTCTCCTTGGCGATCGCCGCGTCGGAGACTTCCTCGCGGCGGGTCCAGCGGGGGGACATGGCCGTGATCTGCATGCCCAGCTCCTTGGCCAGGGAGTCCACCGCCTCGTGCTTGGCGACGGCCTCGCTCTCGGCCGAGAGCTCGAGCATGGCGCCCTTCTTGGAGCCCGCGCCGTGGACGTAGAACGCGATGCGGCCCGCGCCCGCCGCCTCGAAGCGGTCGACCCGCTTTAAGACCATGTTCTCGCCGAGCTTGGCGATGAGGCCCTTCACCTCGGCGTCGACGGCCTCGGCGTTGGGGAGCTTGCCCTCGGCGGCGAGCTTGGCGAAGTCGGCCGCGGCCTTCTGGAACTCGTCGGTCTTGGCCACGAAGTCGGTCTCGCAGTCGAGCTCGATGATCCCGCCCTGCTTGCCGTCGGGCGTCACGTAGGCGGCCACCAGGCCCTCCTTCGTGGTACGCGAGGACTTCTTGGCGGCGTCGGCCAGGCCCTTCTTGCGCAGGCCCTCGACGGCTTTGTCGAAGTCCCCGGCGGCTTCGTCTAAGGCCTTCTTGCAGTCCATCATGCCGGCCCCGGTCTTCTCACGGAGCTGGCGGATCTTCTCGGCGGGATTGGCGGTCGTGGTCATGGATGTCTCCTTAATATAGAGGGTCGCGGGGGGGGATAGCCCCCCCGCGACCGGGCCTCAGCCGACCTTCGACTCGGCTTCGGCGGCGCGCTCGGTGCCCTGGACGACGCTGGTGTCGCCCTGGGCGTTCTCCTCGGCCAGCATGGCCTCGGCGGCGGCGGCTTGGTCGGCGGAAGCGCCCGACGCCGCCATCGCGGCCTCGGCGCCCTCGACCGACTTGGCCGCCTTCTTGGCCTCGAACTCCTGGCGGCCCTCGTTGATGGCCTCGGAGATGATGCTGACAAACAGCTTGATCGAGCGCGCGGCGTCGTCGTTGCCCGGGACGGGGTGGTCGATGACGTCCGGGTCGCAGTTGGTGTCGCAGATCGCCACGATGGGGATGTGGAGCTTGCGGGCCTCGCTGACGGCCATCTCCTCTTCGGCGGGGTCGACGATGAACAAGGCGTCCGGCAGGCGGTTGAGGCCGCGGATGCCGGTCAGGTTGCGGCGCATCTTGGTCATTTCCTTAGTGAGGCGGGAGACTTCCTTCTTGGAGAGGACGCGGAACACGCCGTCCTTCTCCCAGGTCTCGAGCTCCTCGAGGCGGGCCAAAGACTTGCGGACGGTGGAATAGTTGGTGAGCATGCCGCCCAGCCACTTCTCGGCGACGTAGGGCATCCCGACGCGGTCGGCCTCGCCCTTGATGACGTCCTGGGCCTGCTTCTTGGTGCCGACGAGCAGGATGGTCTTGCCTTCGGCGGCCTGTTCCTTGATCCACTGATAAGCTTTTTTAAGCTCCTTGACCGTCTTCTGCAGGTCGATGATATGGATGTTGTTGCGCTCGCCGAAGATGAAACGGGACATCTTGGGGTTCCAGCGCCGGGTCTGATGACCGAAGTGGACGCCGGCTTCCAGCATCGCTTTCATTGAGATGTTCACTTTGCCCTATTCCTCCGTGGATCCGCCTTTATGTTTGACGGTCAAACCGCTGGATACGGCTTCCCCCGGAGGTCCAGCGGTCCCTCCAGGAAGTTAGGTTGAGATTATAACAAAAAGGGGGGGGCCATTGACAACCCGCGGATTTCCCTGTACAAACCTCACTGTTGCACCCATGAGCGCCGAGTCCCGCCTCCTAGCCGCCGTATTTCGTCGATGTGAATTTTCCTTGACAGCGATTCGCTTCCTTGTGCTAGAATGTGCACGCTAAAGTCAGCAAGAGTAAGGAGAAGCTAATGAACCGCCTGATCACCTTCGTCGCAGCCTTGGCCTTCACGGCCTCCGCGTCCTTCGCCGCGGCGCCGACCCCCGCCCCCGCCCTCACCCTCACCAGCTTCACCGGCCAGATCCAGATCAAGTTGGCCGACGGCACCATCCAGGGCGTCGTTCCCGGAGCCTCGGCCATCTCGATCCCGGCGGGCGCCCAGGTCACCATCATCAGCGGCGAGGCGGTCATGACCGGCGCCGACGGCGTCGTCGTCTCGGCCAACGCGGGCGATTCCTTCAGCTTCAACAGCGTCAACGGCCAGACCCAGATCGCGGCCACCGGCACCGGCGAGATCACGGTCACGATCGGCACGACCGAGGCCACCCTCGGCGCGGGCGACACGATCGGCGTCACGGCCGGCGCGGACGGCAAGGCCGAGATCAAGGCCATCACCGGCGAGATCGCGGTGACCTCGGGCGGCCAGACCACGACTCTTGCTCAGGGCCAGTCATCCTCGACGACCAGCACCACGTCCACCACCGACAGCACCGCGACGACGGACTCCGGCGAGACCACCGAGGGCGGCGACAACCTCACGAACTACAACAGCGACACGAACACCGCCGTCAACAACCCGGCGCAGACTCAGGCCGTTTCCAACAGCACCCCGTAACTCGGCATTATAAATAGGAGACCATTGATGACCAGACTCTTCGCAGCCTTCCTCGCCTTGGCGCTGCTCGCGCCCCAGGCTAATGCCGCCGGGATGATGGGGCCCATGTCGGACTACAAGCCGGGCAACCTGAAACTCGGGAACGTGTCCATCAACCCGTGGTACAGCGTCAGCACCGCCTACGACTCGAACATCTTCGCGGTTCCCGTCGACCAGGTCACCGGCGTCCGCCAGGGCGGCGGCGTGCGCAGCGCGTGGGTGACGACCAACATGCTAGGAGTGAACTTCAAGCTCCCCGTGTCGGCCATGCACTCCTTCGACGGCGGCGCCGATGTCACGCACGTCAACTTCTCGAAGCAGCCCCGTACCAACGACTACACCGCCTGGGGCGCTCGGCTCGGCTACAACTACACCGGCCCGATGGGTATCTTCGGCAGAATCTACGACGGCTACACCAATACCGCCGACCCGGCGTTCTCGGAGCTTGCCGGAGCGCGCAGCCAGCGCTGGGCCAACTCGCTCGGCGGCAGCCTCGGCTACGCCCCTGACGGCGGCCGCCTGGTGCTCGGTGGTTCCGCCGATCACACCGTCGACAAGTACGTCGACGGCCAGACTTTCGGCCCTCTGCTCAACCGCTACACCCAGACCTTCGGCGCGAACGTCGGCTACCGCGTCCAGCCGAAGACCAAGGTCTTCGTCGGCTACCGCCGCCAGATCATCCACTACACGGTGAAACGAACGGCGAGCGAGGACAAGAACAGCAAGTCCCACTTCGCGGACCTCGGCGTCGAGGGCGTCATCGCCCCGAAACTGCGCGGATTGATCCAGGCCGGGTACCAACTCAGGGACTACGACCAGGCCAGCGACGCCATCGTCGGCACCCGGTCCGCGCGACGTTCCTACGTCCAGGCGGTCGTGGCCTCCTCCCAGCTGACCTGGAAGCCGATGGATCGCTGCGTCTGGATATTGGCGCTCAACCGCGGCCTCAACGAATCGACTTTCGTGACGAACCGCTACAGCATCACCAACAACGCGAACATCTCGGTGACGCATCGCTTCCCCTATAAGCTGACCGCGAACGTCCGCGGCGGCGTGTCGATCGACAAGTACCCCGAGTCGGTCAGCCCGACCCCGGGCGTCGCCGCCCACAACCGGCGCGACGATACGTACACCCAGGGCGTGGGTCTATCCTACGGCATCAGGGAATGGGTCAGCATCGGCGCCGACTATCAGCACAGCCAGCGCCACTCCACCGCTTCCGGTCAGTTCAACTACGAGCAGCACCTGACCACCCTGAACGCGAAGCTGACGTTCTAGACAGAGCGCGAAAGACCCCTTGGGGCGTCCGCCCCAGGGGGTCTCTTTTTTATATAATCCTCGTCAGTGAGAAATCTCCTCGTCGTGCTGGCCTGCTGTCTCGGCGGATGCGCAACTGCGTCGCTCCCGACCACAGCCTCGAATCCTGGTTTGAACGCCCAGGAGCAAGCCGAGCAGGCCGCATTGGCGACGATTCTTAAGTCCGTTTCTCCCGCCGCCGCCGCCACCCAGAAGAACTACCTCATCTCTCCGAGCGATCTTGTCGACGTGACGGTCTACAGGGAGACCGATCTGAATCGCACCATCCGAGTCAACGCCGCGGGAGAGATTTCCTTACCACTAGTCGGAGCTCTGAAGGTAGGGGGTCTGTCCATTATCGACGCCGAACGGGTGATTTCAGACAAGCTTCGTGAATTCCTCGTGAATCCACAGATAACGATCTTCATCAAGGAGTACAGCAGCAAGCAAGTCTTCATCCTCGGAGAAGTGAAATCGCCCGGTGCCCTCCCGTTGCCGTCGGAGGCCCCAATGACGGTACTGGAAGCGATCACCAAGGCCGGCGGCTTCACGGGAATCGCCGCGCCGGACAGGACCCGCGTCATTCGCAATACGGCCGACGGCAAGAGCCAAGGCATCTCCATCCCTGTCTCTGCCATCACAAAAGAAGGTCAAAAGGATAAGGACATCCCCCTTGCGCCCAATGATGTCGTCTACGTCCCCCAAAGCTTCTTCTAGCGGCTGGAGCCCCTCGTGAACGAGACCTCGGAATCCATCGACTACGTCGGACTGCTTCTGCGCCGGCGGTGGGTGATTGCAGGAGTCACGCTCCTCATCTTCCTTTCGAGCCTTGCCCTGCTCTCGACTCAGATTCCCATATATCTAACCAGTGCGCTGGTCCTCATCGAGCGGGAACGAGACTCCGCTGCGAACACGCCGAGCGCCGGGGCGATCGAGCGCTCACGGGACGATTACTATCTCACCCAATACAAGCTCCTCCGGAGCTATACCCTCCTTGAGAACCTCTACAAGAAGCTCGCCTTGGCCTCGGACCCTGAGTTTGGCGAGCCAAACGGGGTGCTCAAGCTCCAATCGGCCGTCGCAGTGCGGCCTGTCGTCGGAACTCGTCTCGTGAACGTCGGGATTAGCTCGCAATCACCCAAGCGCGCTATGGATATCTCAAACGCCCTGGCGACTCTTTTCGTCGAGCAGAACCTCGAGAATCAACTCTATCTTTCCCAAGAGGTCCTCAAAGCCCTTCAGGCCGGCACCGGTGGAGGAGGGCGCCAGGCCTACGAGATGCTGCCGGCCCTCGTCAACAACAAGCTTATCCAAGACCTGAAAAGCCAAGAAGCCGAACTCCTTCGACAGATAGCCGAAGCCTCGCAGCGCTATACGGACAAGCACCCGGCCGTTCAAACCCTGCGCACGAGCTATCAGCTCCTTAAAGCCCGGCTCGAGGTCGAGACCGACAAAGCCGTCTCAGGCCTCAAGACCGAACTTTCAGGGCAACTGCGCGCGAACAATGCCCGAGTGGTGGATCCGGCCCGCCTTCCTCTTGGTCCCGTGCGCCCCAACAGGCGGCTGTTCATCCTCGGCGGGCTGATCGGCGGGCTCGGTCTCGGCCTCGTCGTTGCTTTCCTGCTCGACTTCATGGATCAGACGATTCGCCAGCAAGACCAGGTGGAACGCGATCTCAAGCAATCCTTCCTGGCATTCATCCCGCATTCGTCGACACCCAAAGGGATTAGCTCCTACGCGGATCTCTTGGCACCGACGCAATCTCTCTCCAGCGAGGCGTTCCGCAACCTCCGCACTATGGTGGACTTCGCGCACGTCTCAGCCGTCTCCGCGCCTGTCCTCGTGACCAGCACGGTCCAAGAAGAGGGGAAATCCCACGTAGCGACGAACTTGGCCGTCGCTTACTCCCAACTGCATCCGCGAGTCCTGCTGATCGATGGGGACCTCCGCCGTCCGAGTCTCCATAAGAAGTTCAATATCTCCTCCGGGCGAGGCTTAAGCAACTTCCTCGCTTCCAGCGACGACCTCAGAGGTCTCGACGGCATGATCCAAGACGGCGACGTCCCAAACTTGAAGATACTTCCTTGCGGCCCACGCCCGCCGAACCCCTCCGAACTCCTCAACACCCCGAAGATACCGGCGCTGCTTGCGTGGGCTTGCGAGCGCTTCGACCGCGTCATCGTGGATTGCCCGCCAATCTTCCCGGTCAGCGATACGATCCTATGGGGGAGGCATATCCGCCATGCTATCTTCGTGGTGCGCTACGGGAAGACGCGCACGCCGGCGATCCGGGAAGCTGCGCGAAGGCTTGATGTCAGCGGGATCAAGAACCTCGGGGTAGTGATCAACGCCGCGACCGCAGGCGGCCTCTCATACGCATACTACGGCCACTACCAATACCAATACTACAAGGCGTACAAAGAAGAAGAGGCGGTCCGCTAGACTAGATGCCGGACCACGATCCGGATTACGCCGCCGAGGCGATACTCGCCCTAGCCCTCTCGTTTGCCGCGTTCGCCTTCGGGACGACCGAGGACTGGTCCAGGGCAGTCCTCTGCGCCGCAATCATGCTCATGGCCTTTCACCGATACCGCCGCGACGGGGCATCGGCGTTCCCTTTCAAGGGTCAGTCTCCGGCATTCTGGGGCGCCGCGGCCCTGCTGTTATTGGCCGCTGTCCAATCATGCTTTCCGGCCCCACCGGAATCGCTGACGATGGTAGGCGGGCCTCTGACGCTCTCCCGCGACTTGACGGCCTCCTACGCCTTGGATTGGGCCGGCTACGCGGCTCTTCTGCTCATCCTACCCCCGGTCTTCCGCGACCCGAAGGCGGTCACCCGATTGGCATGGGGAATCCTCATGATGGGGGCCACGCTGTCCCTCGTCGGTCTCGCACAACGCATGGCGGGGGATTCGCACTACCTCGGCTTACGCCCCATCAATCAATTGGGGGTTCCTTTCGGCCCCTTCCCGAACAAGAACCACGCGGGGGCGCTGCTCGCCGCCGCCTTCTGCGCCGGGGCGGGCATCCTTACGGAGCTGGTCGCCGATCGTCGGCGTCTCGCGCGGGAGAGGAGGACCGACGAACTCATGGGGCGGTTCCTCGTCCTGTCATGCCTGCTGTTTGCGACGGGCGCGGGGCTCCTGGCCTCTCGCTCACGCGCCGCGCTCGCGGGCTTGATTCTAACCGGCGCGTTCGTCGCCTTCCTCAGGATCTTAGACCGCTCCGTTCCGAGCGGGTCCAGGATGCTCTCCGCAGCCCTTGTCGCGTCGGCCGCGGCCGCCGGGACATTGGCCCACCTCGCAGACGTATCGCTATTGGGCCGCCTCGCTTCGGGCAGCATAAATTCCGTGGATTTCCGCATCGCCATGGCGAAAGACGCCCTCCGACTCATCGGCGATTTCCCGTTTTTCGGCGTCGGTTTGGGGGCTTTCCGTGTCGCTTCCCCCCTATACCACGACCCAGTCTTGGGGATGTATTTCGTCGACTACGTGCATTGTGAACCGCTCCAACTGGCCTCCGAGGCGGGAATCCCATTCGCCCTGCTCTTCTTCAGCTCAATGATCTCCGCAGTGGCGCTGTCGTGGCACCGGACCGGGCGCGGCTCCGCCGCCGGGCGAACGATCTCCCGAGGACTCTTGTGCGCCTGCATGGTCGTGATGCTCCACCAACTCGTCGATTTTCCAAACCGCATCCCGGGAGTCCAAGTGGTCTGGATCGCGGCCCTTGCCGCCGTTTGGGGATTGCGACAGCCGTCCATGAACTCTCGACGGCCGGCCCCGCCGCCGCGACGGCAGGCAGGCTTCGCCTTGTTTCTCTTCGTGGCGTGGCTTGCGGCGTTCGGCCCCAAACTCGCCGCCTCCTATTTCGACTTCATGGCCTCCAGGACGATTCCGCCTTCGACGCATTATTTCCAGAACGCCGCCCTGTCATGGCGGCCGAGTTTCGAACGCCAATGGGCGATGGCCTGGTCCTATTCACGCGCCGCCGCGGAAACGCCCGCGGCTCGCATCGTCCTGTGGAGGCACGCCTTGCGCCATTCTCGGGCAGCGATGGATCTTCAGCCATATCATCCAAACCTGAGACGGTTTCACGCCTCGATCCTGGCGGCCCTTGGCCGCCAGGCCGACGCCCGCGACCTTCTCGGGCCCCCATGATCTCCCGGGAAAGAGCGATTGCGCTGCTCGTCACAGTCTGCGTATTGGCCATGACGGCCAGCCTCCTCCCTCCATTCTCAAGCCTCATCTCGTTGGCCGCCAATAACGTCTACCCCTATACCGGCCCCGACATTCATCTCGACTATTTCATGGGCGCTTTCCTCGGCCTGCTTTGCGGCTTCATCCTCTTAGTTTCGCCCATCCCGCGCGCGATCTCAGGAACGGTTATTTTTTGTTGGGCTCTAAAACTGGCCGCAGCGCTGTTCCTGGTCCCCGTGTATGAGTTTTACTACGGCCTCGACATCGACGGCTACTTCTTTTTTTCATTTATGCCGGAAAAACCCATCATCACCTCATCGGGAAACATCGGAACCTGGCATATCCGCGTGCTCGCTTGGCTTCTTTTTCAAGTGATAGGGCCTTCGTTCCATGGCGGCAAAGTGGTCTTCTCTTTCATGGGATTCCTCGGAATCTATCTCACATACCGCGGCGCCGTGCGCTTCATGAAACAGGAGAAGCCGATCCTCCTCATTCTCACGACCCTGGCCCCTACCTGCCTGTTCTGGTCTTCGACATTGGGGAAAGACCCCATCATCCTCTTCGCCATCGGTGTCTATACGCATGGCTGCTTGGCTCTGTTCAGCGACTATCGGAAACGCCATATTCTCGAGATCGCCGCAGGGATCTTCATGGCCTCTTTTGTCAGGAGCTACTTCCTGCCCATAATGGCCATCCCATTGGCCATCGCCTATCTTACTCAGACTCGGCGTCCCGTCGTCCGCCTCTTGATCTTCCCGGTAGTGCTTATGGGAGTGTTCTACTCCCTGACGGCGTTCTCCGAGCACATGAAGATCGACTCGTTCGACGCGTTCTCCGCATACCAATCCAAGGTTGCGTCCAATTGGAAGGGGGGAAGCTCGTTCGCGCTTCCTCTGATCGACTCGCCGATCATGCTTCTTATGGTCGCCCCCTTGGCCGTTTTCACCGCGCTCTTCCGCCCCACACTGTTCGAGGCCCACAACGCATTCTCCCTCGCCGCCGCCCTCGACAACACCTTTCTCCTGGTCCTCTTCTTCTACGCCTGGTCGCGCAGTCGGATGAGGGAATTCTTTCAAACCGCGATTCTCTGGATGGGTTGCTTTGTTGTCATCTGGAGTATTATGTACGGAGTCGGCACGGGGAATCTCGGCGCAATCTCCCGATTCAAGATACAGGTACTGCCGATCTTCATCACGGTCCTCTTCTATATGGCGCGCAAGCGCACGACCATTAGAGTTGCAGCGCCATGAGAACAGTCCTCCTTGCGCTCCACTTGCTTTCATCGCCCGGCAACGCCCGAGAATTCCCAATCGGGCTTTTCGGCGTCGGACTGAACGTGGATCTCACGGAGGTCGCGGACGCCGGGTTCACCCATATACTCTCGGCCTCGGGCCGCCCAGAGGACCAGGCGGCCCTCTCTCAAAGGGCACGTCGGACTGGCCTGGCTTTCATAGGATTCCCCAGCCCATCGATCAGCGGCAAACTCGGCGCCGTCAACGCCTCCGCGTGGTATCTATCCGATGAGCCCGACGTGAACGGCGAGGATCCTGCCGAGATCAGACGCCAGGCCTCCCGGGTGCGCTCCTGGGACTCGAGGACTCCTTTGATCCTGACTGTCGGTGCCGGAGCGCGAGCCGCAGACTACGCCCCCAGTGTCGACGCCGTCCTCGTCGACTGGTATCCTGTCCCTCACCTTCCTTTGGGCGGCTTGGGCTCGGAGATCGCCGCGGCTGTCGCCGGCGTCGCCGATAAACCCGTATGGGCGGTCGTTCAAGCCATGGACTGGCGGGACTACCCCCAACGCGATCCCAATAAGCCGCGGACGGGGCGCTTCCCATCGCTGCGGGAGATGCGTTTTATGGCCTACCACGCGGTCGTGAACGGTGCGGCGGGAGTATTCTTCTTCGAACTACGTAAGCGCTCCAGGGATGGAACCACTCTCTTGGACCTGCCCGAACAATGGCAGGCCCTCCGGACGGTCGCAAAGGAACTCCGAGTCTTGAGTCCGTTTTTCGCGAAAGGGAGCGCGGCCCGATTGGAACTCGCCGGCCTGGTGGGGAGATCCTGGAGCCGCAGCGGCCGGACCCTGGTCGTGCTGCTTAATCCCGCCGCGGAACCCTTGCCGATCCCCGCGGAATTCCTGTCCGGGGACTATTCCGCCGCTTTCGAGGGACAGCGCCGGACCAAGGATCTCTTCCCCGACGGAGTCATGCAGGCTAATAGGACCCTAATCCTCCTACGATGACGGCCCTGGACCGCCCTTAGGTCCGGGGAGGACCGTACAACGCCGTATAGACATCCTCGGCAAGGTTCATACTCCGCATCTCAGTGGCGATCCCGCGGATAGTCTCAGACAGCTCTTGGCGCGGCCGGCCCTGCAGCAGTCCGTCTATCTCACGGACTGCGGCGCGGTAGGCCTCCTGGTCCAGGCCGGTCAGAACCGCTCCGATGCGCCGTTCGGCGATAAGCTCCGAATCCGAAGCTATGTTAGGGGTGATGATGACCGGCAGACCCATCGCCCAGTACTCCCCGTTCTTTATGGGCGCGCAAAGGCGCTTCAATGGAACGGGCTTCACGGGAGTGATGGCGAAGTCGGCCATGGCCATGTATCCAGGGATATCCTTATGATCGACGAACCGAACCAGGAGCTCGCTCTTGTCTAGTCTAGCCTGATCGCAGAATCGATAGATGATGTCTGGCTCGTCGCTCGTAAGGAAGAGGGCACGAAACCGTCCCGGCCAATATTCGCTGGCGGCCTTGAGGAGATCAAAGATCTCACGGTCCAGATAGGTGCCGCCCGTCTTCCCGGCGTAGATGGCGACGATCTTGCCGTCCAACCCGAGCTCGCGGCGGAGCCGATCCGAGTCGAAACGGTCCGGCCTGAAAGCCTCCAGGTCCACGCAGGCCGGTTTGACATGGAACCCCCGCAACGCCACTCCGTAACGCGACAGCGCGTAGTCGCGCATCCCGGGAGCCGTGGCGATGACAGCCGCCGCCCGGCGGGTCTGCAGGCGCTCCAAGGCGAAGAGCAGCCGGAACGCCAGTCCTTCTCGTTTCCAGACCCCATATTCCAGCATTCCCTCGGCATGAGGCTCATAGCTGTCTAAGATGAGCCGCTTGCCCGTGGCCAGAGAGAGCAGACTTCCAAGCGCCCCGGCAGGGGTGCAGAAGCAGTGGATGGCGTCCACGCCCTTGTAGAGACTCAGCCACCATAGACGGATCAGCGTGACGGCCATCTTGAAGATGGCACCGGCGCCGAACCGCGCATAGTGGAACGGGACCCATTCGATCCCGTCCTTCGCCAGTTCCGCTCTTACTTCGGCGCGCGAGTCCTTCGGCACCAACAGCCCGTCTTGCTCCAAGGTGACGAAGAAGACCTTGCCGCCGCTGCTCAGCCGACGGGCGATCATCCTGACGTAAGGCAGCGTATAGGCTTGGATCAAGCCGCTGCGAAAGGACCAATAGGTCAGGACGAGGACGTTTTTCATGCTCGGTCCTCGAGGAGCTCAGGCCGTCTCGAGGACCATCCGATAAGTCTCGGCGTAGTCCTTCAAGCACTCGCGCCAATCCCGCATGACGTTAAGCCCGCGTTGATTCAGCTTCATGTTCACCAGCGACTCGCTGGCCGGGCGTTGGGCGAAGTATTCCCGCTGGAAGCGTTCCGACGACACCCGCTCCACGGAAACCGTCCTCTCCAAGCCGAGGAGACGGACGAACTCCACGGCGACATCGTAGCGGCTGCCGGAGCCTCCGCAGACTTGATTATAGAGTCCGTACTGCCCGCTCTCCAGCAGCCGGCGGATGCCGCGGGCAAAGTCGACGGTATAGGTGGGCGTCCCGAGCTTGTCGTCGACGACCTCGAGCGTCTTCCGCCCGGCCGCGATCTGCTTGAAGATCTTGTTGACGAATTTCTTGTCCTTGGCCGGGCCCCCGCCCATCATCCAGCCGGCGCGGAAGACGTAATGCTTCGAGACTGAGCGCAGGGCATATTGCTCGCCATAATACTTCGACTTGGCATAGATCGACAATGGGTTCGGGGCGTCGAAGTCATTGTAGAATTCCTTCTCGCCCCCGAAGATCCCCGCGGTAGAGATGTACACGTAGGGTATGCCCAGGCCCTGGGCGATGGAGCCCAGATTCTCCGCCCCAAAAGCGTTGGTCAGCCAGGCATCCTCCTGTTCGCGCTCGCAATGTTCCAGGTCGGTATGCGCCGCCAGGTTGATGATGGCGTCCGGCTTGAAGGCCTCGATCGACTCCCGCATGCCGCGGGGGTCGCGTACGTCTCCCCTAGAAAGCCACGGTTCACAGAGGTTGATGTCCGTGGCTTTCACATGCGCGTCCGAGAACTCCTTGTATACGGCGTCGCCCAGCATCCCGCCGCAGCCTGCGATGTAGATCCTGCTCGAAGGTGTTATGACCATCTGTTCCTCACAGCAACGATTCTACTCAAACCGGGACTCCCGCGCTCATTTCCGGAACAGCGCGGCGTAATTCTCGCGCTGGGAATCGACCGAATACCGCGCCTGTATGCGTTCGCGCGCACGCCCTCCCATCGCCGCCAAAGAATCGCGATCGTCGATAAGCCCTCGCAACGCCCTGACCCATGCTTGGGCCTCGTTGTCGACTACCAGGCCCGTGACCCCGTCCTCGACTACCTCGCCGCCGGAGCCCGTGCTGGAAACGACGGGGACGATCCCCATCGCGGAGTATTGGATCGCCTTGAAGCCGACCTTGCCGGGCGCCCAGTCCTCGCGCGGGACCGGCATAAGGCCGATGTCGAAGCGGTCCAGGTCGGAGATCTCGGTCTCTAGACGCCAGCGGACGAACCGGTAGCCGGAGAGGTCCGGAAAGCCGGGATCGACGTCGCAGATGACATGGAACTCGAACTCCCTCTGCCGCCGGAGCTCGTAGAGGGCCTCGCGCACGACCTCCAGATACCGGGTCGAGGAGTGACTCCCGGTCCAGCCCAGGACGAGCGGCCTCGCCCCAGGCCGCGCGGTCCGCGACGATCGGTGATAGGAGGTGTCCACCGTCGTGGGGATCAGACGGACGTCCCGACAGTACGCCGAGGCCCACCGGACGAGGTACGGGTTGCAGACCGAGACCCTGTGGCTCCAGCGGCAGATCGCGGCCACTTTCCAGAAACATTTAAGAGGACTGATGAATCGGTTGGCGCTCGACACGTTCGGCAGGTAGATCGCGTCATCAAAGTCGTAGACGATGCGCCGCCCCGAGGCCTTGAGGGCCCACTCCACGAACGGCGGCCCCAGCGGAGAGGCCTCGCGCGCCACGAAGAACCAGTCGTAGCGGCCGGCCCGGAGAAGGAGGAGCAGCCTTCTGAGGAAGCCCATGAGGAGCCCGGCGGCCTTCGCCGGCAGGTTCCCGGGCCGATAGAGGACGCGCATCGCGAACTCGGGCATGAAGGGGTGAAGGTCCACCTCGAAGCCGGCGTCCGCGAGGTGACCGAGGTACTGCTCGTACCGGAACCTCTGCGCCGGGCTCATGCCGCGCGGGGCGGGGCAGAGCACGGCGATGCGGCCCGCGACCCGCCTCATCGAAGGGGCCGCGCCAGCGCCGCCAGGAGCTCGCGGTTGGGGAGCAGATCGAGGAGGGCCGCCGCGGCGCCGCGCATGACGGCTGCGAGGCCGCGCCCGCCCCGGTAGCCGCGTCCCTTGCCGGAGTATGTGACGAGTTCGACCGGCTCAAGACCCGCCGCGCGAAGGGCATGGAGCAGGGAAGCGACGGTGAAGCCGAACCGGTGGAACGGCGGATGGAGGGGGGAGAGACGGGATGACCAGTCCAGCCCTCTGAGTCGGAAATAGGCGTCTGCGGCCCGCAGAAGGTAGGAATCGCAGTTGGGCACCTCGACGAAGAGGAGCCCGTCCGGCTTGAGCAGGCCGCGCGCTCCGCGCAGCAGCTCGAGCGGGCGCTCGACGTGCTCCAGGACATGATTCAAGGTCACGGCGTCGAACGCCGCCGCCTCCGCGCCGGCCGTCTCCAAGGTCCCCAGGCGGACGTCCAGCCCGTAAGCCGCGCGCGCGTGCTCGCAGAGGCCTTGGGAAGGTTCTATCCCCGCTACAGCCCAGCCGCGCGTCCGGGCAACGCTAAGGAACTCGCCTTTGCCGCAACCGACGTCGAGCAGGCGACCGGGAGCGCGATGGCGAGTTATGAGGTCTAGACGGGATGCGAACATCGCCTCCCCGCGCCCCTCCGCGGCGGCCTGGTAGCCTAGCGGGTCGGCGTAATGCGCCGCCTCTAGATGTTCCATGCCCCGGATCATCGGGTTCGTGTAGATGAAGTCGCACCCCAAACACCGCACCACGTCGGTTTGGATGTGCGGCTCCGCGCGAGAGTCCGCGCCGAAATGCTCCCGGTTGCCGCGGACTCCCATCCGACGGAAACGCCCGGAGCCGCAGAGCGGGCAATGAACGGGTTCGAGCCGCCAGGCCACGCGGCCAGTCATCGACGAGACAGGAGCCGCCGGCCCAGGAATGTTAGACTATGGTTCTGCATGCCGCGACGCTGAGCAATGGTATGAAAAATCGGGCTTCCTCCGCGCCCCGCCACCCGTGAGCGCTCCCCTGGTCAGCGTCGTGATCCCAGCCTTCAACGCAGAACGCTGGGTCCCCGCAGCGCTCGAGAGCGTGCTGGCCCAAGACTACGCCCCCCTCGAGGTCATTGTGGTCGACGACGGCTCCAAGGACGGAACAGGGGCCGCCGTGGCGCGCTTCGGAGACCGGGTCCGCTACGTCCGCCAGGCCAACTCGGGGGTTTGCCAAGCGCGGAACCGTGGCGCCCGCGAGGCGCGCGGGAAGCTGGTGGCGTTCTTGGATGCCGACGACGTCTGGCTACCCGGAAAGCTCAAGGCCCAGGCCGCCCGCTTCGCCGCCCGCCCAGGGTTGGCGACCTGCTTCACGGGGACGGTGGCCTTTGACGAAGCGACGGGCCGGGAGACCCTGCTGGCCTATAGGCTCAGCCCCGATCTCGTCGCTGACCTCCTGCTTCATTGCACGATCATCGGGAACTCGTCCACCGTGATGGTCCGGCGCGAGGTCTTCGAGCGGGTAGGCGGCTTCGACCCGGCCCTCAGTAACTGCGCCGACTGGGACATGTGGATCCGCCTTGCCGGCGCCGGCCCGGTAGACCTCGTCCCGGAGCCCTATGTACGCTACCGACTCCACCACGGGAGCATGAGCACGAGCGTGCGACTCCTTGAGAAGGACACCTTGACCCTCCTCGAGAAGTTCTTCTCCGATCCCGCGAACGCCGTCCGCTACGCCGGCATCCGGCGCGACGTCTTCGCGAACCAGTTTCTCGTGCTCTCCGGGTCCCACCTCCACGCCGGCAACGTCGCGGCCAGCCTCCGGTTCCTCGCGCTCGCCTGCCGGGCGCGACCCTCGGCCGCCCTGACGGCCCTCGGCCTGCCGTGGCGAACGGCTCGGCGCCTCCTTAGCGGGCAACTGCTATAATATGACGATGAACGAACCAGCCAAGCCCACTATTCCCTGCAAGTTCCCGTGGGACTCGGCCTATATCTCGCCCAACGGCGACGTCCGCCATTGCTGCTCCACGAACCTAAACCGCATTGGGACCCTTAAAGAGAACACTCTTGAGGAAATTTGGAACGGTCCTCTCTACCAGAAGATCCGCAAGCACGTCGCAGCCGGTGAATTCGACAAGGCCTTCTGCAGTCCGACCTGCGAGGGCCTCCGCAGCGGCGAAGGCTATCCCTGGTCCCCGCTCCAGAAGGGCGCGCCCGCCATGGAAGCGAACCAGCGGCGTGGCGAGGAGAATTTCCGTCGCGGCGCCGAACACGCCGACCATCTCCCGCTCCATCTCTGTGTCGAGTTCTCAGATGCCTGTAATTTCCGCTGTGTGATGTGCCTCTACGACTTCATCCCGCCCTACAACTCGGTCCCCAAGGACGGCGTGGATCAGGTGCTAAAGATGGCGAAGTACGCCAACCGCGTCGCCTTGATGGGCGGCGAGGTATTCGCCAACAAGCCTGACCTACGGTTCCTGTCGGAGTACGACCCTCCGGAAGGGGGGCGGATGGGCTTCATCACGAATGCATCCAGGCTCGACGATGCGATGCTCGAGTTCCTTACGAAGTTCAAGCGGATCGATATGACGATCTCCATCGACGGCTTCACGAAGGAGACCTTCGAGAAGATCCGAGTCCGCGGAAGATTCGAACTCGTCGATGCCAACATCCGCCGCATGGTCGCCAAGTCACATGAGGTCGCCGCGTTGGGACATGCGTGGAACGTCCGGCTAGGAACCGTCGTGATGCGTTCCAACCTCGCCGACCTGGCCAACGCGGTCCGTTATGCCGCCGCCCTTGGCATCGCCGTGGAATTCGGCCCGGTCAAAGGGTTCCATCTGATCGACGAGAATATATTCATCTACCAGGACACCTTAGAGGCCACGGGAGACTGGCGCGGTCACATGGCGGCCGCGCATAAGGCTCTAGAAGAGGCTCCCGCCGACTACGCTCATAAGGACGTCGTCGCTCGGGGTCTTAACCTCATCCAGGAATACCTCGACAGGCCGAAGATGAGAGTCTACCCTGGCCTACGCGCGGCGCTGAAACGGCTCATCCGAAGCGACAAGGACCTCGGCCACGTATTTGGGCTCTATTTCGATTGGCGTCATGAGGGCGTCCCTCTCACGACGACCGTCCACTATGCCACCATCAAGGTCATGAGGCGGCTCTCCCGCAAGCTAGCCTTGGGACCGAAGCGGACGCTGGCCCACGCCGAAGCCGACGTCGTACCGGCTCCCTGACCCTTCCGCCTCAAACGCTGGCGAAGAACTCGCGCTTGGCCGCGGGCTGTGCCGCGGAACCCGCCGCCCGCCTGGACTTCCGGATCCATTGGGTCCGAATCACGATCATGTCGTTGACCCACTTGGCGAAGCGGGTACTCTCGTGGCCGGTAACGAGTCCCACGATGGGCTCGGCGATCCGCCACGGATAGCGTAGGAAGGATAGGACGTAGAAGTTGAGGAACATCCACATCATCGCCCAATAGAGGTCCCGACTCGACACCGATTCGGAGAAGGACGGCGCGTTCTTGGTGTAGAACTCCATCGGCATGATGAAGAACTCGTCGTCAAGCTTTAGCTTGCCGCTGGCCTGGAGCTCCTTGAAGAGCTTTGAGCCGGGGTAGGGGACGAACTTCGAGACAACCACGTCGTGGACCCCGAGGAGGGCCATCTTCCGAACCAGCCCCAAGGTCTCGCGCAGGGTCTGCCGGGTTTCGCCCGGGAACCCTATCACGATGAAGCAGGAGAGCTTTAGACCGGCGTCGAGCGCGACCCGCATGGAGGCGAGCATCTTCGTCAGGTCGACCTGCTTCTTGACCAGCTTGAGCATGGTTTCCGATCCGCTCTCGGGAGCGAAGGAAAGCAAACGGAGGCCAGCCTGATAGAGGCGGGCCGCCACCTCCTTGTCGAAGACCTCGGCCCTGGTGCCGCTCGGCAACTGCCAGGTGACGTTGAGCTTGCGGTCGATGAGCTCCTGGGTGAACTCGATTATCCAGCTTCGCCGGATCATCGCGGTGAGGTCCTGGAAGTCGAAGTTGGTCACCCCGTACTCGCGGACGTAGCGCTCCATCTCGTCCACGAGGAGCTTAGGGCTTCGCGGGATCCAAGCCTGGGTCCACATCCCCGGGTTGCTGCAGAAGGTGCACTGGTAGGGGCAACCCCAAGTCGCCAGCAACGGCATCGAGCGCCCGATGTTCGCGCCGTTGATCTGGTGGCGGTCGATGTATCCGCGAATCGGGAAGGACTCCCAATCGGGAGGGGCGATATTGTCGACGTCGCGTTTGCGCGCGGAGAGCCCGTTGTCCACGAAGAGGCCCCCGGCGTCCAGGTAGGCCACCCCCTTGACTGCCTCCCAGCCCCGGCCGCCGCGGTAGGCCGAGACGACCTCGAGAACGGTCTCCACGCCCTCGCCAAGCACCACCAGGTCGAAGGCGCTGGTTCTAAGGACGTTCTCCGGCACCGCGGTCCCATGCTCGCTCCCCAAGACCAGCAGGGCGCGGGGAAAGCTCGCGCGAATCCGCGCGGCGAGCTCCCGGGTGATCGGCCAGAGCGTGCTGAACATGCAGCTCAGGCCGATGATGTCCGTCTCCGGCGGGATCCGGGCCACGATCTCCTCGTAGGAGAGGCCCTGCATCTTCATGTCTTGGCGGGTAGCGTAGGTGGTGATCCCGTCCATGCCCTCGCCGACGGCGTCGATGACCTTGTACGAGAGGCCGGCCTGCTTGAGGGCGCCGGCGATGTAGGCCAGCCCGATGGGCGGATTGGGCGTCTGCATCTGGATCGAGGAGAAGGTCTTTATGCCCGGCGGAGAGATCAAGGTAATCATGCAGTAGGGGGGCTCCTTGACTTGGGATTATACAATATCCTTGGAGCAAAACCGTCGTGTTTCCGCGATGGCTCCGGCGCCAGCCGCCGCCAGGATGAACAGCATCGGCGTCATCGGCAGCCAGAAACGGTACTCAGTGAAGCCGGCGACGAAGAATGCTGCCATAAACGCGCATTGGACCGCGCAGACGGCCGCCGCTGCCTCGCGTCGGCGGGCCCAGGCGCCCCATATCCCTAGGAAAAGGGGGGCTATCGAGAAGACAGAGGCCGCGGCCGCTTTGCTTAGGATCTTCAGCAGGTCCTCCCTCCACGAGAGAGCCGCAAACGAGCTCGAGCCGTGGTCGAAGCTCGAGATTAGGAGGAACCGCAGCGCGTAGACGCGCGAGAGAAGCCAGCGGAAAGGGGCGGCCTTGATATTGCGGGCGGTCTCGGCCGAAAGCTGCTTGTCTGACTCGACGATCTCCGAAATCGGGCAATCCCCCGTAAGAAGGCAGTAGCCTGCCCGGTCGGCGAGCATCTTAGGGTAGAACGCGGAGTCATTGCTCTGGTCCCAATCGAGTCTCGAGCCGATATAGGTGAGCATCGAGCTCCCAGACATCAAGGGCACGAACCGTCCAGCAAGGAGGCTGCAGCGGATTATCCACGGGCCGCTCAGGAGCAGAGAGAAGCCCGCCGCGACGGCGGCGCGGGAAAGCGTCCGGCGCGACGGCTGAAGGAGCACAAGCGGCGCGAAGACCACGAACGGCAGGACGAATGCGATCGCGCGGACGGTCGAGGCCGCCCCGAGAAGCAAGCCGCCGGCGGCCGCGAAACGCAAGTCGTCCCGGCGTCTAGCCGCGACCAGCACCCAAGTCGCTGCTGTAAGCAGGAAGGTGAAGAGGGACTCGCTCAAGAGCGTGTGCGAATAGCGAATGGCCTCAGGATGGAACGCGTAGAGGGCCGCTGCAGCCGCTGCGAAGCCCGGGCGGAGCAACTCGCGGGCCAGCGCGAAGACGATACCGATGAGAGCGGCATCGAGCAGTATCTGGGCCAGCACGATCCCGCGCGCCGGGTCAGGGTGGCCCAGGAAGGCCGCGATGAAGGCCGGGTAGCCGGGGACCCGCCGGACCGTAGGCCGATACGGCGGCGCCGTGTCGAGGCTTAGGACCCCGTTGGCCCGAAGGTTGCCGGCCAAGGTGAAGTAGCCGCCTGTGTCCGGCGCTCTTATGACGCCGTACTCGCGGAAAGCTTGGAGCCTCAGGAACAGGCCGGCCAAGACCAAGGCCAGGGCGTAAGCCCCCTCCCGGGCGTAGGTTTTTGACGGTGCGCTCAAAACGCGGCTGGTTGGATCCATTCAGGCCGCCGGGCTGCGTCCGCGCCCGGGAGGTCAAGGATACCAAATCGTCTATTTTTTATATCATCGCCGTCATGAGCTCCGCAACGCCCCGCAAGGCCTTCATCACAGGAATCACCGGACAGGACGGCTCGTATCTCGCGGAGCTCCTCCTTGGGAAAGGCTACGAGGTCCACGGCCTCGTGCGTCGGACCAGCATGTTCAACACCGGCAGGATCATCCATCTTTTCCAGGACCCCCATGAGAAGGAGGTCCGACTGCACCTGCACTACGGCGACATGCTCGACGCTGCCGGCCTTTCGGGTCTGATCAACAAGATCCGGCCCGACGAGGTCTACCACCTAGCGGCCCAATCCCATGTCCGCGTCTCCTTCGAGATCCCGAGCTACACCTGCGAGGTCGTCGGCATGGGGACGGCCAGCCTTCTCGAGGCCATCCATCAATCGGGCCTCCAGGCACGCTACTACCAGGCCTCCTCCAGCGAGATGTACGGGGCGGTGGCCGAAGTCCCCCAGACGGAACGGACGCCGTTTCGCCCCAGGTCCCCGTACGCCGCCGCGAAACTGATGAGCTATTGGCTGGTCAACACCTACAGGGAAGCCTACGGCCTCTATGCGGTCAACGGCATCCTGTTCAACCACGAGTCTCCCCGCCGTGGCGAGACCTTCGTCACGCGCAAGATTACTAGGGCTTTCGCCAATATCCTGGCAGGACGCCAGGAGAAGGTCTACCTGGGGAACCTTGAGGCGAAGCGGGATTGGGGCTACGCCGCCGAATACGTCGAAGGGATGTGGCGAATGCTCCAGCAGGAAAAGCCCGATGACTACGTCCTGGCCACCGGGGAGACCCATACTGTCCGCGAGTTCTTGGATGAATGCTGCAGGCTCGTGGATCTCGACCCCGAGAAGGTGGTCGCCATCGACCCCCGCTATTTCCGCGCCGCCGAAGTCGATCTCCTGCTGGGGGACCCCTCGAAAGCGAAGCGGGAGCTCGGGTGGGAGCCCAAGACAAGCTTCTCGGCCTTGGTGAGGCTCATGCTCGCCGCCGACATCGCGGCCGTCGGACTCGACCCCCGCCGGTACGGCCTGGAACCCTCGCCGGACAAAGCCGTCGTGCTCGGAGCCGTGTGATGAGCGCGTTCTGGGCGGGCCGCCGGGTCCTAGTGACCGGAGGGAACGGCTTCATCGGCAGTCATCTGCTCGATGCTCTCGCTGCAGCGGGCGCGAATCTGACCGCGACCGCGTCGTCTCCGGCCACCAAAGACCGCTTCCTCAGCCCGGGAAGCTCAGCCGCGCGCTGGATTCTCGGTGACCTCCGCGACTCCGCGACCGCCCGCGAAGTCGTCCGCGGCCAACACTTGGTGATGCACCTGGCAGCGAAAGTCGGCGGGATCGCTTACAACGTGGCCCATCCCGCAAGCATCTTCCGTGACAACCTGCAGTCGTTCATATCCGTGCTCGAGGCCGCCCGCCATGAACGGGTCGGCCGGTTTCTCGTCACAAGTTCCGCCTGCGTCTACCCGCGCGACTGCACCATCCCGACGCCCGAATCAGAAGGCTTCGTCGGCCTGCCCGAGCCGACCAACGAAGGATACGGGTGGGCGAAACGCATGGAGGAGTTCCTCGGAGAGGCAAGCGCCAAGGAGCATGGGATGGACGTCCGCATCGCCCGCCCGTATAACGCCTATGGCCCGCGCGACAACTTCGATCCCGCGACCAGCCATGTCGTCGCCGGTTTGATCCACAAGGTGCTGACCGCCGACGGGATCGTGGATGTGTGGGGAGACGGCAGGACGACGCGGAGCTTCCTGTACGCTACCGATTTTGCGCGCGGCCTCATGGCGGTGGCGGAACGGTCTCCTCAGGTGGGAGCGATCAATATCGGGGCTCGGGAAGAGATATCGATCCGCGATCTCGCGGAGATGATTGTCCGGCTGTCGGGGCGGCGGATAGAATTGCGGTTCGACGCATCCAAGCCTTCCGGGCAGCCCCGCCGTTCCTGCGACACCCGCCTCGCGGAATCCTTGATAGGCTTTAGAGCCGAGGTGCCTCTCGAGGAAGGGCTTCGGCATACGATGGAATGGTATCGTCTCGCCCTTGGACCCGTCGCCACCGAAGGCAAAGGCGCGGGGAAATGACGATGACAGATTGCTGATGTATCCCGCCGAAGCGGGTTTCCCTGCCGGTCTTGGGCCTATCGAAACAGAGCGAAGTTCGCGTCTGCAGAGCCGCGCGGCCGGCGGGGCCGAGGCACAGGCTATGTTTGAAGCGTGCCTCGCTGCGCATGCTTCAGGCAAGGACTACGATCGTATCCTCGAGGCATATCGGTTCGCCAAGACGATCGAGTACACTCACGCGGGCTTGTCGCCTGCGGCCTACCTTGCCCATCCTCTGCGGGTCGCCTGCCTGGCTATGCGCGCGGTGAAGCCTCTCGATGTCGAAACCGTGGTCGTGGCTCTAGTGCACAATCTATTCGAGGTGTCGGGGCTTTCTATCGAAGACATGACCAAGAGCTTAAGCCGGCCCGTAGCCAATGTGATTTCCATATTGACGGTCGATCGCCGTTTGGCGTCCCGGACCGACACCGAGGCATATTATGAGCGGCTCGGTCGCGCCCCTCGGCCGGCCCGCATCGTTAAAATACTCGACAAGCTCGACAATCTCTTCCTCCTCTGCCTCAATCCGGACGACGCGGTTCGGAGCGCCTACCTCCGCGACGTGGAAGCGTTTATCCTCCCGATGGCGGCAAGGGATTTACCGGAGCTCTCGAGCTACCTGCGCTTCCTGATTGACGACTGCCGAAGGTTGGGACACAGGGGTTAGCGCATGGACTTTGGAATTAAGGGAAGAGTCGCCGTAATCACCGGCGCCAGCAAAGGCATGGGGAATGCCATTGCTACTGGCTTGGCCGCAGAGGGCGCCCACGTCTGTATCGTCGCCCGCGATCCCGAGACCTTGACCGCCGCGGCCGAAGCTATCCGCGGCGGGACCGGCGCTGATGTGATGACCATTCCTGGCGATGTCGCCGATGAGAGTTTTGCCCGCCGGATTGTAGACCAGACGCTTGCGAAGTGGGGACGTCTCGACATCGTGGTGAACAATGCAGGCGGGCCGCCTCCCGGGACGTTTCTCGAGCTCCCGGAATCGGCCTGGCAGCAGGCCTTGAACGTCAACTTCCTGAGCGCCGTGCGCCTAACCAAGCTGGCCGTTCCCATCATGAAGAGCAAGAGGTGGGGGCGTATCATCAGCCTCACCTCGACGCTCGCCAAAGAGCCATCGCCGGATTTGATCTTGTCGGGCAGCGCTCGCGCCGCGCTATCGTCTTTCTCCAAAGCCATCTCGATCGAGTTGGCGGGAGACAACATCACGGTAAACACGGTCTGTCCCGGCAGCGTCCTGACGGGCCGGGCCGAGTCTTTGCTTCAGCGCGCGGCGGAAGCCGAGAAGATATCTTTTGAGAAGATCCTCGCGCGCAGTCAGGCGGACATCCCTATCGGACGATTCGCTATGCCCGATGAGATCGCCGATCTAGTGGTTTTTTTGGCCTCCGAACGCGGAAGCTATGTGACTGGCGCCACCCTAACGGCCGACGGCGGCTTAAGCAAAGGCCTTTTCTAGCCGATGTCTTCCGATGCGGGGAAGAAACCCCCGTCATCCCTCTTCTCGGCCGACATCTTTTCCCAGTCCACTCCCCGGTTCTCAATCCTCATGCCAGACTGCTCCGCGCGCGTGGAGGCCATCCTGCGGCAAGAATTCAGCCACCTTTCGATCTCACCCACCGCCGTGCTCAAAGCAGGCGGCATGGAGATCAATTCCAACAATTTCAAGATAGAGGGTCCGGGTAAGGCCTACCTATTGAAGCGGCTCGTCGGCAGCGAAGCGGAGCCGCTGCGGGTTCAACTCAGGCTCTTGCGCTGGCTGAACGAACGTGGCCATGCGGTCCCTCGTCTCGAAAACACAGCGAGAGGCGACGTCTTGGCTCGGGATGGGGCGGACGCATGGTGCCTTTTCGAGTTTATCTCAGGGGATTTCTTCTGCGGAGCGGCGGGACAACTCTCCGACGTCGCGAGCAAAATCGGCGAGATGCAGGCAGATCTCCGCCGACTCCCAGCGCGCCTGCATCCTGCGAGGAAATGGACTTACTCCATCGACCGCGAGCGGGAGGTGTTGCGTACGTTAGAGTCGCGGAGGAAAGACTGGCCGCGAATCTTCGGGAGCGTTCACGCCGAACTCCTGACCGCGAATTGGGCCCGCGTAGCGAGAGTTAGCGCGGGCTCGGGGGCTCGGAGGCAGGAAATCGAGACGGCTCCGTGGGAGGCTGCGCACTGCGATCTCCACCCACATAATATCTTGATGAAGGGGGACAAATTGGCGGGGGTCGTAGATTTCGAGTCCTTCGTGTGGTTGCCTAGTGGAGTCTCCCTCGGCTACGCGGCTTACAAGCTTCTCAAGCAGCATGCGGTGCATCAATGGCATGGGCGATGGTCCGCCGCGGCTTCCGGCACGGCTCGCCGATTCTTCGACGCGCTGGCCGCGGCAGACCCCGTCTCCGGAGGCGACCGCTCGCGCTTGCGGCTTTTTGCGTTGGCCGAACTCTTCCGTCGCCTCCTCGTCGTATTTGAATTGAACCTCAGAGACGGAAATTCTGAATGGAATCACGTTCTTCCGATGCATTTGAGCGGGCTGGCAGAGATTGACTCCATATTTCAATAACCGCCGCCCGCCAGCGCGCGCCGCAGGTCGTTTATGGCCTAAACGGACAAGTCCTTCCAATACCCGTCATACTCTGCGCAAGCCTGCTCCAGGACCGGCCTATATCTAGGCGATATCAGCCCCGCAATAGCCTCCAAATGCTTCATCCGCTGACCGGCAGGAAGCGCGCCGGGAAGCCGCTGCTGGGTCATGATGACCGACAAGGCCGGTCCCGGCTTGCGTCCCAGAAAGCCGGCCATCGTCGCCAGAACCGCATCCGGTTTCTCCACGAGCGTATCGTAGCGGACAAAGCAGACTCGGCCGGACGCCGCGCCGCCGGCAGCCTCGAACCCCCGGCGGGCTTCGTTCTGCAAGGCGGCGATGCTCAGGACGCATCGTTCCATCTCGGAGAGCTGGGCGTAGTCTTCCTGCCAGTCCAACGCCCACCACGGCCGGGGCTCCCCGGGAGCGGTGAAAAACAAGGAGAACACTTGACCGTCGTTAGCTCCGGAGCGCCTGCCCCAGCCGCGCTTGAACCAAGACATCGCCAAGGCGGCCGGGTCTCGCAGGATGCTGACCAAGCGAACCTTTGGGAAGAGTTCAAAAATAACCGGGGCACTCGGAAGACCCTCATGGCAAATGTGCAGAGGCAACCGGCGCTCCTCCTTGAAGCGCCGGACCAATTCCTCCCGATCCTCGACCGCAGCCCTGGCTAAGAAGCTCGCCGCATCAGGCGCTCTATTTATGCATGAAAGGTCAACCTGCCTGCCATTGAGCGAGCGTCCGATGGCCATGTTAAAGGCCATCGAATCCATCTCGAGATGGCTCAATGCGCGGAGCGTGTCGAGGTCCATCTTCCCAAGACGGTGCAGGATGAGCATGGTTTCGAAGGCAAGCGAGTATTGGATGAACTCAAGACCCTCGAATGCCGATATGACGGACCCAAGAAGGAACTTGCCGGCCCGGGTGATTCCGTCGACCATGACGAAGTCTTCGAAGAACCGGTACCGCGGGGCACAGGAAGCACGGAGGCTGGCTGGGTCGCTCATATTCTGGAGTACGCGGGCCGAAATTGCCGAGACATAGCCCGGATCGTCATGCCTTCTCGGTACGCTTCTCGACGAACTCCAGCACCTTGGCGGCGCTCGCGGAGACATCCTCGCCAGCGGTGTCCAGAGTAAGGTTCGGGCTCGACGGCGCCTCGTAGGGCGTTTCCAGCGAAAGGCCGATGAAATTCTCCACCTGTCCGGCCAGCGCCTTCTTATAGAGGCCTTTCACATCGCGCCGGATGCATTCCTCTATGCTCGCCTTCACATATAGTTCCGCGAAGTGCGGCTCCAAGAGACGCCGGGCGTACTCGCGCCCCCGGCGAAAGGGCGAGATCACGGGCACCAGAACGTAGTCATACTTCCCGAGCGCTTCGCTGCACAAAGCGGCTAAACGCCGATTATTCTCGAGGATGTCGTCAGACGAGAACTTGAGGTCTCTGTGCAGAGTGCCGCGAACGGCGTCTCCGTCGAGTATAAGTACGCTCTTGCCGCGCTCGGTCAAGCCCCGCGCCACCGCCTGCGCGATGGTGCTCTTGCCGCTGCCGGATAGCCCGGTGAACCAGAGCACCAAGGTCCTCATCCGACGAACACTTCCTTCCCTTCGGCCAGACGCTCGAGAATCAGGTTGGAGATCGTGGGGCGCATGAACCAGTCCGGGGGCGGCGTCTTTCCGAGGAGGAACTGGCGCGCCTGTGTGCCGCTGATGTCCTCGAGCGCGTGGGCGTCGCCCACCTCGCTCCGGGACGCGTGCCGCCCAAGCGCGGGGGAATACCCGATCTCGGAATAGAATACTGGCACGATGCCGATATCCGGAAAACGACTGAAGATGACCTTCGAGTCGTCGGGGCCGTAGAAAGAGCCGACCCCGGTATGGTCGCGGCCGACGATGAAGTGGCTGCAACCGAAGTTCTGACGACAGAGGGCGGTGAAGACGGCCTCGCGAGGGCCGGCGTAGCGCGACCAGGTCGAGAACCCCGCAAACACGACGCGGTTGCTGGGGTAATGCTTCTCCATCATGAGCTCATATGCCGCGATGATGGTATCCGCCGTGTAGTCGCCCGTCTTCTTCTTGCCGACGATGGGGTGCACGAACAGGCCATCCGCGCCGTACTGCTCCATCGCGCGCAGTTGGATGAACTCGTGGGACCGGTGAATGACGTTCCGCGTATGGAAGCCCACGATCTTCGACCAGCCACGGCTCTCGAATATGCTGCGCACTTGGCGGGGGGTGAGGTTGACGTAGGAGTGCGGCAAGAGCCTCCTACGCAGGAGCCGCACCTTGCCCCCCAAGAGAAACTCGCCGTAGGCCTTGAGGTGCTCCACGCCCGGATGGCTATCGTTGGTGGTGGCGAAGACCTCGCGGGAGTACGCATCCTTCTCGAATGGATAGATGTCCTCGAGGTCGAGCACGCCGTAGGTCTCGCCGTCGGAGCGCGACACAAGAGCGACCTGCGAGCCGATCTTGAGCCGAGCACTATCTAAGGCGGAGACCGGGAGGATGATCGGGATCGTCCACGGCACGCCGGTCTTCAGGCGCATCTCCGAGAGCACGCACCGGTAATCCTCGCTCGTCAAGAACCCCTCCAGAGGACTGAAGGAACCCACACCGAGCTGCTCGAGATCCATCAGCAGCTCGTCGTCGAGGTGTACGCGGGGGAGACCGGAGAAATCCTCTCCGGGCGCCGGCGGCAGGAAACGGTCCACGAGGCGTCCGCCGTGGGGAGCGACGAGGAGGCCGTTCAAGTCACGGTCCAGCAGTTTCTGCGCGTCGAGCATCGGCGAGGCGGGCTGAGGACCCGCCATAGCGGCTTGCCGCACGAGCGCGTTCATCATGTTGACCGTCTCGACGGGGTACTTGCCCACCGCGGTCTCCTTGGTCAGCACGAAGCCCGTGACTCCGCTGAGAATGGTGCTCACGATGTCGTTCGCCTCGGCACGAGAAGGCTTTAGCTCCGAGGCCATGGTCTCCATGAGGTTGGAAGCAACGAATACCTCCTTGCCCGCTTCGCAGGCCCGCTGAATCAAATGCCGCTGGATGAGGGGGATGCGCTCGATGGGGACCTCGCGGCTCAGGTCGCCGCGGTCGATGAGGATGCCGTCGGCCTCCTGCAAGATCGCGTCCACGTCCCGTAGGCCGCTCAAGGTTTCAATCTTGGCATACGTCACCGCCTCTGGATAGAGACGCTTGAATTCCTGGACCTGCTGCGCGCTATCCATGAACGAGAGCGTGAAATGCTTGATGCCGTGCTTCTTGGCCAGCTTCACTGCGGCGCGGTCCTTTTCGCTGAAAGGGGGCATGACGCGCCCGGGAAGGTCGCAATGCACGCCCTTGCGGCTGCCGACGGAGCCCTCGATGATGACACGGCAGGAGATGAAGCCGGCGGAGCGGCATTGAGAGATGTCCTCGACCCGTAGGAGCACGGAATTGAAGTCCAGCGCTATAAGATCGCCCGGCCGGAAGAACTGGATGATGTCCGTTGGCGTGAAATAGAGGTCGTAGGCTCCGCAACGCATCTCTCGACCATGGATGCGGACTAGCTCATTATTGAGAAACTGCACTGCGCCGCCACCCGGCATCATGCCTGTCCGGATTTGGCTCCCCTCCGTATCAATCGCGATGGGGATGCCGCATCCTTTTAGCGCCTGGATGTAGCGCTCGATCTCCTCCAGAGGAACGTGCGAGAGGTTGATTCGAACCAAAAAGACGCCTCGCGCCGCGAAGCCGCGCAGAACCGCCTCTTGGAGCGAGGTCGGCCCCACCGTACATATGACCTTGATCGGTCGCATGGGATTCTAAATAACTATAGAAGATACTCGGCCTCCCGTTCCAGCGCGGAATCGAGCAGGCACGGCGATTCCGCCACTGGCGCGACTCGCCATTCATACGTTGGAATCGCCCGTCGTTCATGCTTATCTTGCGTAGACTATGGTGCTCCCCAAATTTGTATTCTTAGAAACAGTCAAGATGATGTCATCGTCTAGGCAGCGGGGATGTGGCCTTCGATGGCTGAAAATCTAGCCAGTACTTCCCGCATCTGGAATGAATGGGTCCTGACCCGTTCGCCAAAATATCCCAACGAGAGAGTGATTAAATTTGTTCTCCGGAACTTCCCCAGAGAAGTCGCAAACGGGACAAAGTTTCTAGACATGGGTTGTGGGAATGGGGTGAACAGCATATTCCTCCATAATGAAAATTTTCAGGTTTCAGGCTTCGACATATCTTCCTCCGGAGTCGAACGTGCTGTCGCCGGTACGGGGCGTTCGGAAAACTTCAAGGTCGCAGACATCAAAAAGGTGCCGTTCGATACCGCGCAGTTCGATGGACTGATTTGCATTGGTGTCCTCGAAACCATCGACGACTCTTCGGCGGCGATGGCCGTCCATGAAGCGGCCCGCGTCCTCGCCCCCGGGGGGAAGGGGCTCTTCCTCTTCGCGGCCAAGGGAGATTTCAGGGAAGGCAATCCCCTAATTGCGAAGACACGCGACGAGTCGGAAGTTCGCGCACTTTTCTCCGGCCCGGGGTTCTCACGGGTTGACATCGATGAACACATCACAACGATCGAGAATCGAACGCGGTTGAATCGAGACTGGCTGGTCACCGTCTTCAAATAGCCGGGAAGTAGAATCCGCCGCTCAAATCGCCGTGTAATCTTGCTTATTGTCTTCGATCCACGTGGTGATATCCTCCGGAGAAAAAGCGAGGCAGGTATAGTGGTCGATTAGATCCTGTTCCGGACAATAGCTTGTCGTGCCATAGATGCGTTTGAGCGCCCTCATAGCCGACGATCCAAAAGAACCGCAGGACCGGATGAGAAAGGGAGCCAAGGTGATTTCGATGGGAAACTCGCTATGCTCACGGACGGCGATCAAGGCCGTGTTTGGCGACGCATGCCCGATGCGTTCCAACACGCTTGATACCTGGGCCTCGCTATTTCGCGGATGCGGTTTGATCAATAGGGATGAGGCTCCCTCGCGCTGGACCATCGCGTAGGCCAGCTTGACGATTGATCGAGTTAGCCGCTCGCTGTGGGGCTCGAGGTCGGGGTCATATGGCGCCAGCAAGAGAAGGGGAGTGTTCTCACCGCATCGCCGTGCCAGCTGCTCAAAATAGTCTCGAACCGCTTCGGGCAGGTCGGCGAAGAACCTGAGCATCGTGTCTCGGCCTATATGCGGGCGCAAGTCGTGCTGCACACGAGCCCAGGGCATCGGGAGGTTGAAAGAATAGGCCTCGTCAACGGACATCCGCCTCGGCAAGACGGCGTCATCACCGAATAGCCCCGCCTTTAGGCGCTCAACGCTGGAGCGGCCCCCGCTTCGTAGAAAATCGGAACAATGGCGGGAATAGAAGGTGAGTTCCGTGAGGCTCAACGAATCGAATCCATGAGGTGTATATATCTTTCGCGCCGAAGGAAAAATCCCATAGAGCGCTTGAACATCGGCATGATGGAAACAGGTCAGGTAGAGTTCGTCCACCTTCTTGGCTAGCAGGGCCCTTAAAGAAGGGTGCTCGGGCGGCAGGCCGAAGGCGGGGGCCAGCATCCGACGCAACCCGGAGACAGAGGCGGTGATGTCTCTCAGGCGTCGGAGCCTAGACCTGGGAGGCGCCCCGGATTTGATGTGCGGGGCGAGCGGCAGGCCTGAGATGTCGACCACCTCACTCCAGGCATGGGAGCGAGCCATGATGCGCATCTTATTCGCCAACGACTGCGTCGCCTCCGCCGACTTGTCCATTGAAAACGCCAGCACATCCCTACCCGCGGGCAAGTTCCGTAACACGACGGCGGCGCTGGCGATATCATGGAGGGTATCCGCACGAAACAACCGGGTAGGGACCGCGGAATTCATGTCAAAAGAACTTCTGAGCTTCCCAGTATTGATGGAAACGTCCCCTCATTTCGAGCAGCTTGGACAGTGAGCCTTCCTCAACGATCTCGCCGCCCTCCACCACCAGGATCTTATGGGCCTTTCTTATCGTCGATAGACGGTGGGCGATAACCACGGCGGTCTTACCCCCGATCATCTCGTCGAGCGCCTCTTGGATCAATTGCTCGGTCTTCGTGTCCAGAGCGCTGGTCGCCTCATCGAGGATAAGGACATCGCTCCCTTTGAGAAGCGCCCGAGCGATCGAAACCCGCTGCTTCTCGCCTCCGGATAGTTGGACGCCCCGGTCCCCTATGACCGTTTCAAAGCCATCCGGAAGCCGCGACACGAAATCGGTCAATCGAGCCTTGCGGACGGCGGTGTCCAAGGCCTCGTCCGTCGGGACGGGACGCAGGCCATAAGTGATGTTCACCCTCAATGAATCGTTGAATAGGCTCGTGTCTTGGCTCACCAGCGCCATATGGCGGCGCAATGACTTGAGAGTGAACGAACGGATATCGCGCCCATCGATCATGATGCAGCCAGGAGCGCTGTCATAGAATCGGCTCAACAAGCTGGCGATCGTCGACTTCCCCGTGCCGCTTGGGCCGACGATAGCCGTCATCTGGCCGCGTTCCACGGAAAAGCTCACCCGTTTCAGAATCCGAGGCCCGTCAGCGTAAGAGAAATCGACGGCTTTGAATTCGATGAGCGACTTGAGTCCCGGGAACTCCTCTTGGCCGGAGGGGACGAAATGCTTGCCGGAGTCATCGAAGATCCCATCGAGCTCATCGAGCGGCCCGGTGATGGCTGAGAGCGTCGCCTTTATATGGCTGACGACGCTAAACGAGCTGGCGGCTCTTCGCAGCACGTAGAAATAGACCAGAAATCCAGGCAAACGCGCCGTCCCTTGTCGCGCGACGATGAACGCCATCACTGAGACAAGGAGGAGGACGAGTCCAAGCATGATTACTTCTTGGAGCGGCAGGACTATCAGGACGTTTCGGTCCATCCCGAATTCGAAGCGCGCGACTTCGTCGCTCTTGCGGCCGAAGATTTCGCTCTCCTGCTCCTCCCCACAGTAGGCTTTTATTAGTGGGATGCAGGAGAGCGCGTTGAACAACGCCTTGCTCATAGCCCCCTGGGCTTCAGAGAAAGAAGCGGATGCCCTACGGACCCTTGGAATGATCCAGGCCAGGGAAAGATTCAGCACGGGCAGAAGGAAAATGAGCGCCGCCGTCAGCTTTACCGAGATATACATCATGATCCCCAGATAGGCGATCAGCGTGAATGCGCCGGCGAAAAAATAGTGGAGGTCCGAGAGCCGCGTTACCAACTTTTCGACCGTACTGATCACTACGCCATGGAGATGGCCCGCATTGTTCTTATCGAAAAAAATCTTCCCAAAGGTCAGATAGCGCCGGAATATCAGCTTTCGCAACCCATTGGCGAACTGCCTGACCAAGCGTGCCACAGCGACCGAAGAACCGTACTGCAGGATGTTCTTGAGGACGAACGACAGGAATATGGCAAGTGCCAAGCAGACGAATGCGGCAGAAGGCGAGAAGGATATCCCCGGCAACAGCTCTTGGAGCATCCGAAAGGCCTTCGTCCTGGATAAGAAAGAAAAATCCATGCCTACAAGGCCTTGAGCCAACGGCACCATCAATCCGACCCCTATCGCCTCAAAGATCCCGACGCCCAAGGCAAGGCTCACGGGAAAGACTAGGCAAGAGCCGCTCAACCCTGCTCGAACCGAATAGACCTTCACCCGCCTAAGGTCCGAGATGAGTCCGGAGTTGAGGTCTGCGGGGTTCATCTCAGGGAGGGAACTCGGGGAATCGTACGACAGCCTTGATGCTTATGCACTAACGAATTTTATAACATTTTCCAAGTCAAGCCGTGGAGGCAGGCCATCAGCCATGCATGATTATCCTGAATTGACGCGCGCGCGTGAAGATATGCAAAAGCAGGTCGCGTTTTATCGTCCTACTGCGTTCTGGGAGGAGCCCGCGTCAAACATCACCTCTGAGCTCCACACGCACGGAATTGAGAAGTTTCGCTCGCTAGAGCACCCTCTTGGCTATTTCGTCCCGACATACGGCGTTCCAGCGAGCGGCTTTACCGCGGAACAGGCGGCGGGACTGCTTGCCTGGCTGGGAACCTTGTTCCCCCAGGCGACAAAGCCCCAACTGGCCCTCGCCCAGTTTCTTGGCGGCGAGATGTCGGCGTTGGCCGATTACCGCGTCCTTGCGGCGGCGGACGACCCGCGGGCACGACCCTTTCTGCACACCTTCTCGGAGAGCACGTTTGGGAGCCCGGTAGAGCATTTCCAATTCAACGGTCGCCGCTTCAGCCGTTCTTCGCTTAATTATTTGCTCGGCCTTTCCCTACTGAAAAAACATCTGCACGGCGACGTTCCGCGCACCGTCCTGGAGATAGGCGGAGGGTTTGGTTCTTTAGGTGAGGTCTTGTCGAACGCAGGCATAGAGGGACTCCGCTATATAGATGTCGACATCCCACCCACGAGCTTTGTGGCTCAACGCTATCTTAGCGAGGTGCTGGGCGAAGAGAAGGTAGCCACCTACGCCCAGACCTGCGGCCGGGATTCCATCGCCATCGATTCTCTGCCGCAAGCCGCGGTACTGTGCGCTTGGCAGCTCGAGAAGCTCAACGGGGCAGTGGACCTGTTCGTCAACTTCGTGTCGTTCCAGGAGATGGAGCCCGACATAGTGCGGAACTATTTCAGCCACGTGACTCGCCTCGGTGCGCGCTGGGTGCTCTTGCGAAATCTGAGGGAAGGCAAGCAGCAGCGCAAGGACGGTGGTCTCGGCGTCGACACTCCGATCCGTTCCAGTGACTATCTTTCTATGCTTCCGGGTTATGACCTGGTAGAACGAAACGTGATTCCCTTCGGATATAGGACCGTGGACGGCTTTCACTCCGAGATCCTCCTGTTGAAGAGACATTCTTAGCCCCCTTCGCCAGTATGGAGTGGGTCCTACGGCTTGAATAATGGGAAACCCGTCCTCCTTCCTTTTCTATTGCGATGGCAACCCGCACGTCGGTCGTGGGCACATTTCCCGGTGCGTTAGCCTTGCCCGCCACCTTAAGATGCTCTACCCAAGGACCCGCATCTCCTTTTGCGGCCAGTTCGATGAATTTTCATTGGCTACACTCCGCCGAAATGCATTCTCTTCAAAACCATCCCCTGGCCCGATCGGATCTCGGATCATCGCCCTCGCCAAAACTGCCGAACGATTTAGCACTCTCATACTCGACAACTATCACTTGAAGCAAGAACACATCGACTATTTGTCAGAATTCAAATTCAAGCTCATCGCTTTCGATGATTTCCGAAGGTTAGATTTAAGGCGCGCCAATCTCGTGATAAACTTCACATGCGGCGCCGAAAAACGGAGATATGGCGTAGTTCGATGCGCCCTAGGCCTTAGGTATTTTCCCGCCAAGCCTGAGTTGCGCGCGATTCGCGCACGAAACACTCGGCAACCACGGAAGAAAGTTCGGGAGGTCCTGGTGGCATTGACTGGGACGTCCACCCGACCAGCCCTCCTGCCGACCATCCTCCATTCGTTGGACTCAATCTTGGTAGGCAGCCGCATCAGATACGTATCCGAACGTGGCGTAGCCGAAGAATTCGGGGGGCACAATCAGCTCGAGCACATCGTGCCGCACCCTGGAATAGAAAGCCGTTTCGCGCGTACCGACTTAATTGTCTCAGGAGGGGGAATGCTACGGTACGAGAGCGGATATTGCCGAATTCCTAATGTCTCAATTTCTCTTAATGAGGGTCAGCGGCGAGACACATCCCGCCTCCGCGCCATCAAAACCACTTTTGACTTGGGCTGCGCGGATCGCATTGATTCCGCCTCCTTGAGACGCCGCTTGATCGCCTTCCTAGATGATCCAAGAGCCCGCTTGAGACAATGGTCGGCATGCCGTTCAGCTTTCGATGCAATTTCAGGCCAAAGGCTAGCGCGGTTCGTATACTCGTCATGAAAGGGATACTCGAACATTACCAAGACCTATATTTGAGGCATGGGGACTCGCCACATGCTGTCCAGTTGTCAGACAAGAGATCACAGGAGCGGCGGTTCGAAATACTGAGCCAGATCGCCGCACAGCTGGGAACTGTCGGAGATATCGGCTGCGGGCTCGGCCATTTCTTCGCGTACCTGAAGCGCCGAGGCTTCCGAGGTTCATACAAAGGCGTTGATTTCGTTCCCGAATTTATTGAAGCTGCCCGAGTTAAGTATGCCGATGCGCCTCGTGCGCGATTCTCCGTCTGCGACATAGAGAAAGGCGCGCTGCCGACGGGCTGCGACTATCTGTTCTTGAGCGGGGTCTTCAATAATAAGAGGCGAGCGAACGAACGATTCATGTATTCCACTATCGGAAGGATGTTCCGCGCAGCCCGCAAAGGCGTGGCCTTCAACGCCATGTCGACATATGTGGACTATCAGGACAAGTCCTTGTATTACTCCGACCCCCTCAAAGTCTTTGATTTCTGCAAGAGGCGCCTGACCTCAAAAGTCACGTTGCGCCACGATTACCTTGTCAAAGACAACAGCATACCGTTCGAGTATGCGGTCTATCTCTATAAATGACAGTCATAGACCCCGCTGAATGAAGACCATCGTCGTCATGCAGCCGACCTATTTGCCTTGGTTGGGGTATTTCGACCTGATGCGCAATAGCGACGCATTCGTGATCTATGACTGCGCCCAGTTCGCCAAACGAAGTTGGCAGCAGCGCAATCGAATCAGGAACATGAACGGGGAGATAATGCTCACCGTGCCCGTAATCAGCAAAGGACGGTATAACCAGAGCATCAAGGACGTCAAGATAGACCACCTGTCGAGCATCAAATTGACCAATCATCTCGACACTATCCGATTTTCCTACGCGCGAAGCCTTAATTTTTCGCAACTATTTCCCTCCCTGGAGAGGATTTACTCAAAAGGTCATGATTCCCTCTTAGGTTTGAATATGGACCTCATAGAGTTGGGGCGGGAAAGGCTTGGCATAAAGACGGAGATTATTTTCGCCAGCAGCCTTGATGTCCAAGGCGGCCAAGTGCCGGCTCTCATTGATATTTGCAAAAAATTAGGCGGAAATCGTTATCTGTCTCCAGTCGGCTCGAAGGTCTACATCGACGCCAACAACCTATTCCCGGGTGCCGCCATCGATCTCAAGTATCAAGAATTCCACCATCCCCGCTATCCCCAGGCAGGCTGTACAGACTTCATAAGTCACCTGGCTTTCATCGACTACCTGTTCAACGTCACTGCTCCGGGGTTCTAGGATGAACGACATCAAGATCGGCAACCGCAGGATCGGAGAAGGACATCCGCCATTTATCGTCGCCGAGATGTCGGGCAATCACAACCAATCCTTAGCCAAAGCCCTCGCTTTGGTTGATGCCGCCGCCGTTGCCGGTGCGCATGCGCTGAAACTCCAAACCTTTACGGCCGATACGATGACCATCCAAAGCGACGCGCCCCCATTCCGGGTCGACGCCGAAAACCCATTGTGGGATGGAGAGAACCTCTACAGGCTTTATCAGAAAGCACAGACGCCTTGGGCCTGGCATATGCCTATCTTTCAACGCGCGAAAAAAAGGGGCTTGGTCTGCTTTAGTTCGCCGTTCGACAGTACCGCCGTCGACTTCCTCGAGAGCTTGGCCGCTCCCTGTTACAAAGTGGCTTCATTCGAGAATGAGGATTGGCCCCTCTTGAAAAGGGTCGCGGCCACGCGGAAACCTGTGATCGTTTCCACAGGGATGACGACAAAGCCGATATTGAAAGACATCGTCCGCGCGCTCCGGACGGCTGGCTGCAAGGATATAATCCTTCTCAAATGTACCAGTTCCTATCCAGCAGAACCCGCCGACAGCAACCTGCTTACCATCCCGGACATGGCCCGCGTGTTCAAATGCCATGTCGGCCTTTCGGACCACACCATGGGGATCGGCGCATCAGTGGCGGCCGTGGCGTTGGGATGTAGGCTGATCGAGAAGCATTTTACACTCGACCGGGCTGACGGGGGAGTCGACTCGGCATTCTCCTTGGACCCGGCCGAGCTCAAAATGCTCGTCAGCGGCGCCAAGACGGCTTTTGAAGCGTTGGGCCGGGTCTCCTACGGCATCAGCCCGGGGGAAAGGCATAACGTCCGATACAAGCGCTCGATCTATGTCGTAGCGGATATCGAAGCAGGGGATGTTATCTCGCAGAACAACGTCCGGGTCATCCGGCCAGGACAAGGCCTCAAGCCGCGCTATTTCGATTCAGTCCTGGGAAGGCGCGCGCGCAAGGCGGTGAAGAGGGGGACTCCACTCGCCTGGCCGATGATCACCGGGCGTCCTTCTTCATGAAGGCGGAGAACTTCAGTTCGGCCATCTTCCAGTCTTCCTCATTGTCGATGTCCTGCACTTCCGTTTCCGGGAGCTCGAAGGCCACCGTCCTGTCCGTCAGAAACCCGCCCTGCCCGAGAATGGCCTCAGTCCGATAAAAATAAAACTGACCGCAATCATGGTAGTCGGGCGGCAGGTCCTGTGAAAACGTCTCGGCGTGCTCGGGCCAGTTCATCTTCACGCGCCCGTTCTCGATCCTTAGGGAACGCCGGATCGGGTAGCTAAAACGCGTCACAGGCAAAAGCGTGTCAGCCCCCGTATCGATCAATTTTTGAAAAGCGGAGGCGAGAAGCTCCGGCGTGACGAACGGGGCCGTCGGGAACAAACAACAGCCGAACTCGAACTCCATCCCCCTCAGGCTGTACTCCCGGATCACTTCCCGGATCACATCCATGATCGTAGACCGGTCCCCGGAAGCGCCCGCAGATCGCATGAACGGCACCTTCGCGCCATACGCTTGCGCGACTCGGGCGATATCAGCGTCGTCGGTCGATACCATGACCTCGTCAATGCAGCCGGACTTCAAGGCCGCGGCGATGGGATAGGCGATGATAGGCTTTCCCAGAAAATCACGGATGTTCTTCCTCTGGATCCTCTTACTGCCTCCCCGTGCGGCGATGACGGCCAAAACACTAGGCTTCATGCGAGCCGTCAACTCTTGACCGGTTCCTCGGGCTGGATCGATCCGATCATCTCGTGCAGTTCTTCGGACGTAAGCCACCGGTCGTTGGTTTCGCTGGAGTATCGAAAATCCGCGGGCAACGGGGAACCCGCAGGCCATTTTCCGTCGCCCCACCAGGGGAAATTCGGCTCGATGACGAAGAATCCGCCGGCGTCCTTCGCGCGGACCGATTCATCCTCCGTCAACAACACCTCGTGGAGTTTCTCGCCGGGGCGAATCCCGACGAACTTGAGTCGGCACTCCGGAGCTATCGCGCGCGCGAGGTCGACCATTTTCATGCTGGCGATCTTCGGGACGAAGATCTCTCCTCCATGCATGGTCGCCAGGGCCTGGAGCACGAGGGCGACGCCCTGATCGAGTGTGATCCAAAACCGCGTCATGCGCTCGTCCGTGAGCGGCAGGACTCCTTCTTTTCTCTTCCTGAGGAATAAAGGGATTACGCTCCCGCGGCTGCCGACCACGTTCCCGTATCGGACCACGGAAAAGGTCGTCTTCGATGAGCCGGCATAGGAATTGCCCGCGATGAAGAGCTTTTCGGCACAGAGCTTGGTGGCGCCGTAGAGGTTGATGGGATTGACGGCCTTGTCGGTCGAAAGCGCCACGACCCGCGTCACCCCCTGGTCCAGAGCCGCGTTGATGATGTTCTCCGCGCCTGTGATATTGGTCAGGATAGCTTCAGAGGGGTTGTATTCCAACGCCGGCACCTGCTTTAGGGCTGCAGCGTGGACCACAAAGTCGACGCCATGAAAAGCGCGCTGAAGCCGCTTCGGGTCGCGGACATCGCCCAGGAAGAAGCGGATCCTGTCGTCCTTCAGCCTGGCCGCCATTTCAGACTGCTTGAGCTCGTCACGGCTGAATACGATGACCTTCGCCGCCTCGCTGCGGGCAAGGAGGACATCGATGAAATGCTTACCGAATGAGCCCGTACCTCCAGTGACCAATATTTTCTTACCCTTTAAGAAGGCAAGACTGGTCCGCGAATCTACCGGCGCTGATCTCTTCTTCATTTCCCGCTCCTGAAGCTCTACCTGCGGACGACCGGCTATTGTAGCTCTAATCGAGTTCGCTCCGAAAATAGCCTTCAAAAATAACGGTCCCGATGAGGACATGGACCAGGCGGCTGTAGAGCGGGTCGAAAAACCGCGCGTTCGGCAAGCCTTCGGCGACGGTGATAAGGAGCGGCTTCAAGGCCGAAAAAAGCGCGTAGGCGGCACGCCTATGCAGCGGAAAACTCAATCGGCATTCCGGCCGCCCCATCTCGAACCCCTGCCGTTTGTTGAACGCACCCGTTTTCAAACGGGCCAGCTTGGTCCGGAGTTCCATCCGATCAGACTCGTTGTGGGTCACGGATTCTTCAGGATCGATGAACAGCCTGACCCCTTGCCGCCTCAAACGGAGCGAGAATTCGTCGTCCTCCCCACCCTGTCTCTTGAAGGATTCATCAAATCCACCCAGGCCCAGGAATGTCTTTCGTTCAATTGAAAAATAGAAAGCGGCCAGCAACGGCGCCTCAAAAATCCCCCGCGACTGCCATGGAAGATCCGGAACCCAGCCTCGATACTCCGTTTGGCCCGCGGCTCGGATAAATCGGCCCATTTGCGTCTCATCCAAACGTCGGATGAGCTCGTCGGAATACTTCCAATTGAAGTTGAAGCATGCCCCTGGATTCTGGGAATGAAGCTCGAGAGTCCTCCTGATATGCCGAGGGGATATAAGGATATCGTCGTCGATGAAAAGGAGGAGCCCGTGCCTTGCGACTTTCGCCCCGAAATTTCTTGCCGATGCGGCTCCGGATCCCGGACTATCCAAGACTCGCATCCGGCGGTGCGAGACCTCGGCCTTGGATGATTTTGAATCGTTGACGACTATCACTTCCCCATCCAATCCTTCGATCGCCGCATGGACAGCCGCTAGAGTCTCATTCAGTATCGCCCCGCGATTTATCGTGGGGATGATGATGGACACGCCAGTCATAGATTCCATTATATTCGAAGCAGAGGGGACTTCGCGTCTTAAGGCAACACCGATAAGGCCGGCCGGCATTGGAGTCCTTAACGGTAAATTGATACCGTCCGGTCAAAGTGAGCCGAGTCACCAGGAAGCTTATCGTCAACGCCGACGACTTCGGTATATCCCCATCGGTCAACAAGGCCGTGATCGATTGCTTCATTGCCGGCAACGTCACGAGCGCAACCATGATGGTCAACATGCAGGGGAGCGTCGATGCCGCGCGACTGGCCAAAGACAATCCGAAGCTCGGCGTGGGACTGCACTTCTGTCTGACCGAAGGACGACCGCTCTCGCGCTGCCCGAGTCTGACCGGACCGGGCGGAGCCTTCCTCGATCGGCGGACGCTCCTGGCCAGGGCTCTTCTCGGGGGGGTCTCCCGAGAGGAGATCCGCGCGGAGCTCGAGGCACAGCTCGACCGCGCGGCGGACTTGGGGCTCTCTCTTACCCACGTCGACTCCCATCAGCACGTACACATGTGTCCGCCCATCTTCCCATGCGTCGCCGAGACGGCCGCCCGCCGGGGGCTCGCCCTGCGCGTGGTGCGGCCTCCCATCTCGGCAGGACTCCTGCTCTCCCGTCCGTTGAAGTTCACCAAGCAACTCGTCTTGACGGTCAACGGCGCCCTCTACCGCTCAGCCGCGGGAGTCAGATCCAACGACCGCCTGATCTCGATCCACGACCTGCCGCACGGCGAGCCGGTCGGCCCCGCGGCCTACGACCGTCTGCTGACCTCTGCGGCCGGCAGCGAGACCGTCGAACTGATGGTCCACCCCTACATCCTGGGGGACGACCTACTCGCCCTTTACGGCGCCTCGCTAGCGAGCCGTCTTCCCAACAGGTGCGGCGAGGAGTACAGGACGCTGTCGGGCCCTCCTCTCTTCTCGAGCAAGGACCTCGAGCTCACCACGTATGCCAGCCTTTGATGCGGAACGGATCGTGCGCGTCGCCGACACCGGGTTGCGCGAAGCCTCCCTGCTGATCCAACGGGAGCTCGGAGACGCGGAAGCCTCGGTCGCCTATCTCCGCTGGTGGTATTTTGGCAATCCGTCGGGCCATTGCCCGATCTACGCGTACAAAGACGGCGCAGATTTCAGCGCCCTAGCGACGATTAACGGCTTCCGTTTCTCGATGAACGGCCGCTCTAAACTCGTCGGGATGCCCCAGAAGGTCCTCGTCGCCCGCGTCCTGCGCGGCCAGGGCGTATTCGGCGCTCTCTATGGCGCGACGGAGATGGCCAGCCGGGACGAGGGCTCGGATTTCTTCCTCACTTTCACCAACGCGGCCAGCACCCCTATTTTTCTAGGAAAGTTCGGCTATGTCCGAGGGACGGCTCCCGACACCCTGGTGATTCCGTTCAACCCTTTGGCATTTCTGCGTCCCCGCCGCTACAAGCGAGTCGACCGTCCGTCCGACGCGTTCCTCTCCACCGGCTTTTTCAGATTCGATAACGCCGTTGAAAAAACTGCCGACTATCTGCGGTGGCGCTACCACTCCAGGCAACCGGAACAGTACACGATTCTCGAAGTCCCCGCGGATGGCGGATCGACGGCCGGATACCTCTACCTCAAGAAGATTTCCAAGAAAGGCATCCCTATCCATCTTCTGATGGATGTGGCGGCGCGCGCCGAGGACGACATGCCCCTTCTCCTGAGCCAGGCCAGCGCCTACTCCTCCCGGCACGGAGCGGCCGCCATGCTGGCTTTTTCGAGCCCTCCGATCGACGAGGCTCTCGGGGCCACGCTGCATAAGCGCATCGCGGGGCGCTTCAATTTCCTGGTCAAGGGGAAGGACGCGGCGGAGACGGCCGCGTTGGCCAGTACCCGTTTCTGCTTCTCCTTCGGCGACTTGGATTTCATATGAGCCGCCAATGAGGCTCACCTTGGTCCTTTTGACGCGCAACGAGCTGCCTGGGCTCCGGGCGCTATGGGACCGCATCCCTTTCGAGGCCGTGGAGGATGTGCTTTCCGTCGACGGAGACTCCACGGACGGCACGCTCGAGTTTTTGGCCGCGCGCGGAGTGCGGAGAGCCGCCCGGCCCTCGGCCGGCCGGGGGGAAGCCTTCCGTATAGCGTTCGCGGAGGCTTCCGGCGACGCGCTGGTATTCTTCAGCCCCGACGGCAACGAGGACCCGGCCGACATCCCCAGATTTCGGCCGCTCCTTGAGGAAGGCTGCGATATGGTGATCGCCTCGCGCATGATGGCCGGCGCGCGCAACGAGGAAGACGACGACGCCGTCCCGCTGCGCAAGTGGGCGAACAAGGCCTTCAACCTCATGGCGAACCTGACCTGGAACCGCGGGCCCTTCATCTCCGACTCGATCAACGGCTACCGCGCGATCAGCCGCGCGGCGTGGGAACGTCTCGCGCTGGATGGCAGGGGCTACACGATCGAGTACCAGTCCTCGATCCGGGCCATGAAGCTCGGGCTCAAGGTGGCCGAGTTCCCCACGCACGAGGGCGGGCGGATTGGACCCGGAGGCTCCCCGGCGCTCCCGTTGGGCCTGCAGTTCCTCCGCCTCTTCGCATCGGAGGTCCGCGCCGGCCGGCGTTTCCTAACGCGTCTCTGACTCCTCGGGCTCGAGGGCAGCGGGAACCTGGCCCCAGGGCCTCACGCCGCCGGCCAGTCGCTCAGGCGCGACTGATAGAGCTGCAGGATTTTCCCATTCTGGGACGCATGGACGCGCAGGGCCTCAACGCACCCCGGAGGGAGACCGTCTTCCACGATGACCAGGCGTTCGTGCGGCAGCTCTCCGTTGAGGCGGGCCAGGTCCTTAAGGGTGACGACCGGGAGCCCATAGATGCGGGCCGCGCGCTCACCCTTCGGGTCGACGAAGGCCGCCACGATCCCGCGCCCCTCTCCCGCCGTCAAGTGGGCGTAAGCCGCCAGAGCCGAAGGCCCGATGCCGAAGATGACGGCCCGCCGCGGTCCAGCCTCCACGAGCAGGATTTCGAAGAACTGGAACGAGGTGCGCACTCCCAAGGTGCTCAGGAACAGCAGGACACCGAAGAGTGGGAAGACGCTGCGCGGATACGCATGATAGCGATAGAGCACGACGGCCACGGCGATGCAGCAGAGCGTCGCCGCGCCGGCCGCCTTGCCGAAGCGGATGACATCCCGAATCCCGTAGTTCTCCCAGACCCCCCCATAGACGCCCATGGATTGGTAGCAAGCCAGGGTCAACCCTAGGACCCATGGGATGGACGTGGATACCTGCTCCTTGTACTCGGGGAGCAAGGAGAAATCGAAGCGCAGGCCATAGGCCGTGCAGAAGCAGATGTAGGCGAGGGCGAGGTCCATGACGACCTCCATCATCCGCCGCTTGAAGACCCAGCCAATGACGAGGCCCATGCGGCCCTTCGGCGACATCGGCTCGGTTTCCACGCGGACCTTGGCAAGCCAGGCGAAGAACAGTCCCAGCGGGATCCATGACAGCGCCACGTAGAAAAGGGCGCGAAGACGGCCGATCCCCTGGGCGAGCTGGAGGCCGGAAATCCCAGCGACGACGGCTAGAGCGTAGAAGACCAGCAGGGCCTTGCGCTCGCTGAGACCCATCCTGATAAGACGATGAGAGCTGTGGTCCCGCCCGCCTTGGCTTATCGGCTGGCCGCGAAGAACCCGCGTCACAGTGACCAGAAGCACGTCCAGAATCGGGATTGCGAGTACCAGGGCGGGACCGGCCATCACCGACAAAGCGCCCAGCTTCTGACCGGCGGCCAGCGCATTGGAAAGGCTCATCCCGCCCAGCAGCAGACCGACGGAGAGGCTGCCGGCGTCCCCCATAAAGATGCGGGCCGGGGGGAAATTGAAGCAGAGGAAGCCGCCCAGGCCGCCGGCCAGGGCGGCGGCCAAGGCCGCGCGGGACGGGGCTCCGGCCTCGGCGAACTGGAACGCGAGGAACGCCGACGCGATCAACGAGACGCCTGCGGCGAGGCCATCCATGTTGTCCATCAGGTTAATGGCGTTGATGATCGCTACGATCCAGAAGATCGACACCAGGATGTTGACCGATTGGAACGGATTTAGCGCGAAGCCGACGCCAAAGCCGGTGACGACACAGGCTCCGAGGATCTGCGCCACCAGCTTGGTCTGCGGCCGAAACGAGAAGCGGTCATCAAGCGCGCCGACGACGAGCAGGAACAGGCCGCCGAGGAGGATGCCCGCCGCCGTCGACCTCAGCTCGCCGCCGCCGAGCAGGAGTCCCGCCGCCGTGGCGATGAAAATTGCGACTCCGCCCAACATGGGGACGGGACGTCCGGCCCAACGGTCGGCGCGGGGTTTGGCCACCACCCCGAGCCGGACGGCCATGCGGCCGACGATAGGAGTGAGGAGAACGCTCAAGAGCAGGCCGATACCGGCCGGAGCGAGAAGCACCGCGAGCGGGATCGGGTTCAAGCGCGGCTGGCTTCAGCCGCCGGCTGGGCCGCCGACAGGCCGCGCTCGTAGGAGATCACGTCCCGGATGATGTCGTCGAGAGTATACTTCGGCTCGTAGCCGATCGCCGCGTGGACACGCGTCAGGTCAGGAACCCGCCGGGCCATGTCCTCGAAGCCCTCCTCGTAGGCTTCGCTGTACGGGACTAACTTGATGGGAGAGCTCGAGCCGGCCAACTCCTTGATCCGCTCGGCCAGACCCATGATGGATATCTCGTTCTGCGAGCCGATATTGAAGACTTGGCCGACCGCCGCCGGGCACTGCATCAAAGCGGCCTGGGCTCGAACGCTATCTTTGACATGCGTAAAGCAGCGCCGCTGGGTGCCGTCGCCATAAACGGTCATCGGCTCTCCGGCCAGAGCCTGGCGGACCAAGGTCGGCACGACCATCCCGTAGCGGCCGGTCTGGCGCGGGCCGACGGTATTGAAGAGACGTGCCACGACGACGGGAAGGCCACGCTCCTTCCAATACGCAATGGCCAGGAACTCGTCGAGGGCCTTCGAGCAGGCGTAGCTCCAGCGGCCTTTGCTCGTCGCACCCATGACAAGATCGCCGTCCTCCCGGAAAGGGATCGCCGCGCTCTTCCCATAGACCTCGGACGTGGAGGCGACGAAAACGGGCCGATTCTTCTTGTTGGCGACCTCGAGGACCAGCTCGGTGAGCTTGACGTTCGTCTCGATCGTCCGGACAGGGCTCTCGACGATGAGCTTCACGCCAACCGCCGCGGCGAGATGGAAGACGATGTCGGCCGCGTCCACCATCTCCGCCAGCAGGGCCTTGTTGGCGACCGTATCAATCACGTACTGAAAATCGCGCCGTCCTTTGAGGTGGGTGATGTTGGAGATGGCCCCAGTCGAAAGGTCGTCAAGGACGGTGACGGAATGTCCCAGGGACAGCAGATGCTCCGAAAGATGGGACCCGACGAAGCCGGCACCGCCCGTCAAGAAGTATTTCATATGTCTCCGCTATTGAACCGATACATTATAGCAATAGCTCAGACGTGATGCAGGTACAAGGCGGTGACTTAGGTCATCCCTCACCCCACGAGCCGCTCGATGAGCTCGAGCGATTGAGAGACGACCACGCCCTCGGCGTAACGCTCCTCGACGCGGAGTCGCCCCGCGGCCCCCATCCTGCGCCTCCCCTCGGGGTCGCGGGCCAGCGCCTGTAGGGCGTCGGCCAGGGCCGACGGGTCGCGCAGGGGCACAAGCAGGCCGTTCTTGCCGTGCTCCACGACCTCCTTGCACCCCGTTGTGTCGGTAGCGATGATGGGGCGGCCGCAGGCAGCCGCCTCGATGAGGGCCTTGGGAAGCCCTTCCCGATGAGAAGGAAGGACTGCAGCATGAGCCATCCGCCAGACCTCCTTCACGTCCTCCCGCGGACCGAGCCATTCCACGACGCCCTCCTTGGTCCAAGCCCTGAGCTCGCGCTCGGGGATCGCCGTGGGATTGAGGGGATCGGTAGGTCCGACGAGCAGAATTCGGCAAGCCTGACCGCGTCGCCGGAGCAGTCGCCCCGCTTCTACGAGGTCGCGCACTCCCTTGTCCCCAAGCATGCGGCATACCGCCGCCGCGGTAAAGGGGCCGGCGGGCTCCGGCAGCGGCGTGAATCGTTCGCAGTCCACCCCAGAGCCGCGCACGAGTGCGCTGCGGGAAACGGCGCCCGGCACCGCCTGGAAGAGGAGTTCCCTGTCCTCGTCGTTTTGGACGATGGTCGTCGATCCAGGGCGATCGATGACCGCCCGAAGGACAGCCGTGATAGGTCTTCTCAGCAAGGCGGCCTTGAGAGAGCGCGATGTGAACAGGAAACCGAAGCCTGTCATGATGTTCAGGATGGGGGGGGGACCGGCGATGCGCGCCGCCAGACCGGCGATGACGACCGGCTTGAGGGCGACGTGGACAGCCGCTGCAGGCCGTAGCCGCCGATAGAGCTGGATTAAGGCGAGCAAGGTCCTAGGCTCGCGCCACCCTCCAAGGCCCCTCTGCAAGGCGGGAATCTCATGAAGCTCGAAGCCTTCGGCGAGAATCCGCTCTCTATGATCTTGGACACGTGTCGCCACCGCTACGCGGAACCCGGCGGCCTTAGCCGCGCGCGCCAAAGGCAGGCGATGCGAGCAGAAGTACCAATCCTCGGTGACGACGAAGAGCAGGAGCGGAGGGGGCACGCAACCGAATTTTAGCATGGGTTCTCAGCATTTTTGGTAATCTAGCATCCTCGATAAGGCTCCTCGATCCATGGCGCGCAAAGGCCATTCCAGCCTGCAGAATCTGAGCCGATTGGCCGACAGGATCGGCTTTGACGCGGCGACCCTCGTTTCGCCGGCGGTTCTAGGCGCCTTGGCCGCCCTCTTCGAGGCGGTTTCCCTAGGTCTGCTCCTCCCCGCGGCGCAAGCCAGTATCCAACTCGATTTCGGCTTGGTCCGCCGATCGAAAATGCTCGCGCCGGTCCTCGGAACCTTCCCCGTCTTCGACGGAATGCCCGACCGTGCCCTTTATCTGATCCTCTTGGCCGCGATCTTCGCGGCCTCGATGAGCAAGATTATCCTCGTCTATCTCTCCTCCGTTGCCTTGGCCCGCCGGGCGCATGCGCTCTCGAGCCTCCTACGGAGAACCCTCTTCGGTCGGGCTATCGGCTATGGCAAACTGTTCTTCGACCATGCCAACGCCGGCCATCTTCAGCACATCATCCTCGGGTCCCCCGAGCGCATTGCGGCGCACCTCACGTCCCTCCAAGAAATAATATCGGCCGCCTTCATGCTGACGGCCTATGCCGCCGTGATGCTGATTATCTCCTGGAAGCTGACCCTGGCTTTGGCCCTCAGCGCGCCTCTCATCCAGGTCGCCGTGAATGCTGTAGCCGCGGGCATCAAAGACGCTTCCAAGCGCGCCGTCGATGTCCGCAAAACTCTCAGTTCCCAAGCCGCGAACGTTATGACGGGCGTCCTTTTGGTCAAATCCTGCGCCGCCGAACCGCTCGAGCGCGCTCGTTTCGATCGGATCAGCGCCCAACTCGACGTCCTGCAGTCCAAGCTCGATGAGCGTGCGGCGATGGCCCGGCCGATTCAGGAAGGAGTATTTCTGGTCATGATGCTGGCTCTGCTGCTGGCCCTGGCCTTCATCCCTGACTCCCAACGCGCGGCGTTGATACCGGGCTTGCTGGTCTTCGTCTACCTGGCGCGTCGCGCCTCCATCGCCTTGCTCTCCCTCGGGCGATTCAAGGTAGCCGCCGCGGCTATCGAGGGATCGGTCATCGAGGCGCTCCAACTCCTTGACGCGGCCGGTAAATTCGAGGTCCCCGACGGCGAAAAGCCTTACGCGGGACTCGGGGAGGGAATCCGCTTTCAAGGGCTAGACTATACGTTCCCGAACGGCGTCCTAGCCCTCAAGGGGGTGTCGTTCATCGCCCCAAAGGGAAGGATGACGGCCATCGTCGGACCGAGCGGCGCGGGAAAGACGACGCTGTTCAACTTGCTCCTGCGCTTTTACGAGCCGCCCTCCGGCGCGATTCTCCTCGACCAAGCCGACATCCGGGGAGTCTCGCGTGCGTCCCTTTGCCTGCGCCTGGCCCTGGTGGATCAGGATACCATCCTCTTCAACGACACCATCCGCAACAACCTGGGCTACGCCGCGCCGACCCCGCTGAGCGACGAGGACCTCCTGAAAGCCTTGGACCGCGCGCGCCTCTCGGAGTTCATCCGCCGGCTTCCCCAGGGTCTCGATACGGAGATTGGAGACCGCGGCGTGAAGCTCTCCGGCGGTGAGAAGCAGCGCCTGAGCATAGCCCGCGCCCTCCTCAAAAACGCCGACATCCTGCTCCTTGACGAAGCCACGAGCGCGCTCGACTCCGAGACTGAGACTCTGCTCCAGCAGTCGATTGAGACGTTGACCGAAGGGAAGACCACCCTAGTCATCGCCCATCGTCTCTCCACCGTTAAGAACGCTGACAAGATCGTGGTGCTGGAAGAGGGACGCGTCGTCGAAGAAGGCGCCTTGGAAGCGCTATTGGCCTCCCCGGGGCCGTTCCGCCGCCTATGGGAAGCCCAGGAGTTCCGATGACCCGTGCCGACCCAGTCATGACCGGGGAGGGTATCGTCTGCCTTTCCTCGATCGACTGGGATTTCCTGTGGCAAGGTCACCAGGAGATCATGCAGAGATTCGCCGCAGCGGGGAACCCGGTGCTCTTCATCGAGAACACCGGGGTGCGCGCGCCGACGTTGAGCGACCTCCCCAGGCTCGCCTCGCGTGTGCGGAATTGGTGGGGAGGCGTCGAGGGCTTCCGTGAGCGCGGCCCCAATCTGATCGTCCTTTCGCCCTTGCTCCTGCCGTTCCCGTATTCGCCCCTCGCGCGATGGCTCAACGCGCGTCTGCTCGAGCGCGCCATCCGGAACTGGATGGAAGCGACCAGGCGCGGTTCGGTTGTCCTGTGGACCTTCATCCCGACGCCTCTGGTCTTGGACCTCATCGCAGACTTGGCGCCCTCCCTGACGGTCTATTACTGCATCGACAACTTCTCGGCTAGTTCTCCCGCGGCCAAAGCGATTGAGATCAGCGAGAACCGGCTTTTCGAGACCGCCGACCTCGTATTCGTCACGTCGCGAGAGCTTAGCGCCCGCGCACGCCGCTGCCGCCCCGAGGCTCACATATTCCCTTTCGGCGTCGATTTCGAGTCCTTCGACTCCCGGCGCGGGCGGACCGGAGAGCCGTCCGACGTCGCGTCCATCCCGCATCCGCGACTGGGGTACATCGGCGGCATCCATCGCTGGGTCGACCTGGATCTCCTCAAGCGCGCCGCTACCGCGCGACCCGGCTGCCACTTCGTGCTGGTCGGCCCCACGCAGACGGACGTGACGAGCCTCGCGGGACTGCCCAACGTTCACATGCTCGGGACACGCTCGCACACCGAGCTCCCGGCCTACGTCGCCTCCTTTGACGCGGGCCTCATCCCGTACCTTCTGACCGAGTATACTGCCAGCGTCTATCCAACCAAGCTCAATGAGTACTTCGCCATGGGCGTGCCCGTCATCTCGACGGCATTGCCAGAGGTGACGGCCTACAACGAGTCCAACGGCGGCGTCGTCGATGTAGCGCGGGATCATTCGGGCTTCAACGCCCTCATCGGTGAGGTCCTGACGCGCGACGGCGCGGGCCGAGAAGCGCGCATCGAAGCGGCGCGCCGCAACGGCTGGAGCGAACGCCTCAAGACGATGTCGGCCATCATGGTCGACTCGCTGGCCTCCAAGCGCGCGCGACCCGAAGTGATGGAGGGGCTTCTGCGCCGCCTCACGCGGCGCTACCGCCGGCCGACCGCCGCAGTCGCGCTCACCTGCGCCGCGGCTTTCGCCGTCCTCCGCTGGTCCCCGATGGTGTGGGGGCTCGCCGAGCCGCTGCGTCTCGTCGAGGCACCGACGACGGCGGACGCCGTCATCGTCCTCGGCGACGGCGCCGGCGAGTCCGGAGCCATCGGACAGAGCCACGAGGAACGAGTGGACCGCGCCATCCAGCTCTATCGGCAGGGCCTTGTCGGAAAGGTCGTGCTGTGCTCGAGCACGAAATGGACTTTCAGCGAGATCGAGGTCATGCGCGCCATCGCCTTGACCAAAGGCGTCAAGGACGAAGACATCCTTCTCGAGCCAAGCGGAGGCAGCACGCGTGAGATGATAGCGAACTCCGCCGGTCTCGCCCGAGCGAAAGCATGGCGGAAGATCCTGCTGGTGAGTTCGCCCTATCACATGAGGCGCGCAGTGGGCGCCTGGAAGAAGCAGGCGCCGGGGGTGGGAGTCGTCGCCACTCCCGCTAGCCGCAGCAGCTTCTACAGCTATCGGGAGCAAAAGCACGCGGCCTGGCGCAAGGCGGGCCCGACCTGGAACCAGCTCAAGGCGCTACTACAGGAGACCGCCGCATTGGCGTTCTATCGCTTCCGCAGTTGGCTCTGAGGCCCAGGGTGCCGCATCCAGACGTTCGGCTCGACGTAGCGCCCGATTCCTCGTTCTCGGTCGATCGATAGCGGGGCAAGGCCCTCCGGCACGACGTACTCTCCGCTCTCGGGGAAGCGAAGGCCCGTCCAGGCCTCCCAATCGCCAATGCCGGCTTCTATAGACAGGGCCCGCGGCATCATGGCGAGAAACTCGGCGCCCAGACGCTCATGCGTCCGCAGCCACGGGTCGAACGCCCGCCCCGCGTCGTCCTTCCGGCGCACGTAGCTCTCCATCTGCTCGCGCGGATAGCCGGCCTTGAGCGTGGGCCGCACGGGAGCGAGAAAAGCCTCGAGGCCCTTTCGCCCTGCCAGCGCCGACATCGCCTCGAGCAGGGCCCTGGCTCCCTGCCCGCGCCGTTGGGGCTCAACGAGCGCCGCTATCGCGCAGAGCGCGTTGGCCCGGGTCCCGCGCGCCTCCCAGGCGTTTCTCTTGACCGCCTGGATGCTCTCCGGCAAGCCCGGCACCGTCCCGTCCCAGACCAACGGCAAGGTGTTCCCTACTCCCATGAGCCGGCCGGCATCGTCGAAAAGGGCGAGCTGGTAATCCGCGAACTCCGTCAGGAACTCCCGCCGGCCGGGCAGGCCGCCCGGCTGTCTCCACTCAAGCATGAACCGCGGCCAGCCCAGGTCGGCCAGGCGTTCGAACTCGACGAGGAGCTCCGGCCGGTCGGCCAGGGAGCAGGACTTCAGGAGACCCTCCCTACCCTCATGCAAATCCCCCAGCGCACCCGCCGGACGCGCTCGGGGGGGCCCCAGGCCCCTTCAAGCGCCGAGGCCACCAGCGTGAAGGGGTCGGTCCCGCGTTCTTCTCGGTAGCGCCGCGCCGACGACCAGGTGGAGAGGTCGCCGGCCAGCCGGCTCAGGTCCCATTCCTCGTCGAGCTCGAAGGCGGGCGGGGCTAGCTCGTCGAACGGAAACGGCAGGGTCTTATAATCCGCGTAGACGTGCTTGATCTCCGGCTCCCAGTACGGGCCGAGGAGCTCGAAGGCGTAGCGCTCGACGATAGCGTCGACCTCCGGGGTGATCCTCAAGTCTCGGCCGTAGCACCACGCCGCCAAGACTCCACCCGGCGCCGCTACACGCCGGACCTCGGTATAGAAGCGCCCCAAGTCGAACCAGTGCATCCCGGAGGCCGAAGCCACGAGGTCGGCGGAGCCCGCGGGCAGGCCGGTATCCTCGGCCGCCGCGAGCCGGTACCCGACCTTGGGGTGCGGCACAGCGTTGTCGAGCTGGCCCCGGCTCAAGTCCACGGCCAGGACCCGGTCGAAATGGGCCGCCAACCCCACCGCGGCCTGCCCGTTTCCAGTGGCGCAATCGAGCGCCAGGCGCCGTGTCTTTGGGAGGGAGGCCAGATACTCGAACAGCGCCGCGGGATACCCCGGCCGGTGGCGCCGGTAGTCCGCGGCTTGGGGGGAGAAGAGGTCCTTGAAGCCCGCCGTCATGAGGCCGGGGCGGGCTCCAGCCGGAGCGCCGCCGCGCGGATCCGCGCCAGGCCTTCTCTGACCAGCGCGGTATCGCGCGACATCGAGATGCGGATGAACTCGCCGGGCGGGACGGAGCCGTCCCAGAAGAACTTGCCGCCAGGGAGGATGCAGACGTCCTCCAAGCCGAGGCGTGCGCAGAACTGCTCCGCCGACACGCCGAGCTCGTCGATGCGGCACCATGCCGCGGGGACCTTCACCTGCGGCACCGCGTAGCGGATGGGCGTCCCCGCGAAAGCATCTTGAACCATCCCATGGTGCCGGGCCACCGCATCGAAATAGGAGACCGGGCTCTTCTCCAGCGCGTCCATGAGCTCCATGATCATGAGCAAAGTGAAGTTGGGGACGCCGAGCAGATAGCCGGTCTTGATGTTGAAGACGTCGGCATGCACGTCGGCGCTGGTCTTGATCACCGAGGCCTTCAGCGCCTGGCTGGGCCAGACCTTCCCCGTGTCCTCGATGGCGATGAAGCGGACCCCCGAGGCCTCCAAGCGCTCGTAGACGTCGAAGCCGCCGCGGCGCTCGTGGAAAGCCGCGAACGAGAAGTCGAAGATGAGCAGCTTGTCGTGGGCCAACGCGAACTCGATGAGGGCGTCCAAGGTCCCCGGGCCGTCTTTCAAGATCGAGCGGCCCGTGGGGTTGGTTGGGTCGACGATGAAGAAAGCGTCGGCCAGCCCCGCGTCGAGCGGCAAAGACTCCGGCAGCCCGCGCACCGGCACCCCCTTGTGCTTGAGGATGTCCGGCAGATTGTCGATGCAGGGTGTGGTCATCGCCACGCTCAAGCCCTTCTGGAGCAGGTAGGTGGCGACGATCGAGACCGCCACCGAGGCCGAGTAGACCAGCATGGCGTTGCGGCGCTCACTTCCATTTGCCCGGTTCATGAAGGCGAAGAAGCGCTCGAGAAAGCGCTCCTCGGCGGCGGCATGCCCCATTCGCTCCGCCTTGAGCCACAGAGCCGGCAGGCGCTCGACCACCTGGGGGTAGTCCTCGCTCATCTTCCGAGCGTTCATCGCGTCGGTCAGATTCACGCGCGCGTCCCGGGACGCCAGCTCATACTGGGTCAGGTCGGCGTACTCGGCGGCGAGCAGTTCAATAGGGCTCATAGTCCAAAAGCGCGAACAGGTCCGACTCCAGCCGGGCGTATTCCGGATTGCGCAATATGACCTTCGCCGCTATCCCCTCGGCGATCGAGCGCGGGAAGCCCTCGAAGCGGTCGCCGACCTTGACCCCCCAGGAGACCGACTCAAAACTGGCCAGGGCCGGCTCGCGCAGGGCCTTCACCGTACCGGGACGGGTGGGGAGCAGGGCGTAGGCGTAGGAGGGGGAGGCCGCGCCGGCGGCCGGGATCTCGACCCCCAGCTCCAGGCGCAAAAGCGCCTCGTAGAGGTTCACGCCGAAATTCTTCTCGAGGATGAGCGGGTTGAGGTTCCCGGGCGGCCGCGCGGCGGCCTCGATGAAGACGAGCTCGCCGTCCTTCTTGACGATGAACTCGTTGTGGAACGCCCCGTCCGGGCAGGCCAGCGCGGCCAGGACCCGCTCGTTGAAGGCGACCAAGCGCGCGCGCAGGGCGTCGTCGCGGCGCAGGGGAATCCCCCCGATGCCCTGGCCCGACATGAAGTTGAGGCAGGGGGCCAGGTAGCGCCAGACTTCGTGGATCACGGTCTTGCCCCCGCGCACGATGCCGTCGCAGCAGAACATGTCACCGTCGATGAACTCCTCGGCCGTGCTCTCTCCGGCGGCCGCGCTGCATTCCCGGAACCAGCGCTCCAGGTCCCGCCACGAGGCGGCCTTGACCGTATTCTCCGAGGCCCCGCCGTCGATGGGCTTGACCACGAACGGCGCGCCCAGGGTGTCGGCGAGGAAATCGAAGTAGCGCTCGAGCGACGCGCGGGAATGCAAGGTGTCGACGTCGACGAAACGCGGGGCGCGCAGGCCGTTGGCCTGGAGGACCTGCTTCATCAGCCGCTTGGTCTTGTAGGGGATGAGGCTCCGAGGCCGGACGCCCGGGATGGCGAAACGCTCGCGCAGATGGGCGGCGACGAAGAGAAGTTCCTCGTCGGCGCAGACCAGCACGTCGCCGTCCGAGGCCGCCTCGGCCGCGATGACCCGGCCGACGCTCTCGACGTCCAAGCGCTCGAGCTCGACGACGGCGTCCATCTGCGCCCGGAACTCGGTGGAGAGGAACGCCGCGTGCGCGCGGTCGTGGATGGCGATGAAGCGGATCGGTCCCGCCTCGCGGCGCACGCGGTCCGCGTGAAAATAGTCGCCCCGCTTGTTGCCGAGGATGAAGCAGCGCCTCATGGCCGCGAGAGCTCCTCGTCCAAGGTGTAGTGCAGGCCCCCGAAGGCCCGGGCCAGCTCGCGCGCGCGGGCCTTGAGCGGGGTCCCCGGCCGGCCGCCCAGCAGGCGCTCGCGCATGAGGGCGGCCAGCTCGCGCATCTGCGGCTCCTTCATCCCGCGGCGCGTGGCGTCCTGGACGCCGAGGCGGATCACCCCGCGCCCGAGGATGCCCTTCGAGTTCGCGTTGAGGTTGATGTCCTGCAGGGCGCCGCAGGCGGCATGGTTGTCGCCGGAGAAGGGACCTTGGACGGCCACCATGTGGGTCTCGCTGGGCCGTCCCGCCAGCCCTAGCAGGTCGAACCCGCCCGCCTCCAAGGCCGAAGAGAAGGCCTTGGAGTTGGCGAGCACCTGGGCCGCGTAGTCGGCGGCGTGCACGCCCATCTCCACCATCGCGATGAAGAGGGCCAGCGACTGGTGGGTCTGCTGGGTGGAGACCGTGGTCACGTTGATGACGTCGCTGACCTCCTTGCCGAGCCGCGCGTCGCGGTAGAGGATCAGGCCTTTCTGGGGGCCCGGAAAGGTCTTATGCGTGTTGCCGATGAGGATGTCGCAGCCTTCGTTCAACGGGTCCTGGAACTGCCCGCCGGCGATGAGTCCGAGGACGTGGGAGCCGTCGTAGACGAGCAAAGGCTCGGGGCCGATGATCTCGCGGATCTCGCGCGTCGGAAGCGGGTAGAAGGGGGAGCCGTAGTCGAGCAGGACGGCGCGCGGGGGCGCCGCCCGGACCTTCCGCCGCAAAGCCTCGAGGTCCACGCTCATGCTCGACGCCTCCCAGGGGAGGAACTCGACCTTCCGGCCCATCCGGGTTAGCAGGGCGGCGGAGGCGTGATGCCCCAGGGTCTTGGGGGCGAAGATGTAGAAGCGGTCGTCTGCCTGGGTGGCCGCCGCGATGACGCTCGTCACCGCGCACATGCCGGAAAGCGGACGGAAGTCGCAGTAGCGCGAGTGGAACATCGAGTTGGCCAGGCGGGCGGCGAGGCGCTCCAAGCCGGCGGCCGCGGGCATCCCTTTGACGAGCAGTCCCTCATCGACGTAATAGGCGCCCCCGTCGTCGGACGCCTCCCGGTCGCCCCAGACGCCCACGAAGTAGCGGTCGCCCAGCGCGCTCCCCAGGACCGAGCGCGCCGTCTTGGAAAGGGTGTTCTCGTTGGCCGTCAGGTTGACGACCTCGCTATAGTCCGCCTCATCGGCCTTGAGGGCCCCGAGCAGGCCGCGCAGTTCGGCCAGGGCCGGGTCCGGGGGAGCGGCCGCTAGGTTCACGATGATAGTAGGACGTACGGGAGGGGAAGAAACCATGGACTCCCGGGGTCCAAGAAAATGGGCCCTAGGGCCTAGGGTAAGTTCAGAGCGGTAAGGAGTAGAATCAATCGAATGGTTTTTGGCTCATGGCACGAAGGTGTGGGTGGTGTCCTGAAACGCCTCTACGAAATTAGTTTACGCGCTTCGGGCGCGTGGATCGAAGGATTGCGATACGGCCGCAATCCTTCGATCTGGAGCAATGTACGGCAAATGGCAGTGGGATTGGGCGAGGCTGCGTGCACGCTTCGCGCACGGCCCAACAGTCGGATATACACAGGACTATCCACGTGGATAGCTCTTAACGACTGTCCGCGCGGACAGTTGAACTCATGGACATCCGTAGGCGTCCGTGCGCGAAGCGTGCACGCAGCCTCGCCCTTTCCTCCTGGCGTCCTCTGTTCGAGATCGAAGAATCGCGCCGTTTGCGATTCTTCGATCCACGCGCCCGAGGCGCGTAAATTTGCACTTACTCTCAGCCCTGGTAGCCCACAGTTCAGCGCCAAGAGCCTGGTTTTTCGACCGGCTCTCATCCTCTTGGCGCTGTCGCTGGCCGGCTGCGCCGCGGACCGGGTCCTGCGCCGCCAGCTGACCGCGGCCGACCGGGCCATCCACCACGCGCGCTTCGCCGAGGCCGAGCGGGCCTTGGAAGCCGCCGAGCTCGCCGGCCTGAAGCTCTGGGACGGCGACCCCCGCCGCGCCGAGCTCTGGCGCCTCAAGGGCGACGTGGCGCTGCTCCAGAACCAGCCGGCCAAGGCCCTGCCGCTCTACGAGAAGGTCCACGCCGCGGCGGTCAAGGCCTACGGCCCCGCCAGCCCCGAGGCCGCGGCCGCCAGGCTCGACCTGGCCGAACTGCGCGCCGCCAAAGGCGAGACCCGCGCGGCCGAGGCGCTCTTTAGGAGCGCGCTCAGCGATTCCGAGAAGCCCGGCGCGGGCCGGGGCGGAGACTTGGCCACCCGCTTAAGCGACCTGGCCATGGCCTCCCAGGCCGAGGGCAAGCTGGCCGAGGCCGAGCGCCTCTACCGCCGCTCGCTGGAGGCCACCGAACGCCAGTTCGGCCCCTCGCACCCGCTGGTGGCCGCGCGGCTCAACGACCTCGGCCTCGTCCTCCAGTCCCAGCGCCGCGACGCGCACGCCGAAAAGGCCTACCGCCGCGCCCTGGCCATCCGCGAGAAGGCCCTTCCCGCCGGCCATCCCGACCTCGACGCCACCCTCAACGACCTGGCGCTATTCCTCGAGTCGCGCGGCCTCTACGCCGACGCCGAGAAGCTCTACCGGCGCGCGCTCGAGCTCGCCGAGCAGGGCAAGGCCCCGCGCTCGGCCGCGCGCCCGAACTACGCCAGCCTCCTGCGCCGCCTGGGCCGCGAGGCCGAGGCCGCGGCGCTCGAGTCCGGCTCGCCTTCGAAAGGCAAGCCGTGAAGCTCCGGACCCAGTGGGCCTTCGTCAGCATCCTCCTGCCGGCCTACGCCCTGGCCGCCGCGGCGGCGCTTTGGGTGCAGGCCCGGTCCCACGCCGAGCTCGAGGCCTCGTTTCAGCGCGACCTGGGCGCCTTGGCCGCCCTGCCGCGCCTGCGCGACTCCCTGCGCCGGCTCGAGCAGACCACGGAACGCTATCTCCAGAGCGGCGACCGCCGGCTCTTGAAGGCCCGCCGGGAGACCCTGGCCGACCTGCGCCGCCTCGAGGCGGGGGTCGGCCGGATCGCCGAGGGTCCCGAGGAGCGCGCGCTGGTCGACCGCCTGGGCCGCGAGGTGGCGGCCGTGCTGTCCGAGCAGGAACGCTGGATCGAGCGCCGCGCCCAGGGCCGCCTGCCGCGCGCCCAAGCCGTCCGGCTCTCCTCGCGCGACGACGCCGTGGCCGAGGTCACGGCCGTGCTCCTCAAGCTCAAGGACGCCGACCGCGAGCGGCTCGACGCGCGGCGGGTGAGCATGGAGCGCTCGGGACGCCGGACGCTGTGGCTCCTCTTGAGCGCCGGCCTGGCGGGCGGACTCTTGGCGGCCGGCTATCTGGGACGCGCGCTGGTCGGCCCCGTGGCGCGCCTGCAGGACTACGCGCGGGCCTGGAAGCTCGGAGAGCCGTGGAGCCTGGAGACCGCCCAGGCCAGCCCCGAGGTGTCCGACCTATACGCGCGCCTCTCCGAGATGGCGGGCCGGCTGGGCGTCCAGTTCGAGAAGGAGCAGGAGCTCGGGAAGATGAAGACCCAGCTCGTGGCCATGGTCAGCCATGAGTTCAACAACACCCTCAGCATCCTCGGGGGCATCCTCCTGCTCTTGAAAGGGGACGAGCCCGCGCCCCTGCCCGCGCGGCGCGCCCAGTTCTACACGATCATGGAGGGCCACGTGCGCTCCCTTGCCGTCACCTCCCGCACCCTGCTCGAGCTGGGCCGCCTCGAGGCCGGCCGCCTCACCGTGCGGCCGCGGCGCATGGACCTCTCGGTCCTGGCCCAGGAGTGCGCCCAGCGCCTCGAGATCCTCTGGGCCCGCAAGGCCTTGCGCGTGAGCGTCGAGGCGCCGGAACCCGTCTGGGTGAACGCCGACCCCGACGCCCTGGCCCTGGTGACGACGAACCTCCTGAGCAACGCCGTCAAGTACACGCCGGAGGGGGGACGCGTCACGGTGGGCGTCCGCGCGGCCGAGGGACGCGTCGAGTTCTTCGTGGCCGACGACGGCATCGGGATCGCCGAGGAGGACCGCGCGAAGATCCTCTCGGGCTACTACCGCGCCGAGGAAGGCAAGAAGGCGGCCAAGGGCTTCGGCGTCGGGCTGGCGCTGGCCCAGGTCCTGCTCCAGGCCCATGCCGCCGAGCTCAGCGTGGAGAGTTCGCCGGGAAAGGGAGCCCGCTTCGCGTTCTCCCTGCCGCCGGCCTAGGCGCCTCCCGGCGCCGCGCCGTCACGAGACCGGCTCGGGCGGGTCGAGGAGCTGCCATAGACGCTGCCGGAGCTCGACGGCTCCCAGCGGCTTGCAGAGATACGAGCGCGCCCCGGCGCTCATGGCCCGCTCGTAGAGGGCCGGCTCCTTGAACGCGGTCAGCACGACCAGCGGCGTGTTCGCCGTCTCCGGCGTCTCGTGCAGGAGCCGGCAGAGCTTGAGCCCGTCGATGCCCGGAAGACCCAGGTCGAGGATGATGGCGTCGGGACGATGCGCTCGGACCTCCTCGAAGAGCCGCTCCGGGTCGCCGAGGAGCAGCGCGTCGAACTCCCGCGAGAGCCACTCGCCGAGGATGAAGCGAAAGTCCTCCTCGTCCTCGACGGCCAGCACCCGGGGGCGCCGGCCTTGGAACCAGCGCTGCCCGCGCTCCGGCGCCGTTTTCGTGCTCATCGGGAGGCCCCCGCGAAGTAGAAGCGCAGGCCGATGCCGCCGTCGGCGTCGACGCCGCCGCGGGGCGTCATCCGGAACACCGGGCCGGCCGTAGCGAAGAGCTCGACCGGGTGGTCGGGCAGCCAGTACGACGCGCCGAGGATCGTCCGGACGCCGAACTCGGCGTCCGACGCCGTCTCGATGCGCGGGCCCGCGCCCACCCAGGCCGACAGCCTGCCCTTCTCCACCGCGGGGAAGAGGTCCCAGGCATGGAACACGTAGTCGACCCAGAACGCGGTGTCTTCGCTAAAGCCCACGCCGAAGTCCAGCGACTGGTCGCGGCTCAGGAAGACCCGGGCCGTGCCGCCGGTCGGATCGCCGGCCACGACGCCTACGCCCACGCCTCCCGGCGCCTCGGCCCGCGCCGCCGCGGCCGCCAAGACGAGGACCACACCCGCCAGCATGGTCTTTCTCACTTGGCCTCCATGAGTTCCTCGAGACGTTCGAGCAGTTCCCTCTTGGTCACGGGCTTGAGCAGAAACGAGGTAGCGCCCATCTCGAAGGAGCCGAGCATCGCCGCGTCGTCCTGACGGCCGGTGAGGATGAGGATGGGGACCTGACCCATCCGGGGATGGCGGCGCAGGCGCTGGCAGAGCCGCAGGCCGTCGGGGCCGGGCAGCTGGAGGTCCAGCATGACGATGTCGGGCTGGAGGCTCTCGATCTCCTCGAAGAGCTCTTCACCGTGAGGCAGCAGGACGAGGTCGTAGTCGTCGGTCAGGAACTGCCGGTACAGGATCTGGCAGTCCTCGTCGTCCTCCACCGCGACCAGGCGAGGCCGGCTCGTCTTCACGGAAAAATCGCCGGCCTTCTTGGCAACGGGCTGTCGCATGTCTGCCTCCCGGAGCTGAGCCTTCGCCGTCAGTGTAGCCGGGTTCGGTCAGGGCGTAGTCAGCGCGAGGTCAAATTCTCCTCAAACGTCGAGGCGGTAGCCCAGGCCTGGGACCGCCGCCAGGCGGTTGCCGAAGGTCTTGCCGAGCTTTTTGCGCATCGAGGATATGTGCACGGCCACGGTCCGCGGGTCGTTGTATTCGGCGGGGTCGTAGCCCCAGACCGTCTCGAGCAGGTAGGCCACGCTCAGGACCCGCCCCGGGCGGCGCAGAAAGGTGGTCAGGATGTCGAACTCCTTGCGGGTCAGGGGCACCCGGCGCCCGTCCTGCGTGACGATGCGGGAGGCCACGTCGAGCACCAGGTTGTTGGAGGCCAGGGCCTTGTCGAGGTCTCTAGGAGCCGCGAAACGGCGCAGGACGGTCCGGATCCGGGCCGCCACGAGCCGGGGGGAGGCCGGCTTCGAAAGGTAGTCGTCGGCCCCGGCCTCCAGGCCCTCGGCCTGGTCGGACTCCTCCTTGTACGCCCCCGACATCAGGATCACCGGGATCGCCGCGGTGTTCTTGTCGGCCTTCAGACGCGCGACCAGCGCCTTGCCGTCGGTGTCGGGCATGGCCACGTCGGAGAGGATGAGGTCGGGCCGGGACTCGGCGGCGACCTCGAAGGCCTCCTTGGCCGAGACGGCCGTCAAGACGCCGAAGCCCGCCGCCTTGAGCAGCCCCTTATAGGCCGTCAGCATGTCGGGCTCGTCGTCGACGATGAGGATCTTGTAGCGGATGGCGTCCATGGCTCTGGGGGAGAGTCTAGCGCAACCTAGGCCCGTCGACAAGTGAGGATGTGATGACATGCGATGTCGCGCACGGCAGCGCGCGGCGGCGGCGGCCGAGTTATCCTTAAGACAAGCCCCATGAGGAACCAGCCCATCCGGACCCTGCTCATCGAGGACGACCCCGACGACGCGCTCCTGCTCAAGCAAGCCCTGGCCCGCTCCGACTGGCAGGGAATGGGCTTCGAGCTCGAGCGCGCCGAGAACCTGGCCGCCGGGCTAGCGGTCCTGGAGGAAGGGCGCACCGACGCCGTCCTGCTCGATTTCATGCTGCCCGACAGCCGCGGGCTCGACTCCGTCTGCCGCGTCCACGCGCGCTTTCCCGACGTCCCCTTGGTCGTGCTGACCGGCCTGCAGGACGAGCGCCTGGGCCTCGAGGCCGTCACCCAAGGGGCTCAGGACTACCTCGTGAAGGGGACCGTCGAGCCCCACGCCCTCCAGCGCACCCTCTGCTTTGCCGTGGAGCGGCGGAGGATGCAGCAGCTCAAGGCCGAGATCAAGGAACGGCGGAGGATGGACAAGGTCAAAGACGAGCTCATGAGCGCCGTCTCCCACGAGATGCGCAGCCCGCTGACGATCATCAAGGCCGCGGCGATCAACCTCGAGGACAGTTCGCTGGGCCCCCTGACCCAGGACCAGACCATGATGCTCAACCTCCAGCGCGCGAACATCGAGCGCCTGCAGAAGATCCTCGACCGAATCCTCGACCTCTCGCGCCTGGAGTCCGGCCGCGCCCGCCTCCAGCCGCTCCGCGTCGACGCGGCGGCGGCCGTCGCCGAGACGGTGTCGAGCTACCGCCTCCTGGCCGCCGAGAGCGGCATCGAGCTGGTCCTGAACCTGCCGCACGAGCCGCTGGCCGTGCGCGCCGACCCCGGGATGTTCGCCCAAGTCCTCGGCAACCTGCTCGAGAACGCCCTGCGCTTCGCCCGCTCGCGCGTGTCCGTAGGAGTCGAACAGGACGCCGACGAGGGCGCCCCCGCGGGGCGCGGCGACCCGGGCGGCGCGGCCGTCCTGACCGAGCGCGCCTGCGTCCGCTTCAGCGTCGGCGACGACGGCCGCGGAGTCCCCGAGGGGCGTCTCGGCGAGGTTTTCGAGAAGTTCGTCCAGATCGACCGGCTGGAAGGGGGAGGCTACAAGGGGACCGGACTGGGCTTGGCGATCTGCAAGGAGATCGTCACGCGGCACCAGGGGCGCATCTGGGCCGAGAGCGCGCCGGGGGCCGGGGCGCGGTTCGTGTTCACGCTGCCGCGGGCGGAGGACGCCTAGGGCCGGTTCCGCTCCCTGATCACGGCATCAACCTCAGCCCACATCTTTCGCGCGAACGTCTTCTGCTCGCGCGCGCATTCCTCCAGCAGGCTTATCCGCTTGAGGCGCCCCGGCCCGGTGAGCAGATCTGAAAGCAAGCCATCGAGTCGCTCACGGCCGCGGCCTCCGACCTCGATGAGGCAGTCTTCCGAGCGGTAATCTTTAAAGAGTTCGGCGTACTTATGGCTCCAACCCATCCCCAGCGTAGGCACCGCCTGGGACAGGGAACCGACGAGAGCGTGGAACCGGGAGCCGCAGACGAGCGCCGCGGCGCCGAGAGCCGCTTTAAGCTCCAGAGGATCCGTCGCCTCGAGGACACGGACAAGCCCATCCGCCGTTCGCAGCCTCTCGATGACCTTGCTGTCTCCCTTTGGGTCATGGAGGAGGAAAATGGACTTGAACCCGAGCCTTCCTACTCCATCCGAGATCGCGCGTAAGAACCGCACATACTCGTCCATGGGCGTCGCGCCGTGATCCACCATCCGGAGGTTCGGGACTATGAGGACGGTCCTCCGGTCGACCGACTTGTCCGCGGCTCTAGGGCTATCGACAAGATTCGTGAAATCCGGAGCCAAACGGACGTTGTCCATGGGAGCCCCGAGGTCCTTAACGTGGCGGAAAGACTCCGAGTCCCTGGCGAAGACCAGGCGCGAGTGCCGCATGATCTTCCGAAAATTATCACGGTCGGCAGGGGTATCGAAAGGGCCGAGCGCCTGCGGCATCAATATCGTATTGATCCCGAATCGCTCGAAGCGCTGGACGCCTGCCGCAAGCTGTTTCAAAGAACCCGGCCCCCACGCGCAGCGGGAGGAATAGGCGAAGCCGGAGGCGTCCAAGACGGTCGTGATGCTCCGCATGGAGACACGGGAGGCGGCCGAAAGAAGAACACGCAAGACGGCGGCGATCCTCGGACTAAAAAACTCCGCGGTCGACAACGAATAGCGTTCCAGGTCCTCCCGCGACCCAAAACCGGGCGGAACGGCGAGCTCGTGCCCGGGGAATCGATGCCGGATATGCTCGCAGATCGCAAGCAACATCAATTCCGCGCCGCGGTTATGGGTGCCGGTTCCCAGCACCCCTATCATCGTTGTAGCTCCGCAATTGATCTAACGGCTTTCTTTTGGAATAGGCGACCTGCCCGTCGGGATCGGCATAGCCGACGGCAATGAACATGACCGCCCTCGTGTCCGGCTCGAGATACAGGGCCTCGGCAAGCGCCGCTTCTCGAGCCTCGATATCAGGCCAATTGATGCAGCAGGTCGAAAGGCCTTGAGCCTCCAGCGCCAGGATCAGCGTCATGGCCGCCAGAGACCCGTCCACATAGATGAGATGGCGATCGCGTTCGGAGAAAAAATCCCTAAGACGTCCCATGACGATGATGAGCACTGGTATATTCTCGTGGTATCCGTGGGTGCCCATCGGGATCGCGGCCAAGCGGCGTACCCAAGCGGGATCGTCGAAGATGCGAAAGACGAAGGGCTGGCGGTTGCAGGCGCTGGGAGCGGTAGAGGCACAGGCGACGGCAGCATCTAAGAGGGGACGAGGGACCTCGCGCCTCTGGAACCATCGCACGGACTTCCGGTGCCGCGCGACCGCCTCCAACGCAGCGAAGGCTCCCTCCGGCAATGCGGGCTCCCCGCGGCGATACGGCACGAGCCGTTCCGGAGAGACGGCGGCACCTCCTCTCGGGGCCTCAAACTCCGACTTGAGCGACGCCAGGAGGGGAGTTAACCGTACCGCCGAAAAATAGGCCGCCAGGACGTCGCCCGCCCAAGCCAATTCGCCAGAGTCGACGTGTGCCGAAGCGGAAGCCTTGCAATACGCATCGACCGTCTCTCCAATGTATTCCAGCGCGAAGACGTCGCGCCGAGGCCGCATGAGGAGAGCCTTCTCGATACGATGGATGCCCCTGCGCAAGAGGGGGGATGTGCCGGACGGGCTCTCGACCCCCTCTTCGTAGCGCCTCAACCCATGGAGGACGGCTCGGGTCTCCCTGTGCATGCTCCGAATCAAACGAAGGTTCCGGATCGAGGAGGCGCCGAGAACGCTTTCCAGGAGGCCTGTCAAGATTCGCCGCAGTCTATTTTTCGCTTTACCGTACAACCCCGCCTCCTGTCCGAGTCCAGTCTATCATTCCGTCGCGCTCGCGCCCCGAATCGCCGTCTTGAATGGCATTTTTGTACATTGTCTCATCGGCTTTCCCGTGAGGATCCTTCTCGTTTCCAAGCATTACGCAGACGCCTCTCCGAGGTCCTTCCGCTGGACGGCCATCGCCGAACGCTGGGCCGCCGGCTCCCACGAGGTCGAGGTCATCTCCGGGCGGCACCGCGACGGCCCCAGCCGCTTGGTGACGAACGGCGTGATTCTTCACGCCGTGGGCGCCGTCACGCCGGTGCCTGCGGCTTCGGGCAGAGTGTCGCCGCGATGGAAGGAGGTGCTGCGGGGCGGCCCGGCGGGACGCGTGAAACGCCTCCTCCAGTCGGCCTGGGCAGGAGTCCGTTGGCCCGATGAGTCCTGGAACTGGTTCCCGTCCGCCATCGGAGCCGCCCGTGCCGCCTGCCGCGCCGCCGCGCCCTCGGCCCTAATCTCGGTCTCCGACCCCTTTACATCCCATCTCGTCGGGCTTGCCCTCAAGCGCTCCTATCCCCGCCTAAGGTGGGTGGCGGACGTTGGGGATCCGTTTTCCCTTCTCACAAAAGTTCGGCGCAACAACGCCCGACTCTATAGCGGGCTCAACCGCCGCCTCGAACGCGCCGTATTCGACGGCGCGGACGCCGTGACGTTCACGACCGAGGCTACCAAGGCGGCTTACACCGGCCTGTTCCCAGCGCTGGCGCGCAAATTCCATGTCATCCCTCCCTTGGCGCCGGCGGCGCCCCTGGCGTCAGCGCTGCCGGCGTTTCCAGCAACGGGGAAACTTCGCCTGGTCTTCAGCGGTACGCTCGACCGCCGAACCAGGAAACCTTCTGGGCTCCTGGCGCTGTTCGCCGCCCTCGAAGGAACCTCAGCGTGGGACGGACTCGAGCTGCATTTCTTCGGACGAGTCTCCGATTGCGAGGAATCCTTTTCGCCGTATGCGGGTCTGCTGGGACGGAAGATCTTCGTACACGGGCAGGTCGACCGAAACACGGCGCTCGGCGCCGTCTGGAGCTCAGATGTCCTCGTCAACATCGGCTTCGACGAGCTCCCGCTTCAGCTCCCCAGCAAAGCCGCGGAATACTTAGCGGCAGGAAAGCCCGTGCTGACGGTCTACTCCCGACAGGACGACTGCTCAGTAGGCTTCTTCGCAGGCCACCCCGACGCTCTGGCCCTGCCCGCGCCCGCTGGCGCTCCCGACACCGAAGATGTGGCCCGGCTATCCCGATTCCTAGAACGGCGCCGCGAAATCCCCGAGAGTCTTCTCGAGCCCTTGCGCCGTCCCCACCGTTTGGAGTCGGTTGCGGGCGCCTATCTTTCTCTCATCGCCGGGAGCGCATGACTCCCATTCGTGTCCTGAGCGTCATCTCCTCCGCTGAACGAGGTGGAGCGGAGAGCTACTTTGCCGCGCTGCTGGAGGGCCTGCGCGGCGCCGGCGTCGAGGCCCTAGTAGCCTGCCCTGGCTCGCGCCCCATGACGGCCGAGTTTGGACGGCGCGCCGCCGAGCTCCATCCCCTAGACATGCGCCGGGTCTGGGATCCGCGGGCCAGCGCGCGTTTGGCGGATCTGGTCAGGGCCTGCCGGCCGGATATCGTCCATACCCATCTCTGGAACGCCGACGCTCTCGGAGCGGTCGCCGCTCGGATGGCCGGCAACCCGCCGCTGATCTCGACGGTTTACGGCCCATACCACCTCCCTATCGGCCTTCGCGGCCTAGAGTCACTGGGCCGAAAGACCCTCTCCCGCTTGTTCCGGTCGGTTTACGCAGGCTTCGACCGGGTCATCGCCGTGTCCGGCTTCGTCCGCACGGACCTTCTGGAGCGGCGGGGACGGCGGGTCGAGCCTAGCAAGGTGACGGTGATACATCCAGGCGTCGAGCGGCCGGCCGCTGCGCCCGGCGACGCCGCCAACCGACCTCCGCTAGTAGTCTGTATCGCGAACTTCTACCCGATCAAGGGACATGGATGGCTGCTGCGAGCCTTTCCCAAAGTCCTCGCGGAAATCCCCGAGGCCCGGCTTCTTCTTATCGGAGACGGACCTTCGCGCCGCCCCATGGAGCGGTTGGCCGCCGATCTGTCGATCTCCTCCCGCGTCGAGTTCGCGGGAAGCCTGGCCTCTCCGCTCGACCGGCTCGCCGAGGCGTCGGTTTTCGTGTTGCCCTCGATCTCCGAGGGATTTCCGCTGGCGATCCTCGAGGCTTGGCCGCTCGCCGTTCCGGTAGTCGCCTCCGCGGCCGGAGGGATCCCCGAGATGGTGTCGGACGGCATCGACGGCCTCCTCGTCGCTCCTGAGGACCCCGAAGCATTGGCGAGGACGCTCCTACGCGCTCTGACCGACTCCGCGCTGCGCGCTCGCCTGTGCACGGCGGGTCTGAAGTCCGCCGCGGAGCGCTGCGACCCCCGAAAGACGGCCGACCAAACGATCGCGGTCTATCGGTCTGTGCTGGCCGGACGAGGGCGATGACGATCTCGGTCGTGATTCCGACCCGAGACCGCCCCGTGGAACTCCGCCGCCTGCTCGCGGCTCTGGCGGCCCAGACGCGCCCGCCCGATGAGGTCGTCGTGGTGGACTCGGGCTCGACACCGATTCCCGAGAGGACCGCCGCGCTTCCGATCAACGTTCTGCGGACGACGCCTCACGTCTGCGTGCAGCGCAACGCCGGCATCCGCGCCAGCTCGGGAGAGCTCATCTTCCTCATCGATGACGACGTCGTCCCCGAGCCCGACTTCATCGCTGTGATGGCGCGCACCTTCGACCTCCACCCCGAGTATGCGGGGGGGATGGGGACCCTGCCGCCGTCCATGCGGCGATTCTCGGCGGGAGCCCTGCTCTGCCGACTTTTCATGCTCCAGCACGAGTATGGAGACGGCGGTTATTACCTCTCGGGCCATCCGCGGCATCCCTACGGGATCGGGACGTTCCGAGAGACCCGGGTCCTAGGAGGGGGCCTCATGGCCGTGCGGCGCGCCGCCCTCATGAGTATGCCAGAACTCTTCGATGAGTCCATGGAGCATAGCCAGGAGGACTCCGAGTTCTCCCTGCGGCTCTCTGAGCGGCACCGGCTGTTCTTCAACCCCTTGGCCCGCGTGGCGCATACCGCCTCGCCTATCGGCAGGCCGCCCGCGCTCGAGCGGGCGCGGCGAACATTGGCCGCTTATCGATACATTTACGCCAAGAACATCTTTCCGGCGCGGCCTTGGACTCTCCCCTTCCATTGGTGGGCGGTCGTCGGGATGTTCGTCGTCGGAACCCTCACGGGCCCGGCCGGGACGGCAAGAGGGTATTGGCGCGGACTCAATACCGGCTAGGTCGCCGAGTCGACGAATCGGATCCGCGAGGACGCGGCCAGCAGCTCCCTCTCCCGCATCGCGTTCGGCATGTGCGGACGCCAACGGTTGCTTTCGCCGCCGTAATAGTACATCCCCGCCAGACCGTTCATCCCGAACAGGGAGAGCTCCTTACCGAACATTAAGAGCATACATGAGATCTTGAAACCCGTGGTCGGAAACGGATGGAGTTCCTTGAACGGAAGCAAATAGCGCGTATTCTTGATGAACCTCGGAGACCGACCGATGGACTCGAGATTCTCGACCCGCTCGCGGCTCCACGTCAGGGGAACCAAGGCGGGCAGGTGGGGAGGAACCTCCGGGAGGACTCTCCTGCGCCTTTCGAGCAGCTCCCGACCGAGCAACTTGCGGAGCCGCCCTTCCAATCGTTGGACCAACGGGGGAGTCTCGGGATCGTAGATCCGGAGCCCGTGAGTTACCCAATGGGTCGTCCGTTCGCCGCAAAATTCCTCGAACCCCGCCAGGCGGAAATAGTTTATCCGCAGGACCGAAGGGTGGGCGTCGATAAGCTTGCCTGCGCCGGGCTTGAGGACCCCGTTGCAGACGACGGCTACGGGCGAGGACATACGCTCGAGCTCGGCCTCGAGGGACGGCTCGCCGTCCTCGAGACTCCTGATCCGAGCCTCGCTGCAGATATCCGCCAGATCCATGGGATTCGTCAATCGCGCTGGATTCTATCAAAAGCCTCCGCCGATAGCAGATGGGAACGAGAAATGATAATTTTGCCATCCGCGTCCATGGCCGTACTAACCTACCCCCCGTGATGTGTCGACGATGAACGCTCTGTCCCAACCGCGTGTCCAGCGCGGGATCATAGCGGTGAGCATCCTCCTCTTGGGCCTGCTCGCATTCGGCGGCATCAACAAGGCCCTCAGCTACGACGAGTCGATCTATTTGGGCATAGCGCGAACCATCACGCGCACCGGCCTCCCGTACCGAATCGGCAACTCCGCGGGTGACGAGTTGGGAGAATCGCCGTTCAATTCGCGCATTCTGTCGACAAACCCGCCTCTCGTTTTGTACGCGGTCTCGGCTCCTTTGCGCTGGCGTCCGACTGAAACGTTCGGCCCCCGCCTCCTGTACCTGTTCCTCTTCGTGGTGCCGGTCTACCTGCTCGTCCCCTGGCTTGCCGCCCACGAGTTCAGTCTTGCCGCGGCACTCAACGCCGCGCTGCTGATGCTGTTCAGCCGGCATTACTACGATTCCGTGCCGCGTGTTCTGCTCAACATACCGCTCGGCCTCTTCAGCCTGCTGACCCTGTGGTTCTACAGCCGGAGTTTGGAGAACGTCCCCCGCCGTCGGAGGATGCTCCTGACGTCCTGCCTGATGATGGCAGCCGCCACAACGACGAAGTACCAAGCGATCGTCATCCTGGGCGCCGCCGGCCTTGAGGCCCTGCTCGGGTCCAAAGACCCGGCTCAACGGCGGCGAGCCCTGGTCTCCTTCGCCGCGCTCGGAGCCTCGGGCGCGTTGGCGTTCGCGGCCCTGCTCGCGCTGTTCCACGCCGGAGATCCCGACGTGTTCGCGAAGCTGGGAGAGAATCTGTCCCGTTTGGTCGGCGCCCGGTCGGCTTCCGCGAGCTCCGGTGGGCTCTCAGCCGGTCTCGTGGCAGGCCGCGCGCTTTGGACGCTCGGAACGCCGCTGCCCGCCCTAGCCTTAGCGCCCTTCCTTCTCGGACGGCCGCTCCCCCGGTTCGCGCGCCTGCTCGGAGCCTTTTGCCTCCTCACACTGGCGTTCAACCTGCTCGCCCGTCGCTGGGCGGGAGCCGGGACGAGCTACCTGCTTCCGATTTTTCCGCCTTTAGCAATCCTGGCCGGCTACGGGATTCACCTCCTACTCGCCGCTCGGCCAAGTCGGGTGCGTGTAGGCCTCCTTGTCGTCTTAGGGATTATCCAACTAGCGATCGGCTGCCCGCGCACCGGCCTTTGGCCGGATCTGCACCCTACCCAACCTGAGCTGATCGGGCGTCATATCGCTCGGCATCGGCGACCGGAGTCCCGAATCCTCGCATTCGATTGCTCCGCGCAATTCTTTTCGGATGTGCCGACCGGGCTGCTCCAATACTGGGCTCCGAAGCGCGTCCTGGCCGCGTTGGGAGGCGACTCCACGCACGTCGACTTCGTCGTCCTGCCAGAGCCGGCCGGTCTAAATCAGCCGGCGTTCGACCACCGCACCACCCTCAAGCCGATTTGGCCCGACGTGCGGCGCTTGATCCGCGAACGATTCAAGCCCGTCGACCTCGGTCCAGACTTCACTCTCTACGAGCGCCTCAGGCCTTCGTTATAAGGGTCGGCCTGTTCGAGCCGCCCGTCAGTGGACAGTCGTTACTCGAATGGCGAGGTATTCGTTGGGGCAGGCAACTCACTGGCGGGAAAGAAGTGAACGAAGGCGGCCGCCGCAGCGAGAGCGAACAAAAGACCCACGCAGACTTTGAGTCCACGTTCCGTCTCCGCGCTAAACCGCCGCACGCGCGAAAACTTGCGGAATTTCTTACCGTCCTTCACTACCGCTCCAGCATCTACATAGCGGTAGCGGAGCTTCTCAACGATGGACATGTGAGTGATATTTTGTAACTGCTCAGGTCGCCAGGTCCCCGGCATCCTGAACCGGACGCCCTGCGCCGTTGACGGAGCCGTTTACGCGCCTCGTGCGCGTGGCTTCGAGGATTGCCGACGGAGGCAATCCTCGAAGCTCCTCCGCTTGAACGAC
>JACPXC010000046.1 GCA_016196755.1 Elusimicrobiota bacterium
CGACCCTGATTTTTGCCCGTCCTGGGAGAAGTTCGCCCCAAATCTGCCGTGCCGTCGCTGTTGTCGTACCCCCAAGGCCCCTTCGGAGGGGCCGCGGGAGCTGGGTGACAAGTTCCGTGTTACCTTGCCCGAGGATTAAGGGGGATTGACGCCGGCACCCCGACGGTGCATAATGGTGCCGATGGCGGCCTCGCGAATCCTCATAATCGACGACGACCCCACCTTCCGCACCGTCCTGCGCGACTATTTCCAGGAGCACGGCCTCGAGGTCTTTGAGGCCGGCGACGCGGCGACCGGGCTCCAGCTGGCGGCCGAGGCCAAGCCGGACATCGTCGTCAGCGACATCACGATGCCCGGTTTCGGCTCCGGCCTAGACGCGCTCAAGTGCCTGCGCGACTCCCCGGCCACTCGCTCCCTGCCGGTCATCATCCTCAGCGGCTCGATCGGCGGCCCCAAGCTCAACACCCTCGCCGAGCCCGGCCGGACCTGGGTCCTGCGCAAACCCCCCGACTGGGCCGAGCTCATCAAGACCGTCAAGTCCGCTATCGGCGTCAGATAAGGCCGAGCTCGCGGCCGACCTTGGCGAACGCCTTGAGGGCCGCGTCGAGGTCCTGAGCGGTGTGGCCGGAGCTGACGATGGTGCGCAGGCGCTCCTTGCCCTTGCCGACGGTGGGAAAGCCTATGGCCAGGGCGAAGACGCCCTCCTCGAAGAGCCGCGCGCTGAAGCGCTTGGCCTTCTCGGTGTCGCCGACCATGACCGGGGTGATCGGGGTCTCGGAGCGGCCGGTGTCAAATCCCAGGGCCTTGAGGCCCTTCTTGAAGTGCTCGGCGTTGGCCCAGAGCCTCTTGATATGGCTGGGATCGGACTCCAGGATGTCGAGCACCGCCAGGCAGGTAGCGGTCACCGACGGCGGATGCGACGACGAGAAGAGGAACGGACGCGCGGTCGAGACCAGGTAGTCGCGCAAGGAACGGCTGCCGGCCACGTAGCCGCCGATGGCGGCCACGGCCTTCGAGAGCGTGCCGATCTGGATCTGGGTCCGCGCGGTCAAGCCGAAGTGCGACGGCGTGCCGGCGCCGTTTTTTCCCAGCACGCCCGAGGCATGGGCGTCGTCGACCATGACGAACGCCTCGTAGCGGTCGGCCAGGTCCTGGATCTCCGGCAGCGGGGCGATGTCGCCGTCCATCGAGAAGACCCCGTCGGTGACGATCATGCGCCGCCGCGCGCCGCGCGCCTCGGGCGAGGCCAGGACGGCCTCGAGGGCCTTCATGTCCTTGTGCGGATAGACCTTGCGCGCCGACTTGGCCAGGCGCGCCCCGTCGATGATCGAGGCGTGGTTGAGCTCGTCGGAGATCAGCAGGTCCTTGTCGCTCGACATGAGGCTCTGGCAGAGCGCCACGTTGGTGGCAAATCCCGACTGGAAGACCAGGGCCGCCTCGGTGCCCTTGAAGCGCGCCAGGCGCTCCTCGAGCTCGGAGTGGATCCCCATCGTGCCGATGATCGAGCGCACGGCGGACGTGCCCACCCCCCAGCGATCGATCGCGGCTTTCGCGGCCTCCTTGACCTTGGGGTGGGTGGTGAAAGCCAGGTAGTTGTTCGAGGTCAGGTTGACGACGCGCTTGCCGTCGATGACGGACACCGGCTCCTGGGCGCCGTCGAGGACGCGCAGGGTGATCTTGCGCCCCTCGCGCTCGAGACCTGCCACCTCCTCGTCGAGGAAGGACATGAGCCCGGCGGCCGCGGGGGTCATCGCGCGGCCCCGATCTCGAAGACGACCTTGCCGCAGTTCTTGGCCTTGGCGTTCATGACGGCGAAGCCCTGCTTGAAGCGCTTGAGCGGGAAGCTGTGGGTGACGACGGGCCGGGGGTCGAGGGCCTTGGACCTGAGCAGGGCATCGGTCGTGTACCAGGTCTTGAAGACCTCGCGCCCGGCGATCCCCATGATGCGCACGCCCTTGAAGACCACGTCGTTGGCCCAGTCGACGCTGAGCTCGCGCGGCGGGATGCCGAAAGCGCTGAGGCGGCCGCCGGAGCGCACCGCCTTGAGGCCCAGGGCGACGGCCGCCGGGGCTCCCGACATCTCGAGGACGGCGTCGGCCCCGCCCTCGGTCAGGCGCTCGATCTTTTTTAGGACGTCGGGGTCGGCGGGGGAGAGGACGACGTCGGCCCCCATCTTCTTGGCCAGGCGCATGCGGAACGGGGCGCCCTCGACGGCGATGACGGGCTTGGCCCCCCCCGCCTTGGCGGCCGAGATGGCGAAGAGGCCTTGCGGGCCGCAGCCCAGCACGAGGACGGAGCGTCCGACGACCTCCTCGCAGAGCGCGGCGTAGACGGCGTTGCCGATGGGCTCGAGCAGCGAGCCCACCTGGGCCAGCGAGCGGTCCTTGTGCTTCCAGGCGCAGCGCGCCGGCACCCGCGCGTACTCGCCGAAGCCGCCGGCCGTGTCGATGCCGATGATGCGCAGGTCGCGGCAGACGTGGCGCTGTCCGTTGCGGCACTGCGCGCAGAGCCCGCAGTAGATGTGCGACTCCACCGAGATGAAGTCGCCCTTCTTGAAGTCGCGCGTCGCAGGTCCGGTCTCGGCCACCGTGCCGCAGAACTCGTGCCCGAAGACGGTGGGGAGCTTCAGGCGCGTGGGAGCCCAGGCCGACCAGTTGTAGATCGGCAGGTCCGAGCCGCAGATCGAGGCGCGCTCGACCTTGACCAGGAGTTCGTCGGGGGCGATGCGCGGGACCTCCAGGCGGAGGAGGTCGGCGCCGGGTCCGGGCTTGGTCTTGGCTAAGGCGAGCATCGGGGCTCCTTATCCTTTGAAGATGCTGCGGACGATGAAGAAGATGTTCTCCTTGCGCTCGCGCAGGCGGCGGGAGAAGTACGGGAACCAGTGGGTGCCGTAGGGGACGTAGACTCGGAAGCCGTAACCTGCGGCGGCCAGCTCGGCCCAGCGCTTGGCGCGCAGGCCATAGAGCATCTGGAACTCGTACTTGTCGGCGGAGATTCCCTTGCGGCGCGCCTCGGCCTGCACCTCGGCGATGCGCGGGTCGTCGTGCGTGGCGAAGGCCGGGAAGGTCCCCGAGGCGAGGAGGTCCTTGGCCACCGCGTCGTAGGCCGCGTTGACGTCCTCCTTGCGGGGATAGGCCAGCTCGGCGGGCTCTTTGTAGGCGCCCTTGCACAGGCGGACGCGCACCCCCGCCTTGCTCAAGCGCGCCGCGTCGGCCGGCGTGCGGCGCAGCATGGCCTGGAGGACCGTCCCGACGTTGCCATACTTTGCGTGGGCTTCGAGGACCATGTCGATGGTGGCCGTCGTCCAGACCGAGCCCTCCATGTCGACGCGCACGAAGTTGCCGTGCCTCTTGGCTTCCTCAAGGACGCGATACAGGCAGCGGCGGGCCACGTCCGCGCCGAGGTTCAGCCCGAACTGGGTCAGCTTGAGGCTGACGTTGGCGTCGACTCCGGCGGACTTTATGCCGGCTAGGAGCCGGCAGTACTCGTCGGCCGCCGCCGCGGCCTGGGCCTCGTTCTCGGTGTCCTCGCCGAGGAAGTCCAGCGAGGCGCGCAGGCCCTTCTTGTTGAGCTTCTTGACGGCTTCGATGGCCTCTTTGGCGGTCTCGCCGGCCACGAACCGTCGCGCCAGGAATGTGAGGGCGCGCATGGTGGTTGGTTTTACCAAATTCGCGCGTCATCCTGGCCTCTTGCCGTGCCTCCAATCGTCAAATTGAGGGAACAAGCGCCGCACCTCGCGGGCAAGGTACCGGCGCAGATTGAGCGCCAAGCCTACAAGAATGCCTTTGACGGGATGGTAGAGCTTGTTCTTGGGTTTAAAGAGCAGGAGAAGGTGCGCCGGCCGGTCCCGTACGGAATCCTGGTCATAGAAGCGATTACGGTCTTGCGCGGCGACAAAAGGTCCGACGCCGCCGAAATCCCTCATCGAGAACCCGGCTCGTTGAAGCAGGGTCGGGATCAGCACCTCGTGATGCCCGACCCACCCGTCGCGATGCGCCGCGTCGATCGCCTTCAATGCCGGCAGGGAGATGCGCCAGATCACATTCAAGGAGCTGACCAAAAGGCCGCGGTCTACATTTTCCCGAGGATGCGCCAGCGTCTTCCACCAGGGCCAGACAGGGAAGTCGGGATAGGTCCGCATGCGGGACGTTAGGAGATCCTCGTTGCCTGCCTCGAAATAGCGGAAGAAATCCGCCCAGTCGCCTTTAAAGCGGACGTCGTACTCGATGAACCAGTACCGTTCGTATTCATGTTCGCGGCAGAACAGGATCAAGGTAAAATGTTCGCAGCCTGGAAAGAGACGATTTTCGACCAGGCACCGAAATCCTAAGGCCGCCAATCCGGATTCCGTCACGATATAGTGCGGGCGCTCCAAGATCGAGCGGTGGGGTTTGACGCCCGGGAGCTGATGGTAAAGGAAGATGCAAGGGCCGAGACCCTTGGTCGCGGTCCGCAGCTTATCGAACTCAGCGACTATCGCGGTCGAATGATTGTGCGCGACGAATAGGAATACGTCTCGCTTCGGCGTCGCTCGGTTCAAGACCCCTCCGGGGGGCTGGAATCACTTTCTCGAAGCCTTCCAATAGTCGGTAAAGTCCTTGGGCGCCGGGGCGGTGTAGGAGACGGACTTGCCGGTGCCGGGATGCCGGAAGGAGACCTTGTAGGCGTGGAGCAGGAGGCGAGGCGGCTCGGGCAGTTTCAGGGCCTCGAACTGCCGGCGCGCCGGACCAATGACCGTCTCGGGGTCGCCCAAGACCGGGTTGCCTATGACGGCCAGGTGGGCGCGGATCTGGTGCGTTCGCCCCGTCAGCGGACGCGCCTCAACCAAGCTGATGCCCCGGCCCTTCGACACGATGCGGAAACCCGTAGAGGCCTCGCGGCCGAAGGGCGTGACCTTCACCTTCCTGTGTCCAGGGGCGCGTCCGATCGGCGCGTCGACCAGCTTCTCCGCGACCGTGCCAAGGACGACGGCGCGGTAGACCTTGGCGATGCGCCGCTCTCGGAAGTCCGCGAGCAGGGCTTCCTCGGCCCGGAGGCTCTTGGCCACCAGCATGACCCCGCTCGTGGGGCGGTCGAGGCGGTGGACGATGCCACAGCGCGCCACCCCGGCGGTCCGGCAGGCCGGCCGGTGCTTGAGGAGCAGGCCCGCCAGGTTCGGCACCGGCTCCTCCAAGGCCGCGGCCGGTGTGCGCAGCCAGCTCTCGCCCAGCGGGTGCACGAGCAGGCCCGCGGGCTTGGCCAGCACCAGGAGGTCCTTGTCCTCGTGGATGACCCAATCCTCGAAAGGCTCCTCGGGCCAGCCGCGCGGCGCGTCATCGACCCGGACGAGCTCCCCGCCGCGCAGGCGGAAGTCGATGGACCGGCGGACGCCGTCGACGAGGACGGCGCCGCGCTCGATGAGGGCCCGGACATGCGACCGGCTCACGTTCGGCAGGCGGCGGGCCAGGAACTGGTCGATGCGGGAAGCCCCATCCGCGATGTAGCGAACCTCGCTCATGCCGCCGCCCTCCGCGAGCGCGCCAAATAGATGACGGCTCCGAAAGTGGTGGCGATGGCCAGCGCGCGCGCCGGGGAGAGGCCGAGCAGTCCCTGGCCGCGGTCGTCGCCGCGGAAGGATTCGAGCACGAAGCGAGCCACGCCATAGGCGGCCAGGTAGGCCGCCCAGCCGGCCCCGTGCCGGAGCTTGCCGGCGTCGACCCAGCCAAGGACCTTGAGCGCCAGCGCGGTGACCGCCAGATCGGCGGCCGACTCGTAGGCCTGGACAGGATGCAGCGGGACGCCGAGCAGGGCGGGGTCCACGAGCGCCTCGGGGTGCGTGAAGCGGATGGCCCAGGGCAGGGAGGTCGGTCGGCCGACACAGCAGCCCGAGGTCAGGCAGGCCAGCCGGCCCACCGCGTGGCCGAGCGGAAGGGCCACGGCGAAATAATCGGCGAACTTGGCGAAAGACTGGCTGCGGCGCCGGCACCAAAAGGTGCCGAAGGCCATCGAGCCGAGGACCCCGCCGTAGAAGACAAAGCCGTAGCGGATGTCGCGCAGAGGATGCAGAGTGCCATCGAAGAGCGCCCGCCATTCGACGGCCAGGTAGAGCAGCTTGCCGCCGATGAGCGCGCCCGCGAAAAGCCAATAGACGAGGCTCCAGAAGTCGTCCTCCGTGAGGCCCATCTTCTCGCGCTGGCGGGTCAGCCACCAGATGCCGAGCAGGTAGCCGGCGGCCACGACCACGCCGTAGGTGGCCAGGCGGAACTCCCCGATACGCAGTAGGGTCGGGAACATCAGCGTTTGACGGGCGGCGGGAAGCGGTACTCGATCTCGCCGGCGCGCTGGTAGCCCAGCTCGGCGCGCGCCGCGCGCTCCAGGGCGCGGTCATCGCCCTTGGCGGCGGCGATACGGTCCTTGAAAACCCCTTCCTCGCGCTCCACGGCCTTGAGCTCGGCGCGCAGAGACCGCAGGGACCACCACGAGGAGAGCATCGACCGCATGCCGCGGTTGCCGACCAGCAGCAGCCCCAGGCACACCCCCACCCCCGTCAGCAGCCAGCGGCGCTCGAGGCGCAGGGGGAAACGGGGCATGCCGCCTGCTAACGCGCGGCCGGCCGCTTCCACGGCCTCGGCGGCGGCACTTCCTCGCGATAGCGCTCGGTCGCGGCCGGGCGCCGGGCGGCCGCGGGCACGGCGCGGCGCTTGAAGGCGCGGTCCCCGGCGTAGCGGGCTTTGCGGCCCAGGGCGTCCGAGATCCTCAAGAGCTGATTGTACTTGGAGAGCCGCTCCGAACGGCAGGGCGCCCCGGTCTTGATGGCGCCGGCGTTGAGCGCCACGGCCAAATCGGCGATGTAGGGATCCTCGGTCTCGCCCGAGCGGTGCGAGATGATCGAGGTAAATCCAGCCTGGTGGGCGCGCAGGACGGCGTCCACCGTCTCGGTGACCGTGCCGATCTGGTTGAGCTTGATGAGGATGGCGTTGGCCGAGCCCTCGGCGATCCCGCGCTCGAGGCGCTGGGCGTTGGTGACGAAGATGTCGTCGCCCACGATGCGCAGGACCGCGCCCAGGCGGTCGGTCATGGCCTTCCAGCCCGACCAGTCGTCCTCGGCCAGGGGGTCCTCGATCGACAGCAGGCCGTAGTTCTTCGTCCAGGAGGCGTAGCGATCGGTCATCGCCGAGGCCGAGAGCCCCTGGCCCTCGAACTTGTAGACGCCTCCTTTATAGTATTCGCTGGCCGCGCAATCGAGGGAAATCCGCACCCTGCCGGCCCCGCCCGAGCGCTTGAGGGCTTCGCCGATGGTGTCGAGCACGGCCTCGTGGGTCTTGATGCGGGGTGCGAAACCGCCCTCGTCGCCCACGGCGGTCGACTGGCCGCGCTCATGGAGCAGCTTCTTGAGGACCTGGTAGGCCTCGCAGCCCAGGCGCATGGCCTCGGGAAACGACGCCGCGCCGGTCGGGACGATCATGAACTCCTGGACGTCGAGGCCGCTGTCGGCGTGCTTGCCGCCGTTGATGATGTTGAGCATCGGCGCCGGAAGGAGCCATTCCTTGTCCTTGATGCCGAAGGCCGCGCGCAGGTGCTCGTAAAGGGGCTTCTTCTTGGAGGCCGCCGCGGCGCGCGAGGCCGCCATCGAGACGCCGAGCAGGGCGTTGGCGCCCAGCTTGCCCTTGTTCGGGGTGCCGTCGGCCGCGAGGAGCCGCTTATCGACGGCGCGCTGGTCGGAGGCGTCAAGGCCCTTAACCGCGGGGCCCAGGACCTTGGCCGCGTTGCGGACCGCCGTCAGGACGCCCTTGCCCGCGAAGCGCGCCGCGTCGCCGTCGCGCAGTTCGACGGCCTCGTGCTCGCCGGTGGAGGCCCCGCTAGGCACCGAGGCGCGTCCCAGGGAGCCGTCGGAGAGGAGCACCTCGGCCTCGAGCGTCGGGAAGCCGCGGGAGTCGATGACCTCGCGCGCCGCTACGGACTTGATCTTCGCCATGGGACCTCCAGCGGGAACGACCAGCCTAAAGCTTGCCCTTGAGGATGCGCTTGCCTTCCTCGACCATCGCGGCCAGGCCCTTCGGGTCCTTCGCCTCGGCGTAGAGCCGGACCACGGACTCGGTGCCCGAGAAGCGCAGGCCTAGCCAGCGCCCGTCCTTGAGGATGAACTTGAAGCCGTCGGAGTCGTCGATGCGCCAGACCGAGGCGCCGGCCAGGGTCGTCGGGGGCTTGACCCTCAGGCGCTCGTTGAGCTCGCGCACGAGCTTGGCGCCCTCGAGCTCGAAGTTGACGCGGGTCGTGTGGAACTCGCCGTGCTTCTTGAAGAGCTCGTCGCGGACCTTGGCGAGCGGGCGCTTCTCGAAGGCCACGAGCTCGGCCATCAGCAGGCCCGCCAGCAGGCCGTCCTTCTCGGGCACGTGCCCGCGGATCGACATACCGGCCGACTCCTCGCCGCCGAGCAGGAAGTCGCCGCCGCGCAGGAGCTCGCCGATGTGCTTGAAGCCGACCGGCGTCTCGCGCACGCGCTGACCGTGGGACTTGGCCACGGCGTCGACGAAATGGGAGGTCATCAGGCTGCGCGCCACGCCGCCCGTCATCTTGCGGTTCTTGACCAGGTGGTAGTAGGCCAGAGCGAGGACCTCGTTGGCGGAGATCCAGGCCCCGCCGGCGTCCATGACGCCGAAGCGGTCTGCGTCTCCGTCGCAGGCCAGGCCGATGTCGAGGCGCTCCTTCTTCATGAGCGCGGAGAGGCCCCCGAGCTTCTCGGCCTCGGGCTCCGGCGAGACGCCGCCGAAGAGCACCTCGCGCTCCTCGCGCAGGCCGAAGGTCTTGAGGCCCAAGCTGTCGAGGAACGGCCGCAGGTAGGTGCGCGCCGCGCCGTTCATCGCGTCGACGCCGATCTTGAGCTTGGAGGACTTGAGAGCCTTGGGGTCGAGCAGGCTCTTGAGCTGCTTGTAGTAGCCCGGCCCGAAATCGGTCTCGGCGATCCAGCCGTCGCGCACGGCCTTGTCGTAGGCCATCGCGCGCGGGATGCCGGGGGTCAAGAGGCCCAGGCGGCGCTCGATGTCCTCGGTGATCGGCGCCGTGGCGGGACCGGCCCAGAACGGCGACCACTTGATCCCGTTATAGCGCGCCGGATTGTGGCTGGCGGTGACCACGATCCCGCCCACGGCGTGGTTCTCGAGGAGGGCCCAGGCCACGGCTGGGGTCGGGACGTCGCCCTTCGACAAGAGGACCCGGACGGCGTCCTGGGCAAATACCATGGCGGCCTCGGCGGCGAACTGCTCGCCCATGAAGCGCGGGTCGTAGCCGACGACGACGGTGGGGGCCACCCCGCCGGAGGCCACGGCGGCGTGCTGGCGGTAGTCCTTCGAGGGGAAGCCGAAGTCCGCGCTTTCCTTGACGTGGCCGGCGATCGAGTGGATCAGGCGGCGTACATTAGGGAAGGTGAACTCGTCGGCGAACAGCGCGCGCCAACCGGAGGTGCCGAATCGTATTGCCATGGGCGGTTATGTATACAAAAGTCCCCTGGTAAATACAACGGTTTTCCGCGGTTTTCGAGCCTTTTGCACAAGGCCTAACAAAGTAGGCCTTTGGACCCATTGACGTATAGGTCCGTGGGTCTTGCGAATGCAAGGGCCCGGGCCTATACTCGGAATGAGGCCGTATGCGCAGCGTCATATTCTCCCTCCTAATAGCCATGGGGACCGCCGCTACCGCGGCGGCCCAGGAAGATGAAGAGTACACTCCCCCCCAGACGACCGAGGCCGAGCCGCAGCAGAGCTCCTCATGGAACGACATCGGGCAGGGCGCACTCCAAGGAGCCGCGGCGGGCTCTCCTTTCGGCCTTACGGGGATAGCCTTTGGCGCTGGAATCGGGGCGATTTCGTCCTACATCAACGGAGGGGCCGCTCCGCCCGCGTCGCAGAACCCGGAGACCCCCGCGCGGGTCGGGCTCGAGCCCGGCAAGCCCGTCCCGCCCGAGGTTCAGCGCCAGATCGACGCCGGGCTGGTCAATGTCGACGGCAGCGAAATCCCGCTGGCGCAGGCCATCGAGCAGATGGGTCCCGACGACGCGGCGATGGCCCGGCAGATGATCGCGGCAGGCGTGACGCCGATCGTCTCGAATTACGGACTAATCGGCGGCGGCGACATGTCGGATCCCAATCGTGCCTACAGCATGGAGGACCTGCAGCGCCAGTTCCCCTCCCAGAACCCGATGGCCGGTCAGACCGCCGCCGATGCCAATCACACGGCGTCGGCCGGCGAGATCATCGGGGAAGACGATCCCAGGTTCATCGGACCGCGCCGTCCGCCTACCGACACCCCGAGAAACGACTGCGAGACGAACTGGCGTCCTCCCTGCGCCCCGCGGCAGGACACCCCTCCTGGGACGCCGACCGCCCCCGATCTCAGTACGCCGGCCGGAGTACAGAGCTTCGCGAACAACCTTCTCGATCAATATAGGAACCCGCCGCCCGACAGGCGCCCCCCCCCGGCCACCGGCGGCCAGACGACCGGGACCCCTGGGGTCAGTTCCATCCAGAGGCCCAACACCCCCGGCATCGCGGGAGACTCCGGGACGATCGCCCGCGGCAATGGCGACGATGAGATTGGCTCCGAACGGCCTTGCACGACCGAATCCGATTGCCTCGCTTATGCGAACGGCTACAGCCAGGCCCAGCAGGGCGCGCAGGTCGCCAACAATGGCCGGACCGACCCATCCGTCATGAGCGTGTATGGGTTGACCCAGAGCCGGTTCGGCTCGGCCCTCCGCGAGCTCGGCCAAGGCGACGTCAGCGGCGCGCTGGGGACCTTGTTCAACGTCAACCGGGGCATCCAACGCGAGCTGCATAACACCGTGGTCGCCGGCGAGACTATCCTCGACGGCAGCAAAAGCGGCACCTATGACGGCGGCGGGGAAGGCGACCGTCCCGAGGTGGAAGCCCAGCTCTGCCGGGGCGGAGACTTCTGCTTCAACAACGGCGTCGAGCGATCCCGGACCTGAAATCACACACCCAAAAGTCCCAGAGCAACCTAGGCCCTCAACACCTCCCCGTCCTAGGCCCATCGCCACTGAACCTTTCGCCGCTCCCCCCCTATAATGGAGGCATGAAGCGAATCTTCCTCCTGGCCGCGGTCGCCGCCCTGAACGCCGACGCCTACGCCGGCCAGGCCGCCGCGCCGGCCAACCCGCCCAGCGGCACCTACCAGATCTGCCTGTGGCCGAACCCCTGCGCCGGCGAGCCGCGCGCGGCGCAGCCGAAGACGCCGCCCGCCAAGGACGAGACCACCCGTCCCATCGCGCTGATCCCGGGCGACCCCCTGACCCAGGCCGTCATCCAGGGCACGATCTCGCAGGGCGAGGACGGCATCGTCTCTTCCATCCGCCTCGACCAGCGCCACACCGGGACCGCGCGCGAACAGATCATCACCCGCGGCACGGGCCTGCGCGACGCCCTGGCCCCGGCCGGCGGCGCCGCTCTCCCCGCCTCGCGCGTCCCGCCGTCCAAGAAGGGCGCCAAGAAGCCCGCTGACGCCGAGTGGGTGAGAGTCGACGTCCCCGGCGCCACCGCCGGCCAGCTCAACGACATGCGCACCGAGCGCCGGGCCCTGACCGGCGGCCGCGAGACCTCCCACCGCGCCGCCGGGCGCATGTGGAAAGACAAGAAGAAGTAACCCCCACGGTGCCAGTTGTTGACTTGTTGACTTGTCGCGGAGAAGTCCTTTGTCATCCGACAAGTCAACAAGTCAACAACTGGCACCGCTAAAAGCGGATTCTGATCGTCGTGTGGTAGGCGGCGCCCAGGTCGCCGAACGGCAGCATCGCGAAGTCCACGCCTAGGCGGCCGTAGGCGACGCCGCCCCCGAAGGTGAAGCCCCCGAAACCATCGGCCTCACGGTTGGACGCGTTCCAACCGGCCCTGGCCGCGGCGCTCAACGTCCCGAACTTCCTCGACAGCTCGGCCCCGGCCGAGAAGCGGGGCGCGTCATCGCGCGGCAGGCGGACTTCGACGGCGAGAAGTATCCCCGGGGCGGGGCGCAGGGAGCCGCCGGCGTAGAGCGTCAGAGGCAGCGGGGCGGCCGTGGAGCCCAGCGCCAGCTTTCCCCCTAGGTTGCGCCAGCCGGCCCCGGCCGAGACGCGCCCGCCGCGCCACAAGAGGCCCGCGTCGGAGGCCGCCGTGCGGCCGTTGGCCGAGTCGAGGGTCTGCTCCACGAGCTTGACCGTCCCTCCGGCGGCCAGCCCGCCGACGACGAGGCGCCCGTAGGAGAGCGCGTAGCTCACGTCCGAGGCCCCGAAGGTCCCCACCGGAGCGTCGGTCTCGACGAGGCCCCGGCGCTCGATGTCGGAGGCGCCCAAGGTCTTGACCGAGAACGCCGCCACGCCCCAGGCGTTGCGCTTGAGCCGCGTGTCGCGCAGCGACAAGAGCGGGACGGCGAGCACCCCGTACTCGTGGTTCAGACCCTGGAAGTGGCTGTCATGGGTGGCCGCCGCCTCCACCGCCTCGAGGAAGGCCAGCCCCGCCGGGTTGTAGTTGGCCGCGTGGGCGTCGTCGGCCAGGCCGCCGAAGGCGTCGCCCATAGCCGCCGGCCGGGCCCCGGCCGGGATCTTGAGGAACGCCGCGGCCGAGGTGCCCTTGTCGGCCCGGCCGAGGGCGCGCGCGGGGACGGCCGGCGCAAGCAGGAGGAGCGCGAGAGCGAGGGCCCTCACCTCAGGACCGCCATCTTGAAGAAGGCCGAGCGGCCGCCGACCTTCACCTGGCCGATGTAGAGCCCGCTGGCCGCGTCGCGGCCCGAGTCGTTGGCTCCGTCCCAGGCGTGGTAGTAGGTCTTGCCGCCCTGCAGGAAGCCCAGCTCGATGGTCCGCACGCGCTCGCCCGCCGCGCTAAAGACCATCAGCCGCCCGTCGCCGTCGACGCCGGAGGGCACGGCGATCCGGATCATCGTGCCGCGCACGGTCTGCGGCCCGGCCCCGTGGATCGGCGTGACGGTCTTCGGCGAGAGGTCGAACGGGTTCGGGAAGTTGTACGCGCTCAGGTCGGCCCCGCCGTAGGCGTTGCCGGAGATGACGGCCGCCGCGGCGTCAAAGAGCACGAAGGTCGAGAAGTGGTCCACGGCCAGCGAGACCGTCCGGTTGAACGCGTCGAGCTGGTAGTCGGCGCCGGTGACGTCCGGCTGCAGGACGAAGGCGTTGGCCGCCTCGTTGTACCAGTAGACGTTGAGGCGCGTCGGCTCCTGGCCCGCCGTATAGCCCAAGGTCAGGGTGGCCGGCCGGGCCAGGCGCGTGCTCGTCGCAGACGACAAGACGACGTCGTAGTAGGGCCCCGAGGGGCGGACGTCCGGCGGCGTGGCGGCCATGGCCCGGAGAAGGTCGGCCGGGTAGGCCGCCGCCTCGCGGCGCAGGGAGCGCACGACGGCTTCCCCGGCCGGCACGCCGGAGAGGGCCAGCGACCGGGCCCCGAGCAGGAGCTCATCGGAGCGGCGCAAAGCCACCGCCACGCTCGAGGAGGCGTCGGCAAAGAACGTGCCCTTGGGCAGCGCTAGGCGGCCGGCGTCCCCCTCGATGGCCAGCGTCCCGCCGGTCAGATTCGAGACCCTAGTCGAGTTGCTGCCGTCAAGGCCGGCGAAGAACGCCGCGGTGGCGACGGCGAGGAACTCGCCGCCGTCGGCGGCGTCGGGGTCGAGCGCGGCGGTCCGCGCGGCCAAGCGCAGGCTGAAGCTCGACTCCGAGACCTCCGGCGTGTACACCGCCGAGATGCGCCGGCGGTCCGCGGACACCGACGCCTGCGACAGGCTCCCGCGAGCCGCGGCGGTGGCCAAGAGCAGGGACGCGTCGAGGTCGGCCGAGGTCCGCGCGCGCAGAGGCTGGGACACCGCGAACTCCACCAGGAAGTCCGAACCCGAGCGGCGCGACTTAGCGCTCACCCTCGGCGCCGGGGTGCGGAACACGACGTCGAGCGAGCGGACCTCGGCGCTCGAGGCGAACACCAGCGCCGCGGCCTCGGGCGGCGTGAAGGCCTGGTCGTCGGCGCCGATGAGGAGGAGGCGGTAGGTCCGGCCCGGCGTGAAGCCGCTGACGCGATAGCCGCCCGCGGTGCGCCCCGCGGCGTCGCGGACCAGCCCCCCCGCCAGGACCTCGGAGAGGTCGGGGGCGGCGGCAAAGACCCGGCGCACCTCGTCCTCACCCGGCGCCGAGCCGTCCGGCCGGCGCAGGGTCCCGGTCAGCGTCGCCCCGCGCGAGAGCAGCACCGTCCCCAGCGAGACGGAGGCCGTGGTCACCCGCACCGAGAATACGCGCGGGGCGTAGCCCCGCGCCGCCACGGTGAGGCGGTAGGCGCCGGCGGAGAGCCCGGCCGCCGTGAAGCTGCCGTCGGGGGAGGCGAGCAGCACCGTGTCGCCCAGCGGCCCGGTCAGCGGCGGAGTCCCCTCGAGCTCGAGGAACACGCGCGCGCCCGCCTGGCCTTGCGCGCCGTCGGAGTCCGAGAACAGCGGCTCGCCGCCGGCCGCGACGGCCCGGCCCGAGACCGAGTAGGGCGCGGAGCGCAGGGGCAGGCTCAGCGAGGTCGTGCTGAGGACGTCGACGGCGGCCACCACGGACTGCTCCCACGGCGGGACCGGGTCTCCCGGGACCCCGTCGCGCGCCGCCAGCACGAGGTCGTAGAAGCGCGTCTCGGGGTCGAGGCCGCCCACCGTGAAGCGGCCGTCGGCGCCGCTGCGCGCGCGCGCCGCCGGGCGGCGCAGGCTGTCCCCGGCCCCGGCGACCGACGGACGCGCCGCCACGGCCACGCCCGCCGCCGGCGCCCCGGTCGCCGCGTCGCTCAAAAGTCCCGAGACCGCGGCCGCCGCGCGCAGGCGGACGACTCCCAGGTCGACGCTGACTCCGGCCTCCACCCGGACCCCCGAGCGCACCGCCGGGGCCAGGTCGGCGCCGCCGGCGGCCGGCGACGGGACGAACTCCACGTCGTAGAGGCCGGGAAGGACGCCTTGGATGAAGACCCGGCCCTGCGCGTCAAAGAGAGGCCTGCGGCAGCCGTCCTCGTCGCAGTCGGAGCCCGCGGCCGGGAAGAACCCGCCGTCGACCCAGGGCGCGGCCACCGCGGCGATGCGGAGCTCGGCCGGCAGCAGGCTCCGGTCCGAACCGTCGAGGACGCTCACCTCGGCGCTGCCGTCGGCGCGCCTCCGCTCCAGGGCCAGCCGCGCCCGGACGGCCCCGGCAGCCTCCATCGGCACCAGCCCCACTTCGGCCGACCCGCCCGAGACCGTCAGGCGCCGGGGACGGGCGGCGAAGGCCGGAGGAAAGCCCAGGTCCGAGACGCCCAACGTATACTCGCCGTCCGGCACCGTGTCGAGCGCGAAGCCGGCCGGCGCCCCCGCCTCGGCCTCGACCAGCGCCGAGCGCAGGCGCGCGCCGGCGCGGTCGGAGAGCGCCACCCGCAGCGGCCGCCGCCCCGCCGTGCCCGGCGGCAGGGACACCGACCCGGCCACACGTCCTCCCGGACCCACGCTCAGCTCCAGCGTCGTGTCCGCCGAGACGCTCAGCGCCTCGGCGACGGGCGCCAGCTCGTCGCCGTTCTCCGGACTGCCGTCCATGTCGCCCGGGATCCGGGCCAGGTACGCTCCGGGCGGCACCCCGGGAATCCGGAAGGCGCCGTCCGCCGAGAGCGTCCCCACGTAGGCGATGGCCGGGGCCGCCGGTTCGGGGTTCCAGGCGGCGCAGGACGCGCCGGCCCGGGCCAGCGGCCCGGCGACCGCCGGGAAGCCGGGGCCGAGCGGGATGAGCTCGACGCGCGCCGAGGAGAGGACCCGTGCTGCCGAGGAGGACAGCAGGCAGTAGGCGGCGCGCGCGGCATGCGCCGCCAGGCCGGGGACCGAGCTGACCGTCACCGCGAACGCCGCCGAGGAAAGACGGACGGCTCCGGTCATGACGACGCGGCCCGACACCGTGCGGCTGGCGCCGGCCAGGTCCACCGAGGCCGCGGCCGTCGCCCCCGGGGAGAGCTCGAGCGAGAAAAGGCCGGTCCGGCCGGTGAGCTTGTCGAGGAAGGTCCAGCGGTGGGGTCCCGCCGCCAAGCCCGCTAGGCTCAGCGTCATCGAGGCGGCGGCAAACTCGTAGGAGGCGCCCGCCAGGGCGGTGGCCACGGCGACCGCCTCGGCGCCGCCCGAGGGCGGCTGATGGACGAAGGCCAGGCGCGCGTAGTCGGCCGCGCACAGGCAGGGGACGGCGGGCGGCTCGACGACCACCGTCAAGCGGGCGCCGGCGGCCGGCGCGACGAAGGCCAGGAGCGCCGCGCCGCCGGCCGCGTCGACCGTCACGGTCTGCGCGCCCGCGGGGCTCTTCTCGAACCCCGGGACCTCGGCGCGCAGGTCCCAGCGGCCGGGCTCGAGCCCCCCGACCTCGAACGGCGCGGACGTCTCCGCCGCTCCCGTGGAGAGGCGCACGATCGTCCGCACGCGCCGGAGCAGGCGCGGCTCGAAGGCGTCGACTAAGACCGAGAAGCCGGCCGTCGCCGCGGCATCGGGGGCCGGCCCGGTCCCCGCGAGGCCGCGCGTGTCGCCCGTCACCGTGACGGTTCCCCTCAGCACGGAGCCCACGCCCAGCGAGAGCAGAGGCCCCCCGGCGCCGGAGGCGTCGCCGATGTCGGCGAAAGAGGGCACCGTCAGGGTCGTCGACGCGGCGCTAAAGCCGGGCGCCTGGGCGCTCAGCGTCCAGCTCCCGGGCTCGAGGCCGAAGAGCTTGAAGACGCCGCTCGATGGGACGACGCCGCTCGAGGCCGCAGCCACGAACAGCGCGGCAAAACGCGTAGGCAGCGCCGCGCCGGCGCGCAGGGCCGAGAGCGCCACCGCGGTGCCGTAGGCCTGGGTGCTGGGCAGGACCACCAGCCCGGTCGCCGTCGCCAGACGCGGCAGGTCGACGCGAACATCGACGACGGCGGCCGTGGCGGCGAAGACCGCCAGGGAGGTGCTGATCCCGACCTCCGGGAGGTCGAGCTCCAGCGTATAGACGCCGGGAGCCGCGGCCAGGACGGTCCAGGTGCTGGCCGCCCGGCCCAGGGCCACCGCGCCGTCGTCGGAGCTGGCGCCGAAGCGCGGGAAGTGCAGCCCCCCCGAGGCGACGGCGGAACCGTCCGCCGCGCGCAGGCGGACCGCGCCGAAGAGCTCGATCGAGGTCAGGACGGGGAGACCCGCGCTGACCCGCACGAACGCCGGCGCCGTGAGCGACAACGCCCCCGCGTCGCCGCCGCCGGTCGACGCGGCGACCGAGAACGCCGCCGTGGAGAGCGTGCGCGCCTCGCCATAGACCAGTTGGACCGAGGAGGCGCGCACCGAGTAGCGTCCGCCCTCGCGCAGGCCGTCGACCCGGAAGGCGCCCGCGGCGTCGGCGCGGGCGGCCGAGCCGTACCCCGCCCCCGGGCCCTCCACCGACACGGAGGCTCCGGCTCCCGCCGCGCCCAGCGAGCCGCGCACGAACGGCGAGGTGGCCACGCGCACCTCGAGCGCCGGCCCCGGCAGGCCGGCCGCGCGGACCCGGACCGGATAGCGGCCGGGGGAGGCGAACGAACAGACGCCGGCGCAGACCACGCCGTCCCAAGCCACCGCCAGCGGGGCCGCGGCATCCCCGGCACCCGAGCGCCGGAAGAGCGGCGCGGTGAAGCCCGACTCCGTGGCGGCCGTCACGTCCCAGGCGACGGCCGGGTCGGCCAGCGTGAAGCGCGCCACGGCCCGCGCCCCGGCCGAGCCGGGGACGAGGACAGCACTCGTGGCGCCGGGCGTCAGCGTCCCCGAGTCGATCGAGACGCCGGACGGCGCCACCGAGGACGCCCGCACCAGCACCAGGCGCTGGGCCTCCACGACAGCACCCGCCAAGGTGGCCGTGGCGCGGAGGAACTCGGAGTCCACCCCCGCCGTCGAGCTCAGGACGTAGAAGCCGGCCGAGCGCGAAGCCCCGGCCAAGATCGTGACGGAGCCCGTGCCGGCCCCGCCGGCCAGGAAGAACGCGGCGGTGACGTCGCGTTCGAAGCCCGCGGCCGCGGGCTGGCCCGCCGAGAGCGGCACGACGAGCGGCGCGGCGGCGGCGGCGGCGTTCCCGCAGCCGTCGGTCAGGTCCAGGAACATGGTCGGGGCGGTCTGGAGCGGCCCGAGGGCCAGCGGCGAGCGGTCGGAGAACTCCAGGCCCCGGGGCGGGCCCGCGGAAAGGATCAGCGCCGGCGCCGTGGTCAAGGAGACCAGGGTCCCCGCCCCTCCGGCGCGGCTGCGCAGCTCGAGCAGGTGCCGGCCCGCCGCGCGGGCGGGCGGGAAGCCGTGGTAGAAAAAGCTCACCGTCTCCCCTGGACGCACGGGGTTGGCCGCCGCCGAGCTCAGGCGCAGGGCCACCCAGTCCGCGCCCAGCGTCACGCTTCCGATCGACGGCGGGGCGAAGAGCACCTCGGAGGAGCCGGCCACCGTCCACGCCAGGCTGGTGGAGACGATCGTCACATAGCCCAAGGGCGGCGGCACGGCCGTCGAGATCCCCAGAGGGGCCGTCCAGCCCGACGGCGCGCGCAGGGCCACGGCCCCCCCCGCCCCCAAGCCCGAGGGCCCGGCCGTGAAGGTCACCGTCGCCACCACGGCCTGGCAGGCCGCCGTCGAGGCCGGGGCCGCGGCGGCCGTCCCCTCCCCGTCGCCGGGCGAGAACTGCAGGATGCCGCGGTCGAAGGTGATCGTCGAGGAGAGCACGGTGTCGAGGTCGGTCGGGTTGAGCGCCCGCAGGAAGACCTCGTAGGCGCGGCCCGAGCTCAACAGGGCGTCCGAGAAGGGGACCTCCCAGGCCACGTCCCGGCCTCGGAACGGGACCACCGAGGCCGAGCGCATGACGGGGGCGGTCGACGAGAAGGCGCCCGCCTCGTCCAACCACAGGTCGGATTGGACCTCGCGCAGCGCCACGCCCACGTCGACGACGGCGACCCCGTCGGCGGCGCGGCCGTTGACGGTGCCGCCCAGCGTGCCGACCAAGGCCCCGTCCGGGACGCCGTAACTGAGCGACGGGCTCGAGGCCGAGAACGAGAACACCGCCACAGTCGAGCTCTCCACGCCGGCGATGGCGGCGCTGTCGACGTCGACGGCCGGCACCCGGAACGTGCCGGTCGTGAAGATGACCAGACCCCCGAGGGTCGCCGAGCCGGCCGAGAGCGCGGCCGGCGCGGGCAGGGTGACCGAGGCGCCGGCCACCGGCTGGAGGGCCACCGAGTCGGTGACCGTGGCGATCAGGTTCCCAAAGGCGTCGGCTGCCCGCACGACGACGGAGAAGGGGACGCCGACGAGCTGGAATTCGGCGACGCCCGTCCGGCCCGACGGCCCCCCCGGCCGCGGCGACTCCCCGGGCAGCAGGACCTGGAGCGTGCCAAACGCCGCCGGCAGGACCGCCACCGTGGAACCGGCGACCGCGGCCGCCGAGCCGGCCGCCGTGACCTGGACCGAGAGCGGGGCCGGCTCGGCCTGCCGCAGCATCGCCGGAAAGAAGGCCGCGCCGGCCGTCATCGCCGTCGAAGGCTCGGCGTCGAAGGGGTCGCCCGTGCGCAGCGCCACGCTCATCGACGCGGTGTGGACCGGCTGGAAGCGGTCGGAGACCGCCCGGACCGTCACCGTGAAGGTCGTCCCGGCGGTCTCGAACACCGCCGCGCCGCCGCGTCCAGCCCCGGAGACGAAGGTCTCCCCCGGCACGAGCACGAGCAGGCCCGGCCGGAACTCGACGCCCGCGTTGCCGCCGCCGTCGAACGAACGGCCGTCGTTGGCGAACACCAGGGGTCCCGTGGAAAGGTCGAGGTCCCTCAGGAGCGCCGCGGTCACCGTGGAGACCGCCGCCGACAGCGCGGCGGGCGTGCCCGCCGCGGCGCTTTCGACGACGGCCAGCGTGGCCGTCGAGACGCCGTTGACCCGGAACTCCCCCAAGGCGTGCAGGCCCGAGGTCGACAGGCTCAGCGCCGCGGCCGGCTGGGTGGCCGATAAGACCGCCGCGTCGAAGGAAGCCGTAAAGAAGCGCGGCCCGGGACCGGCAGAAAGGCCGTTGAAAGCCTGGTGGATGGAGTCCCGATAGCGCTGGATGGAGCTCGAGCTGAAGGACACCGTCGAGCCCTGGGCGGCGAAGGTCCCGCCCGACCCGGTCCAGTCGCCGTCGAGCTCCAGGCGCGCGTCGGAGCCCTCGAGGCGCCCCGAGGCCAAGCTCAGCCCGCGTCGGACGCGCAGGAGGGTCCCCGGCGCCAACGCCGCGCTGCTCGAGCCGGCCAGCTCGACGAAGGCGAAGGCGTCGGAGGGGCCCGGGGCGAGGACCTGGTGCGCCGAGCCCGACAGGCTCAGCGTGCTGCGCGGTGAGGACGAGAAGTCGAAGACGCCGCCCGTGGAGCGCAGGTCGCCCCGCAGGCTCAAGCGGACCGAGTCGACCACGCGCGCCGTCCCGGCCGCCGCGACCAGCGACCCGTCGACGCCCAGGGCCGCGAAGCGGAAGCTAGCCGCGGGGTCGGACGGGGCGAGCAGGACGTTGCGGACCGGCCCGGTCGAGAGCCCCAGGCCGCGCTCGCTCCCCGAGCCCTCATAGACCAGCCAGGAGCCGGCGTCGTGCAGGTAGGCCGACCCCGTGGAGAGGATGAGCTCCGAGGCGCCGCGGAAGGTCACGGTGGCGCCCCGGCCGTCGAGCGTGCCGCTCGAGAACGCCTGCAGGGCTCCGCCCGCCACGTAGAGCCGCCCGGCCAGGCGCGCCACGCCGGTGATGTCGACGCGCGCCGCCACCGTGCTGCCGTCGGCCACCAGGACGCGCCCGGGGGCCGGCGACTGCCAGAGGACGCGGTGGGCGCTCGAGGAGAGATAGACCGCGCCCGCCGTGTTCCAGCCGGGCGCCGCGCCGGAAAGGGTCAGGGAGCTCAAGGCCCCGTCGAAGACCGCCCCGGCGGCCACGGTGAACGTGCCGTAGATGACCAGCGGCTCGTCGAGACGGGCCCCGCCGCTCGAGTTGGTCACGGTCAGGCTCTGGAGGGCGGCCCCTCCGAGGGCCAGGGACTGGACGCCGCCTCCGTCGAGGATGATGTTCGAGGAGGAGACCGCGACGGCGGGCGCGCCCAGCCGGGCCAGCCGGCCGCGCAGCCGGACCGTGCGGCTCGAGATATCGAGGACGCCCCTCACGAGCTCCAGGCCGCCGTCGAACGCGGCGTCGCGCGCCAGGAGCACCCCGGCGGGGTTCGACGAGACCAGTCGTCCGAAGACCGAGTTCGTCGCCCCCATGACCGACTGGCGCGAGCTGCCGGCGAGCACCAGCGCGCCCGAGGAGCCGTGGAAGTCGCCGCCGGCCGTAGTCCAGAAGCCGAGGACGGTATGGGTCGCCGACCCGAGGTCGGTCGAGCCGGAGCTGAAGGTTACGCCGCCGACGGCGGTGACCGGAGCGGCCCAGAACACGCCTCCCGCGGAGGCCATGTCGAGGTGGTTGAAGGACGCCCCGCCGGCCAGGATGGCCTGGGGCGCGGACCCCATGAAGGCCACCGTGCCCGCCCCGGCCGAAAAGCTGCCCGAGGAGCTCCAGTTCCCCGTCAGCTCGAGCCTGGACACGAGGCCGACGAGCGCGGCTCCGGCCTCGAGCTCCAGGTCGCCCCGGATGGCCGCCGTCGGGCCGACTCCGGGGAGGAGGAATACCTGGGTCGGGCTGCTCACGCGCAGGGACCCGTACTCGTTCCAGCGTGACTGCAGGACGCCCGGGGTGCTTTCGAAGACGACGAAGGAGCCGGGGGCTGAGACGGTGCCGAGCTGGGTGAGGAAGCCCGTCGTGCGCAGGAAGGTCCCACTCGAGAGCGTCAGGATGCCCGTCGGGCGGACGGTGAGGTTTCCCCCCACGGTGAGCGTGGACGCCGCCGTCACCGAGCCGCCGTTTTCCACCACGAGATGGTTGAAGCGGCTGGACGAAAGGACGCTCAGCGTCCGGGCGGCCCCCGCCAGGGTGACGCTCCCCGCGGTAAGCGCGAAGCCCCCGCCCGTCTGCGTGAAATCCCCGCCGACCCGCAGGTCGACGTTGGTCACCGTCAGCGTGCCGCCGCGCATGACGAAGCTCCCCGAGACGCTGGAGAGCAGGGTGTTCCAGCTCAGGATGCCTTGATAGCCCGGCTCCATGGTCAGGCTGCCGACCGCCAGCGGGGTAAAGTCCCAGGCGCAGGACTTGAGCGGGGCCGTCGAGCCGAACACGACGTTCTCGGACGCCTGAGGGGCGATGTTGGCCACCCAGTTGCCGGGGTCCTTGCAGTCCACGGCCCCCGCCCCCGTCCAGACCTTGGGGTCGACGAAGGCGCTGCCCGCGGCGCCGCCCGCGCCCGAGTTAGCGGCGGGCCCCCCCGCGCCGGAGGCCGAGGACACCGTCACGGCCGAGAGGTTGAGGCCCGTGCTGAGCATGGCCACCCGGCCGCCGCCGCCGCCGCCGCCGCCGCGGCCCGCGCCGCCCGCCCCGCCCGTGCCCCCGCGGGCGAACAGGGAGCCTCCCCCTAGGACGCTCACCGCCTCGATGAGGATCGAGCCTCCCGCCCCGGCCCCGCCGGCTTGAGTACAGCCGCCGCTCCCCCCGGCCCCGTCGGCCAGGATCGTGCCGTCGAGCGTCGCCGTCGACGCCAAGATCCGGACCACGCCGCCGCCGGCCCCGCCCGTGCAGGGCGCCAAGCCGCCGCCGCCGCCCGAGCCCATGGTCGTCGGCAGGGACCGGCTGCCGTAGGCGGCCCCGCCGTTGACCGACAGCCCTCCGCCCCCGCCTGCGCCGCCGTGACCGCCGCCGCCGCCGCCGGTGCCGCCGGTTCCCGCGCCTCCCGGCCCCGGGCCGGAGCCGCCGCTGGCCGCGACGCCGCCGACAAAGCCCCGTCCTCCGGCCTGGACGGTGGCGCCGGCCGCCAGGGTGAATACCTCCGCGGCGATGGTCACCGCCGTCGTGGCTTGGCTGACCGGCCCGAACTGGTCGACCAGCCCCCCCGCGTCGACCTGGAAGGTCCCCGCCCGGGCCGTCTGGGTCGAGAGAAAGAGCAGGTTGGAGCCGGCGCGCACGCGCAGGAGGCCGACGACCAGGGTCCCGGTGGCCAGCTGCAGCTGGGCCGTGGCGGCCGCGCCGAGGTCGAGCGAGGCCGCCGTCACGGGGATGGACGAAGAAGCCACGACCAGCGGCGAACTGATGACGACCTCCGAGGCCGCGTCGGGGACGCCGGGGGGCGACCAGTTCGCAGGGTCCGACCAGCTCGACCCGTCTCCCGCGCCCGTCCAATCGACGGGCACGGCGGCGGCCGGGATGGCCGCCGCCAGGAGCAGGGCGAACGTCGCTGCGCGGATGCCCGTGGCGATTCCCCCTATCTCTTGTCCTGTCGGGACATGAACTTGCGGCGCTCGGCCAGCTTGCGCATCTCCTCGGCGAACGCGGGGCTCTTCTTGAGCATGAAGCCGAAGTCGGCCGAGAGCAGGACGAAGAGCCGGGTGGGCTCCTCGCAGACCACGGTGGCGCTGCGCGGGTCGCGCGAGAGGAGCGCCATCTCGCCGAAGAAGTCGCCCGCCCCGAGCCGCGCCACCTGCTTCTTAAAGAACAGGATGGTCTTGACGCGCACGCTGAGGGCGCCGTCGTGCACGATGTAGAAGGCGTCCCCGGGGTCGCCTTGGCGGAAGACCGTCTCCCCCGCCTTGTAGCGGCAGAGCATGATGTACTTCACGATCTGCTCGAGCTCGCCGACGTTGAGCGGCGCGAAGAAGTCCACCTTGCGCATCGCGCGCGCCAAGGCGCCGTAATCGGCGTCCGACATCGTCAGTTTCTCCATCGCCGCCTCCCGTGATTCATGGCTCCAAGGCCACCCCGAACAAGAAAGAGGTCGCGTCGTGGTTGAAGCGCTGGGCGGCCTGGTAGTGGTCGTTGGCGCGCGCGATGCGCCGCTCCAGGCGCGCCACCAAAGCCAAGCCGGGGCGCAGAGGCCAGCGGCCGTCGGCCGCCAAGGTCCAGGCCTGCTGGAGCAGCCCGTTCCCCGTGTAGGCGCCGCCGGCGTCGCGCGCGGAGCGGTGCGGCCAGCGGCGCCATGAGTAGCGCGCCGCAAGCGAGAGAGCCGCGGGCGCCCGGGGATCGCCCCAGGACACCGCCAAGTCCGGCCCGACGCTCCAGGCCGCGCTGTTGTAATGGCGCGGCTCGTAGCGCGCCCGGGCCGGGTCGAAGGAGGCCTGGTCGGATACCACGTCCTCGAAGGAGACGGCCAGCGCCCCCGAAGCGCGCAGGTCGGGCCGCGGCTCGCGGTCCAGGCGCAGGGAAGCCTCGGCCGTCGTCACCAGGTCCTCGCGGGTCTCGGAGGCCAGCAGGCCGTCGGAGCGCACCAGCCGCTGCTGGGGATAGTCCCGGAGCTGCAGGCCCAGCCTGCCGTCGGCGCGCAGGCCGCCTCCCAGAGGGGCGCGCAGCGAAGCCGTCAGCACCTGGGCGTCCGAGTCGAGGACCTTGGCTCCGGCCAGCTCACGGGCCAGCGGCCGTCCGCGGATGTCCGTCGGGGCCGCCGACTCGAGCGTCGCGTAGTTCGGGAAGATGGTACGCGTATACGCCCAGCCCAGAGCCCAAGCGGCGCCGCCGCGCAGGTCGCGCTCGAACTCGAGGCCGCCGTCGAAGGTGTGGTGGTCGAAGAGCCCGTCGGTCCAGCCCTCGTCCTTGGTCTCGCGCAGGAAGCTGCCCCGCCAGCCGGCATGCGGCTTGAGGCGCCAGCGAGCCCGGGCCGGCTGGAAGGCCGCCTTGGCCGCGACGCGGTGCTCCATCGTCTCGGAAAACAGCGTCGCCCCGCCCGGGGTGGCCAGCGCCGACTGGACGCCGCTCCATGACCCCGAGAGGGACGGGAACAGGGTCCAGCGCGGGCCGAGCGGCACGGCCGCCGCGGCGGCCGCGGCGGCGCTGCCCGACAGGGAGTCTTGGCGGCCTTCGGCGAGGTGGCGCCCTCCCAGAAGGCGGGCGGAGAGCAGGGTCTCGACGGCTCCGGCGGGGGCGGAGAAGAGCAGGAGGGCGAGGCAGAGCGCTGCTCTCACGGCACCAACCCCGTGGAGAGCGCCAGCGCGGGGTCCACGTTGAGCTCGATCCGCCGCCCCCCGAAGAGCGAGCTTCCGATGTACTGCTCGAGCCGGGTCCCCAGCAGAAGGGACCGGAACGCCGACGCGCCGCCGACCGCGGGCAGCGCCCCGGAACGCAAGCGTCCGCCCTCGAGTCCCGAGGAGGTCACCGACAGATTCGAGCCCTCGACCCAGACCTTGCTGCTTAGCTGGCTCACCGACCCGGGCACCGGGCTGGTCAAGGACGGGGTGAACGCCGAGAGGACCCCGCCGTCGAGCAGGGCCGTGGCCGCGGTCAGGACCGCGCCCGAGAACGGGTCGTTGGCGGAAGACGCCGCGGCCATGGCGTCGGCCGAGCTCTGGATGTTGGCGCCGGAGTAGCCGTCGGCGAGACGGCCGTTCAGATAGAGCCCGTAGCGGTCGAAAAGCGAGCGCCAGGCCGCGCGCCCGGACGCGTCCGAGAAGGTCCCCGTCACCGGGTCGAAGACGGCGGCGACATCGTCGGCGGCCACCGCGTTGGCGTTGAGGTCGACGAGGTGGCCGCCGTCGGCGGTCTCGAGCATGACGTCGGGGCCGTTGGAGCGCACCGCCTCGTAGGCGATGAGGGTCCGCGGCGGCGGGGCGCCGGCCGTCCCGGCCATGGCCCGCAGGGCGGCCGCGGTGTCCCCCCCCAGCGCGGCGTCGAAGGTCCCCAGGTGGTAGAAGTAGTCGGCCCGCCCCGGACGGGCGGTCAGGGTCACCAGCTCGAGCTGGTCGGGGCGCGGGCGCAGGAGCCAGGTCTCCGCGCGCAGGCGGCGGCCGCTCGAGTCGATGAGCGCGCGCCCTTTCTCCCATTCGCCGCGCCGGGCACCCTCGGCGGCCGAGGCGTAGAGCCGCTCTCGGAAGCCGTCGCCGTCGGCCTCGCGGCGGATACGCTCGCGCAAGCCCTCGCGGCGCAGGGCCGCCGCCGCCGGCAGGCGCCGCGGCACCTCGAGGCCGCGCAGGTCGACGCGGACGCTCTCCCCCGCGCGCAGCAGGAGCTGATGGCCGCGGTTGTCGGAGATGCCGAGCTCCCCCTCGGCCAGGTCCACCGTCGTCCGTCCGCCGGAGAGGACGCTGACCCGGAACTCCCCTCCGCGCGAACTCAGCGCGGCGGCCGGGGTGCGGATCTGGGCCTTGCGCCCCTTCGTCACGGCGAAGCGGAACACCGCCACGCCGATCTCTACGCGGCCGAGAAGGCGCTCCGGGCGAGCCTCCTCGAGGGTGAAGACGGTCTCCTCCTGCAGGAGCGCCGTGTCTTCCCCCGCCAAACGCAGAAACGCGGAGGACTGCCGCCCGGAACGCACGGCCTCCCCGGACGCCAGCGCACGCGGGAACTTGTCGACCGAGACCCAGCGCTCGCCGTTGACGCCGCGCACCTGGACCAAGCCGGAGGCGCCGGCGATCGACGCGCTCCGCGACGCCTCCGCGCGCGCGGGGAGGGCCGAGAATGCCGCCACTATTAGGGAAAGGAGGAGCCGGGGTTCGATGCCGATAGGGTAGACGCCTCCTTCGAGGCGCGCAATACCCGGACGGCTAGAACGAGGCTAGGGAGTCCATGGCGACCCGGCTGCCGAGCAGGGCGCGGTCGGCTTCGGCCGTCAGGGCGCCGAGGTCGGGAAGCGACGGATCGAACGAGGGAACGAGAAAGCTCCCCATCTCGCCGGCGACGCCGGAGAAGATCCCCAGGATCAGGAGAAAGCAGAAGACGCCAGCCTTGACCAACGGCCAAAGGATACGAGGCATACGTCATTATAGGAAATCCGCCCCCGGAGGAGGCGGCTACTTGTTGGCGAAACGCAGGACGAGCGAGAAGCGGAAGGTGTTGCCGAGGTCGCCGTAGGGCACCCAGGCGAAGTCGAAGCCCGCGCGGTAGAAGTTGATCCCGGCGCCGAAGCTCATCAGGTTCATTCCCTCGTTGTCGATGCGGTGGGTGTTGATGCCGCCGCGCAAGGCGCCCGAGACGTTCTGCGTGAACGGATGGAGGTACTCGACGCCGGCCCCGATGAAGGCGTTGGTGTCGCGGTATTTCGTCACGTCGACGGCGAGCTTCGTGCGCTTGGACAGCCGCGTGCCCGCCCCGACGACCAGCCCTCGCGGCAAGGGGTCGGTGACCCCGGCAAAGGAGATGTCGGTGCCCAGGTTCTTGATCACGCCCGAGAGCCACAGCGGCCGGCCGCGGAAGACGTCGTCGATGGTGTAGAGGGCCGCCAAGTCGGCGGCGTAGGCCGAGGCCGAGTAGCTGTCGATGGTCTCATGGATGAGCTTGCCGGAGACGCCTAGGCTCAGATTCGGCATCGCCCGGTAGGCGTAAGAGAGAGTGTAGGCGTAGTCGCCGGCCTCGAAGGTGCCGATCGGCGCGCGGGTGTCGGCGGTGCGCCGTTCGATGTCGGCGATCGAGAGGTTGTAGATCGAGCCGGCCAGGACGTGGCGCGAGTGGCCGGTCTCGCGCCCGAACGGGTAGGCGAAGGCGGCGAAGTCGTAGCTGATCCCCTGGAAGTGCTCGGCGTGGGCGGCCGCGATCTGGCTCTCGGTCAGACGGGTCAGGGCCGCCGGGTTGTAGTAGACGCCGTAGACGTCGTCGGCGATCGCGGAGTAGGCCTCGCCCATCGCACCCGCGCGCGAACCGGCGCCGAGCTTCAGGAACTGGGCCCCGCTCGTGCCGGCGCCGGGGTTGATGGCGGCGCGCGCCGCCGTCGGGCAGAGCAGGACCGCGAAGGCGGCCATCAAGCTCAGGGAGCGGTGCATGCGCGTCACAGGCCGCTCCCCTTGATGACGGCCATCTTGTGGTAGACGCTCTGGCCGTTCACGTGGTACTCGAGGATGTACACGCCCGAGGCGACCGGGCGCCCCGAGGAGTTCGTGCAGTCCCAGAAGTCGTAAAGGTTCGTGCCGCCGGGGCCGGTCTTGTGGAACTCGTCGACGAGCTCGCCGGCCACGTTGTAGATGCGGAAGCGGTGGTCGAGCTGCTGCGTGCCGCCGGGGGCCGCGTAGTGGATGACGGTGCCCATGCCGGTCAGCGCGCCGCCGGCGCAGGAGCCCTCGGCGACGTTGCAGGTCACCGTGCGCGAGCGGCAGTCGAACGGGTTCGGGAAGTTGAAGGCGATCGGCTTCTGCTCCGCGAACGTGCCGCCGACGAGGCCCGGCGGGCCGTTGAGGATGACGAAGGTCGAGAAGTGATCGACCGCCACCGTGATCGTGTTGTTGATCGTGTCGACGCGCTTGTTGGTGGTCTCCTCGACCGGCGCGGCGCCGTTGGAGATGCTCCAGACCCTCAGGTTGGCGATGGAGTTGTTCGAGGTCAGCGCCACGTCGTAGGGCAGAGTGATGTCGACCGGCTTGTTGAGCTGGGCGCGGATGCCGAGCGGCAGGAACACCTCGTAGAAGGAGCTGAAGGGGTTCGCGTTGAAGGCGTTGTTGGTGGCCTGGGTGCCGAAGCTCGAGGGCTGCAGCGCCTGGATGCGCTGCGGCACGTAGCCCAGCTTGAGCATGGCCAGGTTGGCGGCCTGAACCGGGTCGAGCGAGCCGGTGACGCGGACCGCGACCTTATTGTCGTCGGAGGTCTGGCCCGAGCAGTTGTAGTCGGTGTCGCCGCCCGAGCAGGACTCGAAGGAGCCGGGCTGGAAGTTCAAGCCGAACTGCTCGCCCTGCTCGACGCCGGACTGGTCGCCGTAGCCCTGCAGGTTGACCTCGCCGCCCTGCGCGCTGTTGACCGGGCGCTCGGTCTCGGAGGTCACCAGACGGTCGGGGATCGACTCGGCGGACGGCCGGAAGGACGCCGTCCCGGCGCCGGCGGCAGACCGGGTCGTGTTGAAGTCGAATATCTTGACCAGGCGGAAGCTCTCGCCCGTAGCCGGGTCGACCGTGGCCATGAAGGCGTCCAGGCGAAGCGAGAAGCGCGCCTCATCGGCCGCCGTCCGGTAGACGACCGTGATGTTGCGGCGGTTGTTGGCGATGAGCTTGTTGGACCCGCCGAGCAGCTCGCCCGCACCGTTGGGCGCCGAGAAGTTGACGCCCAGCGAGTTCGCCGTCGACTTCGTGATGAGCAGGTCGACGTCGTCGTCGGCGGACGTCTGCTTGCGCAAGGGCTCCGAACAGCTGATCTTGACCTGGAACTGGCCGTTGCCGAGCTGCTTCTCGCGCGCCTCGGCGAAGCAGTCCGGGGTCGAGCGGCTGTAGGTCAGGTTGATCGTCTTGGTCGTCGTGCTCTCCGCGGCCGTAAACGAGACGTTGCGGCCTTCCGCGGGGAAGACGACGTCGAGGTCGTCCTTCTCGGGCGGCAGGATGACGAGGTTGTAGTTGACCCCGGGCTCGAAGCCGGTGATCGTGTAGCCGTTGACGGTCCGCGCGGTCCGGTCGACGTCGACGGTGCCGATGACGAAGCGCGTGAACTGGGCGTCGGCGGCCGCGATCCCGCCGACCTCGTTGGTGCTGGGCGCTGAGCCGTCGGGCAGGAGGATGCGGCCCTGCACTACCGCGCCGCGCTTGAGGGTGAGGCCGGCCTCGCACTTGCCGACGACGGTCGTCGTCGAGATGCAGAAGCTGCCGTTGGTCACCGTGACGGTGCCGGCGGCCACGCCGTAGCCCAGGCTGACCGCGCGCAGGGTGTAGACGCCGGGTGCCACGCCCGGGAAGCTGAACACGCCGTCGGCCTCGGTGTCGACGCGCGTATCGCCCAGCGGGTTCTCGCGCGGCAGGGTGTTCGTCGGCTGGAGGAAGATCGCCGCGCCCGGGAAGCCCTGCTGGTCGCCGAACGGGTAAGACAGAGCGCCGCCGTCGGCGGTGAGGGCTTGGCCGGTGACGGCCCCCAGGAGCTCGGTCAGCTCGATGCGCAGGGGCTGGGTCGAGACCAGGAACCGGGTCAGCGGCACGGTCTTGAACCGGCGGCCGTCGTTGGCCAAGTTGCCGTCGGCCGGGGCGAATACCAGGTCGTAGGTCGGCGAGACGAAGGTGGAGACCCAGAGCGTGAACTCGCCCTGCGCGTTGGAGTAGGTCTCGACATGGAGGTCGAGGTCGCCGAAGGACGGCTCGCCGGTGACCTTGATGTTGGCGAGCACGGTGCTCGTGGAGGCCGCGTCGACCAAGGTGCCCTTGATCGAGGAACCCTGGGTCAGCGACAAGGCCCCCAGGTCCTTGAGCTCGGCGGACTGGAGGCTCAGGCCGGAGACCTGGATCGGGGCGTAGTTCTGCGAGCCCTGGGCCAGGAAGGCCAGGTCCCATTTGTCCTGGGCGACGTTGAGGTCGTAGGGCGTATCGGGGAAGAGCGGTCCCACGAGGAACGTGCCGTCGGCGCGGATCGGCCGCGCCGCCACGCTGGAGGCGGCCTGGGCGAAGCCGCCCTCCACCCACGGGTTGGCCACCGCGGTGATGCGCAGGTTCGGCGGCAGGATCGTCGCGTTGCGCTCGGTGATCGATTCGCCGGTGGCGGCGTCGATGAAGCGGCCGGTGAGGTAGGCGGCCCGGCGCAGCGCCACGTCGGCGCCGAGCTGGCTGGCCTGGAGGCCGGTCGGCGACTGGCCGGGGTCGGGGAAGCGGAACGGGCGGCCGACGTAAAGAGGCTGGGAGGCCTGGTCCTCGACCGTGAGGGTGTAGAACTCGCCCGCCGGGATCCCGTCGAGGCGATAGGCCACCGAGCCGGCGGCCACGCCGGCCGCGGCGTTGCCGAGGGCGATGCCGGTGGAGCGCACCACCTCGAGACGGCGGTTGCGCAGGGTCAGGCGCAGGGTGCGGGCGTCCGAGATGCCGCCGGCTAGGGTGATGACGCCGCTGACGCTGAAGCCGTCGGTCAGCGTGAACGTCGAGGCCCGCACGTCGCCGGAGCCGACGCTGACGGTCTGGGCCTGGCGCGGCACGATGACCTGGCAGGCGTCGCAGGTGCGCAGGTCCTCGGTGCGGACCAGGTAGACGCCGGGCGGCACGTTGCGGATCGTGTAAGTCCCGGCGTTGGTGAGGTAGCCGACGCGGTCGGTGGCCGGGTTAAACGAGGTCGACGCCGCCACGCCGAAGCTCTGGCGGATGGCCAGCACACGGGCCAGCGAGTCGACCGAGGACACACTGCCCAGGTCCACGGCGGCGGTGTCGATGACCACGGAGGCCCCGTCGCGGTCCTTGATGCCCACGCGGCCGGAGTTGATGACGATGGCGGGGCTCGAGCTGAACTCCACCACGCTGATCTGCGGTAGGACGGCGCCCGTGATCCTGAAGGTCGGGTCGCGCAGGTCGGCCAGCAGAGTCGTCGTGGAGCCGTTGACGATCGACACCCGGGTCTTCACGCTGCGGCCCGTGGTCTTATAGAGCAGGGAGAGGTCGAGGGTCTCCGAGTTGAGCCCCGTGACGGTGAAGGAGGCCACGTTGATGCCGACCGGGCAGTTGCCGACCACGTCGGTGCTGGCTCCGTTGCCGCAGACGAAGTTCGGCAGCCCGGCCGCGTTCTCCTGGAAGCGCTTGCCGACCTGCTCGGGCCGCGCCGAGGCGATGGTCTCGCCGAAGAGGTCGACGCTGCCGAAGTCGCGCGAGCCGGTGGGCAGGTAGATCGTCCCGCGGATGACGCCCGAGGCGGCGGCGAAGTCGAAGGCGGTGGCGCCGCGGCCGCTGAGGGGCGAGAGGATCACGCGCTTGGGGAAGCCGCCGGACACGTCGAAGTCGGCGTTTCCGTTGGTCTCGAGATGGGCGAAGACCTGGTACTCGATGCCCGTGGTCAGGCCGGTCATGTTGACGATCACGGTGGCGCTGGAAACCCCGACCGTGGAGACGGCCACGGTCTGATAGAAGCCGTTCGGCGAGCTCGGCGCCCAGGCCGAGAGGCTCAGGCGGATGCCGGGGCCGCCGGGGAAGAGCTCCGGGAAGCCGCCCTGGACGGAGTTGATGCCGACCACACCGACCGTAGCGACGAGCACGGTGGAGTTGGGGTCCTGGTAGGCCGGGAAGTCGGCCCGGGTCTGCTGGCCCGAGACGATCGTCGCCGAGCCGATCGTCACCGCGCGCAGGCCGGCCGTGTTGGCCTGCAGGCGATAGGAGCCGGGCCGCATGCCGGTGATCGTGTAGGTAGCCACGTTAAGGCCGGCCGGGACGTCCAGGCCGCTGAAGCCGCCGTCGAGGCGGGTCGTGGTCGTGATCGGCACCGCGTTGACCGAGACGAACACGCCCCCGGTGTTGAAGCCGGCGGGCAAGGTGATCGTCCCGGTAAATGAGCTCAGGGCTACGAAGCTCGGCAGGTTGAGGGTGGTCTGCCGGCCGTCGGCCGCGAAGACCGACGCCTCGACGGCGTCGAAGCCGCTCAGCAGGGCGCGGACGGTATAGGTGTCCGGAGCGACCTCGAAGCGAAGCTGGGTCTTGGTCACGAAGGCCTGCAGCGAGGGGTCCCACTGGCCGCCGTCGTCGAAGGTCGTGGCGCCGGCCAGCAGACGCATCGGGCCGTTGCGCTGGAAGGTCCCGGTGGCGTTGGAGACCTGGAGGAAGCCCCACTGCGTGAAGGGCTGGGTCGAGGAGAGCGGGATGCTCGGCACGACCACCAAGGACGGCGCGCGCCGCATCAGGATCGAGAGCAGGCCGGCCGAGGTCGAGGACAGCGAGATGCTCGTGTCGAGCCGGGTCATCGCCGTGATCGCCGAGGCGCTGGAGACGGTGACCGAGGCGCGGCCGACCAGATAGCCGTCCTTCGAGAAGCCGAGGCGGTAGCCGCCGGCCGCCAGGCCGCTCAAGGTGAGGTTGCCGCTCCGGTCGGTCGAGAAGGAGCCGCCGCCGAACTGGCCGAACACCTCGACGGCGACGGAGTCGAGCGGAAGGCTCGGGGTCACGCCCGCGTCGAGCACCCGCATGGCCAGCTGGGCCGCCTGCAGGGTGATGCGCAGGGAGTCGTTGCGCACGCCGCCCACGTCCACGCGGACGTAATAGGTGCCTTGGCCGACGCGCTGGCCGCGGAAGTCGCGGCCGTCCCAGGCGAGCTGGCCGCGGGCCGGCTGGCCGAAGCCGGAGAAGAAGGCCACCGGCGAGGGCACCGAGTCGGTCTTATACGGGGACGAGGCGATCGATACGCTCCAGGAGCGGTTCGGGTCGCCGAGGATGAAGTTGATGAAGGCCTGCTTGGGCGAGTTCGGGTCGCCGTCGGCCCGGATCGTCGCCGAGGTCTGGGCAAGGCTGGTGAACGGCGTCGTCGACACCGTGACGCTCGAGATGGTGTTGTCGGCCAAGACGTTGACGTTGGCGTAGCCGGTGGTCCCGGTCCCGGTCAGGTTGGCCGCGATCTCGAGGGCGAGGTTCCCCACCGCCGCCGAGCGCAGGCGGAAGGTGGTCGAGCTCGTCCCGGCCGCGAAGCTGACGACCGCCGTCGAGTCGAACACGCCGGCGATGTTCGAGGACACGAACATGTCGGCCACCGGCTCGTAGAGGCCGTTGGCGAAGTTGTAGCGGCGGGCGCGCAGGATGACGTTGGCGGCGGCCGCGACGCTGGACTGGTTGTCGCAGCCGTCGAAGCTGCCGAGGACCAGGCGCTGGGAGGTGGCGTTCTGGAGCAGGCCGAAGCTCAGCTGCAGCGGGCGCACGCTGACGGCGCTCCCAAGGACGACGTTGATGCTGGGCTGGCCGCCGAAGAGCGGGGCCGGGGCCAGGGTCTGGCTCGACGCCGAGCCGAAGAAGAGCGTCGACGGCCCGATGGCGCAGGGCACCGCCACGTTCGTATAGGTGAAGAGGACCGTGGCGCCCGGGTTGAGCGGCGTGCCGACCACGCGAGCGACGATGCCGGGGGCGCCGCCGGGGGCCGGCTCGGTGGAGAGCACCGCGCCGCCGACCGTGTTGGAAGCCGAGATCGCGGTGAAGCCGGGCGCCCCCGCGAGGTTCCCCTGGGGCGGGGTCCAGCCGAACGGTACGCCGAAGGCCACGCGGCCTCCCGCTCCGATGCCGGCCGTCCCGACCACGAAGCTGCTGACGACGACCGCCGTGCCGCCCGCCGAGACCACTGCCGGAGTCAACGAGACCGTACCCTGCCCGGTGGCGGCCTCGGCGCCGGGCTGGAAGCCGGGGTCGGTGAGCGTGAGATCGATGCCGGAGATCGAGCCGTTGGAGGGCACGAACACCAGTTCGGCGCCCTGGCCGCGCGGCGCGTAGACTCCCTTCGGCTCGTCGGGGTTCGGCACGAAGTCGGAGTTAAGGTCCAGGAAGGCCCGCACCACGTACGGCTGGCCGCCCGGCACGCTCAGGTCGTAGGGACCGACGCCGGTCGGGATGGTGCGCACCGCCAGCGGGGCGCCCGAGAAGCTGTTGTCGGCCCAGAACTCGACGCGCAGGACGCCGGTCAGGGCGCCGGCGTAGCCGATCGTGCCGGTGACCCGGCCCTCGTTGCCGGCGTAGGCCGCGGTCGACGGGTCGATGACCAGGGTCAGGCCCGAGACGTCCTGGCCGGCGCGCAGGAAGATCGCGGTGGGCGTCGGCGGGGCGGTCGTGAACACGCCGAAGTCCTCGCCCTGATCCGGGCTATGGTTGAGGTTGACGTCGATGAAGGCGCCCAGATAGTAGCTGGTCTCCGAGGCCAGGCTCTGGAAGGCGAACGGGCCGGGGCCGGGCAGGTCGCGCCCGTCTATGAAGGAGCCCTGGGCGTCGAAGTTCGCCGAGTTGAAGAGGCCCATGACGACCTTGCCGCCCTGGGAGCCCGAGTAGCGGACCTCGCCGGAGATGGCTCCCAGCGCGCCGCCCGAGTTCTGCAGGAGGAGGCGGAAATCCCCGGCGACGCCGAAGGAGAAGAACGAGGCGGCCAGAGTGTAGTCGCCGGAGGCCGGCAGGGTGACCTTGAGCCGCGCGTCGCCGGCCTGGGGACCGCCCTCATCGGCCTCGCCCACGAGCTGGCCGTGGTCGTCGTAGAGGTAGAGGTAGTTGTCCTCAGTCGAGTCCATGGCGGCGTCGAGCACCTGGCCGCGCGTGCCGCGGAAGGTCAGGAGCTTGTGCGAGGCGCCCAAGGTCGTGCTCTCGCTGGAGCGGCAGTCCGCTCCGGTGATGGTGAAGGCGTTCTGGGCGCCGGGGGTAAGGTCCAAGGCGCTGCGGTCGCAGATGTCGATCCGGATCGCGTTCACCGACCCGAAGACCGAGATGCCCTGCGCGTCGGTCAAGCCGAAGGGCTCGTTGACGTCGGGCGAGAAGTTCGCGTTGCGGTCGAGGAAGCCGCGCAGGTAATACTGGCCGCCGGCCAGGCCCGAGAACGTGTAGGTGGTCGGCGCCGCGCTGAAGGGGAAGGTGGAGAGCCGGACCAGGTCATCGGTGCGGCCGTCCTGGCCGCCGTCCTGGAACAAGGCCAGGAAGATGGTGCCGGTGGAGAAGGCGCCGCGGTACTCCGCCGTGCCCGAAAGGCTGGCCCCGCCTTCCGGTCCGCCCTGGCCGGCGTCGGTCAGGGTGCCGTCGACGCTGCCGGCCAGCGGCCGGTCGTTGGTCAGCGTGATGCCGGCCGGCGAGTGGAAGGAGGTGGTCGAGGCCTCGAACTGCGGCTCGAAGGTCGTGTTGAAGTTCGAGTCCTTGAAGGCGCGCAGGAAGTAGGTGCCGGCGGGCAGATTCTCGAAATTGTAGGGCTGGCTGCCGAAACTGCCGCCCGAGGTGGTCCTAAACGGGTTCCCCAAGTAGGTGTTGGTCGTAAACGCCTGGACGACGATCGGACCGGGCTGGCCTCCGTTATACGCCAGCGTGCCCTCGATACGGCCGACCGCGCCGCCGCCGCCGCCCGCGCCGGCGTCGAAGAGGACCAGTTCGATGCCGGACACCTGCGCCCCGGTCGAGACCTGGACCAGGGTCTCGCGGCGGAAGAACGGCTCGCCGAAGTCGGAGCGCTGGTTCCCGTTCGAGTCCACGAAGGCGTACATCCTAAACGAACCCGGAGACAAGAACGGAAGGGAGTAAGAGTAGGTCGACGAGGCGGTGCGGGCGATCGAGATCTGCCGATGGCCGCCGTTGTCGTTGTTGTTGCTGCCGCTCTCGCGCGAGGCCTGCACCACGAGCGGGCCGGCGACCGACCCCGTGTAGGTCAGCAGGCCCGAGATCGAGCCGCTCGAGGGGTCGCTGATCGTGAAGGCGACGCCGACCGAGCTCGAGTTCGGGATGAAGAGCTCGCCCTGGAAATCGCCCGAGGGCTCGACGAAGGCGCCGTCGTCGCTGATGGTGCCGTCGCCGTTGACGTCGATGAAGGCGCCCACGTAGTACGTCGTGCCGCCCGCGATGCCGGTCTTGCGGAAGAAGCCGGTGGTGGCGCTGGTCAAGAAGTACGGGATGAAGTTGAAGTTCTGGTCGGAGGCGAAGCCGACGAACATCGTCCCCGTGAAGGCGCCGTTGTAGGTGATGGTGCCGAAGATGATCGAGGAGCCGGCCGAGCCGGTTCCGGGGTCGCGCACCAGGATGTTGACCGTGCTCGTCGAGTTGGCCTGGACCGAGACCGGCGACGAGGAGCCCTTGGCCTCGAGCGCTCCGGAGCGGTTGTTGGCGTCGCCGTCGACGAACGCCTGGACGATGTAGTTGGTGGCCGGGGCTACGAAATCGAGCGCGTAGGCCCCGGCGGCCGGAATGGTCGTAAACGCCACGACGTTGAGGTCCGAGCAGTCGTTGCAAGCGCGCTGCCCCACCTCGACGCGGATCGTGCCCACGAGGCTGCCCTGGCGCAGGATCTGGCCCTCGACGCGGCCGGCGGCCGGGTCGGCCAGCGTAAGCGCGGCGTTGGCCGTGTTGGGCACGCCGCCGGTGACGACGATGGCCGTCGGCGAGGAGCTGCTGACCCCGAAGACGCCCGAGGGCTCGCCGGGGTCCTGCGTGAAGTTCCCGTTGACGTCGCGGAAGGCGCGCAGGTAGAACGTGCCGTCGCGCAGGTTGTCGATGACGAAGGGCCCGGTGCCGCCCTGCGAGGTCACGAAGAACGGGAAGGCGTTGGCGTCCTGGCTCTCGAAGAGCTGCAGGCGGACCGGGCCGGGCTTCGAGCCGCCGTAGGAGACCGTGCCGGAGATCGAGCCCGAGAACCCGCCGAAGACGTTCATGAGCAGGGCGTAGCTGCCGGTCTGGCCCGGGTTGAACGAGGTCGGCTCGACGATGTAGAGCCCCGGCTGGCCGGCCGTGAAGGTGACGTGCGGGTTGTGCGGGTCGTTGTCGCGCCGCACGACTTGGCCGTCGGGGCCGAGGATGATGAGCTCGGGGGCGAAGCCGCCGCCGGTGACGATCATGCTGATGTCGACCGTGGAGCCCACGCCGACCGAGCCGGCGGCGCCGCCGCCGGCGCGGAAGGTGAAGAGGTCGGTGAAGTGCCCGAAGCCCTTGTCGAGCGCGCGGCAGTCCGTGGTCGACAGGGTCCCGGGCTGGTCCGAGCCCAGCGGCAGGGTGGCCCGGTCGCAGATGGTCACCGTCCGGCCGGTCACCGTGTTGCCGCCGATGATGTTGATCCCGAACGGCGAGGCCAGGCCGCCGTGGGTGCCCGAGGGCTCGACGGCGGCGTCCTGCCGGTTGTCGGAGTTCGTGTCGCGGAAGCCCTGCAGATAGTAGACGCCGTCTTCGAGGCCCGCAAACGAGAAGCTCTCCAGAGTGCTCTCGGAGAGGAACGGATCAGCGCGGCGCGGGCTGGTGGAGAGACGCACGCGGAAGGCGCCCGAGGTCGTGGCCGTGAAGCTGCTGATCGAGCCCGAGATCGTCCCGCCCACCGCCGGGCGCACGCCCAGCGCGCCCGAGGCCGACTCGTTGCGGCCGTAGTCGGAGGACAGGACGCGGTAGACGTTGTCCACCCCGCCGATGGGAGAGAGGTCCGCGAAGGTGACCGCGCCGGTCAGGCTGGGCACGCCGGAGAGGGTGAGGGAGGACAGCGTGGCGAAATTGGCCGCGCCCGCGGTCGTGCGCTGGACCTTGAAGCCGGCCAGGTCCGCCAGGACCGAGCCGTCCTGGCTGGAGGTCGGGGCGTTCCAGCGCAGGTCGACGCGGCCAAACGACACGCCGGCGGTCAACCCGGCGGGCGCCGCCGGCGGGACGGTGTCGACGGCCACCGAGAAGTCCTTGCCGGTGACGGCTCCGGCCGGGACGAAGATCGGGGAGCCGAACGTGCCCTGGTCCTCGCCGGCCGTGAAGGCGTTCTCGCCCGTGACGTCGACGAAGGCGCGCAGGAAGTAGGAGGTGTTCCCCGCCAGCGAGAGGTAGTAGGGCTGGCTGGTCGCGCCGGGCAGGGTCACCGAGGAGACCAGACCCGAGAACGGGCCCGAGCTCGTGAAGGCCTGGAGGACGACGTTCCCGGACTGCTGGCCGGAATAGAACAGGAAGCCGCCGATCGACGGGGAGACGGTGGGCAGAGTGACCACCGAGGCCGTGGAGGACAAGACCGGCTCGACGTTGGGGCGGACCCGGTAGTAGTAGGTGGTGTTCGGGGCCAGGCTCAGGTCCGTGAACGACAGGGCCGGACCGGTGAACGGTTCCGAGAACGGGCCGGTCTCCGCGGTGGAGCGCTGCAGGATCCAGAACGTGAGCGAGTTGTTCCCGTTGAGCGACCAGGAGACCGTAGCGCTGGATTGGCCGATCAGCGAGAAGGTCGGCGTGCCCGGCACGTTGAACGGCCCGCGGGCCAGCCCGTTGAGGAAGGTGGCGGTGGACACCCCGACCGAGTTAGCCGGCTGGATGGCCCGGATCGTCGAGGTGGAGCCCGGAGAGGCGCCCTCGGTGTAGGTGGACGCCGAGGCACCCAGGGTCGCCACGGTGACGTTCCCCGCGAAATTGAGCAGGCGATACTCCGTGGCTCCCGGTGCTAGGTCCCACGTGAAGGTGACCTGAGAGACGGCGGCGCTGGAGACCCGGAAGTTCTGCACCCGGCTCGGAGCCGCCGGAGCGCTCAGGCGGATGTCGCGGTTGGCAAAGCCCCCGGCCGGCACCGTGATCGGCCCGAAATCGGCGGCGAAGAGCTCGCCGGCGTCGTAGGCCTCGTTGAAGTTGCCGTCGACGAACGCGAAGACCACGTAGTCGGTCGCCGGCTTGAGCAGATCGAGGAAGTAGTCCCGGCTCGTCCCCGTGGCCGCCGACTGGACGAACTGGAAGTCGCGCGCCTCGGCCAGGAAGCCGGGCGACCCGGGCCGGCCGTGAGAGGCGAACAGGATGATCTGAGCGTTGGAGACCGGGGTGTCGAAGAACAGCCGGCCCGAGACGGCGCCGCGGTCGACGAGGACCAGCGGGGCGGCGTGGGCGGTCGAGGAAACGAAGATCGGGACGACGAAGCTCGATAGCTGGGAGAGCACGAGCTGCGACGACGGCACCGAGGCCAAGGCGCCGAAGGCCTCCGGGCCGTCGGGCTCGTGGTTGGAGTTGCCGTCGCGGAAGCCCACCATGTAGTAGGTGTTCGGGATGGGCAGGTCCGTGATCGCGAACGGGCCGGCGTTGGGGCTCGAGAAGCCGCCGAAGAAGGCGACCTCGTGCTCGAAGTCCGGGGACGTCGTCACGCCGATCTGGAAATCGCCGAAGTTCATCACGCCGCTGTAGCTCACCGTGCTCGTGATCGTCCCCAGGCCGGCGAAGACCGGGAAGTCGATCGTGGCCGTCGAGCCGACCGGGGCCTGGAACCCGTTGACGAAGCCGCTGCGGTGCGCGGGGTTGTTCTGGACCTCGGCGCGCACCGAGAAGAAGCCGCCGAAGGGGATGTGCAGGCCGTAGCTGTAGATCGTGGTGCCGCCGGCCAAAGTCAGGGTCTGCGTGCTGACGATCGGGCTGCAGACCCCGGCTCCCCCCGGACCGAAACAGTTCTGGGTCAGGTTCACGAAGAGGTTGCCGGTCTCGCCGCCGGTATAGGTGATCGTGCCCTGGACGTGGGAGGTGGTCGAGCCGGTAACCTGGATGTTCGTCGTGACCAGACCCTCGTTGTTGCCGTAGTCGCCGGGAGCGTCGTTGGCCGAGAGGTGGACGGTCCCGAACCTGTTGGCGGTGACGGTCGTCTGGGTGCCGACGGCGACCCAGCCGTCCCCGACGCTGGCCAAGAGGGCCCCGACGCGCTTGCCGTCGGCCAGGGTGTCCTGGCCCTCGGTGCCGGCGATGCCGCGCGTGTCGGTGAGCTGGCCGAACTTCCAGGTGCCGGTGGCGGTGAAGGTGACCTGCTGGCCCGGGGCGAACTGCACGCCGGTGAAGTAGCCTCCGCCGCCGAACTCGTCGCCTTGCGTAGTGCCGAAGGCGCTCCAGCCGATCACGGCGGAGGTCTGGACGGGGTAGCCCCCCTGCTCGGCCATCTCGCCCGCGCTGAGCAGGAGCTGGTTGCTCGTGGCGAGGGTCAAAGACAGCGGCGGGAAACCGCCGTGTCCGGCCGCGAGGCCGAGCGGCTCGAACGCGAGGAACAAGGTGCGGGTCGTGCCGGCCGGCAGGGCCAGCGGGTTGTTGAAGGTGATGAGCGGGGAGCTCGGAGCCCCGCTCGCCGTATCCGTGCTCCCCAGGTGGCTGTCTCCGGCCGCGCCGCCGATGTTGAGCAGGCCGTCGCCGTTGCTGTCGCCGTAGACCGAGAAGACCTGTTGGGACTGAGGGCCGCCGGAACGGGCGAAGACCAGGCCCGTCAGCGTGGCATCCGAGCCGCTGGCCGCCAGCCCCAGCCGCAAAAGGGCCTGCGGTCCGATGTCGCCGACCAGCCCGTCGTGCGGGAAGCCGGGGATCAACGTCACTGTCCCGCCGGAGGCGGCGCTGCCCCCGCCGACGTCGATGACGAGGCCCGAGGCGGGCGGGACGATGACGCCCGTGCTGCCGAAGGCCTCGAAGCCGTCGAGCTGGCGGTTATTGTTGACGTCGACCCAGGCGACGTAGATCAAGCTGGTGGCCGGGGCGGCCAACGGCGGGAAGCCGCCGGTCCCGAGCGGGAAGCTGATCGACTCGAAAGTGGTCGTCGAGTTGACGTGCGCGGCGCCCACCAGGATCGGGCCGAACTGGTTGGAGTTGTTGTTCACCGAGCCGGTGACCTCGAACCAATCCTTGAGCGTGATGTCCTTGGCGGTGAGGTTTTGACCGGGGGCCACGAATACCGGAGCCGAGCGCAGGAACCCGTCGGTGTTCCCGAAGGCGCCGCGAGGCTCGCCGCCGTCCGGGAAGTCGTTGGGGTTTAGCGGGATCGACTCGCGGTGGGCGTACAGATAATAGGTCGCCGGGGCGTCCAGGTTCGAGAGCGTATAGGCTCCGAAGCTGTCGCGGGTGGACAGGAAGACCAAGCCGCCGCTGAAGGCGTTCGTATCGAAGAACGGCTGGGTCGAGGCGCGCACGATGACGGTGGACCCGCCGATCGTCACGCCGCCGTTTAGGACGTCGCCCGCGATGCTGGCCGGGGCGCCGCCGCCGTCGGGGTTCCAGAACAGCACGTTGTTGGGGTCGACCTCGTTGGGCGTGCCGCGCTTGTCGCCGCGCGCGTCGAGCATGGTCAGGACGGCGCCGCCGGGCGCCCCCGAGGCGTCCACGCCGGCGGTGTAGTCGCCGAAGAACTCGAGGCCGTTGAAATTCAAGACCGCCGCCGAGGAGCGGGCGATCGTCAGCGCCGTGCCGCTGGGTCCGGAGGCGGCCCCGCCGCTGCCCCCGCCGAAGCTCTCGAAGCGGATGCCGTGGAAGGCCAGGATATTCGCCGCCGAGCTCAAGGTGAAGTTCGAGCGCCCGATGGCGAGGAAGCCCCGGCCGCTGACGTTGACGGTGCCGTCGGCGACGACGAACGGGAAGGAGTCGGGGCCCGAGGGGAAGAAACCCGCGAAGCTCGGCGTCGACACCGGGGCGAAGCGCAGGAGGCCGCCGTTCTCGACACGAACGCCGGCGGCGCCGACGTCGACGAAGACGTCGTTGGCGCCGAGGTCGAGGGTCCCGCCCTGCACGAAGATGCCGCCCTGGACGCGGAAGGACTTGCCGCGTCCCAAGTTCAGGGTGCCGGCGGCTATCACGGCGTGGCTGTCGAGGAATACTTCGTTGAAGTTGTCGGGGTTGGCGCCCGGCGCGCGCAGGCGGACCACGCCCGTGTAGCCGCCCGTCATCGTCCAGCGCGCTAGCCTCAGACCGCCCAGGTTCCAGTCGCAGGCGGCGTTCGAGACCGTGCCGTCGAAGAGCACGCTCTCGCCGGTCTGCGGGACCTGGCCGCCCTGCCAGTTCTGGGCGATGTCGGCGTCCTGGCCGAAGCCGCTGCTGCCGAGCCAGGTCCGGGTGACGGTGGAGGGCACGATGCGGAAGTCCACCGCCAGCGACCCGGAGTTGTCCTCGTAGGAGCTGTCGTTCATGGCCAGGAAGAGCGTTCCCGAGGCGCCCGAGTTGAAGGCGCTTGCGGAGCCCGCGAGGAACCAGGCGCCGCCGCCGACGCGCGCGACCAGGGCACCGATCGGCAGTTCGGCGCGCAGACCGCCGAAGGAGCCGGTCCCGTCGGGGCCGCTGGGCGTACCGCCGATGTTCCACGTGCCCTGGGCGTTGATCTCGAGGCGCTGGCCCTGGTTTACGTAGAGGCCGGTGTCGAAGCCGCCGGTCGACGGCGTGGAGGCCGGGTTGGGATAGCCCATGTCGCCCGGGCGGCCGGCCAGGGAGAACTGGGTGACCGCCAGGTCGGAGTCGGTCGGGAAGGCGCCCGCGGCCCCCGCCAGCTGGCCGACCGTGAAGGTGAAGGCCGACGAGTCGGCCAGGCGGACGCCCGCGGTGCGGCCCGGGGGCACGCCGAAGATGCCCAGGCTGACGTAGACAGAGCTCGTGGAGGACGTTACCGTGTGGGTGCTAGAGAACGGAACGTCGGCCACCGCCGGGGTCCCGCCGGAGAACGAGCGGTCGCCCAAGAGGAGGTCGATGCCGCCCTGGAAGGCGCCGTCCCCGTTGTTGTCGACGAAGACGCGGGCGTTGAGCGAGGCCGAGGGCGCGTCGCCGCGCAGGGTCACGCGCATCCCGGTCAACTGGGCGTTGCCGCCCGAGGAGACGAGGTCGACGCGCAGGAACGCCGCGTCGCCGTTGGTCGGGATATTCGGCCCGATGACGGAGACCCCGTTGAAGGAGACCGACCCGCCGGCGCTCGAGGAGATCGCGATGTTGACGTTGGTCGTGCTGCCGAGGACGGCGGCCGAGAGGTCGATCGGGCCGACGGTGACCGAGTCCTCGCCGACCTCGAACTCGGCGGAGTTGTTGCCGTCCACGAAGGCGCGGATATGGAGGTTCGATAGCGTCGACGTGAAGAGCGCGTAGGACGTGGCGGTCGAGGGCAGGGTGATGTGGAAATCGGTCCGCCCGCGCAGGTCTGCGTCGTTGGGCGTCCCGATCCAGGTCTGCAGCATGAGGCTGCCCGACTGCGAGCTCTGGTTGGTGAGCGTGCCGGTGACGGCGACCTGGTCCCAGAGCCGCACGTCGACGTTCGAGACCGTCTGGTCGACCGCGACGAACACCCCCTCGCGCGGCCCGAACGTCAGGGTGTCGGCCGAGTGCTGGCCGAAGGGCTCTTGACCGTTCGGCTGGCCGTCGCCGTCGCGGTCAAGGAGGGCGATGAGGTAGTAGGTGTTCGGGGCCGTCAGGCCGGCATGAGCGAAGCCGCCCAAGGCGGAGGTGCTGATGATGACGTCGCCGTCGCCGAAGCCGAAGGAGCGGGTGGTGAAGCCGATTTTGAAGTTCGAGCCGGCCTGGGTCCCTGAATAGGACAGGGTGCCCTGGATGCGGCCGAACTGCGCCGGGGGCGGCGGGGGCTGGGTCTGGACGCCGACCAGCTGGTTGCCCTTGAAGTCGGCGCCGAAGAGGTTCGTCCCGTTGAAGGCCAGGCCGGCCAGCAGCTTGCCGCCGTCGGCCTGGATCGGCACCGTGGAGATGAAGGGCGCCCCGACCGTCCCGTTATTGTTGAAGCGCCAGACGGTCCCGCCCCCGGGGACGGAACCCGTGGCGGCCTCGGTGACGAACATGTTGCCCAGGGCGTCGAAAGCCACCGCCAGCGGGGCCGGGATCGAGGTGATCAGGGCCGAGGTCGAACCCGAGATCGTGCCCGACTGGTTGCGGTAGCGGCGGATCTGGCCCAGCGACGGCACCGTCACCCAGAGGTTGTTGGCGCTGTCAAAGCCCAGGCCGGCGGCGCCGGGCAGCTGCGCGAAGGTGGTGAAGGTGCTGGCCCCGCCGTCGGAGTAGGTCGGGTTGGGCAAAGTCGAGCCGCCGTCGCGCAGATAGGAGACCACGCTGGCGCCGCCGCCCGTGCGGTTGGCGGCCCACAGGTCGCCGCTGTCGGGCCGGAACGCGGCCGCCCAGACGTCGCTCAGGAGAGCGGTCAGGGTATTCGAGGGGCTGGCCGCCACTTCGCCGTCGGGACCGCCGGTGTCGGCGTAGCGCGCGAGGGTCCTGGCCGCGGCGCCGGTGAACGCGGGGGCTGTGGCCACCGCCACCCAGAGGTTGCCCCCGGCGTCGACGACGACGGCGCGCGGTCCATCGGCGGCCAGCTGCTGGTCGGGGGCCGCTCCGCCGGAGACCGGGAAGCTCGGAGCGTCGAAGCGCTTGACGGCGTCCTGGGAGCGGTTGGACGCCCAGAGCCGGCCGTCCTTGTTGGCGATGCCCCAGAAGCCGTCGCCCTGCGGGCCGCCGGGCGGGGGCGCGCCGGCGCCGGTGAGGTTCTTGACGAAGACGACGGACTGGTGGTCGCTGGAGCCGTTGTTGGAGCCGCCGCCGACGAAGACCCGGGTCGAGTCGAGCACGGCCACCTGGGTGGCAAGGTCCTCGTCGTTGAACCCGCCGTCGAAGCTGACCGACGACTTGAGGACCAGGTCGGCGTCGATGGCGCGCACCGAGAAGTTGCCGGCGTCCAGGCTGTTCGCGCTCGAGAACGAGACGTAGAAGAAGCCATCAGGGCCGGCGCGCAGGCCGAAGCCGGGAGACGCGGACAGAACCGGGATGGTCGAGGAGGCGCCGCTGTAGTTGAGGTTGGCGTCGAACTTGCGGATATAGAGGTTCGAGCCGTCGGCGCCGCCCGCCATGAGGACGCCGTTGGCGAAGGCCAGCTCGGCGCCGCCCTCATCGTTGTTCGCGAACAGGCTCGAGATGTCGCGCTCGGCCAGGGGAATGAGGTCCTGGTCGTACTTGAGGAGCTTATGGACGGGGTTCCCGGAGCTCTGGATGACCGTGACGAAGACCTCGCCGCCGATGGGCGAGATGGCGATCCCGTTGCCGTTGATGTGCGGCGCGCCGATCGGGATGTTGACGCGGGTGAGCTCGATGAGGTTCGCGTCGTATTTGATGAGCTTGGCGCCCTGACTGCTGAAGCCGCCGTCGTTGATCGTATAGATGAAGCCGCCCCGCGAGGCGCCGTCGGTGATGTTGCCCACGTCGGCATCGCCGACGACGGTGGAGTTGAGGCGCGCGAGGTCGGAGGTGTACTTCACCATCCGCCGCATCGATCCGCCGTCCTTCTCGGCCACGTAGAGGAAGCCGCCCTCCGAGACGAAGGCGTCGCCGGAGCGGTCGCCCTGGAGCGTCGCCGAGGCCAGGAATGTCCCGGTCAGGTCGTATTTGACGATGGTCACTTGGTCCGGCGTCTCGCCCACAGCCGCGTTGGTCGAATGGATCGTGACGAAGACGAACGGCCCGCCGGCGCTGACCGTGTCGATGGCGATGTGGTGGGCTAGGTCGCCGCCGCCCGCGTCGTTGCCGGCCAGCGCGCCGGTCGAGAAGGCGCCTGAGAAGGCCAGTGTGACCGAGGAGACCGCCGGCGGCGGAGCCGAGCTCAGCAGCAGGCCGTAGAGGTCGTTGTCGGAGGAGTTTTCGAAACCGAAGCCGCTCACCTGGCGGTTGATGAAGCCGAAGGTCTTGGAGGCGCCGGTGCGCGCCACGGCCAAGTAGGGAATCTTGCCGGAGACCCCGGAGGCGATGATCTGCGGCGATTCCAGGGCGTTGCCCGCGGCGTCGGCGGTCACCATCTTGATGACGGTGGTCGACTGCGAGATGAGGCTGCTGCCCGAATGGCCGACCCTGTCGGACCACACCAGGCGCCAGCGGTCGCCTTCCCAGACCGGGGCGCTCACCGACAGCCGGAAGTTCGCGCCGCTGTCGATCGGGAACCTGGCGCTGACCCCGCCGGTCGAGGTGATCAGCGCGCCGAAGATATCGAGCTGCCCCCCGCCGGAGAAATCGACGTTCTCATGGTAGACGACGAAGTAGTTCGTGCCGTTATGGGCGACGGCGACGGGGTTCTTGCTGTTGACGTCGCCGGCGTCGATGCGGAACGGGGAGCCGTCCAGCGAGCCGCTGTCGAGGACGAACTGGCCCATGACGTCGGCGTCGATATCCCCGCCCAGCCGGGTGTCGTCGTGGTAGGCGACGAGGTACTTGCCGCCGCCGAAGGCGACGTAGGGCTCGCGCTCGTGGCCGGCCGCGTTGGCGATGACGAACGGGCCGGTCCCGGCCGTGCCGCCGCTGGACACGAAGCGGCCGAAGACGTCGCGCTGGGCGCCGCTGCCGGAGGACCAGACGACGAGATAGTTCGTCCCGTCGAACGCCGCGTTGCCGTGCTCGATGTCGCCGCCCGCATGGCCGGCGTTGAGGTCGACCTTGGGGCCGGCCAGGGTGCCGTCGGAGCCGACCAGGACGGCCTGGGTCTTATAGTTGTCGCCGCCCATGCCGCCGCAGCCCGCCACGAGGAGGAAGTCGGACCCGTCGGAGGCGAGATTAGGGGAGGACTCCCCGCACCAGCCGGTGATGTCGCCGGGCGTGAAGGGTATCTGCGCCCCGGAGAGGCCGCCGGCGGTAGTGATAAGCTGGCCGCGGACGTAGTCGTTGTCGCCGTTCTGGAGCTTCTTCTGCCAGGCGGTCAGGAACTTCCCGCCGCCGAAGGCCGCGTCGATGGCCTGCTCATTGTTGTCGGTCTCGCTGATGACGAACTCGGAGGCTCCCTTGGCGTGGACGAGCGGGGCGCCGGCTCCGCTGCCCGACAGGTTGACCAGGACCGTGGCGCCCTTGTAGTCGCCGGGGTTCTCGCCGTTGGAGGAGGTGCCGGTGAGGTAGACGTTCGAGGAGTTGCGCACCGCTATGCCGGCGGCGGCCCCGCCGGTGTTGCTGATGCCGTTATAGACCGCCGAGGCCAGGAAGACCAGGTTGGGGTCGTATTTGAGGGCCAGGTAGGCGTCGTTGGAGACGGTGCCGCTGACCGTGGTCGCCGCGTAGAGGTTGCCGTCGGGGCCCGCCGTCAAGCGCGTGCCGAGCAGGGCCGTCGTGTTGGTGAAGGTCGAGGAGACGCCGGTGTAGTTCAGGCTGGAGTCGAACTTCCGCAGGAAGGTCTTCGTGCCGTCCGTGGAGTTGGCGGCCACGTAGAGGCTGCCCCCCACCGAGGCCAGGGCACCCTGGTGCCAGCGCGGGATCAAGGCCGTGCTGAGGGGGACGTCGAGGGTCGGAGCGGCGCCGTTGGCGAAATTGAGCGGGTACTTGAGAAGGCGCGCCTCGTAGCCGGTCGTCGAGCTGTTGTCCACGCCGAGGAAGATGTTGCCCGCGCCGTCGAAGGCCCCGCCGAGGGCGCTGTTGAAATCGGGCTGGGCCGTATACTGCGCGCTGGCCGACACCGACAGGTCGGTGTTGAGCCGGAGCAGCCAGGACCCGTCGGCATGGGCGAAGATGTTGGCCCCGTCCCACTGCATGGGGCCGATGTTGTTGGTGAAGACGGGGGCCGAGCTGATGAAGGCCAACTCCTTGGTGTACTTGGCGACCCAGCGGTCGCCGATGGGCATGCCGTCGCCGTTGCTGTCGGCGATGTAGACGTTGCCGGCGGAGTCCTGGACGAGGCCGTTGCCGCCCCGGTCGCCGATCAAGGTCACCGAGGAGAGGAAGGTCCCCGAGACGTCGAAGCGCGCGATCAGCTCGACGCTGGGGGAGTCCCCGACAAAGCCCGTGGTCGCGCTGAAGACGGCGTAGACGAACGGTCCGCCGGAGGTGAACGTATCGACGACGACCTGATGGCCGACGACGTTGAAGCCGTTGCTCGAGGCGACGTTCTGGCCGTTGGCCGAGCCGAACGTGCCGCTGAAGGTGAGCGCGGGCGAGCCGCCGGACGCCTCGCCTTCTCCGCCGGGAAGCGAGCGGACCAGCGCGACGCCGTCGTCGTGGGAGCCGTTGCGGCCCGCGCCGGCCAGAAGGATGTTATCGCCGTCGTAGACCGCCAACGAGAGCAGGCTGTCGGCCCCCGAGAAACCGGCGTCGAAACGACCCGAGGAGATCTGGACGAAGTTCGGGTCGAGCCGGAAGGCCAGGAAGTCGCCGCCGTCCGCCGTGCTCGATGTGAGGCCCAAAACGAGCGAGCTCTCTGAGGCGGCCAGCGCGGGCTCCGGCGAGGCCCCGGCCACATAGACGAAGGAGCTTACCCCGACCGAGTCTAGAGACGAGGAGTCGTAGGCATGGAGGATGGCATGGGCCGGGGGAGCCGAGTCGCCTGAGGCGACATAGACCTTCGAGCCGCCAAAGGCGACGCGGGCCATCGAGCCGAGGGTCCCGGTCAGGCTCACCGAGGAGAGCTCGACGAGCGCGGAGTTGAAACGGTACAGGGCGCCGATGATAGGAGGCGTGACGTTGGGAGAACTCACGGCGACATAGATGTCGCCGCCCGCGCCGGCCGAGATGTCATCGGCGTTGTGATGATCCCCCCCGCCCGCCGGGGCCCGCGTGGCGCGCGCCACCTCGTTGAGGCTGGCGTCGTATTTGATGATCTTCGCGCCGTTCTCCACCGAGCCGCCGTCGTTGACCGTGTAAAGGAAGCCGCCCGTGAAGGCGGCCCGGGTTATGTTCCCGACATGGTCCGGGTCGACCGTGACGGAAGACAGGCGGACCAGGCCGGCGTCGTACTTCGCGATGCGCCGGACCGACCCTTCCTTCTCGCCCACGAAGACGTGAGTGCCGCTCCAGGCCAGGGCGTCGCCGTTAGCGGCGCCTTGCAGCGGCGCCGAGGCCAGGACCACGCCGCTCGGAGAGACTTTGAGCAGGAAAGTATCGTCGGGGGTCGCGCCGAAATTGGAGGCCGTGGTCGAATGCGCGACGGTGAAGAAGTTCCCGGTGTCCGTGTCCACCGCCAGGTTGAAGAGGACCTCGTTGCGGTCCTGCGTGGAATTCACCCGGACGCCCGCGGGCAGGGAACCTGCGTAGGTCAGCACGGTCGGCGAACCCGCCCCGCCGCCGCCCTGCAGACCCTCGCCGCCGCTGATGAGCGTGCCGCCGGTAAGTAGGATGGCGCCCGCGGACTGGTGGACGGCGGAATAGACGTCGGCGCCGTGGCGCACGGGCTTATAGAGGCGCCCGTCGGCCAGGGTCTTGGGGAAGCCGCCGACGAGCGCCCCGGTCGTGGCCGTGTAGCGCCAGTACGCCGAGGCCCCGCTGGAGGTGGAAACGTCCTCGGTGCCGCCGGAGATGAGCGGGTCGCCGGAGGCGTCGAGCGTGATGCCGCCGACGACCTCGTGCCTGAAAGGGCTCTCGGAGTGCCAGTAGCTCTCGACCACCGGACTGCCGTTCAAGTCGTACTTAAGGAAGGCCAGGTCCAGGTTGCGGGCCGTGTTGACGCGCTCGGCCGCGACGAAGAGATTGTTCAAGTCGGCGGTGATGTCCGCCCGGATGTCCATGCTGTCGGCGAAGCCCTGCATGCTCGAGACGTGCTGGAGAGCCCCCGCGCTCAAGCGCCACAGGGTCAGGGCCATCTTGTCGGCGCCCGGGGCCCCCGTCATGCTGGAGTAGCCCACCAGCCAGAGGACGCTGGTCCCCGTCGAGGCGACGCCGCTCAAGATGTCGCTGTTGGCGCCGGGGGCGTGGAGCGCGGACAAGAGGGTAAGGACGTCCGAGCCCGTGTCGTAGCTCCAGACGGCGGCGGCGAAGGTGGTCGCGGAATCCTGGATGCCGCCGGCCAAAATCAGATTGCCCGCCGCGTTCACGGTGGCGGTCTGCACGAAGTCACCGCGCAGGCCGTCGGTCGAATCCAAAGTGCGGCTCGAGACCATGAGCATCGTGGCGGGGTCGATCTTCCAGACCGCGGCGTCGATGTCCGACGTCGTCGGACCTGAGGCCGAGCCGACGACATAGAGCGAGGCCCCGTGGTAGACGAGCTTGATGTCGTTGTCCTCGCCCAGGCCGGTGATCGTCCCCGAGGCGATCAGCGTGCTCGGCGGGCTCAGTTTGTGGAGCTCGGCGACGCCGGGGTCGTTGGAGTCGGTGCGGCCCAGGTAGATGAAAGTCCCGTCGCTGGCCAGCTCGACGACGCCGCCTCCTTCGTCGCCGCCGCCGCCGCCGAACTCGCTCAGGTCGAGGCGCTTGGAGACAAAGTCCACGCCATTGGCGTTTATGGCCACGTAGACCTGCTGCGAGCTCACCACGACCAGCGCCGTGGCGGGCTCGCCGTCGGCGGAGGTCTGCGAGCAGCCCGCGAGGCTGTAGTCGCAGCGCTGGAAGCCGGGGAAAGGCCCGGCGCCCGCCACGTACACCTGGTCGGTCACGTCGTTGGAGACCACCAGCGACCGGTAGTCGCCAGCGGGGCTGCCTTCGGCCGAGATGGTCGTCGAGCTCTCTAGGACGAGGTTGGTGTTGAGGCGGAAAAGGGAGGTCACCGACTCGGGGACCGTGTTCGAAGACACGCCCGTGACGTAGAGATTGTTGACGACGGAGCTATAGCCGGCCGTGACGCCGGCTATGAAGGGCAAGTCCGAGATGACCCGGGAAGACAGGAACACCAAGCTGGAGTCGAACTTATGGACGGCCACCGCGCTGCTGACCAGGAGGCCCGCGATGAAGACGTCGCCGGAATTGGAGAGCCGCAGGACGCCGTTCTGGGTCCCCTGGCCGGTGAAGACGAACGGACCCGCGATATTGGTGGTGGCGATGATCGAGAAGCCGCTGTCGAGCTTATTGACGGTGACGACCCCGCCCTGGTTCGGGAACGAACCCCAGGCCGTATAGATGTTCCCGGACCCGTCCACGGCCAAGCCCAGCGGGCTGCCCGGGCCGCCGTCGCCGGGGAAAGACGGCGAGCCGGCGAGGTAGGCGGCGTCTACCTCATTGAGGCTCGAGTCGTACTTGGCCAGGCGCGGGTAGTAGCTGCCGTGCCCGAGGACGTAGAGGCTGCCGCCGGCGAAGACCGCTTCCTGGGCCCGGTCATCGTTGAAGGAAAGGCTGTTGAATGCCCGGTCCGCCAGCCTGTTGCCCGCGGCGTCGTATTTGATGATGGCCCAGTCGTTGCCGTTGGGGCCCTGGGAGCTGTAGCCGACCACGTAGACGTTGGGCGTGCCATCGACGGCGATGGCCAGCGCCAGGTCCTCGCTGCCGCCGTGGAAGATGGCGCTGGAGGTCTCGCTGGCGTAGTTCCCGGTGAAGGAGCCGGCCAAGGTCGGGCCGCCGCCGCCCGCCCCCGCCGGCAGGCTCCGCCGCAGCAGCACCGCGTCGGAATGGCCCCCGTTCATCCCGAGGCCGCCCAAGAGGACCGTGCCGGTGCTGTCGGGGAAGACCCCAAAGGCCGTGTCGGCCGCGTTGAAGCCCGCGTCGAACTGACCCGACGAGAGCTGGACCAGGTCCTTGTCGAACTTGAAGACCAGGAAGTCGCCGCCGTCGGCGGTGCTCGAGGTCATGTGCAAGACCGCGTTGCCGTCGGGGTCCTCGAGCATGCTGAAACCCGGCGTCGCGCCGGTCACCGTCATCGTCACGCTCTGGCCGCTGTAGGCCAGGCTCGTGTCGAACTTGCGCAGGTAGACCTGCTGGACCAGAGCCGGGTCGCTGTGGCCGGCCACGTAGACCGTCCCGTCGTCGAAGCCGAGCTCGGGGGTGCTGGGGAACTGATTGGTGACCGTAGCGACAGCGACCAGGTCGAGGTTCGCGTCGAACTTGGCGATGTGGTGCGTGAGGCCCAACTCCTCGCCGCTCGAGACCGCCACGTAGAAGTTGCCGACGTCGTCGATCATCAGCGCGTCGGCGTTGTGGTGGAAGTCGCCGGCTATGCCGGTGTAGGTGGCGCGGTCGACCTCGTTGAGGTTCAGGTCGTATTTGATGAGCTTCATCCCGCCGCCCGGGAAGCCCGCGCCGTCGGCGGCATAATAGAGGAAGCCGTTGCGGGCGTTCGCGTGGGTCAGGTTGCCGACCGCGGCGGAATCGATCGGCACGGAGCTGACGACGTTCAGGTTCAGGTCGAACTTGGTCAGCACGAAGAACGTGTAGTCCTGGTCGCGCTCCTGGACGTAGATGTGGCCGCCGGCGAGGAACATGCCGTCGCCCGCCCGGTTGCCGCCGAGGGTGATCGAGGAGATCAAGGCCCCGTTGGCCGCGAACTTGCCGATCGCCGAGTGGTCCGGCGTGTCGCCCGGGGAGCCCGACGTGGAATGCCAGTTCGCGTAGAAGTTGCCCGTGTCCGTGTCGACGAAGACGTAGTGCATCGCCTCGTTCTGGTTGACCGTCGAGTTGATCTTGAAGGAGCCGGCCGGGGAGCCGTTGAACGTGAACGCCAGCGACGAGCCGCCGCCGGAGCCCTCGAGGCCCGGCGCGCCGTTGGCCGGGCTGCCGCTGGTGAACTGCACCGGGAAGGTCGAGGACACGGCCAGCCACTTGGCGTTGGAGGCGGTGACGCCGATCCCGGCCACTTCGCCGAAGTCCCCCGGGACCTCCTCGGCGAAGACCAGCGAGAGGTCCTGGTTGTAGTGCCAGACCGTGGCGACGTGGTCGCCGGAGGGGCCGGTCCGCCCCACGATGAAGAGCCGGCCGGTGACCGGGCTCAAGACCAGGGCGCTGGGCTCCTCGTCGGTGTTGGGGGTGTTCGCGTGCCAGAAGCTCGCCGCCACGGAGGCGAGGGCCAGATTGTATTCCACAACCGTCAGGTCCTGGTTGCCGAAGCTGTTGATGATGCCTGCCGAGACGTAGATCGATGAGAGCGTCGAGACCGCCAGCGAGGCGTTGCTCTCCAGGATGTCGTGGCTATACGCGTTCTGAAAGGTCACGTTCTGCAATACGCCGCTCGCGTCGTAGCGGGCCAGGGAGAGAGCGAGCTTGTGGGGGCCGGCGGTCGAATTAGAAGAGAAGCCCAGCGCCCAGACCGCGCCGTCGGAGGCCACGTCGACGTCGTACCAGGCCGCCGAGCCGGTGATGCCGGAGGTCTTGGTGGAGAGCGAAATCGCACCGGTGTTCATGTCGAACTTCCAAAGGGCGCCGTCGAACTGGCAGGCCTCCGGGTCCGTCTCGCAGTCCTCCGGGCCGAGCCTCTGGATGGCCCCGGCGATCCACAACGTGGAGGTCACGGTGTCGGTGTCGGCGCCCAGCGAAAAGTCGTTCTTGTCGTAGGGCCCGTTGGCCGTGGCGCTGGAGAGGATGCCGCCGTCGGGGGCCACCTTGATGACGGCGACGTCCACGCCGACCGTCGTCGGGCCGGAAGCCGTTCCGACCACATAGGCGTTGCCGGAGGCGTCGAAGTCGATGCTGAACTTGCCGGCGTCGGTCAGGTCGAAGAGGGTGGTCGAGGAGAGGAATACCGCGCTCGAGTCGAACTTGGCGAGTTCCACGCCGGTCTCTCCGGCGAGGAGCTCCCAGATGTTGCCGCTCGGGTCGATGCCGATGGCCAGGCCGCCGCCGTCGTCGCCCCCGCTGTCGCCCTCCTGCGGGTTGAATCCGACCGTGACGATGTCGCTGCCGGTGTTGACCTTGGTGGCGTAGGCGAGCGTCGAGCTGACGACGTGGAGGGAGTTGGACGGGAAGCCGCCGCTGCCGGTCGCATTGCAGGCGAGCGTCAGCTTGTCGCAGATCTGCAGGCCCGGGAACGGGCCGGAGCCGACGACGTACATGTTGCCGTTGCTCAGGTCGAAGCTCAGCGAGCGTTCGTCCGAGGTCCCTCCCGTCTCGGAGTCGGCGGTGATCGTCGTGGAAGCGAGTTGGACGAGGGATGCGTCGAGGCGGAAGACGTCGGTATGGGTCTGGCCCGGAGTCGAGGACACCGCCGTCACGTAGATGTCCCCGGAGCGCTCGCGCAGGGTGACGCCGCCGCGGTACGCGCGGTTATTGAAGGTCGTCGAGGAGATGAGGCCCAGGCTCGGCAGGCTCGGGCCGAGCTTCGCCACGACCAGAAGCTCGGTGGCGACGTCGATGGCCGCCACGTAGGAGTTGCCGGAGCCGTCGCGGTAGATGTTGCGGACTTGTCTGCCGACCTCGTAGCTGCCGTTCACCACGGTGCCGGTGGCGTCGTTGACGAGGTTGGCGTCGAAATGGTTGACGAAGAGGTTGCCGCCGCGGATCGAGGCCAGGACCGTCCCGGTCCCGCCGTCGCCGGAGATGCCCGTGAAGACGCCGCCGTTGCTGCCGTCCTCCGAGTACTCCTTAAGGAGGCCGAAGTTCGCGTCGAGGGCGAGCAGGCGGCGGTTGGTCTGCCCGTCGCGCCCGGCGACCAAGACGACGCCGGGGAACACGGCGACGTCATAGGGCTCGTCGAAGCTGTTGGGTCCGCTGTTGAACGTGCTCGAGGCCAGCACGACGCCGATCGAGGAATACCTGACCATCAGCCAGTCGTAGCTCGAGAGCCCGCCGGAGGTCTTGCCGACGACGTAGACCTCGGTGCTCGGGGTCACGGCCAGGGCGCTGGCGCGGTCGTCGTCGCCGCCGTCGTAGCTGGCGCCCGAGGGGTTGGTGAAGTCGCCGAAGAAGCCGATGGCGTAAGATGGGACGGCGAGGGAAGCTAGGAGTAACCCTAGCCCCATAGTGCGCGCCAATGGCGCGGCGGGGTTCCTCGGCGTTTCTTTCACTGGTACGTTACAACTCGTTTACTCTACCACAACATCCCGTCAGATGCAAAGCGACTTAGGTCACAGTCAATAATCGTAGCTGAAGCCGAAAAGATAGTTGGCCGTGCTGTACGTATAGCGGTACGTCTTCTGGTATTTCATGTTCGAGTCGGTCCACAGGAAATTGGCCTGGGCGAGCATCCGGAAGTTCGTCGCTATCGGCACGCCGTAGCCCAGCGTCAGCGCGTAGCGGTCCTGCACCTGCGTGTCGTTGAGGTAGAGGCCGTTGCCGTCCTGGACGAAACGGCCGAGGTGGCTCTGCCGCGACCAGTTAAATCCCAAAGAGGCCGTCGTCGGGTTCTCCTTGTCTCCCCAGGAGAGCGACGTGGCGGGGCCGGCCGACATCGACCAATAACTGTAGGCGTCGGGGATGAACTTGGTCTGCCCGGCGTCGTAGGTGTTCTGGTTGGAGCCCGTGTAGGAGAGCGCGGTGTTCATGCCCAGCGTGAGCCGGGCGCGGCCGTCGAGCACCTCGCGCGGGTGCATGAGCGAGGCGGTCAGGGCGTTGGCGAAGTCCTGGCGGTTCTGGTTCTCGAACTGCCCCGCGAGGTTCACGAGCGGCTGGTCGTGGAACGTCTGCCAGAGGAAGCGATAGCCCAGGCTCACCGAAGCCACCGGCTTGTCGTAGGGGAACGGGCGGGTCAGGACGAAGGAGAGCTGGTGGTTGAGGGTGTCGAGCGTGCGCACCCCGGCGGTCTCGCGGCCCAGCGGCAGGCCCGCCGGGTCGACGCCGGACTTGGACTCGAGGGACTTGAAGTTGCCGAAGCGCGTGTAGAAGAAGTCGTAGCCCAGGCGGTAGGAGAAGGGCTCCTTGTAGACGTTCTCGGCCTCGAAGCCCAGCCCGGCGGTCTGGGTGTCGAAGAGGCCCTTGCCCCAGGTCTCGTCGCGGGTCTCCTTTAAGAACTCGAACTTGTAGGACAGCGAGGGCTTCACGCGCCAGGTGCTGCCCTCCAGCCCACGCAGGTAGCCCATCGAGACTCGGTGGGTCATGCCCTGGGCGAATAGGGTCCCCGCGCCGACCGGGTCGGTGGCGTTCTTCGTGCCGCGGTAGGAACCGTTATATAGAGGAAGGAGCAGCTTGCCTGGCCCGAACTTGAGGACCGGGGCGAAGTTGGCCGAGACGTTGCCGTTGAGCCGGGTCTTGTCGCCCGCGAAGAAGTACTGTCCGCCGAGGAAGCTGGCGCCGTAGACCGGGATGACCTCGACCGCGCGGGCTTTCGCGCCGCAGAAGGAGACTAGGGCCATGATGGCCAGGGTTCTTTTCTTCAAGACGTTAAGGGATCAACCCGGACTGCATCAGGATCTTCGGCTCGAACACCAGGTCGATCTTGCGGCCCCCGAACTCGGAAGCGGTGATGATCTGCTGGTAGTTGAAATCGAGGAGGCGCTTCTTGTAGTCGGCGCCGTTGGTGACGCCGGCGAAGTCGGTGTGGCTCGAGACCTCGCCGTTGTCGTCGATGATGTAGTTGTCGAACTTGTCCCAAATGGTGCCGAGGGCGTTCTGGCGGTAGACGATGTCGTGGAACTTGCCCGGGTCGCGGTTGCCGGTGCAGTTGTCAAGGTTCGTGCAGTTCGGGGCCTTGAGGACGTTCACGACGTTGGTGACGGTTCGTTGGTCTCCGACCCCGTTGATGTCGCCCATGCTCTGGATGCCCCCGCAGGCGGCGCCGACGCCGCCGCCGCACCCGCCGGGATTGTAGGCGCCGACACCAGACACCCAGGACGTGTGGGTGACATTGTTGAACTTGAGGTCGTAGGTGTCGAAGAGGGTGGTAAAGAACGGGGTCCCGGCCGGAAGGGTGAAAAAGTCATTCTGCCCGGGGTCGAAGGCGCGGGTCACGTCGTCGCCCGCCACGCCGTTGTTGTTGACGTCGACCAAGTGTCCGCCCGAGACGTTCTCGACCACGGCGTCCTGGGTATTCGACCAGGCCGTCTGGTAACCGGTCAGCCAGAAGGTGCAGGCCGTGCCGATGCAGCCCGGCAGCTGGCGCAGGGCGGTGGAGATGTCGTCAGGCAAGGCGGTATTGAAGGTGCCCGTACGAAAGAAGTAATCGAAGCGGTCCGGACGCTCGTTGAGGACCACGAACTTGAACTGGTTGGCGGCCGGACGGAGGATGTACTCCTCGATGCGGACGCGGTTGCCGTTGACGTCGGTCATGACCTTGCCCAGCTGGTAGAGCGCCTGCTTGACTTCCTCGGCGGCCGCCGCGAGGATCTGCTCCTTGTTCATCTCGAGGCCGACCTCGCGCTTGATCTCGCGCCGCTCGGCGTCGCCGCTGTTGGTCTGCTTCTTCTCGCCGCCCTCGGGCTTGCTGATGCCGCGCAGGTCGACGTCGACGCTCTCGCCGGGCTTGAGCAGGATCTCGTTGCCCTTGTTGTCCTGGACGCCCAGGAGGCCCGAGAGCAGGTTGACGTTGGTCGAGCCGTCGCCGTTGACGTTGACGTCGAACTCCGTGCCGCGCACGGAGCAGACCGCGGTCGGGGTGCGCACCGCGAAGCGCCGGGAGGAGGCCTTGGTGACCCAGGCCTTGAGCTTGCCGAAGGAGAGCGTCATCATGCTCTCGGCTTTGCGGGAGGTCTCGAGCAGATAAGAGGAATTGGGCGCCAACTCGATCTTCGAGCCGTCGTCGAAGCTCATCGTCACGCGCGAGGAGCGGTCGGTCTTGACCTCGTCTCCGTTGTTGACGACGTAGTTGACCGGGACCTCGTTCCAGCTGACGGTGTTGGGGCGGCGCAGGCGCGCCACGCCTTTGACGTCGGTGATGATGACCGCGGCGGAGAGCTCGCCGGCGAGGAGGAGCAGGGTGAAGAATACGGCCGTGAGGGCGGTTGCCCTCCGGCTTGCGCTCTCGGCGAAGGTCGCAAGTTGGTGCATCGGTGAGTCAGCGGAAGTGTAACACTAGCTCGTTTAGGTGTCAAGAGAAGGAGACATAAATGTTACGTGACTTCCGGCACGCTCGGTCCCTCCTTTATAAAGGAGGCGCTACTCGCGGTCGGGGGTGATGGGAGGCTTCGGACGCGCGGCGGGGGAAAAATCCCTGGGACGCGGGGAGGCCGCGGGCTGGGCGCCGCTCAAGGCCAAGGGCGGGATGACGGACGGCGGGCGGTCGACGCCGTCGTCGGGCGCGACGGGCGGCCTCTGGACCGGAAGGGGCGCGGGACGGCGGACCCACCGCCGGTACGCGCGCCCGCCGCCGACGACCAGGACGATGGCGAGGACGGCCAACGCGGAGAGGACGACCAGCTTGTGCAGGACGTCGTCCTCGCGCCGCATGCGCGTCATTCCATGTAGTCGCGCAGGGCGCGGGAGCGCGACGGGTGGCGCAGCTTGCGGATGGCCTTGGACTCGATCTGGCGGACGCGCTCGCGGGTCACCTTGAAGATGCGGCCGACCTCTTCCAGCGTGCGCGGGTAGCCGGTGCCGATGCCGAAGCGCAGCTTGATGATCTTCGACTCCCTGTCGGTCAAGGTCGAGAGCACCTTCTCGACCTCCTTCTGGCGCAGGAAGATCTGGGCGGCGTTGGACGGCGCCGGCCCGGCCTTGTCCTCGATGAAGTCCTCGAGGTAGGAGTCCTCGTCCTCGCAGATGGGCGTGGCCAGGGAGATCGGCTCCTGCATGATCTTGAGGACGTTCTTGACCTTCTCGATGGAGATGTGGAGGTGGCGGGTGTACTCCTCGAGGCTGGGCTCGCGGCCGAACTCCTGGCGATAGCGCCGCGTCACCTTCATGAGCTTCGAGATGAGCTCCTTCATGTGCACCGGGATGCGGATGGTGCGGGCCTGGTCGGCGATCGCGCGGTTGATCGACTGGCGGATCCACCAGGTGGCGTAGGTCGAGAACTTAAAGCCCCGCTTGTACTCGAACTTCTCGACCGCCTTCATGAGGCCGAGGCCGCCCTCTTGGATGAGGTCGGAGAGCTCGAGGTTCGAGTTGACGTGCTTCTTGGCGATCGAGACCACCAGGCGCAGGTTGGCCTTGATGAGCTTGAGCTTGTCCTTGAGGATCTCCTCTTCCAGGTCCCGGATGCGGGTGTCGAGGGCGAGGAACTGGTCCGTGGGCACCGGCACGGTGTGGAGGACCTGGTCGAGGCGCTTCTTGATGACCTCCATGTTCTGGAGCGCGGCCTCGACCGCGGTCGGGGCGTAGCCGGTCTTGGCCTTGAAGGCGCGCGTGGTCATCTTGCCGCGCTGCACCTGGGCCATGTAGGCCTTGAGCTGCTCAAAGCCCGCGCCGTAGCGCCGGGCGTAGGCGGCCAGCTCGTCCTTGCACTCCTTGATCTTCTGGGCCGTGGATTTGATCTTGTTGGTCAGGCGCTTGATCTTGTCCTGGTTCAAGTTGAGGCCGATGATGCGCTCGACGATCTCCTTGTTCTGGGCCTCCATCTTGCGCGTGAGCTTCTGGCGCTTGCCGTCGGTGAGCTTGGGGCTGAGCAGGCGCTCTCGGAGGGCGTTGATCTTCTTCTCGGAGCGCATGATGAAGACCGCCACGGCCTTCATCTTGCGGCGCATGGCCGAAAGCTCCTGGTTGGTCTTGCGGCCGCGCGGCATGAGCTCCTTGGGGGTCATCTCCTGCAGGGAGATCAGGGTCTCCCAGTTGCGGATCTCGCGCTGGGTGATCGGCGACTCGAGGACGAGGAGGCGCAGCTCCTTCTCCCTCTCGCGCACGTTGCGCGCCAAGGTGACTTCCTCCTCGCGGTTTAGCAGCGGCACCTTGCCCATCTCGGAGAGGTACATGCGGATCGAGTTGGAGACGTCCGGGGTCGACTCCCACTCCTCGGTGTACTGCTCCTTCTCGGCGGCGGTCTGGGGCGGCTTGACGGCCTTGCGGCGGTTGAGGACCTCGATGCCCAAGTCCTCGAGGGTCGCCATCAGCGCGTCGATGTCCTCGCTCGCCATGTGGGCGCCGGTCAAAGAGCGATTGATCTCCTCGAGGGTCACGTAGCCATGCTCCTTGCCCATCTCGATGAGGTCGCCCAGGCGCTGCTTGGAAATGCTCATATCATCCTCTCTTCATACCCTTCAAGTCGGAAAGCAGTCTTCGGTACTCGTCGCGCAGGCCCGGGTCCACGGCGCCGCCGCCGGCCGCGCCAAGGACGAGCGGCTCGAGCTCCTTGAGGCGGCGCGCCTTGCGCGCGCGGCCCACCACCTCGGCCACCAGCTTCTCGGGGTCGCGCAGCTCGCGGGCGTCGCAGAGCAGCTCACGCGCCGCGCCGGCCTCATCGTCGGAGAGTCCCTCGAGCATGCGCGCGGTCCAGCCCTCGCGCGGGCGCCCTTCGGCCAAGAGCGCCAGGAGCCGGCGGAAGACGCCGCGCGAGCGCGGGTCGGCGAAGTCGGCTTCCTCGACGAGCCCGCCGGCCGCCAGCTGGGGCATGCGCAAAAGAGCCAGGAGCACCTCGCGGTCGTCGACGGGCACCGCCGCCTTCGGCGCCGCCGCTCCCAAGGCCTTGGAGGCGGCACTTCCTCGCGATAGCGCTCGGTCGGGCGCGGCATGGACGCCTTTGGCGAGCTGGGAAAGGAGGGTCGACTCGTTGACCGAGAGGATCTGCGAGAGCCGCGTGATCCACTCGCCCTTGAGGACGTCGTCTGGACACTTGCGGATCGTCTCGAGGACCTGACCGGCCACCTTGGCCTTGTCCTCGTGGCTGAGCGCGCCCGTGAAGCGCGACATGAGGACGCGGGTCTTGAACTCCGGCAGGTCGACGGCGGCGTCGAGCAGGGAGCGGAAGGCCGCCGCGCCGCGCTGGTGCAGGAGCTCGTCGGGGTCGAGGCCGTCGGGTATGGTGGCCACCGCCACCGAGAAGCCCTTCTCGAGCAGGAGCTCGGCGCTCTTGACCGCGGCCGAGGAGCCGGCGGCGTCGGGGTCGAAGACGATGACGACCGAGTCCACCCAGCGCTTGAGGAGGGCGGCGTGGTCCTCGGTGAGCGCGGTGCCCAGCGGGGCCACCGCGTTGGTGAAGCCGAACTGGTGCAGGGCGATCACGTCCATGTAGCCTTCGAGGACGAGGGCCTTGCGCTCGCGGCGCAGGGCGGGCAGGGCCTCATGCATCCCGTAGAGCACCTTCCCTTTGGAAAAATAGTCCGTCTCCGAAGTGTTGAGGTACTTGGGCTCCCCCTCGCCTAGGACGCGCCCGCCGAACCCCACCGTCTCGCCCTTGCCGTTGCGGATGGGGAAGAGCAGGCGGGCCCAGAACATCTCGCGCATCCGGTCCTCGCGCTTGACGATGAGGCCCGCGCGAAGGAGGGCCGGGGCGCCGATGCCCAGCTTCGTGAGCGCCAGGCCGATGCCGCCGGAGCGCGGCGCAAAGCCCAGGCCCCAGGCGTCCGTCATTTCGGGAGAGACGCCGCGCTTCTTGAGGACTTGGCGCGCCTCTTCGGCCTCCGGGGACGTCATGAGCAGCTTGTGATAGTGCTCCCGCGCCGCCTCGAGGGCCTTGCGGCCGCCGATCCGCTCTCGCTCGGCTGGGGAGAGCTCGCGCTCCTCGGGCTCGACCCGGATCCCGAGCCGCTCGCCGAGCTTCGCCACCGCCTCGAGGAACGCCAGGCCCTCGAGCTTCATGACAAACGAGAACACGTCGCCGCCCGCCCCGCAGCCGAAGCAATGATAGATCTGCTTCTCCGGGTTGACGTTGAACGACGGCGTCCGCTCCTGGTGGAACGGGCAGCAGGCCTTATGGTTCCGGCCGGCCGCCTTGAGCGCCGGGACGTACTCCCGGACGACCTCGACGATGTCGGAACGGTCTCGGACCTGCTCGACGACGGAATCGGCGATGCGCATCAAAAGATTGGGCGGTCGGCCCCCGGCGACGGGGGCCGACCGCTGGAATGCCCCCGGGTACTACCTCGTGCTCTTGCGCCGCTTGAGGCGACGGATCTTGCGCAGCGTCTCGGCGGCCTTGAGCTTGCGCTTCACGCTCGGCGAGGTGTAATGCTCGCGGCGCTTGATCTCCTTGAGGATGCCGTTGCGCTCGCACTCGCGCTTGAACCGGCGCAGGGCCTCCTCGATGGACTCTCCGTCGCGGATCTTGACGAAAACCATTCCTACATCACCCCCCTCATCCGGGCGGCCAGTTCATCCGGCGGCCGGCCAGCAGGTGGTAATGCAGATGGTCCACCGACTGCCCGGCGCCGCGGCCGTTGTTGGTAACTAGTCGAAAATCCTTGATGCCTTCCCGCTTCGCCACGGCCCCCGCCACGAGTTGGAGGTGGCCGAGGAGGCCGGCGTCGTCCTCGACGGACTCCGCCACCCGCGGGATGTGCTTGCGCGGCACGACCAGGAGGTGGGTCGGGGCGGCGGGGTTGCGGTCCTTGAAGACCACGGCCCGGTCGTCCTCGTACACCATCTGGGTCTGCACGGCGCCTTCGGAGATGTCGCAGAATATGCAGGCTGACACGAAGGGGGATTATAGCCTTTCCTTAATTGCGAGGCAACAGGCGACTGTCCCCGTGGACAGTCCTCGAATTATATCGGAATCGCCAGACCTAATGGACCTTCGGATCCGATCAGCCGGGCGGAAACCAGGCCTCGCCCGGGGTCGGCATCGGCGAACCTCACCCGCAGGAAGTGCTCCGTGAGGCCCTCGGCGCCCCGGCCGCGCGTCTCAAGCATGACCTTTCGCGCGGCCCCCTCGTGAGCCCTGGCGAACCTCAACCGCAGAGCCGCGTCGAGGACCCGAAACTCCTCGGCGCGGGCCAGCACGACGGCCTCGGGCAGCTTGTCCTTGCTCTCGGCGGCCGGCGTCCCGGCCCGCGACGAGAAGCGGAATACGTGGAGGCCGGAGAATGCGATTTCCTCGACGAAGGCGCGACTTTCGGCGTGCTCGGCCTCGGTCTCGCCGGGGAAGCCCGTCATCAGGTCCGTGAACAGCCCCGCCTCGGGGAACCTCCGGCGCATGGCCTCTACGCGCCGCCGATAGAAACCGGGCGTGTACCATCTGTTCATGCGCCGCAGGACGTTGTCCGAGCCGCTCTGGAGGGGCAGATGGAACGAGGGACAGAACTTGGGGCCCGCAGCCTCGGCGGCGTCGAGGAAGCGCTCCGTGACGTCGGTGATCTCGAACGATGATAGGCGGAGACGGAAGTCGCCGGGCAAGGCGCGGAGTTCCTCGAACAACGCGACGAAATCCGTCCTCTTTTCGGCCTCATCGTGGAGATAGCGCCCCAACCGGATGCCGCAGAGGACCAGTTCCTGGTACCCGCGCGCGATGAGGCCGCGAGCCTCGGCAAGGATCTCCGCGACAGGTTTGGAGGCAAGCTCCGGACGCACCGACGGGATGATGCAGTACGTGCAGGACATGTCGCAGCCGTCCTGCACCTTGAGGAACGCCCGGGTCTTCCCCCCGAAGGCGCGGAAGGCCGCCTCGTCCGGAACGGGGCGGCAGCCCAGCAAGGCCGGGATCGAGTCCTTCTTGTCGTTGCCGACGACCATCGCCGCGGGGGCGGCTTCCTGGACAGCCTTGGGGTCGCGCGTGGCGAGACAGCCCGTGACGACGAGCCGGGCGGCCGGGTTGCGGCGCGCGATGCGGCGCACGAGGCGCAGAGCGTCCCCGTCTCCCTCCCCGGTCACCGTGCAGGTGTTGACCACGCAGAGGTCGGCCTCCTCGAAGTCGGCCACCGCCGTAGAGACGCCGTCGGCCAGCAGCTTCTCCTTGACGGCCTCCGTCTCGGCCTGGTTGACGCGGCAGCCGAAGGTCTTGAAGTAGTACTTGATGGGGGGTCTCCCGAGGCCCTCCGATTATACCGCTTCACCCCTCCCCTTCAGATGGGTATCCGCATGCTGCCGGCCCCTTCCGATCTAAGCCTTCTTCTGCGCCCGTCCCGCGAACCAGTCCTTGAGGCTTTCCGAAACCGACATGTCGAGGCACGGGACCGACAATACGGGGACCGGACAGGCGCGGAGCACCTGCTCGGCCGTCGTGCCGACCGTGGCGTTCTCGATGGGACCCTTGCCGTGCGCCGACAGGACGACCAGGTCGTGCCGCCGCGCTTCGGCGAGGATCTCCTCGACGGGGATGCCCGCGCGGGTCACGGCCCTCGGCCGGCAGGCTTCCCGCGCCCAGGCCGGGAGGAGGTCCCGATTGAAGAGACCTCGGGGCCCGCGGCCCACAGCGTCGCAGGCGACATGGAGCGCCGTCAAGGTCGCGCCCAGCGAGGCGGCCACCCCGGCCGCATAGGCCAAGGCCAGCTCGGAGTAGCCGGTGAAGTTTATGGGGGCCAGGATGGAACGGATCGGGCGCGAGTCGTCCCGCACGGTCAGGACCGGGATCGGGGAGCGGCGCACGACGGTCTCGGCCACCGAGCCCGTGAGGAGGCGGCTGAGGCCCGTGCGCCCATGGGTGGACATCACGACGAGGTCCGGCCCCTGGCCGGCCAGCTCCAGGATGGTCCGCGCCGGGTCGCCTTCGCAGATCAGGACCTCGGCTCCCTTCCCGAGCTTGGCGCGGATAGCCGCCGCCAGCCTGGCGCGATGCTCTTTTCCGTACAAACCGGACCAATAATACGGCGCAAGTTCCAGCGGGGAGCCGTATTCCACGCATACACCCTCTAAGACGGCGCCGAAGCGCTCCGCCATCGCGAAGGCCGACGGAAAGGCCTTAAAGGACGCCTCGGAGAGGTCCGTCGGGACCAGGATCTTCTTGGGTGGAAACCTCAGCATATGACCTCCCGCTCACACCGCGGTCACTGCGCGGTCCGCGACCAGGCGCAGGACGCAGCGCGCCACCGATTCGACCGGCACCATGTCCGTGTTCCACGTCGCGTCGTAGAGCATCGGATCTTCGATGTCTTTGTGGAAATACTCGCGGACCAATGCCTCCCGGGATTTGTCGAGCGCATCGAGCCGGCGTTCCGCGTCGCGCTTGGAGACGCCGAGCCGCCCGCTCAGGCGCAGGATGCGCGATTCACGAGAGGCCACCAGCCGAATATGGATCCCCGTCGGCAGGTCGCGCGTAAAGCAGGCCGCCGCCCTCCCCACGATGACGGCCTTGCCCACCGTCGCCAGGGTACGGATGGTCCTGAACATATGGTGGTAGACCTTGAGCTGGGGGCTAAGGCCCGCCATGAATTGAGTGACGGAGTCCTCCACGCTCCCTCGAAAGCGCTCGTCGAGGATGGCGTCGCGGATGACCCGCAGTCCCGCGTCCGAGGCCACCTTGTCGCAGAGCGCCTGGTCGAAGGCCTCCCAGCCGTGGTATAGCTCCCGCCCGGGTTCCTGGGCCAACTCGCGCAGGAACGCCTCGGCGAAGGCGTGCCCGCCGGCGCCCGCCTGGCGGGATACCGTCACGAAAGGGACGGGCAAGACGCTCTCGGCCTTGGGGCGGCGCTCGAACGCCGCAGTGAGGACGTACTTCTTCACCGCGTCCGATTTCTCCATAAAACCCCCCATTGCCGCCGCTTGCATCTTACGCAACGAACCCACCATAGGGCAGGGACGTTGCGTAACAGATTTTTGGCATGCAGACGGCTCTAAAGCCCTCGCCGCTGGCTCCGCAAACGACCCGCTCCTGGTCGCTAACGCGCTTCCTTGGCCTGTCCGTGGTCCTCGGCGCCGTCGGCCTGGGCATGGAGTACCGTTACGCCGGGACGCTCCTGCTGACCCCCTCCTACCGCTGGACGACCAGCGAGGTCCCCGGGATGCGGCTGGCCGGACCCGACGGCTATTCCCTGGATTTCCACGGCACCCAGCTCGACTGGCGCATCCTGAGCCGGGATTCCGACGTAAGCGGGCCCGATTTCGTCCTCTTGGGCTACCCCTCGTTGAAACTGACCGTCTCGCGGCAGGCCGAGCCGGGCCCCGAGTTCGACGAGTCCGTAGGGGCCTTCCCGCTCGGCGACGGCTTCGTGGTCCTCAGCTTCGAGCGCTACCAATCCCCGGACGGCCGTATGGCGGAAGAGGTGGTCATCCTCAACGATATCCGCAAGGTCGCCGCGTCCTTCCTCGCGGAGGAAAGATGAGAGGGACTTTGCGGGGAGACCAGTCATGCTGAGGTTCCCGCCGAGAATGATCCTAGCGCCCATCGACCTGTCCGAGCGCTCCTACCAGGGGTTCGTGCAGGCCGCCCGCCTCGCCAAGCGCTTCCATGCGCGCCTCGAGGCCGTCTATGTCCTGCCGTTCCCCCCCGAGGACGCCTCGCCGTTCGGCGGCTCGCTCCAGGAGGCCGAGCGACGCGAACGCGCGCTGCGCTCGATTCGGGCTCGGATCGGGCCCATGCCGCTGGTCCATTTCCTCGAGGGGAATCCGGCCGCCGCGATCCTGACGCTGGCCCGCGAGCTCATGCCCGACCTCATCGTGATGGGGACGCACGACCGCTCCGGTGCTCGGCGCCTGCTCATGGGCTCGGTCACCGAGGCGGTCATACGCCGCTCGCCCGTTCCCGTCCTCGCGGTCCGCGGGGAGCCTCAGCCGATCCGCTCCGTCCTGGCGCCCGTCAAGTTCACCGCCTATTCGGATCTGGGGCTGGTCTACGCCGCGGCCGTCGCCGTGGGGCTCGACGCCCAGCTCACCGCCCTGCACGTGGCCGAGCCGAAGGAGGGACTGGCGGCGGAGGCGATCCTCTTCGCCATGGTCGGACGCCTGCCGGCCTGGGCGCGCGAGGCTACCGTGACCCGGCTGGCGGCCCGAAAAGGGAAGGCGGTCGAGGCCATCGCCAGGCTCTCCCGGGACCACGACCTCGTCGTCCTCGTGGAGCACTCGGCGGGTCCGACGCATGAGCTCTTGCGCGGCACCACCCTGGAAAGGGTCCTGCACTCCTGTAGAAGCCCGGTCCTGGCCGTGCCCTATCGCCGCGGACCGACCCGCGCGTTAAAGGGCCGGAAAGCGACGGCGCGTAAGCCCGCTTGATAATACACTCACTACAACTTGCTACAGCGGAAGAACGGGCCGTGCCGTCGATCTTGCTAACAAGCTTGCTAGGTACTCTCAAGCTTTCGGCTTCTCCGGCTTCCATACCCGATAGGACTGCTTCGGGCTATTCCTATTTTTCTCCGTGCCGACGATAGCCTCCATCTTGAGGAGCTCACGGACGATCAATCTCGCATAGGGCAGAGAGAGGTTGCATCCTGCGACAATCTGCTTGATGTTCACAGTTCCATGCTTCTGGATAAAGCCGAACGCTAGGCGATGTCTTGCCTTCCATTCGGCCATTCTCGGCGGCAGAGTAATTTCGATGAACGCCGGCGATAGCTCGTAAACGGCCCAGCGCCGCGACCCAAGCTGGTTGATCAACCCCAGTTCACGAAGCCCAGCAAGATCGGCAGTCGCAGTTCGAGAATCGCATTGATTAAGCCGCGTGTAGTCAAGGTTCCGGATGGTCTGGTGCTTTCGGAGCAGAGCCAAGGCCAGCCTCTGGCCGTCGTTTAGCGGGAAGCTCGCGAACTGGTTGAGCCAGACTACAGTCGTATCGTCAAGGAGTGATTCATTCGAGAAGGTCGCCCTGAAATAAGTTCTGCCGTCCTCGAACTCAGGAGGCGGGAGGTGAGCCTTCGCAAGTTGGGCGCTGACCGTCCGAATACCCGACCCACGACTCTCAGCCAGGCCGATCTCTTCGAGCAGTCGCATCAGATGGACGTTCCTTGAAGCCTGAACGCCCGCTTCGCCCAGCGTCTCTTCGGTGACGGGGCCGAAGAGACCGCCCGGGCTCTGGACGACCAAGCCGTCGGAGAACATCTTCACCTGAACCTGGCTGCCCAGCGCGCCCGGGCCATAATCTCTGTGCCCGACGGCGTTCACCAAGATCTCGCGGATGGCCAATTCAGGATACTCCATGATCTCTTCGGACATGAGTCCCGTCTTGAGCGTCCGGCGCTGCATATTGCGTCGAATCACCTCGAGCGCGCCTTCGAGCATCTCAGGAATGGTGCCCTCGATCTTCTGATTGTCGATGATCTGCGCGCCATCGCGTGAGCCTTCTTTGATCGTTCCCGAATACCGCACCACGGTGATGCAGACGTTGGGCATCTCGGCCTGGGGGTACATTCCGAACATCAGCAGACCCGCGAGACTGGGAGCCGCTCCCGAGCCGTTCGCCACGAGAATCTTATAAGTGTGCGAAAGGGCTTCCGCAGATTGGCTAAGGTGCTTCGCGTGAGGACGCCGCTCTCGTAGCGTTGAGAAGAACTTTTCCACCCGCTCGTCGTCTATCGAATCAAGACCAACGCGCGGCGAGGGCTGGATATCCTCCTCGGGTTGCCCTCTGGCTGCCAGGTAGCTTTGGACCTCGTAGTCGGTCATTCCGCGGTCGCTGTCGCCGACCCGGATGAAAGCTCCCGTGGGCAGGCCCTTGGGCCGGTAGAGGCAAGGCTTTTGCTGTCGCGGGCACTCTGGGACCGATACGACTAAGACTCGTTTTCCCCTTTCGACCTGAAAGGTATCGAACGCAGGCCGAAGCGGCGGCTCCATCTCCGCACAAACGTTGCCGATGTCGCGCTGGAGGGCATCCAATTGCTTCACGCCCGTCGGCTGAAAGAGGTCGGGGGAGAGCCCAAGGATCAGCGTGCCCCCTCCAGGTCGGTTTGCCAATGCCGACAGAGATTGCCACAACCGGGTAGGGGTGCCGCCGGCGGCGTCCTTGACCTCAATATCATCCAGTTCCGAGCCTCGCTCCCTAAGGCTCTTGAGCAATTCGGCGAAATCCACTTTGAGCATTGGGCTCTCGATACTTAATACTTACATGATAATATACTACTGAGTAATTAGCAAGTACAAATACATACGCGTCAGGTTAACGCTTGGTGGCAGGACGGCAGGCCGCGCACAGCTCGAGCAGCGCCAGCTTGTTGCAGGTCGTGTCCTCGGGGATCATCACCCGCTCGAGAGGCACGCCTTCCGCGCCGCAGCCCCGGCAGCGCCCGCTCACGCCGCGCCCAGCTCGTAGAACACGACGGTGACCGCGGCCACCGCCGCGGTCTCGGCGCGCAGGGTGTTGGGCCCCAGGCTGAAGAGCGCCGCGCCCTCGCACTCGGCCAGCTCGATCTCCTCGTCGGAGTAGCCGCCCTCGGGGCCGATGAAGAGGTGGACCTTGAGTCCGTCGGGGTGCTTGGCGCGCGCCTCGCGCAGGACTTCGCGCAGGCCGGCGTAGGTGGACGCGCCGGCGTGCTTCTCCCAAGCGACCAGGCTGACCCCGTCCTTGGCCGCGGCGACGATGGCGTCGCGGTAATGCTGGGGCTGGCGCAGGACCGGGACGTCGGCGCGGCCGCACTGCTTGGCCGCGGCCTGGAGGATCTTCACCCAGCGCTCCTCCTTGGTCTTGGTCAGCTCGCGGTGCTGGACCACGGTGCGCGGGGTGACGGTCGGGACGATGGCGGTCACACCCAGCTCGGCGGCCTTCTCGATGGCCCACTCCCAGTGCGAGGGCTTGAGCAGGCTGAGGTAGAGCTCGAGCTCTACGGGATAGGAGCGGCGCGGGGCGTGCTCGCGCGCCGTCACCTCGCCGGTCACCGCCCCGTCGGGGGCGATGGCGCCGATGACGCCGGTGTAGCGCCCGCCGCGGCCGTCGAAGAGCTCGACGGTGTCGCCGACCTTGCGGCGCAGGACGCGCGTCACGTGAAAGGCCTCGGGCCCCAAGAGCGAGAACTGCCCGCCGTCGATGTCCTCGGGCTTGACCAGAAATTGAGGCATGTCAGTCCCCCCCGAAGAGCTTCTTGAAGATGCTCCCATCGGACTTCTCGCCCGGCTCGGCCGGTTCGACGCCGTCGGCCTCCTTGGCGCCGTCGATGGAGTCTCCGACGCCGAGTTCGCGGGCCAGCTCGCCGAGCAGCTCCTTCTGACGCGGCGTGAGGTCCTTGGGGACCTCGAGCTTGACGCGGACGATGAGGTCGCCGTAGCCGCGGCCCTTGAGCCGGGGCATGCCCTTGCCCTTGACGCGGAAGGCCGCGCCGTCGGCGGTGCCGGCGGGGACGCGGATGCGCGAGGGGTCCCCGACCAGGGTCGGCACGGTGAGCTTGGAGCCCAGCGCCGCCTGCGGGAAGCTGACGCGCGCCTCGTAGACCAGGTCGTCCTCGTCGCGGTGGAACTTGGGATGGTGCTTGAGGCGGACGTGGACGTAGAGGTCGCCGGCCTCGCCGCCGCGGCCCCCACCCTCGCCCTCACCGGTGATCTTGAGGGTGGCCCCGTCGTAGATGCCCGCCGGGATCCGGATCGTCACCTTATGCGCGGCGCGCCGCCGGCCGGCCCCCCCGCAGTCGCCGCAGGGGGTCTCCACGGTCTGGCCCTCGCCGCCGCAGGCCGAGCAGGACTGGGTCATCGCGAAGAAGCCCTGCGAGAACTGGACCCGGCCCGTCCCGCCGCAGGTGCCGCAGCGCTTGAGGCCGGTGCCGCGCTTAGCGCCGGTGCCGTCGCAGCCCGCGCAGGACTCCATGCGCTCGTAGCGCAGCGGCAAGCGAGTCCCCTCGTAAGCGTCCTCCAGGGTGACCTCGACGTCGTACTTGAGGTCGTGGCCGCGCCGCGTGCGGCGGCGCTTGCCGCCCGTCGGGGCGCCGCCGGCGAAGAAGTTCTCGAAAATGTCGCCGAAGATGTCGCCGACGTCGGCCGCGCCGCCGCCGAAGCCGCCGAACGGCCCGCCGGCCCCGCCGCCGCCCGCCCCGGCCTGCACCCCGGCCTCGCCGTACTGGTCGTAGAGCTTGCGCTTGCCCGGGTCGGAGAGCACTTCGTAGGCCTGGTTGATCTCCTTGAAGCGCGTCTCCGACTTGGAGTCGCCGGGGTTGCGGTCCGGGTGGTACTTCAGGGCGAGCTTCCGGTAAGCCCGCTTGACCTCCGCCTCGTCGGCGTTGCGCGGGACCCCTAGGAGCTCGTAGTAGTCGGCCATGCGCGGCGGCTACTTCTTCTCTTCGTCCACGACCTCGGCGTCGACCACGTCGTCCTTCTTGGCTCCGTCGCCGCCGGCCGGAGCTTCGGCCGAGGGCCCGGATGCCTCGCCGCCCGCGGCGTTGGCTTCCTTGTAGATGATCTCGCCGAGCTTCTGGGAGACCTTCATCACCTCGTCCTTGGCCTTGATCATCCGCTCGGCGTCGTCGGACTTGAGGGCGTCCTTCAAGTCCGAGACCGCCCGGTCGATGTTGGCGCGGTCCTCTTGAGGGACCTTGCCGCCGTGCTCGCGCAGCGCCTTCTCGGTCATGTAGAGGACGGAGTCGCCCTCGTTCTTGGCCTCGACGCGCGCCTTCTGCTTGGTGTCCTCGGTGGCGAAGCTCTCGGCTTCCTTGACGAACTTGGCGATCTCGTCCTTGTTGAGCTTGTTCTTGGCCGTGATCGTGATGTGCTGGATCTTCTTGGTGCCGAGGTCCTCGGCCTTGACGTTGATGAGGCCGTTGGCGTCGATCGAGAAGGTCACCTTGATCTGCGGGGTGCCGCGCGGCGCCGGAGGGATCCCGTCCAGGTCGAACTTGCCCAGCGAGACGTTGTCCTTGGCCATCGGACGCTCGCCCTGGAGCACGTGGACGGTGACCGCGGGCTGGCTGTCGGAGGCCGTCGAGAACACCTGCGACTTCTCGACCGGGATCGTCGTGTTGCGTTCGATGAGCGGGGTCATGACGCCGCCCAGCGTCTCGATTCCGAGCGTCAGCGGGGTCACGTCCAGGAGCAGGACGTCCTTGACCTCGCCGGTCAAGACCGCGGCCTGGACGGCCGCGCCCTGGGCCACGCACTCCATCGGATCGACGCCGCCCTCGGCCTTGCGGCCGACGAACTCCTCGACGAACTTCTGGACGATCGGCATGCGGGTCGGGCCGCCGACCAGGATGATCTTGGTGACGTCGGTGGTCTTGAGCTTGGCGTCGCCGATCGCGGTCTCGATCGACTTCTTGCAGCGCTGGACGATGGGGTCGACCATCGCCTCGAGCTTGGCCCGCGTCAGCTTCTGGACCAAGTGCTTGGGCACGTTGTTCTCGGCGGTGATGAAGGGCAGGTTCATCTCGGTCTCGAAGACGTTCGAGAGCTCGATCTTGGCCTTCTCGGCCGCCTCGCGCACGCGCTGCATGGCCATCGGGTCCTGGGAGACGTCGAGCCCGGTCTCCTTCTTGAACTCGCCGACGATCCAGTCGACCAAGGTGTTGTCCATGTCGGTGCCGCCGAGCTTGGTGTCGCCGGAGGTGGAGAGCACCTCGAACACGCCGCCGCCGAACTCCATGATGGTCACGTCGAGCGTGCCGCCGCCCAGGTCGAAGACCATGATCTTCTCGTCGGAGCCCTTCTTGTCGATGCCGTAGGCCAGGCAGGCCGCGGTCGGCTCGTTGATGATGCGCACGACCTCGAGGCCGGCGATCGTCCCGGCGTCCTTGGTGGCCTGGCGCTGGTTGTCGTTGAAGTAGGCGGGGACGGTGATGACGGCCTTCTCCACCTTGTCGCCGAGGAAGCCCTCGGCGTCGGCCTTGACCTTCTGCAGGACGAAAGCCGAGAGCTGCTGGGGCGTGTACTCCTTGTCGAGCAGCTTGAACTTGTACTCCTCGCCCATGCGGCGCTTGAAGGCGCGCGCGGTGCCCAGCGGGTTGGCCACGGCCTGACGGCGCGCCGGCTCGCCGACGAGGCGCTGGCCGTCCTTGGTGAAGGCCACGTAGGACGGGAAGGCCTTGCCGCCGAGGCTGGTGCCCTCGGCCGAGGGGATGATGGTGGGCTTGCCGCCTTCCATGACGGCCGCCGCGGTGTTCGAGGTGCCAAGGTCGATGCCGATGATCTTGCTCATGATGTTTCTCCTAATGTCTCTATGGTTTCTTGGGCGCCGCGACCCGCACCTTCGCGGATCGGAGCGTCTTGCCGCCGTGAGTGTAGCCGCGCTGGAGTTCCTCGACGACGGTCCCTTCCGGGACTTCGTCGGTCTCCACCTGGCCCATCGCCTCATGGCGGTCGAAATCGTATGGTTTGCCCACGCACTCCATGGCCGAGACGCCCTCGGCCTCGAAGAGGCGGGCGAACTCCTTGAAGATGAGCTCGAGTCCCCGGACCAGCTCGTTGGCCGAGACCTTCTCGCCGGCCGCCTGGCGGGCCACCTGCTGGTGGGCCGCGTTGAGCACGTCATAGAGCGGCAGGAGCCGCTCTATGAGCTCGCGCTTGCCGTATTGGACGAGCTCGGGCTTCTCGCGGTCGACGCGCTTGCGGTAGTTCTCGAACTCGGCCTTGAGCCGCAGGAGCTGGTCGTACATCTTCTGCGCGGCCTCCTCCGCGACGGCGACGCGCGCGGCGGCCTCGTCGGCGGGAGCCTGGTCGGGGGCGGTCTCCTGCTCCTCAGCCACGCTCGTCCTCCGGCTCCCAGGCCGCCAACGACCGGCTCAGGAGCCCCCCCAGAGTCTGGACCAAGGCCATCATACGCTCGTACTCCATGCGCTTGGGCCCCAGGATGCCGAGCACCCCGACGGCGCGATCCTTCATCATATAGGTGGTGGTGACGAGGCTCAGGTTCTTGAGCTCGGGCAGGTCGTTCTCCCCGCCGATGCGGATGCGCACCGCCCGAGGCTTGCCGTCCGGGCGTGCCAGGGCCGCCTGCAGGTCGGCCTCGAGGACGTTTGCCAAGGCCGCGCGCTCCTCCATGACCCGCATCACCGACTGCAGCTCGCCGAACTCGCCGGGCTGGTCGAGCGAGTCGACCAAGGTGGCGGCGCCCTCGAGATAGAGCGGCTCGGGACCTTCCGCGCGGTCCACCTCGCCCAGGAGCTGGCCCGCCACGGTCTGGAGGTCCTGAAGGTCGCGCCCGGCTTCCTCGAGCCCGGCGCTGAGCGCCTCGCGGACTTCCTTGATGGTCCGGCCCACCGCGTGCTCGTTGATGAGGCGGTTGAGGGCCGCCAGGCGGGGCGGCGCGATCGGGACGGCGAGCCGCAATGGGAGATGGCGGACCTGGCCGTTCTGCGTGATGACGATGGCCAGGACCTGCTTGGGGCCCAGGGCGATGAGCTCGAGGCGCTTCAAGGTCTGGCGGTCGATCTTCGGCGAGAGGACCAGGCCGGTCTTATGGGAGACGGTCGAGAGCAGGCGCGAGGTCTGCGAGAGCAGGTTGTCGAGTTCCTCGAGCCGGTCCTTGTATTGGGCCTCGAGACGCGCCTTCTCGTTGGAGGTCAGGCGCTGGACGTCCTGAAGGAAGTCGACATAGGTCCGGTAGCCGCGGTCGGTGGGAGTGCGGCCCGAGGAGGTATGCGGCTGGGTCAGGAAGCCCTCGTCCTCGAGCTCGGCCAGGATCGAGCGGATCGTCGCGCTGGAAAGCCCCAGGCCCGACTCCTCGGCGATGACCGACGAGGCGATGGGGCGCTTGGTCTTGATGAAATTGTGCACGACCCAGCGCAGGACGCGCGCCTTGCGTTCGTTGGCGATCTTGGGGTCGAGATGGCGCATAATTAGCAGTCCGAAACCGAGACTGCTAAAGCAATTATAGTCCAGCCGGGAGGCCCTGTCAATCAGGCCGCGTGGGTCCGCCACTCCTCCAGCTTGGCCGGCGTCACCGCGGCGCCGCCGCAGACGATGACGGCGACGGAGCCGAGCCCCTTGAGGGCCGGGGCCCCATCGTAGACCGCCGACAAAGCGGCCCCGCAGCCAGGCTCGACCAAGACCCGGTGGTCCTCGGCAAATCGCAGGCAGGCCGCGACCGCGCGCGCGTCGCTGACGACGTGGGGTGTAACGGCGTGGCGGCGGCTCCATCCAAAGGCCTCTTGCGATACTTTGCGCGCCCCCAGGCTGGTCGCCAGCGACGTGATGGCCGCCAGCGCCACAGGCCCTCCAGCGTCGAGCGCGGCCTTGTAGGACGCCGCGCCCTCGGTCTCCACCGCCAGGACCGGGACGTCGCCCCAGCCCGTCTCGTGCAGGCCTTGGACCACGCCGCAGAGCAGTCCTCCTCCGCCGACGGCGCAGACGACGGCACCCGGCTTCGGGCCCTGCGCCTGCATCTCGTGGATCATCGTGGCGTTGCCGGCCCAAAGGGCGGGGTGGTCGAAAGGATGGATGTAGGCGCCGCCCTCCGCCTCCGCCTTCACGGAGGCGAAGCCGTGCGCGTCGTCCCATGCGGCCCCGTGCTCGATGACCGTCGCTCCCTCGCCGCGGAGCCGCTCGCGCATCCATTCCGGCGTCGTCTTCGGGACGACCACCGTCGTCGGCAAGCCCAGCTTGCGGCCGGCATAGGCCGCCGCCAGGCCGGCGTTGCCGCCCGAGGAGGCGACCAGGGACCTAGCGCCGCCGGCGGCGGCCTCCTGGCAGAGCCGGCCGACGCCGCGCAGCTTGAAGGACCCCGACGGCTGAAGCGCCTCCATCTTGAGCAGCACCGGCCCCCCCAGAACGCGTCCCATGGGGCGCGACTCCAGGAGCGGGGTTAAGACATGAAATGGTTGCATCTCCGTCAAGTTTAACAGAAGCTCAAGTCTGGGCCAAATTTGTCTAGAATATACGTCTCCAGGAGGCCTCATGACAGACAACGCCAAGCTCAAGGAATGGGTAGCGGAGATGACTTCCCTCTGCGGCCCCGAGCGCGTGGTCTGGCTGGACGGCTCCGACGATGAGAGGAAGCGGCTCGAGGCGGAGGCGGTCGCCGCCGGCGAGCTGACCCCCCTCCACCCCGAGAAGTTCCCCGGCTCTTTCTACCACCGCACCGACTCCCGCGACGTGGCGCGCACCGAGCACCTCACCTTCATCTGCACCCAAAAGCAGGAGGACGCGGGCCCGACCAACCTCTGGATGAAACCCGCGGAAGGCTATGAACGCGCCTCCGACATCCTCGAGGGCAGCATGACCGGGCGGACGATGTACGTCATCCCGTTCTCGATGGGCCCGGTAGGCTCCCCGTTCTCGAAGATCGGCGTCCAGCTGACCGATTCCGTCTACGTCTGCCTCAACATGCGCATCATGACCCGCATCGGAGCCCCGGTCCTCAAGGTCCTCGGGCCCGCGGGCGAGTTCACCAAGTGCCTGCACGGCAAGGCCGAGCTCGACCCCGAGCGGCGCCTTATCCTGCACTTCCCCGAGGACAACGCCATCTGGTCGGTCGGGTCGGGCTACGGCGGCAACGCCCTGCTCGGCAAGAAGTGCCTGTCGCTGCGCATCGCCTCCTGGCAGGCCCGCAAGGAAGGCTGGCTCGCCGAGCACATGCTGATCCTGGGCATCGAGGACCCGACGGGCCGCGTCGAGTACGTCACCGCCGCCTTCCCGAGCGCCTGCGGCAAGACCAACCTAGCGATGCTGATCCCGCCCGACGGCCTCAAGAGCAAGGGCTACAAGGTCTGGACCGTCGGCGACGACATCGCCTGGCTGCGCGTCGGCCCGGACGGACGCCTATGGGCCGTCAACCCGGAGGCGGGCTTCTTCGGCGTGGCGGTCGGCACCAATTCCAAATCCAACCCCACCGCGCTCGAGACCATCAGGCGGAACACCATCTTCACCAACGTACTGCTCGGCGACGACAAGACGGTCTGGTGGGAGGACGGCGAAGGCGCGCCGCCGGCCTCCGGCACCGACTGGCAGGGCAAAGCCTGGAAGCCGGGGATGAAGGACGAGGCGGGCAAGCCTGTCCTGGGCGCGCACCCGAACAGCCGCTTCACGGCCCCCTTCAACCAGTGCCCCAGCGCCTCGCCGATGGCCGACGACCCGAAGGGCGTGCCGATCTCGGCTATCATCTTCGGCGGGCGCCGCGCGCGCCTGGCGCCGCTCGTCTACCAGACCTTCGACTGGGACCACGGCGTCTACTCCGGCGCCACCGTCGCCTCCGAGCGCACCGCCGCCCAGTACGGCAAGCAGGGCGAGGTGCGCCGCGACCCGATGGCGATGCTGCCCTTCTGCGGCTACAACATGGGCGACTACTTCGCGCACTGGGTGCAGATGGGCAAGCGCATCCCAAACCCGCCGAAAGTCTTCCACGTCAATTGGTTCCGGCGCGACGAGAACAACAAATTCCTGTGGCCCGGCTACGGCGAGAACCTGCGGGTGCTCGAGTGGATCCTCGCGCGCGCCCGCGGCGAGGGCAAGGCCCGCCAGACGCCCATCGGCTGGGTGCCGACCGCCGACGCCGTCGACCTCTCGGGCCTTAGCCTGCCGGGCGGCACGATGGAGAAGCTGCTCGAGGTGAACCCCGAGGAGTGGAAGGCCGAGCTCGACGACCACGCGAAGTTCTTCGCTAAGTTCGAAGGGCGCCTGCCCGCCGAACTGCCGCGCCAGGGCAAGCTGCTCGCCGAGCGGCTGGAAGCCGTGGCCGCCGCCGCTCCGCGTTGACGCGGAGCGCGCGAAAGGCTACGCCTTCTTGATGTCCTTGGTCGAGGCGATGACTTCGTCGATGAGGCCGTACGTCTTGGCCTCCTCGGCGGAGAGGTAGAAATTGCGCTCGCAGTCCTTGGTGACCTTCTCCACGGTCTGGCCGGAGTGCTTGGCCAGGATCTCGTTGAGGATCTTCTTGGTGAGGGACATCTCCCTGGCCTCGATCTCGATGTCGGTGGCCTGTCCGGAGATGCCGCCGCCCATGATGAGCGGCTGATGGATCATGATCCGCGCCTCGGGCAGCGCGTAGCGGCGGCCCTTGGTGCCCGCGGCCAGGAGCACCGCGCCGAAGGACATCGCCATGCCGATGCAGATCGTCGTGATCGGCGCCTTCACGTACTGCATGGTGTCGTAGACGGCCAAGCCGGCCGTCACCATGCCGCCGGGGGAGTTGATGTAGAGGTTGATGTCCTTCTCGCCGTCCTCGGAGTCGAGGTAGAGCAGTTGGGCGATCAGCAGGTTGGCGGAGTCGGTCGTGACCTCGCCCTCGTAGCCGCCGACGAAGATGATGCGGTCCTTGAGGAGCCGCGAGTAGATGTCGTAGCCGACGACGGAGGACTGGTTCGAGCGTTCGATGACCTGCGGGATCAGCATGGGCATGCCTGATATATACCAAATTCCCCCCCCGAAGGACCGCCTGCCGGTCTTCTTCGTCACCGTGTACCTGGCCCAAGGCCTGGTCGGCGTCGCCTACGAGCCGATCTCCTACCTGCTCAAGGACGGCCTCGGCCTCGGAGCCGCCGAAAGCGCGAAGTTCGTCGCCTGGATGACCCTGCCCATCCTGCTCAAGCCCGTGCTGGGCCTTTTGACCGACGCCCTGCCGCTGGGCGGGCGCCGCCGCGTGCCCTGGCTGATGGCCGCCGCGGCTTCGGCGGCCCTGGCCTGGGGGGCTCTCGCCGCCCTGCCGTCCTACGCCTATCTACCCACCCTCCTGCTCTTGGCCGCGGCCAACGCCGGCATCGTCTTCAGCGACGTGGTCTGCGACGGCGTTATGGTCGAGCGCGGCAAGCACGACGGCAAGACCGGGGTCTACCAGGCGTTCTCGATCGGCACGCTCTATGCCTGCGCCCTGCTGACCGGCTTGGGCGGCGGATTGCTCGTCAAGCACGCTTCCTACCGGACCATCTTCGCGCTGACGGCGCTGTGTCCCCTGCTCATCCTGGGCGCGGCAGCGCTGGTGCCCGACGCCGCCGCGGCGCCCGGCGCGCCCCGCCGCGCGGCCTCCGGGCTCTGGGCCACGGTACGCTCCCCCGCGGTCTGGACCGTCGCCGGGCTCATCTTCCTCATAAACTTTTCGCCGTTCCAGGGCACCGCCTTCTTCTATTACCAGACCGAGTCCCTGCGCTTCTCCCCCGTCCTCATCGGCCTGCTCACATCCATCGACGGCGTGGCCGGCCTGGCCGGCGCCGCCGTATTCGGCGGGTGGTGCCGCGGGTTCGCCCCGCGGACGCTGGCGCGGGCCGCGGTGTGGGCCTCCGCCCCTCTCACTCTGCTCTGGCTCAGCTACGGTCCGAGCTCGGCGCCGGCCCTCACCGCCGTCTTCGGCTTCTTCGGGGTCGCCTCGCGGCTTGCACTCATGGACCTCGCCGCGCGCTCCTGCCCCAAGGACGGCGAGGCCACGGCCTTCGCCCTGTTCATGAGCGTCTTCAACCTGGCCGCCTGGGCGTCAAACGCCCTGGGCGCCGCGGCCTACGGCTCGCTGGCCCCCTCCGGCGCCGGGCGCGCGATGGCCATGCTCATCGCGGCCTCGGCGGCCTCCTCGCTCCTGGCCCTGCCGCTCTTGCGCGTCCTGCCTTCCTCGGCTAAGCTGGAGGCGCCATGAGGGACCAGGTCAACTTCCACCGCCGCCGCGCCGGCCTCGCCCTGCCGCTCTCGGCGCTCAATTCCGAGCAAGGCCTCGGCATCGGCGACGCCGCGGCGCTCGAGCGCTTCTTCGACTGGATGAACGACGCGGGCTTGAGCGTCCTCCAGCTCCTGCCGCTGGGCGACCTGGGGCCCGGCGACGCCTGCCCCTACGCCGCGATGAGCGCCCTGGCCTTCGACGCGCTGGCCTACGCCGATCCCCTGGCCCTGCCCGAGCTGCGCGGTCGCGCGACCGCCGACGGCGCCCTCCGGCGGGCCGCCAAGCTCCGCCGCGCCCGGCGCGTCCCCTTCGCCGAGGCCCGGGCTCTCAAGCGCGAGGCCTTCCTCGAGGCCTTCCGGTCCTTCGAGCGCTCGGGCTCGACCGAGCGCCGCGAGGCCTTCGGCTATTTCCGCGGTTCCAACGACGACTGGCTCGAGGAATACGCGCTTTTCCGCGCCCTCAAAGAAGAGGCCGGCTGGACGCCCTGGCAGACCTGGGACCGCGAAATCCGAGACCTCGAACCTAAGGCCCTGGCCGCGGCGCGCGCCCGCCTCATCGAGACCGTGCGTTTCCACGAGTGGCTGCAGTGGACGATGCATGAGCAGTGGGCCGCCCTGCGCCGCTCGGCCCAGCGCCGCGGCGTCCTGCTCTTCGGCGACCTGCCCTTCGGCATCGGCCGCGAGAGCGCCGACGTCTGGGCGCGTCAGGCCGACTTCGACTTCTCCGCCGTGATGGGGGCCCCGCCCGACAAGTACTCCGCCACCGGCCAGGACTGGGGCCTGCCCGCCTACCGCTGGGACAAGATGGAGGAAGGCGGCCACCAGTGGTGGCGCCGCCGGCTGCGCCAGGCCGGCGAACTCTACGATCTGTTCCGGCTCGACCACGCCATCGGCTTCTTCCGCACCTGGCAGGTGCGCGGCGGCCCGCCGCAGGACCGCTTCGACGTCTCCACCGACGACGAGGCCCGCGAGCGCGGCCGGCGCTTCTTCGCCATGGCCAAGACCGCGAGCGCCCCCGCCTATCCCGTAGCCGAGGACCTGGGCGTGGTCCCGGAGTATATGCCTGCGGTGCTCTCCTCGCTCGACGTCCCCGGCTACCGCATAGCGCCCTGGATGCGGCGCCCCGACGGAGTCACCGAGCCGCCCTCGGGCTACCCCGCGCTCTCGGTGGCCACGCTGGCCAACCACGACATGCCGCCGTTCGCGCGCTGGTGGCGCGAGGCGCCCAGCCACGAGCGCGACTCTTATTGGCGCATGGCGTCGGGGACGCAGGAGCCCGCTCCGTCGTTGCGCGCGGGGGCCCTCCGGACCGTGCTCGAGAACCTCTATGGGGCGGGCTCGGCTTTGGTCCTGCTCCAGTTCCAGGACGTGTTCGGCTCCCAGCACCGCATCAACGTACCGGGGACGGTCACCGCGCGCAACTGGACCTACCGCGTGCCCTATACGGTGGAGGCCTTGCGGCGCGACACCCGGCCCCGGAAGACCGCGGAATTGCTGCGTTCGCTGGCCCTTTCTTCGGGCCGTCTCTGACGCGAAAGCTTCCTTAATAGAGCCGTTGACAAAGCAAGCCCTCCCTGTTATCTAGGGAAGTAGCATGCGCCGACCCCTCGCCGCCCTGCTGGCCGTACTGCTTTGCCTCCCTTTCGAAGCCCTCCCGGCCCTAGCCTCGGTGGCCGACTTCGGCGCCGACGTCACCGAGACCGCCGCCGAAGAACCCCGGCCTCGCTCCGCCCGCCTGACCCCCGCGGAGATGTCCGCCCTGGAGGGCAACACCATCGGAAGCTTGGTGTCCGGCCTCACCACCGCGCTGACTTCCCCCACGCCGGATGCCGCCCGGGTCGTCGAGCAGCGGCTCGACACGATGGCGCAGGCGGTCCAGCAGGGCCGCCCGCTGCCCCCTCAGGACACTCAGTTTCTCGAGGCGCTCGGGCGGGCCTGGCAGGAGCAGCCGGCCGCCGAGGTGAAGCCTCCGGGCATGGAGCTCCTCGAGCGCCGCTTCAACGACCCCAACGACGCGGCGATGCAGACTCTGCTCTCTCAGGTCAAAGGCTTGACCCCGGAGCCGGAGGCCAAGCCCAACGAGCGCCTCGCCCAGGGCGCCGTCAACGCGAAGGTCGGGCTAGGCCAGGGCATCGCCGCGCTGATGGACGCCCAGCGCAAGCCGCTCGACGGCGGCGCGACCGGGCCCGCCGGACCGCGAGGGCCGCCGGGCCCCCCCGGCGCGCCGGAGCGTTCCGCCGTGGAGCCGCTGCCCGAGCGCACGCCGCCGCCGGCAGGATTCAAGACCTTCGCGCCCGAGCCGGCCGCGCCGGGCGGCAGGTTCTCGGCCGCGGAGCAGTCCCTGCTCAACGCCCTGGGCGCCGAAAACATCCTCGCCCGCACCGGGGCTTTAGACGCGATCGCGGCCAAGGGTTCCAAGGCCGCCCCCCTGGTGTTGGAGGCGCTCCGCCTGACCATCGAGCGCCAGGAGGACGGGAAGCTCAGCGAACCCGAGTTCCGTTCCCGGCTGTTCCGGCTGCTCTCCGCGCTGTCCAGGGTCGACGCGCGGACGCTGGCCGACGCGGCGCGGACCGACCCCTCGGCGGCGGAGACCTTGGTCGCTTCCCTCGACAAGGTCCAAGAGCCGGAGGACGTCGAGCTGGTGCAAAGTCTGCTGGCCCGCTTGGGCCCGATGGTAGTTCCGGCCCTGACCAAGCGCCTTCCCGAGAGCTACAACCCCGACCGGCTCAGCGCCGCGCTCAAGCGTCATGGCGTGCAAGGCGCGGCCGCGCCGGCGGCGCCGGAGCCGGCGCCCCGGCGCGCCGCGGCCCCCGCGTTTCCGCCCGCGCCCTCCGCTCTCGCGGGCCTGGAGCGGGGCGCGACCCGCTTTCGGCGCCCAGACGATTGGGGCGAATACGGCGTCGACGCCAAGAGCGGCGAGTGGCGCAAGACGTGGGTTAAGCTTTCCCAGGGCGGCCCCGAGACCGTCCCCGTCCTGTCCTCGGCGCTCGACCACGCCAATCCCAACGTCGCCGCCGGGGCCCTGCGCGCCTTGGCCGCGATGTCGCGGCGGGCCCGGCTCGAGGCCGCCACCCTGCAGCATGCCGCCCGCGCCGGAGCCCGCCTGCTCGAGCTCGACGACGCCCTGCTCCGCGGCGAGGTCCTGCGCGGCTTGGCCGACATGCCGCCCGACCGCGCCCGGGCGGCCGCCGCCGCCGCGGCGGAGGTGGCCGCGGCCGGCGGAAGCCTCGCCGACGCCGCCGGCTGGAAGGCCCAGACCCGACTCCTGGCCCTGCAGTTCCTAGCTCGGCTGGGGCCGCCGGTGGACCTGCCGGTCATAAAGCGCGTAGCGGCGCTGCTCGCCGAGCCCAAGACCCTGGGCGCCGCCGAGACCCTGGCCGCGCTCGACATGCTCCAAGCCTCCGGCCCCTCGAGCGCCCTGGCGCTCAAAGACGCCCCGCGGGCGGTCCTCACCGCCATCGTCGAGCTGGCGCTGGGAGGTTCGCCCGCGGGCGCCGCCGAGCGCGCCCGCGGGGTCCTGAGCCTGCTCGGCCCGGAGACGCCGATCCGGGCCCTGGTCGACCGCCTGGAGCGCGACCGGGACCCCGGCGCGCGCGGGTTCGACGCCGCGGCTCTGCGCGCCGCCGCGGGGACCGCCCGAGACGCGGAGGCCTACCAGGCCTTCCTCATCTCCCGTCTGGACGCCGATTTCGTCCCCTCGGCGCGCATCGCGGCCCTCGAGGAGCTGGAACGGACCGGCCTGCGGCCGGCCGCCGCGCAGGCCGCGCTGGCGATTCTGCTCACCGAGCCGAACAAGAACGCCGAGCGGGCGGACTACGAAAAGACGGCCGCGCTGCATGTCGCCCTCCGCAGGGCTCTGGCGGGACTCGAGCCGGCGGCCGTCGGCGCCGCGTTCTACGCGCGCGCGGCAGAGGGCTTGGCTTCCAATTCGCCGCGCATCCGCCTCGACGCCGCAAGCCTGCTCGCCGCGGGAGGCGCGAAGGTCCGTCCTCACCTGGTCGCCGTCGTCGCCGCGCTGGCGAGCAAGGTCAAGGGCGACGATCCGGCCTTGCCGGTACGGCTCCTTGAGGCGTTGAAGGCCGCGGGACCCGCCGCGCCGGAGCAGGCCGCGGGCTTGGCGGCGTTCCTCGAGGGCAGGGGCCCCGAGCCGCGCGCCGCCGCGGTCAAGGCGCTGGGGGCGAAGGGCCTCGCCGAGGCCGCCCTGGCGCCCGGGGACACCGCCCAGGCCTACGTCGCGGCGCGGGTCCTGTTCGAGGACGGCTATTTCCAAGGGCTCGACGCCCCCGACCGGGCCCGGGTCGCCAAGCTGCTGACCGGCATGGTCGGGGCGAAGCAGGAGGGCACTAAGACCGCATTCGACGCGGCCGTCTGGCTCGGCGCCCTCGGACCGGACGCGGTCGACGCCGTGCCGACGCTGGCCAAGGCCTTCTCGGACCCCTCCAACGGGCCGTTCAGGACCAAGGCCGGGGAGGCGCTGGCCAAGATCGACCCTGTCCGCGCCGTCGAGGTCCTCCAGGCCGCGCTGGCGTCCGGCGACCCCGTCCTCAGAAGGCGCGCCCTGGCTGTGTTGGCCCGCGACGAGGGCGGCGTCGCCGCCAACATCCCCGTCCAAGCGCTGGAGCCGCTGCTCAGCGACCCCCATTCCAGACTCAAGGCCGTCATCATCCTGCGCGCCTGGCATCCCGGCCACCCCGCCGGCCGGATCCTGACCGAACTGGCCCAAGACGGCGGCGATTGGACGACGCGCCTAGATGCGCTCTACGCCATGGCGCGCCTGCCCGAGCTGCGCCCCGAGGAGCTGGCCGCCGCCGTGAAAGCCGTCTCGGACGCCGACCGCCACGCCGCGGAAGCGGGGTTGAATGCCCTCGGCCGCCACGGCGCCGGCGTCAAACGAGCCGTAACGGCCGCCGCGGCAGCCATGCGCTCCGAGAATTCCGACGTCCAGGAGGCCGCCGTCGAAGCGTTGGCTCGCATGGCCGACCTCGACCCGGACGCCGAACTCGCCCTGGTCTCCGCCCTCGACCATCCGGACCGATTCCTGCGCGCCAAGGCCTTGGCCGCGCTCGAAGAAGGTCCGCCGCGCAGCGCGGAACTCCTGCCCGCCTTGGCCGTCTGGCTGGCGCGCTTCGCCCGCGGCGGAAAGCAGGCTCCCCACGGAGACCCCCACTCCCGCTCGACGTTCCTACGCGTCCATGCCCTGACGCGGCGTCTGGCCGGCGAGGATGCCGCCCTGCTGGGCGTGGTCGACGAGCTCAAACGCCAGCTCGAGTCGCCCGGCGCGCCCCGCCCGACCACGGCCGCGGCGATCTTGGCGGCCTGGGCCGCGCCGGGCGACCAGACGGAGCTCGTCCGCCTGTTGGCCGCCGAGCCCGGCGGTTCGGCCTGGAGCGTGCCCCTCCTGGCCCGGCTGGCCTCCCAGGACGACAAAGCGCTGGCGGTCCTCATCGACCGGGAGTACGCCGAGCCCGCCGGCGTCCGCGAGGCCCGCAAGGCGCTGGCATCCCTGGCCCCCAGGGCGATCCCGGCCGTGCTGGCGCGCCGCCCGATCCATCTCGCCGCGGCGCTGCTCATGGAGCTCGGCCCGGAAGGCCAGGCCGCCCTGCTCGAGGCCTTGGAGGATCCCGCGCGGCCCCTCGACCACCGCATCCGGGCGCTCGGAAGTTTCGATCTGAGCCGCCTCCCGCCCGAAGCGGCGCCGCGGCTGGCCGCCTGGCTGGGTCCGGCGCTGGACTCCAAGGAAGCCATCCCGGCGCAGGTCGTCCGCCTGCTCGCTTGGATCGGCGGACCCGAGGCCGCCGCGGCCTTGAAGAGGGGGCTGGCCTCACCGCAGAGCCTGGTCCGTTCGCAAGCGGCCTCGGCGCTGGCGGCGATGCCCGGAGGGATGGAGGAGGCCCTGCCGACGCTCCTCGAGGGCCTCCGCCGCGGCGGAGACACGGACCGCGCGCGGGCGAAGCTGGCCATCGCCTCCTTCGGTCCGCTCGACGCCGTCGTCGAGGCTTTGGGCCTGAGTCCGGACCCGCACCTCCTCGGGTTGGCGTCCCGCTCGCCGCGGCCCGAGGTGCGCGCGCTGGCGAAGACCCGCCTGCTCGAGGCCCTTCAGGCCGGCGGCGTCCTGGAGCGGCGGGAGCTAGCCGCCTACGTGCTGGGCGACGACAACGTCGGCGGACAGGACACGGTCTCCGCGCTGACGCGAGTCCTCTCCGCGGACCCGGCCCCGGAGATGCGCCGGGCCGCGGCCGCCGGGCTGGCGAAGCTGGCCGAGCGCGACCCGGCGCTGCGCTTCGCCGAGGCCGTGCCGGCTTTAGCCGCGCTGCTCCAGCAGGCGCCCGACGAGCGGGCCCGCGCATCGGCGATCAAGGCCCTCGGCAGCATGGGCTGGCAGGGCGAGGCCGCCCTCCCCGCCCTTGCGGCGCTGTACGCCGGCGGCGAGGGCAGTGGTCCGCTGGGCCGACACGCGGAGGAGGCCGCGGAGATGATCCGCCTGGGGATGCGCTCCCCGCTGGCCCTGCGCTCGGCGCCTGAGGCGGAGCTGCTCGCCCGCCTGCAGACCGACGCGCACCCCGACGCCCTGGCGATGACGGCCCGTTCGCTGGCCGCCGCCGGCAACCCCGTCTACGTCCCCGACCTCGAGCGGGCTCTGGAACGCCTGGAGAAGTTCGGCCACCTGCCGGAGGCCCGGGCGGCCGCGCGCTCGACGCTCCTCCTGGCCATCGGCGCGCTCGACCGGGACAGCGCGGTCGCCCTACTGGTGCGCTCGACGCCGGCGGCGCCGCCCGCGCCGGCGGCGCCGCCGCGCCGGGACTCGTTGCTCGAGACCGCGCGCCAGGCCTTGGCGGCCACGCCGCTCTCCGCCCTCCTCCCCGGCCTGGCCGCCGGGGAGCCCGGCCAGGAGGCGCGCCTGGCCGGCCTCCGGGCGGCCGGGGCCGTGCGCTGGTACGCCCGCCATGAGATCCGCGACGCGGAGGGCCGGACGGTCGACGGCTGGGCGATGCAGTGGAAGAACGGGGCCCTGCAGTTCGAGGCCCCCGACGGCCGCTTCTGGATGCTGGCCCCGGACGGAGCCCGGGCGTCCGGGAACTCTCGGACCGGCGAGGTGGTCCGGGTCGACGAGCGCTATCGGACCTCGTTCCCCGCGAACAGGACGTTCCAGCGCACGCGGAACGGGGCGACCCGGCCCGAGACCTGGTGGAGCCCCAGCCTCGACTCGGGCGGCGTGCAAGGGCAGTTCGAGGGACAACCCTTCGGCCGGAAGGAAGGGGAGACGCCGCGGCTGGCGGGGAACCGGCTCTCCTTCTACGCCTCCGGTCCCGACGGCCGCGAAACCGTGACCGGCTGGATCGACTCCGAAGGCGGCGAGATCCATGCCTACGACGTCCTGCCCGCCGGCCTCGGCTTGGTGCGCGATGGCAGCGACTTCATCTTGAATCCCGCCGCCCTGCCGGCCCTCGCCGACGGCAGCCTCGACCTCTCGGGGATCCCGGTCGAACAGCTCCCGGAGTCGGTCCGGGTCGCGTTCACGGGGTTCCTCAAGGCCTTCCCGTCGCTCCACCCCGAGATCGAGGCCGCTTACCGCGGCGAGAACCGCCCGCTGCGCGGCGGCGACGCGGAGGTCACCGCGGTCACGGGCCTCAACATCGTCTTCGACAAAAAACACGAAGTCTACCGGCTGCACATGAACGTGACCAAACAGGTCGACGGCTTCAACGGCCGGCGCGGCGAGCCCACGCACGTCCAGCACTACGCCGAGGTGCTCCCTGACGGGCGGGTCAGGGTCTTCACCGTCCTCCCCGACAAGGCCAGGGCCAGAGGATGGAGATGGAGGTCTACGCGCGAGGCTTCGGGGAGGTCCGCCGCCACGTCCCCGACGAGGAGCACGCCGCCGCCGGCGACCTCCGTTTCCGGGAACAGACCCGCTACACGCTCAGCGGCGGGCATTGGGTCGCGAAGGAGACGGGACAATCGACCGCCCCCGGGGAGGACGGCCTGCCCGAGTGGGTCGCCGAGAAGGTCTCGCAGGGCGTGGAGATCGTGTTCGCCCTCCCGCAGAGCGAGCTCTACTTCTACATCGGCAGCCTCACGATCATCCAAGGCAAGGCGGCCAGCCTCTTAGGCTTCAAGGAATGGGGCGCCGTCTCGCAGGCCCACGGGACCCAGACCCTCTCGCAGATGAAGGTCGCGCGCTTCACGACCTGGCTGGGCGGCGCGCGCCAGGAGGACCACGACCTGTGGACCCACCGCATCGCCATGGGCCAACTCGACAAGGACCAGGCCCGGCTGATGGAAGACTACCTGAGTTCGGAGTATCGCGCGCGCCGGAGGAAGCAGTTCGGAGACGCCGCCTTCCTCGTGAGCGACGAGCCGGTGGGGGAGGACGAGCGCTCGCGGACGTCGGCCGACCAGCTCGGGGCCTCGAACGTCCCCAAGGGCCGGTTCGCCTTGGGCCAGCAGGCGTATAAACGCGGCGAGACCGGCGATGCCGTCCTCTATTACGCGCAAGGCGGCCTGTTCATCCTCGCCGAAACGGCCTACGAAGGCATGGGCTTCGGCGAGATCGTAGCCCCCCTCAAATCGGCCGTGGCCGCCCGGAGCCTGATGGCGGCCCGCGCCCTGGTCGTCGGGGAGATGACCGTCATGGCCGCGCCGGCGCTCTACCAGGGGGGCAAATCCGCCCTGAAGTGGCGCGCCGCGAACGTCAAGGGCGACGAGGAGCTGGCCTGGCGCTATTTCGACGAGACCTATTCCACCGGCGTCGGGATGCTGGGGATGCTCGGAGGGCTTCTCAGCTGGTCCCACGAGCTCTTCTTCGGCGAGGCGCCGAAGACCGGGCTGGCCATGCATGAGGGGAAGGGCCGGCCCGGCGGCCCGGCCGAAAGCACCTTGGTTTCCGAGGCCTACGCCAGGGAGTTGGGGCTCCAGGCCGACGCGCTGAATACGATGACTCCCGCGGAGGCGATCAATTCGATCCAGCAAGCCCGGCGGAAAAAAGTCGCCGACATCCATCCCGACCACGTGCGCAACCCCTCCGATCTCACGGCCGCCACCGAACGGACCCAGGTTCTCAACCACGCCTATGATATGGCGCTCAAAGCCCTCAGGCGGCGCGCCGCCGCGGCGTCTCCCGCGGCGGCCCCCCAGGCCGCCAGCCCCGCGGCCACGCGCCAACAGCCTCTCTTGTTGAGCGGCCCCGCCGGGGCCGGGCCGGCCCCCCAGCCGTCGGGACCCACGGCCTTGGCCAGCATCGAAGGGGCCGGTCCTTCCGGCTCGCGGGCTAGCGCGATGGCCGTCGTCGCCGCCTTGAAGGGCCGCATGTTCCGGGAAGGGGTGCCCCACAAGGACGTCGCCGGCATCACGTTCGAGCTGGTCCCCGCGGACACGACGGCGAACGTCTTCAGCTACGACCCGGTCCGGAACGTGGCGCGCATCGCCATCGACGCCTATGGCCGCACCGACTATGGCCGCGCTTTCCACGAGGCTCAGCACCACATCGACCTCATGACCAAGCGCTTCACGCTCCAAGAGATGCTCGACGCCGGAGCCAAGGCGGACGCGGTCCGCGCCGGCGGACCGGACGCGCGCCGGAACTTCATGGCCTACCGGGACTCCCCTCCCGAGGTCAGCGCCGAGACCGCGCGGTGGGAGGCCGAATACCACCGCCTCGACCAGCGCCTGGCCCGCCTCGACGGCCGCATCGCCGCGCGCCCCAGCGGCGCCGGAACGCCGTCATGGATGAGCCGGGCGCTAGCCAATGCCCGGTCCCGCCTCGCCGGCTACGCCGGACAGCTGGCGGAAGTCCGCGGCCGGAGCGCGCCCGAGACGGCGCGCCCGCTGGGTGCCGGAGAGATCCTGGTCGACGCCAACATCGCCATCGCCAGGGAGAAGGCGGAGACCAACAAGCCGACTAACGCCCGGGAACGCGCCTCGGTGGCGAAGCTCGGGGACACGCCGTTCCGGCAGACCGCCCAGGCCTTCGGCGAGACCGGCTATGGCGGCGCGGAGAACGTCGTCACGATCTCGGTCGAGCGCTCGGATCCCGCCTACCTCGCCATGATCGACGCACTCAACCAAAAAGGCATGGAAGTCGGCAGAAAAAAAGGGGGCTCCGACCGCATCGTCGTGGCCGACGCTTTCTTCGCGCTGACCGCCGACGGCAAGCCCGCCGCCCTGATGACGGCCGACACGGGCATCTACAACAACATGGCGCGCCTGGCCGGGATCGTGCCCGAGAAACTCGGCAGGTCCGTCCCTCAGGCCTATCCCGACGGCTTCCTCGTCGAGCTCAACGGCCGCGCGGTCCGCGTGATCCCGGTCGACGAGTCCTTCGTCCCGGCCCCCAGCCGCTCGCGGCCGCAGGCCTTCGAGGACCTCAAGGGGCGGGCGAATCCCGTCGCATCGCCGCAGGAGTTCCCCGGCAAGTCCGGGGCGGCCGCGGCGTACGGGAAGCCGCTGAAGGCCCTGATGACGAGCAGCATCCCCCACGCGACCCTGGGCTACGGCGGCGAGCCGCGCGCGCTGACCGCGCCGCGCCCCGCGGCTACCCTAGCCGACGTGCCGCGCGCGGATGTGACCGAGGTCGCAGACGTGGCCTTCGCCAGCGAGCAGCACAGCGGCAGCTCCGGCTTGGTGCGCCTAGCGAAGCTGTCCGACGGGCGCGCGGTGGCGGTCAAGGCGCTCCTGCTCCAGGACCGGCCCGACGGCAAGCCGGTGCCGGCCGAGACGGTGGCGGCCATGGTCCTCTCCGAGGCCCGCTCGGCCGAGATCTACTCGGCGCTGGGGGTGGGCCCGCGCTTCCATGGGGTCTGGACGGATCCCCAAGGGCGGGTCAACGTCGTCATGGACGTGGCGCGCGGCGACTTCGAGCGGATGCCCATCACCGACGCCACCTTCGCCGACCTCGAGCTGATCATCGGGCGGATGCGCCGAGCCGGGCTCAACGACGTGCCCGACTTCCAGCTCTACCGGTCGCCCGAGGGACGCCTGAGCGTGATCGACCCCGCCCGGGCCATCGAGGTCCAGGGCAAGGCGCCGGAGACCCCCCCCGACGGGCCGGAAGGGTTCGCCACGGCCCAGCGGCTGGCCCAGCTCAAGGAGGCCCCGGTCGACGTCGGCCAACGCTACCTCGACGCCTTGCGGCTCTCCGACCCCGCCGCCTACGCGGGTCTATTCAAAGCCATGGAGACCATACCTAAGGACTGGGGGCGCAAGCGCTACAGCGGAGCCCGCCCCCCTCCCTCGGGAGCCCTGGCCTCCTGGCTGCCCGACTTCCTGGGCGCGCTGTTCGGGGGCGCGCAGGAGCCGCCGCCGTCCGCGCCGGCCCAGCAGGGCCGCGCGAAGCCCGAGGCCGGGGCGCGCAAGCCGCTCCAGTCCGCCCTCGAGCCGAACACCGCCTCCGACCGCTCCTCCGTTCTTGCGGCGCTCGGACTCGACGTCTCCGACTGGGAGCAGACCGGGCGTCCCAAGACCAGCGACCCCGCCAAGCGGAACACCGAGGTCTGGCGCGTCGACCAGCGCAATGTGAAGACCGGCGAGGAACGCAGCCTTTATGAGAAGCGTACCGACCTCGAGATCGCCTCCAACGAGCTCTTGGCCCGCGCGCTGCTCAAGAAATTCCCGGTATTCTCCGGCGAGCTCCAGGCCCCCGACGCGCTGGCCTACCAGGATGGGTACTTCGGCCTCTTCGGCGACACGCGGTGGGTCCTCATGATGGAGGACGCGCCCGGGCACCCCGGCCACCTCCCCTTCCAGAGTAGCACCCCGCGCCAGAAGGCCGCGATGGCCGCCTTCGCGATGCTCTTCGGCCTCGGCGACGTCAACAAGGGGAACGTGCTCTACGGCTCGGGCAAGCCGGCGATGATCGACTTCGAGCAGTTCGGCTCACGGGTCAGGCCGAACACCGAGCGCATCCTGACGACGATGATCGCCGACGAGATGCCCTGGGTCAGCCGCTCCCACGCCAACCGCGACCTGCTGCCGGGCGCCAAGGACCCCTACGCCGAGGCCGTGGCCGAGGCCCACGCCTTGGTCCGCGCGCCCGGCTTCGACGCGGAGTTCAAAGCCATGGCCGAGGCGGCGGGTAAGACACGGGGCGAGGCGGAGAGGCTCCTCTCCGTCGTCAAGGCCAACGCCGAGGTCCTGCCGCTGGCCGTGGAGGCCGAACGGCAGTTCGGCGCCGGTCTCTTCGTCGACGGCGCGAAACAGGCGGGTCTCGACGCCCGCCGGACGGCCGCGCTCAGCCAGATCAACTGGGAGGCCGAGGCCGGAGACAGCTCCCTGCTCGACGCCGTCCGCGCCGTCAACGCCTCGATCCGAGGCGGCGCGTCCCACAGGGGCCGCGTGGCGCTCGAGCCGTCGGAGCTGGCCTTCTTCGCCAGCCAGCGCCCCGACGGCTTCCTCCCCGCCGACCGTCCCGTCCTCATCGAGGCCGTCGCCGGTCTCAAGAGGTTCGGCCGCCCGACCGCCACCGAGGCGGCGATGAACCTGGCCGTGGAGCGTTACGGCCGGCTCTGGCGTGGGCCGCCGCCGGAGGTTCCGGCCCAGCGTCCCCGTACTCCCGCCAGATAGTCGGATCATATTCCTCAATAGTGCCGTTGACAAAGCCAGCCCACCCTGTTATCTAGGGAGTGGCATGCGAGGATGACTTCGGTGAAGAAAGCAGTCGCGGTCTGGACCTCGTTGGCCCTCATACTCCTTCAATCGGCGCCGCCGTCGCTGGCCCAATTCGTGAACCCCTTTACGGGCGAAGTCGAAGAGGAGCCGAGAGACCCCGCGCCTGAACGCCCGGCGACGACGCCTGCGGCGGAGGCTCCTCCCGCCTCGACTCCGCCGGCCGCCGTGGAGCCCGCCGCCGTCGCCTCCGCCCCGTCCGCCCCGCCGGCCGCCGCCGCGGCCGCACCCCCCACTTCCTCGCGCGCCCGCTCGCCGGCCGCGCCCCCCGCTCCCGTTGCGCCGCCGGCTCGGATGCTGGCCCTGCCCGAAGCCGACGCCAAATCGGCCAAACCCACGTCTTTCGACGCGGCCGCCAAGCTCGGGAAGATCGGCACAAGCGCCGATACGATCTTCGACGGCGGGACCGCCGGACGGGTAGACGCCGTCGCTCTGTCCGGCGGCCGACCCGAGCCCAGGCCGTCTCCGGACCCCTCCCCCTCGGCGCGCGAAGCGGACCGCTACGCGCTCGACAACAGGGGGCCTCTTCCGGTCCCGGGCGCGACGCCGGCCGGCGGCGCGACCCCGGCCTTCCCTCGCGCCGAAGCCGACCTTCTCAAGAGGCTTGCCGGTTCCGCGTCCTACGACTCCCCCGGCCTAAGGGCCGCCGAGGCGCTGGACCGCCGCAAGGCCGTCGCGGAACTCGTCGCGCTGGGGCCGAAAGGCACCCCCGTCCTGCTCGAAGCTCTGAGGGTCTCCGTGGCCCGCCGCGCCGCGGGGGGCCCCGACGAACGGGAGTTCCGCTCGGCCCTGTTCGCCATATTGGGCGCGCTGGAGAAGGCCGACGACAAGACGCTCAAGGCGGGCGCACGCGCCAACCCGCGGGCCATCGAAGCCCTGGCGGCCTCGCTGGGAATGGCCGACGCCAGCGGCCCCTACGACGCCGGCCGCGCGCTGGCCCTCCTCGCCCGGCTCGGGGCGGACGCCGTGCCGGTCTTGACCAAGGCCCTGTCCGACCCGCGGCTCCTGGCCCCGCAGCACCGCGAGCGCGCCATAGCGGCCCTTGCGGGCTTGCCGGAAGGCGCCGGCCTCGAGACGTTGTCGCGTCTCTTGCGCGAAGGTTCTCCCACGGTGAAGGCAGCCGTCCTTTCGGCCTTGGCATCCCGGGAGGACGGCCCGGGCCTGCCGCTCAAGGAGCTGGGCGCGGCGGCGCGCGAGCTCCTCAACTCCGACGAGCCCGCCCTGCGCCTGCAGGCCGCGGCGGCGCTCTCGCTTTTGCCCCAGCGGGCGGCCAAAGACTCGGTGGGCGCGCTGGCCGCGGCCCTGAGCGTCTCTGCGGACAGGGAGACGGCCGAGGCTCTTCTCGCAGCCCTGCGCCGAGCCGGACCCGCGGCCAAGGAAGCCTTCAAGGCGCTCTTGAGGTCGGCCCCCGACCCGAGCGGCCGAGGTTCCCTCCTGACCGCGCGTTCGAAAGGCGGCGCGAACGCCGCGCGCGCGCGCGCGGTGGCCGAGTTCGGCGCCGGCGAGCCGCTGGCCACGGCCTATCTGACCTCGCTCATCGCCAACCGCGCCGAGAACGGCGCCGACCCGGCCTTGCTCAAAGACGCGATCGCGGCTCTGCGCGGCTATGGCCCCGCCGGGGAGCAGGCCCTGACCGCGCTGGCCCGCGTCATCCTAGACCCGGAGAGCGGGGAGCTGGCCGCCGAGGCCGCCGACGCCGTCGCCGCCATAGCCCCGGACAAGCCGGCGGCCGCGCTGGCGCAAGCCTACCTCGAGGCCCGCCCGCCCGCCCGCGCCTTCTTGGGCAGGGCCCTGCGTATGGCGAGCGCCGGGGACATGGGGGGTCTGACGGCCGTCCTCGTCGCCGGCTTACGCGGGAGAGACCCCGAGATCCAACTCGCCGCCGCCCGCCAAGTGAAGGCCCTGGGGGCCGACGGCGTCACGGCCCGCGGCGTTCTACTAGCCGTCGTAGGCGGCTCCTCCAAGTCAGAGCAGGCCGACGCTCTCACCGACATCGCCTTCGACCTGCGCGGCCAATACGGCGCCAAGGATATCCCTTCTCTCATAAAGCTGCTCTCGGCGCAGTCACCCAAAGCCCAAACGGCGGCGCTCTCCCTAGCCCGCGACCTGACCGACCTGTTCGGGCCGGCGGAACTCGCCGCCTTGACCGAGTTGGCGAAGAGAACCCAGGTGGAGAAGAGACCTCGCTACCAGCCTAGCGTGAACGCCGTGGAGCTGATCGCCAGCCTCGGGGAACGCGGACGGCCGGCGATCCCAGCCTTGGCATCCCTCTTGGGCGAAGCTCGGGTCCCTCGCACCGCCGACGAGGAGACCAACTCCAAGGACCTCCGGAACGCGGCGGCGAAGGCCTTGGCGGCCCTGGGCCCGCCGCGCCGCGAGGACCTCCCGGCCCTGATCGACCTTCTCGCTTCGCCTCGAGACGGAACGCGCAGCGCCGCCGCGGAAGCCCTCAAGGCCTTCGGGCCCGGCGCCGCCGAGCTGTTGGCGGAGAGACTGGCCTCGGGCCCGTCCCAAGGGGCGGGCACAGCGCAAGCGATCCTGGTCGGGTTCGGGGCCCAATCCATGCCGGCCCTTACGAGCGTCCTGGGACGCACGGCGGGCGCCAAGCGCGCGGACCTCATCTTCACATTGGACCGGATAGGCCTATCTTGGCCCGGCGCGCGAGACGCCGTCCCGCTCCTGCTCGCGGACCTGCTCCTAAACGAGCCAGGACCCAACAATGACGGCTCTCCGCGCACTTCGGCCGCGCGCATACTCACGCGCATCGTCGAGAACGACCCTCGGGCTGCGACGCTCTTGGCGGTGCGGACCGACGAGCTCTTGGCCGCGGCGCTCGAGCCGCAACGGCCCGGCGGCAGCGGCAGACCGATGGCGGCGGTGCAACGCCTGGTCGTCCTGGTCGCCCCCGAGCAGGCCGCCGTCCAGGCTGCGAGCAGACTCAAAGACCCCACCGCCGACAGGAAGGAGGAGGCGCTGGCGTTGATCGCGGAGCTGGCTCTGGCCGGAAAGCCCGTGCCCGGCGTATCGGCCGAGGACCTCTTGGCCGCCATCCGGCCGGTCGAATTCCCGGGACGGCCTTCGCTCAAGCGCTCCGCGCGCCAGATCGCTTTCGGCGCCCTGGCCCTCGACGCCCTGTTCCCGGACCGTTCAGAGGAGGCCGCCGACGCGATGGGCGGGCTGCTCAAGAAGCTCGACTACGGCACCGCCCCCGAGATCCTAGGCGCCCTGGGGCGGGTCAAGAACGGCAAGGAACGGGCGGCCGACTACCTGGCGCAGGCGCTGAAAGGCACCGACGTCGAGCATCGCAGGGACAAGGTCCTGGCCCTCATCGAGCTAGGGCGCGGCTCCGAACGCGCGCTCACCGACCTGGGCTCGCTCCTGGACCACCCGATCAAGGACATCCGCCTGCTGGCCTACGACGAGCTCGTCCGACTGCTCCCTGGCGATTCCGGCGCGGCCGCGCTCCTCCTCAAGACCCTCGACACCGCCGACCAGGAGCTGAGCTTGAAGGCTCTGTCGGCCCTGGAGCGAGCCCCGCTCGAAGCCCGCGAAGCCTTGCCGCTTCTGGCGCGGTTCTTGAGCGCCGACCGCAACGACCCCGGGATGGCCGCCGCGGTCTTTGGAGCCCGCGAGCTGGCGCTCAAGCTGGCCGGGCCTGATGACCCCCTTCGGCCTCTTTTCGAGGGGCTGGACTCGAGGAACGAAGGGACGCGACAGACCGCGCGGGAGGCCCTCGGCGCGTTGGCCCCGGGCGGAGACCCTGCGCGCGCCGTCGTCATCCTGATTGGGGGCATGACGGACATCGCCGACCCCGAGCGAAGCTCGTTCTCCGCACGGGCTTTGAGCGCCTTGATCCCGCTGCGCCCCGAGGCCGCGACGTTCCTGGCGCGCCAAGCGGATCGAGAGGCAAATCTCGAGGTCCGACCCGCGTCCAAGGCCCTGCAGCGCGCCGGGCCGGCGGCCATCCCCGTGCTAGCAGAGCAGCTCAGGTACAGCAAGAACGCCCACGCGATCGCGCTGGCGCTCAAAGCGGCCGGGACCGGCGGCCTCGAGGCCATCGCGGCGTTCGTCGCCGACCCCAAACGACCGCTCTACGCCAGGCTCAGAGCCGTCGATGCCCTTGACGGCGATTTCGTCGGCCTGACCCACCCGGAGAGCGCCGACCGCATCGCCAGAGCTCTTACCAGCGCCCTCGAGGCCCCGCTCTCCACCAATGACATGCAGTTTGTCATCCGCCATCTGGTTCTCATAGGCGGCAAGCCCGGCACCGCCGCGCTCGAGGGACTCTTGAGCCATGCGGACCCCAAGACTCGTCTGGCGGCGGCGGCCGCCTTGGCCGCGAGTCCCGAGGGAGCGCCGCGCGCCGAACCGGTCCTCCTCGCGGCGGCCGCTTCCCCGGACAGGGAGGAGCGCCGCGCGGCCCTCCGCGCCCTCGGTCTGGCCGGCTCCACGGCCGGCGCCAAGCTCCTTTCCGCGGACGATGCCGATGAGTTGTACTTCGTCCTGGGGACGGTGGCGCAGACCGGCAGAGGCCCGATGCGCCAGGAGGCCATCCGGCTGCTCGTGGCCATCTTGCAGGGTGGAGACGCCGGTGCGCGGACGACGGCAGCCCGGCATCTGCGCGACGTCCCCGACCCCGGCTCGCAAGCGGTATCCGCCTTGGCCGCGGCCTTGCGCGACCCGGATCCTGAGGTTCGCCAGGCCGCCGTCTCGGCGCTGGGCAAGGTCGGCCTCCGTTCCGAAGAAGGAGCCCGAGCGCTGACCACGGCCTTGGGCGACGCCGACCGGCTGGTCCGCCGCCGTGCCGCCGAGGCGTTGGGAGAGATGGCGAAGGATGACCCTTGGAGCGTCCCGGACCCAGCCGTGGCGGCGCTGGCCTCTCTCTTCGCCCCGACGGCGCCGAGGGACTCCACCCTAGCCGAGACCGGCGTCCGAGCCCTTGGCGCCCTCGGGGCCCGCGGGATCTCGGCCCGGCCTGCGCTCCGAGACCTGGCCGACTCGAACGAATACGGCCTTGGCGATGCCGCCCGGGAGGCGCTCCGCGCCCAAGAACGCTCCACCCAGGCCCCCGACCCGCGGAGTGACCGGGGCGAGCCGACCGCCGAGCTCATCGCCGCCGCAGGCGCGGCCTTGGGCGATCCGGCGCGCTTTGCTTCCGCGGCGGGCGTCTTGGGCGGGCGCGGAGCCGAGGCGCGCGAGGCCATCCCCGTGCTTAGGCGCGCGGCTCGACGCGACGGTCCCGGTCCCTTAGACCCGCCGGAGGCGGCGTTGGTGCGTTCCGCCGCCCTAAAAGCCCTCGCTGACATCGACCCCGCGGCTCTAGCCGCGCTTGCCAGCGAAGCGGAGCCGGCCGATGGGCCGCGCCGCCCTCCCAGCACGGCGGCGGCCGCCGAGGACGCCTGGCGCGGCGCTCGCGCTCTGGCCCGCTTCGTCCCGCTCCTGGACGGCCTCTTCCCCAGCCCCGAACGGAGCTGGCGACAGGAACGGGAGGCCAGGCTCGCCGCGTTGAAAGAAGGGGGACAGGTGCGCTGGTACGGCCCGCAGTCCTACACCGACAGCGACGGAGTCCTCCGCCGGGGCTATGGCGCCCAGTTGGCGAACGGCTCCTACAGGTTCGACGCCCCCGACGGCTTCTATTCCCAACTCGACCCCGACGCCTCCTCCGAGACCGGCAACACGAAGACCGGAGCCAGCATCCGCGTCGGCCGCCGCTTCACCACGGTGGTCGACCCGTTCACGCTATCCTTCACGCGCCGCCCTAATGACGAGTCCCGGCCGGACGTGGAGTGGTCCCGGAGCCAAGACGACACCGGGGTGGAGGGAGTAATCCATGGCCGGCGGTTCGGCCGCCCCGCCGGCGAATACCCCATCCTCAAGGACGACAATGCGCTCATCTTCTATCGCACCGGCACCGACGGAACGCCGGTGATGACGGGCTGGCTGGAGCGCACGTGGAACGAGAAAGGCAAGGTCGAGCTCCACGAGTACGATTCCTTGGGCGAGGGGTTCGGCTTCGTCCGCGACAAAGGGGACCCCAATAAAAGGGCCGTCTTGCTGACTCCCGCAGCGCTCCAGGGCGTGCGCGAAGGCCGCGGCCTGGCCGCCATCCCCGACCGCTTTCTGCCCGGCGGGACGCGGACGGATTTCGAGAAGGCCCTGCGTCTTCTGCCGTCCATGGACGCCGAGCTCGCCGCCGGCCTGCGCGGGGAGACGCGCATGGTCGACACCAAGCGCGGCGCGCTCCTGCAGCGATCCAAGCTCGAGAATGCCGAACTGTTCTATGACCGCGAAGACAAGGCCTACCGCTTGCGGATAAACATCTCGCAGACCCTCGCCGGCTCGGACGCTCCCACCGCGATCCAGTACGTCTTCGTCCCTAGCGGGCGCGAATTGACGAAGGTCTTCGTCTCACGCGAGGGCGCCTATCCCATGATCTACAGTCTGGACACGACCGAAGGCTCGGAGCAGGTGTGGGAGCAGAAGGTCCAGCTGAAGGCCCTGAAGCCGGAGCCAGGAAAAACCCGGATCTTGGCGAGGCAGAGAGAGGGGCCGGAGACGGACCGAGAACTCGCCGACGGCCGCATGACCTTCGTCGGCACGCGTATGCGGAACGTGGTCGACGGCCGCTGGACGGACTGGCGGACGACCGGGGACAACGAGGTGCCCGTGTCCGACCCCACTTTGCTCGACCGAGGCCTGGGCTATCTGGGCACCGGCACCCGCGTGGCATTCTCCCCGATCCAGAGCGCCGTCTACGCCTTCCTGGCGGGCAGTCAATCCGCAATCGCCGAAGGCACGGAAGCCTTGGGCTACCACGATGAGGCGGTCCTCATCGACGCCAACGCCCTCTACACCGCCCGGCAGATGGACCTTTTGCGATGGGGGGCCGGTGGGACGGAGCAGGAGTACGCCGCGTACTCCCTGCGCCTTGCGCAGGCGGGGAAGAACACCAAAGACAGGGCGCTGCTCGAAGGCGTCGCCAGCGAGACCTTCCTGGAACGCCAGAAGGAGGTCTACGGGCCAGCCTATTTCCTCTACCGTCCCGCCCTCGAGGCCCAGGCCGGCTCCAAGGAAGCCATCGCCCTGGAGGCCAGCGGTATTTTCGGCGCGGCCAATACGCCGCGCACGTACTTTGACGAGGCGAAGCGGCTTAGAAGGCGCGGCGAGACCGGCTGGGCGGCGGCCAACGAGTTGGCCGCCGTTGGTTTCATCGGCGGAGAAGCCTACGTCACCGGGGCCGCGGCCGGTTGGGCCACCACCCCGCTGAAGCTGGGCCTGGCAGGGCTGACGACCTCCAAGGGACTCAGCGCCGTCGAGCGGGCGTTGGCGATCGAACGCAACGTGGCTTGGCTCGGTTACGGGGAGATGGCGGTCATGAACGCCCCCGGCGCCATCAACACCACCCGGGCGGCGCTCAAGCTCGAAGATGCCTCGCGTCGGAACGACAAAGAGGCTTCTTTGGAAGCGTTCCATAGCCTCCTCGAGAACGGCGCGGGCTTCAGCGGCCTGCTCATCGGGATGGGCGTCTCCAAGCTCAACGCCAAGGTCTACGGGCCGCATGGACTCAGCGCGGGAGAGTCCCTGCGCGCCTTGAAGATAAAGCACGCCGAAGCGCGCGCTCTGGCTCCCGAAGCGCTGCTCGCCCGGGTCGAGGGCGCGTTCCAGAAGGAATGGGCGGATACGCGGCGGCTCCCCGCGGCCAAGCTTAAAGCCGCCGAGCGGCGCCTTAGCGACGCGCGCGACACGCTCCAAAGCCTAGCCTACGCCGACCTGAAGGCCGCGCGTCCCCCGCCGACGCGCGCCGCTCCGCCCGCCGACACCCCTCCGGCCGCCCGCCCCGCCGAGCTAGCCTCGGTCCAAGGGGATTTCCCGCGCGGCTCGCTGGCCAACGCGGAGAAGGTGTTCGACGCCATCAGGGGCAACATGATCCTGCAGGGCGTCCCCTACGAGGTGGTGATTAAGCTCGAGTTCGAGCCAAAAACCACCGACCCGTCCGCCGATGTCTATCGCTTCATTAAAGGCACGGATGGCAAGAACGACACAATCCGCATCGCCGTAAACGACCACGGCATGACCGACCTCGGCCGGGCCCTGCACGAAGGCCAGCACGCCGTCGACGTCCTGACCGGCAGGTTCTCCCCCGAGCAGTTCCAAAAAGCCTCCGACGCCGCCCGCAAGCTCGTCGAATCTCGCGGCTCCATAGGCGAGGTCGAGGCTCTTGCGGCCTATAGGGGCGCACTGCCGGAGATTAGCGCGGACATCACCCGCTGGACGATGGAACTCGGCAAGCAGGCTGGCAAGGTCGAACGGGTCAAGGCACGCGCCGCCGCGCGCTACGGCCCCGAAGGGATCCCGGCCCGCATCCGGAATGCCATCGCCGCCGGCGAAGCCCGGCTTGCCGGCTTCAAAGAACTGCTGAGCGGGCTCCGCTCCCAGGAGGCGGCCGGCCGGGCCGGCGCCGAGACCATGGGCCGCTCCAGGCCCGAGGCATTCGCCGAGTTCGTCGAACAGTCCCGCCCGGTGGCCAAGGCCGAGGACTTCCCCGGCGGCAACGGCGCCGTCGAGTTCCTGCCTAAGGTGCCCAACGCCTTACTCACCGAAAAGATATCCCCCGCCACCCTGGGCTACGACAACAACCTGCGCCAGCCCCAGCCCTATCGGGAGGCGAAGACCCTCGCCGATGTCCCCCGCGCTCCGGTCGACGAGGTCGCCGACGTGGCCTTCGTCAGCGGGGAGACCAGCGGCAGCGGCGCCGTCGTCTTCCTGGGCAAGCTCCAGGACGGCCGCGCGGTGGCCGTCAAGACTATGGTGCCCGCCCCGAATCCCGACGGAAGCCCGGTTTCCGCGGAGTTCATCGCTTCCTGGGTCCTCGCCGAGGCGCGCTCAGCCGAGCTCTATTCGTCCCTCGGCGTGGGGCCCCGCTTCCACGGGGTCTACACCGACGCGCAAGGCCGCCTAGGCATCGTGATGGACGTGGCCCGCGGCGATTTCAAGCGGACGCCCGTCAACGACACCACCTTCGCCGACCTCGAGCTGATCCTGAGCCGGACACGCGCCGCCGGCCTCAAGGAGATCGACGACCTCCAGCCCTACCGGACCCCCGAGGGCCGCCTCACCCTCATCGACCCCGCGCGGGCGATCTTGAAGCGGGGCGTCGAGCCGGAGGTCCCCCCCGACGCCCCGGGCGGTTTCGCCACGGGGAAGCGCCTGGCCCTGCTCGAGGAGGCCCCCGTAGAAGTGGGCCGACGCTTCCTGGAGGCGTTGGGCGAATCGGACCCCGTCGCGTTCAAAGGTCTGGCCGCCGCCCTGGGGGGAACGAAAGGCGGCTGGGGCGAACAGCGCTACGGCGAGCAACTCGGCGCCTGGAGGAAGCCCGCCGGCATGGCGCGGGCGGCCGACATCCGCGCGGGCGAACTGGCTAAGGGCGAGGCGGGGGAGATACTCAAACGCAGCCCCGGACTCGGTCTCACCTCCGGAGAGGCCCTCCTCAAAGAGTATCGCGCGGGGCAGGATGCCCCGGGTGCCAAGAAGACTTCGCCGGAAGCGGACGTCCTGCTCGCGCGCGGCCAAGACCCCCGGCTCCCCGACCTCATCGCCGGCCTCGAATCCGCGTCCAGCCGCCTGCGCGCCCGGCTCGCGGAAACGCCGCCGGGACCGGCCCAAGAGCAGGTCCGCAAAGCTTATTGGGAGAACCAAGAGCACCTCGGCCAGCTCCGCCTGTACCGCGCGCACGCGGAGTGGGTGGCCGCCGGCGCGGAAGTGCTGGGAGTCATCGGGCGCGCCGAGTACCTGCGGCGGAATCCCTTGGGGCCCAACGACATCGACAACGTGCCCGACGCCCCTCACGTCTACTATCGCCTGAGTTATGACCCCGCGAACCCCGCCGCTTTCGACCTAAACCGCACGGCCGCGGACCAGAAGGGGGTCATAGGCAACTGGTTCGGCGTCCATACCACGCGCTTCGCCCGCCCGCTCGTGAACTCGGAGGCGCTGGCCGCCCCGGACGTCAACACCGCGCAAGTATGGCGCCGGCTGACGCCCGTGACCGCGCAGAATCCTACCCGCGACGTGATGCTCCGGCCCGTAGCCCCGACCAACGCCGACGGTCCCGACGGGCTCAAGCGCAAGCCGGACGGGACGGTCTACGGCAAGGCCTCGCCCGGCGGCCGGCTCGAGGTGGTGTCCGGCAAGGGGCTGCCCTTGCCCGACGGAACGCCGAGCGTCAACAAAGTCTTCCTCGACAACTCGTTCACCGTGCGCGAAACCGCCAGCCCCGGCGAGCTCCCCGTCAAAGGCAGCCGGAGCGCCGCCATCCGCCTCAGCGAGCGCATCACGACCGAGCTCTTCGAGCCCTCGGACCCGCGCCTGCCCAAGCTCGAGCGGGGCTCGCAGGAATATCGCGCCCGCTACGAGGGCATCCGCGCCGAGGTCGAGGGTCTGCGCCGGCGCCTCGAGGCGGAGGCGCCGGAGCACGCCGAGGCCATAGGCAAGTCCATCGCCATCCTCGAGGACCAGCTGCGCGGGGTGGCGCCGCCGCCGTCCAGCGGCTTCGAGCTGGCCTCCATCAAAGGTGCGTTCGAGCGCCTCTTCGGCCGCCCCGCCGCCCCCGGCGCGGAGGCCCCGCCCCGCCCCGCCCCCGCCGAGGCCGTCGCCGCCCGCCTGCGCGACGTAGCCGGGAAGGAGTTGCGCGGCACGGAGCGAAGGACCTATGTCGACATCTGGGTAAGCCCGTCGGGAGAGCTGCTCTCGGTCGGCGCCGCTCCGAAGGAGGGCGTCCGCGGCGCGCTCCTGCGCATCCCCGCCGACTACCGCGAGGGCCGCCTCGTGCTCCACCAGCCGCAGGAAAAGGCCTGGGGCACCCAGACTCCGACGGCCCGATCGCTCGTGGCCAAGGCGATAGACGTCTTCAACGACACGAGCGCCATCGACTCCGTCTTCGCGACCGTCAACGCCGAGCGCGCGCAGAGGGGCCGCCCGCTCTTCACCGAGGCCGACCGCTCGGAGATGTATGAGCTTTCGAAGATGATGCGCGACGCCGCCCTTCCTAAGAAGCCGCGGGTGGGCCGCTACTTCTACGACTCCGTCGGCGAGATACCGCAGCAGGGCATAAAGCTCCGGGTCGCCGACTTCTCGCCTCCAAGAGGGGCTTCGCGCGCCGATGTCACGGCCGGCCGCCAGGCCATCCTCCGCGCCTACCTGGACACGGTCCGCCAGATGGAGTTCGACGGCCTGAATGTCGATTTCAAGATCACCCTCCTGATGGACGCGATGGAGGGGACCCAAGCCGGGAAGTTCGTCACCATCTACACGCAGGACCCGCGCCATGCCATGCTGCTGGCGGACCGGCTCGACCGGACGTTCAAGGAGCGCGGCATGAAGGCGGGCTCGATCCCGCCCGAGGAACTGCCCTACGGCGGCACGGGCATGGTCTCCTGGCGTTACGGACGGCAGACCTACGGCAAAGAGGTGATCGTCAACCGCAAGGGAGAAGCGGTCCCCGACAACAAGAGCGACATGGTCGCCAACCTGCTCTATGTACGGGACCTCCCCGGCATGGCCCCCTGGCTGGAGCTGGCCCGCAAAGACCCCCGCTTCGCCAAGGACCCGCGGGCGGCGCGGCTGCGTCCTCCCTCCGAGACCGGCCAGGCCGCGCTCCGCTGACGCCCGTCATCTCCTTAATTGACATCTTGACACCGCCAGCTTCCGGGGTTATCTAGGGAAGGTAGGCCGGGCCGCGCCGATGAGGACCCCACCCCCCCGTTCCGGCATGCCCCTGCCCTCCCTGCGCCGCTTCTTGGGAGGGTTTCTTTCGCTTATCCTGGCGGTTCCGTGGCAGGTTCTGCCCGCCTTCGCCGCCGAAGGCGACCCCGATCCCGCGCAGGACCCCGTCGAGGACCCGGCGACGCCTCCCGTCGACCCGTACGAACGCAAGGTCTTCGAAGCCCAAACGAATCCGGGCCCGTATCTGAACGCGGTCCTCGCCGAGAACACCTTCTCCAACGTCCTCGCCCTGGACCAGCACTTCGACAGCCTCCTGAGCGGCCTCACCAGCGGGCGCCGCCGGCTCAGCGGCTCGGACATCGCCTTCCTCGAGGAGTTCCGCCGGCTCTACAACGAACGGATGGCGGCCGGCAACCCCTCGAGGGCGCTGCGCTACCTCGCCGACGACCCCGGAGTCAAGGAGCTGCTGGCCCGGTTCAATGAGCTCAAGCCGCTTACGGCGCCCGCCGGGACGACGGCAACGACGGGGACCGCCGGCAGGAGACGGGACGACCGCGAGATCAAGCCGGCGGACCTCCGGCCCGCCGCGGGAGCGCTCAAGGTCACGCGCGAAGGCGTCACAGGGCAGGAGATAGGCGCTGTCGTCGACGGCAACTCCAGGCCCGCAGGCTCGGAACCCGAGCTGCCGCCGGGCAAGGCCCGCTCCGGTCGCGTCACCGACAGCCCCACCGCGGGTGCGGACACCTACCAGCGCCCGACGCTCACTCTGGCCGCCTTCGCAGCGCCCCCTCCGGCGATCACGCCCAAAACCGCCGTGCCGACCGCGGCCGCCGCCCTCCCCCCCGAACTAGCCGCCGCCATGACGAACCTCGAACGCGGCGCCACGCGCTGGAGGCCCGAGCATTCCTGGGGCGAGTACGGCGTCGACCGCGAGAGCGGCCGCTGGCGCCAGTCGTGGAACGAGCTGGCCCGCGCCGGCGCCCCGGCCGTCCCGGCGCTGAGCGCCGCGCTCGAGAGCTCGAACGCCAACGTCGCCGCCGGAGCCCTGCGCGCGCTAGCGAGCATGTCGGGCGACGTGAAGCTCGACGACGCCACGCTCCAGCAGGCCGCGCGCGCCGGCGCGCGTCTGCTGCAGACCAACGACGCGCTTCTGCGCATGCAGGTCCTGCAGGGCTTGAGCGGCCTGCCGGTCCGCGACTCCAAGGAGGCCGCCGCGGCGGCGCTGGCCGTGCTGACCCAGAACGGCAGCCCGGCCGACGCTCCCGAGTGGAAGCTCGAGGCCGACAAGATGGCCCTGCGCTTCCTCAAGGACCTGGGGGCCCAGGCGGCCGACTCGGCTCCCGCCTTGGCGGCCCTGCTCGACCAACGCGAGGGCCGCCGCGACATCCTCGAGGCCCTGAGCGTCATCGCCCCCGGCGATCCCGCCGTGGTCAAGCGCGTCGCCGCTCTCTTGGGAGGGCGCCCGCCTCTGGACGCCAACGACACCGCGGCGGCCCTGGCGCTGCTCAAGGCGGCCGGTCCCGCGGGGCGGCCCGCTTCGTCGGCCGTGGTCGCCATCCTGCTCGACCCCGCGCGCAAGAAAGAAGCCGGAGCCGCCGCGGCGGCGCTGGCGGCCATCTCGGGGGACGGCCCCGTCGCGGCGATGGCGCGGGATTACGTGAAGGCCGAGGGCCCCGCGCGCGGCGTCATCGGCCAGGCCCTGCGCCTGGCGGCGTCGAGCGACATGAAGGGCCTCAACGCGAAGCTCATCGAGGTCCTGGGCGGCGGCGACCCGGCGGCCCGGCTGGCCGCCGCGCGCCTCCTGCCGCTCTTGGGCAAGGACGGCGCGCCGTCCCTCCCGGCCCTGCTCGCCGCCGCCGTCGCCGGAAGCAACGGAAGCTCCAGGCAAGAGGGCGACGCCTACGCCGACGTCCTTCTCGCCTTGCGCGGACGGTTCGCGGCCGGCGAGGTATCGGGCCTCATCTCCCTGCTCGCGGTGGACTCGGCGCGCGCCCAACGCGCGGCAGCCGAGCTCTTGAGCTCCCCGGAACTCGCCGGGCTCATTACGCCCGCCCACATAACGGCGCTGGCGAAGCTGGCAAAGCCGAGCGGGGCCTACGACCCCGAACGTCCCCGCATCAATGCCATCGAGCTCCTGGCCGCCCTCGGCGAGCGCGCGCGCCCCGCCATCCCGGCCTTGATCGCGGTGATGGGAGAGCAGGCCTATCACCCTAGCGTCGAAAGGGGTCTGTCCGACGTGCGCAAGGCCGCGGCCAAGACCCTGTCGGCGCTGGGGCCGCCGCGCCCCGAGGACCTGCCGGAGCTGACGCGGTTGCTGGGTTCGGAGAACGCCGGTTCGCGCGACGCCGCCGCCGACGTCCTCAAGTCCTACGGGCCCAAGGCCGCCGCGGCGCTGACCGCGGCCCTGGGCTTAGAGTCCCCCGACGCCCGCACGGGTGCCCTCGGCGTCCTGGTCTCGCTCGGCAAAGACGCCTTGCCGGCCTTGGCGGAGGGCTTGGGACGGACCAAGGGCCCGCATCGCCAGGAGATCCTGCTCGCCATCGACCGGCTAGGCCTCGCCTGGCCGGAGGCGCGCGCCTCGGTGCCGGCCCTGCTGGCCGTCCTGGCCGAGGACAGGCTCCCGTCCGCGGCGGGCGGGCGGTTCCTCCCCGAGCGCTCCGAGGCCCACCGCACCGCCGCGCTCAACGCGCTCGAGCGCATCGCCCGGGCCGACCGCGGAGCCGCGGCGGCGATCGCCGCGGGCACCCCGGAGCTGTTGACGGCCGCGCTCAAGGAGCGCAGGTCGCTGGAGCGCGACAGCGGCCGCGACGACCTGATCCTCGCCCGACAGCGCCTGCTGGCCGTCGCCGCGCCGGAGGCCGCCGCCGAGGCGGCCGCGGCGCAGTTCCATTCCGGCGACCGCGCCCGCATGGGGCCGGCGCTGGAGCTCATCGCGGCGCTGGCGCTGGCCGGCAAACCCGTCGCCGGAATCAGCGCCGACGACCTCGAGGGCGTGCTCCGGCCGCGCGACGGACGGCTCCATATGCCGACGCGGGTGTTCTCAGCGGCCCTGGCCTTGGACGCCCTCTTCCCCGAACGCTCGGAGGCGGCCGTGGCGGCCGTGACGGGCTATCCCAACCTCAGCTACGACGAGAAGTTCCGGCTCGTCGAGACGCTGGGCCGCTTCACGAACGGACGGGAGGCCGCGGCGACCAAGCTGGCCGGCATGCTCGCATCCAACGCGCCGGGCGTGGGCGGCGCGATCCTCACCCCCGCCGCCGCGCGCGCCCTCATCGACAGCGGCCGAGGCCGGGACCGGGCCGGCGCCGACCTGGCCATGCTCCTCGCCCACTCCAACAAGGAGGTCCGCGCCTTGGCGCAAGCCGAGGCCGCCGAGGTGGCCCGGACCGACCCGGAGCAGGCCTTGGTCCTGCTGGGCGCCCTCGGCACGGGCGACCGGGACCTGCGCATCAATATCCTGACCTCGGTCGCGGGCCTGGAACTGGACCCCGCCAAGGCCCTGCCGCTCCTCGTGGGCTTCCTGGGAGGCGACGGCCGCGATGACCCGGGCATGGCGGAGGCCGTGTCCCGCGCGCGCGAGCTGGCCCTGGGCCTGGCCGGGGAGAAGGACCCGGCCCGGCCCTTCATCGAGGCCCTGGGCTCGAACAACGAGCGCACGCGCCTAGCGGCGCGCCAGGTCCTGCGCGCCTTGGCCCCCGGCGGAGACCCCGCCGAGGCCCTCAAGGTCCTCTCCGCGGCGCTGCATCAAGCGGAGGATTGGGACCTGCGCGTCTTCTCGGTCCAGGGCCTGGCCGCCATCGCCCCCCTGCGGCCCGAGGCCGGCGCGGAGTTGGCCTGGGCGCTGGTCATCGAGGACAACCGTGTCGTCCCGGCCGCGCACCAGGCCCTGGCCGCCCTGGGTCCCACCGTCGTCCCGCACATCTCGCGCAAGATGCACCTCGAGCCGTATCAGACCGCCCGGGCCCTCATGGCGGCCGGAGCGCCCGGCATCGAGGCGGTGGCGGCCTTCGTGGCCGACGAGCGGCGCCCGGTCGCCGACCGCGTCAAGGCGGCACGCGCCCTGGACTCCAACTTCGGCCTGCTCCAGCCGGAGCTGGCCGGCCGCATCGCCGAGAGCCTCGAGGCCGCCTTGCCGAAAGTCCCGGAGCCGTACCGGGTCGTCGAGCTCGTCGAGACCATCGGTTCGCTGGGCGGGCCGAGGGCCGACGCCGCCCTGATCAGGCTCCTCGACCACTCCGACCCGACCGTCCGCATCGAGGCCGCCGAGGTGCTCACGGAAAATCCCGACATGGCCGCGCGGGCCGAGCCCGCCCTGCTGGCCGCGGCCGTCTCCAAGGACGAGGTCGACCGCCATAAGGCGATCGAAGCCCTCGGCCGGATCGGCTCCGAGCGGGGCGTCGCTCTCCTGGCCCGGCACGCCGACGCCTACGCGCTCGGCAGGGTCCTGCTCTTCGGCCGCGGCCCGATGCGCGCCGAGGCGCTCCGCCTGCTGAGCGTCTCGGCGGCCGAAGGCCCCGTCGGAGAACGCCTGCAGGCCGTAAAATCTCTGGCTCAGGCAAGGGAAGGCGGCCCGGACGTCGTCACGGTCCTCACCGCCGCCTTGGCCTCGCCCGAGGCCGCGGTGCGGGTCGCCGCCGCCGACGCGCTGGGCGCCGCCGGCCTGCGCTCGGAGGCGGCGGCGGCGGCGCTGACCCGCTCGCTGGCCGACCCCGACCGCAAGGTGCGCCTGCGCTCGATGGAGGCGCTGGCCCTGCTGGCCGCCGCCGACCCCTGGAGCGTCCCGGACGCGGCGGTGCCGGCCTTGGAGGCCGCGATCCGGCGGGGCCTCAACGAGCGACTCAGCTCCAGCGGTCCTGGCTATTACTCCGAGGGGCCCGACGAGGAGATCCCGGCCGCCGGAGCCAAGGCCCTCGGGGCCCTGGGCGCGCGGGCCCTGCCCGCGGCGGCCACCCTGCGCGAGCTGGCCGGCTCGGCGAACTGGGACGTGCGCGTGGCGGGCGAGCGGGGGCTCAGGTCCCTGCAGACCTCGGCCCAGACCCCGGACCCGCGCCGCTTCGCGGGAGTCCCCACCTCCGAGCTCATCACCCGGGCCGGCGCGGCCCTGGGCGACCCGGACAGCTTCGACGCGCTGGCGGGCGCCCTGGCGGGCCGGGGCGCCGAGTCCCGCGAGGCTCTGCCGCTCCTCTACCGGACCGCGCGGCTCGACGTGGCCTCCGCCGAGGACCCCGCCAAGGCGGCGCGCGTCAAGGCCGCCGCCTTCAAGGCCTTGGCCGACCTCGACCCAGAGTCGCTGGTCACGCTGGCCGGGGAGCTGGCCCCGGCCGGTGCGCCGGCCCCTCCGCCAAGCACCGCTCTCTCGGCCCAGGCCGGCCTGGAAGGCGCCATCGGCCTGGCCCGCGCCCTCCCCTTCTTCGACGCGCTCTTCCCCAACCCCGACCGCGCCTGGCGGGTCGACGCCGAGCGCCGGCTGGCGGCCTTGAAGGAACAGGGCGCGGTGCGCTGGTACGGCGAGCAGGCCTATACCGGGCCGGACGGCGTCCGTCGCCGGGGCCTCGGCACCCAATCGGCGAACGGGGCCTACCGCTTCGAGTCCCCGGACGGCTTCTACGTCATGATCGCGCCGGACGGCAGCGCCGAGACCGGGAACGTCAACACCGGCGCCCGCGTGCACGCCGACACGAAGTTCACGACGGTCTACGACCCGTTCACGAAGTCGCTCCAGCGCACCCCGCGCGGCGAGAAGGACTCCGACGTCTCTTGGGAACAGAGCTCCTATTTCACCGGTATCCTCGGGAGCTACCACGGCCGCTCCTTCATGCGGCCCGCGGGAGAATATCCCATCCTGCAGGCCGACGGCTCGCTGATATTCTACCGAGACCAGGAAGGCGGCCCGCCGGTCATGACCGGCTGGCTGGAGAGGAGCGTCGCTGAAGGCGGTAAGGAGGAGTTCCACAGCTACGAGTCGCTGGGCGGAGGCTTCGGCTACGTCCGCGACGAGAAGCACGTCATCCTCACCCCCCAGACCCTCCAGGCCGTGCGCGAGGGCCGGCTCGACCTCTCGGCCATCCCGCAGAGCCTCGTCCCGGACAGCCAGCGCTCCGCCTTCGAGGGCGCCATCCGCGCCGCGGCCTCGATGACTCCGGAGCTCGACGCGGCCTTCCGAGGCGACCGCCGGGTCAGCAAGCAGGGAGTCGAGCGCTACTCGGTCCAGAACGCGGAGATCTTCTACGACGAGAAGGATCACGCCTACCGGCTGCGCATCAGCGTGGCGCGCGGCAGCGAGGACGGGAATACGCCGCCGTCGGTCTCCCAGTTCGTGGTCGTGCCGTCCCAACTCGGCCGGACCAGCGTGTTCGTGTCGCGCGACGGCCAGAACCCCCTGGTCTACCGCTTCGACCCGGCCTTCGAGAGAGTCTGGCGCCAGGAGGTCAGCAAGCAGGAGTGGGCCAACGGACGGATGCGCTTCGTGGACACCCAGGCGCGCTCGGTGGTCGACGGGCGCTGGTCGGACTGGCGAGGCGCGGGCGGCAACCCGCCGCCCGAGGAGCCGGGAGCCCTCGAGAAGGGGATGGGCTACATAGGAACCGGCGCCGAGGTCATATTCTCTCCGGTGCAGACCGTCCTCTACGGCATCCTGGCCGAGAGCCAGTTCCTGATCTCGGACGCGGCGGAGCTGGCGAACCTGGTCGGCGTGGACGGCGCCAATGAGGCGGCGGACTTCTTCCGCGCCAACGGCATCTACACGGTCAGTCAGGCCAAGTTCGTGCGCTGGGGGGTAGGGGGCGAGGAGGCGGACTACCAACAGCGCGTCTATCAGCTCGCCCGGGCGAACATGCGCCAAGGCACCCGGAGCATGCTCGATGCATCGATGAGCCATGAGTTCCGCCTGGCCCAGGAGAAGATCTACGGCGAGGCCGCGTTCCTCTATCGCCCCGGCTTCGAAGAGCAGTCCAACACCATGGAAGCGCGCGCGGCGCAGGCCGGCGGGATCTTCGGCGCGGGCAACACGGCGGGCGCCTTCATCAGAGACGGCGAGAAGGACTGGGAGCGCGGCGACGTCTGGGGCGCCGCGCTCAACTACGCGGCCGGGGGCGGCTTCATCATCGGCGAGGGCTACGTGACGGGCTTCGGCTTCGGGGTGATGGCCACGCCGCTCAAGGTCGGCGCGGCCGGCCTGGTCGGCGCCCGGGGCGTCACCGCCGTCGAGCGGGCCCTCCTCACCCAGAAGAACCTCCGCAACATCAACATCGCCGAGAACGTGCTCCTGAACGCCCCGGGCCTCTACCATTCCGTGACCTCGCTCTCGGATTGGCTCGCCGCGGCGGGCAACGGCGACTCCGACACGACGGAGCGCTTCAGCCGCTTTTTCGAGAGCACGGCGGGCTTCGGCGGCCTGGGGCTCGGCCTCCTCGTGGCTCAGACCCACGGAAAAAACCGCCTTCCGAGCGCGGGCGAGTCCATGAAGGCGCTCAAGCTCGACACCGCCGCGCTGCGCGGCCTTTCCCCCGAGGCCGTCGTCTCTCGCGTGGAGGCGGCTTATCGCGCGGAGTGGGCGGCCACGAGGAACCTCTCCGGCGCGGAGCTCGAGGCGGCCACGACGCGTCTGCGCGGCGCGCGCGACTCGCTCTTCCAGATCGTCATGGCCGACGTCGCCGCCGCGGAGGCGCCGGCGACGAAGAAGCCGGCGCCCGCCGAGCGGCCGGCCGCCTCCCCGAGCGAATTGGCCTCGCTGCGCCCGACGGTCGCAGAGGTCCAGGGCCGCGCGGCCCCCGTCCCGGCCGACGTGATGCCCGCGGCCCGGGCCGTGATGCGGACCCAGCCCTCCGGCCGCCTGGGCGCGCTGGCGGAGCCCCCCGCCGGCGCCCCCGCCCAGCCCGTCCCGGCCTCGGTGGCGGCCGTGCGGCAGTTCCTTTCCTCGGCCGACGGGACGCTGAGCTACCTCGAGCAGACCGGAGGCTCGGGAAGCCCGCTCCACAAGCGCCTCTCGGCGTTCCTCGAGCGCCACGGGGCCAGCAACACGGACCCCGCGCGCCTGAGCGTCGGGCAGGCCCGGGAGCTGACCTTCGAGTTCTTCGAGGCGCTGGGCGACCGCAACACCGTATTCGACTTAAAGAACGCCCTGCGCGCCGACGAGCGGGGCGGCGGGCTGAACCGTGCCCGCTACGAGTCCGACAGCCTGTTGGGCGACATCCCTCCCGGGCACGCGCTGGCGGACCTCGGCGGGTTCTTCATGCAGGTCGACGTCCTCATGTCCCGGGGCGGCGTCGAGTACTCCCTGCAGTACGGCGCCGCCGACGCCGTCGACCGCTCCGCGGGCACGCGGGCGCTCCAGGCCGACCGCCTGACGCGGGCGATCGAGGCCCTCGAGGCCTCCGGGCGCGCCCCGGCCCAGCTCGAGGTCCTGCGCGGCCAGCTCCGCACCCTGCGCGAGGGCGGCGACGTCCAGACCTGGGGCGACAGCCACCATTACGAGATCATGGAGCGCCCCGGCGCCGCCCCGGGGCAGTCGCTCGAGAACGCCGTCAACATCCTCCGCACCGGACAGATCCGGGAAGGAACGGGCGGGGCGGGCGGCGGCGACTCCGGGGTCTGGACCCAGCGCGGCACTCCCACGACCGGCGAGGCCGAGTTCACGTTCCGCTTCTTCCCCGGCGGGAAGGCGCGCGGCGAGTTCCGCAACGGCGAGACCTATCCTTTCTGGAGCAAGAAGACCGGCGGCCCGCTCGACCTGGCCCAGGTCGACGGTCTTCAGGTCATCGGCCGCAGCCGCCAGAGCCTTCAGAACCTGGCCGACGGCCTCATCGCAAAGGGCGCCTTGACGGAAGCGGACGTGGTCCGGTCCCCGAGCGGCGAGGTTACCGGCCTCAAGCTCAACGGCCGCGACGTCCGGCTCATGACCATCGAGGAGTACAACGGCGGCGGGGTCTTCTCGGCCCCGGGCTTCGACCCCGTCGCCGCGCCGCGCGTGACGGCGCGCGCCGCGGGCTCGGCGCCGTCGACGGAGCTGGCCTCGGCCATGCGGGAGGCCCCGCGCGGCTCGATGGTCAACGCCGACCGGATGATCGCGGCGATCCGCGGGCAGATGATCGCCGAGGGCGTGCCGCTGGCGGTGGTGGAGAAGCTCCAGTTCGAGAAAAAGGACTTCTTCGCCTTCGATTCCGCCGGCACCGGCGAGATCACCCTGGGGGTCGATGCGTATGGGCGCACGATCCTCGGCCGGGCCTGGCACGAGGCCCAGCATGCCATCGACATCTTGAGCGAGACCGCCAGCCCCGCCCAGGTGACCGATGCCGCCGTAAAGACGAAGGCCGTCCGCGAGTCGAAGGGCCTGTCGGCGGCGGAGCGCGACCGGATCTTCGCCGCCTATGAGAACCAGCCGCTCGAGATCAGGGCTCGGGTCCGGGAATACCTGACCGAGCTCGATCGTCTCGGCGCGCGCCTCAAGCGCCTCGAGGACCGGGCTGCTGGGCGCTATGGGCCGGAGGAGGTCCCCGGCAGGATTCAAGACGTGCTCGAGGCCGGCCGGGACCTCATGGCCGAGTACGCAAGCCGCCTGGTCGACCTCCGCGTCCGCGCCCTCGAAAACGAGATGATCGAAGGCGTCCGCGGCACCGGCCGCGCCGCCGCGGACGGCCCGCTCCAACTGCGCGGCCGGGCCCTGGTCGAGCGCGGCGTGCCCGAGCTGCTGCGGCTCAGCCCGGAGCTGGGTCTGGTCCCCGGCGGCAAGCTCCGTGCCGGCTACGAGGCGGCCCAGAACTCCGGCGGAGGCGACATCTTCCTGGCCCGCGGCCGCGACCCCAACCTCCCCCACATGATCTCGGCCCTTGAGTCGGCCTCGAGCAAGCTGCGCGCCGCCGTCGCCGAAGCGCCGGCCGGCCCGAAGCGCGCCGCCGCCCAGGAGGCCTATTCCGCCAACCAGGAGCACCTGTCCCAGCTCCGCCTCTACCGTACCCACGCCGAGTGGGTCGACGCGGGAGCCGAGGTCGTCGGCGTCATCGGCCGGGCCGAGTACCTGCGCCTCAATCCGCTGGGCAAGAACGCCCTCGACAACGTGCCGGACGCCCCGCACGTCTACTACCGCCTGCGCTACAACCCGGACAATCCGACGGCGTTCGACTTGAACCGCACCGCAGGCAACGCGGGCGGACTCCTGGGAAATTGGATGGGCGTCCACTCGCGGACCTTCGCGCGCCCGACGGTCAACCAGGAAGCCCTAGCGGCCCCGGACGTCAACACCGCCGGATTCTGGCGCCGCCTCCAGCCCGTCACGCCGGCCAGCCCCGAACGCATCGTGATGCTGAGGCCCGTGGCGCGCCTAGAGGCCACGCCCGGCTACCCCGACGGGATGGTCCATACCCCCGATGGGACCGTCTACGGCCGTCCGAACCCCGGCGGCCGGCTCGAGGTCCTCTCCGGCAAGACCATGACTCTGCCCGACGGCTCGGTCAGCGCCCCCCAACCCTTCCTCGACGCCGCATTCACCGTACGCACGACCCGCAGCCCGGGCGAGCTGCCCGTTGCCGGCAGCGAGCGCGCCGGCATCCGGCTCAGCGAACGCATCACCACCGAGCTCTTCGAGCCCTCCGACCCCCGCCTCAAGTCCCCGGTCGACCGCGACTCGCCGGAGTTCCGCGCGAAGTATGAGGCCATGAGCCGCGAGATCCGCGACCTCCACGCCCGGCTCGAGCGCGAGGCCCCCGACCAGGCCGCGCGCATCCGGGAGTCCCTGGAGGTCCTCGAGGAACAGCTAGCCGAGGTCAAACCGCCGCCCGCGCAGCCGCCGCTCTTGACGCGCGCCGTCCAGGCCGCGGCGAACGCTCCCAGCGTCCTGCTCTCCATAATGACGGGACGCCGCGGCCGGAGCGACGAGGCGACTGCCGGCCGCGCCCCGCGCGAGACGACGCCTCCCTTGGAACGCTACTTCACGCGGGAGGCCTTCGCGAAGCTCCACCCCGAGGGAGACGGCGCCGTGTATCACGACGCCGCCCATTCCGAGAACGTAGCGCGGCTGGCCTACGAGTCCGCCGTGGCCCGCGGCGCCTCCCCGGCCGACGCGCTGTTCATCTACCAGGTCGGCCTGCTCCACGACCTCGACCCCGGCCGCGCCCCGGGCTCGCCGGCCCGCGTCCCGGCCACCCTCGAGGCCCTGAGGGCCGACTTCACGGGAACCATGTCGCTCGACGGGGCGGCGGGGGAGTCGGTCCTCGTCAAGCGTTTCGGCTGGGGCCGCTCCGATCTGGCCCGGGCCGAGGCGATGATCCAGCGCACCGAGTTCCCGTTCGGAGACGCCCACCAGAACCCCCACTACAAGGACGCCTCCCCCCTGGCCCGCTACGAGGCCATGCTGGCGGCAATGTCGCCGGCCGACCGCGCCTTCGTGCTGAGGGAAGGCCCGATGCTCTCGGAGTACGGCGACAAGGCCTCGTGGTACGCCCTCGTCGACTTCCCCACCGCGATGCGCTCCGTGGAGGGGCTGGCCAACGAGATCAACACCGTCTCGGGCGGCAAGGCCAACATGTCGGCCGGCAAGCTCGACACCGCCGACTTCATGGGCATCATCGGCGAGGCCAAGGCCTTCGAGCTCGACCTGGCCCTGGCCAGGAAGTTCGGGATGGACGCCCCGGACCTCCCGTCGAGCCGGCGCGGCGCGGCCGCTCCCGAGGGCGACGTGGCGCAGCGTTTCCTCTCCACCTTGGAAGGCGACGCCGGCCGGCGGTTCGCCTCCAACCTGGCGGGCTTCCAGGTCTACCGGGACGCGATCAAGGCCGGCAAGCCCCATGCCGAGGCGGTGGAACTCGCCAGCCGGCGCGCCAGCGCGGCGTTCCGGGCCTCGGAGCGCAGCCTGACGGCGCCGTTGACCGAGGCCCCCTCCGGGGGCCTGCTCGACCGCGCCATCGGCACGTTGGCGGCGGTGTTCGAGGGCCCGTCCGGACGCGCAAAGCCCGAACCCAAACCGCGCCCCGAAGCGTACGGGGAACTGCAGGCCCTGTCGGTGCCGGTCCGCACGGCCGCGGAGTTCCCGGGCGGCTCCGGCGGCGTCGAGACCCGCGGCCTGCCGGTCCGGGCCTTGCGGACCGCGACGATCCCGGCCGAGACGCTGGGCTACAACAACGACCTCAGGCCGGCGGTCGAGCCGCGCGCGCCCGCCCGGAGCGTGGCCGAACTGCCCCGCGCGGATGTCGTCGATATCTCGGACGTGGCCTTCGGCAGCGACCATTACAGCGGCAGCAACGGCGTGGTACGGCTGGCGCGCCTGCGCGACGGGCGCGTCGTGGCGGTCAAATCCGTCCACCCCATCGAGTACCCGGGCGCCAAGCCCGAGACGACGGCCGCGCACGAAGCCTGGATGCTCCAGGAGGCCAACTCCGCCGCGCTCTACTCCGACCTTGGCTTCGGGGCCCGCTACCATGGCGTCTGGGCCGGCGCGGACGGGCGCCTGATGCTCGTCACCGACATCGCCAGAGGCGACTTCTCCGGCACGCCGGTCACCGCCCGCTCCTTCACCGACCTCGAGACCATCATCTCGCGGATGCGCGGGGCCGGCATCGCCGAGGTCGGGGACTTCCAGCTCTACCGCACTCCCGAGGGCCGGCTGGTGGGGATCGACGCCGTCGGGGCCACCGCCGCGGTCGGCGTGAAGCCCGAGAAGGCCCCCGACGCCAGCGGCGGTTTCGCCGCCGGCGAGCGCTTCGCCCTGCTCCGCGAGGCCCCGCCCGACGTCGGCCGGCGCTACCTGGAGGGACTGCGGACGTCCGACCCGGCCGCGTTCAAAGGGCTGGCGGAGGGTCTCCTCAAGAGCGATGAATCCTGGGGGCGGCAGCGCTACGGCGAGCTGCTGCGCCCGCCGTCGGGCCGCGCGCGGCCCGCCGCCGTGGGTGAAGGCGACACCGCTCTGGCGACCGCCGACGGCGCCCCCGTCCCGCTCGAGGCCCTGCACGCCGCGGTCAGCGAAGGGCGGGCGTTCATCCGTTCTCAGATCGACCATCAGCCGGTCGACCTAGCCGCCGACGGGCCGCTGTCCTCCAAGTCCATGGGCGCCTGCGGGCTGAGCTCGGGCTGCCTGATGCACGTCCTCCAAGGCGACGGCGTCCAGGCCGTCCCCCATCAGGCCGCCGACGTGTTCGGCCGGGACTCGTACCGCCACTCCTTCCTCTTCGTCCCGCTGCGGCGCTACGTGGACGGCCGCTGGGTGAGCGACGCGAGCCGCGGCGTATATCTCGACGCCACTTTCAAGCAGTTCAACCTCAGACAGCTCCAACTCGAATATCCGAACTCCCCCAACACCCGCTACGGCCCGGTCCAAGTCCTGAGCCGGACCCCGGAAGGGCGCGCGCTCCTTAAGTCGATCCTCAAGGACGGCTACGCGGTCGTGGACGACGCAGGCCTGGCGCTCTTGGCGGAGGCCATGACAGCGGACCCACGGACCGGGGTGACCAACGACTCCGTCCGGAGGCCGACCGTTCGCGACATGCTCAAGGCCACCGACCCCACCATCTACGGGCCAGAGGGGAGCAGCTCCGAGTATATGCCGAGCGACTTCCGGACCCTGGACGCCGCGCGGCGCCCCCCCACGGAGCTCGCCTCCCTGCGCCGGCCGGCCGAGACGCCCGCCGCCGGCGCCCCCACCGGCTTCAACCGGTTCCTGCGCGCGGTCGGCCTCGGAAGCCAGGCGGCTCCCGAGATCCCCGTCACGACCCTCGGCCACGGTGAAGCCGGCGTCGTGCTCCAATTCCAGCGGCCCGGCGAATCGCCTATGGCCGTCAAGGTCTCGCGAACCGGACCGGGCCGCCTCAACGCCCGGGCATGGGAGGAGTTCCTCGACGAGGCCGAGCGCGTGGGTTCGGTGTCCCGGGCCCTGGACCGCAGCCCCGTGCCGAATTTCGAGGTGCCCCGTCCGTCGCATCCGACCTTCACCCCGGGGGAACTGCGCGCGCTGAAGGCCGCCGCCGACCGCGGCGCCCCCGGAGGCGTTCCCGGCGAGGTCGTCGCCAACGGCCAGATGGTGGTCACCAACGTCGTGCCCGGCCAGACGCTCAAGGCCTACTTCGAAGGCGGCGGACGCCTCGCCCCGGCCGAGGCCAAGGTCATCCTCGACGGCCTGCGTGCCCTCAACGCCCAGGGCTTCTTCGCCTTCGATCTCAAGTCCGACAACATGATGGTCTATAACGACCCGGTCCGCGGCCTCGTGTTCACGCTCATCGACACCGGCGCCATGAAGTTCGAGACGCCTGGCAAAGGCCGGGACTATACCTCGGCCCGGGAGCGGCAGGACGGCCTCTTCGAGGGGATGGTGAGGCCCTTCGTCGACATGCCGGCCGCCGGCGCCGCGCCGGCGCCGAGGACGCCCACGACCCAGGGTCGGGCCCTCCCCGAGCCGGGCGCGGCCCGGCCGGGCCCGCCGCTCAAGCCGGGTCAGATCCTCGGCGACGCCAACGCCGCCATCGCCTTGGAGCGCATGCAAAGCGACCCCGACGGGCTCAACCCCGCGCATCGCGCCTCGCTGGCGCGCTTGGGGGACTCCGAACTGAGGCTGACGTCCCAGGGCTTCGCCGAGACCGGCTACGGCGGCCCGGGCGTCGTGGCGCCCCTTACGGTCTCGCGCACGGACCCGGCCTACCTCGCCGTCATCAAGGTCCTCGAGACGGCCAACCTCGGCCAGCGCAAGGGAAACGGAGACCGCGCGACGGTGGCCGACGCGTTCTTCACCGCCACCTCGGACGGCGGCCCCGTCACGTTCCTGAGCGCCGACAAAAGCGTCTATAACACCTTGGCCCGCCTAGGCGGCATCGATCCGGCCAAGCTGGGCGGAAAGACCGTCCCGTCGGCCTACCCGGACGGCTTCACCGTGACGGTCAACGGCCGCACGATCCGCGTCCTGGCGGCCGGCCGCTGAGCGCACCGTCTTGCGTCAGGGGGATAGGTCTGCTATCTTTATTCCGATGACGAAATGGGAGAAAATGTGCCCGGTCGAGGAGATTCCGGCCGGCGGCCGCAAGGTCGTTCCGGCCAACTCGCTGGATATCCTCATCTTCAACACCGGCAAGCGCTGGTACGCCTGCGCCAACGAGTGCCCCCACCTGGGCGAGCCGCTCGACACCGGCGAGCTCCAGGGCCACGTCGTCCGCTGCAACGCCCACGGCTACAAGATGGACCTCTCCACCGGCAACTGCGTCACCGAGGCCGGCCTGGGCGTCCCGATCTTCCCGATCGAGGTGCGCGACGGCTGGGTCTGGGTCAAGATCTAGGCAGCAGACGCAGCACCGCCCGGCCCAGCGCGCGCAGACCTTCCGTCAGGCTCTCCCCGCCTTCCATCCGGACCGTCGCGCCGTCGAGGCTGTAGACCTCGAGCGGCGCGGAGAACCCCTTGAGCTCGACGCGCCGCCGCTCGGCCCCCGCTCCGGCTACCAGCCGTCCGGCCTCAGGGTCGGCCAACAGCCGCGCGCTGAGCAGGACCCCGCCGCGGCCGGCTCGTCGCATGAGGCGCGCGGCGGCGTTGACCGTGTTCCCGAAATAGTCGAGGCGCTCGAGATGGTCCTGGCGCACGACCCGCCCGTAGCTCACGCCGACGCGCAGGTCGAGGCCGTCTCCCAGCGGCGCCCCCTCCCTCAATTCGGCCGCGCGGCTTTGGAGCTCGGCCGCCGCGCGCACCGCCGCGGCGGGGTCCTCGAAGCTGGCCATCACCGCCTCGCCCGAGGTCTTGACCAGTTCCCCGCCATGGCGCGCGACGATCGCCGCGGCGTAGGCGTGGAAGACCTTGACCGTGGCGAAGGCGCGGCGGCGGCCGTCGGCCTCGTAGCGCCGCGGCCAGTCGTCGATGCCGGCAAACAGCGTGGCGCGCCGCTCGAGGCGCGTGAGCGACAGCTCCCCCTGGATCCAGGCCGCTCCCAGGGCCTCGGAGGCGGCACTTCCTCGCGATAGCGCTCGGTCGGCCGCTCCCAAGGCCTCGGAGGCGGCACTTCCTCGCGATAGCGCTCGCTCGCCCGCGTCCGAGGCCTGCGCCAGCGCGCGCTCGACGGCCTGCCCATAGACGTCGAAGCCGCCGGCCGAGCGGTCCTCGATGACGCTGCCCCCCGAGGCGGCCGTATGCAGCTCGAGGCCCGGCCAGCCCAGCAGGGCGCGCGCCGACGGCAGCAGGGCCCGCACCCGCTCGCCGGCCGCCTGAGCTAGGTCCCCGGTCGGGAAGGCGATCAGAAGTCCGTCGCCGAGCCGGCGCGCCACCGTCCCGCCCAAGCGCGCGGCCACCCCGGCCGCGAAGTCCATCACCGCGTCGGCCGCGGCATGCGCGCGGCGGTTGCCCACCTCGTGGTAGAGCTTGGTGGAGTCCTTGAGGTCTACGACGAGGAGGCCGGTGCCGGGACGCTCGGCCAGGGGGCCGAGGGGTTGGGGGCGCGCGGGCGCGGCGTACGGCGCCGCGGGGACAGCGGGAGCGGCGGAGACCGGAGCCGCTACGGCCGCCGGAATCGGGACGGCCGAGACGGGACCGATGGCCTCATGTCCGACCAACGGCAGTGCCAACTGGAAGGGCGCCGGAAGGGTGGGATCGGCCGACGGCGCCGCCAGACCCGGAAACGCCCCGGGCGCCGGCGCGGCGGACACGGGCGTCACCCGCGGACGCATCTGCCCGCGAGCGGAGCAGACGAGGATGGCGGCCAACGCGGCCGCGCTCAGCACCATGGGTCTAGGGTAGCCGGCACGCGCCGGCCGGCGCAGGGCCGCCCGTCCTAGGCAACGCGCGGCGATGGGCCTAGGCGGGAAGGGTCCCGCTCAATCCAAGACCTCGGGCCGGCGCCTGATGCTCCCGCGATTGAGCTTGCGGGCTATCCTCCGACCCGGGTCACGCCGGTCCAGGAGGTCGTCGAGGGCCTGTTCGAACAGCAGGTCAGGCTCGCCGCGAGGGTACTTGTGCCGGAGGATTTCGGCCGCACGCTTGAGCTTCCGGCGCAGCGACTCGCGTCCGACGAAGTTGAACAGGACTCGGCTCTCGACGGCCGGAACAGGCTCCGCGATGAGAACCGGCGACGGCTCATCGTGCCGAATCGGAAGCACGATCGCCGGTGTCGCGGCCTCTGTCGGGGGAGACTCCAAGGGATCGCCGCTCCCAGCCGGCCCAGCGAACAGGTCGCCCTTCGCCGGATCCTCGGGCAGCAAAGACATTCCGACAGACAGCGTCCGGATGACGGGCCGCTTCTCCGGCTCCGGCGCCAACTCGGCGACCATCGTCTGAATCTCCTCGATAGTCCTCCGACTCGCCCTGTCCAATAAGCTGCGATAGTTCTCCGACGTCAGATGCGGGGCCAGCTTCCCGATCGCCGAGACATGAATCTCGCGCCGAGCCAGCATCCCCAAGATCCGCGGGAACCGCCGTGCCGCGCGTGCCGCCCGAATGCGCAGGAACGCCTCGGCCTCTGAATACCCCAACTCGCTGACGCAGTAGGAGAACAGTGACGGAAATGCCTCCGCCAATACCGCCTCCCGCTTATCGAGTTCGCTTAGATGCGCGAGAATCGGGGCGATCATCTCCGATTCCACACGATGAAGCTGGCGCATGTCCTCGAACAGGCTCTTCGTAGTCTTGCGGGCACAGCAGTCCAGCCAATCTTCGGCTTCCATACCCGTTATATACGCCAAAGGCTTGATTTTAGTTCCTCCGTCTCCACCTCCCTTTCGAATAAATGCGGTTTTTAAAGCGCAAATCGAAGGCGAGTGCGTTTAAACGCAGTTGGCTTCGACAAGCGCTGAGATTCCATGCGCAATTCGAAAGCGCGGTGGGGACACAGCAACGCAGACGCGCAGCTTCTTCCCACGTTGGGCCCAAGGGGGTCTAAGGCCAGCAGGTGAAGGAGCGCTGCTTGCGGGGACCGAAGCGGTAGAGCAGGAAGTCCTTGTCGAAAGCGAACGCGTCGCCGATCCCGTGACGCTCCATGAGCGCGAAGGAAATCGCATCGGTGAGGCTCAACTGCTGGTCCGCGTAGTCCGACATGATGCGGGCAGCCGCCTCGAATTCGACGGGCTCGATGAAGAGGATGGCGACCTCCGACTTCCTCAATCCGTCCAAATAGCGGCCTGCGGCCGGCCAGCCGAGCTTGTTGCGGATCAGCGTCCAAGCCTCGAGCACGACGGCCGAACTGGTCACGAACTCGTATCGGTCCAAGGCCTCAAGGAAGAAGTCCTTTGCGGCGCGGGAGTTGCGGTCCGACCGGTCGGCCAGCGCGTAGAAGGCCCCGGTGTCGACGAGGAGCGTCACCGGGCCTTGCGCCGCGTCCGCTTCCTATAGGAGGAGCGGCCCTCTTTGACCAGATCGGCTCGGAGCGACTCCGCCAGATGGTAATCCGGCCGCTCAGAGACGTCCACGGACCCGCTGCCGCCGAGGTCCATCAGCGAAAGCGAGGCGGCCCTGCGGCTCTCAGCCCCGGGCTCCCGGCTCCGCTTCCGGGTGAAATGCTCGTCGACCAGCCTTCGCATGAGGCCGGCCAGCGAGAGGCTGAGACGGCGAGCCTCGTCGAGCAGCGCCGCGTGCTGGCGAGGGTCGAGATAGATCTGGGTGCGCTGGTGCGGCATAATGACATTATAATGTCACTCTGCTTATCCGTCAAGGTGAGGCACCGCCGCTTCGGATGCGGCGCGAAAGGGCTACCCGGAGATCAAGTCGACGGCATCGAACAACTCCGCCTGAGTGAAAGGCTTGGGCAGGACACGGGTCAACCCTGCCGCGCCGGCGCGCTCCAGATTCCGGTGGTCGCCGGACATCACTACCACCAGCATCTCAGGCCGCAGACGCGTCAGCCTCTGGGCGACGACCACGCCATCGGCGCCCTCCGGCAGATCCACGTCCACCAGAGCGGCATGAAACGCCCCGGTATCCAAAGCCGCCGGCAGGTCGCTGGCGCGGTCGATGACCAAGGCGGCATATCCGGCCTGCTCGAAGGAGCGGCTGAGAAGCCGGGAGACGGCGGCGGTGTCCTCGACTATGAGCAGGCGTTTTGGCGGAACCATGGGATGCAGCCGGACGGCGGCCCGGCCCGAATCTAGCAAAATATGTCCCTAAGTCAAATTTTTCTGTTGCCTTATATAGGATACCGCACCCGCCCGCCGTTGCCTAGAATGGCTCCCGGTGCCCCAATCCACCGTCGACATCTACGCGTTCGTCGCGCGGCGCCTCCGCGAGGAGCGCAAGGCGCGCGGCATGACCCTGGAGGACGTCTCCTCCCGCGCCATCATGAACACGAGCTTCCTGCACTACATCGAAGCCAACAAGAAGCGCCCCAGCTTAGGGATGATCAAGAAGATCGTCGACGCCCTGGGCCTGCCCATCGAGGAGCTCTTCGCGGGCGCGCCCAAGAACAAGCCCCAGGACATCCCCACCCTGCGCCGCATCACCGAGCTCGTGCGCGAGGCGCCTCCCCGGCGCCGCGCCGCCATCCTGAAGGTCGTTAAGACTCTGTCGCGAACCGATTAGGCCTCCAACGGCTTGACAAAAAGTAAAGCATACTTTACAATCTAAGATGTAAGGCTTGCTTTACATGAACCCCAAGACCGAAATCCCGAAAGTCAGCAACGGCGTGCGCGAGCTGCGCGCGGCGACGGGTCTCACGCAGGAGGACCTGGCCGGCAAGGTCGGAGTCTCCCGCGTGACGATCAACTGCCTCGAGCGCGGGGTCTACCTCCCCAGCATCGAGCTGGCCTTGAAGCTGGCCAAGTTCTTCAAGCGTCCCGTCGAATCGATCTTCGTGCTGGAGGAGCCGCGATGAAGAAAACGCTCAATACGGTCTGCGACCTGGCCGCCCTCTACCTCAAATGGACCTGGCCCCTGCTCTTGGCCGACGCCGCCTTATCGGCCTGGGCCGGGGAAAGCGCGGCTCTTTGGCGCTCCCTCCTCAATTACGCGGCCTTCGCCTGGGTGCTGGCCGCCCCGCTCGTGCCGATCCGCTTCCTCTTCGACCGCGAGCGCCGCGAGGCCGCCATGGCCCGCCTCTGCGGCCTGCGCGAGGGCGACGAACGCGAGCGCGCCGTGACCGGGGAGGCTGCCCGCGCCACCCTGCTCCTGGGGCTGTCGCTGCAGGTCGTCATGCTGGTCCTGAGCCTCATCAGCGTACGCCTAAGCTACGACCCCGCCCTGCCCGAAGGACAGAAGGGCCTCCTGCAGGTCGGGATGGGGTTCGACTCCGGCCGGCATCTCGACCCGTTCGGCGCCGCCCCCACTCCAGAAGGCGACCGCGGCCGCGCGCTCGACATCGGCGGCTACGTCCTATCGCCCGCCGCCTTCCCCGTTATGGCGCTCCTCATCCTGGCCCAGCTCGCCGCGTTCAAGGCCTTCGCCCTCCGGCGTTATGAAGGAAGCGACGGCTAGGCTCTTCGCCGTCCTGCTCGCCGTTGCCGTCCCCTGCGGAGCGGAACAACCGCTGACGGCCGACGCCGAGGTCTCCAGCGCCGCGCTGACGGTCCCCATCCCCGCCCCCACGAAGCTCCGCCTAGGGCTCCAGGAGCCCGGCGCCCCCGGCCAACGCCCCGGCATCGGCGTCGGCGTCGGGCTCAGCGAGGGCAAGCCGCTTCAGATGCTGACCTGGGGCTCGGGCGGGGCCGTCGTCGGCAGCCTGGCCGGCCCGCTGGGCGCGGCGGTGGGCGGCGGGGTCGGGGTCCTCGTCGGACTGGCGATCTCCGTCTTTACGAGCCCCTCAGGGCCGGTAGACGGGCAGCGCGGGCGCTAGCGCCAAGGTCGGGTAGACGGCGTCCTTTTTCGACAGCGTGGGTTCCGTCACCCGCCAGTCGATCCCCAGAGCCGGGTCGCTCCAGAGGATGCCGATCTCGTCGGCCGGGTCGTAGAAGTCGGTGCACTTATACGCCATCCGCGCGGTCTCGCTTAGGACCGAGAAGCCGTGGGCAAATCCCGGCGGGATGTAGAGCTGGCGGAAGTTCTCGCCCGAGAGCTCGGCGGCCACCCAGCGGCCGAAGGTCGGCGAGCCGCGGCGGATGTCGACGGCCACGTCGAGCACCGTGCCTTCGATGATGCGCACGAGCTTCCCCTGCGGCTTGGCAAGCTGGGCGTGCAGGCCGCGCACCGTGCCGCGCGCGGAGAGGCTCTCGTTGTCCTGGACGAAGACGTCGGGCAGGCCCAGCGCTCCGCCCTTCTTGGCGTGCCAGCTCTCGAAGAAGTAGCCGCGCGGGTCGCGATGGACCGAGGGCTCGACGATGAGGACCCCCGGCAAGGTGGTGGGATGGACCTTCACGGCGCGCCGACGAGGCCCAGCAGGTAGTCGGCGTAGCCGGTCTTGCCGAGCGTCCCAGCCAGGCCGCGCACCTGGGCCTCGGAGATCCAGCCCTGGCGGTAGGCGATCTCCTCGACGCAGGCCACCTTGAGGCCTTGGCGCTCCTCGATGGCGTGGATGAAGGTCGAGGCCGAGAGCAGGGACTCGTGGGTGCCGGTGTCGAGCCAGGCGAAGCCGCGTCCGAGCTGCTCCACATGGAGGTCTCCGGCCGCCAGGTAGACGCGGTTTAAATCGGTGATCTCCAGCTCGCCGCGCTTCGAAGGCTTGAGGTTCTCGGCGAAGGACACCACGCGCTCGTCGTAGAAGTACAGGCCGGTGACCGCGTAGTTGGAGCGCGGCTTCGTGGGTTTCTCCTCGATAGCCGACACCTTGCCGTCCTTGCCGAAGGAGACCACGCCGTAGCGCTCCGGGTCGCGGACCTGGTAGCCGAAGACCGTGGCCCCCGACGGCCGCGCGCCGGCGGCCTGAAGATGCTCGGGCAAGCCGTGGCCGTAGAAGATGTTGTCGCCGAGGATGAGGACCGAACGCTCCTTGCCGATGTGGCCCTTGCCGATGAGGAAAGCCTGGGCGATGCCCTCGGGCTTGGGCTGGGCGGCATAGGAGAGCCGCATGCCCAGCCAGTCGCCGTCGCCCAAGAGGCGCTTGAAGCCGTCCTGCTCGTGCGGGGTCGTGATGACCAGGACGTCGCGCACGCCCGCCAGCATCAGCGTGGAGAGCGGGTAGTAGATCATCGGCTTGTCCCAGACCGGGACCAGCTGCTTGGAGACCGCGCGGGTCAGCGGATAGAGCCGTGTGCCCGAGCCGCCCGCCAGGATGATGCCCTTCACCGTCCGCGATTATAGGAGAAAAATGGTGCCGAGGGCTGGATTCGAACCAGCGACACCTGCTTTTTCAGAGCAGTGCTCTACCAACTGAGCTACCTCGGCTTACGACAGGAAAGAAGGCCATTAAACCACATTTGCCGCTCAGGCCGCTACGGACTGAGTCTTGCGGCAGCGCGGACAGCGCACGGTGACGCGCCGGCCCTTCTCGGGGACCCGCAGGACCGCGCCGCAGTCGCACTTGACCAGGAGCGACACCGCCAGGCCCGTGATGAGCACTCCGGGCAGGACCCCGCCCAGCACGAACCCCAGGGCTTCCAGGAACAGGCCCCAACCGCGGAAGCCCCTGAGCGCCGCGCTCTCCTTCAGGAACGAACGGAACCCGTAGCCGGACTCGCCGCGCCGGCGGCGGAAATCCCGCAGGGGCTCGCCGGGCGGATGGTAGCGCAGGACGACCTTCGGGCCCAGGCCTTCGAGGGCCTTGGCCGACTCGTTGTAGGCCGCCAGCGAGGCGTTGTAGCCGCTCTGGTGCTCCTTGAACTCGGCGCGCAGGCCCTCGGCCAGGGCTTTGACCTGGGACCGGAACGCCCCGCCGATCATCACCTTGGTCTCGCCGCCGGCCTCGGCGCCGACCTTGCCTTCCTGTTCGGCGAGCTGGCGCACGGCCTCGCGGCGCTCGGGAACGGTCTTGGCCCATTCCTCGTGGGACTCGATATCGGCGCGCAGCGTGTCGAGCCGCGCGAGGAGCTCGGCGGCCTGCGGCGAAGGCGCTACGGTGGCGGCGCGGTAGAGCGATACCTGCGCCGCGCCGTACGCGGCGCAGGAGAGTACCGCCGCTACGATCAACTCCGGTCTCCTCGGCAATACCCCGCGCCGTCGCAGCACGAAGAGCCACCCCCCGGCCGCCAGCGCGCCCAAGGGGACCGCCCCCATCGAGACGGCCCCCCGGCCCCAGGCCGCCGCCGCCGCGGCCGCCGCCAGCGCGGCGGCCGCGGCCGATATCACGCCGGCCGCCGCAGCCGGGCGCCGAGGATCGGTCTTCTCCGCCATCCCCGGATTCTACCCCGTTACGGATTTGCGGTCCACCCCTTGCGCGACGCCCGAAGAGCCGTTATTAAGATGGTATGCGAACGGTCCTCACCGGAGCGGCCGCCTGCGTGCTGGCCGTCCTCCCCCTCTTGGCCTTCGGGCAGGGGATCCAGATCACCGCCGGCGACGACACCCCCGACGTCCGCAAGGCCACCCAGGAGCTCAAGGACCTCGAGCGGCGCATCAACCGCCGGGACGTCCCCCCCATCGAGTTCAAGTTCAACAAGGCCTTCCTCAAGCCCGAGGCCAAGCAGGCCCTGGAGTTCGTGGCCGACGTCATGCTCCGCCACGCCGACCTCAAGCTCATGGTATTCGGACACACCTGCGACATAGGCTCCGACAAATACAACATCTGGCTCTCGCAGAAGCGCGCGGAGGCCGTAAAGTCCTATCTCGTCGAGCTCGGCGTCTACGGCGAGTTCATCCGCGCGAAGGGCTACGGCGAGGCCAAGCCCATCGTGGAGAACGACTCCGAGGAGAACCGCGCCCAGAACCGGCGCGTGGAATTCGTCATCACGGCGCGGTGGTGGGACAGCGTCTGGTAAGCCTGGCCCTGGCCGCTAGCCTGGCCGGCTGCGCGTCGACCGGGGAGGTCGCTCTTGCCCCGGTCCTAAGGGACGTCCCCGAGGACCCCCGCCCCGAGACCCTCTGCGCCAGCCTCGTCTATGGGCTGACCTGCGTCTCCCCGCGCGGCTACGACCTGACCGAGGAGCATCCCGGCCCCGGCCCCGTCATGCGCTACTCCTCGCGCGAAGCCACGGCCCCTGAGCGCTCCCACCTCATCCTGCGCGCCTACCCCATGGGCAAACGCAAGCTCTCGTGGATCGTCGATGAGAACATCCTCAAGCCGCTCGAGCGCGTCGCCGGCGACGTCAAGATGCGCGAGGCCTCGCTCGGGCCGCGCCGCGGCCTGGCGCTGGCCGCCAAGCGCGAGGGCGAGACCTGGGCCTACGTGCAGATGTTCTTCGCGTTCGCCCAGCGCGACACCGTCTTCGTCATCGAGCACGCCGTCCCCGCCACGCGCGCGAAGGCCGAGCGCGAAGTGCTCGAGACCTTCGTCGACTCGATAGCGTTCCGCTAGCGGAAACGCTCGTACTGCGGCTTCCACAGCCGCGAGAACCCCAGGGTGATCCCCGTGATGGCCGAGTAGCCCGAGGCCCGCGTGATCTTATGCTGAAAGTAAAACACGTCGATGAACGGCGCCAACGTCAGCCGCTCGTAGACGGGGATGTGGTACTTGAGCACGCCGTTGAGCTCGAGACGCAGGTCCGCGGACGTATCCCGCGGGGTGAGGAAGAAGTAGCGCGCCGTCAACTCGCCGTTGAGGGTGCCGGGACCCGCCGGGACGCCCATCAGCCCGCGCAGGCGCGCGCCGTACTGGTTGACCGGCCGCGCCGGCGTATAGTCGCGCTGGACGTTGGCCGCGAAGGTCAGCGAACGCAGCAGCGACCCGTTGAAGAGCTCCACGCCGGGAAGAAGGCTGACCTTGTGCTTGCGCCGCGTCAGCGGCAGGCGCTCGACCTCGCCTTCGTACTCGATGCCCATCGAGGGGCCGTAGGAGCGCGCGATCCAGGTCACCGGGAAGCGCCCGACCTTGACCGAGACCGCGGTCCGGGCGTCGGCGCGGTTCTTGGGCGTGTTGAGGACGTCGGACCGTCCCGGCGGGCGCAGGCGCGAGCGGGCGTACTCGATGTCGAGGCCGCTGGTCCATTTGAGGTCGCCGCTGAGCCAGTCGGCGTCGGACTTGGCCACCCCGCCGATGAGGAGCTCGTCGAAGCCCTGGACGCGCGCGTTCGGGACGCTGGCCAGCGTCGGGTCGCTGACCACCTTGGTGTTGGAGAAGTTGAGGCCGATGTCTCGGAAATTGATCCGCCACAGGCCGGTCTCGCGCACCGGCGCGCCCGAGAAGAGCTCGCCGTAGCGGTCGGGCCGCCAGCCGGCCGCCCCCGACGTTCGCAGGGCGGCCACGACGGCGTCATCAAGGGCCCCAAGGGAACGGTTGTCCCTGGCCGAAGCCAAGGCCGGGAACTGCTCGGATTGGGCCAGCACGCGCTCGGTCAGCGCCACGCGGTAGATGGTGCGCTCGTCGATCGGCACGCCGTGGACCGTCCCTCCCGCCCCGAAGCCCCCGGCGGCCAGGCGCAGCCCTCCCGGCGGAAGAGCGGCGTCGGGGTTCTCGAGGCGGCGCGCTTCCGCCAGCAGGACCTTCAAGGCCGAGCCCGGCAATTGGACCGTCACGAGCTGGTCGGGCGCGGGGAACCACGAGCGCACCACGCCCTCGCGGAAGTCGCCCGTGGTGCGCTCCTCCACCGCCTGGACCGGCAGGAAGGCGGCCTCTGCCCCGGTCGACTCGGCCGCCAGGCTGGCCGCCATGCGCCAGAAGTCGAGGTCCTTGAGTCGCGGCGGAGTTCCGGCCTTGCCGGCGGGATAGAGCCGCCGCGCCCCCGGTAGGAGCGGCGGGGCCGTGCTGGCGTCGACGCCGTAGGCCTCGAAGCGGAACGCGGCGTAGCCGGGAAGGTCGGGAAGGCTCTCGTCGAGGAGCAGGCGCTCCTCGCGGACGAAGAGGCCGTAGCGGCCCTCGCCCATCGCGCTGCGCCGCAGGGTGAGATGGTTGACCACGGCCGGCGCGTCGGCGCTCACCAGCAGGGCCGCATCGGCGGGTCCCCGCTCGGGGTCATCGGCCGAGACCGTCTCGAGCTCGGCGTCGGGGTCGGAAGGCAGGGTGTCCCCCACGATGAGGTCGATGCCCGGGACGCGCGCGCGCAGGCGGGCGTTCTGCGGCGCCGTCAGGTTCGAGAGCGCCACGACCAGGTCGGCTTCCTTGCGCAGAGCCGCCGTCGCGTCACGCGCCGCGACGAGCGGGTCGCCCAGGGTGTAGCGCCGCGCGTTGGCCGGAGAGAGCAGGCGCTGGTAGGCCTCCTGGGCCACGCCGAAGACGCCGACGCGCAGACCGCCGACCCGGAAGACCGCGCGTCCCGGCGAGCTCGGGGCGCCGTCGGCCGCCTTGAGGTTGGCGGCCACTACCGTCAGCCCGGTGCCGCCCCCCCACAACCCGTCGAGGGCCGCGAACTCCGCCGCCCCGGGGAGCAGGGCTTGGGCCCCGAGGCGCGCCAAGCCGGCGACCACGGCGGGACCGGAGGAGGCGCCGTTCTCGAAGACGTCGCCGCGGCTCAAGACCAGCAGGTCGTCGCCGTAGCGCTCGCGCAGGCGCTCGACGGCCGCCGCGACGCGGCCCAGGCCGCCGCGCGTCTTCTGGATGAAGACCGCCCGGCGGCCGCGCAGCTCGTAGACCAGCGCCAGGCAGTCGGCCCAGGCCGGGGCGCGCGGCAAGTCGGAGTCGGGCAGGGACATGACCAGCCCTCCGCCGCCCGGCGCCGACGAGAAGCGCACAAAGCGGCGGCGCAGGCGCGGCGGGCGGGGCTCGCCGTCGGCCTCCCGCCGGCGCGCGTAATCCTCGAAACGGCCCAGGAGCTCCGGGTCGGGGGGCAGGATGACGAGATACCCGCCCGCCGTCTCGAGCGCCTCCGCGGTGCCCGAGAACGCTTCCCCGACGTCGAACTGATAGCGCTCGGTGTCGGTCCGCGCCGGGACGTTCTCGACGGCCCCGGGCACGGTCTTCTCGGAGCGGAGGAACGCCTCCCAGGACTCGACGAGGTCGGCGGAGACCGTATGGCCCGACTGGCGGAACGAGAGGATGTGGACCGTCTGCTCGAGCGCGGACGCCGTCCCCGCCGCCCCGGAGAGCGCCGCGGCCAGCGCGGCGGCGATCATCGCTTCGGGCGGGTGATCCGGGGGGTGCGGGCCCGCGGGCGGCCGCGCGAGCGCGCTACGGCGTCGCGGACGAAGGCGCGGATGTCGTCCTCGCTGACCAGGCCCGTGGAGCGGTCGAGCAAGTCGTTGCCGCGGAACACGACCAGGGAGCTCGGAGCCCCGACCCGCCAGAGTTGGCGGAGGGCGCTCTCGGCGTCGTAGTCGGCCTGAAGGAAGACCGGCACGGTCTTGTCGGCGTCCTTGCCCAGCCGCTGGAGGGTCTCCTCCTGCTGGCGGCAGAGCGCGCAGGTCTGGGAGGTGAACTGGATGACGACCACGCGGCCCTGGGCCTGAAGCTCGCGCATGCGCTCGACTTTATAAACGGGAAGCAGCGCCAGGACAGGGGAGGCCGCGGCCAACAGCAAGGAAAGAAACGCGGTCACCGTGCGATTGTAGCTTTTTACGCCTCAAACGAAAGCCGCGCATAGGCGGTTATGCCCATGCGCGGCGGGTCTAAAGGACTAGGCTTACTTGCCCCGGATGAACTCCGCGTTCGGCATGCCCATCCCCTGCTCCTCGCCGCTCAGGCCGTCGAGCGGCTTGGCGGCCTTTTTGAGCGCCGCCATGACGCCGTCCTTGCCCGCGGCGCCTTGCTGGACGGCCAGAGCGGCCAGACCGGCCGCGTGCGGCGTGGCCATCGAAGTGCCCGAGTAGCGGTCGTAGCCGCCGCCGGGGACGGTGGACTTGACGTCCACGCCCGGGGCGATGAAGTCGACCTGCTTGCCGCGGCTGGAGAACTCGGCGACGTTGTTGCCCGAGTCGCTGGCGGCGACCGCGATGCAGGCGTCGTAGGCGGCGGGGTAGCCCACCGAGCCGCCGGAGTTTCCGGCCGCGCAGAGCAGCGCCACGCCCCGCGCCTTGGCGTAAGAGACGGCCAAGCGCATGAAGACCGAGCCCCGCGAGGAGCCCAGCGACATGTTGGCGATCTGCATCCCGTTGTTGCCGGCCCAGACCAGGCCCTTGATGATGCTGGTCAAGGAGCCCCCGCCGTCGGCGTCGAGGACCTTGACCGGGTAGAGCTTCGCGGCCGGCGCCACGCCGACGACTCCCTGGCCGTCGTTGGCCGCCGCGATGGTGCCCGCGACGTGCGTTCCGTGGCTGTTGTCGTCGGTCGGGGGCTTCTTCGAGTCGATGGCGTTGTAGCCCTTCTGGCAGTTGGCCTTGAGGTCTGGGTGCGCGCAGTCGATGCCCGTGTCGATGACGGCGACGCGCACACCGCGCCCGTCCACACCGCGCTGCCAAGCCTTCTCGGCGCCGACCCGGACGACGCCCCAGGGCTGCTCGCCCTCGGTGGCGTCCTGCTTCTCGAACTTCGGCAAGCCGGACATGACGGCGTCGAGGGCCGGCATGGGGACTTGGGAGAAGCCCACGGGAGCCGCGCCGCGGAGCCAGTTCGTGTAGAAGTCCTCCTCGACGTAGTAGATCGACGGGTCGGCCATCATGCGCATCGCCGAGGGCGAGAACTGGCCGGGCGCCGCCTCCACGATGCGGGCGTTGAGGCCGTCGATCGACTCGAGGTCGGTGAGGCCGAAGCGTTGGAGCAGCTCTTCCTGCGTGGTCGCGTCGACGTCCGCCTTAAATCCGACGATCAGGCGCTTCGGCTGTTCCTTTTGTTGGTCCGCGCTCGCGGCCGGGGCCAGCAAGGCTAAGGATAGGATCAGGATGTTTCGCATCGTCCCTCCGTGGTACCTAAGGACCTATTCCCATCTAGGCCCTATGGAAGGATTCTAAGCGCGAAAGGCCTATTTAAGATATAGGCCGCGAGGGACAAAATAATCAGGCCCAAAGGCCCGGGTTGTTAGAGGGCGCCTTCGGGGGCCGCGAACGACCATGACGCGCCGAACTGCCACCAGGCATGGTAGCCCGGACCGTCCAAGCTGTCCCGGATCTGCCGCGTGATGAGGACTTCGCCTTCTTTCCAGCGCAGGGCGGCGCCGACCGAGGCGTTGAGCTCCGCGGCCGACCAGTTCCGGCCCGAGGTGGGCAGCTCGGCCGAGCCGACGAGGCGCCACGGGCCTTTCGGGTCGCCCAGCGTGCCGCGCAGCGAGTAGCGCAGGTGCTGGATCCCGGTCAGGTCGGACTTGGCGGGGAGGGTCTTGTTGAAGAAGTACCAATCCACGCCCCAATCCCCCGAGAGGCCTATCTTGGACTTGGGCTTGAAGAGTCCGATGCCCGCGGGAAGATTGCTGTCCCGCGTGCCGCCGGGCTGTTCTCCCCAATACGAGCGCAGGCCGGCGCGCCAGGCCTGGAACCGGAGGCCGTCGCGGTCGAGCGGGCGGTGGTCCTCGCGCGCGGCCTCGAGCCGCCAGGACTTCTCCTCGAGCGCGCCGCCCGCCAGCCAGCTGACCTGGGTCGGACTGACGGCGGGGCCGCTGCGGCGGTCGCTCAAGCAGAAGGCGTCGCCCATCAGAGCGAGGTTCTTGGAACGGTAGGCGTCGACCAGCGAGAGCTGGTAGAGCGCCAAGGCTTTCCCGGAGCCGTCGGGCCTGGCGGCGGGGCCGCCCTGGGTGCCGTGCTGGAACCAGCCTAGGCGCGCCAAGCCGGCTTGGCTGCGGCCCTCACCGGCCGGGAACGGCAGGCGGCCCAGTGGACCAAGGACGGGCGCCTCGGCGCGCGCGGCGCCGGAGAGCAAGCTCAGCGCGAGGAGCGCAGAAAGGTAGTGCGTCGGCCGGCCCAGCGCTCGCGCAGGGGCGCTAGCTCCGGGCCGCGGTCCAGGACCGACCAACTTCGATCGAGCACGAGCCATTCGTCGGGGTAACGGCGCATCAGCTCAAGGACGTTCTCGCTCTGCATCCGTCAGTTGTACAAATACCACATTGCGGACATGTTTCGTACACAAGCCGCCGGCGGCTGCATCCTAGGTCCTAAGGCCCCGTGGGCCCAATGACGCGCGAATGGGACCCCTTCGGCTCATGGGGCCCGTCGAAGGTGAGTTGTACCATCAGCCACTTACCGGAGGACGCATGAACGAACGCCATCCCGCCTCGAAGATTTTCTCCGCCGCGTTAGCGGCCGCCCTGGCCGTCGGCCCCACGCCGCTCTGGGCCCAGATGAACGCCCGGGCCGTCTCCGCCCCGGCCGTCACCGCCGTCCCCGGCGCCGCCGGCGCCGCCTCGCTGGCCGCCCCGGCCGCCAACGTCGGCCTGACCCCCACCCTCGCCGCGCCCGGGTCGGTCCTGCCCACTCCCAGCCTCAGCGGCCTCTCGATCGTCGCCGCGAACGTCCCCGTGGCCGCCGCGCCGGCCGCCGCCGCCGCCCTTTCCGGCTCGATCGCCGGTCCGGCGGCCCAGGCCGCCGTCGGTCCCGCCGCCGCCGCCGTCGAGACTGTCACGGTCGCCGGCAAGCCGGTCCCCAACGCCTTCATCAACGGCACCTCTCCCTATAATAAGCCCCCCGCGAAGGGTCTGAGCGCCGTCCTCGGCGCGATCACGAAAAGCCTGAGCTTCGGCCGCACCTCCGCCATGTTCACGGGCGGTGCCGTCGGCTTCCGGCCCGAGGAAGCCGCGCCGCAGGACCGCGACGGCGTCCGCCTCGACCCCAAGCCCAGCCTCCCCCAGCAGACCGAGTCCCCCGGCCTGAGCTGGGACAAGGTACAGCTCCCCGGCGTCCAGCCGCGCCGCACGCTCCTCCAGCGCTTCGGCATCACGGCCTCGCCGGCCGGCCCGGTCGCGCTGCCGGGCAACCCCACTGACGCCGCCGGCGTCGAGTCCGCCCTGCGTCGCCTGATCCAGGCCACCCCCAGCGAGTACGGCGGAGTGGCCTCGGCTCAGTTGGCCACGGTCATCGCGCATAGGGTCGCCGGCCAAAGCGGCTTGGCCGACACCATCTACGTCAACTTCAAGCAGCTCCACAACGGCGTCACCGTCGACGGGACCTTCCTCGGCTTCACGGTGAAGATCATCGACGGCAAGGCCGTCGTGATCGGCTCCTCGGCCAACCTCTTCCCCTGGCTCGACGTCGACACCTTCGGCCGCTTCGACGACCGCGCCATCCTCGAGCGCGCGGCGACCCGGCTCGGCCACACCACGGCCTCGCCCGACGACTTCAACGACCAGGGCGTCAAGCTCATGCACCTCGAGGGCCAGTGGCGCGCGGTGCGCCTGATGATGTCCAAGGCCAAGACCCTGGTGGCCGCCGTCGACATCAACACCGGCCAGACCTTCGCCTGGGACGCCCGCCACAGCCTCAACGTCTCCGGCAACGTCTCGGGCCGCGCGATCGCCGACGGCCCCATCGAGTCAGGCGTCCCCTCGCCGATGGCGGTCGGCCACGTCGAGATCGTCGCGTCCAACGGCCGCAAGTACTTCGCCGACTACGAGGGCCGCTTCACGGTAGAGGGCGAGGGCGACGCGCCCGTCAAGCTGACCGTCAAGCTGTCGGGCCGCTACGCCGCGGTCTCCGACCAGGAGCGCAAGGACCTGGTCGTCACGGTGACGGCCAAGCCCGGCGAAGAGCTGCGCGTCGTCTTTAATCCCGCGGGCAAGGACGAGAACGCCCTGGCCCAGATGAACGCCTACATCCACACGACCGCGGTCCACGAGTTCCTGACCAAGCACGGCATCAGCCTCACGACGCTCGACAAGCCGATGCCCGTCAAGGTCAATATCGACGACGAGTGCAACGCCTACTACACGCCCTACAGCCCCAGCCTGAACTTCTTTAAGTCGAGCGCGCGCTGCGCGAACTCGTCCTACAACGACGTCGCCCAGCACGAGTACGGCCACGCGCTCGACGACGCCGCCCACGGCGGCATCAAGAACGGCGGCCTGAGCGAGGCCATCGGCGACATGCTGGCCATGATGCTGACCGGCCAGCCGATCATCGGCCGCGGCTTCCTCAAGGGCGGAAACCCCGACTACATCCGCACCGGCGAGAACAAATACCAGTACCGCTCGCGCGACGAGGTCCACGCCCAGGGCCAGGCCGGCGGCGGCTTCGTCTGGAAGCTGCGCAAGTCCTTCGTCGCCGCGCTAGGCGAGGTCGAGGGCGTCGCATTGACCAACGCCCTGATCCTGCCCGCGATCCTCGCGTCCAACCGCGACATCCCGGCGTTCATCAACTCGGTGCTCCTGCGCGACATCGGCGCCGACGGGGTCGCCCCGCACTACCAGCAGATCGCCGCCGCGGCCGCCGCGCACGGCATCAAGGTCGCCGAGCCCAAGCCGGGTCAGATCGCCCCGACCGGCGGCTACGTCCAGGCCGAGAACTGGTGGTCGCCGATCATCTCCGGCCTCTGGTCGGCGTGGCAGACCGCCGCGCAGGTCATGTCGGGTCCGCGCAACGCCCCGGCCGACGACAAGCCGGCCAGCGGGCGCTGGGACATCTAGACCCGAGCGAATCAGAAAGGAGCCCTCCGGCCTATGGCCGGGGGGCTTCTTCTTTTCCCGGGCCCGAGCGCCAGTAGGACTATCCGCGCGGATAGTATCCCCCTGCGCCGCGGGAACTTTTTTGCGACTTCTGCGTATATATAGATATGGAGAGCATTCCGATCGAGTTCGGGTCGTTGGCGACCACGATAAAGGGATTGGACGATGAAGCCTTGGAGCAACGGCTATCCAGGCTCACTGGGATCGAACGAAAGGCGCTTGTGCTGCTCCTCGCCCATCTAGGCGAGTTTGACGGACGTAGACTGTATGCCGACCGGGGACAACCCTCTCTGTTTGCCTACTGCGTGAGGGTCCTGGGCTACTCAGAGCAAGAGGCGTACAAGCGGATCCAAGCCGCGCGCGCGGCGAAGACCTATCCCGTTCTACTCGAACGCCTTGCCGCAGGACGACTTAGCCTGACCGGCATCGTCATTCTCGCCCCGCACCTGCGCCAAGAGAACATCGAGGAGGTCCTGTCCGCGTCCGATGGCAAGGCTACGAGAGCCCTGGAGGTCATCGCGGCAGAGCTTGCTCCAAGGCCCGACTCCCCCGATTGCATTCGGGCGCTGCCGCCCCCTAATCCTCCGCATCCTCCCGTGGGCACCAGCCCCTCGGATGCCGAAGTAGGGTCCGACACGCCGGGGGCACTCCCCTTGGCCGCGGTGAACCAAGACAAAAGGGGGACGCAGACCAGCCCGCCGTCGATCGGCTCCCGGGAAGACATCGAGCCGTTGTCCTTCCAAAGAATACTCTTTCGCTTTACCGGCAGCTCTGAGTTGCGAAGGAAGTACGACCGCGCCTTGGGGCTCGGCTTGGGACGGGCTGGCGGCCGCTCGCTGGAAGCCGCATTTGAAGAGGCGCTGGATACTTGGCTCGAAAAATCAGATCCCGAGCGGCGACACGCGCGCCGTCAGGGCGCGAGGCGCTCTATTGCCGTACAGGAGGAAGCGGGAAAGAACAGGTCCCGCCGAATCCCCGTCGCGCTACGCGACCAGGTTTGGAACCGAGATGGGGGGCGCTGCACATATGCTGGAAAGGACGGTGATAGATGTCCAGAGACCAAGTGGCTGGAAATCGACCACGTCATCCCTTTCGCGCTAGGGGGATCCTCGAATGATCCCTCCAACCTCAGATTGAGTTGCCGCGCGCACAATCAACTCTGGGCACGCCGGATATTCGGGGAGCGGCAAGCTAGGCGGCGCAACGACTATCCGCGCGGATAGTTCGGCCGGCTATTGGCCCTTGTTGAGGGACCGGCGCAGCTTGGAGAGGTTGACCCGGCCGTTGCGCTGCATCTCGTCGAGGACTTCCAGATAGCGCCCGGTGCCGCGCGCCACGCAGGTCAGGGGGTCCTCGGCGCGCTGGACGGGCAGTTCGGTCTCCTGGCGGATGAGGTCGGGCAGGCCGCGCAGGAGGGCGCCGCCGCCGGCCACGATGATGCCGCGGTCGACGAGGTCGGCCGAGAGCTCGGCCGGGGTCTCCTCGAGGGCGTCCTTGATCATGTCGATGATGAGGTTGACCGGCTCCTTGAGGGCCCCGCGGACCTCCTCGGAGCTGATGAGGACGGTGCGCGGCAGGCCGGTGGCCTGGTCGCGGCCCTTGACCTCCATCGTCATCTCCTCCTTGAGGGGATAGACCGAGCCGATACGCAGCTTGATCTCCTCGGAGGTGGCCTCGCCGATGATGAGGTTGTGCTTGCGGCGTAAAAACTGCTGGATGGCCTCGTCGAACTCGTCGCCGGCGATGCCGATGCACTTGGAGACCACCATGCCGCCCAGCGAGATGACGGCGGCCTCGGTGGCGCCGCCGCCGATGTCGACGATCATCGAGGCGTGCGGCTCGGAGACCGGCAGGCCCGCTCCGATGGCCGAGGCCATGGCCTCGTCGATGAGGAAGACCTCGCGCGCCCCGGCCTGCTCGGCCGACTCCTGCACGGCGCGGCGCTCGACCTCGGTGATGCCCGAGGGGACGCTTATTACGATGCGCGGGCGCAAAAGGCTCGAGCGCGCGTGCACCTTGCGGATGAAGTATTTGATCATCTCCTGCGTGACGTAGAAGTCGGCGATGACGCCGTTCTTTAAGGGACGCACGGTGATGATCGACTCCGGCGTGCGGCCGAGCATGCGCTTGGCCTCGGTGCCGACGGCCAGCACGCGCCGCGACTCCTTGTCGAGCGCGACGACCGAGGGCTCGCGCAGGACGATGTCCTTGCCCTTCACGCAGACCAGGGTATTGGCCGTGCCGAGGTCGATACCCATGTCGTTGGAGAACATCCCGAAGATATAGTCGAGCATGCGCTGGGGCTCCTGGCCTGGATTATGCGTAAAATCAAAGCGCTTGTATAGACGGCGCGGGCTCGGGCCCGGGAGCGGTCAAGCCGCCCTTGCGGCGCAGGCGCTCGAGATAGACCCTCCGGAGCTTGAGCAGGCGCTCGTCGGGCTCCACCGACGGGTTGCGGTCGTAGGGGCTGGGCAGGGCGGCGGCCATGCTGACGGCCTCCTCGGGCGAGAGCTCGGCGGCGGCTTTCCCGAAGTACTCCCGGCTCGCCGCCTCGGCGCCGAACACGCCCTCCCCCCACTCCACGATGTTGAGGTAGATCTCCAGCAGGCGCTCCTTGCCCAGCGTGCGCTCGAGATGCCGGGCGATGAGGATCTCCCGGACCTTGCGGCCGTAGCTGCGCTCCGGCGAGAGGTAGAGGTTGCGCGCCACCTGCTGGGAGATCGTGCTGGCCCCGCGCCGGGGACGCTCCCCGCGCAGGTTGGCGCGCAGGACGGGCTCGAGCTCACGCCAATCCACCCCGCGGTGGCGGAAGAAGCGGTCGTCCTCGGCGATGAGCACGGCCTGGACCAGATGCGGGGAGATCGCGGAGATCGGGACCCAGGTCATCGCCGTGCCTGCCTTCTGCCCCTTGCGCGCCATGCGCCGGGCGTAGAGCGCCGTGTAGCGGGTGGTGGTGGGGTGCCGGCTCTTGAGGCTGGAGACGTCCGGCAGCCAGAGAAGGTAGCAGACGGCGCAGAGGCCCGCGGCGGAGGCGACCAGGCCGGCCGCCAGGAAAGAGGACGTTTCCATCTCCGATATACGGCGGCCGGGCCCCATTCCCTACAGCATATCCGGCCTGGGGACCGAACGCCAGGGGCCGGAGCTCTCCGGCTCGGATGGCAGGACCGTTGCTACATGATTAAACGCAATCCGAAGCATGACGGGTGTCATATGCGCCTCCTCAAACTCGCCGCCCATGACCGCTACGCCCTCCTCTGGGCCGCCACGGCGGCGGCGGCGTGCCTGACGCACTGGGTCACCGACCGCGACGCCCTACTTTTTCTCGCCGGGATCTCCAGCCTGGCCGCCGTCTACTCCATCGCATCCGTCGCATCGCGCGCCGCGCTTGAGCGCCTGGAAGCACAGCATCGGCGCGTCCTGCAGGCCGTGGAGAGCGCGGCGGAGACCGTCCTCATCACCGGCGCGGACGGCACGATCCAATACGTCAACCCGGCGTTCTCCCGGCTGATCGGCTACTCCCGGCAGGAGGCCGTCGGGACCCATATCCGCCTTATGAAGAGCGGCGCCCACGGGCCGGACTTCTACCGTGAGATGTGGCGCGTCCTCGCCTCGGGCCGCGTCTGGATGGGGCGCTTCGTCAACAAGCGCAAAGACGGGACGACCTTCGAGGAGGAAGCCTCGATCGCGCCCATCGCCGATGAATCGGGCCGCATCGTCAGCTACGTCGCCGTCAAGAGGGACATCTCCAAGGAGCGCTCCTTGGAGGCCCAGCTCCTCCAGGCGCAGAAGATGGAGGCCGTCGGGCGCCTGGCCGGAGGCGTGGCTCACGACTTCAACAACATCCTCACGGCGATCCTGGGCTTCACCCAGCTCTGCCGCGGGGCGGTGCCGCCCGGCTCCGCGCTCGACGACGACCTCAGCGAGGTCGAGCGCGCCGCCAGGCGCGCGGCCGAGCTGACCCGCCAGCTCCTGATCTTCAGCCGCAAGCAGCTGCCCAGGCCCCAGCTCGTCGATCCCGCCGTCTCGGCGGCCTCGCTCCAGAAGATGCTGGGCCGCATCGTCGGCGAGGACATGAGCCTGCGCTTGGTCGCCGAGTCCCGGGGAGGCAAGGTACTCATCGACCCCGGGAACCTCGAGCAGGTGATCATGAACCTCGTCGTCAACAGCCGCGACGCGCTGCCCCGCGGGGGCACGGTGGAGGTGGCCGTGCGGGAGCGGACCCTGACGGCGCCCGCCGTCTGCGTCGACGGCCTGATCCCGGCCGGAGACTACGTGGTGGTCTCCGTCAAGGATACCGGCTGCGGCATCCCGCCCGCGGTCCTCCCGCGCATCTTCGAGCCCTTCTTCACCACCAAGCCGCTCGGCGAGGGCACCGGCCTGGGGCTGGCGATGGTCTTCGGGATCGCCAAGCAGTCGGGGGGCTACCTGACCGTAGAGAGCGTGGTCGGCTCGGGGACGACCATCGCCGCGCATTGGCCGCGGGCTCAGGACGCCCCCGCCGCGCCGCCGTCCCGAGCGGCGGCGGCGACGGCGGGAGGCACGGAGCACATCCTGCTCGTCGAGGACGAGCCGGCCGTCCTCCAACTGGCCTCACGCCTGCTCCAGCGCGCCGGCTACGGCGTCACCGCGTTCTCGGAGCCGCGGGCGGCCCTGGCCTGGCTGGGGAGACCCGGCGCGGACTTCAAGCTGCTGGTCAGCGACATGATCATGCCCGGCGGGCTCAACGGAAAGGACCTCGCCGAAGCCGTGCGGCGCCTGCGGCCTGACGCAAAAGTCCTTTACGTCTCGGGCTATTCCGACGACCAGGTCTCGCCCCACGGCGTCCAGACAGACCGCGCCCGCCTGCTGCCGAAACCCTTCTCAGAGGAGACTCTCCTGCGCGCCGTGCGCGAGGCCCTCGATGCCGCCTAAGGCCCCGGCAAGCTTGTTGCTATACAGATGTCTCGATGACTCCTGACAAGCGTCAGCCGCGGTTGCGGCCCGAACGCGCCCCACTGTACCAATACGCCTTGATCTGCGCGGCCGTGACCGCCGTCGCCGCGGCGGCCCACTACCACACCCACGGGAGCCACGCCGCCCTGTCGGTAGCGGCCCTCTTTACGGCGGCCGGCGTGCTGTTCGTCCGCTTGGTGGCCCTCAACGAGACGTCCGCCGCCGCGGCCTGGGAACGCGAGACGGAGTACGTCGCCAGGGAGCTGTCCTTGACCAGCCAACTCCAGCAGTCCCAGAAGCTGGAGGCCATGGGACGCCTGGCCGGCGGGGTGGCCCATGACTTTAACAACATCCTCACCGCCATCCTGGGCTTCGCCCAACTCGGGCAGGCGGACCTCTCCGCCGGCTCGGGACTGCGCGCCGACCTGGCCGAGATCGAGCGCGGGGCGCGCCGCGCCGCCGAGCTGACCCGGCAGCTCCTGATCTTCAGCCGTAAACAGGCCGTCTCGCCCGCCCTGCTTGAGCCCGCGCAGGTCGTCGCCAACCTGCAGCGCATGCTGGGGCGCATCGTGGGAGAGGACCTGCGCCTCGACTTCGTCGCGCAGACCGAGGGAGGCAGGATCCTGGCCGACGCCGGTCAGTTGGAGCAGGTGATCCTCAACTTCGTGGTCAACAGCCGTGACGCGATGCCCGGAGGAGGGACGGTGGAGATCGCCGTCCGCGAGCGCGCGCTGGCGGCGCCTTTGCCATGCTTGGACGGGGCCGTCCCCGCTGGGCGCTATCTCGTCACGTCTGTAAGCGACAAAGGCAAGGGCATCGCGCCCGAGGACCTGCCGAGGATCTGCGAGCCCTTCTTCACGACCAAGGCTTCCGGCGTAGGGACGGGGCTGGGCCTCTCGACGGTCTATGGGATCGTGAAGCAGGCCGGGGCCTTCCTGCACGTCGAGAGCGCACGCGGCGTCGGGACGACCATGAGCGTATATTGGCCGAGGCAAGAGGCGGCGGACGCCACCGAGCGCGCGGTGGTCCAAGTAAAAGGCGGCACGGAGCAAATCCTGCTCGTCGAGGACGAGGAGGCGGTCAGGGATATTGCGATGCGCGTGCTCGCCAAGGCCGGGTATCGGGTGACGGCCTTCCCGAACGCCGCGGAAGCCCTGGCTTGGACTTTCCAGCCCGGGGCCGCCTTCGAACTCCTGCTGACCGACGTCGTCTTGCCCGGAGACATGAGCGGCCCCGCCTTAGCCGGAGCGCTGCGTCCCTCTAGGCCCCACGCGAAGGTCCTCTACACATCCGGCCATTTCGACTCCAACCTCACCGACCTCGGCGCGCTGGCTCCCGGCGCGCGCTTGCTCCAAAAGCCGTATGCGCGGGAGTCTTTGCTGGAGGCCGTCCGGGCGGCATTGGACGCGGGGCCGGCATAAGCCGAGGCCGGGGGAGCACCCCGTCAGCCCCCGAGCAATCGCTTGAAGAAGCCGCCCAGCGGGGAGACGGCAGGCTTAGGAGCCAGCGCCTGGCGGGCCCGTTCGGCGCGGCGCTTGGCGGCGTCCCGAGCCGAGGTATAGAAAGCGTCGTGGACCGGCTTCGAGGGCTTGTAGCGCACGATCAGCATGGTCCGGCGCGGCACGACTCGCTGGGGCGCCGAGTGCAGCGTGGAGAGGTCCCCGGTCAGCGCCTCGCGCTCGGCGTTGGTGATGACGGCCATGCTCAGCGTGGCGGCCTCGGAGGTCTTGTAGCCCCCCGACTCAGGCAGGTAGAGCACCGTGCCGGGACCGTCCAACGCCAGCGTCAGCGTCATGTAGCCGCCCAGATCGGCGTGAATCGCGTTTCCCGCGGGGACGTCGTCGCGGACGATGCGCAGGTGGGCGTCGCGCAGCTCGAAGGCCTCGCCGGGAAGGGCCTTGGCCAGCTCGGCATAGGCTCCGTCGAGCAGTTCCTTGAAGCCCCCGCCGCCGTCCTCGCGCGCTCCCGGGTCGGCCTTCCACCGGCCGGCGTCGTAGAGCTCGATCACCTCGCCTTTCTCGGTCAGCGCGCTCTTGCTCCGCTTGGCGGCCACGGCGGCCATGCGCTCGAGCAAGCCCTCAGGGATGCCCACCCCCGGGGCGCTGACCGAATGCCCGTTCTTCTTGAGGCCCGGGAACAAGCGGCTCGAACCGGGCGGCGAAAGGCCCGAGGCGCGCCGGCCGAAGCCTCCCTCGCTCGGGGTCGGCGCGTCGACGGCGTTCAGAGGACCGAGCTTGCCCGCGCCGTCGAACGCCCGCGCGGCGGCGGCGGCCTGGACTCCCGGCCCCTTGCCTAGGCCTCCCGAGAGCTGGGCTGCGGCGTCGAGGCCGGCGCGGGCTCCCGGGAGCACTCCCGGAGCGTGCTCGGTCGCGGGAAGGGCGAAAGCGGCCTCGATGACAGGCGCGGCGGCCGGGGCCGGAGCGATGAGGGCTGGAGTGGGAAGCGAGGGAGAGGCCGTCCTCGGCGCGACCGAGACGACCGGCGTCGGCATGAGACTTGGCAGGACGCTATGCCCGCTCAAGGTCGGGGCGATCGAGGCTCCGGCCGCGGCCGCTCCGGCCGGAGCCGGGGCGAGCACGGGGGCCTCGACGACCACCCTGGTCGGGCCCGCCCAAGACGGGACCGCCAGCGCGGCAAGCAGCGCCCATGTCCTCATACATTGAGTTTAGACCCGCGACGGCGTTAAGTCCAGGCATTTTGGACCTTTCACGCCTAGGTCCATCGCCCGGGTAAATGTGGGCAAATCGCTCCTGGGGCGGTTGCGGGGAAAATGTTGCAATCCCCTCGTGAAACGAACCATCGCCGCCGCGTTGAGCCTGGCCATCCTCCATCAGGCCGCCGCACCCTGCGCGGCCACCGTGCGCGCCATCGTGGCCGCCCCCGGCGTCCGGGGGAACGCTGCGCCACGCGTGAGCGCGCCGGCTCCGATCGGGCCGCTGACCGTCACGGGCATCGGCCTGCCCACGGTCTCCCTGACGGCCCCGCTCAGCGTGCCCGCTGTCACCCCCGCCGTAGCGCCCACAGGCGTTGCGGCCGCCGCGACGGCTCTCAATGCCGCCGCCCCTTCCCCCGCAGCGCTTCCCGCCGCCGCTGCTGCCGAAGTCGCCGTTCCAGCGCCAGCTCCTTCCTTTAAAGAGCGCATCGCCGAGGCGCTCAAGGAAGTCCGGGCCGCCGCCCGTCCCAAGGGCTCCGCCGCCACCCAAGCCGGGACTTGGTCCGCCTTCTTCGACCGGACGCGCCGGACGACGGCCTCCGGCATCGACGACTCAGGCCCCCTCCGCCACGTGCCGATGCCGGTCCCCTACCGCGACGAGTACACCAAAGGCCTCAAGCCCGCCATTCCCGAGGCCAACGACGTCACCGAGTACCACCCCGAGCTGCCGCCCGTCCTCAAGATCATCGCCGAGCTGCGCCGCCTCGAGGAGAGCGACCTTCCCGCCGCCGTCGCGCGCGCCAAGGAGCTCCTGGCCGATCCCGTCGAGACCCGCCCGCAGGTGCGCCTGAGCGCCGTGCGCTTGGCCGCCAAGGACGCATCCACCGAACTCCTCACCGCCCTGGTCAGCACGGACCGCGACTGGTACATCAAGCGCGAGGCCGCCTTGGCGCTGGGAGGATGGTCTGCGGCCCATCCCAAGTCTTCTCCGGCGCCCGAATACGCCGCGGCCCTGTCGCAGGCGGCGATGGACGAGATTCCCTCGGTCCGCCTCGCGGCCCGAGCCGCCTTGACGAGCCTCGGCATCGACGCGCCGGCCGAGCCCCCGTCGGATTTCGAGGTCCTCGAGGCGAAGAAAAAGGAGGCTGCCCGCCTCCAGAAAGAGAACGACCCGTTCGGCTACGGCTACCAGCCGCCGCCCCAGGGTCTGCAGCCCGGCTGGCAGAAGCGCCTCAAGACCGCCCTCATCGGGGCCGCCATCATCGGCGGCCTCCTCTGGATGATGTCGTCGATGCAGACGACGTCGTCGACGCCGGTGCGGACGCCGCCCCCCATCGTCCAGCCCTACGACGGCCCCTCCCATGCGACCATCGACGCGCCCCGCTCGCAGGCGCCGTCGACCCGCCAAGCCGCGCGGCCCGAGCCCCCGGCGCAGGCCCAGCCCCAGGGCGAGTCCAAGGTCGAGAAGTTCTTCTGGAACTTCGGCCCGACGATCCTCATCATCGCGGCCATCGGCTTCTTCGTCATGCTGGCCGCCAAGGCCCGTGCCGGCGCCGCCGGCGGCCTCGCGGCCCTCAAGGGCGGCAAGGCCGCCGCCCGCACGGAGCGCCCGACGACGCGCTTCAAGGACGTGGCCGGCATCGACGACGCCGTCATAGAGCTCCAGGAGGTCGTCGACTTCCTGCGCAACCCGGCCAAGTACAAGAGGCTGGGCGCTAAGATCCCGAAGGGCGTCCTGATGGAGGGCCCGCCCGGCACCGGCAAGACACTGAGCGCCAAGGCCGTGGCCGGCGAGGCCAAGGCCAGCTTCTTCTCGATATCGGGCTCGGACTTCATCGAGCTCTTCGTGGGCGTCGGCGCCTCGCGCGTGCGCGAGCTCTTCGCCGCGGCCTCGGCCGATGCCCCGGCCATCATCTTCATCGACGAGATCGACGCCGTCGGCAAGGCGCGCAGCTCGGGCGCCTCCTCCCAAGGCTCCCACGACGAGCGCGAGCAGACGATCAACGCCCTGCTGGCGGCCATGGACGGCTTCGACAACTCGAAGGGCGTCATCGTCATCGCCGCCACCAACCGCGCCGACACCCTCGACCCCGCCCTGCGCCGTCCGGGCCGCTTCGACCGCACGGTCCACGTGGGCCAGCCCGACCAGCTCGGCCGCGAGGCCATCCTGACCGTCCACGCCAAGAGCGTCCGCCTGGCCGCCGACGCCAGCCTCCACGACGTGGCGCGCCGAACCGCCGGCCTCACCGGCGCCTACATGGCCAACATCATCAACGAGGGCGCGCTCCTGGCCGCCCGCCGCGGCCACGACGCGATCACCAACGCCGACCTGGCGCTGGCCGTCGACCGCGCCATCGTGGGCCAGGCCCGCGACCTCTACATGCCAGACGCGCTCAAGCGCAAGATCGCCTATCACGAGGCCGGGCACGTCCTGGCGATGATGAAGTCGAAGGCCCCCAACCTCCCCAACAAGGTCACGATCGTCCCCCACGGCTCGGGCGCGCTGGGCTACGCCGAGTGGGGCTCGGAGGAGGACGCCCTCCTGCGCACGCGCGACGAGCTCAAGGCGCGCATGGTCGGCGGCTTGGGCGGCCTGGCCGCCGAGCTGAAGGTCTACGGCCAGGGCTCGACGGGGCCCGGCAACGACCTCGAGCGGGCCAACGAGATCGCCCGCGCCATGGTGGCCAAGCTCGGCATGTCCGAGAAGCTGGGGCTCCTGACCCAGCTCACCGACAAGGAGAGCCCGCTCGGCCATCGCCTGACCTCGGAGGCCACGGCGCGGCTCATCGACCGCGAGGTCAGGCGCCTGCTCGACGAGGCCATGGCCGAGGCGGCGGGCATCCTGCGCGAGAACGCCGCGGCGCACGAAGCCCTCGTCGACGCGCTGATGAAGGACGAGACGATCTTCCGCGAGGACATCGAGAGGATCGTCGCGGCGGCGACGCCGGCAGGGACCTGACGCCGGAGTGTGATACGCTCTGGTCGTGGCCTCGACTCCCGGCGCCTATAGGGCGTTCTACGACGAGCAGTGCGAGGTCTGCCAGGCGGGCGTCACCTGGCTGCGCCTGCTCGACCGCCGCGGGCTCGTGCGCTGTGAGCCGATGGACCCGGACCGGCTCGCCGCCATCGACCCGCGCCTGAAAGCCGAGGCCTGCGCGCGCGAGCTCCACGTCCTCGGCCCGGACGGCGAGCTCTTTGTGGGCGGCGCCGCCGTGCGCCGGCTGGCGCGCCTGTTCCCCCCGACGTACCTGATCGGCGCCTTCTTGGACCTCCCCGGCCTGCGTGCGCTCTCGGACGCGGCCTACCGCTACGTCGCCCGGCATCGTTACGAGATCAGCAAATGCCGGGGAGGAGCCTGCCGGACCCTGCTTACCACGCGCTCCCGAGCCCGCGGCTCGATGACTTCCTTCTGGACCTGCTATTCGATGGGGTTCCTGCTCCGGCTCCCCATGATCCTGGCGTTCGCGGTCCGGCAGACTTGGCGGAACACCCTCGACCATCTCAAGACGCGGCGGCGGCGAGTCGACCTCCTGGGCGGCAAGCTCCGCGTGTTCTTTCTCGGCTCGGCGACGGCGGACCTGGTGCCGCCGCTGTTCGGCGAGAAGTTCTGGATGATCCTCTACGACGGAATCCTCATCGATCCCGGCGCCTCGAGCATGCGCGGCAGCGTCCTCCGTCATCTAGGGAAGCTCGAGCGGGGGGCCGTGCGCGCGGTCGTGGCCACCCATGCCCATGAGGAGCACATCGGAAACCTCGGCCTGGCCTCGGAACTGACCGGGGCGCCGGTCCTCGCGAGCGAGGCCTGCCTGCCGCTCGTGCGCGCCCCCGCGCGCATCCCATTCATGCGCGCGGTCGTGATCGGCCAGCCGGAGCCCTTCCTAGGAGCGCGGGCGCTCTCTTCCTCTATAATGGGCGCTTCCGGAAAGCTCCTCGTCCTGCCCGCTCCCGGACATTGCGACGACCACGTGGTGCTCTACGACCCGGTCGAGAAGCTGCTGCTCTCGGGCGACGCCTTCGTCGGGACCTATTTCAGCTCGCCCAATCCCGACGTCGACAGCCAGCGCTGGCTCGAGAGCATGCGGCGCCTGCTTGAACTGCCGATAGAGGTGATGTTGACCGGGCATGGCCACATCTTCACGCTCCGGACGGACTTTCCCGATATCCCCGGCGTCGTGATACGGGAAGAGCCGCATGCCATACTCCGGGAGAAGCTGGAGTTCCTCGATTGGCTGCGCGGGCAGGTGCTTTCAGGCCTCTCGGAGGACCTCCCGCCCCAAGCCATCGAAGCTACGCTGTTTCCTTGGAACCGCCGCTGGTCTTGGGAAAATCTATTCTCGGATGAGCTCGCCCGCCTGCTCAGCGGCGGGGAGTTCTCGCGCAGCGAACTGGTCCGCTCATTTCTTCGCCGCGCAGGGGAGTCGGATCCCCGAGTATTCGAGGTGAGGGGCTATCGGCGGCGGAACTTGGTTCCCTACCCTGCAAAATCCGGAAAAAATAGACTGAAATAATATGGGGAATTCACCGTCGCCAGCGACGGTAAATACGACTTATTATTTCAGCAGTATTTTTCCGAAATTTGCAGGGTAGGGAACCAAATCCGGCTTAATTCCAGCCGGCATCCTTCATCAACGCCTCGGATTCCGTGATCAGCCACTCGGAGACCAGCGCGTCGGGGAGCAGCCCCTTGTCGTCGCGCTTCGCGTCGATTCCCTTCAACGAGCCGGCTTGGGGACCGAAACCGGAGAGGCGATAGGGAATAAGGAGGAGGCGTCCGCCGTCCTTCTTGGCCTCGGAGGCGTAAGCCTTGATCTCGGCCACCGCTTTCGCATGCGCCTCGGGCCAGTCGTCACGCAGGGTCAGAGCCTTGACGCTTCTGAAAGGGGCGGCTTTTCGGACTGATTCGACGGCCGGCCCCATCGCCGCGCGCCAACCCGCGTCCGCCGCATCGTCGCCCAGCCCGTGGGCGACCAGGAGCACCGATTCCTTCTTCGGGTCCTTGGAAAGCGCCTTCGCGCGCTTGGCCATGATCGGCGGCCCCAGGCCCGCCTCGAGCAGCCCACGTGAGCTCACCGTGAAAGTCGACTCGCTGACCACGCGCCAGAGCGGCATCAGCTCGGGGTCCATGTGCATGGCGCCGTGGCCGCCGTGGGCACCATGGCCGCCGTGAGCCGAGGACGCATCCCAATCGGCGGGACGGGGGCCCGCCCCCGGCTCGACGCCGAGGATCTTTTCGGTGCGCGCCAGGAAGCTGTCGCCTTTTAGGAAGAGCCTTACGACGGCGACCTTGCGCACACCCTTCGCCTCGAGCTCCGAGACCGCCTTCTGCAGGGCGTCGGCCGAGGCCATGCCGTAAGCCAGGGCGGTGGGATGCTTGGCGCGCAGGGGTTCTACCGCCTGCTCGACGGCGCGGTTCCACGCCGGGTCTCCGCCGTGCGCCATGACCAGCACCCCGACCAAGGCCGCCGTCTTCATGCCGTCCCTCCGTCCAGCCGTCTTAAAAACTCGCCGATACGCATCGAGCGTCCCCCTTCCTCGCGGACCTCGCCGGCCAGGCCGGAGTCCTCGGTGACGACGACCACTCCCCGGCCGGAGTCGAGCAGACGGCGCGCGGAGCCCAGGATGGCGGCGTCGGCGTCGCCGTCGATCGTGAAGCGCAGGCGCACCGGCGCTCCCGGCACGACCCGGAACGGGCGGCGGGGACCGTCGAAGAAGACCTCGACCTCGATGCGGCCGGCCGCTCCGGCGGCCAGGGTCGAGAGCTTATGCAGGAAGCCCTCGGTGCGGACCTCCTCCATCTCGGGAAAGCGCGGGTCCCAGGCGCCGCGGCGCACGGCGTTGGTGCCGTCGACGAGATAGGTCCTCACGCCAGGACCTGCCGGACCGCCCCATCGGAGAACCGGACTTCCAGGACCCAGCGCCTCCGGCGGTCGACGTTCTGCATCGAACGCGCCAGCACGACCCCCACCCCGTATTGGGCGTGGTTGATCTCGGCCCCTTGGACCGGGGCTTCGCCCTCGGCGGCCTTGGCGGCCGCGCCCACGGGAGCCGGCGGCTGGGGGCCCACCGCCACCGGATGCGCGGCCTCGACGAGGCGCCGGAACACGGCGAGCCCGCGCGCCGCGGCCGAGTCGGGGGCGTCCTCGTCGGCGGTCCCCGCGGCCGCCATGAGAACCTTGCGCGAGCCCAGGATGATGGCCTTGGTGCGCGCGCGGCTGATGGCCACGTTGAGCCGGCGCGGGTCGAAGAGGAAAGGAGCCAGCCGGGCGATGTAGCGCGGGTCGGAGCTCGTCATCGAGAGGACGATCACCTCGCGCTCCTGGCCCTGGAAGCGCTCCACGGTGCCGGTTGCCAGGCCCCGCCGGCGCTCGAGCAGGTAGCGCACGCGGTTGCACTGCGCGCGGTACGGAGCCACGATGCCGACCTCCTCCGGAGGGACGCCGCAGCGCGCCGCCTCGGCCGCCAACGCCGCGGCCCAGCGCGCCTCGGGCTCGCAGAGCGCCTTGTTGCCCTCGTGGGGGACGTCGACGAAGACCAGCGAGCGGTCGGGGCGGAGGATCTCGGAGAACGGACCGGCCGGCGCGGCGCCGAGCTCGAGGCGGCGGCCGGCGGCCTCCGGCGTCGAAGACAGCGCGTCGTCGTAGAAGCAGGAACCCACCACCGCGCAAAGCTCGTCGTTGAGGCGCCGGGTCTCGCGCAGCAAAAACGGCGCCCCGTAGCGGGAACGGGCGTGGGAGAGGACCGAGCCGGCCTCCCCGTCGTCCTCGTCGCCGCGGGCCTCCACGACGGGCGGCAGCTGCATGTCGTCGCCGATGTAGAGCGCCAGCGGGGCGAGCACGCGCGCGCCCAGGGCCAGGGTCATCGGGGCCTGGCCCGCCTCGTCGAACAGGACGACGTCGAAGGGCTGGACCCCGGGGGTCATCAGGCGCGAGGCGGCGTAGACCGTGGCCCCGACGATGACCGGGCGCTTCTTGGGGCCGATCCGGAACAGCGGCCGCACGCCGTCGGGGAGGCCCTCGTTGGCGCCGCGCGAGAGGCCGATCTTGACCACGTCGCCGGCCAGGAGGTCGGCGGCGCGCGCCGTGGTCTTGGCGTGGCGCCGACCGACGGCGACGACCTCGGCCAGGGCCTGATGGATCGCCGCGTGCGAGACCGCCGTGACCAGCACGCGCAGGTCGCGCTCGAGGGCCATGTGCAGGGCCAAGCGGGCGAGCAGATGGGTCTTGCCCGAGCCCGGCGGGCCCTGGATCGTCAGCCAGTTGCGCGCGCGCAGGGCCTGGGTGAAGGCTTCCAGGGAGCTTCCGGTCAGCCCCTCGGAGAAGGGCGACGGCACCTCATCGGGCGCCAGGCGGGGCTCCTCGCCGCCCGAAAGCCAGGGCGCCAGGCCGCGCTCCTCGGCCTCGCGCAGCAGGGACAGCTCCACCTCGAGCAGGTCGAAGGCGTCCTCGTCGAGCACCCAAGGGTCGGGGCCTTCCAAGGCGGCGGGGTTCTCGATCGGCCCGCTCAGGCGCAGCTCGTACTGTCCGTCCTCGAAGCGGTCGTCGACGAGCTCGAGGCGGGCCACCGAGCGCCGCGGGTCCCCCCGGCTGACCCGCAGGTGCGTGCCGGGCCTAAAACGCGAGTCGTTGCGGCGGCAGCGGAACACCGCCACCGCCTCGCGGCCGTCACCCTCGGTGGAGACGCAGTACGCCTCGGCCACGGCCAGCCCGGCCTTAACGCGCTCCTCGACCGGCCGGTCGTAGAAGGCCTCGCGGCCAGACTGGCGCGCCTCGTTCTCGCGCTCGGCGCGCCGCGAGAGCGCGGCGATCTCCGGCGTCTGCGGCTCCCAGCCCTCCGGCAGGCCGGGATCGGCCTCTTCGGTCAATCGATCTCCATGATCGCGCAGTTCAAGTACTCGGTCTCCGGCATGGTCAGGAGCACGGGATGGTCTTTCGCGGCGCCGCGCAGCTCCACGAGCCGGACCGCCTTCTGGGCCCGCGAGGCCGCCTCGCGCAGGATGTCGACGAAGGTCTCCCGCGAAACATGGTGCGAGCACGCGCTCGACACGACGATCCCCCCGCCCGAGAGGATGCGCATCGCGTTGGAGTTAAGGCGCACGTAGGCCTTGATCGCCTTGGGCAAATGCTTGCGCGCGGGCACCAGGCTCGGCGGGTCCACCAGCACCAGGTCGGGCATGAGCTGCCGCCGCGCCGTCCCGAACTCCTCAAGGATCCCGTCGGCATCCCCTTCTTCAAAAATAACCTTCCCCTGCAAGGCGTTGAGCTGCGCGCTCTCGCGCGCCAGCTCCAACGCCGGCCCCGAGCTGTCGACGGCGACCACGCGCAGGGCGCCGGCCCGGGCCGCGTGCAGAGCGAAGGCCCCGCTGTAGCAGTAGAGGTCGAGCACGTTCCGGCCTTTGGCCAGAGCCGCCACCGCCTTGCGGTTGTCGCGCTGGTCGAAGTAGAAGCCGGTCTTCTGTCCGGCCCCCAGGGCCACGACGAACTTGAGGCCATCCTCCTCGATGACGACGCGCTCCGGGAGCTTGCCGGCCAGCGTGACGCTTTCGGACGGCAGGCCCTCGAGGACGCGCGCCGGATGCTCGTTGCGCGCGTGGATGGCCGCGGGCTTGAAGAGCTCGGTCAGCGCCTCCACGATGGGTCCCAAGCTGCGCTCGATGCCGGCCGAGAGCGCCTCGATGACCAGGCAGTCCTCGAACTTGTCGATGACGAGCCCCGGAAGGCCGTCGGACTCTCCGAAGCATAGCCGAAACGAGCGCGCCTCGCCCAGCCAGCGCCGACGCCGCGCCAAGGCGGCGCTCAGCCTGTCCTTGAAGAACGCGGCGTCGATCGGGCGCGGCTCGCGCGCCAGCAGACGGAACGCGATCAGGCTGTTGGGGTTGTAGAAGCCGATGCCGAACATCTTGCCCTTCGACGAGGTGAGGATGGCCAGGCTCCCGGGAGGCACGGTCTTCGGGACGGCCGCCAGCTCGTTTGAGAAGACCCAGAGGTGGCCGCGGTTGAGGCGCTCCTCCTCGTTGGGCTTGAGCGTCAGCGTCACGAGCTCCTGCTTGCCGGTCTCGGTCGTCATGTCAGTTTATCCCCGCCCGGCGCATCACCGCGGGGGTGGCCAGGCCGTATTTCTTCAAGTCGAAGCAGGCGGCGAGCCGCGCCGGTGAGAGCCGCGCGCGCAGCGCCGGGTCGGAGCCGAGGGTCTGCTGGAAGCTGACCCCGGTCCTCCAGGTCTCCATCGCGGCGCGCTGGACGATGTCGTAGGCGTCGTGGCGGCCGAGGCCGGTGTCGATGAGGGCGAGGAGGACCCCTTGGCTGTAGACGAGACCGTTGGACTTCTCGAGGTTGCGGCGCATGTTATCGGGATAGACCACCAGGCCCGAGACGACGCGCGTGAAGCGCGCCAGCATGAAGTCGAGCAGGATCGTGGCATCTGGCAGGGAGACCCGCTCGACCGAGGAGTGGCTGATGTCGCGCTCGTGCCAGAGCGCCATGTTCTCGTAGCCGGCCAGGGCGTGCGCCCGGACCAGGCGGGCCAGGCCGCAGATGTTCTCGCTGAGGATGGGGTTCTTCTTGTGCGGCATCGCCGAAGACCCTTTCTGGCCCTTGCCGAAGGGCTCCTCGGCCTCGAGCACCTCGGTGCGCTGGAGGTGCCGGACCTCGAGCGCCCAGCGCTCCAGCGCGCCGGCCGAGAGCGCCAAGGCCTGCAGGAACTCGGCGTGGCGGTCGCGGGGGACGACCTGGGTCGACACGGTCTCGACCTTGAGCCCGAGGCGGCGCAGGACGGCCGCCTCGACCGATGGCGGAAAGTGCGCGTAGCTGCCCACCGCCCCGGAGAGCTTTCCGGTGGACACCGCGGCCTTGGCCGTCTCGAGGCGCGCCACGCAGCGGTTGCCCTCGGCGTGCCAGCCGGCGAGCTTGAGTCCGAAGGGCAGGGGCTCGGCGTGGATGCCGTGCGTGCGTCCCACCATCCAGGTGCCGGCATGGCGCTTGGCCAGCGGGCGCAGAGCGGCCAGGAGGCCTTTCCAGCCGGCGAGCAGGATGTCGGCGGCCTCGACGAGCTGGAGCGCCAGCGCGGTGTCGAGCACGTCGGAGGAGGTCAGGCCGAAGTGCAGGTACTGGTCGACGCGCGGCGCCTTGCGCTTGACCGCCTCGCTGACGACCTTGAGCATCGCCACGACGTCGTGGCCGGTCGACTCCTCGACCTCCTTGATCTTCTCGGCCAGCGGCCCCCCGGTCATGAGCGCGCGCAGCACCGCCAACTCGCCCTTGGGGATGCGCTTGGGGCCGGCCAGGACCTCGAGCCAGGCCAGCTCGACCTCGAGCATGCGCCGGATGCGCCGCTCGGGCTCCCAGACCGCCGTCATCACGGGACGGGAATAGCGTTCGATCATGCCGCCTCCAGCCGGAAACCGTCTTCCTCGTCGTCGAGACTGCGCCCCAGGAACCGGAAGCCGGCCCCCGCGCCCAAAGCCGCCAGCGCCACGAGCAGCCACGGCGCGGCCGGGGCGCGCGGCGAGAAGTGCTCGAGGCCGAGGCCGCCCAAAAACGGTCCCACCGCGGCGCCGACGTGCTGGGCGAAACCGTTGAGGCCCGTGTAGCGGCCGAGCTCCCCGGGGCTGGCCAGGTTAGCCGAGAGCGTGCTGAGGCCGGGGGAGACGACGATCTCGCCGAGCGTGACGACGACCATGGCGGCGGCCAGCCCCCCGAACCCCCGGCCGAAGCCGACCATGCAGTACCCGGCCGCGTAGAGCAGGCTGCCCGCCCAGAGCACCCGCGAGATCTTCCGGCCGCTCATGGCCTTCACCACCGGTGTCTGCAGCGCTACGACCATGGCCCCGTTGATCGTGAACAAAAGGCCCACCTTGGCCGGGGCGACTCCGGCGTAGAGCACCGCGTGGACCGACAGCGGGGCCACGAGCTGGGTCATGACGGCGCCGATCGCCGCCGTCCAGAGGCAGAAGCGCAAGAAGCGCGGGTCTACCGGCCCCGAGAAGGGCTCCACGACCGCGCCGGCCCAGGCCGCGATCCCGCTGGGCGGCGGGATGGCGATGGCGGGCTCCTCCGGGCAGCTGATGTGTCCGGTCGGCCGCCGGTCGTCGAGCGCCAGACGCAGGTAGAGAGCCGTGGCCAGGCAGACGGCGGCGGTGGCCCGGAACATCGGCGCGTAGGAGCCGGCCAGAAAGAAGCCTCCCAAGGCCGGCCCCACGGCCCAGCCTAGGTTGCTGGCCACGCGCAGCCAGCCGAAGGCCTCCATGCGTTCGTGGCGCTGCCAACGCTCGCCCACCCAGGCCTGGGCCGCCGGGAAATAGAGGCTTCCCAGGAACGCCCCCGCCATCTGGACCACGGTGACCTCGGCCAGACTCCGGCTCCCGGCGATGGCTGACGCCAACAGCCAGGTGAACGCCGCGCGGAAGACCAGCGCCCACACCATCACCGACTTGCGGCCGACGCGGTCGGAGAGCCGTCCGCCCACCGCGTTGCCGAAGGCCCCGGCGAGGACCGTCACCGCCAAGAACAGCCCGACCTTGCCCATCGCCAGACCGCGTTCGGTGTTGAGATAGATCGCCAGATACGGCATCGACACGGACAGACCCGCCAACTGGAGGGTCTGTCCGACGCAGAGGAGCTGGAGCCCGCGGGTTCGGCTCATCCGCCCCCGGAGATTCCGTCGGCCGACCCGGTCAGCGGGATCCCGCGGCGGCAGGGGTCGCAGGCCTCCGCCGGCACGACCTTGATCGGCAGCGACACGAGCGTCCGCACCGGCACCGTCAGCGGCAGCGGGCCCGTCGAGCGGTCGAGCAGGGCGCCGACCCCGGCGACCTTGACGCCGTAGGCGCCCAAGAGCGAGAGCACCTCGGCCGTCGTGCGCCCGGCCATCAGCACGTCCTCGACGATGAGCGCGCGCTCGCCCGGCTCGAGCCGAAAGCTCCTGCGCAGGCCCATCGCCTCGCCGCGGCGCTCGAAGAAGATCGCCCGGCAGCCGCGCACCCGGGCCACCTCTTGTCCCAGCACGACCCCGCCCATCGCCGAGGACGCCACGACGTCCACGTCGGCCGGGAAGCGGTCGCTCAAGGCCTTGGCCAGCTTGTGGGCCAGGTGCGGATACTGCAGGACGAGCGCGGTCTCGACGAAACGCTCGGTGTGCAGCCCCGACGGCATCCGGAAATGGCCGTCCAGGATGGCCCCATGCTCCTGCAGTATGCCCAACGCATCCAGCTTGTTGATCCGAGTCATCCGCCCCTCCCGCACGCCACGGCCTCGGCCAGGTCCGGCATCGGCCGCGTCCGCTTGAGCCCCTCGTCGAGGCCTTTCTCGATGTCCCGGGAGCCGACCTTGCGGCCCCGGAACACGACCTCCGGCTTGTTCAAATCCTTCACCAGCGAGACGTCGAGGGCGAGCCGCCCTTGGTCGTCGACCATCGAGTACGGCAGGTTCTGCGCCGACTCGGTCATGCGCATGATGACGTTCAGGTCGACCGTCTCCTTGGGGAAATCGGCCGTCCCGGCCGTATAGGCCTGGAACGGCTGGGAGTCGAAATGGATGAAGTTGACCCCGACGACGCCGGCGCCGGCCGAAAAGTCGCCGAACATGCGCGTAAAGTCGAGGGTGGTCGGTACGGCGGTCTCGAAAGAGCCCCGGCTCTTCTGCCGGATCTTGTGCATCTCGACGTAGGGGATCAGCAGGACGTTGACGAGCGGGTGGGCCTTCTGCAGCTCGCTGATGTTGCGCAGGTTCCCCGGACCGAACCCGGCCTGGAAATGGCCGTTGACGGTCTTGAGCTCGCGGGCGATGCCCTGGAGGCTCCAGGACAGGTCGAGGTTCTGGGCCCTGAAATTCGGGCTGGCGATCTCGGACACGCGCAGGCGGCCGATCATGTCCGGGAAGCGCTCGGGGATGGCGAGCCGGAGAGTCGAGGCCCAGGGGCGGTCCTTCTGTGGGGTCCTGCCCAATTCCGCCATCCGCTGGGCGATCAGGTTCTCGACGGCGGTGTAGGTCTCGTCGACGCGCAGGCGGTCGACCTCGGCGTCGACCGCCACGCGGCCCCAGGTCTTGACCTCGCGCACGCAGCCCTTGAGCTTGACCCGCGAACCGTTCCAGGTGAGGTTGAGGCGCGGCACGACCAGGTCGGCGCCCGAGAAGCGCACCTCGGCGTCGAGCTCGGAGAGCACGTTCGAATAGGCGATGTAGGAGCCGCGGGACACCCGGATGGCGGCGTTCTTGAAGCCCTCCTGGGCCCGTATCGTGATATCGGAGTCCGAGAAGCGCTTGCCGTTCCAGAATTTGAACGCGAAGCCCTTCATGTCGAGCGACCATTGCGTGGTCTTGGGAGCGTCCGAGGTCCCGCCCAGGGACACCACGGCGTCGAGGCTGCCGGTCAGGTCGTGCTCGCTCCATGGCGCGTACAGCTCGCCGGCGCGCTCAAGCGGGGCGGCCGTGGTCCGCACGGTGCCGGAGAGCCGGCGGTCGGCCGCGCCGAGGCGCCCGGAGGCCTCGAGCTTCCAAGGCCCCGCGGAAAGCGTCAGGCCGTCCACGAAGTAGGCGGCGGGGGTGGGTGAGGACGTGGAGACCGGGGTGGTCCGCACGCGGAGATCCCAGGTCCCGGCCGGCATCGCCCAGCCGTCGGACGCGGCAAAGCCCAGCTCGCGCAGATCCGCGGAAGTCAGCGCGGGGAAGCTGCCCTTGGCGTCGAAGTCGGGCAGCAAGAGGTTGCGGACCCGGCCGGTGGCCTCGAAGACGCGCCCATCGACCTCGGCCTTGAGGCGCCGGACCGCGAGCCCGGTGCGCTCGTCGGCGCGCAAGGCGGCGAGCATCAGCTCGAGGTCCGCCTCCAGGCGCAAGGCGTGAGACTTCCCGCGGAAGGTCCCTTTCCCGGCCAGCTTGAGGCGGCACGGGAACGGCTTGTCGAGGCTGAAGTCGTCGACCGAGAAGAACACGCCGCCCAGGGTCGTGTCGAGGCCGTGGGCCTTGTCGACCAGGCGCACAACGCCGTCCTCGAGGCGGATCTCGTCAGCGGCCGAGAGCGGCGGCAGGGACAGGCCGGTCCCCTCGCGCGCGCCGCGCGACGAAAGCAGCATCTCCTCGAGGTTCCACAGGCCGTCGGCCTTGCGGTAGAGGGCCACCCGGGGGTTCACGAGGCGGACCAAGCTCAACACGAACCGGCCCTGAAGGAGCGCGGGCAGGCTGTACTTGACGATCATCACCTCGGCCGAGAGGAACACCGGCTGCGGCGCGCCCGGCTGGGAGTACACGACCAGGCCGGTGACCCGAACGCCTTGGTGGAGGGCGACGCTGACGCTCTGAATGTCGATCCGGCGCTGGAAGGTACGCTCGAGCTGGTTGACGATCATCGGGCGCAGGCGCTCGGGACTCAGGTTGCGCTGCAGCCAGAATGCCCCCCCCGCCGCAAGCAGAGCCGCGGCCACGAAGGCCGCCGCCAGCGAGCGCCCGAGGAAGCGTCCGATGGCGCGCCCCCAACTCGGCTTTTGGCTTGCCATTACGAGCGATTCTAACTTTTTAGGCCAATGACAGGACGAAGGCGGAGGCCAGCGGCAGCCAAAGGTTGTCGTCGGGGAGCGGGGCCGCGAACTCGACGGCCGCCGCGGCCGCGGCGGCGGCGGCCGCCGCCCCCGGCGGGAAGCCGGCTGCCAGCGCCGAGGCCGCGCAGACCGCCAGGCAGGCCAGCGTCCCTTCCGCCGATTTCCGCTTGCCGCGAAACGTCACGGCATGCCGCCCCAGGGTCTTTCCGGTCAGCGCGGCGGCCGCGTCGCCGAAGGCCAGGCAGAGGATGCCGGCGGAAACCAGGCGGGGCCGGTCGCCGAAGGCGAGGATCGTCAGCCAGCAGCCCAGGGCCGTCCAGACCATGCCGCTCATCCGGCGCTCCTCCTCCGGACGGTGGATGCCGCCGAGGGAGCGCATCAGGAAGGCGTTGACCGCCGGCCGGGTCAAGCGCAGGGCCTCGACCGCCGCCACGAAGGCGATCCAGCCCGCCAGCCACCGCAGCGAGGCCGCCCGTCCCTGCCAATGGAAGAACGCCAGGTAGCTCAGGCAGAGGAGATGGAAGGCCTTGCGCCCCAGCTCGCGCCGGATATCAGCGTTCACCGCGCGACCAGCCCCGCGGCCAGCCGGACCGCGCCGCCCCAGAATGCCGCCGTCCCCCCGCGCACGGTGTCGAAGGCCGAGGCCGCGTCGACCCGTTCGGGGAAGAGACACTTGAGCGCGAAAAGGAGGAGCCCGGCGTTTAGCAGGGCGATCAGAGCCAGGGAGAGGGCCGGCCCGGCCTCGTCTAAGTCGCTCTGGTGGGTCTCGAGCAGGGAGCGGCCGGTATGGAATAGGTGGAAGGCCAGCGCCGCTCCCATCGCCGCCAGAAAAGCCTCGCGCGCCCGAGGCGCGCCCCAGCCCCATATCGCCAGCCGGTAGACCCCCGCCACCCCCAAGGCGTAGAGCGGGATCCAATACGGCGCCAAGGCGACGAAGGGGCTGACGTGGGAGAGGTCGACCCGGCCCGACTCGCCGCGCACCACGAAGGCGAAGACCTTGCCGCCGCCGGCCCAGGCCGCCAAGGCGTGGGTCAACTCGTGCGCGAAGACATAGGCCCGGCGCAGGCGCAGGCCCAGGAGGTCGCAAGCCGCCCAGGTCGCCGCCCCGGCCGCGAACCAGAGGCCGTCACCCCGCGCCCCGACGCCCACGGCGGCGGAGGCCGCGGCCCAGAGCGCGCAAGCGGCCGTCGGAGCCAGCACGGCGGCCGCCAACGGCGAGACGGCGGCCTTAAGGCGCGACGGCCGCCGGACACGGCGCGGCGTCACTCCAGCATCGCGTCGTCGTAGGGGATCTTCGCCGCGTCGAGCTCGGCCTTCCAGAGCCGCTTGGCCGAGACCATGCGCTCACGCGCGAGCCTGACGAACTTCGTGTCGGGCGGCGAGAACAGCTCGTCGGCGGTCTTATACCAGTGGTAGGCGAGCTTGAGCGAGCTCTCGGAGACGGCCTCGTCGCGCCGGAAGGCGGCCAGAAACAGCCGCTCCTTGTGCTCGGCGGCGCCGAGCCGGCCGGCGGCCAGGTCGGCGTCGAGCTCGGCCTTCTCGCGCCGGTAGGCGTCCTCGAACCAAGCCTTCTTGGCCTCCGGGTCGCGGCTGAAGGCCATGTAGCGGTCGCCGGTCAAGCAGGCAGTCCGCGCGCGCAGCCAGAGGTCGCCGTAGACCGCGGCCGTGAACGCGGCCGAGGCGACGAGCGTCCACGCCGCGCGCCGAGCCCAGGGAGGCATCGCTACCAGTTCGACGAGAGCGGGCCGCGGTCGGTCTTACGGGTCGTGTCCGGCGGGTTGGTCTTGAGGATGCGGTGCAGGATGCCGGCGAGCACGGCCGGCTTGATCGGCTTCTCGACGTACTCGCGGACGTTGGGCTCCTGGCGCACCATGTCGATGGTCTGGCGGTCGATGCGCCGCCCGGTGATGACGACGATCGGGATCGACCGGGCGTCGCCGGACTGGAGCTCCTTTAAGACCTCGAAGCCCCCCATCCCGGGCAGCATGAAGTCCAAGACGATGGCGTCGGGCTGGACCGCCTCCACCTTGCGCACGGCCTCTTGGCCGTCGGTGGCGCGGTCGACGCGGAAGCCCTCTTTCTTGACGACGTGCTCGAGCAGGTCGAGGATGCTCTCGTCGTCGTCGACGATGAGCACCAGCTTGCCCTTGGGGTCGCTCAGGGCCGGAGAGGATTCTTCCGTCACGTCTGAGACGGTATCAAATACGCTTCCCCCCCATCAAACCCGTTCGAGTTCTGATTGGGGACACTCCCTGAAGTTCTGATTCTCTGGTAAACGAACGGAGCAGTTTACGCGCTTCGGGCACGTGGATCGAAGGATTGCGATACAGCCGCAATCCTTCGATCTGGAGACTTGTATGTTGAATGCCATGCCGGTGCTGAAACCTCCTGGATGCACTAGACTGGCGTCACCGCACGACGCCTTTGCAAGGAGGCAAGAAGATGGCTGGACAGCAGACGGGTTTCGTGCCGCGCGATTACGACGTGTTCGCCGGACTAGACGTCGACAAGACGAACATCTCGGTGACGTTCGTCGACCACGAGATGGCGATCAAGTCGATGAGCCTTCCCAACGACGCGGAAAATCTGCTCGGTTATGTGGCGAAAAAATTCCCCGACAAACGCGTCGCGTTCGCATACGAGGCGGGGCCGACAGGTTATGGACTTCATGACCGAATCACGGCGGCTGGTTACCCTTGCATGGTGGTGGCGCCTTGCATGGTCCCGACAGCGCGGGGCCACCACGTGAAGACCAACCGCCTCGACAGCCAAAAGATCTCGGAGTCGCTCCGAGGCGGACAGCTCAAGAGCATCCACGTGCCCTCGCCGAGCTATCGGGACCTGCGTCATCTCATCCAGCTCCGCGACACCTGCGTCCGGCAGGCGACGTCGACGAAGCTCCGCATCAAGGGCCTGCTTTTGTTCGAAGGCATCCCGTTTCCCCAACCCGCGGGCGCCCCAGTGCAGTGGTCGAAGTCCATCGTCGCGAGCCTCAAGACCCTGGCGTGCGGGGGAGGTGTCCGTTTCAAGCTCGACCAACTCATAGCCGCCCTTGAGTTTTCTAAGAAGCAGGTGCTGGCGACGACCAAAGAGATCCGGCGCGCTTCTGTACGGTGGACGAAGAAATCTACCGGAACATCCTATTTCTGACGAGCATCCCGGGAATCGGCTGGATTACGGCGAGTCATCTCTTGGCCAGGATCGGGGACTGGCGGAAGATGGGCAACGTCCGCCAATTAGGGGCCTATCTTGGCCTGACCCAACGAGAGAACTCGACTGGGGTGGACGTCAAGCAATGAACGGCAAAACGACACTAGGATTGGCACGCCTGCGTGCACGCTGCGCGCACGGTCGTGAGGATCAACTGGTCAAAACCTGCGGGGAAACTTGGACTGTGCGCGAAGCGTGCACACAGCTCGCCAGAACCATTCCGCCGTTCTCCGATCCTCGAATTGCCGGCCGTTCGGCAATTCCAGGATCCACGCGCCCAAGGCCCGTAAATTCCTGTTTCCCCGGACAGGAAGAATACAGTCCCAAATCAGAACTTCAGTGTCCCCAATCAGAAGTCCGGATTCTAGAGATTGGTCGTGACGAGCGTCTCCGTGGTCTGGACGCCGTGGATGCCGCGGATCTCGCGGACGATGAGGCCGGAGAGCTTGTCGATGGTGTCGGCCTCGGCGCTCAGGACGGCGTCCCAGGAACCGAAGGTGAGGAACACGTCGGTGACGCCCTTGATCGTGCGGATCTGGTTGACGGCCTTCTGCTCGAGCCCGGCGATCAGCTTGCAAAGGACGAACGCTTTCATTTAACGCCTCCTGTTCCAGCGGTCCGACTCATAGCGTTGACGGCGCAGTTCCTCGGCGCGCGCGCTCACGGCGGCGGAGGGCTCGGCGGGCTCGAACAGGGCCTTCCAGGAGACCGACAGGCCCTCGACGATGGCTTGGCGCGAGAGCTCGGCCCCGGTCCCGAGCACCTCCGGCCTCAGACTGCCCTGATAGAGACCGCGGCCCCGGAGGCGCCGCAGGGCACCGCCCAGGGCCTTGACCCCGGCCGGCGAGACCAGGTCCTTCGGTTCGGGTCCGGAAAAACATTGGAGACGGAATCCTTCCGTCCGGCCCGGGGACCACAAGGCGGTCTCGACCCCGAGGGCCTTGAAGCCGAGGTGCGCGGCCAGGTGGATGTCCTTATACACCAGCCCCGGGTCGCTGAGCGTGGGCCAGGGGAACGTCAGCGAGAAGGTCAGGTCTCCATCGTGATGGACGATGCCGCCCCCCGTGGCGCGGCGCACCAGCGGCATGCTCGCCCCGCCCCAGCGCTCCCGGACCGCGGCCAGCACGGCGTCGTATTCCTGGGAGATCCCGAAGGTGACCGCATGCGGCACGGGCCCGGCCCAGCGGTAGAACCTGAGCGACAGACCTTCGACCCCCTCCAACACCGCCTCATCGAGCGCCATCTGGGCCGCCGCGCCCAGCGCCGGCGTCTCGAGCAGGAGCGCCCGGGTCGGCATCAAGCCGCCAGCGAGAGGATCCTGTCGCGGGTCTGCTCGGGGTCGTCGAGCCCGAAGAGCAGTACGCTCTCCCCATCGCCCGCCACCTCGATGTCGCCCAGGCCCAGCGCGCGCTGGACCGGGGAGCGTTTGAGGCGCAGTTCGCGCACCGAAGCCAGGGCGATCGAAGCCTCCGCCTTGACGAGGATGCCCGAGCGCACGAAGACCCGGGAGTTCGTCACCAGATACTCCGTGCTGGCGGCGCGCAGGGCCGGGTAGAGCGCCACGACCGCCCCGGCGACGATGGTCATGAACGCCGCGCTGGCGCCGAAGGCCTGGAGCGAGAAGCCGGCGGCTCCGGCCAGGACCAGGAAGGCCCCGCCGGCCAAGGACAGCGGCCAGTTCTTGATCGACGGAGCGGCGACGAGAAGCTTCATCTCCGCCGCCATGGGACCCCGCTACGCCGCGGTCTTGAGGAATTCCTCGTACTGCGCCAGGGTCAGGAGCGCCGCAAGCTGGGCGGCGTCGACGCTCGTGAGCTTGTAGAGCCAGCCCTGGTCGGTGGCCGAACGGTTGACCGCCGCGGGGTCGGCAGCCAGCGCGGGGTTGGAGGCCTCGACCGTGCCCGAGAGCGGCGCGTAGATGTCGAAGGCGGCCTTGACCGACTCGACGACGGCCACCGCCTCGCCCTGGGTCACCGCGCGGCCCGCCTTGGGCAGGTCGACGAAGACGACGTCGCCGATCTCGTGCTGGGCATGTTCGGTGACGCCGACCACCGCGGACCTTGCGTCGAGGTAGACCCACTCATGGGTCTTGGTGTAGCGGCATTTCGCGGGCTCGGGCATGGGATCAGCTCCTCGATAGGCTCTTGTAGAACGGCAGCGGCGCCGTCGCGGCGGGGAAGCGGCGGCCGTGGATCTCGACCTCGAGAGCGCGGCCGGGCGGCGGGAACGGCGCGGCGGCGTAATAGACGCCGATCCCGGTCTCGAGAGTCGGGGAATAAGTCGCCGAGCAGAGGACGCCGGCCTCCGCGCCGTCGGCGTAAACCTTGCAGCCCGGGCGCGGGACCCCGCGCTCGAGCAGCTTGAGGCCGGTCAGGCGCCGGGTCAAGCCGGCCTTCTTCTGAGCCTGGAGCGCGGCCTTGCCGATGAAGTCGGGCTTGTCGAGTTTGGCCACCCAATCGTAGCCGGTCTCGAGCGTCGTATGGTCCGCGTCGACGTCGTTGCCGTGCAGGAGGAGGCCGGCCTCGAGCCGCAGGGTGTCGCGCGCGCCCAGCCCGCAGGGAAGGAGGCCAAACGAGCCGCCGCGGACGATCAAAGTCTGCCAGACCCGGGGAATGACGGCGTTGGGTGCCACGACCTCGAAGCCGTCCTCGCCCGTATAGCCGGTCCGGGTGACCACGCAGGGCTCGCCGAACAATCGGGCCTCGAGTCCTCCCATACGCTTGAGGGCGGCGGCCTCGGGGCAGACCGCCCCGATGACTTCCTTGGCGGCCGGGCCCTGGAGCGCCACCATCGCGGTGCCCGCGCTCTGGTCGTCGACGGCGCAATCGAGGCCGGCGGCCTGGCGGCGCAGCCAGGCGACGTCGGTCTCGATGTTCGAGGCGTTGACGACCACGAAGAAGCGCTCGGGGCCGAAGACGGTTACGATGACGTCGTCGACCACTCCCCCCCGCTCGTTGAGCATGTGGGAGTACATCGACTGGCCGGGCTTGAACTTGGCGGCGTCGTTGGCGTTGGTCTTCTGGACGAGGGCCAGGGCGTCCTTGCCGGTGACCCAGACCTGGCCCATGTGCGAGACGTCGAAGAGGCCGCAGGCCCCGCGCACGGCCTGATGCTCCTTGATGATGCCCGAGAACTGGACCGGCAGGCTCCAGCCGTGGAAATCGACGAAACGCGCCCCGGCCTCCTTCTGGATCTGATGGAGGGGCGTCGTGCGCAGCGCGGCGGCTGAAGTCATGGTAGCCCAACCTTACCAAAAAAAACGCAAGGCCCGCGCCGGGAGGCGCGGGCCTTGGTTCTCGAGGGCTCGTATCTAGGAGGCTTTGCCGGCCAGCTCCTTCTTCCGCCGCTCGAGCTCCTCGCGGGCCTCGCGGTTGCGGAACTCGTCCTTGGCCTTGCGCAGGACCTCGTCGGGGTTGGTGTCCGCCGCGTCCTTGGTGCCCGCGGCCTCGGCTTCCTCGCCGCGCACGGCGTCGTCGAAGCGGTCGAGGTTGTCCTTCAGGTCGCCCACCTGGAATCCGCCGCGCAGCTCGGCCATCTCCTTCTGGACCTTGGCCTGCTCGGCGCGGGTCAGCCCGGCCTGGACCTTGGCCAGCGTCTCCTCGCGCTCCGCGAAGAACCGCGCCCGGTCGGCTTTGATGTCGACCAGGGTCTTTTCCGCGAGGAGGACCTGCTCCGCGGTGGAGCTCAGCGAGGACTCCAGGGCCTTGCGCGTGGCGATGAGGCCCAGCGCCATGTCGTCGTTCTTGGGGTCCGAGTCGGTCAGGATGGCGTCGATGCTCTTCTGGAGTTCGGCGATCTTATCGGTGTTGGACTTGGCCTGCAGGCGCAGCTTCTCGGTCAAAGTCGAGGCCTGCTGGACCTTGCGGTTGTACTCCGGCTTGGCCGCGTTTAGCTGGTCGACGATGCGCTGAGCCATCGTCTGCGGAGTCTCGAGAGACTTCACGCCCCGGCCGAACAGGCCCAGGAACGCGTTCCAACCGCGCGCCAACAGGCTCCGGAACGCCGGGCTGAAGTAGGCGCCGGCCGCCACGGCCGCGCCGGCCAGGGCCGCGAACAGGCCGACGGACTCGACGGAGCCGCCGTCCTTGGCCGCGGCGTCGGCCGCGGGCTCCGCCGCCTTCGGAGCCGAGCCGCCCTCGCGGATGAACGAGAACCAATCCTCGAGGAACATCGTCACGCCGCTGGCCGCCAGCAGACCGAGAGCCGCGCCCCACGACGCTCCGTGGTAGCCGACCAGGTAGCCGGCCGCCCCGGCTGCGATGAGGCCGAGCAGGCCCCCGAAGAGGATCGCGCCCTGGCTGACCTTGCCGGAGGTGCCGAAGCCCTTCTCGGCAATCCCGCCCAGGAGGATCATCCCAAGGATGCCGGCCCCCGGCAACAGGGCCACCATGCCGGCTACGCCGGCGAGCGCACCCGTGAAGAGCCCGGCGTAGACCGCAGCGCCGAGGTTGATGGCGATGTGGGTGACTTGTCCGGTCCAGCGGATGAAGGACTGGTGCTCTTTCGAGAGGATCCCGGAGAAGTCGACTTTCGCCCCGTCGGCGTCCGCCGTCCCGGTCGCCTTGCCGGCCAGTTCCTTCTTGCGGCGCTCGAGCTCCTCGCGGGCCTCGCGGTTGCGGAACTCGTCCTTGGCCTTGCGCAGGACCTCGTCGGGGTTGGTGTCCGCCGCGTCCTTGGTCCCCTTGGCGCCGGCTTCTTGGTCGCGCACGGCGTCCTCGAAGCGGCCGATGTTGTCCTGGAGGTCGCTCACCTGGAACCCGCCGCGCAGCTCGGCCATCTCCTTCTGGACCTTCGCCTGCTCGGCGCGGGTCAGCCCGGCCTGGACCTTGGCCAGCGTCTCCTCGCGCTCCGCGAAGAAGCGCGCCCGGTCGGCCTTGATGTCGATGAGGGTCTTCTCGGCCAGCTCGAGCTGGACCGCCGAGGCGGCGATCGAGCCTTCCACGGCCTTGCGGGTGTTGATCATGCCCAGCGCCATGTCGTCGTTTTTGGGGTCGGAGTCGGTCAGGATGGCGTCGATGCCCTTCTGCAGCTCGGCGACCTTGCCTTTCTCGGCGGCGATCTGCAGGCGCAGCTTCTCGGTCAAAGTCGAGGCCTGCTGGACCTTGCGGTTGTACTCCGGCTTGGCCGCGTTTAGCTGGTCCACGATGCGCTGGGCCATGTTCTGCGGGGTCTCGAGCGTCTTCACCCCCCGGCCGAACAGGCCCAGGAACGCGTTCCAACCGCGCGCCAGCAGGTTCCGGAAAGACGGCGAGAAAGCCGCGCCGGCGGCCACGGCCGCGCCGACCACGGCGACGCCGACGCCGACCTCGGTGACGAGAGCGCCGTCCTTGTCGGCGGAGCGGCTCAGCCCGGAGAGACGGGCGGCCGCCGGCGCGCCGGGGACCGTGACGCCGTTGCCGCTATTAAAGGAACGACCACGCCCGATGAAGAGGGTGTCGAGGGCGACGCCGGTCTGGGAAGCCGAGGCGCCGGGCTTCGCGATGGACTGGACCGTCTGGGCCAGGCCGCGGGCGGCGGCCGGCACGGCCGCGGCGCGCGCCGACGCGCCGGGGACCGTCACCGACTGGGAGGCGGCCGCGGGGGCCGGCCGAGCCAGCGGAACGGCGGAGGCCATGGGGAGGGCTGCGGCCGCGGCGCGCGGCGCGGCCGCGGCGGCGGGCGACACGGTCATGCTCGGCATCGCGCTCGGCAGCATCGGGGAAAGGGAGGGCGTGAAGCCTACGCGCGGGGAGCTCAGCGACGGAGCGCCCACGGACGCCGAGCCGGCGGCGCCGAGGCCGGCCGTCATGGGAGAGATAGGAACGGCGACGCCGCGCCCGACGACCTGGGCGTAGGCGCGGGTGGCCAGCGGGCCGGGGCTGGCGAGCAAGATCGAGGCGATTAACGTTACCGATAGCGTCTTTTGGATCATGAGTCTCTCCTCCGTCCGTCGGAACCGAAAGGCATTGTAGCCGCGGTTTCCTTTTTAATCTTGAGCACTTGGGGATATCCCGGATTGAACATAGGTCCTAAATCTCTTAGGTCCGGCCCCGGGCCTCATCGGCCTCGGAGGTCCCAGGGATCGGAACGGCCGCCGCCAGACGGTCCGCGGCGTGATACGCGTGGCGATAGCCGACGACCAGGTGCACCTGGCGCACACCCCGCGCCGCGGCGTCCGCGGCGGCGGCGTCGGCCTGGGCCGCGGAGCGGACCGCGATGGCGTCGCCGGCGTCGACCAGGGTCAGCGGCGGCTCGAGCCGGCCCAGCTCGGCCGGGTCGACCCGGTCCGCGAAATAGACGTCGGCCTGGCGGGTCAGCTGCTCGGCCAGGTCGGTGAACCCGAGCCGGGAGGCCTCCGCCGCGTCGCGCAGGACGCCCCAGCGGCGGAGCGGGCGCAGAGACGTCATGGCGGCCCAGACGAAGGCGCCCAGCGCGGCCAAGAGCAGCCAGGCGCCGGCGTCCAGCGGCGAATAAGCCAGCCAGGCCAGCGGCAGCACCAGCGTCCCCGGCACCAGAACGGCCTCGGCCGCCCGCCGCCGGGCGGCGGCCCGGGTCTCGGGGCGGTCGGCCGGCAGGATCTCGGGGACTCCGCCGGCGGCCGCGGCATGGTCGCGCACCTCGCGGCCGGAGGTGACCCCGTAGAACGCGGGCAGGTTATGCTCGAAATAGACCTCGCCGCCCGCTTCCTCGACCGCGCGCGCCAACTCGACCACGCGGCCGCGGTCGTTGGGCATCAGCTGGCCGTGGGCCAGCGGGTGGACGTGGTAGACCGCCTCGGAGCGGCGGACGACCAGGGAGGGCAGGGGCCAGGAGGCGTCGATCTCATGGCGCGGGGCGCCGGAGGCTTGGTCCCAGAGCCGCGACAGCAGGCTCCAGGAGTCCACGGCGTCGGCCGGCATCTCCCTGGCGGGCAGCAGGCCCATCGCGCCCAGGCTGCGCAGGGCGGCGGGGGCGTCCTTAGCCTTGGCCAAGGCCTCGGCGACACGCTCCCTAGGCAGGCCGGCGGCCTCGGCCCGGGCGAGGACGGCCTGGGCCGGCGAGAGCGGCGCCGGCGCCGACGGCTCGGCGACGGCGTTGGGCGCGGCGATGGCGGAGAGCGCCGAGGGCCGCGCCGCAGGAGACCCCGGCAGGGACGGAAAGGTCGGCACGAGCGACGGCGCCGCCAGAGAAGGCGCCGATAACGTCGCGGGCGCCAAGAGCGGCGCCGCCGCTCCCGGCGGCACGGTCAACGGGACCCGCACCGGCGCCAAAGTCAGCGCCAGCGCGGCGGCCTTCACCATCCCGACCGCCCGTTGCCGGACTTCGAGCCGCCGCTGAAGCCGCCGGAGCGGCCGCCGCCCGAGTTGTTGGCGCGCTCGCGGCGCTGGCGCTCGGCGTTGTCGCGGGCTCTCTGAGCGTCCCGCGCGGCCCGCTGACGCGCCTCTTCGGCGCGGCGACGGCTGGCCTCCTCGGCCTCGGCCGCGGAGATGGCGGAGGCGGCGCTGCCGTAGGCCGACTCGGCGTGGTTTTTGGCCCGGACGTACTCGCCGCGCCGAAGCGCCGCACGCGCCGAATCGAGCGCGCTGGAGCCCGGAGAACCTGTGATGGAGACTCCATAGGAACCCGACCAGTTGGTGGCCTCGCGGACCCTGGAGGCGGCCGAGGAGATCGCGGAAACCGCGTTCTGAGCGGCCTGGATCTCCCCGCGCAGGGTCGCGGCGACCAAGCCGGCCCTCGCCGTCACCCTATCGGCCGTCTGGTCCATCGCGTTCCAGTCGCCGTGGGCCGACTCGAAGGCACGCGAGGCGCCGACCAATTCGCCGCCCAGAGCATCAAGCTCGCCGAAGGCCGCCGTGATGGCGGGGCTGTCGGCCACCTTGTCGTTGGCCGCCTGGCGTGAGACCTCTCCGGCCGCGTCAATGGCCCGACGCGCGGCCTCGAGGCTGCGTCCGGCCTCGGCGTAAGCGTCGCGGTCGTTGCGGACCGAGACCCAGACCTTGTCGAGCGCGGCGTTGACGGCCGCCAGCGCGGCCGCCGCCTTGAACGGGTCGCCCTTGGCGGCTTTCACGGCCTTGCGCGCCTCCTCGAGATCCGTCAGGGCGGCGTCGTAGGCGCTCAGAGACGGCCGCATCGTGCGGCCGTCGCCGATGACCTCGGCGTCGTACTGCTTTTTGCGCGAATCAAGGGCGGTCAAAGTCCGACCGTTCTCGGCCACGGCGGCCTCGAGGCGGGTCTTCTTGTCGAGGATCTCCTCGAGCCGGTGGCGCGCTAGGTCCTGGTGCGCGTCGGCCTGGTCGAGCAGGGAGGCCGCCGCGAGCAGGCGTCCGGCGGCGAACGCCGTCACGGCCTTCTCGGTCTTGGCCGCGGCTTGGTCCATCCCGGTGCGGGCCTCGGCCGGATTGTCGTCGATCGTCCCGTTCCCGTTGGGGTGCGTGGGATCGCCGGCTCCGAGAGAGAGGACCGACGGGGCGTAGGCGCGGCGCAATCCCTCGAGCAGGACGATCCGCTCTGGAGCCAGGGTCTCTAGACCGGCGCTCTCGGCCCGCCGGGCTTCCAAGGTCTTGGCGTGGCCTGACAGGGACTGCAGGGAGAGCCGGACGATATGCGCGGCTTGAGAAGCCGCGGTGTTCCCCGCGCTCAGCGCGGAGGCGGCCTCGCCCAGCTTGCCCTGTCCGAGGAAGGCCGCGGCCTCTTCGGCGCGCCGGGAGGCGTCGGCCAGGGACGTCGTAGGATCCTGGTCCTTCTCGCGCAAGGTCGTCTCGGGCTCGAGCCCCAGTCTCCGTCCTACCTGCTCGCGGGCCGCGGCGACCGACGCCGTCCCCCCGGCGATGCCGTCGGCGCGCAGGGCCGCCAGGTCGGCGACGATGGCGGAGGCTTGGGCGGCGCGGGACCTCAGTTCCTCGGCGCGCCTGTCCAGCGCGGCAAGCTTGGCGGAGCCGTCCGAGGCGGCCAGCGCCGCGGCGGCGGACTCCGCGGCCCCGGACAAACGCGAGGTCTCGCCGTCGAGCCAGGTCGATCCGATGGCGGCGCCGCCGAGGGCCGCCGTCGCGGCCGCCGCGGTCGGGAACACGGTGCTCCGGAAGTTCAGGACCGTGGCGACCAGCCTCTGGGCGTCTTGGCCGATGCGGTCGGCGAGCGCGCCGTCGCCGTCGAGGCCGCCCACCGGGTCGGTCTTCACCGTGACGCGGGCCCGCTCGAGCGCCGCGGCGCCGGCCGCCAGAGCCGATGACGCCATCGACGGCAGGAGGAACAGTCCGTCGTCGGCGCCGGCGGTCTGGAGCTTCTGCCAGCCCTTCTCGGCCATCGACAGCGCGGTGGTGAAGGATCGCAGCGCCGGCCCATGGCCGGTGACGGCGGCCTCGAGCCTGGCCAGGTCCTCGGCGGCCTTCTGGGAGCGCTCGTTGAACGCCGCGATGACCTCGTTGAAGGACTTCTTGAACGGCGCGTAGGCGGCGAGGTTCCCGTAGAGCTCCTCCTGCCACGAGCGCTTCGTGCCGAGCACGGCCTCGACGCCGTCCTGCGGCTTGAACTCGACGGGCTCGTCCTGCAGGCGGCGCGCGGCGGCCTCGTAGCGCGAAGGCCAGAACGCGTTGACGAACCAGCCCCAGGAGAAGAGCGACGGCTCCAGGAGGGGGCGCACCTGGTCGTGGACCAACTGGGCCGCGGCGAGCAGGATCTTGGCCGTGCCGGCGTTTAGCCGGATGGCCGCCGAGAGCTCGGCCGACTTGCCCACCCAACCGCGCGCCTTAGGACCGGACTCCGCGCCGACGTAGGTGTCCAGCTTCAAATCGAGGCCGTCGATGATGGCCTCGAGCTTGACGTCCAGGGCGGTGCTCCAGCTCCGGAACAGCTCGTCGGCCTTGAGCCCCGCTCGGGCGGCGCGGCGGTTGAGGAAGACCGCGGCGCCCAGGGTCAGGACGTTGGCCAGGGCGAGGAGGATCCAGGTCCACATCCGCCGCGAGGCCGCCGAGGCGTCGGCCCGGGCGATCGCCGACTCGGCCGAGCCCAGCACGGACTTCGCCGCTTCGAGGCGCTCGGCGTAGGCCGAGGAGCCGTCCTCGTAGGCTTCGCGCGCGGCGGCCAAGTCCTGGCGCGCCGTGACGAGGGCCTCCGCCGCGGCGTCGGCGTAGGGACGGCCTGTCAGCTCGGCGAGCAGGGTCTCGGCGGAGGCGATGCGGTCGGCGCCTCCGGCGAAGGCGGCCAGGGCTTCGCCGTGGGCGCGGGCGGCGGCCGAGACCGAGGCGGCCGCGGCGGCGGCGCCGGCCGGGTTCGTCTTGGCGAGCGTCGCCGCGTCCTTGAGGGAGGCGCGCCAGTCCGCGACGGCGGGGCGGGCCAGGTCTCCGGCGGACTTCGGATGCTCGGCCTGGAAGGAGGAGGCGGCCTTCTCCGAGGCCGCGACGGCCGCAGCGGCGGAGTCGAGCGATTCCACGGCGCGTACGGAATCGCGCTCGAAGCCGCGGGCGCGGTCGAGGGCGGCGCGGGCCTGGGAGACGGGCCCGGCCAGGGTCTCGGCGGCCGCGCGGGCCTGGCCGGCGGCGAGTTGGGTCTCGGCGGCGGCGGCGGCCGCGCGCAGGACGGCGGGGCTGGGCCAGGCCATCGCGGCGTAGGCGTCGGGATGCGCGGTCTTAAACGCCGGGCCCTCGCGCTCGAGGTCGGCGGCCAGGGTCTTGGCCGCGGCCGCGGAGGACTGGACCGAGCTCCTTTCAGCGGCGATCTTGGTCTCGAGCTGGGCCGTGACGTTCTTGACCGTCCCCTCGACGGCGCCGACGATGTCGCCCGAGCTCTTGAGCGCGGAGACCGCCCAGCGGTCGAGGTTGCCGGCGAACTGGGTCGTGCCGTCGAGTCCCCGCGCGTTGTAGGCGTCGGCGGTCCGCAGGAGCAGGACATGCTGCTGCATGACGATGGTCAGGATGGCTCCGTCGCGCTCGCCGGTCTGGGGATGCGTCTGGGCGAGGATCCCTTCCTTTTTATAGAGGCCTTGGCCGGTGGCGAAATCGACGGCGTCGTCGCCGTAGTGGGTCCGGCCCTCGGCGTCGGTGTAGCGCAGGCCCGAGGCGTCCTGGACGAGGACAGCGGTCCAGTGCTTGCCGGCCATCGAATCGGCCAGGCGCTGGAGCTCGGCCTTGCCGAGACCGACGTCGCCTATGACGATGACGCGCACCGAGGCGTCGTAGCGCGCCAGGGCGTCGCCCAGGTCGCGGGCCTGCAGGACGGCGGCCTGCGTGGCCTCCGCGTCCGGCTGGGCCTGGGCCACGACGGCAATCGGCGCGGGGACGGCCAGCGGGCGCGCGGGGGCCTGGGCGAGCGACAGAGCGGGGTTGAGGAGAGCGGCGCCCAGCATCAGCGCCGCTACGAAGCCTTTGACGCGCGAGAATACGCCTTGCGAGGCGGGCGCTCTGGGCGTAACGCCGCTCGAGTCCCAGGCGGGCGCTCCCAACGCGTTAGCGTTGCGCCGCAGGGAGGCGTTGACGCGGCGGGAGTCGAAGCGGGCGGCGGGGGCGGCCTGCGCCTCGTCGGAGTAGACGGGAGAGCCGGACGTCATCGGCGCAGGCGCCGCGGCGGCGGCGGTCCGCAGAGCCGCGGACTGTTTCGCGACGGCGGCGGGCAGGACGGCGGCTGCCGCCGCGGGAGCGGCGGCGACGGCCGCGGCGGAACGCGCGACGGGAGCCGAGGCGGCAACGGCCGCGCGGGGCGCCGTCGGCAGGGTGCCGGTCAGGCCGGAGGGAGTGAAGGACGGGAGCGTGGACGGCAGGCTGGGGCCCGCGGCCGGCGCGGCGGCGCCGGCTCCGGAGACCGGGGCGGCGGGACGGCCGACGGGGACAGCGGCGGCGCGCCCGACGCCTTGCGCCAGGATGGGCTGGGCGAAGAAAAGAATGGAGGAGACTGCGGCTAAAATCCGGTTTCTCATAGGCACGGATTGTAGCCCACCGCGACGCGGTGGAGTATGAGTCGACTGGGGTGCCAGGCTTCAGGGATTAGGCCCAGCCGGGCTGGGCCTAGAGGCGAGACCGGGGTCTAACCTAGGTCCTATCTATCGGAACGGAAGTCGGGGCTTGTTCCTAAGTAACTTAGGAACAAGCCCCGACTTTGATCAGCGGACTGACAAGACCGCGTAGATGCGGCACGTCTCGTGGGGGTAGATATGGTTGTCGCCGCCCGCCCCCCAGGAGTTGCGGGTGAGGAACAAGAAGGCCCCTGCGTCGTCGACCCTATACCCCGAGATGATCATGGCGTGGGACCCTCCCGCTGTGTACGTGCGGATGCCGATCGGCCGTCCGGCGCGCAGCTCGGCCAGCACGGCCGCGGTCTGGTCCGCGCCGGCCCGGCGGCACTCGTCGCGGCCCGTCGTCATCGAGCCCGCCCCGACCCCCGCGAAGGACTGCTGCTCCATACGCAGGCCCGCGAAGGCCCTCCGGGTCTCCTCGCGCTGGGCCTCCAGCGTGCGGTCGTTGCCGCTCAGGTAGTTCTGGAGGATGCGCTGGGCCGTGGGGTCCTGCTGGAGTTGGACCCAATGCGCGCGATGGTCGTAGAGCATCCGGACATACCAGGGTTCCCTCTGCGCCTGGCGCTCCAGGTCCTCGAGGGTCCGTCGCTCGGCCTCACGGTATTGGCGGTAGCGGCGCAGGAAGTCCTGGTACTGCAGACTGGTCGCCACGCCGTTGTCGAGGGCGAACTGCAGCGTGCCAGCCGTGTCGTTGCCCTCGGAGAGGTCCCCCCGCCCGCGGCGCAGGTAATTCTCATAGGCGTCCGTACTCAGCACGTTGCGGCGCATGAACAGATCGGCCTCCGACAGCTGCAGGCGGGCGCCGGTGCGGCGGAAATGCGCCGCCTCGATGAGCCCGACCGACGCGAAGGTATGGCAGGAGCCTACGTCGCCCTGGCTACGCGACGGGCTGGGGAACTGCCCCGAGTGGTCGACGCCGGGGTCGCGGGGCGCGGCGGCCGGGGCTCCCCCCGCCACGGCCGCGCCTCGACCGGCGGCGGGAACCGGGACGGCCGCCACTCCGGCCGCGCCCGCCATCCCGAGGAGCGCCCCGTAGGCGCCTCCGTTAAGAAACCCGCCCTGGGCCTGCGCCAGGAGGATCCCCTCCTCGCCCCGCGCCGCCGCGCAGGCGAACACCACCGCCGACAGGACCGACGCCGTCCGTGTGCTCCGTGCCATGACCACCTCCCCCTGCTCCTTCAGTCTACGGGGGGATGCGCGGAGCGGCCACGAACGAAAGGGCCGGCCGGGCCCGGGTCCGAACGCCCGCCTACAATGTAGGTCTTAGGCGGGACCGTCGACGAGCCGGCCGGCCAGCGCGGCGACGAAGAGCTGCTCGTCGGCGTCGGTCACGCGCGTCATGAGGCGGTTGGCGGCGCTATAGAGGACCGAGGCCAGATAGGCGCCCTGGACCTCCACGGGCAGGCCGGAGCCCAGGACGCGCTCCACGGCCGGATGGGTCAGGTCGACCGTCCACGACCCGGGGTTGGGATAGCTCATCACGCGACGGCCGTCGCCGCGGACGGGACGCGGCCCCGGCCCGCCGCGCCAATACGCCTCCTTCGCCAGCGCGGACAGGAGCTCCGCCGCGCGCGCGAGGCCGGCCATCAGTACGTGGCGAGGCTCGTGTCGATGCGCTCGGCCCAGGCCAGGATGCCGCCGGCCACGTTGGAGACGTTCTGGAAGCCCTGCTCCTTGAGGAACTTGGCGGCCTTCATCGAGCGCATCCCGGAGCGGCAGTGGACGAGGATCTCGGCCTTGGGATCGAGCTCCTTGTAGCGCGTCGGGATCTCGCCGAGCGGGATATGGGTGGTGCCCGCGATGCGGCAGATCTCCAGCTCGTGCGGCTCGCGCACGTCGACGACCACGACCCCGCCGTTGGCCATCTTCTCTTTGAGCGTCTCGACGGTGATCTCGGCGACCTTGACGTCCGTCATGGGCTTGGCCTCCTGTCCGCGTCCCGCGCAGAACTGGTCGTAGTCTATCAATTGGGTCACGGTGGGATTAGGCCCGCAGAGCGCGCAGGCCGGGTCCTTGCGGAGCTTGAGGCGCTTGAAGCTCATGCCCAGAGCGTCAAAGAGCAGGAGCGTGCCGATGAGCGGCTCGCCCACGCCGAGCAGGAGCTTCAGGGCCTCGGTGGCCTGCAGGGCGCCGACCACCCCGGGCAGCACGCCCAGCACCCCGCCCTCGGCGCAGGACGGGATGAGGCCGGGCGGCGGCGGCTCCGGGTAGAGGCAGCGGTAGCAGGGACCCTTGGCGGCCCAGAAGACCGAGACCTGGCCCTCGAAGCGGAAGATGCTGGCGTAGACGTTGGGGATGCCTGCCAGGGCGCAGGCGTCGTTGACGAGGTAGCGCGTGGCGAAGTTATCGGTGCCGTCGACGACCAGGTCGTAGCCCTTGAAGAGTTCAAGCGCGTTCTTAGAGGTAAGCCGGACCTCGTGCGGCACGACCGACACGTGGGGGTTGAGGTCCTTGAGACGCGCCGCGGCGGCCGCCAGCTTGGACTTGCCCACGGACTCGGTGCCGTAGAGGACCTGGCGCTGGAGGTTCGAGGCGTCGACCACGTCGAAGTCCACCACGCCGATGCGGCCGACGCCGGCCGCCGCTAGATAGAGCCCCATCGGCGAGCCCAGCCCGCCCGCGCCGATCATGAGCACCCTGGCGCGCTTGAGCTTGCGCTGGCCCTCCACGCCCACCTCGGGCATGATGACGTGGCGGTTGTAGCGCGCCAGTTCCTCGCGCGTGAGCTCGTCGGCGGCCGTGGGGGCGCCGCCGGCGATGGCCGGGACGATCAGGAGCTCGTCGCCGTCCTTGACCGGCGTGGCCGGGCCCTGCAGGCCGCGCACATCGACCTCGCCGAGGTAGATGTTGACGAAGTTGCGCAGGGTGCCGTCGGCGGCGTAGAGGTGCTGGCGCAGGGCGGCGTGCTCGCGGGTCAAGACGTCCATCGCCTCCCCGACGGTCTTGGCCGTCACCGGCACCTTGGCGTTCTTCCCGGCCATGGGGCGCAGGGCGGTGGGCAGATGGATCACGACGGGCATAGGTCCTCCTTGAGCTGTACCGTACCTTCCAAAAAAGACCGGCGGTCGGCGGCCAGCGTCCACACGCGCGCGTCGCCGGCGCCGCGCCCCGACGAGACGATGAGGTAGGCGTAGCTCGGCCAGGCGTTCTCGAGGTCGTAGGGGGACGGCCAGGCCGGCGCGTCGGGGTGGCTGTGGTAGACGCCCAGCACGGCCAGCCCGCGCGCCTCGAGGGCGCGCTCCGCCTTGGCTTGGGCCAGAGGGTCGAACGTGAAGCGGTTGGTGCGGTAGCTCGCCGCCTTGTTCTCGAGCGGCACGCTCTCGGTGGCCGACAGCCGGGCGGCCGGCGAACCGAAATCCGCGGGCAGGCGGCCGGCCAGCAGTCCGCAGCACTCCTCGGGATGCGCGCGCTCCGCGTGGGCGCGGATGGCCTCGAGCTCGGCCGGCCGGAGCTCCAGGATCACGGGGACGCCCACCAAGGCTCGTCTAAGTAACGCTCGCCGGGCTCCGGAAAGACCGTGACGACGACGGCCCGGCGGCCCGCCGCGGCCTCGCGCCGCGCCACGCGCAGGGCCGCGGCCAGGTTGGCGCCGCCCGAGGGGCCGATGAGCAGGCCCTCGCGGCGCGCGGTCTCGCGCACCTGGGCCTGGGCCTCCTCGGTGGCGATGAAGAACTCCTCGTCGGCCAGGGTCGGGTCGTGGATGCCGGGCATGATGGCGGTGGCCAGGTGCTTGAGGCCCTCGAGGCCATGGAACGGCGAGTCGGGCTGGACCGAGGCCGCGCGCAAGCCCGGCTTCTCGGCCTTGAGCCGCGCCGTCGTGCCGCGAAAAGTCCCCGTCGTCCCCAACCCGGCGACGAAATGCGTCACCGCGCCGTCGGTCTGGGCGAGGATCTCGGGCCCCGTAGTCTCGTAGTGCGCCTTCCAATTCTCCGGGTTGTCGTACTGGTTCGGGTAGAAGAACGGCCCCGCCTCCTCGTCCATTATCTGGCGGGCCAGGCGCACCGCGCCGTCGGAGCCCTCCAGCGGGCTCGAAACGTCGAGGCGCGCGCCGAGGGCCAGGAGGATGCGCCGGCGTCCCGCGGAGATCGAGCCCGGCACCGCCAGGCGCACGCCGAAGCCCAGCCGCGCGCCGAGCCAGGCGTAGGCGATGCCGGTGTTGCCCGAGGTCGAGTCGAGCAGGGTCCCGCCGGGCTTGAGCGCCCCCGAGGCCAGGCCGGCCAGGACCATGCGCCCCGCGGCGCGGTCCTTGACCGAGGCGCCGGGGTTGGCCCACTCGGCCTTGGCGTAGAGGCGGACGGAGTCGGAGAGGCCGTCCCAGCGGGTGAGGCGCAGCAACGGAGTGTTTCCGATGCCGAGGTCATAGAGGGACGGCAGGGGCGTCGTGGGCGCTAGTGGCATTGCGGTATGTGCAGGGAGCATGTATATTATACTTGACTAAATAACTCCGGATTCAGTCTGTACGCAAAAATACGCAGTCGGGGGACGAATGAGCGAAAGCGAATTGGCGCTGAAGAAATGCATCCCCTGCCGGGGCGACATCCCTCCCATGCCTATAGAGGAAGCCCGCCGCCTGCTCTCCCAGCTCCAAGGCTGGGCGCTCAACGATAAAGGCCACCTGGAGAAGTCCTACGCCTTCAAGGGCTTCCGTCCCGGCCTCGAGTTCGTCAAGCGCGTGGGCGAGATGGCCGAGGAGCAGGGGCACCACCCAGACGTGTTCCTGGCCTGGGGCAAGGTGACGCTCGAGGTCTGGACCCACAAGATCAGCGGCTTGGCCGAGAGCGATTTCATCTTCGCCGCCAAGGCCGACGCCCTGCTGGGTTAATCGCGTCCGTCCAGGTACTCGAACACGAGCAGCAGGTCGTCGCCGTCGCTGACGGCGGTATGGACCCGTCCCAGGCTCGGATGCTCCGAACCCGCGGTCTCCGCCAGCAGCCGGGAGGCCGCCTCGGGGTCCACGCGTCCCCGGCCGCGCAGGAGCTTGACGGCCACGGCGCGCTTGAGGGTGAGATCGCGGGCTTTGTAGACCGCTCCCCCCAGCGCCGTCTCGATGAGGTAGTTGCCGGCCATGACCGTGCCCAAGCCGGCCGCCGGCTCGTCGCCGCGCCGGCGGTTCCAGGCGGCCACGCCCAGCCCGACGAGCGCCAACGCGGCGCCGGCCGCCGCTAGGCCGACCCTGAGACCCGCGGAGCCGGAGCCCCCGGCCGGGACCGCCTCGGGATGCTCCCCCGCCGAAAACGCCACGAGCGGGTCGGCGTCCGGAGCCAGGTCGCGCAGCTTGTCCATGACCGGAGCGAAGCGGGCATCGAGCGCGGCCGCCTGCCCGGCCTCGGCCAGCGCCTCGGCGGTCCGCTTGAGGCCGGCCAGCGCGTAGGCGCGCGCCCAACGGCCCAGCGCGCTGCCGGGCATCAGGCTCAACGCGGCCTCGGAGTCCCGCAGGGCGCCTTGGAAGTCGCCCTGCCGGTTGCGCGCCGTGGCGCGGAGGTTCAAGGCGCCCACGTGACTGGGCGTAAACTCCAAAAGGCGCGTCGCCTCCCCTTCGGCCTCCCGGAACCGGCCGTCCCGGAGCAGGGCCTCGGTCAGCATGAGGCGCGGAGCCGGCTCGGCCGGCGCGGCCGCCACGGCCTTGCGCAGGGTGTCGACGGCGCGCGGCCCGTCTCCGACGCGCTGCTGCTCGCGGGCGCTGCGCATGAGGATGGGGACCGACGGGGCCTCGACGGCGGCCGGCGGGGCGCCGGGAGGCTCCTCGCGCACGCCGACTACGGGGCGGCCGCGGGGCGCCGCGGACGGCGGCGGCAGCCGGAAGGAGGCGGGAAGCACCCGGGGCTCGGCCAGCATCAGGAGGTCTTTCGCCTTGGAGTTGCCGGGGTCGAGGCTGACCGCTTTGGCGAGGTCCGCGGAGGCCTCGGGCTTGCGGCCCAGGTTCAGGTTGGCGGCCCCGCGCAGGTAGAACAGGCTGGGCTTCTGAGGGTCGCCTTCGATGGCCGTGTCGAGCTGGCCGACGGCCTTGGCGAAGTCGCCCTTGCGGAAGTTCGCGGCGCCGGCTAGGCCGGCCACGCCGGGGTCGCGCGGGAAGTCCGAGGCAAGCTGGTCGAGCCCGCTCTGCGTGGCGGGGTCGGACAGATTGGGGTTGTTGACGAAAGGATCGAAAGAATCGACGCCGGCGGGCGGCGTCACCGCCTGCGTGACGAGCTCCGCCTGGGGCGGCGTGAACGCGGCCGGCAGGGCCAGAGGGTTGGCCGCCGCCGCCTGAGGCCCGACGGTCTCCGCGATATCCTGGGGTGCGACGGAGTCCGGGGGCGCCGCCGGCCCTTGAGGCGTGACGGGCTCCGAGGCGGCGTTGGGCTCGGGCTTGCCCTTGAGCTTCCCGGCCCAGAGAGCGGAGAACCACGCGCCGTCCTCCGCCGTCGCCGCGGCCGCCTCACCGTCGGACGTCATCGACGCTATGACCCTGCGCTGCTTCTCGATCCTCTCGAGCAGGGCGGGGTCCTTCGTCTCCGCGTACTGATCCTCGAGCTTCTTGAGCTGGAGCTTCGCGGCCAGCCGGGAACTCCGGTCCGCGTCCAAGGCGAACTCGGACAGCCGCGTAGTGGACCTGTTCTCACGATCATCGAAGGTATTCCGCGCTTGCGAGCCCAAAGGCAGCGCGGCGAGCAGGAGGAGACAGCTCGGGATCGACATGCGCCTAGAGCGCTCCCACGGCTTGCGCGAACTCGCGCGCGGTCTGAAAGCGCTGGTCCGGCCGGGCGTGCAGGGCACGGCGCAGGACGGCGTCGGTGACTGGCGGCAGAGACGGCATGCGCTCGCAGGGCGGCGTGAACTGCATGCGCTGCTTCTGGCCGAGCCCGTCGGGGCCCGGGAACGGGACGCTGCCGGTGACGATCTCGTAGAAGCAGGCTCCCAAGGCGTAGACGTCGGAGGCCGCCGAGACGCTGCCCAGCTCCTGTTCCGGCGGCATGTAGGCCGGCGAACCCCAGCAGGCCGCGTTGGTCTGCTTGGAAGCCGAGAGGCGCGCCTGGTGGGCCAGGCCGAAGTCCATCACCAGGACCTTCCCGTCGTTTTGGACCATGATGTTGGCGGGCTTGAGGTCGCGATGGATGACGCGCCCGGCGTGGGCGTGGTCGATCGCCTCCGCCGCCTGCCGCACGACGGCCTGGGCGTCGCGCAGCGGCAGGTGCCCGAAGTCGGCCAGCAGGTCGCTCAAGGTGCGTCCGTCGACGTACTCGAAGACGAGGAGCAGGTCGTCGCCGTCGCTGACCACGGTATGGATCTGGACGATGTTGGGATGCTTGAGCCCGGCGACCAACTGGGCCTCCTGCAGGAGCTGCGAGGCGGGCTCGGCGCGCCCGCGCGAGTACTGGCGCAGCATCTTGATCGCCACCGTCCGCTTGAGGGTGAGGTCCTGGGCCTTGAAGACCACGCCCATCGTCCCGCGTCCCAGCTCGGACTCGATCATGTAGTTGCCGGCCAGCAGGGCGCCGGGACCGAGGGTCTGGGAGGCCGAGGGCGGCGCGCTCCGGGGCGCCCGCTCGGGGATGACGATCTCCGCGTCGGACTCCGCGGGATGGGCCTCGCGCCGTTGGGGGACGGCCTCCGGACGCCGGCGGCGCAGGGCGAAGAGCACGAGCCCGACGGAGGTCAGCGCGGCACCCGCCGCCGCAAGGCTGACGCGCAGGGGGTCGGAGGGCGCCGCCGCGGCGGCGGTGCGCTCGCCCCCGCCGGCGGTCTCGGCGAAGGCCACCAGCGGGTCGGCGTCCTCCGCCAGCGCCGCCAGCCGCGCCGACACCGGCGCGAAGCGCTCATCGAGCGCGGCGGCCTGCGCGGCCTCCGCCTGCGCCTCGACGCGGCGCTTGAGGCCGGCTAACGCGTAGGCCCGCGCCCAATGGCCCAGGGCGCTTTGCGGCATGAGCCGCAGCGAGAGCTCGGTGTCCCGCAGGGCCCCGGCGTAGTCGCCCAGCCGGTCGCGGGCCGTGGCGCGGAGGTTCAAGGCGCCCACGTGGTTCGGGGAGAACTCGAGCAGGCGCGTCGCCTCCCCCTCGGCTTCCGAGAACCGCCCGCCCTTGAGCAGGGCCTCGGTCAGCAGGAGGCGCGGCGCCGGGTTGGCGGGCTCGGCGCGCACGGCCTTCTGGAGTGTGGCCACGGCCCGGACCTTGTCGCCCACGCGGGCCTGCTCCTGGGCGCTGCGCATCAGGATCGCCGCGGTCTCCGCCGGCGCGGCCTCGGCGGGGGCGGGCTCCTCGTAGCGGGCCGCCCGCACCCCGGCCGGGCGCGCGGTCGTCCCCCAGGGGAGCGGCACCCGATAGCCGGTGGGGGCCACCTTGTTCTGCGCCAGCATCAGGAGGTCCTTGGCGTTGACGTGGCCGGGATCGAGCTTCAAGGCGCGGTTGAGGTCGGCGGCGGCCTGCGGGGTCCGTCCGAGGTTGAGGTTGGCGGCGCCGCGCAGATAGTAGAGGTCGGGGTTGTCCGAGCCGCCGCCGATCGCCGCCCCGAAGAGCCGGTCGGCCCGGGGATAGTCTCCCTGCCGCAGAGCGATGACGCCGTCGACCATGTTCACGCCCGGGTCGTTGGGAAAGCGCTCCTGAAGGCGGTCCGCGGCGTCCTCGGTGCGCTGGTCGATAGGCTCGTCGGAGAAGGCGCGCTCCGCCGCGCCGCGGAAGGCGTCCCGGTCCGCGAGGCTCATGGCCTGCGGGTAGACCAGCGCGGGGGCAGCCGCCACCGCCGCCGGCGGCGCCTCCACCGGGGCATCCTCGCGAGGAGGCGCGGCCGGAGCCTCCGCGCGCAGCAACTCGATCTTGCCGCTAAGCCGGGCGCGGAGGTCCGGGTCCACGGCGCCGGCCAGCTCCTCCTCGAGCTGATCGATATGCGCGGCCTGCTGGACCCGCGGGTCATGGAGCGACGGCTCCACACCCATCTCTTTGTAGAGCTCTTGGATGTCGGTGAGGTGGCGGCGCCTGGCCTCGCGGTCGGGGGCGTTCGCCATCGCCTGGATCAAGGCCGCGAGGCGCTGCTTGCGCTCCACCGCCTGGACCGCGGTCGTCAGCGCTCCCACCGACAGGCCGATGTCCCCGGCGGCGGGCGCCGGCCATGACAGCGACAGGAGGAGCGCCCACCACCCAAGCGCGGATGCCGTCATGATTATAAGGATAGACCCCATCCCCGCGGGATTCAAGTGCCATTGGGCCCGCATTGATCGCATGTCCCGGTCGGAGTCAGGAGGTCTGGAATCTGATACCATCCGCCGCGGTATGCGTCCTCCCTCGCTCGAGTCCCTGCCGTTGCGCTTCCAGGTATTCGGGGCATTCTTCCTGCTGCAGGCCGTGGTCCTCATCGGCAGTTTCGCGGCCCTCCACCGCATGGAGCGGAACCTGGTCGATGCCGAGTTGGAGAAGGCGCTGGCCTCCGCCCTGGCCACGGCCGACGAGCACTTGGACCAGGTCATGGAGAGGATCGGCGGCCGGGTCCGAAAGACCAACGAGAGCCCCGGGCAATGGACTCGCTTTCGCGAAGTCCATCGGACGCAAGCCGAGGGCCGCTTCTTCGCCAGGCTCAAAAGCCGGATCGGGGCCGACCATCTCTTCGTCCTGGACCGGGAGGGACGGATCCTCTCCGCGACCACGGGGAAGACCGCGCCCGACCCGTCGGCCCGCGACTTGCCTCCCATCCGCCAGGCCATCAACGGACGCGAGGCCCGTGGGACGCACGCCTACATGGGCAGGCTCTGGGACATCATCGCCGTCCCGGCCCCCGACCCGGAGCGGCTCGTACTCGCGGCCTTCCTCGGTCAGGACGAGCGCCGCGCCCGGAGGATATCGAAGATCGCCGGGATCCCGATCGCGCTGAGCGATGGGAAGAGCGTCGTCGTTTCCGCCATGGAGTCGGGGCTCCAGGAGGCCTTCCAGAGCGAGCTGCCGACTTTCCTCCCCGAGCGGCTCGGCGTCTTCGACGTGGCCGGAGAGCGCTACGCGACCCACTCCCGGCCCATCTCCGAGACCGTCCGGATCCACGTCATGACCTCCTGGGACAAGGTCGCCGGGCCCCTGGGAAGGCTCAAGCGCTACCTGGTCCTGCTGGGAGCGCTCAGCCTGTCGCTCTCCATCCTTCTGGGCTACCTCATCGCCCGCGGGATCACGGCGGCCATCCAGGCGCTGGTGGACCGGCTGCGGGACTCCAACGCGAAGCTCGACGACCTCAACCGGTTCAAGGACCGCTTCTTCGCCATGGTGGCGCACGACCTGCAGAATCCCCTGAGCTCCATCCTGGGATACGCGGAGTTCCTCGAGAAAGACCCCAAAAACGCCAGGGTTCCGGAATGGGCCGGGGTGCTCCGGCGCTCCGCGGAGATCCTGGGCTTCCTGACCGCCGACCTCGTGGACTTCACCGCCATGGAGTCCGGGAAACTGCGCATGAAGATCGACGCCATGGACCTCTCCGAGGTGGTCCGCGACGTCGAGCGCGTGCTGTCCTTCAAGGCGGCCCACCGGCAAGTCGCCTTCTCGATCGACGGGCTGCCCGCCGCCCTGCCCATGCGCGGGGACCCCCGCCGGCTCGCCCAGCTGCTCCAGAACCTCTGCTCCAACGCGATCCAATACACGCCCATCGGCGGCTCCGTCTCGGTGAGCCTGCGGCCCGGCGCCTCCGAGGTGGAGATCGCGGTCCGGGACACGGGCATCGGGATAGCCCCGGAGGACCTTCCCCGCATCTTCGGGGAGTTCTTCCAGGCCAAGAACGCGACCCAGATGCGCGCCGGGGGCTTCGGCCTGGGCCTGAGCATCGTCCAGGAGATCGTCAAGGCCCACGGCGGACGGATAGCGGTCGAGAGCGTCTTGGGCCGCGGCTCGGTCTTCACCGTGCGCCTCCCGACGGGAACGCGCCAAGCCTTGTCAGACCAGGTCGTTTAGGTTAAGCTGGACGTGCCGTGGCTCCAGCCAAGCAGGGAAGCATCCTGGTCGTCGATGACGATCCTTTCATCATCGACATCGTCTCCAAGGCCCTGGGCGACGAGGGCTTCGAGGTCCACGCGGCCAAGAGCGTGTTCCAGGCCCGCGGCTCCCTGGAGCGCGTCCAGCCTTGCCTGGTGGTCCTGGACCGGCGCCTTCCCGGCGGGGACGGTGTGGAGCTCTGCAAGGAGATACGCTCCAACCCGAGGTTCGCCGCCCTCCCGGTGCTGTTCCTGACGTCCAAGCGCAGCGTGGCCGACAAGCTCGTGGGCCTGAGCGTGGGAGCCGACGACTACCTGCCCAAACCCTTCAGCCCCGACGAGCTGGTCCTGCGGGTGAAAGCCATCCTGCGCAGGACCCGCGCGGGCCTCGAACCCGCGACTCGCCTGAGATCCGGGGACGTGGAGCTCGACGCCGACGCCCGCAAGGCCACCTTGCGCGGCAAAGACCTCCGGCTCACGCCCCGGGAGTTCGAGCTCCTTTCCGCCTTCCTGGAGGGCCGCGGCCGGGCGCTCTCGCGCGGCTTCCTCCTGGAGCGGATCTGGGGCGCCGAGAGCCTCACGGTCACCCCGCACGTCCTCGAGGTGCTGGTCAGCACCCTGCGCGCCAAGCTCGGGGGCGCATGCAAGCAGCTCGTCAACGTCCTCAACCACGGCTACCGCTGGGAAGACCCCGGCTGAAGTCCCCCGCCCTCCTGAGCCGGTCCTGAGCCGCGGCTGATCCGATCCGGAGCACGGCCTGCTACCCTTGCGTCTAAGGCGATCCCTCAGGGATCGCGATTAAGACGCAACGGAGGCAGACCATGAAGATCGGAAAATCGAAGGGAGTCCGGTTGGCGGCGCTGACGGCGGCCCTGTTGGGGACGCTCGGCGCCATGTCGTCGTCGGCTGGGGCCCCCCCCCAGGCGCTGTTCGTGGAGTCCGGGCCCGGCCTCGGGGGCTGCTACAAGGTGTTTACCGCAAGCCGGTGGGCCGGAGCGATCACCAAGGCCAAGGTCACCGAAGGCGTGCAGCAGATCACCCTCCCGGCCGCCGCTTACGCCTGGAGAGGGGGGGTGGCCAAGTTCTCGGGCAAAGTCAAGTTGCTGGAGAAATGCTCCTCCTCGAAGGTGATCAAGGAGAGCCAGTACCTGAAGGGCTACACGCTGGGGGCCGGCAACGTCCTTACCTTGCAGTAGACGTCACGGCACCGGGGCGGGCGGGGGATTCCGCCCGCCCCGGCGGGAGGATGGACATGAAACGCTTGCTGCTGGTCGACGACTGTCCCGAAAGGTGCGTGCCGCTCCGGGCATTCTTCCAGCGCCGGGGCTTCGAGGTGGCCACGGCCGGGTTCGGGAGGATGGCCTTCGAGGAGAGCCAGCGCACTCCTCCTGACGCGATGATCCTGGACCTGATACTCCCCGATATCCACGGCGTCGAGCTCTGCCGGAAGCTGCGCGAGAGCCCAAAGACGCGGCATGCCCCCATCCTCCTGGTCACCGCGTTCAAGGCGGGTCCGGCGGACAGGATCGCGGGCCTGCGCTCGGGCGCCGACGACTTCCTCTGCGCGCCGTTCACTCTCGAGGAGCTATCGGAGCGCCTCCACGCGGCGCTGCGCCGCGCCGCGCCCGCGCCCCGGCCCGCGGGACTCGAGCTCGCCCTCGCCGGTCTGCTGGTCCCGGAAACGAAGCCGGAGCCGCCCCTCCCGGAGTTTCTGCCCGCCGCGGGAGTCGAAGCGCTGCGAGACGCTCCGGCGCTGGCGCGCCGGCTGGTTCTGGAGCCCGTCCGGGCGCTCGAAGGCCTCGAGGAGGACAGGGACCATGCGCCCGCCCTCTGCCTGCTCGGCGCGACCGGGCTGCTGGAGGGCCTGGCCCTGATCGGAGCCGCGCCGGCGGGAGCGGCGTGGCTGCCCCTGCTGCTGCTGGGATTCTCCGGCGCCTGGCTCTCCTGGCTCGCGCTCTCGAGCTGCGCCTTCATCGCCCTGCCTTTCATGGGCTCGGAGGCTTCCTGGCGGAGGATATCGACCATCGCGGCCTGCGCCGGGGTCCCCCGGCTCCTGGGCGCGGCGCTCTCCATAACCTACGCGGCCACGGCGGCCGCGCAGGGAGCCTCGGAGTTCCACGCCTTCTCGACCGGCTTCGACCTCGTCGCGGCCGCCCCCGTCGCGGGCCTGGGAGCCTGGGTCTCGCGCATCGGCTTGATCGACGCCTGGTGGGCGGGCCTGAGCGCCTGGGGCTTGACCGCGGGCTGCCGCGTGCCGGCCGGCCGGCGAAGGTCCTTCATGGCCCTCGTGGGAAGCCTGGCCCTCGTCCTGGGCCTGGCTACGGGGTACTGAACATGACCCCTCTACGGAAGCGCGGCCTGGCCTTGGCCTCGGCGCTGGCCGCGGCCCTGGCGCTCAACGTGGGCCGGGACCGGCGCTGGACCGCGGGCGCCTATGACTGGCGGCCCGTGGTCCGACGGGATCTGGCGCGCACGATCCAATGCCCCGGCGTGGCGGAGGCCGCGCGCGTGGCGACGCTCAAGTCCGCGCTCAGCGAGCCGGTCGCGGGCAAGCACGCCCGGGAAGGGGCGCGGGTGCACGAGGGGCAGGTCCTGCTGGAACTGGGCCAGAAGAACGTCCGGCTCGAGTTCGATCAGAAGGAGGCGGCGTTCCGCGGCGCCCAATCGGACCTGCACCGGGCGGGCAAGGAGCGCACCATCCAGGAGTCGCTGTTCAAGAAGCAGGCCGTGCCCAAGAGGAACGTGGAGGACGCCCGAGCCGCCCTCCAGAGAGCCGACTACCAATACCGCCTCGCCAGGCAGGAGTCCCTCCTGGCCGGGGAGCGGCTGGAGGGAGCCCGTATCCTGGCCCCCTTCGCCGGGGTCGTCCTCAAGGACCTCGTGGGCGAAAGCGACAAGGTCCGGGCGGACCAGGAGCTCTTCCTCGTCGGGGACGTCTCCCGCTTCCGGGTGCGGGCCAAGGTCGACGAGCTCGACGCTCCCAAGGTCCGGCCCGGGCAAAGGGCGACGATCCTGGTAGACGCCTACCCGGGGAAGACGCTGTCCGGGAGGGTCCTCTCGATCGCCCCGCAGGCCGAGCGCGACGGCTTCGCCAGGCTGGAACTGCTCGTCGAGGTCGAGGACGCGGCCGGCGTAGAACTCAAGCACAACCTGTCGGTCGAGGTCCGAGTCGAGGTGGAGCGCATCGCCGGCGCCTACTCGGTGCCCTTGGCCGCCCTGCGGGCCGCGGAGGGCTCGCAGCGGGTCCTGGCGCGCGGCGCGGGGGGAAGGTTCGCCTGGCGCGAGCTCGAGCTCGGCCGGGTCGCGGGCGAGGACATCGAGGTCCTGCGCGGCGTGCGCAAGGGCGACGAGGTCGCGGTCCCGAGGGGATCATGAGCGAGGCCGCTCCGCTCTTGGAGCTTCAAGGGGCCGCGAAGACCCACCGGCTCGACGGCCGGGAGATCGCGGCGCTGAGCCCGGTCAGCCTCCAGGTCGCGCGCGGGGAGTTCCTGGCCGTCGTGGGCCCCTCCGGCTCCGGCAAGTCCACGCTGTTGAGCTTGCTCGGCTGCCTGGAGCGCCCCTCCTCGGGCAGGCTGCTGATCCTGGGCCGCGACGTCTCCCGCCTCGACGACGACCAACTCTCCTCCCTGCGCGCGCGCGCCATCGGCTTCGTCTTCCAGTCTTTCAGCCTGTTGCCCTCCCGCGACGCCCTGGACAACGTCCTTCTCGGCGCCCTCTACTCGGGCCTCCCGGCGCCCGAGCGCCGAGCCGCGTCCCTGCTGACGTCTCTCGGGCTCGGCCACCGCCTGGGCCACAAGCCCTCCATGCTCTCCGGCGGTGAGCGCCAGCGGGTCGCCATCGCCCGGGCCCTGATGAACGGCCCCGAGCTGCTGCTGGCCGACGAGCCCACGGGCTCCCTCGACCCGGCGGCGGGCGATGCGATCCTGGCGATCCTGCGCGAGCTCAACCGGCTCGGGCATACGCTGGTCGTGGTCACGCACGACCCAAGGGTCGCGGCGCGCGCCGATCGCGTCATAGAGATGGCCGGCGGGCGCCTGGCGCGCGAGCGGACCGGGAGGGCCCTGCCGTGAAGGGGGTCCAAGACGCGGTCCGGGCCGCCCTCGTGGACCTGAGGAGAGACACGCCCCGTTCCCTTCTCTCCTTGTCCGGGGTCGTGATCGGCGCGGCGGCGCTGACCCTGATCCTGGCGATAGGGGGCGGATTCCGCCGCCGCATCCTGGCCGAGGCCGCGCGGACCGGCAGCCTGCAGGAGCTCCGGCTCTTTCCGGAGCGCCCGGCCGGGCTCCAACCCGGGGACGCGGAGCGGCTCAAGCGCCTCCCCATTCTCGAGGAGGTGGCTCCCGAGGCGGCCCTCTACGGCGAGCTCGTGCGCAGCCGCGACGGGACGGCCAGAGCCGACATCCAGGGGCTCTCCGGCGACAGCGCCCGGCTCCCAAGAATCCTCCGGGGCCGGGCCATCCTGCCCCAGGAGTTCGCCCAGCGTAGGCAGGTATGCCTTCTGGGCTCCTCGCGGCTGAGCGCGCTCTTCCCCGACGGCCAAGCCCTGGGCCGGACTCTGTGGGTGCAGCAGGTTCCATGGACCGTGGTCGGCGTCTACGCCCCGGGCGGACCCGCGTCCTCGAGCCGCCTGGAGGAGAGCGGGGTGCTGCTCCCCCTCCCGGCCGCCGCGCGGCTCCATCCCGGGCTCAGGACCCAGAGCCTGCTCCTGCGGGTCCTTCCGGGCCGGGTCGAGGAGGCCTCCGAGCGCGTCCTGGAGGCGCTCTCGCGGGGGGATCCGAGCCGCAGGGCGATGTACCGGCTGGAGGACTGGGGGTTTTTCGTCCAGGAGCGCGTGCGGCGGACGAACCTGCTCACCTGGACGGGCTCCTTGATCGCGCTGTTGATCCTGCTGGTAGGCGAGATCGGCGTGATGAACATAGTGCTGGCGTCGGTAGCCGAGCGCACGCGCGAGATCGGCCTGAGGCGCGCGCTCGGCGCGCGGAAGCTGGACATCTTGCGGCAGTTCCTGTGGGAAGGCGGGCTGCTGAGCGGCACGGGCTGCGCCCTCGGGCTGATCCTGGGCCGGGCCCTGGCTGAGAGCGCCTGCTCGCTCTTGGGCCTGCTGGCCGGAGAGGAGCTCCGGCCCTTCCTGCACCCCGGCCTCGCGGCGCTCGCCCTGGGCGGCGCGACCCTCCTGGGAGCGGTCTTCGGGCTCTATCCGGCCTCCCTGGCCGTGCGCCTGTCGCCGGCCGAGGCGCTGCGGGCGGATTGAGGACATGCACCGCGCGATCGGCCTCTCGGCGCTCCTCGTCCTCGGGACCGCCGCCCGGGCTCAGGAGGGCGGGACCACCCGGCTGAGCTTGGAGGAGTATGAACGGTTGGCCCTGGAGCAAAGCCTGCGCATGCGCACCGCGCGGGATACGCTGCGGTCCCAGGAGTACGGCCGCGAGCTCGCGGTCCGGCCGCTCTACCTGCCCTCCTTGAGCGCCGAGGCCGAGGCCGGCCGCGCCGTCTCCGAGGACGGCGTCGCCCCCCCCATTAAGACCGACACGGGAGAGGGTAGGCTCTCGCTCACCCAGCCCTTCCTGACCGGGACGGATCTGAGCGTGACCGGCTCGGTCGCGGTCTCGGAGAGCCGCGTCCCCGGGCCCGAGTTGGCCTCCAGCGACCGCAGCCTGCCCGCATGGAGCGCCTCCCTGACCCAGCCGCTCTACCTTTTCGTCGGGAACCCGCGCCTGCGCGCGCGGCGCCGCGCCGACCTCGCCTACCAGGGCGCCTCGGACGCGAAGCGCTCCGAGGAGCTGGCGGTCCTCGTGGAGGCCCGCAGCCTCTACTACGCCATGACCGTGGCCGCGGAGTCGCTGTACGTCGAGCAGGCGAAGCTCGAGTCGGCGCGCTCGGTTCACCGCATCAGCCAGGAGCTGGTCAAGGCCGGGCGTCTCGCTCCCGTGGAGACGGCCCGGGCCGACATCCGGCTCAAGCGCGACATGCGCAGGGTGCAGAACGCGAACAGCCTGCGCCACCAGGCGGCCAACCAGCTCAAGGACTTCGTCCTGCTCGCCTCTACGGCCACGGTGCGTCTGGCCACCCCCCTGGAATACCGGCCTTTCGAGGAGCCTCTGGAGCTGCTTCTAGCCCTGGCGGCCCGCCAGAACCCCGACCTGCGCGCCGCGCGGCGCTCGGCCGAGACCGCCCAGCTCGACCTCTCCGACGCGCGCGAGGGGAACCGCCCGCGCCTAAGCCTCAACGGGACCTACGCCTTCGAGCGGAACCGGCCCACGCCCGGCTCCCTCACGGAGCCTAAGTCCTGGAGCGCCCTCGTGGGCCTGAACTGGCCCCTGTTCGACGGCACCCAGACCCGGCTCCGCGCGCGCCAGGCCCGCATCGCCATCGACAACCTCCGCCGCGACGTGGAGTCCCGCGAGCGGGAGCTCCTCGTCGCCGTGCGCAACGCCTACCTCGACCTCAAGCGCGCCGAGGAGCAGGTCCGGGACTTCGAGCCCCAAGGCCGTTCCGCGCGCCAGAACCTCGAGGTGGTGCGGCTGCAGTACAAGAACGGCCTGGCCCGGCTCATCGACGTGTTCGACGCCGAGAACGAACTCCGGGACCTCGAGCTGGAGTCCCTGAACCTCCTCTCCGACTTCAACCGCGCGCGCGACCGCCTCGGCGCCCTGGTAGGGCTGGACCCGCGCGACGTCGGCGCCCCCTGAGCCGGCCCTGAGGCCCGGCTGATCCGATCCGGAGCCCCTACGGCTACACTGAGGCCGTAGGCAGGTCGCGGAGGCGGAACATGAAAACGGTGCGAAAGGCGGTCGAAGGGGCGCTCCTGGCGGCGGGGCTTATTGTTCTGGCGGGGCCGGCATGGTGCGGGGACGACTGCGATCCGATATTCAAAAGTTGCGGCCCGGTCCAGGAGAACCAGCAGACCCGGCAATCCACGGAGCCCGCTAAAGGCGATTGCGAGGGGCCGCGCGAAGAGGCGAAAGACGCCCGGATGAAGCTGCGGGAGGAGAATGCATCCATTCGCAAGGCATTCGAAGATCAGATGGCGGCCCTGAAGAAAGAGCTCAAGGGACCCAAGGGGCCCGACTCTCATGCGGCGCGGGTGGCGAAGATCGAGGAGCTGCGGGCGCTCAAGAGTGAGTACCACGCTGCCTTGGATGCAAAGAAGAAGGGAATCCGGGATAAAGTGCCTGAGGAGTGCCGGCGAGCGAGGCCTCAGAAGGATGGCGATGAGAAGGGCGGCAAGAGACAAGGCAAGGGCGGGCGGTGAGGACTGAGGTCGTATGCAGGTCGCGGAGGAAAAGATGAACGCAGAACCCGTAGCGCGGACCCGTCAGTGGAGGCCCCTCCAGGCTCCGCCGCAAAGACCCCACCGGAAACGGCCCGAAGCCTGGAAATCCCTGGCGCTTTGGATGGGCCTCTGCCTGGCGCTGACCGCAGCGGTGAACAACCGGCTCTTCGGGGAGGAAACGGCCGAGCCCACGGGGCGGTCGTGGAAGTCCCGAGTCGCGGGCAGGCCGGACTTCCCCGTGCCGGCGCCGGGAGCCGAGCACGCCCTGGCCCTCGAGGAGCTCGACAGGAGACCGCGGGGACCAGGCATGCGGCGCCGGAGAAACAAAGCAGGAAAAGTCAACGAGCTGGTGGCGCGGCGCCCCTCCGAGGTCCGACTATTGAATCCGGCCCGCGGATATTGAACACTCTGCTGGCGCTCGCGGCGCCAGCATGCCTGCATCGATCCTGATCATCACGGAGAACGGAGCGGACTCCGTCGCCGGCCTCTCGCGAGTCCTGACCGAGGACGGACACCAGCCCTCCGTCGCCGCCGGCTGGGGCGAGGGCTGGAAGCAGTTCGAGAAGCTGCGGCCGGCCATGGTGGTCTTGGACCTGGGCCCCAAGCCCAAGCGCGGCCTCGAGGTCTGCTCGAAGGTCCGGGCCCACCCCACGCTCTCGACCGCCTCGGTCGTCCTGCTGGCCGTCGACGGCGGGATCGAGGAGAAGGAGCGCGGTTTCTCGGCCGGCGCGGACCTCTACCTCACCAAGCCTTTCGACGACAAGCGCCTGCGGCTCTGGGTCACGGCCCTCCTGCGCCGCGCCCGCAGCGACGAGAAGGAAGGCGGGGTCCTGCGCGCCGAGGACTTCGTCATCGACCCGCGCGCCAAGACCGTCAAGACCGGCGGCCAGCTCATCCGCGACCTCACGCAGAAGGAGTTCCAACTGCTCTACGAGCTGGTCCGTCGGCGCCCGCGCACCCTCTCCAAGGAGTTCATCATGCGCTCGCTCTGGAACTCCATCCTGCGCGACAACACCGTCGAGGTCCACGTCTGGAACCTGCGCAAGAAGCTCGGCCCCGCGGGCGGCCGGATCCTCACGGTGGCGAAAGCGGGCTACAGGTTCGCCTGAGATGGCCGACCGACCCGTGCGCGGCCGCATCCTGATCGTCGAGGACCACGTCGAGGTGGCCCAGGTGATCTCCGAGGCCTTGACCGAGAAGGGCTACTCCACGGTCATGTCCGCCAGCGTGGCCGAGGCCAAGGGCCTGCTCAACGCCCAGTTCTTCGACCTCGCCGTCGTGGACTTCAACCTCGGGGACGGCACCGGCGTCGAGGTCTGCCGCCACATCCGCGAGAAGACCTCCAACCGCGCGATGCCGATCATCATGCTCACCGGCCAGAAGGGCGTCGAGGAGATGGGCGAGGGCATCGCCTCGGGCGCCGACTACTATCTCACCAAGCCGATGGCCGTGGCCGAGCTCCTGCTCTGGGTGCGCTCGCTTTTGCGCCGCGTGCACCAGGACTGGGACCGCGGCAGCACGATCGGTGTCCCCGGCCTGCGCATCAACCCCGACATCCGTACGGTCTGGGTCGAGCGCGAGGTGGTACGCGGCCTCACCGCCAAGGAGTTCGACATCCTTCTGCAGTTGGCGCTGGCGTTCCCATCCTCGCTCGACTCGAGCGAACTGGCCCAGCGCGTCTGGGGCCAGGAGCCGGCCACCAACACCCTGGCCGTCCACGTGATGAGCCTGCGCCGCAAGCTCGGCCTCAAGGGCGGCTCGCGCATCATCACGACCTCCGACGGCTACGCCCTGCAATAGGGCGCCTTAACCGACCCTTAAATCCCGCGTTTTCGCCTCATCTTTGTCTTTAATAAATAAGCGCTATTTAATTAAGTTCGATTTCATTCGTCCTGCCTGGGCTCGGCGCGCATCCTTGAGGCATGAAGAGCGCGAGCATCAGCCTGGCGGCCTTGACCCTGATCGCGGTCACCACGGTCCGCGCCGCCGTCACGATGCCCATGGCCCACAACGCCGGCGCGGATTCCAACCTCCTTGATCAAGCCGAGGTCCGCCTGCACACCGGCGAGACCAGCAAGGCACTGCGCCTGCTCGATGCGGCCGTGGCCAACGAGCCCGGCAACCCCGCGGCTTACGAACTACGCGCGAAAGCCCTGCTCGAGCTGGGCCGCCACCGCCTGGCCTCCGCCGACGTCGACCGCGCCATCGAGCTGGCTCCGGAGGGCAAGCCTTCCTGGAAGGTTCTCCGGATGCGGGCGATCGTCGACAGCAGCCTCAACGGCTATCGGACGTTCCTCAACGACGCCCACGCGGCCATCCTGCGCAACCCCAACGACGTGGGCGCCCGCTACCGAAAGGCCTGGGCCCATGCCGGGCTGGGCCAGAATCAAGAGTCCCTCGACTCCCTGCGCGACGCCGTCGCCCTCCAACCGGCCCTGCAGCGCGTCCATGCCCGGGCCGCGGCGCTCGGCCTCGACGCCGACCTGATCGGCGTCTTCTCCAGCGAGGCGCGCGTCAACGCGGCGCCTCCGCCCCCGACCATCGCCGCCCCTAAGGCCGCGCCGACGGCGCGCCGGGAGCTTCCGCTGTGGGGCTACGCGCTGATCTCCGTCGTCTGCGCCCTCTTCGCCGCCGGGCTCGGGGTCTGGGCGTCGGGCGGCGGCCTGAGCGGCATGGACCGGCTCTGCTACGGCGGCACCGACCGCCGAAGCATGCCCTTGACCGTCCCTTAAGCCGCGGTGAAGCGCACGCCGGGGTCTCGGAGATAAGCTCGTCCCAGAAAGCATTATTTTCTTAAGCCGGATTTCATTTGACGGCCTTTCCCTTCGGACGCTATCCTGGCGTCGTCGCTCGAGCATAAGTAACATCGGGCGACTCGGAGGTGGATGATGGCCATAAAGACGTGGCCGTTGCTGTGCGCTTTAGCCTTGTCGCTCCCCCCTGTCGCAGCCGCGTTCGAATTCGACCAAGGCGTCGACGTCAAAGACGCCCTGAATTCCGCTCCCCAGTCCGCCCCCGAGCCCGGGGACCTCTCGGTCCAGGCCGCGCCGTCCGGCCGCGCGAAGTGGACGGTCATGTACTTTATCAACGGCAAGAACAACCTCGTCTCCTACGTGGACCCCGACCTCAACCACATGGAGGAAGTGGGCTCGACCGACCGGCTCAAGATCCTCTCCGAGATCGGCAAGTCCGGCGAGAGCGTCAAACGCCGCCGGATGGAGTGGGACGACCAACCGCAGACCGTGACGTCGCCGGTAGCCGTCGACCTGGGCGCCTCGGACATGGGCGACTGGAAGACCCTGGCCGCCTTCGGAAAGTGGGCCAAGGCCAACTATCCCGCGGAGCACTACCTCCTCTCGATCTGGAACCACGGCAGCGGCTGGCTCCAGCAGCGGCCCCGGGGCGACGGCGAGTGGTCGACCTCGGGGATCTCCTACGACGACGAGACCGGCCACCACATCAAGACCACGGAGCTGGCCCAGGCCCTGGCCGCGATGGGCGGCGTCGACGTCTACGCCAGCGACGCCTGCCTCATGCAGATGGCCGAGGTCAGTTACGAGCTCCGGAACGTCGCCAAAGTCGTCGTCGGTTCGGAGGACAACGAGCCCGCGGTAGGCTGGAACTACGCCCGCTACCTCGGGCCGTTGGCGAGGAACCCTCAGATGAGCCCCCAGCAGGTCGGCCAGGCCTACGTGACGGCCTTCCAAGACTCCTACGCGCTCTTGGGCCTGACCACGACGGTATCGTCGCTCAACGCGGAGACCTTCCGGCGCTTCATCCCGCTCATCAACGCCTGGACTGTGGAGATGTTCGAGGCCGACGAGAAGGAGCTGGTCCGGACCGCCCGCCGCGACGTCCAGTCCTACTCCGACAGCGACAACGTCGATTTAGTCGACTTCGTCGAGCGCATCGGCGCCGGAACGCGCCGCGCCTCCGTCCGGCGCGCGGGCCAACGGCTGACCGACTTCGTGCGCCGGCGGCTGGTGACATCCAACGCCAGCACCGGCGAACGCGTGGCGGGCTCGACCGGCTTGGCGATCTACCTGCCGACCGGGTCCTTCAACGAGGACTACGCCCAGCTCGCCTGGGCCCGCGACAGCACCTGGCCGAACTTCGCCAGGTGGGTCTCGCACGTCATGTCGGAGACCCCGACCCCAAAGTTAAAAAGTTAAGGTGGCACCGGCGTCTTGACGCTGTAACCTCGTCCCCTTATCCTTAAGCGGATGAAGTGGTGGGTCTATAGCGACGGGCTGGTCTGCGGGCCGTATTACCCGGAGACCCTGACTCGGCGGCCTAGCTTCACGAGCGACTCGCTGGTCTGCCCGGAGGAAGGCGAAGGCGGCGCGGCGGCTCAGTGGCTGCGGGCCGGCAACGTCCGGACCCTGCGCGCGATGCTCGAGGGGCGGCCGTTTCCCCCCGACCCGACGCTCGACGACGTCGCCGACCATCGGCGGCTGGCCGAGCGGCTCACCGAGCTCGAGAGCGCGGCGCGCCGGCAGGCCGCCGAACTCAAGAACCTTGCCCAGAGCGAGGGGCTGCTGCGCCTCGAGCTCGGACGCAAGGACCTCGAGCTCAAGGCGCTCAACGCCCGGCTGGCCAAGGCCGGCTCGCAGATGGCCGCGGTCAAGGCCCTCGAGGAGGGCCTGCGGGCGATCATGGAAGGTCTGCGCGAACAGGGCGCCGAAGGCACGGCCCTCGAGGCGCGCCTGAGCGGCTTCGCCGCGGAGATAGCCCGCTCCATCGACCGCGCCGACAAGGCGGCCGCCGAGAGCCTGCGCGAGGCCGCGGGCCTCGTCGACGCCACGCGCGCCGGGGTCCTGCGCTCGATCAAGGCCGCGGAAAAAACCCTGGCGGCCCTGGTGGAGGAACGCGCCTCGGCCGGCGCTCCCCCCAAGAAAGGCGGACGCCACGCGCGCCGCGTCCGCCAGCAGCTGGCGCCCTCCGAGCTCGGCCTTCCCGACGCCGTGCCGCTCGACCCGCCCTCGTTCTAAGCTAGAGCGCGGACGGCGGCGGTACCAGGGCCTCCGAATCGTACCAGTCCACGCGCCGGGTCATGTACATGACCGCGGCCAGCACGCCGAGCAGGACCGCGCTGCCCAGGAGCAGGGCGTAGTCCTCGAGGCAGAGCAGGGCGTAGAGGAAGGCGTAGAGCACGCCCAGGACCGCCGCCACGGTCGCGGTGACGCGGCCCCGCCGGAAGACACCGTGGGAGTAGCCCGTGATCACGGCGCCGATCCCCAGCGTGGCGGCCAGATAGGCCCAATGGAACGCCACGTGCTCCGAAAGCGAGAGGAGCAGGAGATAGAAGAGGACCACGCCCGAGCCGACGAGCAGGTATTGGATCGGATGCAGCCGCTTCTCGCCGAAGAACTCGATGAAGAAGAAGGCCAGGAAGGTGAAGAAGATGAACAAGACGGCGTACTTGACCGCCCGCATCGTTCGGGCGTAGTGGTCGACCATGACGAGGAGGTCCACCCCGAAGCGCGCGCCGCCGAGGGAGTCGCGCTCGCCGGCCCAGGACTGCGGGAAGTCGCGGTTGATGTGGAGCACCTTCCAGCGCGCCAAGAAGCCGTCGGACCGCACCTCGCGCGAGTCGGGCAGGAAAGCTCCCCGGAAGCTAGGAGAATCCCAGGACGACGCCAGCGAGACCTCGGTGGTCTTCCCCAGGGGCAGGAAGTAGAGGCTCTGGCTCCCCTTGAGGCTGAGCTTAAACGAGAACGGGATGGGCTTGGTCCGGCCGACGAGGAGCTCGCGCGGGACACGCGCGCTGAGCGCGCTGCCGAGCTGGGCGGCTCCGGCCGCCCCCGGCTCGAGCGACAGGCCCTTCTGGTCCAGGCGGACGACGACGGCCTCGCGCACGCCGCGCAGGTCGGAGAGGCCCAGGGCGACCAAGGCTTGGTCCCAGAGCGGCTCGCCGCCCAAGGCCAGCGGCTCGAGGTCGGGAGGAAGGAAGGTGCCGACGGCCGACAGCGCCGCCGAGTAGACCACCGCGTCATAGATGCCGCGCCGGCGGCGCTCGGTGTCCACCGTGCCGTCCAGCGACAGGGACTCCGGGAGGTGGGTGGTCAGCACCGTCCTGAAGTACGGCTTCCCGTCTTTGTCCTTATCGGTGAGCCGCACCGGCACGATCAGCACCGGCCCGGAGACCTGCTGGCTGCCCGACCACGAGGCCGAGACCTCGGCCACCGCCTCCGTCCGCCGCTCTTCGCGCTCCGAGACCATGTAGGTGACCAGCCCCACCGGCACCAGGAGGGCGACGATCAGGAGGCCGACCACGAAGAGCTTGAGCGTGAGAGAGTGTCTGAGCATGGGGCCTCCGCGCGCCAGAATCATACGCTTTCGAAGGCCCGGTTGTTTCAGACCGCGGCGGCGAAGAGGCCTAGCAGGCCCCGGCGCAGGGCGTCCCGGGCGGGACAGACGCGCCACAAGAGCCGCACCTCGCTGTAGCCGTCGGCGTCGCGCTTGACGCGGCGCGCGTCCCCCTCGAGACCCTCGAGGCGTTCCCCGCCGGGCAGGTCGAAGCGCAGCCTTAGCCGCGCCCCGCGCGCCACGCGCGGCCCGCACAGCAGGACCGCCCCCGCGGCGTCGAGGCTCAGGAAACGCCCCCAGCACTCCAGCCGCTCGGGCTCGTCCGGGAACTCGAAGAGGACAGGCAGGGGACGCGGAGACTCGAGCTTCATGGCTTGAGTATCCCCGCCAGGACCTCGGGCGCGAGCTCATGGGCGAAGAGACGGCTCTCCGAGAGCCCGCCGCGCCGCCGGACCGCGGCGCTCAGGAAGCGCCGGCCGTCGAAGGCCAGGCCGACCGGCGTCCAGTCGCCGGCGTCGTACTCGCGCAGCGGCAAGCGCAGCAGGATCCGCCGCGGGTCGGAGAGGTCGTGGCGCAGGAGCTCCCGGCCGCCGGCGTCGAGCGACCAAAGCTTGCGGCCGTCGAACGTCAGGGCGGCCGGCCGGACGCCCGGGTACTCGAAGGAGGCCGCCACCGTGAGCTCGGCGTCCGGCAGGCGCTTGTGCAGCCTGCCCTTCTTCGCGTCGCAGGTCCAGAGGTAGAGGCCGTCGAACGCCATGCCGACGGTCTGGGGGACCGAGTCGACCGAGCGGGTCAGGACGCTCAGCCGCTCGTCTAAGAGGTGCTTGACGACCATGCGCGGGGCGCTGGCCACAAACAGCGACCCGGCCGCGAAGGCCATGGCGCCCGGTACCTCGCGCGGCAAGGTCACCGAGGACTGCAGGCGGAGGCCGACCGGCTCGTGCCGATGGATCGTCGCCGAGAACCAATCCGACACCCATAGCTCCTTGCCGTCCCAAGCCAGCCCGGCGGCGTGGCCGTAGGGCAGGTCCCAGGCCAAGACCGGCGCGGTCCGGGCCGCCTCGGCCGCCAGGCGCCGGTGGCGGTAGAGCGCCGTCAGCCCGCCGGCCCCGCCCAAAAGCAGCAGGCCCGCCAGCGCCCAGGCCCCGTAGGTCCGCGCCTTCTCGGCCGGCGCGGCGGACCGCGGCTCCTCGTACCAGGTACCGCGCCAGCGCAGGGCCTTCGACAAGGAGCCCCGGAGGCTCTCGGCGCCAAACGGCGCCGAGACCACCTCGTGGACGCCGGCCTTCAGGAGCTCGAGGGCGCGCGGCGCGCTGCGCCGCGTCAACGCGACCACGACGGGCAGAAGCGGCGCCTCGCGCTCGAGCTCGAAGAGCATCGACTCGGCGATGTCGTCGGCCGGGTCCTGCGCCACGAGGACGACGCGCGGCCGCTCGGTGTTGAGGAGCTCGAGTCCGCCCTTGAGGTCGCAGGCCGACGCGGCCCGGTGGCCGAGTTCCTCGACGGCAAGCTGGAGCTCGCGGCGGGTCTTGTCGTCCTTGGCGACCAGGGCGATGACGGCCATCAGCGCCTCTTCGGGGCCGGGATACGGAGGCTGGCCCCCTCGACCGGCAGTCCGCGCTCGACGTTCTCGGGATTGGCGTCGTAGATCTGCTCCCACAGCGACGGGTCGCCGTAGTAGAGGTCGGCCAAGCGCCGCAGGGTATCCCCCGGCTGGACCCGGTGGCGCAGGGGGAAGGACGGGCCGCGCGCCGGCGCTCGGCGGGAGGCCTTCTTCACGGCGGCCCGGGACGAAGGCGCGGCCTCACGGACCGCGGCCGGGACGGCCGGCTCGGAGGCGGGATGTCCCAGGTCGTAGCGCCGCCGCTCCACCGAACTCTCGAGGTTGCGGCTGTCGTCCTGGAGCTGGCGCAGGCGCTCCTCCTCGGCGCGCACCTGGCCCTCGAGGCTTTGCTGGTCGGCCTCCACCGCGCGGGCGCGGGTCTCGGCGTCCTTGCGGCGCCGCTCGAGCTCGCCGATCTCCCCGCGCAGGTCCTCGGCCCGCCGCGCCGCCGTCCCGACGAAGCGTCCGTGGAACTCCGGCGCCCCGAAGCGCCACTGGGCCGAGAGCACGTACGCCCCCGAGTTCCGGTTCCAGTTCCCGGTGGGGACGTTCATCCCGAAATCGAGGACCAGAGGGGAGTAGTCGACGCCGATCCCCAAGGCGAGCGAACCCTGCCCGTCGAGCCTGAAGCCCTGGCCCGCGCGCAGCTTGAGCAGGCGCTGGAACAGCGCCCATTCGACGCCCGGCGAGAACTCCGTGAGCCCGGGCCGCACGCGCAGGTCGGCGGCCAGGGTCAGCCGCCGCTCCCAGGTCCAAGCCCCGCCGAGGGTGATCGCGGGGGACGGCGTCCCCAAGCCGGTATTCAGGTCGGTTATGGCCAAGCCCACCCGGCCGTCCCGCGGGGTGTCGACGATGAGGCCGCCGTCGAGGGCCAGGCCGAGCTTGTTGGGCTTGCGCGGCGGGGCCACTTGGACGATTCTGAGGTTCGCCCCGACGCTGACCGGACGCGTGATGTAGTACTGCGGGAAGGAGAAGGCCTCCGAATAATGGAACATCAGCTGGTTCTTCTCCCCGACGTCGGCCTGCTCCATCCCGAGAAAGCCCGCCCCGACCGTCGAGCCGGGACGCACGGGGAACGGCCGCGTGTAGGCCCAGGCATGGTAGGCGAGCGGTCCGGCCGCCGCGAAATGGCGCCCGAGGGTCAGGCCCATCTGGGGGAACGGCGAACGCGCCAGGCCGGCTGGATTGTGATAGATGCCCCAAACGTCGTCGGCAAGGGCGGTGTAGGCCGAACCCATCCCGGAAGGACGGGCCCCGGGCCGCAGCTCCGTGAAGTCCGCCGCGCCCGCGCCAGACGCGAGCAGGGCCAGGGCGGCCGCAAGGGCGCGCTTGACACTCCGGGGGGGGCGTTCCATACTATCGAGCCGCGCTGGAATGATAACGGCGCTGCGTTTATAAGATATTAAGGAAATGGGCATAGCAAAGACCGAGAAAAGCTCCTTCGGCCCCGGCCTGGTCCTCGTCATCCTGCTCGTCGACGTGGGCCTGCTCATCTGGGGCTGGCACCTCTATCAGCGCCGCCAGGAGCGGCTCGACGACGCCGGCCTGAACTTCAACCGCGCCCCCGAGGCCGACGTCGTCAAGGACTACGTCCCGGACGAGCCCGAGGCGCCCAGCGGCATCGACCGCTACGTGAAGAAGGAGTCGCTCGGCGGCGACCCCGCCCCTCGGACCGCGCCGCCGGCCGCCGGCACCGCGGACCCCAAGTCCGGGCCAGCCGCCCCCCCCGCTCTTCCGACGACGCTTACGGTCACGGAAAAGGCTGTTTCCTATTACTACCAGCTCAAGCGGAACCCGCGCTTCAAGAACTCTCGGGCGATCCAGGGCTGGAAGAAGGACTTCTTGTCGTATCCCGACCTCAAGGCCCTCAACGACGGCTGGAAGAAGAACCGCGACCCGATCAGGTTCCTGGTCGGCATGGTGAAGTCGCCGAACTTCCGGACCATGACCGGGAAATACCTCTCCCATCCGGACCTGCAGGCCTTCGTGAAGGAGATGGCGGGCTCGCCGTCGGTCATCGCCTCGGCGCCGGCCTTCCTGGCCGACAAGAACATCAAGGGCGCCGTCGGCGGCCTGAACCTCGGAGCGGCGGCCGGGCCGATGAAGGACAGCGCCTCGGCGCTGGGAGCCGCGAAATCCAACCCCGCCCTCAAGGGAATCCTCGAGGACGCGGGGTCGGCCCCTCGCCTGACCCGCTGACGCCCTTAGCCGGCGTCTGACGGGATCGGGATGGCGGGGATGTGGGGCGCGGAGGGGATCGCCGGCAACTCGGGAATCTCCGTCGGCGTTTCCTCTTCCTCTTCCCCGCACCCGCTGAGCACGGACCCGGCCAGGAACAACGCCAGGGCCGAGAGCATGAATCTCTTCATGCTCTCAGTGTAGAGACCGGCCATGGCGCTGTCAAGGGACCTCCGGCCACGGCGGCCGTTGGTCCTTGACGCGGCGGCGGGCCGGACCCATACTTTCCGGAGCGTGGAGACCAAGACCGGAGTCCTCGTCGTTCTCCTATGTCTGGGTGCCGCGGGCGTGCTGGGTGGCCTGCTGACCATCCTCAAGCCGCAGTCGACCCGCGAATCCGAGGCCGTCACCGCCCCGGCGAACGCCTCATCGTTCGCCCAGCGCCAGGGCGCGGGGACCGCCTCGGCGGAATCCGCTTCGAAGCTGGCCGCCGCCGACGATTGGAACGCCGGCCAGAAGACCGGCGGCTCGCTGGGTTTCGTGCGCGGCGCGGGCGGGCTGGGCGCGGGCGGAGGAGCCGGCCAGGACGTCTCCCCCGAGGCCGCCGCGGCGGCCGCCGCCGGCGACGCCAAGGGGCTCATCGCGGGGCTGAAGGCGGACGCCGACAAGGGCATGGGCAAGAAGGCGGTCCGCGAGCTCATGCAGTGGGTGGTGGACACCGTCCACAAGGCCCAGCCGCGCTGGTACAACGAGTTCCTCGACAACGACGAGCTCAAGGGCATCGCCGACACCTACGACAAGACCATGGATTTCCCGTCGTTCGTGCGCCAACTCGGCAGGTCCCCGGCCTTCCGGGGCATGCTCAAGAGGCGCAACAACACCTCCCAACTGCGCCAGCTCACCAAGAAGCTGCTCGACGACGAGGAGCACGGCTCCAAGCTCTCGGAGCTCTTCTTCGCGCACGCCAAGGACGCCGACGTCATCGCCTCCGTGCGCCAGTTCGGCCCCGGGGCGGGCCTGCCCTCCGAACTGCTCGACTTCGCCGGGGCGGCACCCAGAAGGCGAGCCGCCAAGCCCAAGGTGGGCGGCTCGCGGCCGAAGCTCCAGCCGCGCAGCGGCTTCGGCGGCGGGTTCAAGGGCAACAGCCGCCAGAGCGATTCCGGCGGCGGCGACGAGAGCCAGCTGCCGGCGGGGATCGACGCCTCACAGCTGCAGCAGTATCAGAAGTACCTGAAGAAGTAGTTCAGCGGTCCAGCACCCCTCCCAACTTCAGCGCCGCGTAGCTGGGCATCCACGACATGTGCAGGATCGCCGTGTAATGCCCGCCGGGCACCCAGAGCTGGCTGGCCCCCGGGAAGGCCTCGGCCAGCCTCCGGCCGTTCTCGGCCGGGATGACGGTGTCGCTCTTGGCGTTGACGAGGAAGACCGGACGGCGCACGGTCTGGGGGACTTCCAGCGGGTCGAGGCCGGCCCAGGACTTCTTGAGCTCGGCGGGGTCGAGGCCGAGCGTGCGCACGAGCGGGCCGGTCATCGCCGAGTTGGTCAGGAGCTCGACGAAGGCCGCGCCGCCGAGGCAGAACACCGCCGCCTTGGGGCGCGGGTCCTGGGCGAAGGCCGCGGAGCCCACCAGAGCGCCCAGGCTGACCCCGAGCACCGCCAAGCGCGAGCCGTCGACGTCGGGATCCGCCTCCAGGACGTCGAGCGCGCGCCGCGCGTCGGCCACCGCCTGGCGAAAATTGGCGCCCAGCTGGCGCGGGGTCCGGGCCAGGAAGACCGACCCGCTCATGACCGACGGGTGCGGACGGCGCCGGAACTGGGTGGGCATCTCGATCCAGAGGGCGGCCAAGCCGCGGCGCGAGAGCTCGCGGGCGAAACGCTCCTCGATCCAGGCGTTGGGGGCGGCCATGATCGGCAGCAGGAGGACGGCCGGAGGGCGCGAGCGCCCCTTGGGGACGGTCAGCCGCCCATAGACGGTATCGTTGGCGGGCCAAGGACTCTTTAGCGGAGATGGGAAGGAAACCTCATAGACCCGCTCATGAAGGGTTTCGGCCAGGAGCCGGCGCTCGAGCGGGAAGCCCGCCGCCGACCGAGCGTTATCGCGAGGAAGTGCCGCCTCCGAGGCCGTGGAGGCGGCCCCCGCCGCGCCCGCGAGAAACGCCATCGCCAGCGCGAGAATCAGGCCGCGTTGACATCGCTCGGGCGAAAGGTTAGGATTTCGTGCGCTCATCAAACGCTTTCCGGCGCGCAGTATAGCAGTCCCAGGGGGAGTTAACAGCAATGGCTCATGTCATCAACGAGAAGTGTCTGGGGGAAGTGTACGCCGCCTGCGTCGACGTCTGCCCGGTCGACTGCATCCATCCCGGGGACTACAAGAACGAGAAGTTCATGATCATCGACCCCGAGGTCTGCATCGACTGCGGCGTCTGCCTCCCGGAGTGTCCGATCGGCGCGATCGTCGGCTCGGTCGACGAGGACCAAGCCTACGCCAAGATCAACGCCGAGCTCACCCCGACGTTCAAGGGCAATCCCAAGGTGACGCCGCGTCCGCCCAACGACCCGCCGCTCAAGCCGGGCAACAAGCTGGTGAAGTAAGCGCCCCTCGGGGCACCCGAGACCGGGCGCGGCGCGTGTCGGCGCCCGCCCGGTCTCTTTTTTCGTCGATGCCATGCACACAGCCGCCGCGCTCATATCGCTCGCGTTCGCCGCGGCTCCGGCGCGCGCGGCGATGACCTTCGTCCACCAGACGCCGCTCGACGTCGTCGAGGCGCGCGCCGAGGGTTTGGTGCGGCTGAGCTTCGAAAAGGGCCTCTTCCAAGGCACCGGCTCCGTCGAGTCCCCGGTCGTCGAGGTCCCGGCCCCGTTCGACGACCTCGTCGGCTCGTGGAACGCCGAGACCCCGAAGGGCGCGTCGGTGGAGATGGACGCCCAGGTCCGGCAGGGCGGCCGCTGGTCCAAGTGGTTCCGGCTCTCGCGCTTCTCGCCCGGCGACTCCGAGAGCTTCGACCGCCAGGAGGACGGGGCCGGCCTGGTCGAGACCGACACCCTGCGCCTCAAGGAGAAGGCCGACGCGTTCCGCTGGCGCGTGAAGCTCGTCTCGGCCGGCGCCCGCGAGGCGCGCCTCGTCCGGGTCGCCGTGGCGCTGGCCGACCGCGCCGAGGCCTCGCCCGAGCCGGAGGCTTTCGCGGCCGGCCCCTGGGTGCGCGAGCTCAAGCTCGCCCCGCGCTCCCAGCGCGAGGAGGACCCCAAGGTCCGCGGCGACATCTGCAGCCCCACAGCCCTGGCGATGGTCCTCGAGTTCTGGGGCGTGACCAAGACCACGCCCGAGGTCTACCAGGCGGTGTTCGACAAGACCGCCGGCATCTACGGCAACTGGCCGCTCAACGTGGCCGTGGCGGGAGCCTACGGGCTCTCCGGCCACGTGGCGCGCCTGCCGGGGCTGGCCTCGCTGCAGGCCTTGATCGCCGCCGACCGCCCGGTCATCGTCTCGATCGGATTCGGGGAAGGCGAGCTCGACGGCGCCCCCCTCAAGCGGACCAAGGGCCACCTCGTCGTCGTGGTGGGATTCGACGAGAAGGGCGACGTCATCGTCCAGGACCCGGCCGCGCCGGACCGCCGCGGCACGCGCCGCGTCTACCGGCGCGCCCAGTTCGCCCGCGCCTGGCTGACGAGCAAGATGGGCCTGGCCTACGTCCTCGGCCCCCGCCTCCCCTTCGAGGCCGTGGTCGGCGTCCCCACGGCGGATCTGCGTGCCGCTTCGCGCGCGCCCCAGCACGCCGACGCGATGGACTTCCGCCGCCTCACCCAGATCCTCTACGGCGAGCGCGTCAGGGTCCTCGAGGCCAAGGGCGACTGGGCCCGCGTCGAGGTCCTAGACCAGCCCCATCCCGCGCCCGGCGGGCGCTGGCGCGGCTACGAGGGCTGGGTGCGCGCCGACCAGCTCCGCACGCCCTCGGGCCCGTTCGGCCCGGGCCTCATCGTGCGCGCCAAGCGGCTCGAGGTCCGGTGGCGCGACGCCGCGGGCCTCGAGGAGACCCTGACCCTGCCGATCGGCGCGCGCCTGGCCGCGCGGTCCTCCTCCGGCGCGGCCTCCAAGGTCGTCCTGCTCGACGGCCGGGTCGCCGACGCCCCCACCGCGGCCCTGCGTCCCGACTCCGCCGCCGGGCCGGTCGACCGCCGCGAGATCCTTGAGGCCGCCGCGCTGTTTCTGGGCGACGTATACGTCTGGGGCGGGCGTTCGAGCTTCCAGCTCAAGCCCGGCTGGGGCGTGGACTGCTCCGGCCTGGTCCACCTCGCCTTCCTCGCCGCCGGGAGGACCGTGCCGCGCGACGCCGACGCGCAGTTCCTCAAGGCCGCGCCGCGGCGCCGTTCCGAGCTCAAGCCCGGGGACCTCGTGTTCCTCACCGAGTCGGCGCGCTCCAAGCACGTCAACCACGTGCTCATCTACACCGGCGGCGACGGCCTGCTCGAGAGCCGCGAGTCCGCGGGCAAGGCCCTGCGCACCACCTTCGCGGAGCGCTTCGGCGCCGCCCTCGACAAGCTCGAGGACGGCGGTACGGTCACCGACCTGACCAAGAACCGCCCGTTCAAGCGCCGCATCCACTTCGGCTCCCTGCTCGAGGCCTCTTGAGCAAGGCCGGGGCCGCCGGCCTGGCGGCGGCCGGCGCTCTCGGACTGATGGCCTCGGTGCTGTGCCTGGCCTCGGGCGCGGAGTGGATCCGGCCCTACTTTTACATCCCCGCCTGGTGGTCGCTCTTGGCCCTCGTGGCCGGCCTCAACCGCCGGGCCGGGGTCGGGCCCGGCGGGCCCGCCTTCCTCAGGATGACCCTGCTCTCCGTGCCGTTCTGGCTGGCCTACGAGCTCCTCAACCTGCGCCTGCGCAACTGGGAGTATCATGGCCTGCCCTCAGAGCCCCTGCTGCGCTGGCCCGGCTACGGCCTGGCCTTCGCCACCGTCCTGCCCGGCGTGCTCGAGACCGCGGCCCTGCTCCGCTCGCGCTGGCCGACCGCCGCCTCGCGTCCGCCGCGCCCCTGGCTCACGTCGCCGGCGGGCGAGCGCGCCTCGCTGGCCCTGGGCCTGGCCTGTCTGACGCTGGTCCTCGCCGCGCCGAGCGTCTTCTTTCCGCTGGCCTGGGCGCCGGCCTTCCTGCTCTGCGAACCCGCGGCGGCCCGCGCGCGTCCCCGGGAGTCCTGGCTGGCCGCCCTGGCCGGGGGGAGCACGCGGCCCTTCTGGGCGCTCATGGCCGCGGGCCTGGTCTGCGGCCTGGCCTGGGAGGCGCTGAATTTCTGGTCGGGGGCCAAATGGCGCTACACCGTCCCCTGGCCGCCCGGCCCCAAGCTCTTCGAGATGCCCTGGCTGGGCTACCTGGGCTTTCCTCCCTTCGCGCTCGGCTGCGCCAGCGTCTGGCAGGCCCACGAGGGCTGGTGGGAGACTGCCGAGCTCGGCGCCCGGCTGTCCTGGGCCGCGGCGCTGGCGGTCTGGTGCCTGCTGGCCTTCGCCGCCGTCGATGATGCGACTTTTATCCGCTAGACCTGCCGTCGCAATAAAGCCTTAACAGCCGTCTGCCACCCTGCGGATATGAACCTCAACCTGCTCGACTCCATCTTCGCCGCCGGCTCGCTGGATGCCCGTCACGTGACCGTGGCCGCCTCCCTCGTCCTCTGGACGGTGGCAATCGCCTTCACGCTGCTGCGCCCGCGCCGCGACGAAGACGAAGTCGACGGCACCTCCTGCGAGAACTGAGCTGCAATCCCTCGCCAAGTACTAGCCGCTGGCCTTGACGCCCCGCCTGGGGCAGAAGGCCGCCATCGGGCACTCCGAGCACTTGGGCTTGAGCGCCCCGCAGAGCCGCCGGCCGTGCCAGACCATCGCGATGCCGAAGAAATCCCAATCCTCCCGCGCCACGCAGGCCATGAGGTCGCGCTCGACCCGGACCGGGTCGGTCCGGCGCGTGAGACCCAGGCGATAGGCCACGCGCTTCATGTGGGTGTCGACGACGATGCCCTCGGACTTCCCATACGCCGTGCCCAAGATGACGTTGGCGGTCTTGCGCGCCACGCCGCGCAGGGTCAGGAGCGCCGCCATCGTGTCGGGCACCTTCCCGCCGTGCTCGCGGACCAGCGCGGCCGCCATCTCGCGGATGGACTTGGCCTTGGAGCGGAAGAAGCCGGTGGACCGGATCAGGGATTCGATCTCCGCCGGGTCGGCCCCCGCGTAGTCGGCCGCCGTGCGGTAGCGCTTGAACAGGGCCGGCGTCACCATGTTGACGCGCTTGTCGGTGCACTGGGCCGAGAGGATGACCGCGACCGTCAGTTCCAGGGGGTTCGAGAAGTCGAGCTCGCAGACCGCGTCCGGGTAGAGCGTGCGCAAGGCCGCCACGGTCCGGGCGGCCTGAGCCCGACGGTCGATCCTCACCGGTGCAAGGGGTAGAAGTCCACGCCCATGAGGACGGCGTTGTCGTAGAAGCCCTGCACGTCGTCGCGCATGGCGTAGACGCCCGGGGGATGGGCGGTCAGGATGCTGGGGACCTCGTCATAGGCCCGCCGGGCGATCTTGGAGTAGAGGGCGGCGCGCTTGGCCGGGTCGGTCTCCCCGACGGCCTGGTCGATCCACGCGTCGAGCTGCGCGTCCTTGAAGCCCTGCACCTTCGCGTAGCGGCCGTCGCGGTGATAGAACGGGAACACGAAGTTGTGCGCGTCGGGGAAGTCCGCGGTCCAGCCGCGCGCCCACATCGGCATGACGCCGCGCTGGGCGCGGTCGAGGAAGGCGGCCCAGTCGACCCCGCGCAAGTCTATGCGGAACTTGGGGTTGAGGGCCTCGACGTTCTTCTTGAGGATCTGGCAGGCGGCCAGGCGCACGTCGCCGCCGGTGTTGTAGGTCAGCGTGAAGCGGAAGCCCTTCTCCCAGACCGCCCCGCCGCGGACCTTGCGCAGGATGGCCTCGGCCTCTTTCAAGTCATGGGAATAGGACGGGACCCTGCCGTCGAAGCCCGGGATGCCGGGCGGCACGGCGGAGACGGCCCGCTTGGCCTTGCCGCGGAACACGTCCTTGATGAACGCGTCGTAATCGAACGAGTGGGCGAAGGCGCGGCGGACCTCCTTGTCGGCGAAGAAGTCCGGCGGGATGCCGTCGCCGTCGAGCTTGCCCGAGCCCAGGTCGGGGTTGCCCTGGGCGTTGATGCTCATCGTGAAGAACAAGGCCGGGTCGCTCAAGAGCCGGGGCAGGCCGTCGAGGATCACCACTCCTTTCATGCCCTCGAGCTGGGTGAGGAACGGCCGCGGCACCGCGATGATGTCGGCGTCGCCGCCCTGCAGGAGGAGCTTGCGGGTGGCGAACTCGGGGATGGCGGTCTGCACGACGCGCTCGAACTTGGCGGGCCCTCGCCAATAGCCGTCGTGGCGCTTGAGGATGACCCGCCGCCCGGAGCGGTCCCAGCGCTCCACCATGAACGGCCCCGTGCCGTTCCCCTCGGCGAAGAACTTGGTGTCCTCGGCCTTGGGGTTGTTGAATTTCTCCCAGCCGGCCGCCGTGCCGTCCCAGTCGCCCTTCTCCTTGGCCCACGCCCGGTTCATGACGTAGGACCAGCGCGCCATGATGGCTAGGAAGGGCGCGAAGGGGCGCTTGAGCGTGACGACGACCTCGTCCCCCCGCACGGCCACGGCCTTGGCCGCCTCGGCGAAGTCGACGACGAGCTTTCCGTCCTTGCGCGTGCTCGAGAGCCCCAGGATGGGCTCTAGCAGCAGCGAGGAGGGCCCACCGTCGCGGTCGACCAGCATGAAGCGCAGAAGCGAGTAGCGGACGTCCTCGGGGGTCAGGACCTTGCCGTCGTGGAACGTGACGTCCTTGCGGATGGGGAAGCGGTAGGTACGGCCGTCCTTGGAAATGAGGCCGTTCTCACGGCTGGGAACCTGCAGGGAAAGCTTCGGGATGAGCCTCTCGTTGGACGCCCCTTCGAAGGCGATCAAGGTCTCGTAGACGTTAAAAAGGAGGCCCTGGCTGTCGCCGTCGTAGGGGAAGACGGGGTCGAGGCTGGTCACCTCGCCGGTGGTGGCGTAGGTGAAGAGCTTCTCGCCCTTGGCCCGGCATGAGGCGGCAAGGAGGGACACGACGAGGACCGCCAAGAGTCGCTTCATTCGGGCACCTCGATGATCTTGCTGGGGCTCCGAGCCCCCTTCACCATGCGTATACGCCCGGCGGGCAGGCCGAGCTCCTTGCCCATGAGGGCCAGCACGGCGGCGTTGGCCAAGCCGCGTTCGGCGGGGCTCCGGGTCCAGACGTCGTAATGGTCCGCGGCGCGGCGCGTCACGGCGTCCTTCTTGGCCTCGGGATGCACGCGCAGCTTGATGAGCATGTGGTTCGGAGCGCCCGGAATCGAACCGGGAACCTCCTGCTCCCAAAGCAGGCGCTCTACCGATTGAGCTACGCTCCGTTAACGGTGATTCTAGAACAATAATCGGAGCGAGCGGTCCGCGGCCGGCGTCAATCGCGCAGGAGGCCGCGCTTCATCATGATGACGACATGTCCGCTGGGCCGGGTCAGGTCGGGCGGGCCCGGCCGATGCTCCTGGGGAGGCAGCCCTTCCATGTCGTAGGCTGCCCCGGTCTCGGTGTCGAAGACGATCGAGTCGATGAGCAGGCCCGGCAGTTCGCGCTCGTCGTAGCCGCCGTCGAGCCGCGGGATCCTAAATCGCCGGGGCGGAGCCTTCTCGTCGCGCCCCTTCATATCCGCCTCGAGGATCTCCACGCCCCGGCGGTCCAACTCCCTGACAAGCTGCAAAAAGAGGCTGTCGCTCAGGCCCTCCATCCCCCCGATGAGGCGCGCCTGGAGCCGGGTCTCCTCGGGCAGGCCCATCGAGCCGATCATGAGCTCAAGCGACGCGGCCACGCCGGTCCCCGCGTCGAAGTGGGACAGGGCGCCGGTCTTCGTCTCCGGGTCGTATAGAGTGACGATCACGCAGGGCGCGGCGCCGTGGGACTGCAGGTAGCGTTCCCGGCCCGCGCCGGGGGCGGTCGCCGCCGCGCCCTGCTGGCCGACGTCGATCCCGTCCTCGGCGCGGGCTTCGAGCTTGGGACGCGGAGCCTTCGCCTGCTCCGCGGCGGTCCGCTCCCGGAGCTCCCGGACCCGGAGGGTGACCCGCGCCAGCTCCTCAGGGTCCTCGATCCCGTGAAGGCTGAGGGGCGGCGACGCGCGGCGGAGCTGGCGGGTGGGGCCGATTTCGGGGACCTGAGACCAGACAGGGACGGTCCCCAAGATCCAAAGCGCCAAAGCGGTCCGGAGCCTCATGGGTAGAGGATGGCGGCGGCATCCTGCGCGGACCAGGGAGACTCGGGCCCTCACCGATCTGGGCCCTTTGGCCTACACTTTTTTGGAAACCCGCCTATACTCAAGAGATGCGCGGTCTCTCATGCATCCTAGCCGCCCTGCTGGGCGCCGCACCGGCCGCGGCCAACAGCCGGACGGCGGCCCCGGCCGTCGTCCCAGTGGCGCCGACGGGACGATCGTCACTGAGCGCCCCCGTCGCCCCGACCCTGGCGCCGATCACCCCATCGCTGACGTTGGCCGCTCCCACCGCCCGGCCCTCCCTGACGGTACCGACAGCCGTCAGCCCGATCGCCGCGGCAGGGACGCCTAACGCCGTCGCTGCCCTGGGCGCGCCCCAAGCCGTCGCCGCGCCCTCCGCGGCCCTGCCGCAAGGCTCGGGCAACGCCATCGCTCAGCCGACCCCACCCGATGCGTCCGGCAGACCGACCCTTCTCAAGACCCTCTCCGCCCCGGCTCCCAACCTATCCGGGTCTCTCGGCGACGCGGCCGGGCTCGCCGGTAGGGACTTCGAGTCCCGCGCCCAACTCGGCGCCTCGGTCGACGCTCCCGCGGCCGTCGGCATGCCCGGGACCCAGCTTCATACGCGCCCCTGGCGGACTTCCCTCGAGCGGGTGCCGGTGCCGGTGGAGAACGAAAGACTCATCACGGAGGTGATCGCGTCGGCCGGGCTCTCCGCCGAGATCCAAGCTCCCAACGTGACGGTCGTCGCCCACGAGGACAGCACCCGGCAGTTCCTCATCGACCGGCTCAACGGGGCGATAGAGCGTTTCATGGCCGAGCGCGGCCCGGGCGCCAAGGGCCCGCTCTCCGGCGACGAGCTCAAGGAGCTCATCGGCACGTTGACGCGCGACCACCGCGCGACGATCGACACCCTGATCAAAGAGTTCGACGACCCCGCCAAGAGCGGGGCGAACGTCAGCATAGGCCTTGGCGGCAAGCTCGGCCAACCGACGATCTTCATCAACGGCTGGGCGAAGGGCAAGCCGTCGCGAATGCACGACCACGGGGCTTCGAAAGCGGCCTACCACATCTACCGCGGCACCCTGAAGGAACGGCTCCTCGAACGCAAACCGGGGGGCAAGTTCCAGCTGACGGAGAGCGTTTTCCGCGAGGGCGAGACCGCCGCGGCCGCGCCGCCGTACGTCCACCAGCTCGAGAGCGCCAACGAGGACGCGGCGCGCACGGTCACGATCAACGGCTACTCCCCGCATCTGGTCCTGATGAACCGCTACGACTTCAGAGACGGGAGGTGGGTCAACGGCGGCCAATGGCTCGACGACGAGGTCGTCCACGAGGTCAAGACGGCACGGGCGCCCGACGGCGCCCTGACCGTGGCGCTCGAGCAGAGCGCCCTCGACGACTGGCGAGCCGACGAGAATACCTTTCCGGGCTATCTACGCAACGCCTTGGCGCTGACCCTGCTCTATTCCGCGCTCGAGGGCCGGGGCTTTTCCCCACCCGAGCTGATCAAGAAAGGCTATACCATCGAGACGTTGAACGAACTCTATGCCGGCAAGAGGCTCGATGGCGACGCCATCTTCCGCATCATCGAGCGGGCGGGACGGCTGGCGTTCGAGGCTGGGGCGCCCCAAGGACGGCTGACCCGCCTCAAGGACATCGAGAGGCTCAAATGAAATCAAGATACGGCGACCCCATGATGGGCCATGACCCGGCGGGACGGACGAAAGGCGTGGCCGGCAAGCCCTCTGCGAAGGGCGGCGTCTGCCCGGCCTGCAAGGCGACGGTCCCCGCGAAGGCGGGCTTCCGGTTCTCGTCGCTCAAGTGCCCCAAGTGCGGGGCGATGATGGGAAAATAGCGAAACCCCGCTATTCGTCGTCCTTAAGAAGAAGCTTCCCTTCCGCCTTCTGGGAGGCTGAAGGCCCCCCGCAGCGCTCGTCCCATTCCGCGCGGTTCTCCTCGAAGGCGCTCATCATGCCGGCGTAGCGCTCCCCCACGTCGTGGATCGGCCGCTCCGGCATCAGGAGCGCCTGGGGAAGGTGCAGCTTGCACCAGGTCTCCTCGGGCTTGCCCTTCAAGCGTCCCAGAGCCGCGCGGCGCTCGGCCGAGTCTTGATTATGCTGGTCGCGGGCGAGGCCCAGCTCCGCCTGAGCGGGCTCGCCCTCGTCGTCCTTCAAAGCCAGCGTTTGGGGACCGCCGCCCATCTTATCGAGGAGGCCGTTCTTCTCCGCGTCGAACTTCACTTTACGCTCGGCTTCCTTCTTCAGGCGCGACTCCTCATCGCGGACCTGCTGGAGGCGCAGCTGTTCCGCGACGATCTTCTGCTTGGCCGCCCCCTGCCGGTACATTTCGACGATGCCGGCCCCGATGGCCTGGCCGAGCGCCGCTCCCGGTGCCGCGCCGCCGGAGGAAGCGCGGGAACCGGAGGACGCCGGCAGCGCGCAATCGCTGGCCGAGGAGTGGGTGTCGGCCACCCTGCCGCCGCAGCCTCGGCACCAGGCCTTGTAGGAGCGCCACCAGGACGGTCCGTAGCCTTGAGGCGCGCCCGACGGGGAACAGTTCGCGAAGACCGAGGAAGGAAGGAGCGCGACGACCAGCAAGGCGCGCGGAAGCATCGCCTATCGCCCCATGGGCTTGTCGCCCAGCTCGCCGCGGACCTTGAGCTCCGCGATCTTCTTGAGGACCTCGTCGCGGTCCGCGGCCGCCGGCTTGAGGGCGAGATAGGCCTCGAAATGCTCCCCGGCGGCCGGCCAATCCCCGGCCCCCTCGTGCGCCAACGCCGTGTTGAAATGGCCGGCCGCCCAAGCCGGCGCCGCCATCACGGCTCCATCCATCGCCTCCACGGCCGGCCGGAAGTCGGCGGGGGACGCGGCGCGGGCGATGAAGGCCTTGCCGCGGGCCATGGCCTCCTTGGCCGTCTCATCGGCCGTGGGGGCGCCGGAACGAGACACCAGGGCGACGATCTTCGCCAGCACCCGTCGGCCGCCGCTGCGGTGCGGACCGGCGGCCGCGTAGGCTCCTTGGTAGGCGGACAGCGCGCCCCCGGGGTCGGCGGCCGCGAGGGAATCCCCCTTCGCCTCTCCCGCCTCGGCGAGAGCCTTGTCCTTCCGGAAGGCCGGGAAGTCGCGCCGAAGCTCGGCCGAGAACTCCTCCAAACCCTTTAGAAGTTGCTTTTCCAGCTCGTCGCGCGTCCTCATCGCCTTGCTGGCCGACGACAGGGGCATGAGGAAATACATCGGGGGGATATAGGACAACATCCCGATGAACTTGTTTCCCGCCGGGGTCTTGTCCAGCACCTGCCAGGCCTTCCTGAAGCGCGGAGTCTCCCCCGGCTCGCGGAGCTCTAAGACGAACTGCTCCTGGTAGGCGGCGTTGATGATGCGGTACTCCGCCAGGAAATCCGCGGCCGGCGCGGCCTCCGCGCCGGGGGCCCGCGAGAACTCGCCGAAAGCGCCCTCGAGCATCGCCCCCACCGCGTGGGACAGCCCAGGCTGGAGCGCCACGATGGAGGTGTGGTCGCCGCCGCGCTTGATCTCGGAGGGCGCGGGAGGCGCCGCTTCCACCAAGACGACGCGGGCCGGGAGCTTGGCCGCCGCGGCGGGAGGACTGGCAAGGTTCTTTCGGACGGCGACTCGGGTGGTGCAGGCGCTGGTAACGAGGGCGACGAGGACCAAAACGCAGGCGGAGGACTTCGGGTAGCTCATTTATGACTGTAGCTGATTGCCGGCGGAGAAGATATGACTTAGGTCACACCGGATACTTGGCGCAGAACGCGGCCAGCAGCACGGAAAGCGGTTCAGGGAGGCGATCCCAAACCTCACGCTGGATCTCCACCGGGATCTCCTTGTAGTAAGCCTGGGCGATGGCGCCCGCCATCGAGGCGATGGTGTCCGTGTCGCCGCCTAACGAAACAGCCTTGCGTACCGCGTCCTCGAAGTTCTCCGAGTCCAGGAAGGCGATGATGGCCTCGGGGACCGACCCTTGGCAGGAAGCGTTGAACTCGTAGGTCGGGCGGATCGACTCGATCGTCCGGTCGAGGTCGTAGCCGAACTGGACCTTGATGCGCTTTCGGATGAGCTCCTTATCGCCCACGGTCCTGGCGAGGAACACGGCCAGGGCCACGGCCTGAGCGCCCTTGAGGCCCTCGGGATGGTCGTGGGTCACCGCGGCGCTCTTGTACGCCTCCTCGAGCACCGTCTCTTCCGAATCGTAGGCGAAGCCTATGGGGCTTACACGCATCGCACTGCCGTTGCCGTAGCTGTTGTACGGCCCGGCCGAGTCGGAGAGGGACCAGTCGAGGAATTGGCTCCCGTAGCCCCGGTCGGGATATTCCCGCGCGTAGCGCCGGATAGTAGCGGCGTAGTCCGAGCCGTTTAGCACGCAATCGGCCACCGCGAAGGTCAGGACCGAGTCGTCGGTGAAGCGGCAGTCCTCGACGAACAGCGGGAAGCTCAAGCGCTTCACGTTGTTGCGCTCGAACCTCGAGCCGATCATGTCGCCGACGATGGCTCCTAACATGGCTCGATTCTAGGACAAAATCCGACCCTCGAAAGTGAACCTTTTTCACCCCTTTGGCGTACTAGAGGGAATGAATGCCCATTGTTTCTTCCGGCCCCTTGCAGAGATATCATATGTGATATATACTAAGACGGAGGCTCAGCCGTGCCTTGGGAGCTGATCTTCTTCCGTCAGACCCGGGGCGACGAGCCGGTTCGGTCATTCTGACGAACGCATTCGTCAAGAAGACGAGGCGGGTGCCGGAAGAGGAGATTCACCGAGCAAGCAGGCGCCGGGAGCTTCGGAGGAAAGAGGATGAAAAGAAAAAAGAACATCCATGAAGGAAGCAGCGTAAGAGACTGGTTCGCCGAGGAGGAGGCCAAGGACCCGAACTTCCGAGCCAGCGTCGAGAAGGCCATGGCCCGACGGCGCGTCGCGCAGCAGATCTACGATGCGCGGACAAAGGCCGGCGTCTCCCAGCCCGAGCTCGCCCGCCGCCTCGGCACAAGCCAAGCCGCGATCTCCAGGATGGAGGCCGGCGCCCAGAACATGACCATCGACATCATAGAGAGCGTAGCCCGCGCCTTGGGAGGCCGTTTCGAGAGTCAGATCATCCTCAGCCGCAGGGCATGAGGACGAGACGCGCCGCGCTGGCCGCCGCCGTGCTGGCCGCCCTGTGGTGCCTCCTTAGATCTTGCCGGCCGCGTCCGGCGCCCGCCAGCCCTCCCGCTCCCCCCACGCCGGCCGCCGCCCCGGCCCCCACGAAAGACCGCGCCGAATTCGAGGAGTTCGAGGCCTGCTGGAAGGCGGCCAAGAAGCCCTTCTCGCGCGCGGAACTGCTGGCCCGGACCTCCTGCCAGCCCCCGTTCGGGATCCGCGTCGACCGTCCCGATTACACGCCCGCCATCTCCGTGGAGCCCGGCATCGGGATGACCGCGCAGGTCCCCAAGGTCGCCCCCAAGGACCTCAAGTTCCGCTGGCGCGCGGACTTCGGGCGGTTCCTGAGCTGGGAGGAGCCGGATTTCGTGGTCCGCGAGCTCGGCACCGACGTATCGAACGCGGGCGGCACGCTCTACTGGACCTACGACCCCGCGCTGGGCCGGGCCGAGAAGCCGCCGGTCCACGTCATCTTGGACGCGGTCTCCCCGGACGGACGCGTCCTGGCCACCGCGGGCGCGCTCATCCTCTGGCAGCACGACATGGCCGTCGTGACGAAAGACGGCACCCTGCCCTAGAGGTCGGCGGGCCTCGGCCAGCACTCGCCCCGCGTCATCCCCCGATTTTAGAAATCAGAAGCGCAGTTTGCTCATGTACGGCGAGCTCTTGCCGGCCGCCTCGAGGTTCAGGATCTCCCCGTAGCGCTGACGCGCCTGCTCGGGCGTCACGCGCCAGGCGAGGACGTCGTCGGCCAGGTTGAGGCGCAGGATGTTGACCTCCTCGCGGTCGGACCGGGCGGCCAGGGTCTGGACCAGGCCGTAGTACATCAAGCGCGAATCGAAGGCCGACAGGTTGACGAGCTGGGCGGGGGTCAGCGGAGGATACTCGACGGCATGCTCGACGAAGCCGATGTCGTCGCCCTGAGGGTAGGGCTCGGGGATGTTCCAGGCCGTGATCCTCTGCCAGCGGTCCTTCCCGCGCCAGACCATGAACTCGGGGCGGACCTCGTCGGGAGCCCCGTACTGCTCGAGGAGGCGCCGGGCCGACATCGCCGCCATGGGCGCCCAGTCCTCTATCGTGGTGCCGGCCAGCGAGCGGCGGTACGCCGAGGCTTCGACGGTGTCTTGGCTGGCGGAATCCTTGACCGGGGAGAAGCAGCCGGCCAGGCAGGCGGCGACGGCTCCGGCGAGAAGGGGACGCGAGATGGCCATGGGAGACCTCCTTGCTGTCGCCGATAGTGTAGCCCACGCCCATCAAATCCTCCTCAACTTGTAGAATGGACGGCGATGGGACCCAAGCGCGTCGTGATCCTCGAGGACATCGCCTCGATGCGGGACATCCTCGTCGAGGTCGTCGAAGCCGAGGGCCACCAGGTGGCCTATGCCGGCGCCGAACCCGGCTGCGTCGAGCGGGTCCTGGCCGACCCGCCCGACCTCCTGTTCCTCGACCTGTCGCTCAAGGCCCGGCTGGGCGTCGACGTCTACGCCGTCCTGCGCGCCGACCCCCGGACCCAAGACCTTCCCGTGATCATCTGCACGGTCCAACGCTCCCAGACCGTGGCGCGCAAGCTCCACGCGCCCGAGGACGCGCGCCTGCGCACCCTCTACCAGCCCTTCGCCATCGCCGACGCCCAGTCGATGATGCGCGCCCTGCTCGCCGCTTAAGAGCGGCGCGACGCGGCCAGCAGGGCGCAGGCCGTCATCGTCAGCGCGAAGGAAAGCGTCCCGGGGATTAGCAGGAAGAACCCGGCGTGGAGCGCCAGCGCCCCGGCCAGAAGCAGCCGCGGACGCGCCCAGACCAGGCACGAAAGGACCGCCTCCGCGGCCACCACCAGCCACGACAGCGCCGCGGCCGCGGCGGGCGACGCCCCGAGGAGCGCGGCCGCCGCGGCGGCCGGCACCGGCGTCCACGCCCCGGTCTCGGCCGCCATCGTCAGCGCGTCGACGAGCATGCGCCCGTCGAGGAAGCCAGTGCGGCCCTTTTGGAGGGCGCTGAAGCCGTAGACCAAAGCCAACTGCCAGACCGCCAGGCCGAGGTTGGGCCGGGAGCGCGCCTCGAAGCCCGGCTCGTCGGGGTCAGGCGGATCGAGGGCCAGGTAGGCGAGGATGAGGCCAAGGAGCGCCTTCTGGTTCATGTAGCGCTGTCCGGCGCCGTAGAGGACGACGACCGCGGCGGCGCGCACGGCCGCCGCCGGCGGGCGGCCGGTGAGGAACACCGCCCCGCAGGCCAGCGCCGCCGCCCATTCCACCCACACCGACCACCCAGGCGCGCGCGGCAGGAGCAAGAGATGCCGTCCGCAGAGCAGGCCCGACTGCACGTCCCATTGCCGGTTGGCGAGCTCGTAGGAGACCAGGGCTAGGATGGCCCCGCCCAAAAGGATATAGACCCGTCGCACCCCGCCGGGAGAGAAGCGGTCCCCGTCCCCGTAAAACGGAAAGGTCAGGGTAAGCATAGGGTGCGTTCCAGGCCGGCGGACGGCACTCTCAAGGTCCAAGGCACCGAGCCCGGCGCCTTCTTGCAGGCGCAGGCGGCGGTCTCGGCCAGGACGTCGCCGTTGGCGAAATAGAACACCGGCGGGACGTAGCGGCGCAGGTCGACCGGGGCGCCGCCGCGGTCGGTGAGCGTGAACTCCAGCCGCTCGATGCGGCTGAACATCCCCCAGGCCGGCGCCCAGCCGCCCAGGCTCGTGACCAGACAGTAGGCCGCGTTGGCGGCCAGCAGGAAGAGGCAGATCCGGCGCAGGCCCGGCGATGCTGGACCGCTCTTCACAGGCCCGCCCAGGAGGCCAGCTCGGCCGCCGCCGTCTCGGCGACGGTACGGACGCTCAGCAGGTGGTCGCCGCCCTCGAGTCGGACCAGGCGTTTCGGTCCGGCATGGCGCGCGAACAACCGCTCGGCTTCGGCGAATGGGACGATGTCGTCGGCGGGGGCATGGAGCAGGAGCAGGGACTTGCCCGCCGCCGAGAGCTCGGCCGCCGGATCGTCGGCCGCCAGCTCCTCCAGCAGGCCCGCGCCCAGCCGGACGCGCCGTCCCGCCACCTCCACGGGCGCCGCGCCATGCCGGCGCACGGCGTCGAGACCCGGCAGCACCGAGAGCAGGTGGGCGGGCCGCTCCGGAGCGTTGAGCGCCGCCGCGCCCCGGGCCGAGGGCAGGCGCGCCGCCGCGGCCAGGGCTACGGTCCCCCCCAGGCTGAGGCCGGCGACGAAATCCGGGGCTCGGGCGGCCCGCTCCAGAGCCGCCGCCGCGGCCAGCGCGTCGGCCAGCCAGGAGCGCAGGCCGGTCTTGGCGAAGTCCCCCCGGCTCTCGCCGAGTCCGGTGGCGTCGAAGCGCAGGACGGCCGCCCCGCGCGCGGCCAAGGCCCGGGCTATGCGCGCCACGGCCAGCATGTCCTTGTCGCCGGTGAATGCGTGGAGAAAGAGGACGGCGACCCGAACCGGGCCCTCGGGACGCTCGAGCTTCGCGGCCAGGGGGCCGGCGTGGCCCTCGAACGTCATGCGCTCGGTGGACAAGGCGGTTATTGTAACGAGTTCTGATTAGGGACACTCATTAGAAGTTCTGCCGTCAAGAGGCAAAGCGTCCCCATCCCACGGTCGTGGTAGCTCGTCGCGTCCGGCACGATCTTTAAGGCGCTACGCACCCTGGTTCTCTCACGTTTGGTGTCGGCACGA
>JACPXC010000047.1 GCA_016196755.1 Elusimicrobiota bacterium
CGAGGGCGACGTCTTCATCGCTGATGATCCGGCCTTGGATGCGACGCGGCTTCATGCGTCGTTAATCTACAACAGAGGACGTGAGTTAGTCCAGCAGAAAATCTATGCGCACGAACCGCGAAGGACCTGAGTAGTTACGAATCGGCTGACCCTCAGCCGGTCCCCCGATCTCCGCCGCAAGGCTCGGACCACCCGGTGCTCCGGGTCGTCGGTGATAAGGGCCGCCGCCTGAGCGCGCCGGACGCCTGACGAGAACGTGAAGGCGAGCCGCGGCAACTGGCCGAGGTCGAACGTCAAGAGCTGCCGGAGGGAGTGGGGGCCCAGCAGGACCGACACCTCGTAGCCCGCCTCGCACAGCAGGTAGAGGATCCGGGAATAATCCCGGAAGGGCATGGGACGGAAGAGCGCGAGATAGACGTCTACGGAGGCCCCGCGGGCCGGCAGTCTGCCCGCGATGAACGCGGTGTTGGCGGCGGCCCGCCCCGATATCCTCAGACACTTGCGGAGAAAAGTTTCCCTCATGCGGCGGTCTAGGATTCGTTGGGCGGCTGCGGCTTGGCGTAGTGTCCATAGTCCGAATAGGAGCCGTAGCCCGGCTCCATCGAGGCCGCCCGAGCGTCGTTGAGCGCGATCCCGAGGATCTTGCCGTGGGAGAGGACGACCTGGTCCTTGGCCCTCTTGAGCGCGCGGCGCGCCATCTTCCCGGACTTGTAGATGAGCACGACGCCGTCGGTATGCTGGCCGATGAGCACGGCGTCGACGAAGAGCAGCACCGGCGGGCAGTCGAAGATCACGATGTCGAACTCGGTCCGCAGGTCGGCGATGAGGCGCGGGAGGCGTTCCGAAGAGAAGATGTTGACCACCTCGGCCGTCGAGGCCGTCCAGCCGGTCATCATCTTGAGGTTGTCGATGCCCGGAAAGGCGGAGAGCCTCTCGAGGTCCTGCTCGCCCATGAGATAGTCGACCGTCCCGCGGATGGTATCGCGCCACGGGACCCTCCCCGTCACGGCCTCTATGAGACCGGGCTCCTTGGGCAAGCCGAATATCCGATGCAGGCTGGGACGGCGGATGTCGGCGCCGATCAGCAGGGTCTTGAGGCCCGAATGCGCCGACGCCATGGCGAAGTTCACCGCCGTCAGCGTCTTGCCCTCGGCGACGCCGGTCGAGGTGAACGTGACGACCAGGCTCTGCGGCTTGGCAAGTTGGGCCTGGATGTTGACCCGCAGGGCGTGATAGACCTCGATGACGGGGGACTTGGGCGGCTGGCGAAACACCAGGAAGGACCTGAAACCCGAGTCCGGGTGGCGCGATTTATTCAGGTAGGTGCCCATGAAATCGTGCCATCTGCTCTCGGAGCCGAAATGCGGGATGACGCCCAGGACCGGGGCCCCCACCACTTTCTCGATCTCCTCGATCGTCGTGATCGAGATGTCGAGGTTCTCGATGATCAGCGCCACCATGAAGCCCAGGAATGCCCCCATGACGGCGCCGGCGGCGTAATTCAAGGGCCGGTTCGGAGAGAATGGCCGGCCGGGGGCCTCGGCCCTCGAGAGGACCGATACGTAGGAGATAGTCGACTGGAGGGCTATCCGGCTCTCCTCGATCTGGCGTGAGAGCGCGATGTAGGTGGCCTCGCGGACCCTGAGGTCGCGGACGAGCCTCTCGAGTTCCTCCTGCTCGCCCGGGAGCGCCTCGAGACGCTCGCGGGTGAGCGCGATGCGCTCGTCGAGCTTCCTGACGTCCGGGTGGGCCTCGGTGAACTTGCGCAGCATCTCCTTGCGCCGGGACTCCAGATCGAGGAGATTGCCCGCCAACACGCTGCCTAAGCCCGTGGTCTGATGGTTCTCGAGGAATTCTCTCTGCCGGTCCTCGAGGCGCAGGAGATCGTCTTTGGCGTCCTTCGCTCTCGCTTCGAGCTCCTCGAGATTCTTTCGGGTCTGGCGAGACCGGACTTCCAGGTCCCACTCGATGTAGGTGTCGACGATGACGTTCGCCAGCGTGGCGGCAGCGGCGGGCTCGGTGCCGGTCACGGTGACCGTCATCAAGGCGGTCTGGCCCAGGCGCTCGACCTTGTACGAACCTCGGATCTTCCCGATGTCCGCCTTCGTCCTCTCGGCCACTCGCTGCGCCATGTCCAGCGAGGAGAGAAGGTTGACCTGGGTCTGCACCCCGGCGGCGAAGGCCAACATGGCGCCCTGCCCCGACATCACCGAGACGGGGAGCTCGAACTTTATCAGGGTCTGCGCCCGGAAGAGAGGGTGCTTGAGTTTGGTGTAGACCACCGTGGAGGCGAACACCGCGGCGAAGACCACGAGCACCGCGACGATCCGCTTCCGGATGATGCCCCAATAGTCTCCAAGGTTCAGCTCTTCGCCCAGCCCCGATCCCTCTGCCATGCTATTTCCTCGTAGAGATCATGAGGCTAGTGATCAGGCTCGTCACGATCGCCCATGGAAGGATATTCCGATTGATCCACGTGGCGCTTACGGTGAACGGCTGTTTCGGGACATGGATGGTGTCGCCGGGCGCAAGCAGGGGATCTCGCGACAAGTCCCCTTCCAGCACCGCGGCCAGGTTGACTTTAAAGCTGGCCTCGCGTTGCGACCCGGAGGGCCGGAGGATGACGACGCGCGACGGGCGTGCGTCCAGCGACAGCCCCCCGGCCAGCGAGATCAGCTCCAACAGCTTCATCCCGTCGCGGTAATCGTAATACCCCGCCTTGCCGACCTCGCCGATGATCGCCACGCGCCGGCCGCTGAAGCGGCGCACGTTCGCGGTGACCTGGGGCTTGTCGACGTAGACCGAGTATTTGATGCGGATGCGCTCCTGAAGGTCGCGCAGGCTCAGCCCCGCCACCTCGACGGAGCCGATCAGCGGCATCTGGATCTTGCCGTCCGGCGAGACCACGACCTCGCGGGAGTACTCCTCTCCGGGGAAGAGGCTGATCGAGATGGAGTCCCCGGCCTGGATCTTGTCCATGAGCATCGCCTCGGTGAGGCCCGGCGAGTTCTTGTCGACCTCGGGCCGCGGCGCCGGGGCGCCCCAGGCCCCGGAGACGGCGGAGTGGAGGACGAGCAGGGCGGCTAGGGTTCGGAAAGGTCTCATTGGCCTCCTTCGGGTTTGCTGTCGGCGGCCAGAGCCGCGTGCAGGGTGTCTATCACCTGGGTCAGGCGGTTCACGTCTTCACGCAGGTCGCGCCCCATCTCCGGCGCGTCCGGCGCCAGCGTGGAGGCGACTCGGCGCTCCAGGGCCGCGACCCGGGTCTCGAGCTCGCGGACTTGGCCAAGGAAATAGAGGCGGCCCTTGCGCATCGAGAACATGGCGACACCGACCGCGGCGACCGCCAGGAGAAGACCTGCCGCCGGCTTTCCCGCCAGGGCGGTCCCCGCGGCCGCGGCGAGGCAGGCCGCCGCGCCCGCCTCAGCGAAAGCAGCCGCCCGCAGGATAAGGGAGCCCGCCCGGTCCACCAGGACGGGTGAGGGGGACTCCAGCCTCTTGGCTCGGGCGGCGTCGAGGTCGCCGCGCAGCTTCTCGAGGGTGCGTTTCAGCTCGGGAGCCGACCTAGGCACGGGTCAGCTCCTGGACGCAGGTCTCGCACATCTCCATGAGCTCCTCCACGAGAGCTTCCTGTTCGGCGGCCAGCGCGGCGGCCTTCGTCGCCTCGGCCAGGTCCGCCTCGAGGGCGGCCACGCGCGCGCGCAACGCCTCGGCCTCGGCGCGCGAGGCCGAGACCCCGTCGCTGGTCTTCGTCAAAGCCTCGCGGGCCCCGGCCAGCTCGCGCCGCAGATCCTCGAGCTCCTCGTTGCGAGCCGGCTCGGAGCGTTGGGAGACGGGACCGATGAACGTCGCCTGTTCCGACGACGGTCTCGGCGCCTGCGCGGGGTCGGGCGCCGGCGCGGGCGCGGCCTTCTGCGCGGCAAGTTCCCGGCGGGCGGTCTCGAGCGCGGCCGCGCTTTCCTCACTTTCCAACGCGCGGGCCGCGGCGGCGGCGGACAAAGAGGCTGCGAGCGCGGCGGCGGTGCGCTCGGACCGCTCCGCGCGGCCGCGGGCTTCCTCCAGCTCGCTTCGGGCCGCCGTCAGCGCGGCGTCCCGCTTGCTCAATTCGGCCTGGGCGGCGGTCAGGGCCTCCGCCGTCTCGGAGCGCCGAGACGCGGAGGCAAGGCCCTCGCTGGCCAGATGAAAGACGCGGGCTTCCGCCGCGACGGCCGCCGCGCGCGCCTGGGCCGCGGACTCCTCGAGGGCGGCGACCCGCGCCGCCATCGCCTCGTGCTCGCGCCGGGTGGCGGCGAGTTCCTCGGCCGCGCGGTCGCGCTCGGCCGAGAGCTCCTCGCGCTCCTTGGAGACCGCCTCCAGCCTGGCGGCGACCGTCAAAAGCTGCGCGGCCACGAGGTCGCGGGCGGCGGCGGCCTCGACAGCGGCCAGGCGCACGGCCTCCGCGGCCGCATGCTCCGCGCCGGCCCGGGCGGCCAAGGTCTCACACTCGTTGGAGACGGCTTCAAGACGCAGCCGCGCCGACGCCAGCTCCGTGACCGCCCGGTCTCGGGCCGCGGCGGTCTCGAGACCCGCCACGCGCAGGGCCTCGACGGCGGCGCGCTCCTCGGCGCGCTTGACCGCGGAGACGGCGCGGTCTTGATGGAGGGCGTCGAGCCGGTCCTGCGCGGCCGCAAGCTCCGAGGCCAGCCGGTCTTTGACCGTATCGGCCTCGAGGATGGCGCGCCGCAGGGCGTCCGATTCGGCGAGGGCGCGCCTGCGCTCGGATTCGAGTCCCGCCCGCTGCGCGGCCAGCTGCGCGCGGAGCTCGGTGACCTCCGTGCCCTTCCGAAGCGACTCCGCCGCGGCCTGGGCGCGGTAAGCGTCCAAGGCCGCGGCCGCCTCATGAGCCTGCGCCGAGATGTGGTCGCGCTCGCGCCTGAGCTCCAGCCATTGGCCGAGCGTCACGGGGTCTCCTCGGCCGAGCTCCTTCTTGAAATCCTCCAAGGACGACCGGAGCTTCCCCAGTTCCCCGCGCAGGCGCTGGATCTCCCGGTCCCGCGGGTCCTCCGGCCTGCGTTCGGGCGCCCGCGGCGCGGACGCCGCGAAGACGTCGATGAGCCCGTCAGGGGTCAGGGCGGGAGGCGGAGACGCGGTCTTCCCCCCCGCCGGGGGGGCCGGAGGACGCGTAGGCGGCGGGTTCTCGCCGCGCAGGTCGCGCAGCTCGCCCGCCAGTCCTTGCCTGGCCTGCTCCAAACCGCTCAAGCCCCCCATCAAGGAACGCCAGCGCTCCAGGCGGGCCCTGCGCCGGGCGGCCTCGTCGAGGGTCTTGCGGATGCGGGCTCCGCTCGCGCCGTCGCCGGCGCTCTCGGCCGCGCCCAGACGCTGCCTCAGGTCGGCCTCTGCGGCCCCTGCCCTCTGCGCCGCCTCGGCCGCCCGCGCCTCGATGCTCTCCTCGGCGGCCGCGGCGCCGCCGCCGGCGCCGGCCCGACGCAAGATCCAGAGCTCGAGGCCCGCGGCGTGCAGGTCGCCGACCGCGGAGACGGCGGCCGCGCAGGCCGCCTCGAGCTCGAGGGTGCCCAGGGCGTGGGCGGTCTCGCGCCGGTCGGCGTCGCCCGAGCGCACGCGCTCGAGGGCCCAACGGAGGGTGGCTCGGAGGACGTCGGCGTCGCCCAACCGGGAGACGTCGTCGGCTCCCTCCAGGGGGTTGTCGTCAGGGGCCTGCACCTTCTAAGGATAGGGGGGTAGTGTTAACAAGTCAAGAATCGGAAGAAGGCGGGTTCCGGGGGGCCTGCGACCACCAGCGGGCCAGGGTCAGGCGGGCGCGCAGGAGGCCGTCGGTGACGGTCTGCGCGTCGCACTCGGCGTGCTCCATGACGTTGACCTGGCCGTCCATCGGGAGGTCGAGGGGCATGGGAGGCTCGATCCGCGTGCCGTCCACCCGCGCGAGCACGGCGACCAGCGGACGGTTCGGGCTGTCGGCCCGGGTCCGGGTGATCTCGGCCAGCTCGCCGGTCGAGAGCCGCACGAGGGTCCCCGGAGGATAGAGGGTGATCGCCTTGAGGAGGGAACGGACGACCGGCTGGTCGCCCTCCCTCCGAAAACGCCGCACCAGCGGCAGCAGGACTTTTCCGGGAGGGAGCGCCCTGCGCCAAGGACGGGGATGAGACCAGCCTTCCAGGAGATCGCACAGGGCCAGGATCTGCGCTCCCTGGTGGACCGGCCGCGAGATGCCCGGCACCTCGGAGGTCGGGACCGGGACCAGTTGTCCGAGGTCCTCGGGCAGGAGCGCCGCGATCTTGGCGAGGAAATCGTAGACCCCTTCGTCCACGTCGGGATGCACGTCGCGGTCGAGGGCCTCGAGCGGCATGCCGGGGAGCCATTCCACCCCGCGGCCGGCGGCGAGGACGGCATCGAGCGTCAGCGCATGGGCCGCCAACTCGGTCCGCACGGCCGGCCTGACGCCCAGTCCCGCGGTCACCGCCAGCGTGTAGCAGGCCGTGTTGACGCCGTGGCCGTAGAGCGGGCATTCGGCCGTGCTCATCATCGCCGCTCGGAGGAGCCCCTGGTCGTCCTCCTCCCCCGCCCCGGCCAGCGCGGCGGCCGCCTCCCGGAGCTGCGCGCTCGAGCGCCGGATGCGCGTCACCCCGCCGCGCAACGCCCCGCGCAGGACCGTGACCGCCCCGTCGTAGGCCTTTCTCGCCCTGTCGCTCATGGCGCTAGAAAGTGAAGACCGCCGCGAGCTGATGGGTCCACGCGCTTACCTCCTTGTCGTAGAGCAGACCGAATCGGCGCCGCGCGCGCCAATCCGAGCGGACAGAGGCGCCAAGCCGCCGCAGCGGCGTCCAGCGCAGCTCGGCTCCCCAATAGCCGCTCCAGTTGTGGCTTCCCTTGAAAGCCGGGACCCCCGCGCCGGGTTCAGCCCTGCCGCGGTACGCCACCCGTGACATGCCGGCGTAGGAATTCCCCCGAAGACTCCCGAATCGGAGAATGTTGACCCCCATACCGAGCGTCATCGGAGAATACTGGGTCATCATGACCGAGCTGCGTCTCCCGTTGGCCGCGTAGAACGACGCCACCTCCACGGGATTGACCAAGGCCAGCCAGGAGGCCTCGGTGAAAGTCAGATCGGACCAGTGGTAGCGCATCGACAGCCCCATCAGGCCGCCTTCGAAGCGACGGTTCTCCACTCGCCGGCCGAGTCCGGCGTCGTGGACGGCGGAGTCTCCCCCTTCCAGGCGCGCGAAATGGGCGGCCATCTCGAGACGCTCGCCGGGCTTGCGAAGGCCTTGGCCGTAGAGGTCGGCCTTGAGCTTATCGCCGTCGATCTGAGCCTCTATCGTCACCACGGCGGAGGAAGAATGAACGGCCGTCTCCAGGACACGGAATTCCCGCACGTAGCGGCGCGCCTTGGGGAGGAACCGGCGGTCGAGCTCGGCGATGCGCGCCGCGTCCACATCCGGGTGGTAGAGCTTGAGGACGTGATGGACGGCCTGCCGCAGAGCCTCCTCCTCGGCCGCCGCATAGGCGTGCTTGCCCTTGGGATCGACACGGACGCGCATCGCCCCCCGAGCCTGGACGACCTCTACGAGTGGGATTCGGTCGGGAGCTGAACGCCCCGGGTGGCTCGGAAGGAGGCCGACCAGGAAGCCCAGGAGGCCGCTCAGAAAATCCATTCAGAACCGGTAGCAGAACTCGAAGCCCATGCCCGTGGCGACCCCGAGCGCATCGGCGTGCAGGTCTCCGCTCGAAACATGACGATCTAGGGCGAACTCCTTGAGCACCCCGGCGCTCCCCCAAAGGAAACCGCTGAGGAGGGTGGCCCTCCAGGGACCCATCCCCCGGTATTTAAGGAACTCGGCCGTAGCCACGGTGGCGACCATCGAGGTATGGAAGTGGAATTGCTTGTCCTTGTCGAAGAACACCATCGGCTCCGAGCGCCACTCGGCCGCGGCCGGCCGGGCCGACAGCGGCGCGGCGAGCAGCAGAAGGGCGAAAAAGGCCCGCCTCATCCCGCCTCCGGTGCCGAGAGAATGGGCCAGCGGACGACGAAGCGCGAGCCCTGATTGAGCGCGCTGGTGAACTCGATGGCGCCGCCGTGGCGGTCGACGATGCTCTTGACGATGGAAAGTCCCAGGCCCGTCCCGGCGATCTTGCGCGCGTTGGCGGCGCGGAAGAACTGGCCGAAGAGGCGCTTCTGGTCGTCCGGGCTCATGCCGATGCCCTCGTCTTTGAACTCGAACTCGGCGAACGAGCCGTCCGCCTTCACCCGCACCCAGAGGTTGCCGCCGTCCTTGTTGTACTTGATGCCGTTGCCCATGAAGTTGTCGAGCACGCGCCAGAGCAGGTTGCGGTCGGCCTTGACGGAGAGCGGCTCGGAGGGCAGCTCGAGGTGCATCGTCACGCGCTTCTCTTTGGCGCGCACCGCCACGTAGTCGGCCACCTCCTTGACGAGGGCGTTGACGTCGACGTCCTCGAGGGCCAGCTGAGCCTGGCCGGTCTCGACCTTCATGAGCTCGAGGAGCTCGGTGCACATCGCCAGCATGCGCTGGGAGGCGGTCATGATCTTGCCCATGAACTCCTGGCGGCGCTCGGCGGCCATCTCCTCGGGCTTGAGCAGCATGTCGGCGTAGCCCATGACGACCGCCAGCGGGGACTTGAACTCGTGGGTGACCATCCCGACGAACTGCTCCTTGCGGGTGTTGACCGCCTTGAGCTCGAGATTGGCCTCGGAGAGCATGGAGACCAGAGCCTTGAGGTCGCGGACGTCCCGGCCGATGAGGCAGAGCCCGGCCGTCCCGCCGCGACGGTCCTTGAGCGAGAAAGTGGATACGTTGAGCGGCAGGGCTCGGCCGTCGGGCAGGCGCAGGGAGAGGTCGCGGCCGGTGGCCACGCCGGCCGAGAGCGTGTCGTCGAGAAGCGTCTTCACGGCGCCGAGGTCCTCGGGGGCGACCAGCGACGAGAGCGCCTTGCCGGCCAGGGCGCCGCGCTCGAGGCCGAGAAGCTTGGCCGCGCCGTTGTTGCCTTGCCGGACCGTGCCGTCCTGCGAGACGACGAGGATGACGTCCTCGGAGGCCTCGAAGAGGCTTTCGACCAGCTCCCAGTAGGCCCGGCTCCACTCGATGGCGGCCTGGGCCTGGACGGCGAAGGTGGCCAGGAAGGCCAGGTCCTGGTCGTCGAAGCCGTTCTTGCGGCTGCGGTGGTCGACGTAGAGGACGCCGGTGGTCTGCTCGCGGGCGCTCAAGGGCACGCAGATGGCGGTGTGGATGCGGTTGATGAGCATGCTGTGGGTGCCGCCCTCGTCCAAGTTCATCGCGTTGCGGATGAGGACCGGCTCGCCCTTCTCGGCCACCTTCTGCATGAGGCTCTTGCTGACGGTGTCCTGGTCGCCGACGGCGATGTCGCCTTCGCCGTCGCGCGCCACGTGCACGCGCAGCGAGCCGTCGGCCTCGCGGAGCATGATAAAGCCCCGCTCGGCGCCCATGATCGCGACCGCGCGGTCGAGGATCTCCTTGAGCACCAGGCCGAAGTCGGTGCCGGTCTCGAGGGTGCGGGTGATCTCGAAGAGGGCCTTGAGCCGCTTGGCGCCCTCGTCCCCTCCCGAGGGCCGGGCGAAGATGGTGGCGAACTCGTTCCATTTGGGGCCGACGCTGGTCACCGGCGTCTCGCTGGGCGGCGGCGGGATGGGCGAGCCCGGACGGAGCAGGAAGACGAGCTCATGGGAGCCCAGGCGCACGACGGTGCCGTCCTTGAGCGGCAGGCGCGTCACCTTCTGGTCTCCGACGAAGGAGCCGTGGGTGCTGCCGGCGTCCTCGTAGACGAAGCCGCCGGCCTCCGGCTTGAGCAGCCCATGGCGGCGCGAGACCCGCGGGTCGTCGATCATGACCTCGTTCTCCACCGAGCGGCCGATACTGCAGCCGGCGTCCGGCACCGGCCGGCGCGCCACTTCCCGGCCCGACGACAACACCACGAGCTCAGGCACGAGCGGCCTCCTTGAGGGCGGCGGCCAGCGCCGCGCAGTCGGGAAAACGCTTGGCCGGATCCTTCTCGACGCAGCGCAGGATGACGGCGTCGAAGGCGGGCGGCAGACCGGGGAGCACGCTCGAGGGCGCCGCCGGCAGCTCGTGGATGTGACGGTAGGCCAGGTCGCCGCGCTCGAAGGGGACGCGGCCCGCGGCCAGCTCGAAGAGCGTCATGCCCAGGGAGTAGATGTCCGAGGGGGCGCCGACGTCGCCGCCGCGGGCCTGCTCCGGGGACATGTACTGCCCGGTCCCCATCGTCGTCCCGGAGTTGGTGATCCGCGTGGCGCTGGAGAGCTCGGCTAAGCCGAAATCGGTCAGCTTGGTCGCGCCGTTCTTGGCGACCAAGACGTTGTCGGGCTTGATGTCGCGGTGGACGATCCCCTGGGAATGGGCGAAGGCCAGGGCCTCGGCGATCTCGCCCCCATAGCGCAGGACGTCGGCCAGCGGAAGCTTGCCCTTCTCGCGCAGGACATCCCGCAGGCTCTTGCCCTCGACGAACTCCATCGCTATGTAGACGTCGCGGCCCACGCCGACCTCGAAGACGCGCACGATCGAGGGGTGTTGGACCAGGCGCAGCATGGCCTCTCCCTCGCGCTGGAAGCGCGCCAAGACCTCGGGCTCGTCGCGGAAGCGGTCGGCCAACACCTTGACCGCCACGTCGCGCGAGAAAAGCGGGTCGACGGCGCGGTAGACCACGCCCATGCCGCCGCGCCCGAGCAGACGCAGGTCGCTGAAGCGCTCGCGCAGGCCGGGAGCGTCCTGGGTCGGTTCAGGCGCCCGGCGGCGGCCGGCCTCGAGGGCCTTGAGCCGATTCTCGGCGTCCGGGTCCCCGGGGGCCAGCTTCAGGAGCTCCCGGCAGGCCTCGCGCGCGGTGTCGGCGTTTCCCGAGGACTCGCAGGCGTCGGCGAGCGCGAGGAGGGAGCGCTTGGCCTCTTCGGCGTCAAGGCCGCCGAGGATGGGGAGGACCTTGGCCAGCCACTGCGGAGCGGCGGCCGCGTCCTTGCGGATCTTGATGGCGGCCAGGCGCAGGAGGGCCTCGGTGCGCACCAGGGAGCGGTCGACCGACAGCGACTCGAGGATCTTCTCGGCGTCGTCCAGCCGCCGGGAAAGCCTCAGGTAGTTGATCGCCAGGCGCAGCTTGATCGAGGCCGGGTCGAAGACCTGCTGGGCCGCGGCCAGCCGATAGCTGTTCGAGGGCTGGACCTCAAAAATCCGTTCGCCCAGCTTCACCTCGAGGCGGTCGGCCTCCTCGAACCTCCCCAAACCGCCGGCCGCACCCGGCCGCTTGAGGCGGGCTTCATCCTCGAGCACGGCACGCTCGACAAGAAGGGATTGGACATCGCGACGAAGACCCAGGTCGGCGGTGGACGCGCCCTTGGCGATCGAGGCCGATTGCGCCGCCTCGAAAGCCTCTTCCAGGCGGCCGTTGGCCAAGGCGCATTCGGCAAATCCGCGCAGGAAGGCGGCGTCGCCGTCCCCGCCCGCCGCCAGGACCTTGGACTCCTCGAATCGCATGAGACTGGCGGGGGCCAGGCGGGCCAGCGCGGCGGCCCCGTCGGCCGGCCGCCGGGCCAGGCGCGCCGACACCGCGCGCAGGATGTCCTGCATGGCCGGCCAGGCCAGCTTCTCGATGGCGGGCGCGGCCTTCGCCGCGTCGCCGCGCTCCTGGGCCTCGATAGCGACGAGGATCGAGTGCTCCTGGGCCAAGGTCGGCTCCGTCGCGCGGGCGGCCACGTACTCGGCCGTCTGCCCGAACGTGCCCTTGCAGCGCATGATGGTGCGATAGCAGAGGTAGACGGCGTCGGCGTCCTTCTTGGCCAGCGCGGCCTTGAGGATCTCCCGACAGCGCACCACGATCAGGTGCTCCCACTGGTTGACCTTGGCCGCGGCGTAGAGGGCGCGCATCTCCTCCATCTCGAGCGCCGCCTGGGCGTAGTCCCCCTCCTCCTGGCGCGCCTCGCTGAGCAGGAAGTGCTTCTGGTGGAACTGGGTCCCGGCGCGCTTGAGCCCGAGGAGCAGGCGCACCGCGCGCTGGGGCTCGCGGGTGCGCATCAGGACCTCCGCGGCGGCCAGCAGGTGCCGGCAGTAGCGCGGTCCCTCGAGGGCGATCCGGTTGACGACCGAGGCCTGGGGAGCCGTCGCCAGGGCGCCGTCAACGTAGGGCCTTGCTCCGGCGAAGTCCTTGAGCTTGTGCAGGGCCCAGAGCAAGTCGTGGAAGGCCTTGAACTCGGTGTTGTCGAGCTCGATGAGAGCCTTGCAGGACTGGGCCAGGCCGGCCCAGTCTTGCGCGGCGAACTGCTTCTCGCGCTGGCGATGCAAATAGGAGGTCTTGAGCGATTCCAGCATACGGTCAATGGATTGTAGCGGGTCTGTGGGAATTGTCCATACCCTGCTTGAATCTATCCGGATCCCGGCCCAGCCGGCCGGCCGTTAGGCCGCGGGCGGCTTCTCGGTCGGGCCCAGCACGCGCCGGATCTGCGAGAGCAGGATGTCCCACTTCGGCGGCTTATACATGATCCAGACCTGGTGCGGGGTCCCGCGCCAGACCTCGCGCAGGCCCTCGGGCGACATCCCGGTCATCAGGATGACCGGCACGTCCTTGAGCTTGGGGATCTCGCGCAGCTTCGCCAAGGCGTCGATCCCGGTCCCGAACGACGGCATGTTCACGTCCATGATGACCATCGCCGGCGAGAACGCCTCGGCCTGGATGACCGCCTGGGCGGCGTCCTCGGCCGAGGTGACCCGGAAGCCCTCGGCCTCGAGGCGGTCCACCATCATCGCAAGAAACGACTGGTCGTCGTCGACGACTAGGATGCTCTTGCGGGAAGGCGCGGCCATGCTTCGAGTATGCCCTTCACCCGAGCGGGGTGTCAAGCACGCCGGGGATCCCTAATCCTCGGGTAAGGCGGGGCCGGCTGAGGGAAAACAGGTTTTTCGAGCTCAGCGGGGCTACGGATCTTGGCCCCCCGGCGCCGGCGGACCCCCGTGGGGGGTCCTTCGGGGGTGCGGCAACGGCAACGCCGCCTGA
>JACPXC010000052.1 GCA_016196755.1 Elusimicrobiota bacterium
GCGAAGCAACATAGCTGTCAGGCATCTATGCGAGGCCCTCAACGAGACTAAAATCAGCTATCCCGGAACACGGCTGCGCCTACGCTACGAGGCCTCGAATGTTGCACCGATTTCTGCAACGGGTCAGGAGTCCTGAACTTAGGTTACTTAAGCCGTGGGCGCGGGGTGGGGCTTCTGCTTCGAGAGGAACTTCAGGACGAAGCGCGCGGTGTTGGGGACCAGGCGCGGGCGCAGGAGCCGGGGGTCGTAGCGCGACATGCGGCGGTCGCTCTCGCTAAGGCATTTCTCGATGAACTCGCGCGGCGAGATGTCGCCGAAGGACTCGTGGGCGTTCATCATGAAGTTCTCGTCGACCTCGCCGCCGCCGACGTCGAGGGCCATCTTGAGGCGGTTGACGGCCTGGACCGAGGCCGCCAGGCCGTTCTCGAAGACGTGGGCGGGGCGCAGCCAGCGCGGCTTGCGGACGTGGTTGTAGGCCGTCCAGTTGGCGAAAAAGAGGATGTGGCGCGCCTCTTCCTGCATGACCGGCTCGAAGAGGTCGACTAAGGCGTTCGGGAAGAAGCCCGACTTGGCGGCGAAGTGGAACAGGCCGAAGGCGAAGAAGGAGTCGAAGCATTCGGCGTAGCCGACGCGCATGAAGGCCCAGAGCGGCTTCTTCTCGACGGGCGGGACCGGGCGCAGCTCGATGGGGATCTGGTAACGCTTCGTCAGGGCCAGCAGCAGCTCGTAGTGGCGCTGCTCCTCGTAGCCATTGAGCCGGACCGCCTCGGCCATGACCGGGTCCTTTTCCGATTCGCCCAACGACTTCACCTTGATGCCGGTCTCTAGCTCGGTGTTGACCGCCTCTGTCCAGATCGGCATGGCCTTGAGGCGGGCCGTGGCCTCGGGGTCGAGCTCGGGCCAGCTGATGTCCGAGGTCTTGAAGGGGATGTGGGTGTCGACGAACATCTTGCAGAAGAGGCGCTTGTGCTCCGTGCTGCCGATGAAGCGCTCAGCCATGGGCGTACCTTGCGTCGAGATGGGCGAGGAAGGCCTCGGTCGACGGCGCGCGGCCGGTGGCGCGCCGCACCAGTTCGGCGGCCGGCCAGCGCCGGCCGTGGCGGTAGACCTTCTCCTTGAGCCAGGCCGTGAGGGGGGCGAGCTCGCCGCGCGTAAGGCGGGCGTCCCAGCCCGGGTGGTCGGCGCAGAAACGCGCATAGAGCTGGGCCCCGTAGAGGTTGCCGAGCGCGTAGGTCGGGAAATAGCCGATGAGTCCCCCGGCCCAATGGATGTCCTGCAGGCAGCCGCGGCGGTCGTCGACCGGGGCCAGTCCGAGGAGCTCGCGCGAGAGCTCGTTCCAGGCCTCTTGGATGTCGCGCACCGCCAGCGAGCCGTCGGCCAGGGACTTTTCCAGCTCGTAGCGCAGGATGATGTGCAGTGAGTAGGTGACCTCGTCGGACTCCAGCCGCACGGTCCCCGGGGCCACGCGCCGCATGTGCGAGAGCGCCGCATCGACCGACACGCCGTCCAAGGCTTCTGGGAAGGCCCGGCGCAGGGACGGCCAGCGGCCCAGCCAGAACTCCCGGCTCTTGCCGACCAGGTTCTCCCAGAGCCGCGACATCGCCTCGTGCATCCCGAGCGAGGCGTATTCGCCGAGCGGCGTCCCCCACCAGCGCGGGTCGAGGCTCTGCTCGTAGAGGGCGTGGCCGCACTCGTGGAGGGCGGAAAGCGCCTGGTTCATGACGCCGTCGCCGGTCGTCCGGATCGTGAAGCGCACGTCGGTCGGGTGGAGGCCGGTCGAGAACGGGTGGGCGGAGCGGGCGATGACGCCGCGCGAAAGGTCGAAGCCCATGTCGGAGGCCAAGGAGCGGCAGAAGATGTCGAGCGACGGACCGTCGTGGCGGGAGTCGGCCAGCGCGGCCAGCCGGCGGCCCCGCCCCCGCGCCTTGCCGGCCAGGGCGACGAGCGGGCCCTTGAGGCTCCCGAACAGCCCGTCGAGCTCGGCGACGGTCATGCCGGGCTCGTACTCGTCGAGCAGCGGATCGTAGGGATGCGCGCCGCCGAGGCAGGCGGCGGCCTCGCGCTTGAGGCGCACGATGCGCTCGAGATGGGGGCGAAGGAGCTTGAAGTCGGAGCGGCGCCGGGCCTCGGCCCAAGCGTGCTGGGAGGCGCTGGCGGCCTCGGCCGTCTCCGAGACCAGGCGCGCCGGCAGGCTGCGTGCGCGCCGGAAGCGCCGCCAGACAGGCCGCAGAAGGTCGCCCTCGCGGGGCGAGAGCGCGGCGTCAGGGGCTCCCGTCCGCAGATCGCAGAGCGTTCCCAAGGCCCCGCCGAACTCCTTCGACGTAAGGCGCGCGTGCACGGCGCCCTGCAGGGCGCCTACCACCCCGGCCCGTGCGGCGACGCCGCCGGCGGGCATGAGGGTGTCCTGGTCCCACTCGGCCAGATGGGCGGCGCTCTCGAAGCGCTTCGCCTCGCCCAGGAGCCGGACGAGCTCGGCGAAGGCCCGGCGTCGCGCCGCGCTCAGGGCTACTTCTCGAGCGCGGCGGACTTGATGTAGTCGAGTTTCGGGAAGTCCTTTTTCAGGTAGGCGTTCCCTTCCATCTGGATCCGGCCCTGGTCGGGCCCGGCGCCGCGCGGCGCGCCCTCTCCGTATCCTTTATAGAGGCTGTCGACGACCTCCATGCCGGAGACGATCTTGCCGAAGGGCGGGAAGCCCATAGAGTCGAGGTTGCCGTTGTTGCCGTAGTTGATGAAGATCTGCGAGGTCCGGGTGTCGGGTCCCGCCATCGCGAAGGTCATCGACCCGCGGGCGTTGGTCTGGCCCGCCGCGGGGTCGTCGGGGATGCGCGCGCCGCGCCACTTCGCGCCGATCGCCGGGTCGCCGTAGATGCCGAACTGGACCATGAACCCGTCGATCGCGCGGAAGAAGGCGATCTCGTTGAAGAAGCCGAGCTTCACCAGGTTGTAGAACCGGTCGGCGCCATTGGGCGCCCAGGCGCGCGTCACCTCGACGACGAAGTCGCCCTTGGTGGTCTTGAACTTGGCCTTGAACGTGGCGGGGGCCTTCTCGGATGCGTTCTCGGGGACGGGCATGGGCTTCTTCTCCTGTTTGGCGGGCTTGGCTTCCGGCTTGGCGGCGGGGGCGGCTTTGGCCGGGGTCTTCTCGGCGGCGGCCAGAGCGGACACGGGCAGAACGGCGGATAAGACGAGGGGGAGGAGCTTCTTCATAGGGGCATCCTACAACTGTCCGCGCGGACAGTTCCAGCGGTCGCTAGAAGTCTTGGTCGAACGCGACTCGTCCCGCTACGGCGACCTGATAGGACGACACCCTTCTCTCGAAGAAATTCGCCAGCTCCTGCACATCCTGCAGCTGCATGAAGTCGAACGGGTTCTTCGCCCCGAAGATCGGGCGCATCCCCAGCGTCTCCAGGCGGTTGTCGGCCACGTGCTCGAGGTACTGGCGCATCCCCGCGGCGCTGAGCCCGGCGACGCCCTGCCCCAGCAGGTCGTCGGCAAATCCCATCTCGCAGTCGATGGCCTCGCGGAGCATCTGTCCGACCCGTGCCTCGAGCTGGGGCGTGAACAGGGTCGGGTCCTCGGCTCGCGCGGTCTTGATGACTTCGAAGGCGAAGGCGATGTGCATGCTCTCGTCGCGGAAGACCCAATTCGTTCCGCCGGCCAGGCCGTTGAGCAGGCCCTTCGAGCGCAGGAAGTAGACGTAGGCGAAGGCCGCGAAGAAGAACAGGCCCTCGACGCAGGCCGCGAAGCAGATGAGGTTGAGCAGGAACTCGCGGCGCTGCTCCGGGGTCTCGAGGCGGTCGAGCTTGGCCGCAGTCCCCATCCACTTGAACATGAACTCGCCCTTGCGCCGGATCGACGGGATGTTCTCGATGGCCGCGAAGGCGCACTCACGCTCCGCGGGGTCGGGCATGTAGGTGTCTAGCAGGGTGAGGTAGAACTCGACATGGACGGCTTCCTCGTAGAGCTGGCGCGAGAGGTAGAGCCGCGCCTCCGGCGAGTTGATGTGCTTGTAGAGGTTGAGGACCAGGTTGTTGCCGACGATGGAGTCGCCGGTGGCGAAGAAAGCCACGAGGCGCCGCACCAGATGAGCCTCCGCCGGCGAGAGTCTGTTCGCGAGGTCGCCGATGTCGTGGGCGAAGTCGACCTCCTCGACGGTCCAGGTGTTCTTGATGGCGGCCTTATACATCTCGAAGAAGACCGGGTACTTCATCGGACGCAGGGTGAGCTCGAAGCCGGGGTCGAGGATCACTGGCAGGACTCGCAGGACTCGGGATTTTCGAGCGAGCAGGCCACGGCTTCAGCCGCCGGCACGGGCTGTGCCGCCGCCTGCGCGGTCACGGTCGCCTTCGCGATCCGCGTCGCGGGCCGCGAGCGCAGGTAGTAGGTGGTCTTGAGCCCGCGCTTCCAGGCGTACATGTACATCGACGAGAGGCGCCCGATGTTGGGGCTCTCGGCGAAGAGGTTGAGCGACTGGCTCTGGTCGATGAAGGCGCCGCGCTCGGCGGCCATGTCGATGAGGGAGCGCATCGGCACCTCCCAGGCGGTGCGGAACACCGCGCGGGTCTCGGCCGGCATCTCGGCGATGTCCTGCACGGAACCTTCGGCCATCTTGAGACGGTCCCGCATCTGGGCGTCCCACAGGCCCAGCCGCTTGAACTCGGAGACCAGGTGCCGGTTCACCTGCAGGAACTCGCCCGAGAGGGTCTCGCGTTTGAACAGGTTCGAGACCTGCGGCTCGATCGATTCCGTCGTGCCGACGATCGACGCGATCGTGGCCGTCGGCGCCACCGCGATGAGCAGCGAGTTCCGCAGGCCGTGCTTCTTGACGCCCTCGCGCAGAGACTCCCAGCGCGCGGGGTCGCTCGGCTTCTCGCCCCAGAGCTCGAACTGGAATACGCCGCGCGCGGCGCGGGTCTCCGGGAACGCCGTGTGCGCGCCGCGCTGCTCGGCCAGCTCGCAGGAGGCCGAGAGCGCGTGGTAGTAGATCTCCTCGGAGACTCGCCGCGAAAGGGCGCGCGCCTCGGGCGAGTCGAAGGGCATGCCGAGGATCTGGAAGGCTTCCTGCAGCCCCATGACTCCGAGGCCCACCGGCCGCCAGCGCCGGTTCGACGCCTCGGCGGCGGGGGTGGGGTAGAAGTTGCGGTCGATGACGCGGTCGAGGTAGCGCACGGCCGCGCGGACGTTGGCGGCGAGCTTCGCGAAGTCGAAGCGGCCTTCCTCCACGTGCCGGGACAGGTTGAGCGAGCCCAGGTTGCAGACCGCGGTCTCCTCGGCGGAGGTCACCTCGACGATCTCGGTGCAGAGGTTCGAGGAGTGCACCGCCCGCCCCGCCTCGGCGGTCTGGTTGCAGCGCGTGTTGCAGGGGTCCTTGAAGTTCATCCAGCCGTTGCCGGTCTCGGCCAGGGTCCGGAGCATCCGGGCGTAGAGGTCGCGCGCCTTGACCTGGCGGGCGAACAGGCGCTTCTCCTCGGCCGCCTCGTAGGCGGCGTCGAAGGCCGGACCGTAGAGGTCGGGGAACTCGCCGACGAGCTTGGGATCGAAGAGCGACCACATCGCGTCGGCCTCGACGCGGCGCATGAAAAGGTCGGGGATCCAGTGCGCCAGGTGCAGGTTGTGGGCGCGGCGCGCGGCGTCGCCGGTGTTGTCGCGCAGCTCGAGGAACTCCTCGATGTCGGCGTGCCAGGTGTCGAGGTAGACGGCGCAGGCGCCCTTGCGGCGGCCGCCTTGGTTGACCGCCGACACCGAGCTGTCGAGGGTCTTGAGCCAGGGCACGATGCCGTTGGACTTGCCGTTGGTGCCGCGGATGAGCGAGCCGCGGCTGCGCACGCGGGAGTAGGACAGGCCGATTCCGCCCGAGAACTTGGAGAGCTTGGCCACGTCGGTGTAGCGGTCGTAGATCGACTCGAGGTCGTCGGCGGGCGAGTCGAGCAGGTAGCAGGAGGACATCTGCTGGTGGCGCGTGCCGGAGTTGAACAGGGTCGGCGAGCTCGGCATGTACTCGAAGCGGGACATCAGGCCATAGAGCTCGATTGCCTCGCCCACCGACTCGGCCAGGCCGCAGGCCACGCGCAGGAACATGTACTGCGGGGTCTCGATGCAGTCGCGGGTCTCGGGGTGGCGCAGGAGGTAGCGGTCGCAGACCGTGCGCAGGCCGAAGTACTCGAAGTTGTCGTCGCGGCGCTCGTCGACGGCGTCGTTGAGCTTGCGGGCGTTGTCGGCGACGAAGCGGGCCACGGTCTCGTTGATGAGGCCCTGGCGCGCCCCGGCGGCCACGGACTGGGAGAAGGAATGGATGTCCTGGTTCTCGACCTCCTTGTGGGCGTAGGTGCCGAGCAGTCGGGCGGCCAGCCGGGAGTACTCGGGCTCCTCGGTGATGAGCGTGGCGGCCGTGGCGATCGAGAGGCTGTCGAGCTCGCGCGTCGTCGCGCCGTCGTAGAGGCCGCCGATCGTCTTGGTGGCGACCTTGAGGACGTCGACGCCCTCGAGGCCGGCGCCGCAGCGGGCCACCGCGCGCACGATCTTGTTGACGTCTACGGGCTCGAGCGAACCGTTGCGCTTGCGGACCTGCATGGCGGAGGAAACGGGGTGGTCGGTCGGGGTCGCGGCGGGGGGGACAATCTGCGTGTCGACGGCGTCGGCGTTCATCATGGGAGTTAAATTACACCAACGCGGGTCGAGAGTCAATACCAGCTTAGGCACTAGATGACACTGAAAAACACTGAATGGATTCTAGGTCCTTTATCAGGGGGCGCGCATGGGTCGAAAGGGGAAAAAAAGGACCGCCCTTTGGGCGGTCCTTTGATGGGCGGACGCAGGTTACTGCCCTTTCTTTTGAGCTTGCATCAGCTTGGCGTTCAGGTCCGATCCGAGGTCCTTGACCTTCTGGGCTGCCGACCTTGAGAAGCCCTTGCAGACCACGGCCTGGGCCGCGCGCGCGGTCCGGAGGTCCTTCCAGAGCGACTTGTTGGTCTTGTCGAGCTCGCGCAGCTTGTTCTTGGCGTCCTTAGAACGGTCGAGCTTGAGGGCGGTCATCGTCGACTCGTTGTCGCGCACGGCCTGCTCGAGCTTGTTGACGCGCTCGGCCGCGCCGGAGACCTCGAAGGAGGCGGCACTGAGCCAGGCGTCCATGGCCTTGTAGGCCGCGAGGTAGGCGTCGGCCACGACGCGGTAGGCGCCGGCGCAGCCCTGGCCGGCGGTGCCGGGACCCGGGACGAGGCAGGAGGCCTCCGCGTTAGCGGGAGCGTCGGCTTTTGCGGGAGCGTCGGACTTGGCGGGGGCTTCGACCGCGGGCTTTTCGGCGGCGGGCTCGGGGGCTTCGTTGGCGGAGTCGGACTGCGCCCGAGCGGAGGCGGCGAGGACGGCGACGGCGGCGGTCAAGAGGAGTTTCTTGGTCATGGGTTGATTATACATAAGGAACATCGTCGCGCCTCAGGTCCCAGCCCGACGGGTCCGGCCGCCGGAGGGCCTCCACGTCGAGGTCGCTGACGACGAGCTCCGGGTGCTGAGAGAGGTTGGCGAGCTTGAGGCCGTCGGGGCCGGCGAAGTGGCTCAGGCCGAAGTACTCCGCGGCAAAGGGCTTCTCCGCGCCGCGCCGGTTGGCGGCCCCGATGAAGACGCGGTGGCGTGCGGCGTCGGCCAGCGACTCGGGCTCCCACAGGCGGCGGGCCTTGCCCCCGGATTCGGCGGCCGGCGCGAAGATGACGTCGGCGCCGGCGCGGGCCAGGGCGCGCGTCGCGGCGTCATAGTGCCGGTCGTAGCCCAGGACCACGCCGATGCGGCCCGCCGACGTCTCGAAGACCCGGGGTTCCGGCGCGCCCGACGAGAAGAGGGTCTTCTCCTCGGCGCGGACCCTGGCCCGGCGGACCCGGCCCAGGACGACGCCGCGCTCGTCGACGACGACGGCGGCGTCGTAGCGGGACCCGGCGTCGAGCTCGTAGAGCGGGGCGACGACGATCAGCGCGTTCTCGTAGGCCGCCCGGCAGACCTCCTTGACGGTCGGGCCCTTGAGGGCGTCCTCGGCCAGGGCGAGCCACAGCGGGTCGGGGCTGGAGGCGAAATAGGGCGCGGCGAAGAGCTGGCCCAGGCAGACGACGCGCGCGCCCATGCCCTTGGCCTCGGCCGCCAGCCCGAGGTTGTGGGCCGCGTTGCAGCGCCGCAGCTCTTCGAGCTTCGGCTTGAGCTGGGCGAGGTCCTCGAGCCGGGCCGGCATGGCCGGGTAGGCGTTGGCGGTCTGGATCAGCGCGCAGCGGAGCATCATCCGGCGAGGACCTTCCGGTAGTTGGTCGGGTCGGTGGCGCCCTCGGTGTTGATCACGAGGACCGTGGCGGCCTCGTCGAGGCAGAGCTCCTCGCGGTCGATCTCGAGCTCGGGCTTGCGGCACAGGGCCAGGAGGCCCGCGAGTCCGGCGGCGCCGGACTCGCCGGCCTCGATGGCCGGGTCGCCGGACTCGGGGGCGGCCAGGGCGCGCATGGCCTCCTCGGCGAAGATGTCGTCGATGGCGAGGAAATAGTCCACGTGGTCCTTGAGCATGGGCCAGGACAAGAGCGACGGCGTCCCGCAGTTGAGGCCGGCCATGATGGAGTCCTGGGTCCCGTGGTCGGACACCGGCTGGCCGCCGTCGCCCGCGATCGAGGCCAGCAGGCAGTCGGCCGAGACCGGCTCGACGACGGCCAAGGAAGGCCGGCGCCGGCCGGGGGTCCGGTAATGCATCACGCCCGCCCCGGCCAGGCCGCCGACGCCGGCTTGGAGGAATACCAGGTCGGGGGCGGGCAGCTTCTGCTCCTTGATCTGGCGGTCCGCCTCGATAAAGAGCGTGGCGTAGCCGGCCATGATCCAGCCCGGGACCTCTGCGCCCCTCGGGGCCGCGTGGTCCGAGATGAGCTGCCAGCCGCGCTTCCCGGACTCCTCGGCGGCGCGGCGCGAGGCCGCGTCGTAGGTCCCGTCGACGAGCTTCACGTCGACGCCTTCGGCGAGGATCGCCGCCACGCGGGCCTTGGCCGTCCGCTTGGGCACGAAGATGACGGCGTTCTGCTCGAGGGTCCGCGCGGTCCAGGCTACGGCCCTGCCGTGGTTGCCGTCGGTGGCGGCGCAGAAGGTCACCGAGCCCGGCGCCGCCGCGCCGCCCCGGGCCTCGAGCCAGCGGTGCATCGCGTAGGAGGCCCCGAGGGCCTTGAAGGAGCCCAGCCCGAAGCGCGAGGACTCGTCCTTGACCAGGATCCCGCCGAGGCCGAACTCCTCGGAGAGGCCGGGCAGGGAGTAGAGCGGGGTGGGGCTGTAGCCCGGCAGGCCCTCGTGGAAGCGCAGAGCGTCGACGGGGACGGCGGGGACGGCGCCGCTCTCGTCTATGTGCCGGTTGAACTCGGAGCGGACCACGGGCGCGGCGCGCGGAGGCATGGCCCCATTATAAGTTCAGACCGCGGCGCCGTCGAGCGCCGCGGAGAGCTCGAGCGGCGAGCCGAGGCGGCGCGCGGGGTCCGGCTGCAGGGCGCGGGCCAGGATGTCGTCGATCTCGCGCGGCGCCGAGGCGCCGAGGTGCGGGAGCAGCGGCGCGAAGCGGCCCTCGCGCTTGGCCTGATAGAGCGCCATCCCCGAGCCCGAGAACGGCAGGCGTCCGCTCAGCATCTCGTAGAGGCAGACGGCCAGGGCGTAGACGTCGGAGGCCGGCGCGGCGCGCCCCTCCTCCTGCTCGGGGGACATGTAGGGAGGAGTCCCCGCCACCGTGGACGGCGCCTGCGCGGTGAGCCGCGTCAGCGCGTCCTTGGAGGCCCGCGCGATCCCGAAGTCCATGACCCGCACCCGGCCGGAGCCGTCGAGCATGACGTTGGAGGGCTTGAGGTCGCGGTGGATCACGCCCTTCGAGTGCGCGTAGGCCACCGCGGCGCAGGCCTGGCCCAGGATCGCGCGCGCTTCCGCGAACGGCAGGAGCCCGCGCGCGCCGAGCAGGTCAGACAGCGTCCGGCCCTCGACGTGCTCGAAGACCAGGAAGGTCCCCTGCGGCGCCTCGAAGACGGTGTGGATGCGCACGATGCCGGGATGGTCCAGGGCCGAGACGATGCGCGCTTCCTTTATAAAGCGTTCGCGCTCGCGGGGGTCGGCGGCGATCTCGTCGCGCATCTTCTTGAGCGCCACGATGCGGTCGAGCGCGGTGTCATGGGCCTTGTATACCACGCCCATCCCGCCGGCGCCCAGCGTCCCGACCAGCCGGTAGGGGCCGATGACGGATTCGTCGAGCAAGACCGGCTCGGCCTCCTCCTCCCGGCCGCGCCGGCCGTAGAGCAGGACGACGACGCCTATGCCCGCCGCTAACAGCGCGCCCCCGAAGAACATCGGCAGCGAGCGGCGGCGGGGCTCCGCGCGCCGCTCCGGCTGCGCGCCCGTCAGCAGGAAGGCGTCGGTGAAGAGCAGGTTCAGGTCCTGGTCGTCGGGCGGCGGACGCAGGCCCGCGCGCCGGAAGGTGTCTAGGACGCCGGCGCGCTCGCCGAGGCCGGCTTGGGCGAAGGCCAAGAGGCGCAGGGCGGCGGGGTGGTCCGGGCGCGCGCGCAGGACGGCGCTCGCGTCCTGCTTGGCGGCGGCGAAGTCCCGGTCCCGGCCGGCCGCCATCGCGCGCACCAGCAGTAGCGTGGAGTTGCCGTGGGCCAAGTCCAGCGCGCGGCCGGCGTCGGCGCGGGCCTGGGAGAAGCGTCCGAGGCGGAGCAGGGCCGTGGCGCGCAGGTTGAGGGCGCGGGCGTCGTCGGGGTCCGCCGAGACGGCCAGGGAAGCCTGTTTGACGGCGCCCTCGAAGTCGCCGACGATCAAGGCGGTGCGCGCCTCCTGCGAATGCTGCTCGGCCAGCCTCACCTCGGAGGGCGGCAGGCCCGCCGCGGGGTCCTCGAGGCGCGGTTCGGCCTCGGCGGGAGGGCCGGAATCCGGGCGCCGGTCCTCCCTGGCCGTCTCCTCGGGCGGCGGCCGGGCGGGCTGCGGCCCGCTCATGAAGGACCCCATCTTCTTGGCCGAAAGCTTGCTGATGGTCCTGGCCATCTGCGCGTATATTCCGTCCGGGTCGGCGGTCAGGGAGCGGGACGCCCAGTCGTTGGCCGTCTCCATGTCGCCGCTGTTGTAGGCCGAGAAGGCCCCCAGGGCCAGGGTCTTGGGGTCGGCGCGGCCGCCGCCGATGAGGGAGCCGTATAGCCCGGCGGCCTGGGCGTGGTCGCCGCTCTCGGCGAACTTCGCGGCCTCCGTGGCGCCTTGCTCCGGCGCGGGGCGGCGGTCGCCGTTCTCGTCGATGTTGAAGCCCCTGTCGAGGTCGGCGCCGGCATCGGCGTTGGGAAGCCCGAGGGCCGGGGCGGCCGCCGCCAGAGCCATGGCCGCGACGAGGAGCCGCATGCCTATGCCGGGACGGCGCCGAGGGCGGACGCCAGCTCGCGCGGCGAGCCGAGCCGGCGGGCGGGGTCGGGCTGGAGGGCGCGCGCGAGGAGCTCGTCGAGGCCCGCCGGCGTCGCGGGACCCAGGCGTGGGCCCAGCGGCGGGAAGCGGCCCTCGCGCTTCGCTTGATAGAGCGCCATGCCGGCGCCCGCGAACGGAGGCTCGCCGCTGAGCATCTCGTAGAGACAGACCGCCAGAGCGTAGACGTCGGAGGCCGGCGCGGCGCGGCCCTCCTCCTGCTCGGGGGCCATGTAGGGCGGGGTCCCCGAGGCGGTGGCCTGGGTCAGGCGGTCGAGGGCGTCCTTCATCGCGCGGGCGATCCCGAAGTCCATGACGCGGACGCGGCCAGCGGCGTCGACCATGATGTTGGAGGGCTTGAGGTCGCGGTGGATCACGCCCTTCGAGTGCGCGTAGGCCACCGCGTCGCAGGCCTGGCTGATGAGGCCGCGCGCCTCGGCGAACGGCAGCGCGCCGCGTTCGCCGAGGATGTCCGAGAGCGTCCGGCCCTCGACGTGCTCGAAGACCAGGAAGGTCCCCTGCGGGGCCTCGTGGATGGTGTGGATGCGGACGATGCCGGGATGGTCCAAGGCCGAGACGATGCGCGCTTCCTTTATAAAGCGTTCGCGCTCGCGGGGGTCGGCGGCGATCTCGTCGCGCATGCGCTTGAGGGCGACCAAGCGCTCGAGCTGGCCGTCCTGGGCTTTGTAGACGATGCCCATCCCGCCGGTTCCGAGAGTCCCGATCAGGCGGTAGGGCCCGATGACGGCCGGGTCTTCGGCGTAGGCGGGCCGCGGCGTGGGGGTGCGCCAGGCCGGCGCTCGCTCCTCCTCCTTGCCGCGGCGGCCGAAGGCCATGATGAGGCCGCCCACGAGGGCCGCCGCGCCGAGCGAGGCCGCGCCGATGACGAGGCCCTTGGGCCGGCGGCCGCGGTTAAGGCTCCGCTCTTCGGCCGCGCGGCCGGTGAGCAGGAAGGCGTCGCTAAAAAGGAGGCTGGCGTCCTGATCGTCGGGAGGGGGGCGCAGGCCCGCGCGCTTGAAGGTGTCCAGCATCCCGGCGCGGTCCTTGAGGCCGGCTTGGGCGAAGGCCAGGAGGCGCAGGGCGGCGGGATGCTGGGGCTTCTGGCTCAGGGCCTGCTCCGCGTCGCGCTTGGCCGCCTCGTAGTCGCCGATGCGCCCGGCCGCCAAGCCGTGGACGAGCAGGAGCGGGGGATTGCCGTGGGCCAGGTCGAGGGCGCGCTCGGCTTCTTCCTTGGCCTCGGCGTAGCGTCTGAGCCGGACCAGGCTCACCGAGCGCAGGTGCCGGGCGCGCGAGTCCTCGGGGTCGGCCTTGATGGCCAGGTCGGCTTTCTGGACCGCGCGCACGAAGTCGCCGACCTTCAAGGCCGTGCGGGATTCCTCGGCGAAGCTTCCGGCCAGCGTCACCGCGGAGGGGACGACGCTCTCACCGGGCTGGCGGCGTTCGGAGGCTGGGGGACGCGCGTGCTCGGCCGGCAGGAAGGACTCGGCCTCGCGGGCTTCCTCGGGCGGGGGGAGGTCCGCGCCCTTGCCGGGTTTGAAGTCGTCCATCTTGTTGGCCGTGAGCTTGTTGATGCTTCTGGCCATCGAGGCGAAAGGTCCGGTGGGGTCCTCTTCCAGGACCCGCCCCGACCATGCGTGAGCTTTCTCGATGTCTCCGCTGTTGAAGGCGGAGAAGGCGCCCATGGCGAAGGTCCGCGGGTCTTTGCGGCCCTTATAGATTTCTTCGTCGTAGTACTTGGTCGCTTCTTCGTACTTCTCCTCTTTGATATTCTTTTTGGCCACGGACAGCGGGTGGTTCTGCGGCAGGGGTGGAAGCGCGTGTTGGACCAAGGAAAACCCGGTGACCCCGCCCGCTCCGCCGTCGCTGGGGGCTACGCCGCCGATTGAGGTGCCGCCGCCGTTGGTCGGATTCAGAATTCTCGCACCTATGCCCCCGCCCGGCTCGGAAGCCGGGCAAGGGATGGGTGCTCCGTTGGAATCCGTGCCACAATCGGCGTAGGCCTCGGACCATGCTAGGGCCGTGACGACGAGGGCCAGAATCAGCCGCATCTCACCAGGATATACCGCCTCCCTCCACCGCGCCAGGGGGCCTTCCTCGACTACGCGTCCTAATGCGATAATCGCGCCGTGAGCAACGGGGAAGTCCCGGCCGCCGCCCCCGCGGCGCCCGCCGACCCGAAGGAGAAGAAGCGCCAGCGCCGCCGCCTGGGCCTGGAGCGCCGCTTCGCCAAGAAGGTAGCCGCCTCGCCCGGCATCACGGTCGAGGAGCTTTCCCAGCTCCCGTCGACCACCGACGTCGTCCGCATCACCTGCATCGACTACTCCCCGGACTCGGTCCAGGCGCGAGAGGTCCTCGACCTGCCGGCCTTCCTCGCCGAGCACCGGCCGCCCGGCACCACGGTGCGCTGGATCAACATCGACGGGCTCACCGACATGAAGGTCATCGAGGCCCTGGCGACGAAGTACCAGCTCCACCCGCTGGCCATCGAGGACCTCCTGCACCGCCCCCAGCGCCCCAAGGCCGACACCTACGGCGGGGGCCAGGGCGAACTGCAGGCTCGCATCTTCATCGTCGCGCGGATGCTGCGCCGCCTCGAGTCCGGCCTGCACGACGAGCAGGTCTCGATCTTCCTCGGCCACTCCACGGTCCTGACCTTCCAGGAGACCGCCGACGGCGACGTCTGGGACCCGATCCGGCTGCGCCTGAAATCGCCGGGCTCGCGCGTGCGCCAGAACGACGCCTCCTTCCTCGTCTATTCCCTGCTCGACGCCATCGTCGACCACGTCTTCCCCATTCTCGAGCAGTACGGCGACCGCCTCGAGGACCTCGAGCTCAAGATCCTGGAGGACCCCGACCCGAGGGACTTCGCCAACATCCACAAGCTCAAGCGCGAGATGCTGCTGGTGCGCCGCGCCGTCTGGCCGATGCGCGAGCTCGTCAACAGCCTGCAGCGCGAGTCGCACGAGTGCCTCTCGGAGTCGACCCGGCTCTACCTGCGCGACGTCTACGACCACGCGGTGCAGACCATCGACATCCTGGAGACCTACCGTGAAGTCGTGATCGGTCTGAGCGAGACGTATATGACGGTGCTCTCCAATAAGTTGAACGAGATCATGAAAGTCCTGACGATGATCTCCGTCATCTTCATCCCGGTGACCTTCCTGTCGTCGGTGTTCGGCATGAACTTCACGAAGTTCCCCTGGGATTGGGCCTACTCCTTCGAGCTCTTCGCCCTGGGCTGCCTGGGCGTCACGCTCGGGATGTTCGTCTGGTTCAAGCGCCGCGGTTGGTTGTGAAGGGACCGCGCGCCGTCATCCTCGACATGGACGGCGTCATGGTCGACAGCGAGCGCCACTGGCGCTTGAGCGAGGACGAGCACATCCGCCGCCTTCTGCCGGCTTGGTGCGAGGCCGACACCCAGGCCATCGTGGGCCTCGGCGTCGTGGACCTGTACCGCTGGCTGGTCAAGAACCGCGGCCTGAAGACCCCGGAGGCCGATTTCCTTTCGATGTGCGACCGCATGGCCGCCGACATCTACGGCAGCCGGGTCGCCGTGGCGCCGGACCTGGGCGCCCTGCTGGGCGAGCTCAAGCGGCGCGGGCTCAAGCTCGGCCTGGCCTCCTCCTCTCCCGCGGTCTGGGTGGGGCTCGTGCTCGACCGCTTCGGTCTGCGCGCGGACTTCTCGGCCGTGGCCACCGGCGACGAGACCCCCGGCCGCACCAAACCCGATCCCGACCTCTACTTGCTGGCCGCCGCGCGCCTCGGCGTGGCGCCCGCGGCCTGCGCGGCCGTCGAGGATTCGCGCTACGGCGTGCAGGCCGCCAAGAGCGCCGGGATGCGCTGCGTGGCCTACCGCGGGGCCGAGAACTCCGCCCAGGACCTCTCGGCCGCCGACGCCGAGGTCGGGGCGCTCCGCGACGTTCCCGCCGCCTTGGAGCGTCTCGCGTGGTGAACGGGTTCCTGTTGGCCGCTGCGCTGGCTGCGCCGACACTGGGCCAGGAGAGCGACAGCCTGGTGCGCTTCGTCAGCGGACGCCGTCCCTGGACGACCATGGAGGCGAACTCCGAGCAGCGCCAGCCGCTCTATCTCGGCAAGACGCCGCTCGAGCTGGCCCTCGGCCTGCCCGACGGGCCGGTCCTCCTTCCCGCGGCCGTGAGGGCCGAGGGCGAGGCCGGCCTCAAGCGCCTGCTCAAGAAGCTCAAGCGCAAGCGCGCCGAGTTCGAGCTCTGGCCGGCCGTCGACGAGGAAGGCCAGCTGACCTGGGCCGTCTCGCGCTGGCGCGCCCCCGGCGGGCCCTGGAGTTGGCTGGCGGGGCCCGATAAGCCGCCCATGGGCCGCCGCGCCCTGCTCCTGCCGCGCACGCTCCGGGCCCGGGTCAAGGCGGAGTACGACGAGATCTTCCTCGACATCCTCAAGCGCTCCGACCTTTACGGGAAGCCCGCCTTGGGGGACTGCGTCTGGACCGAGCCCGGCGGCCTGCCGCTCGACGGCTGGAAGGCTCCCGACGCCAACGAGGACGTCCGGATGCGCTTCAGATCGAAGGTCTGCCGCGCCCTGCCCCAACCCTGCGTGGTCAACGGCCAGGCCCGCGTCTACACGGTGGCGGCTGGGACGGAGCCCGTGCGCTGGCCCGAGGAGCTGGGCTGGGCGGGACCGATGCCGGAGGCTCAGGCGCCGGCCGACGCGGCGCCGCGCCTGGCCTGGCCGCCCGGCTTCGCCGAAGCGTTCATGGCCGACGCGCGAGCGCTCTCCGGCGAGGAGGACCTCGTCTTCGCCGACGGGCGCCGCCTGCGCCTGACGCGCAAGAACAGCGCGCAGGCCGACCACCAGCTCTCGGAGCTCCTCGATTGGCTGGAGGCGCGCTACAAGGCCATGGGACTGGCCACCTGGCGCGACCGGTTCTGGTGGCGCGGCGTGGCCCAATCGAACCTGTTCGCGTCGATCCCGGGCAGCCTTGACCCGGAGGAGAACCGCCCGGTCCTGCTGGCCGACCACGTCGACACCGCCTTCGCCGAGGACATCTTCAAGTCCACGCGGGCGCGGGTCTCGGTGCCCGGTGCCGACGACGACGTCTCCGGCACGGCCGCGCTCCTGCGCGCCGCCGAGGCGCTCAAGGGCCTTAAGCCCAAGCACGACATCTGGCTCACCCACCTTACCGGCGAAGAGTTCCCGGGCGACGACCTGGGCGCCCGGCGGCTCATCCGCGGCCTCCTGGCCGAAAAGCGCCGCCTGAGCGGGGTCCTGATCCTCGACATGATCGCCTACCGCGAGAAGAAGGACCCGGTCTTCCAGCTCAGCGTCGGCGAGGGCGCGGCGGCGGCGCGTCTGGGGGCCGCGGCCTTCGCTTTGTCGACCCGCACCGCGGCGGGGTTCTCTCCCGTCCTGCGCGGGCGCTGGGACCCGGAGAGCTACCTTTATAATACCGACGCCCTGATCTTCTCCGAGGCTGGTTTCCCGGCCCTGCTGTTTAACGAGCACCTCAACCTCATGCACAACATCGAGCGGCGCCACTATCACGAGTCGACCGATTCGACGCGCCTGCTCGACGCCGCCCTGGCCGAGGCCGTGGCGCGCGCGGCCGCCGAGACCGCGGCCTGGCTGGCGGAACAGCCGTGAGGGCGGGGCTGGCCTTGGCGGCCGCCTGCGCGCTGAGCGCTTGCGCGGGACACCGCGTCGGCGCCGGGCTGCCGGCGGGGAGCCTGCCCGTGCCGCTGGTCCGCCAAGCCACGCCGTATAGCTGCGGGGCGGCGGCCATGTCGTCGGTGCTGCGCTATTGGAAGGTCTTCGACGGCGGGGAGCGCTCGCTCTATGAGCGGCTCCAGACCACCGAGGAGGACGGCACCGATCCGCGCTCGATGGTCAAGGTCGCGCGCGAGCTGGGGCTCAAGGCCGAGCTGGCCGAGAACCTGACGGTCGACGACCTGCGCCGTCATTTGGCCGAGGGGCAGACCGTGATCCTCGACGTCCAGGCCTGGGCCGACGACGATCCCACGCCGGGCGACTACTCCGACAACTGGGAGGACGGCCACTACGTCGTCCTGGTCGGCCTCGACGAAACGAAAGCCTACGTCATGGATCCCTCGATCCACGGCGGCTACGGCTGGATCCCGCTGGACGAGCTGCCTGGGCGCTGGCACGACTACGAGGACCGCGACGGCACGCTCTGGCGCTACCACGGGCTGGGCGTGGCGGTGTCCGGCGCGGACCGCCTGCGCTCGGCGCCTGCCCCGCTCGAGCGCGTGCGGTGATCCCGCCGGGCCTGGGCCATGCCCTGGCCGCCATCCTGGTCTGGAGCGCGCTGGCGGTCATGACGGTCAAGCTGAGCCGGGTGCCCCCCCTGCTGCTGGCCGGGCTGGCGCTGAGCATCGGCGGGCTCTGCGGCTTGGGGTATTGGCGCGACTGGAAGGCTTCGCCCAAGCTGCTGGCCTTGGGCGTCTATGGGATCTTCGGCTACCATCTGGCCTATTTCTTTTCCCTGCGCCTGGCCCCGCCGGTCTCGGCGAACCTCGTCAACGACCTTTGGCCGCTGCTGATCATCCTGCTCTCGCCGGTGTTCCGGCCCGACATGCGGCTCACGGCGCGCCACGGCGCGGCGGGGCTCATGGGCTTTGCCGGGGCGGTCCTGCTCGTCGCCGGAGGGGGCGCGGCGTTCAAGACGGCGCATCTGCCCGGCTACGCCTGCGCCTTCGCCGCGGCGTTGATCTGGGCCACCTATTCGCTGGCCACCAGCCGCCTGCGCGGCGTCCCCACCGGGGTCATGGGCCTGTTCTGCCTGGTCTCGGGCCTCCTGGCGCTGTCGTGCCATTTCCTCTTCGAGCCCGCCTATAGCTGGCGGGCCGGGGACTTCCCGCTCATCGCCGCCATGGGCCTAGGGCCGCTGGGCTTCGGCTTCTACGCCTGGGACGCCGGGATGAAGCGCGGCGACCCGCGGATGATCGGGATCCTGTCCTACCTCATCCCTCTGCTCTCGACTCTGCTGCTCGTGGCCTTCACCGGCGGGACGCTCACGGCCAACGTCTGGCTGGCCATGGGCCTCATCGTCGGCGGGGCCGTGCTGGGCGGTAGCGCTTCAGACCCCAAGCCCGCCTAGACCAGCCCCATCATGCGGCAGACCGGGCAGTCCGGGTGGGTGTCGTCGCCCGAGACGAACGCGACCAGGCCCGGGCCGGACGAACGTTCCGGCAGCTTCAGCGCGGGCGTGGGGATGCCGCCCTTGAAGAAGGTGGTCAGGGACTCGGCCGCCTGACGCTCATCGACGCGCGTCCCGTAGCGCAGCCGCATCCCGTCGGCCACCTCGAGGAACAGCGGGCCGCGGTCGCACCGGAGGCTGAGCGAGCGCTCTCCGTCGCGCAGCTCGAGGACTCCGGTCGCCGCGCGTTTGAGGCGCGCCAGTTCCGCGCGCGCGTCGCCTTTCGTCGCTTCCGTCGTCCGCAGGACTTCGTTCACGTAGAGTCTCATGGCTCCTCCCGGGGGCCGCGTCCGCGGCCCATGAGGGTATATACGCCGGACCCCCCGAAAAGGTTCCCTGTTCATGAGAAGTTCACATGCCGGGGTATTGCATTTCCGTCATACTCCTGCTAAATATTTGCAGTGGGTCGCCGTCGACCCCGCCCTCGCCGAGAAGGAGACCCCTTGCGCATCGTCCGTCTGCTGGTCGTCGCCGCGCTGCTGGCCCCGTCCGTGCCCGCCCACGCCCAGGACGAGGCGCGCTTCGACATCTCCTATTACTGGGACCTGGACGCGGCGCGCGCCCGCGCCCAGCGCGACGCGGTGGCCTCGGCCCTGGGGCCGAACGTGGACGCCAAGCTCAAGGTCGTGCGCTCGGAGACCGGCTGGGCCGTGGTCTACCGCCGCGACGGCGACGCCGACGGCGCGCGTCTGGCGGCCCAGACCCATACCCGCATCCTGCAGGCCCGCGGCCTGGGCGCCGCGGCGCCGGTGCGCGCGCGCGCCTGGTCCGAGGCGGCGGCCGACGGCGAGCCGGCCGGCATAGTCCAGCGGCGCGCCCTCGAGGCCCTAGTCGAGATGCGGGTCAAGGAGCTGCGCCGGCGCGGACGCATCGCCGCCGACGAGCGCACGGCCTGGACCGTCTACGACTTCACGACCGGCGAGCAGCTGGTCTCGATCAACGAGGACCTCAAGCTCCAGGCCGCCAGCCTCATCAAGCCCTTCGTCGTCCTGGCCTATTTCGAGGAAGTCCGCGCCGGGCGCCGGGTCTACGACGCCGCCATGGCGCGCCGCATGGAGCGCATGATCCAGCGCTCCGACAACCCGGCGACCAACGCCGTGATGAGGAACCTCGGCGGCCCCCCGGCGGTGGCGCGCATCCTGCGCCGGAACTACGGCCAGCTCTTCGGCGACCTCGAGCTCGTCGAGTACATCCCGGCCGGCGGGCGCACCTACAAGAACCGGGCCTCGGCCCGCGACTATTCGCGCTACCTGCTCTCGTTGTGGAAGGGCACGCTCCCCTACTCCAAGGAGATCAAGCGCCTGATGGCCCTGCCCAAGCGCGACCGCCTGCACACCGGGGCGCGCGACGTGCCCGACGACGTGGGCATCCACTCGAAGACCGGCTCGACCCGCCACCTCTGCGGCGACATGGGCGTGCTGCGCGCCAAGGCGGCCGATGGACGCGAGTATCCCTACGCCCTGGTCGGCATCATCGAGAAGCGCGCCCCGGCGCGCAACTACATGCGCTGGCTGCACGCCCGCGGGGACGTCATCCGCGAGATCTCCAGCATGGTCTACCGGCGCATCGGCGAGCGTCATGGCTTTCTCCCCAGCGGCATCGCCGCTCGCTGAGGATGGCCCGCCGCGGCTGGACCCTCAAGGTCCCCGAGGCGCTGTTCTGGGTCCTCTCCATCCCCGTCGCCTTCGTCGCCATCGGCGTGGTGCTCTATGTCGGCATCTGTCTTTCTTACGGCTACGAGCTCGAGGCCGGGTTTCCCGGGGCGTGGTTCTGGCTGACCTTCTCCCCCGGCATTCTGCTCTCGGCGCTCTACGCGGGCGGCCGCCTGCAGCTCGTCTCGTCTATGCCTAGCCTGTCCGCGACGGAGCCCCCGCCGCCGGCCACGCTGGCCCTGCCGGGGGCCGCTGAGCCCGCCGTCCCGGTACGCTCGCAATCCGCGCCTCTGGCCGAGCCCCGCAAGCGCCGGGCTCCCGAGGGGATCCTGTTCTGGACCGGAGTCGCCTGGTTGGGCCTCGCCTGGGCCCTGGCGGTGCTGCAGACGGAGAGCTTCGACGCCGTGCTCGGGATCAAGCTGGGCGGGATCCGTTTCCAAGGAACCTATTGGAACCGCTGGTGGTTCGTCTTCTACGGCTTCACCGCCGCCGGGGTCGCCCAGGTCGTCGTCGCCATGCTGCTCTTCGTCCGCCGGCTCAACAGACGCGATGACGATCGGGGATAAGGAGGGCGGCGAGCTCGTCGGCAGCGGCTCCTTCCGCGTCGACCGCCAGAAGGCGCTCGAGAAGCTCCGCGAGTTCCGGCGCCGCGACGTGGGGGCGGTCATGCTCTTCGCACGCTGCGCGGCGGCGGCCGGCGCGCGCCGGCTGTCTATCGAGCAGGGGCCCAAGTCTATCGAGCTGCGCTTCGACGGGGCGCCGTTCTCCCGCGAGGAGATGGTCGACCCGTACGCCGCCCTGTTCGGGACGGAAGGCGCCGCCGAGGAGCGCACTCGCTGGCTGGCCCTGGCCCTGGTCCATGCCTGGCGGCCGAGCCTCTCGGGTCTCTCCCTGGCTTCCGGCCCGGCCGGCGCGCGCTCCCGTCTGGAGGCCTCGGAGTTCGGCGGCGAGCGGGTCGACCGCGACGACTCCGTGGAGTCGGAGACCGTCGTGCGGCTCGAGCTGGCCCGCGAGGACGACGCGCATTGGCGCCACCCTATCCCGCCCGAGATGATCCACTGCCGGCCGCGGAGCCACCTCTGGGGGCGGATGGCGGTGGAGGTGCGCCGCGGCGGGGCGGCGGTCTCGCGGGTCGCGGCGGGGCCCCAGGCCCCGGGCGAGCTCATCTTCGAGGAAGACGGCGTCTTCGGACACATCTCGATCCCGCCCGACGGCTCGGATTTCACGACCATGGACGCCTACCTGCACGGCGTCTACGCCGGCCGGCTGGGCTGGGGCGACGCCCGCGCCGCCGTGGTCGGGAAGATCGAGGACCCCGGACTCTCTCTCGACGCCTCGCTGGCCGCGATAGTCCGCAACGAGCGCCTCGAGCGCATCGAGGCCCTGGTTCGCCGCCAGACCGACGCGCTCATCTACAAGGTCGCCGCCGAGCAAGGCGAGCGGATGGGGGAGACCGCCAAGCTCCTGGGCGCCGACGCGGTTCTGCGCCGCTTGTGGTCGCGCCGCCTGGCCGGCCCGGAGGTCGAGGCCGAGCGCGGCGCCGGGGCGCTGGCCCGCCTGCGGACGCTCCTGGGTCTCGACGACCCCGCCCGCGCGGCCCGCGTCCTCCATGACGCCTGCGCCACGGCTTGGCTGCGCGAGATCGCCGCCGAATTCACCTTGCGCAAGCCGGCGGCCTCGGACCGGGCCCTGGCAGCGGTCGTCGACGCGGCGCCGGTGGCCTTCGACGCCGGCTGGCGGCCGGTGGGCTGCGCGGAGCTGCGCGCGGCTTTCGCGGCGAAGCGCCTCGCGGTGGCCGACGAGCCGGCGCGGCGGGCGGAGCCGGGGCGGATAGCGGTCTGGTATGACGGGGCGTCCGGCAGGTTCTGGGAGCTGTTCGGGCGGTAGCTACTTCGCCATCCCGTCGGTAGGCTTGGGCAGAGGCGAGGACTCGGGCGGAGGCTGAGGCGCGACGGGAGCGACCGGCGCCGGCGACGGCGCCATCGAAGCCGACGGGACCTCCGACGACCCCAGGGGTGCGAGCCGGTCGCGCACGGTTAGGACGTCCCGCCTCACGCGCTCGGCCTGCATCAGGAAGAACTGGGCGTCGGTCTCCGGCTGGGCCGCGGTCTCCTCGGCCAGGCGCGCGGCCGACAAAGCGCTCTCCCAGGCCCGGCTCGACTCGGGGTCCTCGGCCAGGGCGGGGCTGAACTCCTCTTCTTCAAGGACCTGACGGGCCTCGCGGACGCTGGCGCCGCGCCTGTCGGGGGGCAGCAGCGAGGCTTCCTTGAGAGCGGCCGGACGCAGGAGCGTCTGCACGCGCCACAGCGCCGCGCGCAGCCTGGCCCGGGCCACCATCCGTCCGGTGTCGCGCTCGGCGGCCGCGGCCTCCTGGGCCGCCGCCAGGAGGTCGGTCTGGCGCTCCAGCAGCCGAGTCTGGCGCGTGAGCAGGCGCGAGAACTGCAGGACGAACAGGAAGGCCATGGCGGCCACGGCCAGGCCGGCCCAGTCGCGCGGCGGCAGCTCGCGCGCCGTCCTCTGGGCGCGCTCCAGGTGCGGGCGGACCTCCTCGAGCCGGGCGCGCAGGCGCGCCGCGCGCTCGGGGCCGAGCACCGCCTCCAGCCTCTGCGTCAGCACCCCCGGAGTGTGCCCGGAACGGCGCGGACGCGCAAGGGCGGCGGTGTTGCGCGCGGCGGGGCCCACTCCGGCTAGGACCACCGTCCGGTGCCGCCTGCCCCTTAGGCCTCAGGATACCGTCTCGCCGGGAGCGCTATAGTCCTGCCCATGCCCAGCCTTTCGTCCCGGGCGCTGCGGCGCGGCCTGCCGCTGGCCGTCCTGCTGGCCTCGCTCCAGCCCGCCGCACCCGCCGCCGCCCAGGTCGTCTCGGCCGCGGTCTCGGGGGGCGCCACCCGGGGGATGCCGTTGGGTGCTGTCGGAGGGCGCTCCGCCGTGGGCGCGCCGCTGTCGGCGCCCGTCTTGGCGCCGTCGCTCATTTCCTCCCTGAGCGCCCCATCCGTCCTAGCGCCGATGCCGGCGCCCTCGCCCCGCGCGTCGGCTGCGGCGAGCCTGACGGCGGTTTCCGCCGCTGTCGCCGCTCCCATAGTCATCGCCCGGTCCGCGGTCCAAGCCGTCCAGCTCGCCGCGCCGCCGGCCTTGGCTTTCGAGCTTCCCGCGCCCCTGGCAGGGGGGACCCGACCCTCGCGCGTGTCCAAGCCGGCCGCCGCCGCGGCCAAGCGCCTGGCCGGCTTCACGGCCGCGGTATCCATAGAAGGCCGGCGCTTCGACGGCGGCCGCGCCGCGCTCAACGCCGTCGCCGACCCTTCCGGCGGCGCGGCGGCCGCGGCGGGGAGCGAGGCCGCGCCGAGCAGGAGCCTGCTTTCGCGGTTCGTCGCCGCTCCCTTGAGCGCCGCGGTTTCCCCGGCGGTGGCGGCATGGTCCTACGCCCGGGAAGGCGCGGCCGCGGTCTCCGAGAACGCCGCCTGGGTCCGCGGCTTCTGGCGCGACCTGAGCGCCGACGGCGTCGACGTCGGCGCGGAGCTCAAGACCGCCTCGGCGATGGCCTTGGTCATGGCGGCCGTCGCCCTCGCGCCGTCGTGGCTTTACGGCCAGATGGCCCAGCACTTAAAGGACCTCCAGACGCTGGAGACGGCGTCGGGCCTTCCCTGGTATCAAGTCCCGGTCCTGCAGACCTTCGCCGCCCTGAGCCTGTCGCTGGTCGCGGTGCACGCGCTGAGCGCCTTCCTCACCCGCTATCAGAGCCGGACCATGTACACGCTGGGCAACAAGCTCATGAAGGGCGTCAGCGACCTCTACGTGGCCAAGGTCCTGAGCCTCGACATGCGCTGGCAGAACTCGCGCAGCGTGGGCGACGTGGTCTCCACGGCCACCGACGCGATCTACACGCTCCAGAGCACGGCGTCGGCCATGGTCGTGGACCTGGTGCGCCACGGCGCGGTGGCGCTGATCTCGGGCGCGGTGATGCTGGCGGTGAGCTGGCAGCTCTCGCTGTTTACGATCCCGTTTCTCATCTTCGTGCTGTCGATCCCGTCGGCCATCTACAGCAAACGGGTCCAGGACGCCTACCGCTCGTTCTTCGCGATGAAGAAGCCGCGTTTTGCCGGCGCTCTGCAGGAGATCGTGGTCAACATCCTCAAGGTCAAGGCCGCGGGCCGGGAGGCCGCCGAGCTCGAGAAGATGCGCGGGCTCAGCCACCAGACCTACATGGTCGGCGGCGGCGAGATCGCCGACGTGGCCGCGCCCCGGCGCGCGCTGGCCGGCGGCCTGACCGACGTGGCCAAGGTGCTCGTCATCGCGGCCGCGGTCTGGGCGGTCTATCTGGGGACCCTGCCGGTGGCGGCGGCGGTCATGTACATCTTCCTCGCCAATTTCTTCCGCGAGGCGATGCAGGCCCTGTCCGGGCTGTGGGTGTCGCTTAAGTCGATGCGCGGCGCCGCGGCGCGCTACGACAAGACGATGCGCCAGGTCTCCGAGGACATGCGCTCGGGCGGGACGGTCCTGGCGCCGGCCGCCGGCGGACGCCGCGTCGAGATGCGCGGCGTCAAGTTCCGCTACACGGCCGACGGGGCCCAGGTCCTCAAGGGACTCGACCTCGACATCAAGGCGGGCGAGATGGTGGGCTTGGTCGGCATGAGCGGCGGGGGGAAGACCACCGCCGCGCTGGCCCTGCTCGGGCTCTACCCGCTCGAGGCCGGCGAGATAGTCGTCGACGGCGTGCCGCTCGGCGCGCTCGACCTGCGCGCCTACCGCGGTTCGGTCGGCGTCAGCCTGCAGGACTCCATCCCGTTTGCGGCCACGCTCTCCGAGAACATCGCCTATCTTCGCCCCGGCGCCCAGGAGGCCGACATCTGGGACGCGGCGCGGGCCGCGGGCCTCCACGAGCAGATCGTCCGCTTCGGCGCGGACCGGGCGGTCTCCGCCGAGGCGGCCGGCGACCCGGAGACGGCCGCCCTGCTCAAGGCCATCGAGGCCCGCCTGCCGGCCCTGCGCGCGGCGCTGGACGCCGGCATCCCCGCGGGCGAAGCCGCGGCGCGGGCGGGGGCTTTGGATGAAGTCACGCGGCTGGGCTATCGGATGCGCGTGGGCGAGCGCGGGATCAACATCTCGGGCGGCCAGAAGCAGCGCCTGATGCTGGCCCAGCTCTTCATCCGGAGCGAGCGTCCCTTCGGCCTGATGATCTACGACGAGCCGACCGCGGCGCTCGACGGGCGCTCCCAGCAGCTCATCGAGGACCAGATCGCCCTGCGGCGCGGGAAGTCCACCCAGATCGTCATCGCGCACCGCTTGAGCAACGTCCAGCGCGCCGACCGCATCGTGGTGTTCTCGGAAGGCGCCGTCGTCGAGCAGGGCACGCATGACGAGCTGATGGCCGCCGGCGGGGTCTACGCCAAGATGTGGGACGCCCAGCGTCTGCTCGACGCGGCCGCCCAGCAGACAGCCCGCGTCCAGTAGCGCTATAATCCCGGCATGGCCGACTGTCCGAAGTGCCCCTACGTCGGGCTCAACCTAGTCCGCACGCCGCAAGGCGTCCAGGTCGACGAGTGCCCCGAGTGCGGAGGGCGCTGGTTCGACGCCGGCGAGCTCCAGGCCGCCTCGGCCGACCCGGCCAAGCTGGCCGCCGCGCTCGAGGACGGGTCCGACTCGAAACCCTCGACCCGGGCCTGCGCGCGCTGCGGGGGGGAGCTCCGGAACCGGCCGCTCATCAGCCGCTTCCTGCGCGTCGACTACTGCCCGCGCTGCCGCGGCTTCTGGGTCGACAAGAACGAGCTGCACTTAGTCGACAAACTCTTAAAAGGCGAGTAGTGGACCTCTACCGCCTGCGCGCCGAGATGGGCGTCAACGGCGGCGAACGCAAGTTCATCCTCAACTGCATCGACAACGAGACCCCCGAGCACCTGGCCATGAAGCTGGCCGCCTACCTGTGCTTTTGGGACGAGGACCTGCTCTTGGACGCCAGCGCGAAGACCCCGGCGCTCTCCGGCCAGGAGTTCCGCCCCGACCTCCTTGGGCTGGACGCCGGCGGCGAGGTCGCGCTCTGGGTCGAATGCGGCAACACGGCGATGCACAAGATGAGCAAGGTGGTGCGCAAGTGGCCCGACGCGCGGGTGGCGATGTTCAAGGATACCGAAGCCAAGGGGCGGTTCCTGCGCGAGGAGCTGACCCGCAACCTGCCCGGCCCCGACCGCGTGGAGATATACTGCTGGCCCGCGCGCGGGTTCCGGGAGTGGAAGGAACTGCTCTCCGAGAAGACCGAGGTCTTCGGCGAGGCCAAGGCCGGGGCGTTCAACCTGGTCGTCAACGAGAAGATCTACGCCACCGACCTGCTCCGCGTCTGATCCAGGAGCGCGCGCGCCTGAGCGAGCGCGGCCCCTTGCGGGGGAGGGGTCCGCGTCCTACCCTTAGAGGGTGAGAGCCTTCCTGCTCGCGGGAGCCCTGGCCCTTCCCGCCTCCGGCGCGATCTCCCCCGGCGTCGTCCGCGAGGCCACCGACCCCTTATACGAATATAACGCCGCCAAAGCCCGGCGCGACGCGGCCAACGCCGAGCTATACCGGCAGAACCTCCGCCTCGACGCCGCGGCCAATGACGTCAACGCCCGGCTGGCCGCCGCGCGGGAAGTGGAGAAGGCCCAGCTCGCCAAGCAGGCGGCCGACGCCGACTTCGACAAGGTTGTGCGGAAGATGAAGCCCGGCGACGCCATCTGGGTCCAGGAGACCGCCGTGGGCACTACCGAGGACCGCTACTCCAACCGCATCCCAGAGGTCGGCGACGGGGCCGAGGTGCTCTATGCCCTCGACGCCCAAGGCTCGCCCATCTCGGGCCGGCCGGTGGCGCCGCTGCGCGCGCCCGACGCGCCCGGGACGGGCTTCGTCCGCCCGGTTGTCCCGGATCCCGGCCTCGTAGCCTACGGCCGCCCGGCGGGCTTCGCCAACTCCAACGAGGAGCCGCGCGGGAGGCCCGTGCCCGCGGCGTCGGAGCCGCCGCGGCGCGAGGCGCCCCCGACCCCGTCTGGGACGGCGCCCTCCTCCGCCGACGAGGGCACGCCGGTCCTGGCCCCGCTGCCGGAACCGGTCATCAATCTGACCTTCATGCGCTTCTCCGACCCCACGCGCTTTCCGACGCTCAATGCCCCGCGCGGCGCTCCCGGCGACGGGGCGTCCACGCTGCTCGCCGGGGTAGGGCGGGAGGTCCGGCGCGGCGACCTGGCCGGGGCTTGGAAGGGCGTGCGGGTCCTCCTCGATAAGCATCCCGACGACCCCGGCGTCCGGCGCCTGGCCGCGGCGCTGCTGCTGCGGTTAGGACGCCCCATCGAGGCCGAGCGCCATGCGCGCGAGTCGCTCCGGCTCGACCCCACCGACGCAGACGCCTGGACCGTCCTCTCCTGGGCGCTCCTGCGCCAGGGCCGGCTCCGAGAGGCCGCCCAGGCGGCCCGTGCGGCTTTGGACCTCGACCCCAACGCCTCAGGCGCCGCCGCGGCTCTGACGGCCTCCGGTCGATCCGCCGCGCCTCGCCGGACGACGGCTCCTCAGCCCGCTCCTTTCCCTCTCCCGTCCGTCCCATGGGCCCCGCCGGGGGACTCGCTGCGCGCCTTGGCCGCCGGCGCCCTCGCCGCCTTCATCCTTGCCGCCTTCCTCCTGCCGCGCGTGTTCCGGCGCAAGGTATAATCCAGGAGTGGCAGAAACCCCGTCCCTCGCCGAGGCGCCGCTGGGCAGCCGGCCCACGGCGCTGGTCCTCTCGGGCGGGGCCGCGCTCGGGGCTTGGCAGGGCGGCGTGCTCTGGGCCCTCGAGAAGAACCACGGGCTGTCGTTTCCCCAGGTCCTCGGCACCAGCGCCGGCAGCGTCAACGGGGCGGCCTACTTCCAGGGCACGACCGACCTGCTGCGCGAGCTCTGGCGCGACGTCCCCCGCGAGGCCTTCCTGCGCTTCGAACCGCGCCTCTCCCCGCCCAGCCTGTTCTCGCTGGACTCCATCGCCGGCTATCTGGGGAGCGTCATCTCAGAGGAGCGCTGCCGGGCCGCCAAGCGCTGCTGGTTCTACGCCGTGGCAGTCGACATGGGCGGGGCCGGCACCGTGCAGGCCCAATACTCGCCGGAGCCCGGCGGCCCCTGGGACGGCCCCCTGCTCGAGCACGTGCTGGGGTCGATCGCCGTCCCCTTCGTATTCCCGCCGAGGCGCCTTGCCGCCAACGGCTCGCCGGCCCGCCTGTTCGTGGACGGCCACCTGTCGAGCTTCGTCGACCTGGGGCCTCTGCTCGACCGCGGGGCCTTGGACCTCCTGTTCGTGAGCGTGATCGGCCCGGGGCGCGGGACCAAGCCGCGGCTCTCCCCGCGCGGCTACGTCTCGGCCATCATCAACCAGCTCATGCGCTCGCAGGTCGACAACACCCTCTTCGCGGCCTCCGACCGCATCCGGCGGGGCGGCGTCCGGGTCTTCGAGTTCGGGCCCTCCCGGCCGCTCGACATCTCGGTGTTCGGCTTCAAGAAGGACGAGTGCCGCCGGGTCTTCGACCAGGGCGTCGGCGACGCCGCCGTCCTGGCCAAGGACGCGTCGCCGTGGAGGGTGTTGTGACTGCAGCGGCCGCCCAGCGTCGGATCATCGACCGCCTGCGCATCCAAGACTTCCGCTTCGTCGAGATCGAGTCCAAGCGCCGCGTCGTCCCCGAGGAGATGGCGGACCTGCGCGCCTTCATCCTCTCGCGCAAGCGCGTCAAGCACGCCAAGGCGGGCTTCTTTTTCGACCAGTTCCTCGACACGCCCGACAACAGCCTGTTCCGCAAGGGCGCCAGCTTGCGCCTGCGCTACAAGCGAGACGGGACGGCGGTCTATCTCCAGTACAAGGGGCCGGGCTTCCACCGCGGCGGGGTGCTCTACCGTTCGGAGTTCCGCTCCGAGCGGCTGACCAGCCTCCTTCAGGAAGAGAGCCATCACGACATCATCCGCTTCAACCAGACCTCGGTGGCGGGCATTCTCGCCCAGCACCGCGGGACGCCGATAGAACAGGCCATGCGCAGCCATCTCGGCGAGGCCACGCTCCGGCGCATCACGGTCGGCCCCATCATCTCGATGTATCAGAAGGACAAGTTCGTCGTCGACCTGGGGCACGTCTTCCTCGAGCCGTCGCTCGACCGCGTCTACGCCTTCCGTATAGGGCGGGGCGGCGTCCATCCGCTGTCGACCTTCTGCGAGTATGAGAACGAGGTCAAGGCCAAGCGCGGGTTCGAGGACGAGAAGCTCGACTATATCGAAGACCTCCTCGAGTTCGACTCCCGCCTGGCCAGGTCTTTCGATATGCCACACGAGCCGCTCGATAAATACCACCGCTGCGCGTCGTTCTTTCTGCGCAAGTCGGAAGGAAGGCGACCATGACCGAGCATAGCGCAGGAAATGGTCGACCTTGTGTTCGCAGGAGACGACCATGACGTCCCGCAAGTCCCACGCCAAGAACGTCGGCCCGCTCAAGCAGGCCGAGACCATCATCGAGATCGCCAGCCGGTTCGGGCCGCTCATCGAGGCCTTGCCCGACGTGGTCTACGTCAAGGACCTGTCCCTGCGCAACCTGGCGGTCAACGCGCGCTACGAGAGGCTGGTCAAACGGAGCCGCGACGCCATCCTCGGCCACACCGACGAGGACCTCCTGCCGCCGACCCTGGCCGCCTCCTGCCGCGCCGCGGACCTGTCCGTCCTGAAGTCCGGCCTCGCGCAGCGCTACGAGCAGGTGGGTGACGACGGCACGGTCTTCGACACGGTCAAGGCGCCGCTCTTGGGGGAGGACGGCACGGCGATCGGGCTCATCGGCGTCTCGCGCGACGTCACCGACTACAAGCGCGTCGAATCGGCCCTGCGCAGGGCCGAGGAGCGCCTCGGCCGGGTCGTCTCCGAGGCGCCCGTCGTCTTGTTCCAGATCGACCGCCGCGGCGTCATCACCCTGTCCGAAGGCCGAGGCTTGGCGGCTCTGGGCCTCAAGCCCGGCCAGGCCGTGGGGGCCTCGGTGTTCGAGATGTACGCCCACAACCCGGCCATCCTCGAGAGCGTGCGCCGCGCCCTGGCCGGCGAGGCCTTCTCGGTCGTCACCAAGGAAGCCGGCCTGTGGTTCGAGATCCACTATCAGCCCCAGCGCGGCGCGGGCGGAAAGGTCGAGAGCCTGCTCGGGGTGGCGACCGACGTTACCGCCCGGGTCGAGTCCGAGGTCGAGGTCCAGCGCCTGCTCGCCGTCGAGAAAGACCTGCGCGACGAGGCCGAGAAGGCCAGCCGCGCCAAGGACGACTTCTTGGCCCTCCTCTCGCATGAGCTGCGCACTCCCATGACGGCGATGATGGGCTGGACCTATCTCCTGCGCCAGAAGGAGGTGGGGAGCCCCGAGTTCAACCAGGCGCTCGAGATCATCGAGCGCAACATGCACCTGCAGGCCCAGATCATCGAGGACCTGCTCGACGTCTCGAAGATCTTCACGGGGCGCATGCGCGTCGAACAGCGCTCGCTGGACCTCTCCGCCATCGTGCGCGCGGCCATCGACGTGGTGCGGCCGGTCGCCCAGGCCCACGGCGTATCGCTCGACCTGGGGCCGCTGTCCTCGATCATGGTCGTCGGCGACCCGGAGCGGCTCCAGCAGGTGGCCTGGAACCTGCTCTCAAACGCCCTCAAGTTCACGCCCGACGCCGGAAAGGTGCTCGTCCGCCTGAAGCGCTCCCGCGACACCGTCGAGCTGACCATCACCGACTCCGGGATCGGCATATTGGCCGAGTACCTGCCCCACGTGTTCGATCCGTTCAGCCAGGCCGAGCGCGCGCTGACCCGCGAGCACCGCGGCCTCGGCTTGGGGCTGGCGATCGTGCGCCACATCGTCGAGCTCCATGGCGGCTCGGTCAAGGCCGAGAGCGCCGGGACCGGCTGCGGGTCGACCTTCAGCGTCCGTCTTCCCATCATGGCCGAGGCCCGGGCCCAGGCGCCGGCGCCCGGCGCGCTCCCTCCCGGCGGGCTCGAGATCCTCTATGCTTCGCTGCCGCGGCTCGATGGGGTCCGGGTCCTCCTGGTCGAGGACGAGCCGCACCTTCGTAAGATGCTCGAAGCCTCGCTCAAAGGCCTCGGCGCCGACGTGGAGGCCGCGGCGTCGGCGGCCGCCGCCCTGGCCGCGATGGACAAGCGGGTGCCCGACGTCCTGATCAGCGACCTGGGGATGCCCGGCACCGACGGCTACGCGCTCATCCGCAAGGTGCGCGCCCGCCCGGCCGACCAGGGCGGCGAGGTCCCCGCCGCCGCGCTGACCACCCAGACCCGCGTCGAGGACCGCACCCAGGTCCTGATGGCGGGCTTCCAGATGTACCTCCCCAAGCCCGTGGAGCCGGCCGAACTGGCCGCCGCGGTGCGCTCCCTGGCCCGCCGGAAGTAAGAGTTCTGATTAGGGACAGTCCCTGAAATTCACATTCGTGTTAGTGATGGGGATTTTTACGCGCTTCGGGCGCGTGGATTCGCGGATTGCGAACGACCGCAATCCGCGAATCTCGGGGAATTAACGGCGGGAAGGGTCGGCGAACGGCGTGCACGCTTCGCGCACGGTCCAGGTTTCAAATTCGGAGAATGACCCTAATCACGAGGGCGCTATCGGACTCTTGCTAGTCGTTCTGATTGAGGAACGCGGGCATTAATTTCTTGAGCGTGGTGAGAGAAATCGGGTGCTGTCCATTCTTCGGAATCGGCTTGCTCTTAACGACAGTCCATGCCCGATCGCCGTTGCCATTGAATATCTCAGTGAATTTTCCCTCGCGGCCTATTTTGAGGACTAAGAGGTGTTGGGGGGCGCATCGAAGGCCGATCCGAGTACCTTGAGTCGCTTTCACCTCTACAGCCCTCTCCCCGCAGGTAGCATCCCGCCCCGGAGTGGAGGCTGTCAGGAGTTCTAGGCCGTAGTAGTAGGCAGCGAGCGCCTCGCCGAGACTGCCCACCATGTGCCCGTCCGGAGTGAAGTGCCGCCCCGGGAACATCCCCTCCAGTTCATCGACTACTTCGTAGAGACGCCGGATTATCTCTGGAAATCGTACCTCGTCCATTGCTCCGCAATAATACTAAACACGATCACTGACACCGTTGGGCGCCTTTCCAGCCTCGAGCTTCACGGATTGCGGCCGTTGCAATCCGTGAAGCCACGCGCCCGAGGCGCGTAAATAGCCTCATGACTGAAGCCAAATGTGAAGTTCAGGGACTGTCCCTAATCAGAAGTCTTAACGGAGGCTGGGGTCGGCCTGGAGGCAGGTCACGGCTCCCAGGTTGACGATATCGTCGACGCTGGCGCCGCGCGAGAGGTCGTTGACGGGCTTCGCGAAGCCCTGAAGGATGGGGCCGACCGCCTCCGCCCCGGCCAGGCGCTGGACGAGCTTGTAGCCGATGTTGGCGGACTGCAGGTCGGGGAACACCAGGACGTTGGCCCTGCCGGCCACCTTGCTGCCGGGGGCCTTGCGGGCGCCGATCTCGGGGACCAGGGCCGCGTCGGCCTGCATCTCCCCGTCGACTAGCAGGTCCGGCGCCCTCTCCTGGGCGATGCGGACGGCCTCCCGGACGTGATTGACGAGCTCGTGCTCGGCCGAGCCCTTAGTCGAGAAGGAGAGGAAGGCGACCCGCGGCTCGAGGCCGCAGAGGGCCTTGGCCATGCGCGCCGTCGAGATGGCGATGAGCGCCAGCTTGCGCGGGGCGGGGTCGATGTTGATCGCGCAATCGGCCATGAGGAGGAGCCCGCCGTCGCCGACCTTCTTGTCCGGGAAGACCATGATAAAGAAGCTCGAGATCGCCGCCACGCCGGGGGCGGGCTTGATGATCTGAAGCGCGGGCCGGATGGTGTCGGCCGTGGCGTGCGCGGCGCCGGAGAGGAAGCCGTCCACCTGATCGGTGTGGAGCATCATGGTCCCGAAGAACAGCGGGTCGCCCATGAGGCGGTCGGCCTCGGCGGCGTCGACGCCCTTGTGCTTGCGCAGTTGGTGGTAGGCGGCGGCGAACTGGGCGCGCCGGTGGTCGCGGACCGGGTCGACGATCTCGACGTCCTGGAGGTCGGCGCCGCCCTGCGCGGCCAGGCCGCGGATCGTCGCGGGGTCGCCGAGCAGGACCGGCCGGGCGATCCGCTCCTGGGCCATGACGGCGGCGGCTTTGACGGTCCGGGCGTCCGTGCCCTCGGGCAGGACCAGTCGGCGGGACGAGGCGCGGGCGGCCTCGCGCAGGCGTTGGACGATTTCCATGGCGGGTATTCTACCCGATACCGGCCGGGCTCAGCGTGAGGACGAGACGGGGGTAAGCTCGCTGCGCGCCTCGATGCGGAACGGTCCGCCACGGGCGGGGACGCTGACGGTCCCCGAGATGTCGCGCAGGGTCTCGGGGCGCACGGCGCTGTAGACGATGACGGTGCGCGGCTCGCTGTGGTGCGCCCGGACACCGCTGATTTCCAGGCCCTTGGCCGCGCCGAGGCAGTCCGCGTAGACCGCGACGAAGTCCGCGGCGTCGGTGGGGAGCATCTTGGGACCGGCGCAGCGGTCGAGGACGGGCTGGAGGACGCTGGTGCCGCGCGGGGCGAAAGCCGCGAGGTCCGCCTTGAGTTCGACCGGTTGGCCGTAAAGCTTGGCTTCGCGGGACTCGAGGCTCTTGGCCAGATCGCGGTGCAGCGGGCCGCCGGCGGCGGTGACGGGGATGCGGATCAGCAGGGACTGGCCCTGGACGTAGACCAGCGCCGCGGCGCCGTAGCGCTTGGAGACGGCCTCGAGGCAGGGGGCCAGAGCCTTGGCGGCCTCGGCCAGGGTGGGCTGGCGGATGTAGACCGCGTCGGCGGCGGCGCAGGCCTCGAGTCCCGAGAGAGCGTCGACCGTCTCCTCGGGGCGGCCCGAGAACGGGGCCGAGGCGCGGAGCTCAGGCACCGGGGCCCAGCGTGAGGCGTCGACCGGAGCGCCCAGGCGGCCGATGGCGCGGGAGGGCGGGCGGACGCGCGGCATGGCCGCGCCGCGGCCGTTGTCGAAGGAGTCCATGATGCGGCGCATGTCGGCCGCCATGGGGTCCATGGCCAAGGAATTCGAGGAGACGACGGTCAGCAGGCAGAGGGTGGTGAAAATCTTCATGGGGAGAGTCTAGCCTTGGGGGGGCTCCCGCCCTATGACCTACGTTAAAGCCGGGACTTGACCGGGATCAACGGCCGGGGTCAAGGGTAGAGGCGGGTGTAGTACTTGGGGGTGGTGTCGGGCCAGACCGAGCCGCCCTTGGTCGTGACGCGGGCGCGCACGTAGGGGTTCATGGCCTCCACGAAATTGTGGGCGAAGTGGTTCGGGCCGGGGTCGAAGTGGGTCTTCGCCACCCAGCCGTCCTCCATCGCCTTGAGCTGGTGCTGCGGGACCGTGGCCAGCTGGAAGAGCCCGGCGCCCGAGAAATTGAACGGCTCCGCGAGTTCGCCGACGTAGTTCTTCCCGTTGATCGTGACGATGACCGGGCAGTGCTTGAAACCTTGCAGGTAGCTCATGCGGATGTCGATGTTGCCGAACGCCTTGGTGGCCTCGCCGCCGCAGTCCGCCGCGGTCTCGCCGCAGGGGGCGCCGCCGCCGGAGGTGCGCAGGTTCATCCAGAGCCCCTTGCGCAGGAGGTCGTGGTTCTTCAGAGTGGTCTTCTCGAACACGATCTTCTGGGCCGTGGCCACGTCGCCCAGCCAGTTGTAGACCGAGAAGTAGTCGAAGGCGGCCTTCTCGGCGGCCTCGATGGCCACGCCGCCCTCGCCGGGCAGGTGCATGTGCAGGATGCCGAAGTTGGCGGGAGGGTCGGGGTTGGTGCCGCCCACGCCGCCGCTGATGGGCCAGACCGGGTCCTCGACTCGGAAGGGGCGCTGGGCCGTCGGGTAGAGGCCGGAGGGGTTGCCGGCGGCGCCGGGGCCGCCGCGGAAGATGCGGTGGGGGAAGACCCCGTTGATGTAGGCCAGGCGATTGAGGAGGTCGGTGTAGGACTCCATCTCGAGGGTGGCCGCCGCGTCGATGGCGAACTGCTGGCGGATCTTCTCGCGCGAGATCTGGCCGATCTCGACGAGGAAGATCGTGATCAGGATGAACGACGGCAGGATCAGGAGGAAAGGGACCGCCAACTGGCCCCGGCGCTCGGAAAGAAAGGCCGGGGCGCTCAATGCTCCTCCCCGTAAAACGGCGCGCGCGTGTTGTGGATGCGGCGCTCGGTGTTGCAACTGCCGCACTTGAGCCCGACGTCGGTGGCGCGCTTGGTCTGCAGGAGCTGGATGACGGCGTCGTTGCCGGTCAGGGTCATCCCGGCCAGCTCGTGGCGCGCCGTGGCCTCGCCGGCCTCCAGCTTGCGCAGCTTCCAGCGGCCGCCCTTGGCGTACTCCTTCATGTCCTTCTTGAAATCGTCGCCGATCATGGCCATGACCATGTCGTCGCCCTGCAGGCCGGGCGGGACCTCCTGGAGCGCCGCGTAGTTCGGGCCTCCATAGTCCTCCGCGGGCTTGGAGGGGTTATCGAGCGCGCCGAAGTTCTCGAGCGCCTCGCCGGCCTCGCCGAAGAACGCGCCGGTCGGGATCGCCGTCGGAGCGCCCGCGGCCGGGGCGTAGGGACGGAAGTCGTCGGCGGCGGTCTTGACGAAGGAGCCGCTCATGCCCGAGTCGCCCTGCAGGGCGCCGAGGCCGGTGACAAAAGAGGCGCGCATGCCGTCGGCGAGCTCGGCCGGGGTGATGATTCCGGCCAGGCCGCCCGAGAGGGCGGGAGGCTTCTGCGGCTTGGGGAGCTTGTCTTTGCCGTCCACCGCCGAGGCCTGGTTCGGTTCGACCACCTCCTTCTTGGCGTCGCCGCCGCCGAAATAGGCCAGCCCGCTGCCCTTGCGCTCCCAGACCTCGAAGCGCCGCGAGTCGTCCTTGCCGTCATCGTAGTTCACCATCAGCCACTCGGTGACGCCGAGGCGGCGCGCGATCATGATCGCGTCGACGACGAGGATGCTGACCGCCAAGAGAAGGACCACGGTGGCCAGCACGGGCCGCTCGCGGGCGTAGTCCATGAGGCGGCCCATCTGGACGCCGGGGTCGCGCTCGACCTTGGCCTGTTCCTCGGTGAACTTGAAGCCGTCGGCCTTCCATGTCGGCAGGGCCCCGCCCTTGCGCTCTTCCTCCGTGTCCTGGGGGGCGGCGGACATCGCCTCCGCCAGGGACTTGCGCATGGCGAGGACCTCCGCGGTAGGCGGCGGTCGGGTGATGGGCTCGGGAGGCGGCTGGGCCTCGGTGCCGTGGGGTTTGCGCTTGAGATGGCGCGTGAGGGTATCCCACGGCTTTTTGCCGGGGGGCTTCTCCTGGCTCATACCTGAACGATAGGCCGGGAGGCGGGTTAATTCAATACCCAAAAAGTAAGAATTTAACGGCAGGACTTGACGGATAGGCCCTCGACGGCTAGCTTATATGGGAGATAATGGAAGAGAAACGCGGCTTCGGCATGGCCGCTTCCGAGCCCGATGAGCAGCCCCGGCGGACGCCGGCCTGGGCCAATCCACTGCTCTGGGCCGGCGTCGGCGGGCTTCTCGGCGCGGGGATGTTCATGTGGTCGATGCGCGCAGGGGTGACGCGCGCCGCCCGCGCCCGGCTGCCCCAGGCCCAGGCCGCCGCCGGGCAGTTGGCCGCAGCCGCCAAGCAGGCCGCCGCCTCGGCCCAGGAGCTGGCCAAGGACTACGTGCCTCAGGAACCGGTCGAGGAGGCGCCCTCGGGTCCCTCGGCCGACACGCTCGCGGCCCCGGTCGACCCCTCGCAGCGGCGGCGCCGGTCCGATGCCGGGACCGCCGGCCGCTCGCTGGCGGTGCGGACCTCGAAGCGCGACAAGGGTTTCGGCTCGGCCTCCGAGGTCCAGGACATCCGCCAGCGCTGGGACGCCCCGGACGTCAGCTACGAGGCGCCGGTGCCGTGGGGCGAGACCGACATGGGCCGCGGCGTCAAGCAGACCGGCGGCCTGGCGATCTTCTTCTGGCTGTTCGGCTGGGCGCTGTTCCGCTTCACGAGCAACCGGGAAAAGACGTTCTAGTGGGCCTGTTCCGCTCCCTGCGCCACCAGGCGTACCGGCGGCTGTTCATCGGCCAAGGGGTCTCCTTCTGCGGCTCGTGGATGCAGCATACCGCCCAGGGCTGGCTTGTCTACCGGCTGACCGGGGATCCTTTCCAACTGGGCCTCGTGGCCTTTCTCGGGCAGGCGCCGGTGCTGTTCCTGGGGAACTGGGCCGGGACGCTGGCTGACCGGCTGCCGCGCCGGCGGATCGTGGCCGTCACCCAGACCCTGATGATGCTGCAGGCCGCCGTCCTGGCAGGGTTGACCCTGTCGGGACGGGTCACGGCCGGCCTCGTCCTGGTCATGTCCGCGCTCCTGGGCTGTCTGGTGGCCTTCGACTTTCCCGCCCGCCAGCTGTTGGTCGGCGGTTCGGTGCCGGCGGCCGACCGCCACAACGCGCTGGCGCTCCAGTCGGGAAGCGTCAACGCGATGCGTGTCATCGGCCCCTCGCTGGCGGGCTTCGTGATCCACGCATGGGGCGAGGGGCCCTGCTTCCTGCTCAACGCGGTGAGCTACATCCTCCTGCTCGGAGTCTTGGTGGGGATGCCCGACGGCGAGCCGACCTCGGCCGGCGGGCCGGAGACGGGCGGCCTAGCCGGCCTGCGCGCCGTCCTCAAGCCCGAGGCCCTGCGCCAGATCTTCATCGCACTGGGCGTGTTCGGCCTGCTCGGCCTGCCCTACACGATGCTGATGCCGCTGTTTGCCGAGGACGTCCTGCACTCCGGGCCGCGCGGGCTCGGCATCCTGCTGGCCTCGGCCGGGACCGGGGCCACGGCGGCGGCCCTCTACCTGGCCTGGCGGCCGTCTGCCGAAGGGCTCGAGCGCCTGCTCGCCGACTCGACCTTGGTCTTCGGGCTCGGGCTCATGGTCTTCTCGCGCATGCGAAGCCTACCGCTGGCCTGCGCGGTCCTGATCGTGTTGGGCGGGGCGATGGTCATCTTGCTCGCGGGCGCGAACACCCTGATCCAGGAGCTCGCCCCGCCGCGGCTGGCCGGACGGGCCATCGCGGTCTTCGCGATGTTCGTCATGGGGTTGGGGCCCTTCGGCAGCCTGGCCCTCGGGGCGCTGGCGGCCCGCGCCGGGGCGCCGGCCGCCGCGGCGGCGGCCGGCCTGGGCCTGGTCTGCGTCGGAATGGCGTCGCTCCGGCGGCTTCCGGCCTCCGTACGACTGGCCCGCGCGGGTAAGCTATAATTTGACCGCGTGCCCAAGAGAATCTGCCTCATCGACGACGAGGAGGACTTCACCGATATCACGGGGACCCTCCTCCAGTTCCAGGGCTACGAGGTCAAGACCTTCAACGACCCGCGCGACGGCCTCAACGCCGTCAACGCCGGGGGCTTCGACGCCGTCGTCGTCGACATCATGATGCCGCACATGGACGGTCTCTCGCTCATGCGCACCCTGCGCGCGGGGACCTACGGGAAGAACCCGATGTTCGCGCTCTCGGCCAAGCGGCTCTCCGACGAGGACCGCAAGTTCCTGCTGACCCACGACATCCACTTCGTCCCCAAGCCCTTCGAGCCGCGGCGCCTCGTCGAGCTCATCGGCAAGGCCCTCAGCACTTGAGCCGCGCCGCGCGGGACACCTGCCTGTGCTTCACGCTGGACGCGGCCGGCGGCCGCGTCCTCCTCATAAAAAAGAAGCGCGGGATGGGCGCCGGCAAATGGAACGGCCCCGGCGGCAAGCTCGAGCCCGGCGAGAGCGCGGCGGCCGCGGCGGGGCGGGAGACCCGCGAGGAGACCGGCGTGACGCCGGTGGCCCCGCGCTACGCGGGCCTGCTCGAGTTCCGCTTCGCGGAAGGCTCGGCCTGCTGGGACAACCTGTGCCGGGTCTACCGGGCCGACGCCCATGAGGGGAGCCTGGGGCCGGAGAACGACGAGTGCGCGCCGGGCTGGGTCAGTGTGGCTGAGATCCCATATGACGCGATGTGGGAGGATGATCGGTCGTGGCTGCCGCTGCTGCTTGACGGAAGGCCATTTCACCGGGTCTATCGGTTCGGCGCCGGTGATGCGCTGCTCGGAGAGCTGATCCGAGACCCGGTGACGCACGATGGATTGCCGGCGGCGGACTAACCCGTTTACTCGACGTCGACGACGATCGGAGGCTTCGGTTTGGGCTTGCGTTCCGCCGTCTTGACCAGGTCCGATGAGATGAACCCGTCCCACCCGCTATAGAGCAGGTAGATGACCGCCGTCAGCGCGCAGAACAACCGCAGCAGGAACTTCTTCGAGAAGACGGCGTAGAGGAACAGCGCCGCCGAGACGGCGTAGGTCTCCGGCGGCATCTGCTTCTGGGTCGAGGCGGAGACCGGCGCGGCCACCGACGTCTCGCCGGCCGCCGGCTCCGTGCCCCCGATGGCCAGCATGTGGCGCAGGCGGTCCTTGGGGACCTGGCTTATCGAGTCGACGCGGTGGACGCCGCCCTGGGCGTCGGTGTACTCATAGACGGTGTCGGCCACGTCCCGAGTTTACTCGGGATTTTGCCGTTGCGCCAGGCGGCGCGTCACCCAGAGGCAGAGCGCCGCGAAGGGGATCATCGCGGCGGCGAGGACGACGAAGGGCGCCCAGCCGGTCAGCGTCGAGAACGCCAGCTTGGCGCCGTAGAGGGCGGCCATTCCCACCAGCATCGACGCTCCCTCCATGAAGGCCGTGGCGTCGTCGACGGCGTCGGCCGGGGCCTGGGACTGGAAGTAGGACTCGGCCTTGAGCTTGGCCATGACCTGGGCCAGGCCGAACGGCAGGAGGGCCAGCGCCGCCAGAGTCATGGGCCCCCAGGCGGGCAAGGGCAGGGCCATCGCGGCGATGGCGATGAGCGATACGGAGCCCCAGGTCATCCAGCGCGTCAGCGAGGCCCCGAGGGCGCGGTGCTTTGCGGCCGCGTCGAGGCCTTCGAGGCCTCTGTGCTCGCGCATGATGAGCAGGCTGGCACCCAGGCCTCCGAGGCTGAAGAAGCCGAACATGACGCCGGCGATCAGGGTGGCGGCCTCCTCGGCGCCCGGGCCGGCCACCAGCAGGGCGTAGGCCGGGCCGACGATCCAATAGAGCAGCGGGGTCATGATGTAGAAAAACGAGTAGGCCCAGAACGCGTCGCGGAGGTCGGGGCGCGTCCAGGTGATCACGGCGCCGCGGGTCAGGGAGCGCCAGAACCCCGCCAGGCCGCCCGCCGGGGTGTGGACGTCGGAGGCCAGCACGGCGGCGGCCTTGGCCGGGATCTTCAGGGTCAGGGCCACGATGAGCATCGCGGCGCCGGCGGCGACCGGAAAGGCGGCGAGGGCGGGCAAAAATCCCCAGGAGGCCACGGCCAGGCCGGTGAGGATCGGCACCGCGGTGGCGACGACCTCGATGACGAACTGGCGGGCGGCCTTGAAGCGCTCGAGGCTGGCCCGGTCCTGCTCGAGGATGATCGCCGGGATGGCCTTCTCCACCGTGTAATTCATGCCGTAGAAGAAGGCGCCCACGACGGTAGCCGCCATCAGCGAGGGAACGGTCATGTGCCCGACGGCCAGGAAACCCGCCACCAGCGCGCCCGAGAGCAGGCGCGCCGCGGCGCTGCCGAGGAAGGCGCCCTTGAGGCCGAGCAGCCTGATCGCGAAGGGGGCCATGATGGCTCCCGCGAAATCGGCCAGCGAGGACCAGATGCCCATCTCGGCCGAGATCGACACGTCGCCGAAGACCTTCGCGATGAGCGGCGGCAGCCCCGCGCTCTGCGTCTCGTTGCCGATCTGCTCGACGGCCATCGCGGCCAGAAAGAAGGTTAGGACGGAGCCGAAGCCCAGCCAGCCGCGCGGGATCGGCGCGGGGGCCGGGACGGCTCCTTCCGGCTCGGCGAGGGCGGCGGCGGGGCGCGAGAGCTTCGGGGAGTCGAAGCCGCGGGCTTCGAGCACCGGCACGGCGTCCGGGCCGGGAGAGCGGAGGCCGAAGGCGGCGCGCAGCTCGGCGAAGCGCGTCTTTACGGCGGCGCGCGCGGCGGCCGGCACGGCGGCGGCGGGCCGTTCCGCGGCGACGTCTGCGAAAGACGGCAGGGACTTGGCTCGAGGCGGAGCGAGGGAGGGCGTCGGCAGGGCCGCGGCGACGGGGACGGCGTAGGCGCCGGCGGCCGGCAGGGCGGCGGACGCCAGAGGGGCGACGACGCGCGGCGCAACCGCCGAGGGAGTCGGGAGGCTGGGGCTCAGGGACGGCGCGCCCGGCAGCGACAGCGTCCCGCCGCTGAGCCCGACGGGCCGGAGCGCCGCGGGGACGGCGCGGACCGGCGCCGAAATCGGGGCCGCGGCGGCCGCGCGCGCCGCGGCCAGCTGCGCCCAAGCGCCGGAGGGGAACGCCGCGGCGAGGAGCAGCCCGCTCAGCAGAGCGGACAGCGCTCGCATCTTAAGGTTCGAGCGCTCGTTCGTAGACGGCCTTGCCGTCGAAGACGGTCATGTCGACCTTGACGGACATCAGGTCCTTGCCCGACACCGCGAACAGGTCTTTCTCGAAGACCACGAGGTCGGCGCGCTTGCCGGGCTCGATCGAGCCCAGGTCCTTGGCCCAGCCGGCGGCGCGCGCCGGGGAGAGCGTGTAGTTGACGATGGTTTCCTCTAGGCCGAGCCTCTCCTCGGGGACCCAGCCGCCCGCGGGCTTGCCGTCGAGGTGCAGGCGCGTCGTGGCGGCGAAGAGGCCCCAGCGCGGGTCGAGCGGCATGACCGGCCAGTCGGTACCGAAGACGACCAGGGCGCCGGAGGCGCCGAGGCTGCGCCACGGGAAGCCCCAGCGGATGCGCGTGCCGACGCGGTCGAAGTTGTAGTTCTGGGACTCCAGGTCGTAGGTGATGTGGCTGGGCTGGAGCGAGGCCACGACGCCGCCGGCGGCGAATGCCGGGATGTCGGCCTCGCGCGTCACCTCGATGTGGTCGACGCGGCAAGCCGCCGCGCCGTCAGGGTAGCCCGCCTTGGGGCCGGCGCAGACGTCGAGCGCCTGGCGCACGGCGCGGTCGCCGATGGCGTGCAAGACGAGCTGGAAGCCCATAGCGCGCCCGCGCTCGACTAAGGCCTTGAGCTTCGCGTCGGTGTAGAGCAGGTCGCCCTTGGTCTTGGGGTCGTCGGTGTAGGGCGCAAAGAGCGCCGCGGTGCGCGCGCTGATGACGCCGTCGAGGAAGCCCTTGAGGGCGAGGAACTGGAAGCGGTCGGCCGGAAGGTCGGCGAACTTCGCCTTGAGCGCCGCGAAGGGCTCGGGTTCCTCGAGCGGGCCCCACACCGCGTAGCGCGCCGTCATCTCGCCGGCCTTGGCCAGCTCGCGCCAGGCCTCGAGCTGGGCCTCGGGCTGGACGTCGAGCAGGCCCTGGAACGAGGTCACGCCGTGCTCACGGGCCAGCGCCAGGGCGCGGCGCAGGGCCGCCTTGAGCTCGTCTTTGGCCGGCTCCGGGAACGGCACGACCTTGCGCTGGGCCTCCATCGACGAGTCGTGCAGCTCGATTATGCCGTCGGCCTCGCCGGCTGCGTCGCGATGGATCTGGCCGTGGGCGGGGTCGGGGGTGCCGCCGCCGATGCCGGCCAGCGCCAGCGCCTTGCTGTTGACCCAGAACAGGTGCTCGTCGACGTGCATCAGGATGACGGGGCGGTCCGGGAAGACGGCGTCCAAGTCCTTGTTGGTCGGATAGCGCCGCCCCGGGAAGGCGGTGTGGTCCCAGCCGCGGCCCATCACCCAGTCCTTGCCGGGGTGCTCCTTGAGGTAGGCGCGCAGGCGCTCCTGGACGTCCTCCACCGAGCGCACTCCGTCGAGGTTGGCCTGACCCATCGACAGGGCGCCCTTCATGAAATGGACATGGGAGTCGTGGAAGCCGGGCACGACGGCCCGGCCGGCCAACTCGACGACCCGCGCGGCCGAAGCGTCCCAGCCGGCGGCGTCCTTGAGGCTTCCGACCTTGAGGATGCGGCCGCCGCCCACCGACACCGCCTCGGCGTAGCGTCCCGGTCCCAGGAAGACCTTGCCGCCGCGGAGGATCATCTCGGGGCGCGTTTCGGCGGCTTGCGCGGCCGAGGCCAAAGCCAGTACCAGCGCCGCGAGCCTCACTTGAGCCCCCGGACATCGAACTCGATGCGGATCCAGCGCTCGCCGGCCACGTAGGCGGTGTCCATGACCTGGGATTTGATCGGGATGTACTTGGCCATGGCTTCGTAGAACGGAAGGGCCGAGGGATGTCCCGGGAGGTCGTCGGCGATGACGTGCAGGGTGAGGGCGTCGGCGACCTGGGCCGCGCGGCGTGCCGCCTCGAACAGGAGTTCCTTGCCGAGGCCCTTCACCGCCACGTCCTTGCGCGAGGCCATGTAGCCGATGTAGGTGTAGCCCGGGAGGTTCACGGTCTCGCCGAAGTCGGTGGTGTAGTCGTGGTCGAGCATCAGGAAGGCGATCACGTTGCCGTTCACGTCGGTCTTGAGCAGGATGTTCTCGCCGGTCATCGCCAGGTAGGCGTCGAGGACGTCCATCCAGCGGCCGAACCCGCTGGCGATGCCGATCAGGCGGATCTGGGCGTTGAGCTCTTCCCGCGGACGGGACTTGGCCGCTACGGCCAAGGTCGTCAGGCCGGGGACGACCTCGCCGGCCTTGGGCAGGGCGTCGGGGGCGATGACACCGGGCGCCGGCGGCGGCAGGGAGAGCCGGCCGGCCAGGCGCATGACCAGGTAGGCCCCCGCGCTGGCCGCGGCCGCGACCGCCGCCAGGGCCGGCCAGGTCGGCACGAGTCCGGCCTGCGAGGTCTGGGAGAAATACTGGAACGCCGCCGCCAGCGGCAGGAAGGCCGCGGCGATCGCGAACATGGTCAGCGAGCGGACCAGGCCCAGGACGGTGCCGCGGATGGCTTCGGGGGCCTCGTCGCGCACCAAGGTCTCCGACTGCACCATCGCGCCTGTGGCGCTCAGCCCCAGAGCGAACATCGCGGCCAGGGCCGGGATCAGACCAAGGCCGGGGAAGGCGGCGACCAAGGCCCAGGTCCCGAGCAGGGCGGCCGCGGAACCATAGAGCCAGTGGCGGGTCGAGAGGAAGAACAGTCGGCGCGCGGCGGCTGTGAGCTGGGTGGGCGGGACGGCGCCGAGGGCGTTGAGGCGCTCCGTGGCGCGGTTGGTCCAATACGAAGAGAGAACGCTGCCGGTGAAGCCGCCGGCGGAGTAGAGGCCCACGAGCCAGGCCATGACCGTGGTGGCCGCCGCCGGGGTTCCGCCCACGTAGAGCCCGACCGCGTAGCCGACGACCAGGTACAGGAAGAAGACCAGGGCCAGCGGGAAGCCCGCGCCCCAGGCCGCGCGCTGGAGGATCGGGTTCTCGCGCAGGGCCTTGGCCGCGCGGCCGAGCAGGGTGATGTCGAAGTCGGACTTCTGCTCGGGGACGCGGACCGCCAGGAAGGCCAGGACGGTGCCGAGCGCCAGGACGGCGGCGAAGGCCAGGAGCGCGGGACCGAAGCCCAGGCCGGCGATGAGTCCGGTCACGGCCACGGGGCCGAGGATGCCGATCGAGGACAGCACCCGCATCTGCCAGCTGCCGAAGCGGTTGAGCTTGTTGAGCTCGCCCCCGAAGAGCGCGCCGGGCAGCGCCGATTCGGCGACGCGGCTGACGCCGATGAAGAAGTACTCGAGGGCGAAGAGCCCGGCCAGCGCGGGCAGGCCCATCGACCCGGAGATGAACATGACCCCCAGCGCACCCGCGGCCGCCGTGCGCGCGGCCATCATCCCGACGTAGACGCTGCGCACGCCGAACCTGTCGACCGCCAGGCCGCCGACGAGGTTCCCCACGCCGAGCGCGGCGGCCGAGGCCGCCGCTACGATCCCCATCGACATGAAGCCGTCGGACAGCGCTTTGGTGAGGAGGGGGATCGCGAAGGCGGTGGCCTCGACCCAGAGCTCGCCGGCGAAGAAGCTCAGCAGGTAGCCGGTGACGGCGGGCGAGAAGAAGGGTTGGGGCGCCTGCGGCGCTGCGGGCTCGAGAGCTGCCTGGGGCGCGGACCGCGCGGCGGGTTCGAGCGTGGAGCGGTCGGCGGAGTCCGAGCCGGGGGCGGCCTGGACCGCGTTGTCGGCTCCGCGCGCGCGCGCGCCCGTAAAGAGACTCTCTAGGAGGGCGGGACGCGCGCCGACGGAAGCGCGGCCTAGCGACTGGGCTCCCACCGAGAGGGCACCGAGCGAGGCGGAAGCCTTGGCGGCGACCAAGGCCTCGGAGGCGGCACTTCCTCGCGATAGCGCTCGTTCGGCGGCGCGCACGGGCGAAGCCGCGGCGGCGAGAGCCTGGGCAGCAGCAGCGGCGGGAGCTTCAGCGGGTACGGCGATCGAGGCGGCGGCGGCCGCCTGGGCAGGCGCGGCGCTTCGCGGCGGGACGGGGTTCGGGAGGGCGAGGGAGACTTGTACGGAAGGGGAGACGAGGGAGGCCGAGGGGCCCGACAACGCGGGGGCGGCGAGAGTTGAGGAGGGGGCGGCCACGGGCGCCACGCGGATTCCGGCGGCTCCAGTCGGGGCGGCGACCCGGCTGAACTGCGCCCAGGCTGGCCAGGCCGTGAAGAACAGGGATAACGACAATAACGAGGCGAACGCGGACCTGGTTCGATGCTCTGTCATCGGGTCCCATTATAGGGAGGGGCACCGTAGGGCTCCATGGGTCCAACGTGCCGCCGCGCGGACGCAATGGGACTACGCCATGTTGGGCCTATGGACTACTCATGAACGCGGGTGCGGCGCGATACTCTGGCGCGAAGGCCGCTCGGCGGGTTCCATTCTTTGGGCCCTCGGCCCCATTCGAAACGGTGCCGTTTGGGGGTGACTGAATCCCGCGTCGGGGGACATCCTAGTTCCTGGAGGGGGTGTCGTAAGCCCCTGGAGGTAGGAACATGAAGATGGCGATCATAATGGCTTCGGCCGTCGTGGCGCTCGCGGCCGGAGCCGCGCGCGCCGCGCAGCCGGAGGATGAAGCGGTGCTGCACGTCTACTCGACGGACGATGAGCTGTGGAGCATCGAGCTGGTGGAGGGGATCAACCCCACGCCGGGGTCCGAGCGCGTGCGGGCGACGGGAGCGGGCGAGCTGGCGGCGGTCCTGAGGCAGTACGCGCGAGCCGGCGTTCCGGTGCGCCGGCTGATCATCTCGGGCGACGGGGGCGGGTCGGGTCCGCTCATCACGCCGGAGTCGCTTCCGCGGCTGGCGGGGGCGGCGGGAGCGTTCGCTCCCGGGGCGGAGATCGTGTTTCACGCCAGCGGCGCGGCTCAAGGGGAGGAGGGCGTGGCCTTCCTGCGCCGCGCCGCCAAGACGCTGCTGCCCCGGGGCGGACGGATCGTAGCTCCGGCCGGCGACTACGTCCGGCCGTCGGTCCCGCAGCGTGCAGGCGCCGTCATCGCCGCGCCCGCGGCGGGGCTGCCGGGCATGGCGGCGGGCGCCGCGGCGCTCACCCAGGAGGGCGTCTCGCCGCTGGGCTATCTGCAGATCGAGGCCGACGGCCAGGGCGCGGTCTCGACGCGCTACCTGTTCCCGGGAGTGGGAGAGGCGCGCGAGCAGATCGTGCGCCAGCTCGAGCAGATCGGCGTCCCCCACGAGAAGACCCGGGCCGCGGCGCGCCTCATCGCCGATGTCGTCGGTCCGTGCGGCGTGAATGCGCCGGTGCTGGCGGCGGCGGACCTCGCTACCCTGCAAAAGGACATCGACGGCTGCCTGCGCATGGCCGCGCGGGCCGCGCAACGCGCGGCGCCCGCGGCTCAGGCCGTCCTGCCGTTTGTCGCTCCGGTACCGTACCTCGTGGGGCGGGCGGCCGGCGAAGGGTATTCGGGACAGGAGCCTTCGGCGGCCTCATGGATAGCACCCGGGCCGTACCTGGCCGGGCGGGCGGCGCGCACGGTCGCCGGCTGGTTCGGCGCCGAGTAGACCGGGAGACGGCCGGGACCGGGCCTGCGGGCCCGGTCCCGGCAGGTCTACGCGCTTCGCATCGCGTCGACGCCGTCGGCGACCACCTCGGTCGAGAACAGCGTGCCGGCGTTGAAGATCATCCCGACGCCGGGCGGCGTCACCGAGAGGACCCATTCGAACTCGGTCTCCAGCGCGATCGGGTACTCCGCGGCATTCTTGGCGATAGCCAGCGAGCGCTCCTTGTGCGTGAAGACGCACAGGCCGGGCGCGCCGCCGGCGCCGTTGATGACGAGCGGGCGGATCCCGGCGCCCGTGCCTGGGGCTTCCTTCAGGAGGATGACGACCTTGGAGCGGCGCAGCTCGGCCTCGAACTGCTCGGGCGTCGACCCCCCCTTTACGAACGCCATGAGGGCGATCTCGAGCTTGTTGAGCGGCTTGGTGCCCATCAGGAGGAGCGATTGGAATATGCCCATACGGGCCAACTATAGGCGGAACCCTGCGGCGGTTCAAGAGGTGGTTGAAGGCGGGGTTAAAGCGGTTTTCTGCGTATAAAAATATCTATAAATAATATAGAAAAACTACTTAAGCCAGACCTCATTGGCTGCTCTGAAGGGGACCGGCTATCCTGAAGACATGAAGAACCTTGCGATGAGCCTCCTGATGCTCCTCCTCGCGGGAACCGCGGGCGCCCAGGTCCCCGCCATCGGCCCCGGCCAAGCCCAGGACGCCGAGCTGGCCGCGATGCAGCGCTTGGCCTCCGGCGCGCGCGGGGCCTTCCGCTCGCCGAACCGGGACGGGGTCTCCGTCACCGGGATACCGGGCGACCTGGCGTTCGCCGCGCGGCGCTCGCTCGGCTCGCTGACCGCCAACATGAGCGACGCTCAATCGCTCTATAACCTGGGCTGGAACGCGGCCTCCTCGCCGATCGGCCAGCCGCGAGCCAACTGCGGCGAGCTGGCGGCCTTCGTCCACGCCTTCATCATCTGGGACCGCACCCAGAACCGCGGCCAGGCCTTGGGCGGGCAGGTGGCGCGCTGGCGCGTCGTCATGCGCGGCGACATGGACCACGCCCAGAACATCGTCGAGACGGCCTCGGGCCGGCGCTTCGTGATCGACGCTTGGCGCGGCACCGCCGAGCCCATCGAGACGGACGCCAGCCTCCAGCCGGCGGCTTCCATCCTCAACATCCGCGGCGGCAGCCCGGTCTTCCACTTCCGGTGAGAAGGGCCCTTGCCTAGCCCCCCCGCGAAGCGGGATAATCCCGACCCGTGAAAACCCACCCCGAGACGATCGAGATCATGAAGCTCTCCGCCGACGCCGTCCTGCCGACGCGCGCCCACGCCGACGACGCCGGCCTCGACCTGTATGCCCTCAGCGAGGTCACCCTCGAGCCCGGCAAATGCTTCGTGGTGCCCACCGGCATCGCCCTGGCCATCCCGCCTGGCTACGTGGGCCTCGTGGCCGACCGCTCCTCGCTGGCCCGCAAAGGGATCAAGACCGCGGGCGGCGTCATCGACGCCGGCTACCGCGGCGAGGTCGGCGCGGTGCTCTGGAACATCTCGCGCGAGTCCGTGACGCTGGTGCGCGGGGACCGCGTGGCCCAGCTGCTGATCGTCCCGGTCGCCGTGCCGGCCGTCAAGGAAGTCCCCTCCCTCACCGAGTCCAAGCGCGGCAAGAAGGGCTTCGGCTCGACCGGGCGCTAGCGCCCGGCCTAGGACAGCGCCAGGGCCAGGACGTGGGCGACGGCCAGAGCGGCCGCAAATCCCCAGGCTCTCTTCTTCTTGAGGCCGTGGACGCCTTGTCCCGCGTAGGCCAGCAGTGCGTAGCGCCAGAAATGCGGCGCCAGCGCGAGCAGGCCGAAGGGCCCGAGGAGGATGTCGGCGGGCATCGTGAAGGCCAAGCCCGAGGCGGCCCTCCAACTGGCTTTGAGCGGCGCCTTCCCGCCCAGCGCGCGCCAGACGGCGTGCAGGAAGAGGGTTGAGGCGAAGACCAGCGCCAGGGTCAAGAGCGGGAACACCGCCAGCGTCAGGAGGTCGACGAGGAAGTCCCCCGGCGAGCGCTGCTTGGCCGCGAAGGAAAGCGCCACCTCGACGGCGCCGGCGAGCATCGCCCAGAACGCCATCCGCCCGGCCGGCTTGGACCACGACTCCTCGGCCGGGGCCGCGGCGAAGTAGTCCTCAGGGGCGATGGCGGCTTGACGGGCCTCGCGCAGGAGAGGTCCCAGCATCCTAGGCCGCGGTCTTGCTCAGGACGCGTCCCGCGGCGTCGATCTCGTAGCTGATCGGGGCGGCCGTGGCGATGTTGAGCTCCATGACCTGCTCCTTGGTGAGGCCGTCGAGCTTCATCACGATGGCGCGCAGGCTGTTGCCGTGGGCGGAGACCAGTACGTTCTTGCCGGCCATCACCTCGGGCATGATGCGCGACTCGAAGTAGGGCAGGGTGCGCTCCGCGGTGTCCTTGAGGCTCTCGCCGTCCTTGCCCGGGGGCTTCACGTCGTAGGAGCGCCGCCAGATGTGGACCTGGGCGTCGCCGTACTTCTTGGCGGTCTCGGCCTTGTTTAGGCCTTGGAGATCGCCATAATGGCGCTCGTTGAGGGCCTTGTCGGCGATGACGGGGATGCCCTTGAGGGCGGTCTCCTCCAGAAGGATGTCGAGGGTCTGCTTGGCACGCTGGAGCTCGGAGACGAAGGCTACGTCGAAGCGCTGGCCCTTGAGCTGGAGGCCGGCCCGGCGCGCCTCCTCGGCGCCCTTGGCGGTGACGGGAACGTCGACCCAGCCGGTGAAGCGGTTGTCGAGGTTCCACTGCGACTGGCCGTGACGGACGAGGACGAGGGTTGCCATGCTGCCTCCGATCAGGCGGTTTTGTACATCTTATAGACCGGCACGCCGAGCAGTACGATGGCCAGGCCGGCCAGCGACTCCATCGGCTTCTCGCGGAAGGAGTTGGCCACGAAGGCCGCGCAGAACACCACGTAGGCCAACGGCAGGATCGGGTAGAGGGGGACCTTGTAAGGACGCTCGGCGTCGGGCCGCGTGCGGCGCAGGACCAGCACGCCCGCCCCGGTCAGGCCGTAGAAGATGAAGGCGGCGCTCACCACGTAGGTGAAGAGCTGGTCGTATCTCCCGGACCAGACCAGCAGGATGGACCAGACCATCTGGGCCAGCAGGGCGTTGGTCGGGACGCGGAAGCGCGGGTGGACGAAGGCCAGCCAGGCCGGCAGACGCTTGTCCTCGGCCATCGCGTAGGTGACGCGCGGCCCGGCTAGGACCATCCCGTTGACGCAGCCGAAGGTCGAGACCAGCACCAAGGCGCTCATCGCGCGCGCCCAGAACGACCCGCCCATGGCCTGGGCGGCGTCGGCGGCCACGAACGGGGAGGCGCCGATGGCCTCCACGCTGAGCATCCGGAAGTAGGCGGTGTTGGCGCCCAGGTAGAGCAACGTGACGCCGGCCAGGCCGATGGCCAGGGCCAGCGGGACGTTGCGCTGGGGCTCCTTGATCTCGCCGGCCACGAAGGTGACGTTGTTCCAGCCGTCATAGGCCCAGAACGCCGCGATGAGGGCCACGCCGTAGGCCGGCGCGGAGACGGTCCAGGAGCCCGCCAGCGAGGACTGGGCCGGAAGGAGGAAGCCCGCCGCGGCGATGGCGACCAGGGCCAGGGCTTTGAAGCCGGTGACGGCGTCGAGGAGGTGCGCTCCTTTTTCGACGCCGCGCATGTTCAGGACGGTGAGCAGGGCGATGACGGCGGAGCCCACCAGCTTGACGCCCGTCGGGCCCATCGGGACGAAGGCGGAGAAATATTGCGCGAAGGCGATGGCCACGGCCGCCACCGAGCCGGCCTGGATGACCCAGAACAGCGTCCAGCCGTACAGGAAACTCGGCAGGGGGCCGAAGGCCTCGCGCAGGTAGACGTACTGGCCGCCCGCGCCGGGGTACATCGCACCCATCTCGGCGAAGGTGAGCCCGCCGAGCAGGCTCAAGAGGCCTGCGACCAGCCAGACGCTCAAGGCGGCCATCGGCGAGGGAACGGCGCGCGTGATGTCGGAGGCGACCAGGAATACGCCCGAGCCGATGACCGAGCCCGCGGTGACGGAGATCGCCGACACCAGCCCCAGCCGCCGGTCCAGCGAAGTCTTTTCCATGAAAGCGATTCTAACCAATTCTGATTGGGGACACTCATTAGAAGTTCTGCCGTCAAGAGGCAAAGCGTCCCCATCCCACGGTCGTGGTAGCTCGTCGCGTCCGGCACGATCTTTAAGGCGCTACGCACCCTGGTTCTCTCACGTTTGGTGTCGGCACGA
>JACPXC010000051.1 GCA_016196755.1 Elusimicrobiota bacterium
AATACGGTATCCTGGGACCGCGCACGCTGCGCAATGAAGACCATCGTTAAGCCGTGTGCGGGAAATCCGCCAGCACGGTTTGAAAGGGGGTTTCTGGAAACCGGGTCCAAACGGATACCGGCGCCAGATTTCTACCAATGACTCGCGGACGGTCCCTGCTGGTGCTGGCCCTGGGGGCGTCCTGCTCTGAGGCGCTTGACATGTCCAGGTGCTTCATGCTAGGATAGAATCGTCGGAAGGATCGAACGACGAAGGCCATGAGACCTTCGCTTGGCGGCCCTAGAGAAAAGAGCGCCTAGATCCAACACCGACCCTGGCCGGCCGAATCGAAAACCGAGGGCAGAGACAAAGCCTAAGCCTCGGCATCGGTCTCACACGAGACCGATAGATAAGCGACCGGCCTCGCTTATTTCAGGCTTTTCTCATACAAGACCCGAGCCCGTGCCGTAACCCTGACGGCCTCTTTGGGCAGCTCGGATCCCAGCCGGGTGAGCAGCGCCAGCCAGGTGGGGGCCTCGCCTTTGCGCGCGCCGCCTACCTCCAGCGTCAGCGCCTGCTCGAACGCCTTCAGCAGGCGGGCGGGGTCGAGCCCGATGGAGACCTCGTCGTGGTGCCGGCGGACCGCGGCTAGCGGGGCCCCGATGTCGGCGGGGGAGAACACGTCCAGCCTGTAGGCATGGAGGACGCCGCCGATCCGAGGGTCGTCGAGGCGCGCGCTCCAGAGCGTTTCGAGGCGTTCGCAGAAGAACAGGTCCCCGCGCCGCGCCAGGATGTCGCCCAGCTCTCCGAAGACGCGCGTCCGCGGAGCGGCGCGCGCGGTTTCCGTGAGCAAGGCGTCGAGCTCGCGCTCGAAAGCGGCGCTGTCGAGTCCGCTCTCCACCAGGCGGCCCAGGAGCTCCCGGGCGTCGCGGACGACGATCCTGCCGGATTCCAGAGCCGCCTCGTCGACGAGCCCGGCGCGCCTCGTGCCAATGCTCGAAGGCGACGAGCAGCAGGGCGGCGTCGCCCGCCGCGAAGGCGTCGGCGCAGAACTCCGCCAGCGCTCGCGTGAGCGCGGGGGGCTGGGCGTAGATAAAGGCGCGGTGCGCCGCCATGGGGTCATCTGATTGTAGCGGCTCGCCGACCGGCGCTCATTGTCGGGAGGTGTACGGCGGGTTACTTCTTATTGACGGCGGAGGACGCCGGCTTCGAGAACCCAGGCTTCCTCGGCCAGACTGGCGGCGTCCGTCCGGCTGTGCGTGGCCATGACGAGCGTCATCTCCCACGAGCGCCGCAGCTCGTCCAGCGCGGCGGCCACGCGGGCGCGCAGGGCGTCGTCGAGCGCCGAGAACGGCTCATCGAGCAGGAGCAGGCGAGGGCGGCGCAGGAGGGCTCGTCCGATGGCCGTACGCTGGCGCTCGCCGCCTGAGAGCGTGGTCGGGCGGCGCTCGAGCAGCGGGCCGATCTCGAGCCGCTCGACGACGCCGGGGAGGAGTCCGGGGTCCGGACAGCCGAACAGGAGGTTGGCGCGGACCGTCAGGTGGGGGAAGAGGAGGCAGTCCTGGGGGACCCAGCCCACCGGGCGGCGCCAAGGGGGGACAAACGACGCTTCGCCCTGCCAGGAGTCCCCGGCCACGCTGAGGCGCCCGCCGGGCCCCAGGCGCTTGAGGCCGGCCAGGACTTTGAGGAGAGTGCTCTTGCCGGCCCCCGACGGCCCCGAGACCGCCACGGCCCGGCCGTCGGTGGCCAGGTCGAGCGCCAAGGACAGGCTGCCCGTCTCGACACGGCCCAGGAGCTCGAGCGCGCGGCTCATAGGCGCTCCAAGCGGCGGCGCTGGCGCAGCGAAAGCGTCTCGAAGCCCCAAAGGGCCGCGAAGGACAACGCGACGCTGGCTCCGACCAGCCAGGCCAGCTGGCGTTCGCCATGAGGCGCCTCGAGCAGGGTGTAGACCGCCAGGGCGATGCTGCGGGTGCTGCCCTCGACGTTGCCGGCCAGCACGATCGTGGCGCCGAACTCGCCGAGCGCCCGCGAGAACGCCAGCAGGGCCCCGGCCGCCACGCCGGGCAGGGCCAGCGGCAGGGTGACGCGCCGGAAGGCCGACCAGGGCGATAGGCCGAGGGTCATGGCCGCCTCCTCGAGGCGCGGGTCGACGCTCTCGATGGCGTTGCGCACGGCGATGATGTAGAGCGGCAGGCCCACGACCAGGGCGGCCAGGACCGCCCCCGTGGTAGTGAACGGCACCGGTAGGCCCAGCCCCGCGAGGAAGGAGCCCACCGGCCGCGTGGCGCCGAAGACGCGCAGGAGCAGAAAGCCCGTGACGATGGGCGGGATGACCAGCGGGGCCATCAGAACGGTCGACAGCGCGGTCTGGCCGGGGAACCGGCGGCGGGCCAGGAGCCAGCCGAAGCCCAGCGCGAAGGGCAGACCGAGGACCGCGCAGGCGAGGCCGACCTTCAGCGAGACCAGCGCGGCCGCGGCGGCGTCGACCGGGCCCGTCACGGCGGGGGGAGGAAGCCCGCGGCCTTCCAGAGCTCGCGCGCCGACGGTCCGGCGCAGTAGTCGAGGAAGCCGGCGGCGTCCTTGGGCCGCTTGGAACGGCGCAGGACCAAGCCCGGATAGACGATGGGGGGGTGGCTGTCGGCGGGAAACTCGAAGGCGACCCGGACCCGCGGCTCGGCGGCGGCGTCGGTGGCGTAGACGATTCCGGCGTCGGCTTCGGCCGACGCCGTCCATTTGAGCGCGGTGCGCGCGCTGTCGCCCCTGACGACTCCGCCCTTCACGGCGTCCCAGACGCCGAAGCGCTCCAAGGCGGCCGTCGCGTAGCGCCCGGCGGGGACGTTCTCGCCGGCCAGGGCGAGATGACGCGCCTCGGGCAGGTCCGCGGCCGAGGCGATCCTGACGGCGGAGCTAGAGGAGACGACGGCGACCAGCCGGTTCCCCGCCAGGAGGCGTCGCGGCCCGAGGACGGCGTCCTTCCCCTCAAGATAGGCCGCCCAGGCGGCGTCGGCGGAGATGAAGACGTCGCCCCAGCCTTCCTCGGCCTGCTTGGCCAGCCGGGAGCTGGCGTCGAAGCTCAGCGCCACGCGCACGCCGCTCTCGCGCGTCCAAGCCTCCGCGAGCCGGGGCAGGACGTCGACGAGGCTCGACGCCGCGAGGACGGTGAGGAAAGCGGGGGTCAGCACGACGGGCCGATTGTACCAATTGCATCCTGAGGCTATCGGAGCGGCGCCGTCATGATTCAATTACACGGCGTTCCCTTCCGCGCAATTGGAGCTGCGGGGGCGTCGGAGTATAATCCCATCGCGATGAAGAACTTGACCGCTCCCGTCGTCTGGCTGATCGATGACGCCGAGAACGACCGGATCCTCTATCAAGAGGCGTTCCGCGGCTGGCAGACCCCGCTTAAGCTGCGCGCGTTCGGCGACGCGGAGGAAGCTCTCCTGTCGCTGCGGCGGCAGGTCTCGCCGTCCGTCGTCCCCGACCTCATCGTCCTCGACCTGCATATGCCGAGGGTGAACGGCTTCGCGTTCCTGGCCGAGCTCAAGCGCGACCCCCGGCTGCGGGAGATCCCGGTCTTCGTCGTGTCGGACCATCCGGTCACCCGAGAGGTCCTCGGCGACTACGGCTTGAGCGCCCAGGCTTGCCTGAGGAAGCCCGCGGACCTCGCCGGCATGGTGGCGATCGCGGCCGGGCTCGAGGAGTTCTGGCGCGCCGCGAAAGACTGAACTAGAATCTGAGCGCCCATGGGTGCCGTGGATATGTCCGACCTGTTCCGCCTCGCGCTCTCTTTGACGCTGGGCCTGCTGGTCGGTCTCGAGCGCGGCTGGCGCAAGCGCGAGGAGCCCGACGGCTCCCGCGCCCTGGGGCTGCGGACCGTCGGGCTGATCGGCCTGCTGGGCGGCGTCAGCGCCCTGCTTTCGCGCCCGCTCGGCCCTTGGTTCCCGGTCGCCTGCCTCCTGGCCGTGGCCTCCCTGCTCGCCGGGAGCTACTACGTCTCGGCGACCCCCCGCGACCGCGGCCTTACCTCCGAGGTGGCGGCGCTGCTCACCTTCCTGCTCGGCGCCATGGCGGCGCTGGGCTTCGAGCGGGAGGCGGCCGCGGCGGCGGTCGTGATGACGGCGCTGCTGGGCTTTAAGCCGGTGCTGCACGCGGCGGTCAAGAAGCTGGGACGTGCGGAGTTCCACGCGGCCCTCCAGTTCCTGCTCGTCACCGTCGTCGTCCTGCCCAACATGCCGGACCGGGGGTACGGCCCATGGGAGGCGTTCAACCCCTACCGGGTCTGGCTCATGGTGGCCGTGATCTCGGGGCTCTCCTTCGCCGGCTACGCGGCGGTAAAGGTGCTGGGGCCGCTGGCCGGCACCTCGGTCGCAAGCCTCCTCGGGGGGGTCGTCTCCTCGACGGCAGTGACGCTGGCGCTGGCGCGCCGCCACCGGGAGCAGCCGGGCGCCTGGCGCCTGCACGCGGGGGGCATCCTCCTCGCTTCCTCCGTCATGTTCCCCCGGGTGCTCGTGGAGGTGGCGGCGGTCAACGCCTCGCTCATCCCCCGGCTGGCGGCGCCCTTGGCCGCCGCGGCCCTGGTGGGCCTCGCCGCCGCCGGGCTGCTCATCTGGCGCACCGGAGGAGGGCCGTCCGAGGGCCCGGAGCTGCGCAACCCGCTCCAGCTCGGCGCGGCGCTATTCTTCGCCGCCTCGATCGCTCTGGTGACCTTGGCGACGGTGGCGCTCCGGAGCTGGCTCGGGGAGGGCGGCGTCTACGCGACCTCGGCCATCGCCGGCGTCATGGACGTGGATGCCGTGACGCTCTCGATGGCCCGGCTCTCGCGCGGGGATTTGTCCGCGGAGGTCGCGGCCCGAGGCATCCTCATCGCGTCGGGGGTCAACACGCTCTCGAAGGCGGCGATGGCGGCGGTCATCGCCCGCGGCCGCGTGGGCCTCGTCTGCGCCGGGGCGCTCGTCGCGGCCCTGGCGGCGGGGGCGGCGGCGCTGGCGATGTCTTCTCCGGCGTAAGAACCGGCCGTCATCTAAGCTGGTGCTTTTTGAAGAAGTCCCATATCAATTCATTTGCGGCAAGCTCGGCGCTGTAAGGCCCCTGGGCTTCGATGCTCTTGCGGCATGCCGCCGATTCAAGACCCCGCGCGCAAGCTCCGCTGACCGGACCCCCGGGCCAGCGGTGCCCGAGATTGTCATCGGTACAAAGAACGATTTCGCCCGGCTCGCCCCGGCCATAGCCGGCGCAGCGCGCCGAGCCGGAACTCGTCACGACTTCGCTGCGGTCCGAAAGCTTGTTGCGGATTTTCCATGTCTGCATCAGTTCCGGGACGGCGGTGCACGGAAACTTGTCCGCCCTCTTTGAGCCGCCCTTGCCCGCGCGCCCCAGCAGTTTCTGGAAACACCCGCCGCACTCCTCTCCTCCGCCGTAAAGGGCGCAGCCGTCAAGGAGGCCGTGCAGATGAATCAGAGGAACGGGTCTTGAGAGCGGACAGTCGGCGATTTCTCCGTTATACGCGACGGGCCCGATCGCGGCGATTTTTCCGGAAAGCTCACAGGCGAGCCGGTATGCCATGGCCCCCCCGTTGGATATGCCCATCGCATACACGCGCTTAGGATCGACCGGATATTCCCGGATCAGCGTGTCGATCAGCTTCGAGATGAAACCGACATCGTCCACATTCTTAGTCGCGGCATCCCCGCAGCAGACGCCCGCGTTCCAGGCCCCCATGATTCTCCCCATCGCTTTACGTCCCGTTCCCTCGGGATAAACCAGCACGAACCTCTCCCGGGCCGCGATCTCCTGCATCCGCATCGATTCCATCGCCTGCCGCGCGCTCCCGCCGCCGCCGTGTAGGGCCAGCACCAGCGGCATGCGTGCCCGCCGAGCGGGAGAATCTTCCGGGACATAGAGCAGGTAATTCCGGTCCTGCCCCCGATGCTTGAGGGTCATGCTTCGAAGCCCCGCGCCGCCGGAGTCGGCGGCGGCCTTTTTTTCCTCTACTGACTCCGGCGTCCTTTCACGCAGCTGCTCGCGACGCTCTCTGAAACGCTCCCGCAGACTCTTTCTGTCGGCAGAATCGGAAATCACCGGCGCCGCAAAAAACAGGACGAAAAGACCCGTCATATGGAAAATCCGTTTGGGCGCCATCGGCGCCCGCGAACGGGTCCTTGCTTCCGGAATCCTTGTCGTTAGGTGAGTCGTTGAGGCGTCCGGCATTCAAACCCCGCGTGTCTCCTGAGTCTAGCCCCCGCAACCCGATCTGTCCAGGCCTCCATCCACGAACTCGGCCACCTTCGCCTTGATCTGGTCGCGCACCACGCGCGTCTGCTGGAGCTTCTCCTCCCGCGTGCCCGTAAACGAGGAGGGGTCGGGGAAGCCCCAATGCAGTCGGGTGGTGATGCCCGGGAACACGGGGCAGCGTTCCGCGCTCGCTTCGTCGCAGACGGTCACGACATACTCGTAGCGCTTCCCGCTCTTGAAGAGGTCGAACACGCTCTTTGTCTGGTTGCCCGAGATGTCGATCCCGAGCTCCTTCATGACCTCCACGACCACGGGGTTGAGCTTTCCAGGCTCAAGCCCCGCGCTTTCGGGCCGATAGCGCTCCTTGCCGAGCTGAGCCAGGAACGCCTCGGCCATCTGGCTCCGTGCCGAGTTGTGGATGCACAGAAACAACACGCTGACTGCCGCCATGAACTCCTCCTTTTCCGGCGCTAAGCGGACCGGTAGTCGAACCAATGGCTCGTGCGCCGGCACAGCGCGCAGACGGAGAGCATCACCGGCACTTCGACGAGCACGCCGACGACCGTGGCCAGCGCCGCGCCGGAGTCGGGCCCGAACAGCGCGATCGCGGTGGCGACGGAGAGCTCGAAGAAGTTGCTCGCTCCGATGAGCGCTCCCGGCGCGGCGACCGAGAACTCGACGCGGAACAGGCGCATGAGGCCGTAGGCCAGGCCCGCGTTGAAGTACACCTGGATGAGGATCGGCACGGCGATGAGCAGCACGTGCAGCCAGCGCGCCGTGATGTTCTCGGCTTGGAAGGCGAAGATGAAGACCAAGGTCGCCAGGAGGGCCGCGACGCTCACCGGTTGGAACTTGGGCAGGAACGTCTCTTCAAACCAATCCTTGCCGCGCGTCCGGACCAGGAGCGCCCGGCTCGCCGCCCCGGCCGTGAGCGGTATGACGATGAAGACCACGACCGCGTAAAGCAGGACGGTGAACGGTACGGTGAGCGAGGAAGCTCCGCTCACCAGGTACTTTACGATCGGGGCGAAGGCGACCAGCATCACCAAGTCGTTTAAAGCGACTTGCACGAGGGTGTAGGCCGGGTCGCCGTCGGTCAGGTAGCTCCAGACGAACACCATGGCGGTGCACGGCGCCGCGGCCAGGATGATGACGCCGGCGACGTATTGGTCCGCCAGCTCCGGACCGATCCACGGCACGAAGAGATGCTTGAAGAACACCCACCCCAAGAGCGCCATGCTGAAGGGCTTGACCAGCCAGTTGACGAACAGGGTGATGAGCAGGCCCTTGGGCTTGCGCCGCACGCCCAACAAGGACGAGAAATCCACCTTGAGCATCATCGGGTAGATCATGAGCCAGAGCAGGATGGCGATCGGGATGTTGATCCGGCTTCCCCCGCCGAACTCGAGGCCGCGAAGAGGCTCCACGGCGCCTGGGGCGGCCGTGCCGATGAGGACGCCGACCGCCATGCAGAGTCCTACCCAGACCGTGAGGTAGCGCTCGAAGATGTTCAGGCGCTTGGGCTGCGACGTGGAAGGAGCGGCGCTCATCGCGGATTCTCCTTTATATATCCGTTTAGGCAGATGCAGCTGGCAAAAAAATCATCGGCACGCCGTTTCCCGCCCGCTAAACCTCGCGAGCTTCCCGCCGTCTTTCTTGAGCACCGAGACCTCGCCGAAGCAGCCGCTCAGGCAGTTGAGCAGGCTCTTATGGAAAGCGCCGTCCGGTTTGGCCAGCGAGTAATAACACCACAGGCCCTGCTTGCGGTCTTGAACCAACCCCGCGCCTCGGAGATAGGCCAGATGCCGGGAGACCTTCGACTGGGGCTGCTCAAGGATCGCCATGATGTCGCAAACACACAGCTCGCGGCGCCGGGTGAGCAGGTGAAGGATGCGCAGCCTGGTCTCGTCGGCAAAGGCCTTAAAGAGCGCGTCGATGGGTCTTTCGGGCATTGGTATAACTGGCTAGGCGGATATAGTATCACGCGGACGCGGCGAGGTCAACGGACACCCGAGAGTTGGGTCAGGTCACGATAGAACCGGGCGGCACGTACCTTCGCCGAATTTCCGAGGTCGCTATTGTAGAACGTCCGGCGGAAGATGAGCTCATAGAGGAGGCTGGCGGTCCTCCTTCGGCGCTGCAGATCCACCGGCGCTCCGATGAACGCCCTCATGGCCGGGACCGTCGATCGATCCGCCTCGAGCACGGCGCCATGGCCGGAAAACAGCCCTGCCCCGAACGCCACGACCGGCTTGAAATGGCTCAACGCCTCGAGGATGACGGTGGAGTTAAGGGCCGCGACGGCCTTGGCGCGAGACAAGAGCGGATGAAGGCCGACGGTCGGGTCCGCATAACTGCAGCCGCGCGGAAGAGCGAACCGCGGCGGCCGGGCCTTCGGGTGGGGCCGGACCACGATCTCTTCATCGGGGAACATCCTCCGGATGGTCCGGACGAACCGCGACATGCTCTTGATGGGCGAGTGTTTCAGGATGTTCGAGTCGCTTTCGACCTGGAGTGGCGCCAAGATGAAACTCCGCGATGTCCCGGGTCGTCCGGGCTCGACTCCTAGCCGCGCGTGGTGGCGGTTCAAGAACGCCGCAAGTTCCCGCTCTTCCCTCGGATCGAGGGGCGCCAACGGCATGCCCCGGATCGAGGAGGCTCCATTGACGCCCTTCCAATCGAAATAGACGGTATCCGCCTGCGGGAACCAGGCCATCTCGCAGTGCAGAACGGGTATTGCCCGTCGGCGGCACGCGGCCTTTACGGCGTCGTCCTGGGGCAGATCGCCGTTCCAGAGCACGATACACTGGGGTTGGTGGCGGTCGAGCAGCCGGGCCAGGGGCTCGCGCGCGATCGTTCGGCCACGATAGGTGAGCTTGCCTCGTGAGCGAGGATGCAGGCCTAAGACCGGCTGGTGTCCTAAACGGCGAAGACTATCGGCGAGCCTTCCGAACCGCTCGACGACTCCGTCCTTCCAAACAAACAACACGAGTCTCATCGGCCGCTCTCCGTGCTTCTGCGGATGGCGGCCCGGCCATCCCAAGATCCTCCAGCGCGCGCCATCGCGAGCCGGACCCAGGCGGCAAGTCTACAAAAACCGCCTTGACATGCAACTGCTGGAAGAGCAGGCGCGGCTTGCCCGGCGAAAGAAAGGCCGCTGACCGTCAAGTCTGGGGCCGTCTGACGGCTAGGACTTCTTCTTCCAGTTCGGCATGGTCCGCCGCATGAAAAGGCTCTGGCCCCGCTTATTGACGCTCCGCGCCAGGCTCTATTGGCTCAAGCGCCGCGGCTGCTCGCCAAGACAAGATGCCCAAGGGCATCGCAAAGTCTTTCGCTTTCATCATAGGTCTACATAGGCAATAATTTGATATAATCCAACTTATACCATACAATAGCTATTGAAATATCGACTATGTAATGCTATACTTGGATATAATCAAATGAACGCTGGACAGAATATAAAGAAGTCTCAGCTGGGGATCGAGCTGGTTAGACTACTGGCTTCCGAGGGCGACCGGATTTTCTCGACCGAGCGGGCCCGGGAGCTTGCACCGCGCGCGGGCCTCAAGGAAGACTACCTCTTGGAGTCGCTCCACCACCTGCGGCGCAGCGACTGGATCGTCCCTCTGCGCCGAGGCCTCTACGCCCTTTCTCACACTGTTCCTGGAATGTCGCCGGCGCATGAGTTCGAGATCGCGATGTTTCTTGTCCATCCTGCGGCCGTCAGCCACTGGTCGGCCTTGAGTTACCACGGACTGACCGAGCAGTTGCCGCGGACCGTATTCGTTCTCACGACTGCGGGCTCGGTACCCCGCGTGCGCCACGGCGGCGGCGATGAGGAAGGCTATCCCGTGGGCGACACCCGTTACCGCTTCGTGCAAGTCAAGCCCGAGCGATACTTCGGAATCGAGGACGTCTGGGTCAACGAAGCCCGAGTCAAGATAACGGACCCCGAGCGCACGCTTCTGGACGGTCTGATGGCCCCGCAATACTGCGGGGACTTCTCCGAGGTCCTCCACGCCTTCGGGGTGCGCGCCCCCAAGCTCGACGTCGAGCGCATCGTCAACTACGCCCTCAAGCTGGATGCGGCCACAGCCAAGCGGCTCGGCTGGATATTGGAAAAGCAAAAGGTCGACCTGGCGAAGCTTGGGCCCCTGCGCAAGCTCCCCATCAAGGGCTACCGTGTCCTCGATCCCAGCGGGCCGAAGCAGGGGCACTGCGATTCCGGCTGGATGATCCAGGAAAACATGCCCGGGCTGGTGCTCTCGTGAAGCCGCTGCGCGCCCGGCTGCAGGAGGCTCGCAAGCGGCACGGCCTTCCGTGGGAGGCGCTTGAGCGCGATTATCTTCTCTCGTGGATTCTGGCCGGCATCAGCCGGGTGGAGGCCCTGCGGGGCACGCTCGTGTTCAAGGGCGGGACGGCGCTCAAGAAGTGCTACTTCGGCGACTATCGTTTCTCCGAGGACCTGGACTTCACCGCCGTCGGCTCCGTCCCGACCGGACCCGTGATGGCGGCCGCGATGCGCGAGGCCTGCGCCACTGCCGTGAAGCTCCTCGATCCCTACGCGCCCGTCGAGATCGTGTGCGAGCGCCACGTGGAGCGCGAACCTCACCCCGCAGGCCAGGAAACTTTCGACATTCGGGCGCGATTTCCCTGGCACCGGCAACTCCAGACAACCGTCATGGTCGAGACCGCGCTGGATGAGAAACTGATGCGTCCCGCGTCCCCGCGCCCCGTGCTTCACGACTACGGCGAGCCCTTTGAGGTTCAAATCCCGGTCTACGCGCTGGAGGAGATCGTGGCCGAGAAGCTGCGCGCGATCTTGCAGCACATGCGCTCGCTCGAGCGCCGCGGCTGGGTGCGCTCCCGCGCCCGGGACTACTACGACCTATGGCGCATTCTCGGAGCTTACCGCGACCGCCTCGACACGTCGGACTTCCCGGCCTTCCTGCGCGATAAGTGCGCGCTCAAGGACGTGGCCTTCACGGGCCCTGAGAGTTTTTTCCCGGAGGCGATGCTCACGACCGTGGAGAAGACCTGGAAGCAATGGCTCGGCCCGCTGGTGCCCGGCCTGCCGCCGTACAAGACGGTCATCGAAGAACTTCGTCCCCAGGTCGATTCGCTGCTCGGTCAGGAGAAGCGGTAGCGGGCCACTATGATCATGCGCAATCCGATCCCGTCGTTCCCTAAGACGGCGGGATCAGAACCACCGTGGGAGCTCATCTGGTTAGCGCTCACATCAGGGGTCGATGAGTCTTTGAATTTGACGTACGATTTCGCAGAGTTCACCGAAGTTCATGGGCTTTTTGAAGTAGAGATTCGCCCCAAGCTTCTCGGCCTCGGCGTGGTCCCTCTCCTCATCTGAGGTGGTCAGGATAACGGCCACGATATAGCTTAACCAACGATCCTCGCGCATCGCCTTGAGGACTTCCAGGCCGCCGACCCTCGGCATCTTCAGGTCCAGAATTACCAAGGCCGGCATCTCGCTGCGGTCTCGGCCCGAATGCTCGCCTTGGGCGAAAAGAAAATCCAGCGCCTCCTGGCCATCCTTGGCGACAACCACCTTGTACGGGAACTTCTCCTGTTGGAAGGCGAGAAGGGTCAGTTCCACGTCGTCCGGGTTGTCCTCGACGAAAAGCACCAGTTTGTCAGACATCGGATGTCCCTCGCGTCGGTGGGACCCGTTCCCTAGCCGGAACGCGATTGAGCAGCGTGAAAAAGAAGGCCGCTCCTTTCCCCGCTTGGCCCTCGGCCCAGACGCTTCCCCCGTGGCGCTGGACCACGCGTTCAACCGTCGCCAAGCCGATGCCAGTGCCTGGAAAATCAGCTGCGGAATGCAGGCGTTCAAAGGGCGTAAACAGTTTTTGAACGAACCGGGCATCGAAGCCGGCGCCGTTATCACGGACGAAATACGCGGCGACGCCGTCGACCGTCGTTCGGCCGAACTCCATGGCCGCGTCCTTGCGGGTTGCGGTGAACTTCCAGGCGTTTTGGAGCAGGTTGTAAAGCGCCACGCGCAGCAGGTCCGGATCGCCAACGTCGGGCAGCCCTTCGGCGAGGGTGAACCTCACTTGGCGCGCTGGGTCAGCCGCCGCGAGTTCCGTCGCGATCTCGGAGGCCAGCGCGCTTAAGTCGACGTCTTTGGCGCCAAGCGGCCGGCGCGTCAATCGCGAAAGGGTCAGGAGCGAGTCGATCAACTCGCTCATGCGCAAGCCGGCGGCATGGATGCGCGAAATATTCTTCTTGAGGGTGGCGTCCGTCGAGGCAGCGGTGTTGGAGGCGGCCAAGTCGCTGAAGTTTGTGATCGCTCTAAGAGGCATAGCTCCTAAGTTAATTTCCCGACGGGCATGATGCATCCATATAAGGAAAAGAGGTTGAATCCGCAGGCTTCCCTCCGCCGAGGCTCCGACGCCGAGCGGGGTGAGGGACATGGAAGGGCCGATCATGTCCCATGTCGTTTCTTTGCCGTCGAAGGTCGAGGCCGCACCGAACACTCCAATCAACCTCCTC
>JACPXC010000049.1 GCA_016196755.1 Elusimicrobiota bacterium
ATTTAATGGCGAAAAAATTTCCTTTCCGATAGTTAAGGAGGTTGAAAATGCAATTTTGAGAGAAACTTTAAATGGGTTTAAGTTAAAGGTTTGTATTGGAACTGATTCGTTGGTTAAAGGGAAAGTTACTCATTTTGCTACTGTAATTGTTATTTTAAGAGAACATAGAGGAGGGTTTATGTTTATTCAGAGAACTAAAGAAAAAGGTGAAATTTCCATTAAAGAGAGAATGTTAACCGAAGTTTCAAAATCTATTGATGTTGCTTATTCATTGTGTGATGTATTAGATGATTATAAAGTTGACCTTGAAGTTCATGCAGACATAAATACAAACCCAAGTTTCAAATCTAATAAAGCATTGAGCGACGCAATGGGGTATATATTAAGTATGGGGTTTATATTTAAAGCAAAGCCAGATGCATTCGCCAGCAGCAATTGTGCGAACAGAAAAATTTAATGTAGAAAAAAATTATGCTCTTATATCAAGAATACAGTGAATCGGAATTGTAATCCCACCCTTTAATAAAATGTGTTTTTCGGTAGTGGCCCAAATAGTTGTTTCTACCTCTTTTGTTCCATCGGTTGTTTCAAAGTCAATTCTAACTTTGGCATGATAAGCATTGCCCGCATTGCTCGCGCGAGGCTTCTGCTTGGCCCAGGCTCCCGCAGGCGATTTTGAACCTCATCAGAGAAACTTGGAGGGCCCACCCATTGACGCTCCCCCATAACCCTGGTATAAAGGGAGGGTAGGGTGCGCAGCAGGACCGCGCAAGTTCGCAGGTCGGGGGATGGCTGAAGGCGTCATCCTGGCGCCTTTTGCCTACCCCCGACGACGCGAAGCCGAGAGTACAGCCGCCGCGCTCAGCGCGAGGGGAGTTTCCATGCTTTCAAAGAAGAAGATCGCCGTCATCGGAGCCGGACACATAGCCGCCGCGCTGGTCGGCGGGATCTTAAGGGCCAAGCTGGTAAACAAGGGTTCGCTCACCCTGTCCCGCCGCAGTTCCGACACGCTGGGCGAGCTCAAAAAGCGCTTCGGCGTCAACGTCTCCACCGACAACAAGAAGGCGATCAAGGGGGCCGACATCGTCATCTTGGCCGTCAAGCCCCAGCAGGCCGGCGCCGTCCTCACCGAGCTGGCTCCCGCCGTCCACGAGGACCAGCTCATCATCACCGTCATGGCCGGCCTCACCACCGCCTGGGTCAACTCCAAGCTCGGCCGCGCCAACCCCGTCGTGCGCGCCATGCCCAACACGCCGATGCTCGTCGACGCCGGCGCCACGGCGCTCTCCAAGGGCGCGCATGCCTCGGAGGGGGACCTGGAGCTGGCCCGCAAGCTCTTCGCCTCGGTCGGCGAGACCGAGGTCGTCCCCGAAAACCTCATGGACGCCGTCACCGGCCTCTCGGGCTCCGGCCCCGTCTACATCTTCATGGTCATTGAGGCTTTGACCGACGGCGGGGTCAAGATGGGCCTGCCCCGTCTCATCGCCCGCCGCCTGGCCGCCCAGACCGTCTTCGGCGCCGCCAAGCTGGTCAAGGAGACCGGCAAGCACCCGGCCATCCTCAAAGACGAGGTCACCACCCCCGGCGGGACGGCCATAGCGGCCATCCACGAGCTCGAGTCCAAGGGCCTGCGCACCGTCCTCATGGACGCCGTGGTGACCGCCACCAAACGTTCCGAAGAGCTCTCGAAGGTGGCGACATGAGCTGCCCCGCCAACGAGCCCCCCATCTACATCGAGACCCTCGAGGACCTGGAGGCCATCGCCGCCACCCTCTCCACCGAGAAGCAGGTCGCCGTCGACATGGAGTCCGACAGCTTCTACGTCTACCACGACAAGGTCTGCCTGCTCCAGCTCTCGAGCTCGACCGAGGACATCGTCATCGACCCCTTGGCCGTCAAGGACCTCTCCCCCCTGGGCCCCATGTTCCGCGACCCCTCGGTGGAGAAGATCTTCCACGCCGGCGACTACGACATCGCCTGCCTCAAGCGCGACTACGGCTTCGAGGTCCGCAACCTCTTCGACACCATGGCCGCCGCGCGCGTCCTGGCCTCCCCCAAGCTCGGCCTGGCCGGCCTCATCGAGAAGTACTTCGGCGTCGTGCTCTCCAAGAAGCTCCAGCGCGCCAACTGGGGCCTGCGTCCCCTGGGCGACGACCACATCGAGTACGCGCGCAACGACACGCGCTACCTGCACAAGCTGCGCGAGATCCTCTGGGGCGAGCTCGAGGTCAAGAACCTCCTGCGCCACGCCCAAGACGAGTTCCGCCGCCTCGAGGCCACCCCGGCCGCCGAGAAGGTGTTCAACCCGGACGCCTGGTGGAACCTGCCCGGCGCCCGGGACCTCGACCCCCGCCGCAGGGCCGTCCTCAAGCGCCTGTGGATCTTCCGCGAGAAGCAGTCCGCCTCCATGGACAAGGCTCCCTTCCGGGTCATGCCCGAGGACCTCCTGGTGCGCATCGCCGAGGCCCGCGTCCAGGAGGTCGACGACCTCCGCCGCGTGCGCGGGATGAGCCCGTACCTCTTCCGGCGCTTCGGCCGCGAGCTGGTGGCCGAGACCTCGGCGGCCGACAACGACCCCGCGCTCGAGTCGGCGCCCGAGCGCCCGCGGGGCGAGCGCTGGGACTCCGAGAGCATGCGCCGCTACGAGGCCCTGCGCGCCTGGCGCAAGGACCGCGCCGCGGCCCAGGGTGTGGACCCGGTCGTCATCCTCCCCACCGAGGACCTCCGCCGGCTCTCCGCCGCCCCGCGCGAGAACCCCGACAAGGAGCATTGGCTGGACTGCCTGACCGCCTTCAAGCGCGAGGAGTACGGCGGCGAGCTCCTGGGAGTCCTCGACCGTCCCGGCCCGGCGGCCCCCGCCGGCGGCAAGAAGCGGCGGCGCCGCGGCGGCCGCGGCCGGCGGCGCTCAGGGGAGGGCGGCGTCGCCGCGCACGACGGCGGCCAGCCAGCGCAGGGATAGGTACATCCCGATCGCGCACGCCGGCACCAGGATCCCCCAGAAGAACCACTGCTCCACCGTCGGCCCGGGCCCGTAGCCCAGCTTCTCGCGCAGCGGCACGTCGAACTCCTTCTCATCCTCGCGCTTGCCGAAGCGCCGCTCGTAGGAGCGGACCTGCGACGGCTCCTTGACGACCTCTTCCGCCGGCGGGACCGGGAAGCCGGCCTTCTTGAGGCTCTCGTAGGCGTCGCGCACCTCGAGGAAACGCCGCGTGTAGTCGTCGGACTCGGCGAGGGAGGGCGCACGGTCGGGATGGCATTCCATCGCCCGCCGGCGGTAGGCCTTGAGGATGTCCTCGGGAGTGGAGCCCCCGGGGCTCAGGCCTAGGATGGTGTAGGCGCGCTCGGGCTTCATCGGGAAATAAATCCGAAACGGCGGGCTGTTAGACTCTGACTAGGTCGGCCCGCGGTAAGGCGTGCCGAGTACGACATCAGCGGGACCACCCCGACCTGTCAAGAAAGCGGCCGGAATCCACCTCCCTCCGGCCGCTTTCGATTTTTAGGGGGATGACTGCGCGGGCGCTCGCCCGTGCGCGGCTCCCGGGCCGGGCGGGCCGCCTCGCGCGGAGCGCTGCGCGGCGGCGGCAGGCGGGTGATGAGCTGGCCGCAGGCGCCCTGGATGTCGGTGCCGAGGTTGCGGCGTATCGTCACCGACACCCCCTGGCGCTCGAGCGCCACCTTGAAGCGCCGCGCGTTGTCGGCCTCGGTAGCCTGGTGGCGCGTGGCCGTCGGGTTCCAGACGATCAGGTTCACGTGCAGGAGGTCGGCCCGGCCCACCGAATGGACGAACTTGGCCAGCGCGAAGGAGTCGCGGATGCGGTCGTTCTCCCCGTCCAGAAGGACGTACTCGAGGAAGATCTTGCGCCCGGTCTTGGCCAGCGACTTTCTCAATACGTCGGCCAGCGCCGCCACGGGGAAGGCGCGGGTGGCGGGGACCATCTTCTCGCGCACCGAGTCGGTGGCCGCGTGGAGCGACAAGGCCAGGTTGACGGTCGGGAAGTCCTCGATGAAGCGCTCGATCCCCGGCACGAGCCCCACCGTAGACACCGAGATGTGCCGCCCGGAGAGGCCGTAGCGCTCCGGGTCGAGCAGCTCCGTCAGGCTCTGGGACACGGCGGCGTAGTTGTGCATCGGCTCGCCCATCCCCATGTAGACCACGTTCGAGAGCCGCCCGTGCAGGCGGCGCGCCTTGATGTAGCCGCGCCAGAACAGCACCTGGTCGGAGATCTCCTCACCACTCATGTTGCGGCGCAGACCCATGAGGCCGGTGGCGCAGAACGTGCAGGCCATGGCACAGCCGACCTGGGTCGACACGCAGACCGACCAGTCGCCCTCGGGTTTGGGCCTGAGGAGGACGGTCTCGACTAAGGCGCCGTCATGCAGGCGCAGGGCGGCCTTGTGGGCCCGGCCGTCGGCGCTGACGAGGACCCGCTCCTGCAAGCCCGAGAGCACCGGGGCCTCGCGGTTGAGCCGCTCGCGCAGCGCCGGCGGCAGGGTGCGGGCCTCCTCCCACGAGGAGATGTCGTTCTTGAAGACCGCGTCCAGGGCCTGGCGGAGCCGGAACGCGGGCTCCCCGGCGGCGGCCAGCGACTTTCGGACCTTTTCCACGTCCATACCCGATTGTACCAACCTTGCCCCCCCCGAATAGCTCTGTTACGATAGGGGGAGATGGTCGACATCGCCAAGCAGCACTTCGTCATCGCGCGCTTCGCCGACTACTGTGCCTACACGCGCCCCTACCCCCACGGCGTCACCGACCCGGTCCACTACCTGCTCGAGAAGCTCGGCGAGCTCGAGGAGCCGCTCAACGTCCTCAAGCAAGGCATCCTCGAGGGCCATATGAAGCGCTTCTTTAGCGAGGCCGCCGCGGGGGTCAGCGAGGCGCAGGCCGCCGACTTCCGCTCGGTGCTCGAGGGCTACCTCGCCCCCGCGGATTTCGTCGACGTCTGCTTCCATCTCATGGAGCCCGCGGGGCTCAAGGACCCCGGCCGCCTCAAGCTGGCGGTCGAATGCGCGCGCCGGATGCGCGCCGCGCGGCTCATCGACGAGGAGGCCAAACCCGAGGAGCGCCGCTCGAAGCTCTACAAGCGCCTGAGCCTCGAGCTCACCAAGCGCCTTGGCTTCGACAAGCTCGAGGAGGTCCGCGCGCGCCGGCCGCTCGACGCCCGGCGCCTGCGCATGCTCCTGCGCCGGGCCCGCCGCGAGACCGCCGAGTACGCGACGGTGTTCCACTTCCCGGCCTCGCCCGACGACACCTTCACCCCCTTCATCATCCCGCGCGTGGAGTCCTTGGTCGCCGTCAACCGGCGCTTCCTGCGCAGCCTGCGGATGCGCTGATGGACCCGGCGCACGCCGGCGCCTTGGCGGTATTGGGCGCCCTCACCGGCCTGTTGGGGACCATCCTCGGAGTGGGCGGCGGGGTCTTCCTGGTCCCCGTCCTCGTGCTCTGGTGCGGCGTCGACATGGCCCACGCCGCCGCCACCGGCCTCATCGCCGTCATCGCCACATCCAACGCCGCGGCGGCCGACAACGTCGAGAAGGGCGTGGCCAACGTGCGCCTGGGAATGGTGATGGAGACGGCCACGGTCTCGGGCGCCTTAGGGGGCGGCTGGCTGGCGGCGGTCCTGCCGACCCGCGCGGTCATCGGCCTCTTCGGCGCCCTCCTGCTCGGCGTCAGCCTGCTCTTGTGGCGCCGGCGTCCCGAGGAGGACGGCGCGGCGCCCGGGGGCCCGACGGGACCGTTCGACGGCTCCTACGTCGACGCCGCCGAGGGCCGGACGGTGACCTACACCGCGCGCAACATCCCGGGCGGCCTCGGCGCGTCGCTGGCGGCGGGCTCGCTGTCGGGCCTCCTCGGAGTGGGCGGCGGAATTCTCAAGGTGCCGGCCTTCCACATCATCTGCGGCCTGCCCATGAAGGCCGCCGCGGCCACGAGCAACTACACCATCGGCGTCACGGCGGCGGCCGGGGCCGCGGTCTACCTGGCGCGCGGCGCCGTCGACGCCCCGGTCGCCGCCGCGGTGGCTCTAGGCGTCCTCGCGGGCTCCAAGGCGGGGGCTTACGCGAACCAGCGCCTCGGGTCCGACTCAGTGCGGCGCCTCTTCGCCGCGTTGACCTTGGTCCTGGCGGTGCAGATGCTCAGGAAGGCGGCCCATGGCTGATGACCGAGAGCTGCGCGGCCGCCTGGCCGCGGTCCTGCGCGGGGGCGCCGCCGCGGGCAGCCTGCTCCTGGCCGCGGGCCTGGGCGCGTCCCTGCTCGGGCGCCTTGAGGCCGGGACGCTCCTAGCGCTCGGGCTTTGGTCGATGGTCGCCACGCCGGCGGCGCGGGTGGCGGTGGCCGGTTGGGGCTGGTGGCGCGCCGGCGAACGGCGCTACGCCTCGGTCTGCGCCGCCGTGCTGGTCCTTCTCGCGGCGGCCGTCCGGCTAGGCAAGGCGCACTGAAGCCTACGGCTGGGGAATCTCCAGCTGCTTGCAGATCTTGCGGGCCGCGAAGTCGGCCAGCTCGAGGTGCCGCGTCACCGGCGTCTCCTTGCCGTTGGCGGGGTTCTGGAACACCGAGTACTTGCCGCCCTCGCGGAACAGGACGCAGCCGTTGTCGGTCAGGTGCTTGATCAGGTCTTTGCGCTTCATAGTCCTCCGCTAAATCTCCAAAGTCGCCGAGATCGGACAATGGTCCGAGCCCAGGACCTCGGGGTGGATGGCCGCGGTCCTAAGATGCGGCCGCAGGGCCTCCGAGACGAAGAAATAGTCGATCCGCCAGCCGACGTTGCGCTCGCGCGCGCGCGACTGCTGGTCCCAATAGCTGTAGTGCCCGGCGCCCTTCTCGAACTGCCGGAAGGTGTCGACGAAGCCCGCCGCGAGGAGCTCGTCGATCCAGGCCCGCTCCTCGGGCAAGAATCCCGAGATCTTCGAGTTCTCCCGGGGCCGTGCCAGGTCGAGCTCCTGGTGGGCGGTGTTGACGTCGCCGCAGACGACCTGCCGGGTCTCGCCCTTCTTGGCGCGCTTCTTCAAGAGTTTCAGGAAATCGGAGTAGAAGCGCATCTTGTACTGCAGGCGCTCGTCGCGCGATTTGCCGTTGGGGAAATAGACGTTGTAGAGCGTGAACTCCTTCCAACGGTGGACGAGGACCCGGCCCTCGCGGTCGTACTCGGGGACGCCGAAGCCGCGCTCGACCTCGGCCGCCTTGCGCGTGGTCCAGGTGCCGACCCCGCTGTAGCCCTTCTTCTCGCCCCAGCAGAAGTCGGCGTGATAGCCCGGGATGGTGTGGACCGCGGCGTCCAGCTGGGTGAGCTCGGCCTTGGTCTCCTGGACGCAGAGGACGTCCGGCTTGGCCTTGGTCATCCACTCGAGGAAGCCCTTGCGGTGAGCGGCGCGCAGGCCGTTGACGTTCCAGGAGGTGAGGTTCCAAAGCGCCATGGCACCGTATTCTATCACTCTGCGCCCCTTGACGGGGGGAGGCGCGGGGGCTACCTTCCCTAGTACGGACGTAGCGATGCCCCTCTCTACCCCGTCGCGCTTGCGCGCCACTCTGGCGCTGTCCCTCCTGCTCCTGTCCTCGGGCGCGGCCGCCTCTACCCGCGGCCCCGGGACCGGGTTCACCGGCGACCCGTTCGCCGCGGTGATCGAGGACGACAATCCCTTCGCCGCCACCTTCCTGCTGGGCACCGAGGCGGGCCGCGCCCAACTGGCACGGCTCAAGGCCGAGGAGGCGCTGCGCCACGACGTAGTCTTCGCGCGCGCCCTCGAGCTCAAGGACCTTCGGGGCCTGATCACGGGAGGCCACAACGACGTCCGCGCCCTACGGCTCGGGCTGCAGGGCCGCCCGAACTGCGCCTTCTGCCAGGTCCCCGAGAAGCTCCTGGCCTGGCGGCAGCGCTTCTTCGGCAAGGAGGACGCCGTCCTCAAGGCGGCGGTCTATGATTGGGCGACGATGCCGCCCGAGCGTCAGGCCTGGCTGAAGGACCATGCCAGCCCCGAGGAGGTCTGGAGGAGGCTCACGTACTCCGAGCGCCAGGAGGTCCTGCGCGGCTGGGCGCTCTCGGAGCGCGAGGCCCTCCTCAAGGCCGACCCGCGCACCCGCGGCGAGCTGGGCCTCATGGGCGCGCGGATGAACGAGATGACGGCCGTCCTGACCGGCAACGAGTCGGTGGCCGTCTGGCAGCGCTACGCCCAGGCCGAGCAGGCGGTGCTGCGCCTCGAGGAGGCGCGCGCGAAGCTCAAGGGGAGCAAGGACCCCGCCCTCCAGGCCAAGCTGGCCGAGGCCGAGAAGGCCAAGGACCTCGACTCCCGGCTGAGCGCCCTGGGGGCCCTCTTCGACGGGGCGCGGATCGCGGCCCCCGGCCTGCGCGCCCAGGCCCCGTCCCGCCCCGACCAAGCCTTCACCCCCGAATCGCGCGCCCTGGTGGCGGAGCTCGTCAAGACCGGCATGCTGGCCGAGACCAAGGGCACCTTCGCCGGCGCGGAGCTGACCGAGTTCTACGCCAAGGTCCCCATGAAGGTCGCCATCGCCCCGACGGAAGGCTCGGCGGTGGCCTGGTACTGGGACGGCGTGATGAGCTTCAACGAGCGGCACATCTCGGAGTTCGTGAAAGCGCGCGGGAAGTCGCTCGACGACCTGGCCAGGGACCAGGCCCTGCTCAAGGAGCTCAACCTCGAGCTCGTCCCGGTCTTCGTCCACGAGGCCGTCCACCACCGTCAGGACGTCTGGGCCAAGGCGCAGGGCATCCCCTCCAACTGGTCGCAGCACCAGGAGCAGGAGGCCATGATGGCCCATGCCCTCTTCGTCACCCAGAAGGCCAAGACCGACAAGGCCTACGCCAAGTTCCTGGCCGCGCATCCGGACTCGACCACCGTCCGACAAGCCGCGATGCTGTCCTCTCGCCTCGAGCAGAACGGGGCGGACTGGTTCTCCCACTCGGTCATGGCCGACCACTACCCGGAGCGGCTCTCGCTGGAGGGCGTCGTCTGGTGCCAGATCGCCCTGCTGCACAACGCGATCTACGCCGACGTCGACGGCGAGCTCAAGCGCCGGGCCGCCCTGGCCCAGGCGGAGCGCACCGCCCTCGAGTCCGGGCAGGCCTTGGCGCCGAGCTATCCGACCAACGGCGACTGGCTGGCCGCGATGCGCAAGGCCAAGACCGCCGACCTCAAGGCGCTCGTGGACGGACAGCGCGCCCTGCTGGCCCAGCAGCCCCGGATCTACGAGATGTACCGCGCGCGCCTCGAGGAGGCCACGCGCGTCACCGAAGAACGGCTCAGAACGCTACAATCCGGCCAGAGCGCGCAGCGCGTGCCGCCGCCGCCCCCGAACAGGAAGAAACCATGAGACCAGCCCTCGCCCTCGTCGTCGCTCTGTGCGGCCTCGCCGCCCTCAAGGCCTCGGAGGCGGCACTTCCTCGCGATAACGCTCGGTCGGCCGCAGCCGCGGAGAAGGACGCCATGATCGACGCCTCCTTCGAGTACGCCGTCCCGCCGGGCTGGACCGCCGAGGGCGGGGAGCAGCGCCTAACCCTGCTCGGCCCGCGCGACGAGAACACCGTGGCGGCCCTCATCTCGGTGCGCTACGTCGCGCCGGAAGACCCGTCGCACAAGAGCGCCGACGCCTACCTCACGCGCCTGGCCTCCAAGCCCACCATCCCGGTGCCGGGCTGGAAGAGCGGCCCGGCCAAGCCCCTGACCGTGGCCGGCCGCAAGGCCCGGATCGTGGAGCGCGACACCTCCCAGTTCACCCCCCCCACCGCCCGGGAGATCCGCGAGGTGCCGATGAAGGAGATCCACGTGGTGGTCCCCGCCGCCAAGGGCTTCTACGCCATCGTGTACTACGCGCCGCGCTCTCTCGACAAGAAGGCGCGCCTGGTCTTCAGGCAGTTCCTCAGGACCTTCAAACCAAAGCTCTAGGCCGGGCGCCCTCATAGCCCCATCGAAGCCCGGCACAGCGGGGCTCCGCCCCGCTAGGCCCGGCGCGGGCTGAAGACCTCGGCCAGCATGCAGCGCGCGCTGCCGCCGCCGACCGACTCGATGGTGGGGATCGAGACAGGCAGGAGCTCGGCGTAGCCCGAGAGCGTCTTGCGCTGGGCGGGCGTGAAGGCGTCGAAGGCCGTCTGAGAGAGGACCAAGTGCGGGGTGCCGGAGCGGCTCTCGACCTCGAGGACGTTGCCGCAGAAACGGGCCATCTGCTCGAGGCCGATGGCCACCAACTGGAGGCCGTCGCGCAGCACCACCTCCAGCCGCCGCCGCTCGGCGGCGTCGCCGACGGCATCGAGGCAGGCCACCGCGAAGCCGTCGCCCACCGACATCAGGACGTTGGTGTGATAGACGGCCTGGCCGCGGGCGTCCGCGGCCGCGAAGGCCGCCGGCTCGTAGCCCCGGCGCGCGCACCAGGCCTTGAAGAGCCCCTCGTGGGTGCGCGGCGACAGGCAGGCGTAGGCCCGGCGGTGGACGTGGTCGAGGACCATGCTGCCGGTGCCTTCGAGGAATTCGCCCTTGGCCTCGTGGGGCGAAAGATCCCACGTGGCCCCGAGCGCGAAGGAACGGCCCAGCGTCTCGAGCGCCTCCGCGCGCCGCTCGAGCCGACGGTTGGACGCGGCCATCGGATATAGCACTACGCCGCCGTCCTCATGGAAGCTGACCCAGTTATTCGGGAACAGCGCGTCAGGCTTGAGCGGCGCGGGCGTATCCTCGACCACGACGACCTCGATATCCCGTCCGCGCAGCGCCGCGACGAACCCGTCGAACTCGGCACGCGCCGCGGCCAGGACCTCGGCCGGCGCCGCGCCGGGCCGGTTCTGGAAGGCGTTAGAGCCCGCGGTCTCGGCGTTGAAGCCGAAGGCCGCCGGGCGGACCATGAGAAGAGCGCTCGCTCGCTGGCGCACATCGCATTGTAACTATCCGGTGCCAGTTGTTGACTTGTTGACTTCTTCCGACCGACCTGTCGGGAAGTCAACGGTGTCTATCGGTGTCAGGTGTTGACTTGTTGACTTACCAGCCGGACGGTAAGTCAACAAGTCAACACCTGACACCGATGGTGACACCGATGGTGAACAACTGGCACCGGTGATAGGTGACCTAAGTCTTACCCCCCCGTAACATATGCTTCGCATTCGGGGGCTACCCTTGGGATAGATATGCCGCTCGCCCTCACCGCCCGGATCCGCATCCGCCCCGAGCCCCTGCTCAAGGACAAGCGGGTGCACGATATCGCCCATGCCTTCCTGGCCGCCCGGATAAGGGCCATGAAGGCCCTGGGGATCCCCGTGAAGATGATGCCGGGGCTCGGATAAGGCTTAGGGAGTGGTCAGCTTGTAGACCTTTCCGTCGAAGGCCGTCAGGTAGAGCTCCCCCGACAAGTCCTCTCCGAAGGACGAGACGTTGAGGCCGGTGGGCAGCAGTTCCCCCTCGGCCTCCGCCTTGCTCCCCTTCATCCGCGCGCCGCGCAGGCGCCCCGAGACGTAGTCGGCGTAAAGGTAGACCCCGCGCAAGGCCGGGATGGCCTTGCCGCGGTAGACGAAGCCCCCGGTGATGCTGCCGCCCACGTCACGGCCGTACTCGAGCGCCGGGGGCTTGAGCCCGGCCGCTTCGCCCGGCGCGTAGCGCTTGGTGCCCTCGAAGAGCTTCCAACCGTAGTTGCCGCCGCGCTCGATGCGATCGACCTCCTCGAGCTCGTCCTGGCCCACGTCGCCCGCCCAGAGCTCCCCCGTCTCGCGGTCAAACGAGAAGCGCCAGGGGTTGCGCAGGCCGTAGGCCCAGATCTCGCCGCGAGCGTCCTTGCGGCCGGCGAACGGGTTGTCGACCGGCACGGCGTAGGGCGGCTTATCGACGTCCAAGCGCAGGAGCTTGCCCAACAGCACTCCGAGGTTCTGCCCGTTGCCCTCCGGGTCGCCCCCCGAGCCCCCGTCTCCGACCCCCATATAAAGGAAGCCGTCCGGCCCGAAGCGGATAGCGCCGCCGTTGTGGTTCGAGTAGGGCTGGTCGAGGGTCAAGACCACCGCCTCGGAGCCCGGGTCGACCACCGCCTTGCCCTTCGGCCAATGCCAGCGCGAGACGACCGAGCGGTGGTCGCGCTCGCCGCTCCGGGCCTCCTTGCGCATGTCGGAGTAGTGCGCGAAGACCAACCCGTTCTCCTTGAAGCGCGGATGGAAGGCCAGCCCCAAGAAGCCGCGCTCGCCGGAAGCCTTCGTGCGCCCCGAGAGGTCGAGGACGAGCCGGCCGGCGCGTGAATCGGGGCCGTCCATGAGCCAGACCTTGCCGCCCTGCTCCACCACGGCCAGGCGGCCCGTGCCGTCGGGCAGGACCTGGAGGTCCAGCGGCCTCTCGAACGACCTCCCGCCGAACGCGGCGGCCAGGACCAGGGCTATCTTGGGGAGGGCCGCCACGTCAGGTGGTCAGGAGCAGGCAGACCCGCTCGCGCTCGGCGCCGCGCTGGGCGGGCAGGAATATCTCGAGGACCCCGTCGTCCTCGCCCAGCGGCCGCGGGACGTTCGCGCAGTCGGTGCGGTTAAACGAGATCATCCGGTGCGCGGGCTTGTTGGGGCCGCGGTTGAAGTCGATGCCGTAGCCGCGGTCTATGCCGAGCCGCTCGTCGTCGAGCATCGCGTAGTGGATCGTGAACGGGCTCGTCGTCGAGCTGCGCACGCGATAGCGGTCCCATTCCCTGCCCTCGGGATAGGTCCGGCGCTCGTACTCGCGCGCGTTGACGATTCGGCCCTCGGGGCCCAGGAACTGCACCCAGTTGCGCGCGTCACGGTCGACGTAGTCGTAGCGCCCGCCCGCGTTCTCCCTGTTCGAGGCATGCTCCTGAGTGTGGTAGAGGATGGCGACCGGACGGTTCCAACGACCCGTGATGTCGTCGGGATAGCCCATGAGCTTGAGAAACGAGAAGCTCGGAATCGTCACCCGTTCGGCCCCCTGCACCGGCGGGGTATCGGCCGCGGCCTGCCGGGCCTGGCCGAGGGCGGCGGCGGGGCCGGCGGGGAGGTTCAGGTCCTGTGCGGCGGCGGGCGCCGACAAGGCCAAGCAGAGTAGCGCTGTCTTCACCGTCATAGTATGCCCCGGAGAGCCCTGCGCTTTGAAGGGCCTCCGGACCTACCCCGCCCTAGGCTGACGGTTTACCGGAAGATCTTCTCGTACCACTGCGGCGCCGTCGGCAAGGGGCCGTCGAGGCTCATCTTGGAGCGGATGCCGGCCAGCTCCCAGCCGGTCAGCTCGGCCAGGTTCTTGGCCCAGAGCTCCTCGCGCTCGCGCCGCGCCTTGGGGTAGGCCTTGGCGGCGTCGCAGGAGGCGGCGCCGGTCCAGGGCGTGTGCATGACGAAGCGCCCCTGGTAGTTCTGCGTGTCGGCGGTCTCCTGGAAGACCAGGTCCTCGGGGAAGTGCTCGGCGTCGTAGCGCACGTGCAGGCGCGTGACCTTGACCGGCACGGCCCCCCCGACCATGAAGCGCCGGCCGCGCGCCGGCCGTCCGCCCCCCTGGTCGTCGGCCAGCCACCAGACCCCGAGCTTGCGCAGCTCCTCGGCGCTCAGCGGGTCGGCCGCGCAGGGGTCGCACCAGCCCATGTCCCAGAAGTGCTCGGTGACGACGGCCTTGCGGCCCTCCTTCTCCCAGAGCCGGGCAAACGTCGCGCGATAGAAGTCGCCGAACTGGTCGCGCACGTGCAGCGGGATGTCGGTCCCCGTCGGCATCTTGACCGTCCGGTAGTTGACCGTCTCGACCCGCCCGTTCTTGGTCAGCGCGTAGACCATGAGGTCCTGGGGACCGTCGGCGTTGAGCATCCCGAGCCGGATCGGCAGCATGAAGCGCGGGTCCTCGTAGGCGAACTGGATGGGCCGCAGGGTCGACGAGCCGGTCTTGGCGTGCTCGGCCAGGTTGACCTTGGCCACGAAGAATTTGAGCTTCTGCTTGAGGTAGGGCCCTAGGGCCGCCGACGCCCCGCGCGGCAGCTTGTAGCCCTGCTCGCGCAGCCAGGTCTCCAGGCCCATCGAATCCTTGGCTCCCAATATGAGGATGTCGTACTCGCCGACCGTGTAGCTGGCCTCGATCGTCACGCCCAGGGCCTTGGCGCGCGCGCGGCCGCCTCCCTCCCCCCTTGCGGCGGACTGGGCCATGCCGCGCGCCGCCATGAGGGAGAGCTTTTGGACGCTGCAGGGATCCTCGTCGTGATACTCGACGAGCCGCGGCGAGGTGAAGGCGTCGAGGCGCGCCACCAGGGCTTGGTCGCCCACGTTTATCTGCTCGCGCTTGAGGACGACCGGCACCGGGACGACGATGGCGAACTCCTTGGGCTCGCCGCGGTAGTCGTTGCCCATCGTGATCGCCGTGCGGTCGCCGTCGCGCACCAGCACGACCTGGGAGGCCTTGTTGAAGAGCTGGGCGTCGGCCTTGGCGACGAAGAAGCCGCAGAACGCGGCGGCGGGCCTAGGCGGGAGCGCCGAGAGCGCCGCCAGCAGGATCAGGTTTTTCATGAGGGCCTCCGAGACTGGGGGTCCGCCAGCGGTACTCGAGTTCGCCCGCGAAGCGGTCGAAGAGCAGGCTGGCGGGGGTGAGCAGGAAGAGCGCGTAGAACAGGGCGTTGGTCCTAAACAGCTTGAACTGGATCGTGAAGGCCAACAGCGCCGTCAGCGCCGCAAACAGCAGGCGCGCGGGACGCCGCGACGGGATCGTCATCGGGTCGGAGATCATGAAGAAGGTAAACAGCAGGAGGCCCCCGTCCTCGAGCCGGTGCCCCAGCACCGCCGAGCGCTGACCCAGCCACAAGACGCGCAGCGCGCAGAGGCCCAGGTAGCAGCCGATGAAGGCCCAGCTCACGTCCTGACGCAGGGCGCGCTGGACCACCGCGGCCCCCAAGAGCGCCACCCAGCCGGCCAGGATGACGTCGTGCCCCCACTGCCCCGGCGACACCCAGGCCGCGCCGCTCAAGAGTCCCACGACGACGCCGAAGTTGGCCGGGTTGTAGAGGTGGCGGCCGCGCACGCGCAGGAGGAATTTAGACGACATCGCCGCCGCGGCCAGCAGGAACGCCAGCCACCAATGCTCGACGCGCAAGAGCAGGCACAGCCCCGTGCAGGTGACGACGGCGCTCTTGTAGCCGTGGCGCTCGAGACCCAGCCTCTTCAAGAAGAAAGCCTGGGCCAGCAGGCCGCCCGCGTAGGTGGCGGCGAGCTGGGCCGGACCGATCTGAAATCCCCGGAACCAGACGCCGAAGCTCAGGAAGGAGACGAGGAAGACGATCTGGAACCAGCGCGGGTCGCTTGGCATGCGGGGTAGACACCGGCCGGGGCCGGTCCGTTCCCGCGATTAGAGCAAAGAGACCAGCAGCTTGAGGCCTTCCACGTAGCTCCGCGGGCCCAAGCCGCCGGCCAGGCCGGCCCGCACGCCGTCGAGGACCGACACCGCGCGGAACGGCTCATCCTTGGCCCTGGCCTTGAGGTCGGAGAGGTGTACCTCGACGCAGGGCTTGGCCACCGCCGCCACCGCGTCGCGCAGCGCCCAGGAGTAGTGCGTGTAGGCGCCGGGGTTTATCAGCAGGCCGTCGAGCCACTTGCGCCGGGCGTGCAGGAGGTCGATGAGCTCGCCCTCGCCGTTGTTCTGGAAACAGCGGACCGTCGCCCCGAGGCGGCGCGCTTCGAGGCGGATCATGACGTCGACCTCGCGGAGCGTGGTCCGCCCGTAGATCTCAGGCTCGCGCTCGCCGAGCAGGTTCAGGTTCGGCCCATGGAGCACCAGTATGTTCACGGCTTCACCCCCAGCGCGGCCAGCACCGCCAGGACCTGCCGCTCGTCGACCGTCTGCGTCCTCAGCGGCCGGGCCAGGCCTTGGAGCAGGACGAACACCGGCACGCCGCCGCGCGCCTTCTTGTCGCGGGCGAGCAGACGGAAGAGGGCTTTCCCGCGGATGCCGGCCAGGCTCGGGAACGGCAGGCGGTCCAGGAGCCGCTCGATCAGAGCCGCCTCCTTGAGAGGCCCCGACAGGAGGACCGCCGCCCGCATCCCGAATGCCACGGCCTCGCCATGGCGCACGCGGTAGTCCGAGGCCGACTCCAGGGCGTGGCCCAGGGTATGTCCGAAGTTGAGCAGTTCCCGGCGGCCCGAGAAGTCGCGCTCGTCCTCGGCGACGATCCCGGCCTTGAGCCGCAGCGAGCGCCCCACCGCCCAGGACAGCGCCGCGCTCTCGCGGCGCTCGAGCAGTCCCCAGCGCCGGTCGAGCTCGCGCGCGAACGCGGCGTCGAGGACCAAGCCGTACTTGACCACCTCGGCCAGCCCCGAGCGGTAGTCGCGCTCCGGCAATGTCTTGAGCGTCCCCACGTCGGCTACCGCCGCGTCGGGCTGATGGAAGGCCCCCACGGCGTTCTTGGCGCCGGGAAGGTTCACCGCCGTCTTGCCGCCCAGACAGGAGTCGGCCTGGGCGAGGAGCGTCGTCGGGACCTGGACGAGCGGCACCCCGCGCATCCAGGTCGCCGCGGCGAACCCCGCCGCGTCGCCTACCGTGCCGCCGCCCAAGGCGACGACGGGGTCGCGGCGCTCGTGGCCGGTCTTAAGGAGGAAGTCCCAGAGCCGCGCCACCGAGGCCAAAGACTTCGCGGTCTCGCCGCGCGGCAGGACGAACAGCGGCGCCTCCCAACCCGCCTTGCGGAAGGCGGCGGCCAGCCGCCGGCCCAGGGTCCCGGCCAGGGCCGAGTCGGTGACGAGCGTCGCGCGCCGGCGCTTGGAGCGCAGGATCGACGGCAGCCGCTCCAGGAGTCCGCTCCCCACGTAGACGTCGGTCACTCGCGCCCCTTGAGGCGCGCGGCCAGGCGGCGCGCCACGGCCTCGGGCGTCCCGCGGTCGGAGCGCACCACCAACGCGGCGGCCTTGGCGTAGAGCGCGCGGCGCTTGGAAAACAGCGCCCGGCCGCCGGAGAGCAGCGGCCGCTTGGCCGCCCCGCCCTCTCCCGCCGCGCGCTTGGCGCTGGCCGCGTAGGAGGCCTGGAGCCAGACCACCGTGCCGCTGCGGCGCATGAGGGCCCGGTTGGCCGGCCGCGTCACCGCCCCGCCGCCCACCGCCACGACCGCTCTCGGCACCCGCGCGGCGCGGGCCAGGGCCCGGGCCTCGCGGCGCCGGAAGCCCTCCTCGCCCTCGGCCGCGAAGATGCGCGCCACCGGACGCCGCGCCAGCGCCATGACCAGGGCGTCGGTGTCGACGAACGGGCGTCCCTCGAGGCGGGCCAGGGCCTTGCCGACGCTGGTCTTGCCCGCGGCCATGTAGCCGACGAGGAAGACCCTAGGGCCTGCCATAGTGCTCCTTGAGCTCGGCCAACGAGTCGCCGCCGTATTTCACGAGGACGTGGTCGGCCAGCACCAGGCAGACCAGGGACTCGGCGATGACGGCCCCGGCCGGGACGGCGCAGGCGTCGGAGCGCTCGATATGGGCCGCGGCGTCGGTCTTGGCCTCGAGGTCGACCGAGGGCAGGGGGTTCATGAGCGTGGCGATCGGCTTCATCGCCGCGCGCACGATGAGCGGCTCGCCGGTCGACACCCCGGCGTCGATGCCGCCCGAGCGGTTGGTCTTGCGCACGACCTTGGTCTTGTCCTTGTTCCAGTAGAGGGCGTCGTGCACCTCGGAGCCGCGCTGGGAGGCGCCCGAAAATCCCATGCCGACCTCCACGCCCTTGACCGCGTTGAGGCTCATGAGCGACGCGGCCAGGTCGGCCTCGAGCCGGCGGTCCCATTGCGCATAGGAGCCGAGGCCCACCGGCAAGCCGGTGGCTATCACCTCGAAGACCCCGCCCAGCGTATCGCCGGCGGCCTTGGCCGCGTCGATGGCCCCCACCATGCCCGCTTCGGCGGCCTTGCCGAGACAGCGCACCGGCGAGGCGTCGGCGCGCTTAGACAGCGCCGCCCCGGAGAGCGCCGGCGGGGGGCTGTCGTCGGCCACGCCGCCGATGGCGGCGACCCGGCTGCCCACGGTGATCTCGAGCTCGCCCAAGAGCCGGCGCGCGGCGGTGCCAAGCGCCACGCGCATCGCGGTCTCTCGCGCGCTGGCGCGCTCGAGCGCGTCGCGCATGTCGGCCAAGCGGTACTTGAGCCTGCCGACGAGGTCCGCGTGCCCGGGGCGCGGGATGCGCACCGCGCGCTTGGCCGGGGCCGTGGAGGCCGACACGCGCATGACCTCTTCCCAGACCTTGAAGTCCTTGTTGACGATCTGCAGGGCCAGCGGTCCGCCGGTGGTCTTGCCGCGGCGCACGCCGCCCAGGATGTCGACGGCGTCGTCCTCGATCTTCATGCGCCCGCCGCGTCCGTGCCCGCGCCGGCGGCGCGCCGCCTGCTCGGCCAGGTCCTGGAGCGCGAGCGGCAGGCCGGCGGGCAGGCCCTCGAGGATCCCGGTCAGGGCCGGGCCGTGCGACTCACCGGCGGTCAAGAAGCGAAGGATCCTCATGGGACGGCCTCCAGGTCGGCTAAAGCGGCGGCGACGGCGTCCTCGGGCAGGGTCTCGCCGAAGAAGAGCCGCCAGGTCAGCGCGGCCTGGCGCACCAGCATCCCGAGGCCCCCCAAGGTCCGCGCCCCGCCGGCGCGCGCCTGGGCGAGGAACGGGGTCTCCTTGGGCCGGTAGCCCAGGTCCACCGCCCAGGAGTCGGGACGGAACGCCGTCCCCGCCCGCAGCGGCGAGGTTTCGGCGAAACCCGCCGAGGTGGCGTTGACGATCAGGTCGAAGGCGGAGAGCTCGGCGGCGGCGTCGCTCAAGGTCCCGGCCGAGACCCCGAAACGCCGGCTCAGGGCCTGGGCGCGCTCGGCCCCGCGGTTGTACACGGCCACCTCGGCGGCCCCGGCGCGGCGCAGGGCGGCCACCGCGGCCGCCGCGGCCCCTCCCGCGCCGAGCACGGCGGCGCGGATGCCGAAGGACGGCGCGCCGGCCGCGGCCAGGCTGTCGAGGAAGCCTTGGACGTCGGTGTTGTGGGCCAGGACGCGGCCGTCGACGAAAAGCAGGACGTTGGCCGCCCCCGGCTGGTCGACCGAAGGGTCGCACTCGTCGGCCAGCTGGGCGGCGCGCTCCTTGTGCGGGGCGGTGACGTTCCAGCCCAGCCAGGGCCCGTCGGCGCGCGCGTAGCTCAGGGTCTCGGAAAAGGCGGCGGCCGTCACCTTCAGCGGCTCGTAGGCCAGCTCCCGCCCGCGCGCCTTGGCCCAGAGGCCGAACAGGCGCGGCGAGAGCGAGTGGGCGACGGGGTCGCCGACCACCGCCGCGCGCAGAAGAGAGCTCATGCCCCGAGCCCCTTCACGTCGTCGAAGAACGACGGATAGGAGACCGCCGCGCAGTCGGCGTCGGAGAGCTCCACCGGACCCGCCCCGGCCAGCGCCGCCACCGCGGAGGCCATGGCCAGGCGGTGGTCGCCCAGGGTCTCGACCCGGCCCGGGCGCCAGCGCGCGGGGCCGGCGACGACCAGGGCGTCGCCGTCGACGCGCGCCGAAGCGCCCAGCGCGGTCAGCGCGGCCGCCGTCCCGGCCAGGCGGTCGGACTCCTTCACGCGCAGCTCGGCCAAGCCCTCCAGCCGGCTCTCGCCGTCGGCGAAGGCGCAGAGCACGGCTAAGAGCGGGACCTCGTCGACGAGGCCGGGGACGCGCGCGGCGTCGAGCCAGCAGGGCTTCAAGCGCCCATGGGCCGCCGTCACGTCGCCCACGACCTCGCGGCCGTGCAGGCCGCCGCGCTCCCAGGACACCGGCGCGCCCATCTCGCGCAGGGCCTCGAAGAATCCCAAGCGCGTCGGGTTGAGCAGCACCTCGCGGATGATGAGCCGCGAGCCCGGCACGAGGACCGCCGCCGCGGCGAGGAAGGCCGCCGAGGACGGGTCGCCCGGCACGGTCATGGCCTTGCCCGAGCGCAGGGCCCCAGGCCGCACCGTCACGCGTCCATCGTCGCTGCGGCAGTCCGCGCCCAGGAAGGCCAGCATGAGCTCGGTATGGTCGCGCGTGCCGAAAGGGTCTTCCACCGTGGTCTCGCCGTCGGCGTAGAGCCCGGCCAAAAGCAGGGCGGTCTTGACCTGGGCGCTGGCCACCGGCAGGCGGTAGCTGGCCCCCTTGAGCGGGCGCCGGCCGCGCAGGCGCACCGGGGCGTGGCCCTCGGAGAGCGTGATGTCGGCGCCCATCGCGCGCAGCGGCGCGGCCACGCGCTCCATCGGACGGCGCGACAGCGAGGCGTCGCCGGTCAGCTCGGACTCGAAGGGCTGGCCCGCGAGCACGCCCATGAGAAAGCGCATCGTCGACCCGGAGTTGCCGCAGTCGAGCGCGCGCGCCGGGGCCTTGAGGCCGGCCGCGCCGGCGCCGTGGACGGCGAGGAAGCGCCCGCCCTCCTCGAAGCGCACCCCGAGGGCCTCGAGGCAGGAGCGCGTCGAGCGCACGTCCTGGCCGTCGGAGAGCCCGCGCACGTTGAGCGTGCCCTCGGCCAACGCGCCCAAGAGCAGGGCGCGGTGCCCGATCGACTTGTCGCCCGGCACCGACGCCGAGCCCCAGAGCGGGCCGGCGGCGCGGGCGACCGTGCGGCTCACAGCGTGTACCCCAGAACGCCCCCGAGCTTCTTGAGCGTCTCGACGAGCTCGGCGAACACCTCGGGCGGCATGGCCTGCGGACCGTCGCAGAGCGCCTCGTCGGGCCGGTCGTGGACCTCGATGATGACGCCGTGGGCCCCGACGGCCGCCGCGGCCCGGGCCAGCGGCACGACCTTGTCGCGCACCCCGGTGCCGTGGCTGGGGTCGACCATGACCGGCAGGTGGGAGAGCTTCTGCGCCACCGGGACGGCGTTCAAGTCCAGGGTGTTGCGGGTATGGCTCGAGAAGGTGCGGATGCCGCGTTCGCAGAGGATGATGCGGGCGTTGCCCTCGGCCAGCAGATATTCGGCCGACTGCAGCCACTCGTCGACCGTGGCCGAGAGTCCGCGTTTGAGGAGGACCGGCTTGTCGAGCTTGCCGGCCTCGCGCAGGAGCGAGAAGTTCTGCATGTTGCGCGCCCCGATCTGCACGACGTCGGCGTACTTGTAGACCAGCTCGAGCGAGGCGGGGTCGAGCGCCTCGCTGACGACCGGCAGGCCGGTCTCGGCGCGCGCCTCGGCCAGGATCTTGAGCCCTTCCTCGCCCAGGCCCTGGAACGCGTAGGGCGAGGTGCGCGGCTTGAAGGCCCCGCCGCGCAGGACGTGCGCCCCGGCCTTTTTTACCAGGCGCGCGATGCGCAGGGTCTGCTCGCGGCTCTCCACCGCGCAGGGCCCGGCCATGACGATGAAGCGCCCGGCGCCGACGCTCAGGCCCGGGCTGATCTCGACGGCGGTGTCCGGGCTCTTGAAGTCGCGCCCGGCCAGCTTGTACGACTTCGTGACCGGGATGGCCTGCTTGACGCCGGGCAAAGACTCGAAGACGCGCGGGTCGAGCGGGCCGGCGTTGCCGGTGACGCCGATGGCCGTGCCGTGCTCGCCCGGGATGATGTGGGGTTTATAGCCCAGCGCCGAGACGCGCGCGACGACCCCGTCGAGCTGCTCTTTGGAATGGTCCGGGCCCAGGATGATCAGCATGACGTCCTCCTCATCGCCGCGGCCAAGGCGGCCGCGGCCGTCCCGAGGGCGCGTCCGTTCGCCTCGGGGTCCGTCCCTTCCAAAAGCCGCACCAAGGCGCTGCCGACGATGACGCCGTCGGCGAGCTTGGCCGCCGCCGCGGCCTGCTCGGGCGTCGAGACCCCGAAGCCCACCGCCACCGGCAAGGCGCCCGCCGCCCTCTTGAAGCGCGCCAGGTCGTCGCCGAGCCCGGCGTCTAGCGCGGCCGAGGTCCCGGTGACGCCGAGCCGGGCCACGCAATAGAGGAACCCGCTCGAGGCCGCCGCCGCCGCGGCCAGGCGCTCGGCGCTCGTCGTCGGCGCGGCGAGGAATATCGTGCCCAAGCCCGCGGCCCGGCAGGCCGCCGCGGGCTCGGCGGACTCCTCGACCGGGACGTCGACTAAGAGCACCCCGTCTACCCCGGCCGCCGCGGCTCGACGCACGAAGGACTCCCAACCCATGGCCGCGGCGGGGTTCGCGTAGGTGAAGAGGACCAGGGGCAGGGCGAAGCCCTCGGCGCGCTTGGCCGTCACCAGGGTCAGGACCCCGGCCAAGGTGGCGCCGCCGGCCAGGGCGCGCTCCGCCGAGCGCTGGTTGACCGGGCCGTCGGCCACCGGGTCGGAAAACGGCACGCCCAGTTCGATGACGTCGGCCCCGGCCGCGGCTAGGGCGTCGAGGTAGCGCCCGGTCCACTCCAGGGTCGGGTCCCCGGCGGTGAGGTAGGGCACGAAGGCCGAGCGGCCGTCGGCCGCGGCCTTCTTGAACGCCGCCTCGAGCCGCTCCTTAGCCACCCGAGGCCTCGCGCGCGCGGCGCACCGAGTCGACGTCCTTGTCGCCGCGGCCGGAGAGGTTGAGGACGACGACCTTGCCCTTGTAGGCGGCGGCCTCGCGGCATAGCCAGGCCACGGCATGGGCGCTCTCAAGGGCCGGCAGGATGCCCTCTTCGCGGGCCAGACGGTCGAAGGCGTCCAGCGCCTCAACGTCGGAGACCGACTCGTAGCGCGCCCGTCCGCTCTCGGCCAGATCGGCATGCTGGGGCCCCACCGCCGGGTAGTCGAGGCCGGCCGAGACGCTGTGCGTCTCGCGCACCTGGCCGTGGGCGTCCTGCAGGAGCATCGTGAACGTACCGTGGAGGATTCCCGGGGCGCCGCCGCCGGGCCCCGCGGCGAAGCGCGCCGCGTGCCGGCCGGGCTCAAGACCCGTGCCGCCGGCCTCGACGCCGACCAGTTCGACGGCGGGGTCGCTCAAAAATCCCGAGAATAGGCCGATCGCGTTTGACCCGCCTCCGACGCAGGCCAGCGCCAGGTCGGGCAGGCGGCCGGCCTGGGCGCGCACCTGAGCACGCGCCTCCCAGCCGATGCAGGCGTGGAAATCCCGGACCATGCTCGGGAACGGATGCGGCCCCAGGGCCGAGCCGAGGACGTAGTGGGTGGTCTTGACGCTGCCCGCCCAGTCGCGCATGGCCTCGTTGACGGCGTCTTTAAGCGTGCGCGAGCCCGAGTCCACCGAGCGCACCTCGGCGCCCAAGAGCCTCATGCGGAAGACGTTCAGGGCCTGGCGCTCCATGTCGACGGCACCCATGTAGACGACGCAGGTCAGCCCGAGCTTGGCCGCCGCGGTGGCGGTGGCCACGCCGTGCTGGCCGGCCCCGGTCTCGGCGATGACGCGGGTCTTGCCCATGCGCTTGGCGAGCAGGCACTGCCCCACCGAGTTGTTGATCTTATGCGCCCCGGTATGGGCCAGGTCCTCGCGCTTGAGATAGAGCTCGAGCCCGAGGCTTCCCCCGAGCTTGGCGGCCTTGGTCAGCGGCGTGGGGCGGCCGACGAAATCCTTGAGCAGGGCCGAAAGCTCGGCCTGAAACGACGGCTCGGCCTTGAAGAGCTCGTAGGCCGCCTCGAGCTCCAGGAGCGGCCCCATCAGGGTCTCGGGGGCGTAGCGTCCGCCGAAGCGCCCGAAGCGTCCCGTGCCGCTCACAAGAGTCCCGCCTGGGAGTCGGCGCGCCACACGCCGGCGAAGAAGTCCTCGAGCAGGGCCCCGTCCTTGACGCCCGGCGAGCGCTCGACGCCGCTCGACACGTCGACGCCCCAGGGCCGCGCGCGCTCCATCGCCGTCTCGACGTTGAGGGGGGTCAGTCCGCCGGCGAGCAGGGTCCGCGGCCGCCGTCGGGCGAGCTTCCCGGCCAAGGTCCAATCGACGTCGGGGGCGCCGGGGACGCCCTTGGGACGGTCGACGAGCAGCCAGCGCGCGGCGCGCCCGGCCGCCGCGCCGAGGTCGGCGTCACCGCCGAGGCTGACGGCCTTCACGCAGCGCCCGGCGCCCAGGATGTCCACCATGAGGTCGCTCTCGGCGCCGTGGAGCTGGATGAGGTCGAGCCCGCAAGCCTCGGCCGCGGCGCGCGCCTCGGACTCGGGCTGATCGGCGAACACCCCGACCTTGAGCACCCCCACCCCGGCGCCCTGCGCGACGCGGCGCGCCTCGGCGACGCTCAGGCAGCGCGGGGTGCCCGGCACGAAGACAAATCCCAGCGCCCAGGCGCCGAGGCTCGAGGCGGTGTAGGCGTCCTCCGCGCGGGTCAGCCCGCAGACCTTGACCCGCGTGCCCACCGGCCGGCCGAGCAGTCTGGCCAGGGCGGCGCCCGGGCGGCCCGAGCGCATGAGGTGGCTGCCGACGAGGGCCGCGGAGCAGCCCGCCGCCGACAGGGCCGCGAGCTCCGCGGCCGAGCCCACCCCACTCTCGCCCACGACGAGCGCCCCGGCGGCCTTGGCCGCGGGGGCCAGGCGCAGGGCGACGGCGGGGTCGACCTTAAGGGTCTTGAAGTCGCGGTTGTTGATGCCGATGAGCCGCGCGCCGGCCGAGAGGGCCCGCGCCAGCTCGGTCTCGTCGTGGACCTCGACTAGCGCCGAGAGCCCTAGCTCCGAGGTCGTCGCGAAGAGCTGCCGGAACTCGGTGTCGCCTAATACCGAGAGCATGAGCAGGACGGCGTCGGCCCCGTGGGCCCGGGCCTCGAGCAATTGGTACTCATCGACGATGAAGTCCTTGCGCAGGAGGGGCAAAGCGACGGCCGCGCGCGCGGCGTCCAAGTCCGCCAGCGAACCGCCGAAGAATTCGGGCTCGGTCAGGACCGACACCGCCGCCGCGCCGTGGTCCTGGTACTCGAAGGCGCAGGCCCCGGCGTCGAGGTCGGGGACCAGCGCGCCCTGCGACGGCGAGGCGCGCTTGACCTCGGCGATGACCTTGATGGGGCCGCCCGACAAGGCGGCGGAAAAGTCCAAAGGCCGGCGCGCGCCGAAGCGCTCGCGCAGGAGCTCGGCCGGCCTCTTCGCCTTGGACTCCTCCACCCGGCGCCGGGTCGACTGCAGGATCTTATCGAAGACCGGGAGCACGCTCACCGCGCCCTCCGCGCCCGCTCGAGGGCGGCCTTGGCCGCGCCCGAGCGCACGCTCTCGCGGGCCAGGTCGAGCCCGGCCTTGAGCGTGTCGGCCAGACCCGCGGCCAGCAGCGCCCCGCCGGCGTTGAGCAGGACCGCGTCGAGCGGAGCCCCGGCCGCGCCGCCTAAGACCGACTCGAGGGCCTTGGCGTTGTGCGCCGCGTCGCCGCCGGCCAACTCGGCGACGGAGCGGCGCTTGAGGCCCAAAGCCTCGGGCGTGACCTCCGCCTCGCGGGCGCCGGAGGCCGGCTCGGCGCGCACGACGCGCGTGGCGGCGCAGACCGAGAGCTCGTCCATCCCGTCCTCGCCGCGCACGACCAGGGCGCGCTCCGAGCCAAGGGCCAGCAGGGCCTCGGCGTAGGCCTTGAGCAGGCCTCCGTCGAACACGCCCACGACCTGGCGGCGCACGCGCGCCGGATTGACCAGCGGCCCGAGCAGGTTGAACACGGTGCGCACGCCCAGGGCCTTGCGCGCCGGCGCCACCGCGGCCATGGCCGGGTGGTAGCGTGGGGCGAACAAAAAGGCGAAGCCGGAATCCTCGAGGCTGCGCGCGGCCTCCTGCGGCCCCAAGTCGAGCGGCACGCCCAAGGCCTCGAGCACGTCGGCCGAGCCGGCCTTGCTCGACACGGCGCGGTTGCCGTGCTTGGCCACGGCGGCCCCGGCCCCCGCGGCGACGAAGGCGGCGCCCGTCGAGATGTTGATCGTGTGCAGGCCGTCGCCGCCGGTGCCGCAGGTGTCGACCAAGGGACGCGACACCGTCGGGAAGGCCGCGGCCTTCGCCAAGAGCACCTCGGCCAGCCCGGCCAGTTCCTCGGCGTCGGGCTTGCGGGTGTTCATCGCGATGAGGAAGACCCGCCGCTCGTCGTCGGAGGCGGCCGGGTCGACTAGGCGCTCCATGGCGGCGTGGGCCTCGGCGCGGCTCAGACGGAAGCCTAGCCCGGCGCGCTCGGAGAGTTCGACTAGGCTCATGCGCTAAGCCTCAGGAAATTGGCCAGGAGAGCCGCCCCGCCCTCGGTGGCGAACGACTCGGGGTGGAACTGGACGCCGTGCATCGGCCAGCGCCGGTGGCGCAGGCCCATGACGACGCCGTCGGAGGACTGGGCGGTGACGGACAGCTCGCGCGGCAGACCGCGCTTTTCCACCGTCAGCGAGTGGTAACGCGCCACGGACAACTCCCTGGGCAGGCCCGCGAACAAACCCTTTCCGTCGTGGCTGATGGAGGAGAGCTTGCCGTGCATGAGCCGCGGAGCCCGGCGCACCCGGCCGCCTAAGGCATGGGCCATGGCCTGATGCCCCAGGCAGACGCCCAGCATGGGGACTTGGGGACCCAGCTCCTTTATAAGGTCCAGGCAGACCCCGGACTCCGCGGGCCCGCCGGGGCCGGGGGAGAGCACGACGTGCGAGGGCTTGAGCCGCCGGGCCTCCGCCACCGAGACGGCGTCGTTGCGCCGCACGACGACCTTGGCCCCCAGCTCGCAGAGGAGCTGGTAGAGGTTGTAGGTGAAGGAGTCGTAGTTGTCGACTAAGAGCACCGTCATGCCCGCACCGCCGCCAGCGCCGCCGCGGCCTTGGCGTTGACCTCGGCCCACTCGGCCGCGGGACGCGAGTCGGCGACGATCCCTGCCCCGGCCTGGGCGCGGACGAGCCAGCCGGCGCGCTCGCGCTTCATGCGCAGAGAACGGATGGCGATGGCGCTGTCCAAATTCCCGTGGAAGTCGTGGTAGACGACGGCCCCGGCGTAGAACCCGCGCGGCTCGCTTTCCAGACCACCCAGGATGCTCATGGCGCGGATCTTCGGGGCGCCCGAGACGGTGCCGGCCGGGAAGGCGGCGGCCAGGGCGTCCCAGGCCGTGCGGCCGGGACCTAAGCGCCCAGTGACGGTGGAGACCAGGTGCATGACGTGCGAGTAGCGCTCGATGGAGCGGAACACCGGCACGCGCACCGACCCCGGGCGCGCGACGCGGCCCAGGTCGTTTCTGCCCAAGTCTACGAGCATCAGATGCTCGGCGCCTTCCTTGACGCTGGCTTTCAAGTCGCGCTCGCGCCGCGCGTCCTCCTCGGGCCCGGCCCCGCGCGGCCGGGTGCCGGCGATGGGGCGGGTCTCGAGGTTCCCCTGGTGACAGCGCACGAGAGTCTCGGGCGAGGCACCCAGCCAGGCCTCGGGGCCGTCTTCCAAGAGGAACATGTACGGCGACGGGTTGAGCCGCCGCAGGCGCCGGTAGACCTCGGCGGGTGAGGAAGACGACGAGGTCTCGAAGGGCGCCGACAGCACGGCCTGGAAGACGTCGCCGGCGCGGATGTGCTCCTTGATCTTGCGCACCCCGGCCTGGTAGGCGGCGGCGCTCATGAGCCCGCGGACCGCGGTCTTAGTATTCGAAACCTTGGCTTCGCGGACCGGAGACGACAACCGCCGCTGCAAAGCATCGAGCGCCCCGCGCGAGCCCGAGTTCGACACCAACAGCAATCGTCCCCGGGCATGGTCGAAGGCCACGACCTCGGGGAACACCCACAGCCGCGCCTCGTCGCCCGGCGGGGTCTTGAGCCCGGCCTTGGGCTCGAGGTGGCGCATCATCTCGTAGCCGACCCAGCCGACCGCCCCGCCCGCAAACGGCGGCAGGCCGGGGACGTCGGCCGCGCGCCGCGCCGCCAGCCGCTTCCCCAACGCCATAAACGGGTTGCCGGGCAGCACGCCCTCCGTGCTCGAGCGGGCCGCGCCGTCTTTGACCGTCAAGGTCTCCACGGGGCCGGTCCCTAAGAACGACCAGCGCGCGGCCCCGCCTGAAGAAGCGCCGCTTTCCAAAAGAAAAGACGGGGATTTCCCGCGCAGACGCAGATAGGCGCCGACCGGGGTCAACAGGTCCCCGGGCAGCTCGCGCAGGATGGGCTTCATCATCTTCATAAAATAAAAAACCCACTTCGTTAGAAGTGGGCCGCTGGTCCTTGCTCTCGCGACTAAATCAGCGGGCGACCCACCTCGTAGAGGGGCGCCACCGCCACTGATAAGCCTTAGAGCCGTTCACGACCCATCCATTATAGGGGCGGGGGTCGTTTTCTGTCAAGCAACCGCCCGCTCCCGGTGAGAGGAGCGGGCGGTTCCTTGTTCAGAGGCGTTCAGCCCGTGCAGAAGTCGTGGGAGCGGACGGTCTTGCGGCCGTTGGCGGCGGCGCGCTTGCAGGCCTGCTGGACGTACCAGTGCACCACGCCGTTGAGGCCCTCGAGGGCGTCGCCGGCCACGTTGCACTTGCCGGCCTTTATGAGCCCCTTCACCTTCGACGCGACCAGCACCATCTCCATCTTCTTGGCCATTGTCTCTCCTGAGCCTAAATTTCGGTACGCGCCGGATAATACCGATTTGACCCCAGGGGCGCAACCTAGCGCTTTCGAGCGCTCCAATCGCCGGCGATGCGGTCCGTAGTCGCGGCGCGGCCGAAGTAGCCGCGCTCGCCGCCCTTGAGGCCGGCGATGAGCTCCTTCACCTTGGCCCCCGAGAGCAGCCCTTTGTTCTTGAGGTAGTAGAGCTCAATGAGGTTATTGGTCTGCCACGGCTCGCTGGCATGCTCGGCCAAGAACAGCACGCCCGGGTCCAGGGCGGGCGAGTCGTCGACGTACGACTCGGCGAGCCGGTAATAGGTGTCCGAGCGCGTGCGGCCCTGGCCCTCCGCCCGGACCAGTCCGCTAAGGACGATGTTGAGGCTGTCCCAGGTCAGGGCGACCTTCATGGCGTAGCGCTCCAGCAGCGCATTATTGCGCCAGTCTCCGGCCCCGGACGCCAAGCCCACGGCCTCCTCGGGCGTGGCGACGAAGTTGGGCAGGCTGAAGTAGTGCTCGACGATGCGGGCATGGGTCTCCTCGCGACCGAAGGTCGTGGAGTTGGCCCGGGAGAGCCCGTTCACCAAGGAAAGCACCTGCCGGGGGCTCAAGCCTCCGGCCGCGCTCTTATAGTAGCGCTCGATGGAGTCATTGACCTGCCAGCCCTTGCTTTGGAGCGCGGCGACGCCCAACTGCTCGTCGACCTCCGCGTCGGGCACGGGCCGCTTGGCGGCGCCGCCGTCGGCGGTCACGCCGTTGACGGACCGGCGGCGCATCGGGTCGAAGAAGCCGCCGCGCACGACGACCTTGGGAGCCTCGGCGGCGACGCGGCTCGTTCCCCGCCAGTCGGTCAATATCCTCTCGCGCGTGGCGGCGGCGCTGTGCTCGGAGGCGTCGCCGGTGTCCCTGAATCTGACCGAGATCTCGCGCAGGTCGTTCCAATCGAGCTCGCCCTTGAAGCGCTTGTAGTAGGTCTCGAGGAGCAGGTTGGTCTGCCAGGCCTCGCTGGCCCGCTCGGCCACCTCGAACGCCGTGAAGTCCGGTTCCGCGGCCTTCTCGATGGTCCCCTTGGCGATCTGGAGATAGACCTCGGAGCGCTTGAACGCGGACTCCTGGGCCGGCTCCAACCCGCCGAGGACGGTCTTGAGCTGCTCCCAGCCGAGCGGCTTGGCCCAGGAATAGCGCAGCAGCAGGACGTTGCGGTCCGCCTCGTCGGCCTGGCCCGCCAGACGCACGGCCTCGCCGGCGCTGACGCCCGAGTCGGGCCGGGCGATGAACTCGCCGACCAGCCGGGCGTACACGGTGGCCTTCGAGTAGTACGGCTGGTCGGCCTCGACTAGACCGTTCGTCAGGGTGAGCAGCTGCGCGAGGCTGAGCCTCCCGCGCACGCTCCTGTAATACTGCTCGATGGACTGGTTGGCGGCCTCGCCGGTCAAGGCGCCGGCGGCGGCCAGCTGCTGGCCGAGCTCGGCGTCGGGGACGGCCTTCTTGGCGGCGTTGCCGTCGAAGGTGACGGCGTTGACGGGCCCGCGGCGCATGGTGTCGAAGAGCCCGCCGCGGACGACGAACTTGGAGGGAGAGGCCGCGGCGTTGGAGAGTGTCGCGGCCTGCGCTACGAGGGCCGCCGCGGGGGCGACGGCCAGCCCTTCGGCGGCGATGGCCCGGGGCGCGGCGGCGACGGCTTTAGGAGCGGAGACGGGGACTACCGACGGAGCGGCAGCCAGCGTCGGGGTCAGACCGGGGGCCGCCAGGGCGGGGCTCGTCAAACCGGGCACGTTCAGGGTCGGGGTGAGGATGGCCGGCGCCATGAGGCCGCTTCCCAACGACCCCGGCACGCGGACCGAGGTACGGAACTGGGCGGAGGCCAGCGTGGGGCAGAGCGATAGGGCGAGCAGGAGCGGTTTGTTCATGCCCCTATCCTACCAGCCGCCTTGGATTCGTCCGAGAGGCCTAGTGCCCAGACTTAAGATCTTTAGCGCCCTAGGGGCTTCCAGGCCCCAGGGCCCAGAGAACTACACGCCGCGCATATCCTGGGCGAGGTCGGAGGCCGACTTCAAAGGAGTATGACCCGGACGGGTCTTCACGGTGTAGCCATCGGCCAGGCACTCGAAGGACCAGGCCGGGAAGGTGAAGGAGTAGTGATGCAGGTTCTTAAGAGCGCGCACGGCCTCGGGCGACGCCTCGACCGCCGCGGCGCGCCGGGCATGCAGCCACTTGGAGTCTGTGAGCTCCTGGGCGTCGAGCTTCCCCCCGCCGGCTCCGAAGCGCAAGGCCGCGCAGCCCCAGAAGGTGACGATGACGGTGATGTCCTCCTCATCGTCGGAGTAGAACGCCAGGTGGGCCAACCCCTCGTCGGCGACGACCGCCGGACAGGGCGCTTCCGAATCGCAGTTTGGGACGTCCTTGAGCCTCACAGCCCCCCCACGTTCTGAGCCTGTTTGATCAGAGCCGCCGCGGTCTCGTCGCAGGCTCTGGCGGCGGGTCCATCACCGAGGTTGGTCGTTATCAGGATCCCAAAATCCTTCTCAGGCGCCAGCCAGGCCACGGCATACCACATGGTGTTGCTGCCGGCGTGGGTCAGGGCTCGTCCGCCCGCCCAAGGCCGCTCGACGACCATCCAGCCCATGGCGTACCCGGAACCGGCGGGGGCGGTGTGGAGCTTCCTGAAGGTGTTGGGATGCAGGATGGTCTTGAGCCCGCGCGCGCCGTTTAGATGAAGCAGGACGAACTTGGCCCAGTCCTTGAGCGAGGCATGCACGGCCCCGGCGGGCGCCACCCCCGGGGGATTGTCGGCCTGGGGCCCGGGCGCCATGGGGAGGGCCTTCTTGTCGACCCACTGGTGTCCCCAGGGCTGGTCCTTCCCGGGGGCGCCGAAGCCGACGTTCTTCATCCCGAGGGGCTGGAAGAGCTCGGCCTTGATGAGCTCCTCCCAGGACCTCTCCTCGGCGCGCTCGGCGATGGCGCCGGCGATGGCGTAGCCGGCGTTGGAGTATCTGAAGGTCCGTGTTCCCGGCTTGGCGGTCAGGATCCCCTTTACCAGCGTCATGCGCTGTTCGGCGTTGGTGCCTTGCCTCTCCCAGAGCTTGGACCAGAGCTGTTCAGGGACGTCGGCGGGGAGGCCGCCGGTGTGGGTGAGGAGTTTTTCCAGGGTCACTCCTTTATATAGGGGGTGGAGCTTTATCTCTGGAAAGGCTTTTTCGAGGGTGAGGTCCCAGGAGAGGCGGCCACGCTCGACGAGGCGGGCGATGAGGGTGGCGGTCATGGCCTTGGTGTCGGAGCCTAGGTGCCAGAGGTCGTTGACGGTGACGGGGTCGGCGACGGCGGCGTGGCGGGTGCCGACGGCGCCGATGGAGGTGATGCGGCCGTCTTTTAGAACGGCGGCGGCTAGGGCGGGGAGGTTGTGCTTGGCGCGGATGGGGGCTAGGAGGGGGTTGAGGTCGTCGGGGGGCGGGGGTGGGGCGGCGTGGGCGAAGGGGGTTAAGGCGGCCAGGATGAGGAGGGTGCGCATGCGGATATCATCGTAGCGGAGCGGGGTGGGGGAGGTCTAGGGAACAGAGGGCCTGAAATGCTCGAGCGTTCGCTATACAGTCATCGGACTGGCCGAAATATACTGACAGGCTTCGCAGCATATCAAGGAACGGGCGGACACCCGTCTTGGGGATTTTGGCCCTAGACAATGAGCTTTCTTTTCCTTCTATTCATTATGCGGCGAATAAGAGCGGGCCTATTTGAAATATGCAGTCAAAAGACCCAGCGATCATTATCGCAGCCGCTAAAATCTGCCGTGTTATAATCTTCATGTGACGTCATCGATCCTGTGCATCTTCTCTGCTTTTTACTTATGCGTATTCCGGGCAAACCGACCACCGTTCCGGTGGGATTCCGACCACGCGTCCGGACCATTGCGACCACTTGTCGGAGCGTAGCGACGTTGGGCGTCACGTCAGTCTAGCATAGGGCCCCGTCGGACCCGCAGCAGGC
>JACPXC010000054.1 GCA_016196755.1 Elusimicrobiota bacterium
ATGAGCCGAACAATGTCTACTAAAACAGACACGGCAACGGCTTGCCGACGGACCTGCGTCCAAGCAACGCAAATCGCACACAAGGGAGGTAACGGCCTAACGGCTCATTGCTTCGGTAACATTCTTAACTGATTTGACAGGTGACGAGATGGACCCGCCAAGGCTGAAGTGCCGCCTCACGGGGCGCGCAGCCATTGGAGCTGGGCGTGGACGCCGTCCCCCAGGGAGCCGCCGGCCTCGCCGATGCCGTCGCGGACCTCCCCCACCGCGTAGCGGACGGCGGACTCGAAGGACTGGGGCGATGCGGCGCCGGTCACGATGAGGCGCAGGCGCACCTTGTGCCCGGCTTCGGCGACGTCCACGTCTTGGGAGCCGCCCGAGAGGTCCGCCGCGCGGCGCAGCGCCGCGGCCCGCGCCTCGGGGGTGTCGCCTGAGAACGTCAGCACGACCTGCGCCGATCCGGCGGCCATGCGGGAAGCATAGACCCCGGCTCCCCCTGGCGCAAGAGCTCTTGCAGAAACATCAATGACGGCCCATAATGGAGATGAATCGTTCTCTAGGAGACCCCGATGACCAGGATGGCCTGTCGCCTCGCGATCGTCCTTTGCGCGCTTTCCCCCCGCGTCTGCGTCGCCGCCACGGCCGCCGAGCGGCGAGAGGAGCGGCAGGACGGGCGCCAGGATCGCCGCGAGGAGCGCAAGGAAGACAAGGACCGCTACAAGACGAGGATCCCCGACATCGGAGACGGCGCGCCTGCCAGCGGCCAGGCGATCCGCCAGGACCAACGGCAGGAGCGCCGGGAAGAGCGCTCCGAACTCCGGGATGAGCGTGGTCGGTTCAATGACGCGCACGAGGGAGCGCGCGGATGCGCCGCTTCAGAGGATCCGAAGGCGTGCTTGGAGGGCTTGCGGGACGAGAAAGCGGCGTTCCGGAGGGAGCGCCGCGATGATCGCACGGGCGGTCGGCGTGAGCGGATCGACGAGCGCGTCGAGGGCCGCGGGGAGCGCGAGGACGAGAGGAAGCCCCCATCGGCCAAGGAGCTGCACAGGCGCGAGCGTCGCGACTCGTCGGTCGGACACCACCGTGAGCAGCGCGATGACCGGGCCGGGAAGCGGCGGGATCGCCGCGATGGGAATTCCACCAGGGAGGAGCGCCCTGGACTCCGCAAGGACCAGCGTGCCGAGAACTCGGAGTTCCGGGAGGATCGGCGGGAGGAGCGCAAGGAATTCAAGGCGGAGCTCGCCGAGAGGAGCCAGGAATTCCTCGACGGCCGCGCGGGCGAGAACGGCGACGGTCTTCTGGGGGATCGCGAGGGCGGAGTGCCCCCGCCCGACAAGGATTTCTTCAAGCGCCGTAAAGGGAAGCCTGCTCCCAAAGACCGCGGGAAGAAGAAGGGCGGTTCCGACGAGCCTTGCCTGTCCGAGGAGGGGGGCGAGGGTTCCCAGAGTCAGACGGAAGGCGGATCGGACTGCGCCGATGAGGACTCGCCCCGGAACGGGAACTCCTCCGGCGACTGACGCCGGGCTCGGCGGGGAAGCCGGCCGACGCTAGCCCGTCTTCCATGGAAGGGGTCTCCAGGCCGGCGTGGAGCTGGACCTGTTGCGCCTGGCCGGCGTGATGGCGCTCTAGACCAGCGACTCGGGCTTGGCGGCGCGCACGACCACCGTGCCGGCGATCTTATCGTGCCAGGTCCGGCCTTCGGGATCCCAGCCGGCCCAGAAGAACCCCAAGAAGCCCGGCAGGGCCGAGAACCAGCTGGCCAGATGCCGGACGGCGGCCACCGTCAGGTCCATGGGCCTGCCGTCGACACGCACGCCGCGGATGCCGCAGACGATGCCGCCGAAGGTCGTCCCCTTCCACGTCCACAGCGCGATTTGATACGCCGACCAGGCGAATACGCCGAAGGTCAGCACCGGCGTGATGAGGGCGATGACGGCGACGGCGATGACGTCGATGGCCATGGCCCCCAGCCGCAGTCCGAAGGAGGCGCGCGGCAGGTTCATGGCGTCCGACTCGGCTTCGGTCCTGAACGGGGCCGAATGGGGGGCGGGCTGCGGGGCTTCTGGAGCGGCGGTCTTCATGGGGGCGGCCGGGGGCGATATCATCTCACGGCGGACGAGTTCGGCGCTGGCGAGGGCCGCGGCGCCCAACCCCCAGGCCGTCACGAGGAGCCAGAGCGGCAAAGCCAGGACGGGCACGGCCAAAAGCGGCAGCATGAGCGCCGCTCCGGCCAGGGCGGCCCTCGGTCCGGAAAGGCCCAGCCGGGTCCCGGCCAGCTGGTACACGGCGGTCTTCCCGAGGACGGTGCCGGCCAGGCCGGCCCCCAGGAGGAAGGGGAGGAAGACGATGCCGACGACGCTCACGAGGAGGAGCAGGCTCAGCGGCCCGGCCAGGCAGCACAGGAGCAGCCCCGCGAGGAACGCGGTCGAGGGCTGGGCCTCGAGCACGCCGACGGCCGCCCCGACCGGGCCCGCCGCCGCGGCGGAGACGAGGACGTAGCCCAGGAGCATGAGGCCGGCAGCGGCCCAGGCCCAGGCCGCGCCGTGGGGGATGAGGCGGAGCTTGAAGAGGCCCTCGCCCACCCACTCGCTCAGCCAGGCGGACCCGGCGGCGAGCCGGCCGCCGAGGGCGCCGAAGGAGACCTCCTGGCGGTCGCCTCGGACCGTCGCCGCGGGGTCGGCCTCGAGCCTGCCGCCGACGGCCACGGCGTCGCCGCCTACCCGGGCCGCCGGGCCGAGCTTGGAGGAGCCGAAGACCACCACGACGTCGCGGCCCACGGGGGCGTCGAGCTCGAGCGAGCCTCCGACGACCACGACCGAGTCGCGCACCGGGCCCGCGATCTTGGCCGAGCCGCCGATCACGACGACCTCCTTGGCCTCCTGGCCGGCCTCGATCGTCGCGTCGCGGCCGATGGAGACGACCGTGCGGGGTTGGGCGGCTTGCGCCGACGACAGGGACGCCGACAACAGCAGCAATGCCAGGGTGCTCATCTTTTCTCCGCGAAACGGGCCCGCGGCAGCGCGGCCAGCGCCGCCGTCGGGAGGACGCAAAAGCCCATCGAGACGGCGACGGCCGCGCCGAGCGGGGCGCGCGCCGTGAAGGCGGCGCGCCCCAGCGCGCCGGCCAGGACCTGGAGCCAGCCGAGACGCTCCTGGGCCGAGGCCAGCGCCTCGGCGAGCGGGCTCTGCGAGGCGCCCGCGAGGCCGGCGACGCCCAAGGCGAGGGCGGCGACGAACGCCCCTTGGGCGGCCGGGCTCCAGGTCCACCAGGGGCGTGCGTGCCAGGGCCGCGAGCGCGGCCCGGCCGCGGCGAGGATGCGGGAGGAGAGGCCGCGCGGCGCGCGGAGTCCGGGCAGGGCTTTGAGGCGGCGGTCCAAGTCCCGCCCCCAGCTCACGCGGCCTCCAGCGCGCGGCGCAAGGCCGCGCGGGCCCGGAAGATGTCGGTCTTGACCTTGGAGAGGCTGGCGCCGAGCGAGGAGGCGATGTCCTCGTAGCTCCGGTCCTCGAAATGGAAGAGAACCAGGGGGACCCGCTGATGGTCCGGGAGAGCGGCGACGGCGGCCTCGAGTTCGGCGTCGGAGAAGTCCGGGGACGGGCCCTCGGCCTCGGGGGCGTCGAAGGGGGCGCCGTCGCCTTCGAGCTCCGAGAAGAGCTTGAAGCGCGCGCGGTGGCGGCTTAAGTGGTTGAGGCAGTGGTTGGCGACCACGGCCTTGAGCCAGCCGCCCGCGGTGGGGCTGTCTTTCAAGGAGTCGAAGCGCTCGAAGGCCTTGAGGAAGGTCTCCGCGGCCGCGTCCTCCGCATCCGCCGCGCGTCCCAACAACCGGTATGCCGTGGTGTAGACCATGTCCTCGTAGCGGGCTATGAAGTCGCTGAAGTCGCCTGCGGCCGCCATGCCCTAACTATAGAACACGGCAGGGGGCGGAAAGTTGCGCGCGCCTAGACGGCGTCGAGGGTGCTATTGACTTAGTCTTAGACTTAGTCTATCCTATAGTATGCTTCAAATCAACGTCCACGACGCCAAGACCCACTTCTCGAAGCTGCTCTCCCGCGTTGCGACCGGGGAGACCGTCGTCATCGCCAAAGGCGGCCGGGCGGTGGCCAAGCTGGTCCCCTTCCAACCGCCCTCGACCGCCGCGCGGCCGTTCGGGAGCGCCAAGAAGACGGTTCATTTGACGGATGACTGGAACGCGCCGCTGCCCAAGAAGGTCCTGGACGCCTTCGAGTCGTGAAGGCCCTGCTCGACACTTGCGCGTTCTTGTGGATGGTCACCGACGCCGCGGAGCTGAGCCCGAGGGCGCGCGAGGTCATGGCCGATCCCGGCAACGGCTTGTACTTGAGCGCCGCCTCGTGCTGGGAGATCGCCATCAAATGCGGGTTGGGGAAGATCCGAATCTCCGGCGCCCCCGAGAAGGTGGTTCCCGACCTCATGCAGAGGCTGTCCATCCAACCCCTGCCCGTCCTGCCGTCCCATGCCCTTCACACGGGCGCGCTCAAGCCCCTGCACCGGGACCCGTTCGACCGCCTGCTGGTGTCCCAGGCGGAGCTGGAGGGTCTGCCCTTGCTCACCCCTGACCCTCTCATAAGAGCCTACGGCGTCGAGACCGTCTGGTAAGGCGGGCTACTTCCCGCGGAGCTTGTAAGAAGCCCCTCCCGGACGGGGAGGGGCTTCTTGCAGACCTGTATGCGTCTTACTTCTTGAGCCGGTTGCCCGCGCCCTTGTTGACCCAGCCGGCGCTGCTGATCTTGCTGCCGGCGCGGCGGAAGGACCAGGACTCGAGGTAGAACGTCCCCGCGCCGCCGGTGATGTCGATGGCGGCCGTTCCGGAGACCTTCAGCGGATTCTTGGAGGTCACCGCATAGACGGTCGGGTCGCGGCGGAAGAAGCTGCCGTCGTCCTGGCGGACCACGGCGGCCACCTCGAAGGTCTCGCCGGCGTACTCGGCGGCCCACTTGTCGTCGATGGCCAGCTTGAGGCGGCCGCCGACGTTGACGAGCGACGCGCTGACGCCGTTTGAGTCCGGGGCCGTCAGGCGCTTAGCGCCCGCGTTGAGCGTGATGTGCACGGTCTCCGGGTCGCGCGGGTCGGTGTTGGTCGTCAGCGTGTACTGGAAGGCGCCCGACTGGCTCTCGAGCGACAGCGACCGGCTCTCGAGCGAGAACGTGAAGCTCTCGCTTTCCCAGGGCTGGAGGGCCCGCGCCCCGAAGTCGATGTCGAGACGGCGCGTCACGCCGAACCCCGTAGACTCGGAGGCCGGCATCCAGTAGTAGGCGTCCGTCGCGGGGTTGCGATAGAATTTCGTGTACTCCTGCACCTCGGAGCTGACGAGCTTGAGGACGTAGCTCTTGCCGGCGTCGCCGGGCTTCACCGTCAGGTGGCCCACGGCGCGCTCAAACGAGGTGGAGCCGCGCCAGTAGCCGATGTAGTCCATGCCCTGCGTGAAGAACGTCCGCTCGGCGTCATCGAGCCGGCGGTCGCCGCGCGGCAGGGGGCCGCCGGGACGGGTCGGCTTCGGGACGTTGCTGCCGGGAGGCGGGGGGAGAGGCTTGCCGCCGCCGGGAGGCGGGGGAAGGGGCTTGCCGCCGCGGTTGTCGTCGTCGCCGCCGCCGGGCGGGGGCGGGAGCGGCTTGCCGCCGCCCTGCGAGGGCAGGCCGCCGCCGGGGGGCGGGGGGAGGGGCTTGCCGGCTCGGGGAGCGGGGTTGCTCCCGCCGTTGCCGTTGCCTCCGCCGGGCGGCGGGGGCAGTTGGGCCAGGCGGCCGCCGGCGACGGCGCCGCCGTCGAAGGCGCGGGACGCGTTGGGCGCGTCGCGCAGGTCGTTAAGAGCGGCGACCATGCCGGCGGCCCTGCCGAAGGCGGGAGTCTCCTGCAGCGAGGCCGAGCCCTGCTCGGACGGCGCCGTCGCGGGGACGGGCTTCTTCGCCTTGACGATGTTGACCTTGGGGTAGGCGGCGGAGACCTTCTGGAAGACGAACGGCGTGGTGAGCTGGGTCAGCGCGAAGTCCTTGGGGGCCTGCTCGGCCACCTCGACGACCAACGCTCCCATCTCCTCGCGGGTGGTCAGGTCGACCTGCCAGCCGCCGGTTTTCTTGAGGCCGAGGAACACGGCCACGACGCGCTCCTTCTGGAAGTCGACGGCGGGGAGGGAGGCGCCTTCGGCCGCGTGCTCGTTCCAGAGCGAACCCCAGGCCTTGGGGTCGGAGACGACGACGGCGCGCGGGTCGGCGACCCGGCTGGCGTCGCCGGTGAGGGTCTGCCAGGCGGGAGCGTCGGCGAAGGCCGCCGAGGCGAGGAAGGCCAGGATGAGGGGGGTTTTCATGGGTCTCTCCTTAGTATTACCAGCGGCCCGAGTTGTTGAGCCAGTTCGACTCGCTGGCGGCGAACGTGAAGAAGTAGTTGTTCATCTCGTTGTAGGTCGCCCGCGTGATGAGCCCCCTCCGGTACTGCTGGTAGAGCGAGAGCTTCGCGCGCGGGTCGGTGTTCGAATCGTCGCGGCCCTGGAGGAACTGGAAGAACGCCGAGTCGCGGATGTCCTTGCGGATCGTGGCGTTCTCGATGACCGCCTCGCGCCAGGAGCCGTAGTAGCTTTGCATCGCGTATCTGCCGTCCGAGTACTGATCCTTGGAGGTGTTCCACCAGTAGCCGTTCGAGCGGAGGCCGGAGCCGGTCAGTTCGGCGAAGACCCGGGCCATGTTGCTGTAGGACAGGTAGCCGCGCTCGGCGGAGGCCGGGAACGACTCGAAGTAGAGGTCCGACATCTCGCGGGCCATGTAGGCGGCCACGGTCTCGGCGGACTGCCGGTCGACCAGGCTCTCGGTCAGGTTGAGGATCGGCCGGCCGGCGGCATCGCGCGTCAGGCGGGCGTCGTAGTTGGCGCCCGGGGCGTCGTCGACCACGATGCGCAGGCCGGGGTGGTTCTGGTAGATGTTCGCGTAGATGTCGCGCCCGACCGACGACTCGTTGAGCTTGGCGATGGCGGCGTTGATGCGGCGGTCCTCCGACCAGTCCGGCGGGCGGGAGAAGGCCGCCACGCCGTTGACCGCGGAGCGCGCCTTCATGCCGTCGAAGAGCGCGTTGGAGGCGGCGGACGCGGCGCCATGGCGCTGGGAGGGCTTGGACTGGGCGATGGCCCCGGCGGTCTCGGCCAGCGAGGCGCGGACGACGGCTCCGGCGGCCTTCGCGGAGGCCGCAGCCTGCGGGGCAGCGGCCGCGGCGGGCATCGCGGCCGCGATCGCCAGCGGGCGGACGGCCGCGGGCAGAGCCGGCGTCAGCGTCGGGAGCGCGGGCGAGGGCAGGACGGAGGTCAGCGAGACGGCGGAGGGGGTGACCAGGAAGCTCGGGGTGACCAGAGGGGCCAGGCTCGGCGAGAGCGCCGGGGAGAAGAACATCCCGGGCGGCAAGGGAAGGGCGGAGCGGCCGACCGGAGCGGCGGCGGTGAACGGGCCGGCGGCGGCGGGCGACGCCAAGAGTACGGCGAGAAGAGAGAACTTCATCATGCCTCCATTAAAGATCGTGAGGCACGGTATCAATCGCCTGCGCGCAAACGCTTGGGCCGGCGGGGAAGGACGGGAAAGGGATTAGGCCTACGAAGAATAGGGTCCTTAGGTCCTGACTAGGAGCGGCTGGGGGCGACGGTCTCGGTGGGTGCCTGCTCGGAGGCCTGCGGGACGCGCTCCGGGAGCAGGAAGAAGAACCGCGCGCCCTGGCCGGTGTCGCTCTCCACCCAGATGCGCCCGCCGTGGAGCTGGACCAGGCCGGCGGTGATGCTGAGGCCCAGCCCCAGGCCGCGGACGTGGTCCTGGTGCTTGCCCTCGACCTGATAGAAGCGCTCGAAGATTCGCTCGGCGTCCTTGGCCGGGATGCCGGGCCCGGTGTCGGCGACCCGGAACAGGGTCCCGGTCCCCTCGGCGTGGACGCTGACGCTGACCCGGCCGCCGCGCGGGGTGAATTTGAGCGCGTTGGAGATCAGGTTGTTGAGGATCTGGCGCAGACGGTTGGGGTCGGCGGAGATCCGGCGCGGGGCGGCCGACCGAGCGTTATCGCGAGGAAGTGCCGCCTCCGAGGCCATAGGGGCGGCCTCGGGGACGTCGAGGACGATGCCGTGCTCTTCGGCCTTGGGGCGCCAGGCCTCGGCGGCCTCGCGCGCGGCCTGGCCGGCGTCCACCGGCTCGACCTTGAGGGTCATCTTCCGGCCGGCCAGGCGCGCGGAGTCGAGCAGCTCCTCTATGAGGGCGTGCAGGTGCTGGGAGTTGCGCGCCACGCTCTGCAGGCTGCGCTCGAGCTCCTCGTGGGTCCACTCCGACATGGGCCGGCGCAGCAGGAAGCTCGAGTAGCCGATGACGACGGCCAGGGGGTTCTTGAGCTCGTGGGCCATGTCCTCGAGAAAGCGCGTCTGGCGCTTGTTGATGTCGACGAGCTCGGAGACGGTTTTTTTAAGCTTCTCGTTGAGGGTGAAGATCTCTTGGGTGGCGTCCTTGACCCGCCGGTCGAGCTGGCTGTTCATGGACTCGAGCTCGCCGGTGCGGACGACCAGGGTGCGGCTGAGCTCGTAGCGCTCGGCGGCGCGGTGGATCGAGGCCAGGAGGCGCTCCTCGGGGCAGGGCTTAGCGAGGAAGTCGTAGGCGCCGGCCTTGAGCGCGGCCACGGCGTTCTCCACCGAGGAGAAGCCGGTCAGGACCACGGCGGCGGCGTGCGGGTCGGCGGCGTGGGCGTCCTCGAGCAAGGAGAGGCCGTCGCCGTCGGGCAGGCGCAGGTCGACTAAGAGGAGCTGGCAGGGCTTTGCGGCCAGGGCCTTGCGGGCGGCGGCCAGCGACCCGGCGGTCACGACCGTGTAGCCGGCCGCGCTCAGCACGTCCTGGTGGAGTTCTACGTCGGCCGGCTCGTCGTCGACGACGAGCAGGCGCAGGCGGGGGGCGGAGCTGGGCGACATCGTTGCGGGTCCTTCCCGATACAGTACCGACTTTAGGCCCGCCGGGGCAGGGTCTCGGGTCCCCGGGGGTCCTAGGCCTTTGGGCCCAGGACTCAATTGTACCACGCAAATTGTAGAATCGGCCCGACCCCAGTGAAGCAGCTCGTCACCAACGCCACCCTCCTGACCTTCGCCGGCCCCGACGAACCCCGGGCCGGCGCCGCGGCGTCGAACGTGGGCCTCATCCGCCAGGGCGCGGTCCTGATGGACGAGGGGGTCATCGTGGCCGCGGGCCCGGCCGACAAGGTCCTGGCCCACCCCGACTCCCGCAAGGGCCGGGTCCACGACGCCGGGGGGCGGGTCGTCATGCCCGGCTTCGTCGACGCCCACACCCATCCGGCCTTCGCGGAGCCGCGCCTGCGCGATTTCGAGCTGCGCGCCCAGGGCAAGACCTACCAGGAGATCGCCGCGGCCGGCGGGGGGATCATCTCCAGCGTCAGCGCCTTGCGCGGCACGACCGAACGCGACCTGACCGTCCTGCTCCAGGAGCGCGCCGCGCGCTTCATCGAATGCGGCACGACGACGATCGAGGCCAAGAGCGGCTACGGGCTCGACAAGGACTCCGAGCTCAAGAGCCTGCGGGCCTTGAAGCACTTGGGCGCCGGCGGGATGCTCGGCGTGGTGCCGACCTTCCTGGGGCCGCACGCCGTCCCGCCCGAGTACCAGGGCCGCACCGGTGAGTACGCGCGCTTCATGGCCCGCGAGGTCCTGCCGGTCGTGGCCGAGGAGAAGTTGGCCCTCTATGCCGACGTCTTCTGCGAGCGCGGCTACTTCGGCGCGGCGGAATGCACTGACTTCCTGCAGGCGGCGCGCGCGGCGGGCCTCGGCCTGCGCGTCCACGCCGAGCAGCTGACCCACAGCGGCGGGGCGAAGCTGGCCGCCCGGCTCAAGGCCTGCACCGCCGACCACTTAGACCACGCCGACGACGACGACCTGGGCGCGCTCAAGGCGGCGGGGACCGTGGCCTGCCTCGTGCCGGGCTCGAACCACTTCCTGGGCTTGGGCTCCATGCCTCCGGCCCGCCGCATACTAGACGCCGGCGTCCCGGTCGCGCTGGCCACCGACTTCAACCCCGGCACCTGCCCGTGCTGGAACATGCAGGAGATCCTCGCCATCGCGGTGACGCGCATGAAGATGAGCCCCGAGGAGGCCCTGGTCTCCGCCACGGTCAACGGGGCCTGGGCGGCGGGGCTCGGGAAGACCCACGGGGTGCTGGCCGTCGGGCAGGCCGCCGACCTCGTCATCTACGACTGCGAGGACTATCGCGAGCTCTGCTACTGGTTCGGCAAGAACCTCGCCGTCACGGTGTTCAAGGCCGGCAAGGTCGTGCACTCGACGGCCGAGCTCCGGGTATGAAGATCCTGCTCTTCGACCTCGACGGGACCCTGGTAAAGGCCGGCGGGGCCGGGCGCAAGGCGCTCAACCGCGCCGTCTGCTCGGTGTTCGGCATCGACAGGGACTGCTGCTCGGAGCTGAACCTCGCCGGCAAGACCGACCTGCGCAACTTCGAGGAGGCCATCCGGGCCGCCGTCGGCCGTCGCCCGACCCGCGACGACTTGGGCCGCGTCCACGAGGAGTACATCCGCCTCCTGCCGGGCTTCGTCCGCGTGGCCCAGCGCGCCAAGAAGTACGAGCTGACCTCCGGCATCCGCCGGCTCCTTCGCGTCCTCGCCTCCCGCAAGGACGAGGTCGCCCTGGGCCTGGGTACCGGCAACATGGAGCGCGGCGCGCGCATCAAGCTCGAGCCCTCGGGCCTCAACGGCTACTTCGCCTTCGGCGGCTACGGCTCCGACGCATACCATCGGCATCTCCTGCTCAAGCGGGCCGTGGTCCGGGCCCGCCGCCATCTGCGCCTGCGCGCCGTCGACCCGCGCGACGTCTACGTCATCGGCGACACGCCGCTCGACGTGGAGGCCGGGCGCAAGGTCGGCTACCGCACCATCGCCGTCGGCACCGGTTTCTCGACCTGGGAGGAGCTCGTGCGCTCCAAGCCCGACCATCTCTCCCGGGATTTCCGCAACGTCAAGGAGTGGCTGCTATGGCTTTCATTGAAGCCAAGAACCCCGAAGAAGCGCTGAAGGTCGCGGCCCAGGTGGCGGCCGGCGCGGCGCGGGCCGCGCGCATGCCCGCGCACGCGCGGGCCAAGGTCCTCAACGCCCTCGCCGAAGGCGTGCGCGCAGCGCGCGAGGAGTGGGCCAAGGTCCTCGCCGAGGAAGTGGCCAAGCCGCTCAAGGACGGCCGCCGCGAGGCCGACCGCGCCGTGTTCACCCTGTCCTACGCCGCCGGCGAGGCCCTGCGCTGGACCGGGCAGTGGGTGCCGCTCGACGCCGAGCCCGCGGGCGAGAACCGCTCGGCCCTCATCAAGCGCGTGCCGCGCGGTCCGGCGCTCTTCATCAGCCCCTTCAACTTCCCTCTCAACCTGTCGATCCATAAGGTGGCCCCGGCTATAGCGGCCGGCGTGCCGTTCCTCCTCAAGCCGCCGCCGCAGGCCCCCAAGGCCGGCCGCATGCTGGCGGAGGCGCTGAGCGCCGCGGGCTGGCCGGACGAGTGCGGGGCCGTGGTCTCCTGCCCCAACGACGCGGCCGAGGCGCTGGTCAAAGACGAGCGTTTCGCCACGCTCTCGTTTACCGGCTCGGCGGGCGTGGGCTGGAAGCTCAAGACCGCGGCCGGGCGCAAGCACGTCGTGCTCGAGCTCGGCGGGGCGGCCTGCGTCGCGGTCTGCGCCGACGCCGACCTCGCCCTGGCCGCGGCGCGCTGCGCGGCCGGCGGCTTCGTCTTCTCGGGCCAGACCTGCATCTCGGTCCAGCGCATCGTCGTGGAGGCTTCGGCCTACGAGGAGTTCAAGCAGCTCCTCCTGGCCAACGTGGCCGAGCTCAAGGTCGGCGCGCCGGAGAGCGACGCCGACGTGGGGCCTCTGATCGACGAGAAAGCCGCCATGAGGATCGAGGAGTGGGTCAAGGAGGCCGTGGCGGGCGGCGGGAAGCTGCTCTGCGGCGGGACACGCTCGGGCCGGACCTGCGCCCCGACCGTCGTCGAGGACGCGCCGGCCGGCTGCCGGCTGGTCGTCGACGAGGTCTTCGGCCCGGTGGTCACGCTCGAGAAGGCGGCCACCGCCGAGGGCGTGCTAGCCAAGGCCGGCACGGGCGTCTGGGGCCTGCAGACCGGCATCTTCACCAAGGACATCGACGCGGTCCTGAGCGCCTGGAACTCCCTGCAGGTGGGCGGGCTCTGCGTCAACGAGGTGCCGACCTACCGCTCCGACATCCTGCCCTACGGCGGCAGCCGCATGTCGGGCATCGGCCGGGAAGGCGTGCGCTGGGCTATGGAGGAGCTTACCGAGCCCCGCGCCCTGATCCTCACCCATCATCCGTAGGAGACCCCATGAGCAAACTCGTCCTCTGCGTGCCGAACTTCTCGGAAGGCCGCGACAAGGGCGTCATCGACGCCATCACCAAGGCCGCCATGGCCGTGCCGGGCGTGCGGGTCCTCGACCTCGAGACCGATCCCGACCACCATCGCTGCGTGTTCTCGTTTGTGGCGCCGCCCGAGGCGGCCGTCGAGGCGGCTTTCAAGTCCGCCGAGCGCGCCGTCGAACTCATCGACCTGACCAAGCACAAGGGCGAGCACCCGCGGATGGGGGCGGTCGACGTCATCCCCTTCATCCCGCTCGACGGCGACCTGGCCGAGTGCCGGTTCCTCGCCAACAAGCTCGGCGAGCGCGTCGGACGGGAGCTCGGCGTGCCGGTGTTCCTCTACGACCGGGCCGCGCGGCGGCCCGAGCGCGAGAACCTGGCCAACGTGCGCAAGGGACAGTTCGAGGGCCTGCGCGAGTCCATCGGCAAGGACCCGGCCCGCGAGCCCGACTTCGGGCCCAGCCGCATCCATCCCACGGCCGGGGCGACGGCGGTCGGGGCGCGCGAGCAGATCATCAACTTCAACCTCAACATCTCGGGCCTGACGATGGCGCAAGGGGCGTCGATCGCCAAAAAGGTGCGCGCCTCGGGCGGCGGCCTGCCCCACGTGCGCGCCAAGGAGATCGACCTGGCCGCCAAGGGCCTGGTGCAGATCTCGACCGTGCTCACCGACTACCGCGAGACTCCGATGGCCAAGGTCCTCGATGCCGTGCGCACCGAGTGCGAGGCGGTGGGGGCGGAGGTCGTCGCCACCGAGATCATCGGCCTCATCCCGCGCGAGGCGCTCGTCGACTTCGCGCTCAACCGCCTCCGGGTCGAGAGCTTCACCAAGGAGCAGATCCTCGAGAAGCGCCTCGAGGCCCTGTCCGGAGGCTGGGAGGCCGCTGCCGAGCGCCTGGCCGAGGCGTTCGCGTCCACCGACCCCACCCCGGGCGGCGGCTCGGCGGCCGGCACGGCGGGGGCCATCGCCTGCGCCCTGGGGCGGATGGCCTCGGGGATCAGCGCGGCCTCCAAGAAGGTGGACCAGGCGCGCAAGGACGCCCTCGAGTCGGCGCGCGAGGGATTTAAGTCCCTGCAGGGCGAGTTCCACCGCCTGACCGGCGCCGACGCGGCGTCATTTGACACGGTCATGGCCGCGTTCAAGCTCCCCAAGGACGACCCCGCGCGCACCGCCAAGGTCCAGGAGTCGCTCCAGCACGCCGCCGAGGTGCCGCTCGAGACCGCGCGGCGCGCGGTCGAGGCGCTGCGGCGCGTCAAGGAGACGGCGGGCAAGGCCGTGGGCACGGTGGCCTCGGACATGAACTGCGCGGCGCATCTCCTGCGCGCCGCGGCGCTCTGCGCGCTCGAGAACGTCGAGATCAACGCGGGATCCCTCAAGGACCCCAAGGCGGCGGCCGGCCTGCGCGCCGAGGCCGAGGATGTGCGCAAGAGCCTGAGCGAGTGATAGGCCTCTTGGCCGGCGTCCTGGGCCTGGCCGCGGCGGCGGGCCTCTACGTCGGCCTCAACCGCTGGGGCGGCGCGGAGCTGCGCGGCTGGGCCGCGCCCGGGGCGGCGGCCGTGGCCGCGGGCAGCCTGGGGCACGCCCTGAACCTGCCGTCCTGGGTCACCGTGGGCGTATTCCTGGGCGCGCTGTTCCTGTTCCACAAGAAGGCGCGCGAGCGCCTGGCCGCCGAGGCCGCCGCGGTCGGGGCCGTGCGCGCCGAGGGGACGGGCTGGCTCCTCGAGCCGATGCCGACCCCGCCGGGCGCCACGGTGGGCGGCTGGTCCTGCCGCGATGGGAGCGACCCCGAGCCGGTCGTGTTCACGCTCGAGTACGAGGGCCAGAAGGAGGAGGACTTCAAGACCATCCTGTTCTCGCGCTCGAAGCGCTTCCGGCCCGGCCTGCTGGTCGCGCACCGCGCCAAGGCCGAGGGCGACGCCGCCAAGATCATGGCCGAGCGCGAGGAGATAGGCGGGCTGCCCGGCCAGGACGACGCGGTGACCCTGCGTGCCACGCCGCCTGATTACGCCTTCGCCCTGCTCGACTTCAAGACCCTCAACGCCGTCCAGGAGCTGCTGCAGGCCTCGCGGGCCGGGCGCGAGGTCTACCTGCACCTCAACGGGCCCGAGCTGCGCGTCGTCTGCGAGGGGATGCCGGGGCGCGAGGACATCGCGTTTTTGCTCGCCAAGGCGGCCGTATTGTCCCAGCGGCTGCGCTTTATCGCCGGCCGCTGAGCGCCGGGGCCATCTCCACCCACGCCCCCGAGCTGATCGGCCGCTGGCGGCAGTTCTGCCGCATCGACAACGCCGATCCCCGGGGAAGCTGCGCGGCCGAGACCGACGAGCCGGAGCTGCGCGTCGAACGGGACCGGGATCCCTTCAACGGCGAGCCGCTGGTGACCCAGCTGCATTTCTCGCGGCGCTCCCGGCTCCCCGGCCGATACGTCTACAACGGGGAGATCCAGCACACCGCGGCCATCCAGCCCGCGACGGCCAACGGCGTCAGCTCCGTGCGCGTCGGGGCCCCGCGGCTGAGCGGGAGCTTCTCCGACGGGGGCCGCGCCGACGCGTCGAGTTGGAGCCTGCGGTGCCGCCTGATGACCCCCACGACCATGCTCTGCGAGTACGTCGCCGAGGCCCGGTACAACGACTATGCGGCCCGGCTCCGTTCCCTGATCGGCTATCAGCGCGTCGCGGAGTAGCGCGGCCCTTGGCCGCGGGCGGCCCGATGTGGGATAATGCCGCCATGGCCCACGCGCCCGAGCTCCTCAAGCAGATCGAAGCCGCCTATGACTACCGCGGTCACGTCAGCATCGTCTTAAAGGACGGCAAGACCCTCGAGGGTTTCGTGTTCAACCGCATCAAGAAGAGCCCGCGCGTCCCCGACGGCGACTACATCGACGTCATGGTCAAGGACTCCGAACAGAAGCGCCGCCTGCGCTTCGACGAGCTCGCCTCGATCGGCATGTCCGGCAAGAACTTCGCCGAGACCTTCGCCGAGCATCAGGCCCGCACCGCCAAGGGCTAGCCCTCAGCGTCAGGCGGCGGCTTGCTATTGACCGATATACAAACCTTGTATATACTGGGTGTTATGCAGCAGACCTCCACAGTCAATATCTCCTTCTCCCGGCAGCTCTTGAAGGACATCGACAAGGTAGCCTCGGAGGAGGCCCGGACCCGGTCCGAGCTCCTGAGGGAGGCCACCCGCATGTATATCGAGCGCAAGAGGCGCTGGAAGGGCCTCTTCGGGTTCTGGCGCGCCGAGACGAAGCGCCGTGCCCTCAAACCCTCTGATGTCGAGCAGGCCGTCCGTCGAGTCCGGGGCAAGTAAGCCCTTTGGACTCTCCCCGGGTAGTCCTGGACACCAACGTCTTGATCTCCGGCCTCTGCTTCGGAGGAAAACCCGCGCGGATCTTGGAACAGGCCCTGACGGGCAGGATTCACCTGTTCACTTCGGCGGTCCTGATCGGCGAGTTCAAGGCTGTCATGGATCTGAAGTTTCCGGCGCGGACAGGAGCCATCTTGGACACGCTCAACGAACTCTCGCAGTTATGGGAAGTGGTGCCGGACGCCGTCCTGCCTACCCTCCGCCATGTGGCGGCCGACCCCGCCGACGACCGAGTTTTAGAGTGCGCCGTCGCCGCCCAGGCCGACTACATCTTGTCCGGAGATAAGCACCTTCTGAACTTGAAGATGTTCGGGAAAATCCCCATCCTATCCCCAGCTGGCTTCCTCACGCAGCTAGGAGTCTGAGGCGCCCTAGCGGCCGGCGCCCGCCGCCGGCTTCGCGGCGGATTCGAGGAGCTTGCCGGTCAGCTCGAGCTGAAAGTCGGCGCGTAGGGCCGCCCGCATGGTCCATGGCTCGGCCTCGACGAGCGCGCGGGTCTCGGCCAGCCTCGTCTCGAATGCCAGGTGGCGGGCGTCCGAGATATCCAAACGAGCCAGCCTTCGCCCGAGCTTGTCGAGGCTGGTCGTCAGCGCCTTGCGCTTGGCCGTCAGGTCGTAGCCGGCGGTGACCTTCGCGCAGCCGTCGGCCCCGACCGTAGCCGTGCAGGTGCCCCATGGGCAGCCGCCGACCACGGGAAGGCCGAGGTAGGGGCCTTTTGCGGCGTCCACGCTGCCGGCGCCGCTCCGGAGGAAGGTCTCTCCCAGTTGCTCGACGAACGCCGCGCCCTGCTCGTCGGAGGCCACGCTGCAGGAGCGCATCTCGATCTTGGCGTCCGGCGCGAAGGCCGAGTCGATCCCCTTGAATGTGGACACATTGAGGGCGTCGACCAAGGTCGTGTGCCCGGAGGCGCCATGGGCCAGGAGGACGAGCTTCTTGATCAAGGCGCCGGAGTCGCGGATCCCCTCGAGCTGCTTTTTGAGGTCGGCCGCGTCCTTCACCCAGATGAGCTCGGTCCCCGCGGGCGCGCGCAGGGCGTGGTCGAGGCGCGTCGAGGCGTCGAGGACGAGGCCGTTGTCCGGGCTCAGGCCGCCGCCCTGGGTGTTGTAGACCCAGACCTCGATCTCCGGCTTGGCCGGCTTCTTTGCGGCGGCGCGCCCGGCCCCGAAAGCCCGCGCTCCGGCGACGATCGGGCCGGCGCCGGCGGCGGTGAGGAAGCCCGAGGCGAACGCCTCAAGGGTCGACTCCCCGGCTTGCGCGGGGACGGCCAGGAGGGCGGCGGCGGCCAACGACAGGAAGCGCTTCATGGGTTCCACCTCTGCCGCAAGGATGGTGCCGAAGGGCCCGGACGGCTAGGGACTGGAGCCCCTGCCGCGGCTGGGTTTCAAGTCCTACGTTTTGGAACGCGGCCGCTCAGGCGCCGCGAGCGGCGAGGATGGTGTCCTTGTAGTGGTTCTTGGCCAAGGACTCCAGGACGAACTGGGAACGCAGGCGGCGCTGCTCGGCGGGCGGGCGGGGCTTCGTGTAGGTGCCGTCGGGGCGCAGGTGCCAGGCTTTGACGTTGTCGTTTAGGGCGTTGTGGAGCACGACCTCGCGGATATAGCGCTTGAGCGCGGGGTCCTTGACGGGGAAGGCCAGCTCCATGCGCGTGAAGAAGTTGCGCGGCATCCAGTCCGCGCTCGAGAGGTATACCCTGCCCTCGCCGCCGGCGCGGAAGTAGTAGGCCCGGCTGTGCTCGAGGAAGCGGTCGATGATGCTGATGACCCGGATGTTCTCGGAAAGGCCGCGGATCTGCGGGCGCAGGCAGCAGATGCCGCGCACGATGAGCTCGATGCGCACGCCCGCCCGCGAGGCCTCGTAGAGCGCCGAGATCGTCTCCTTGTCGACGAGCGAGTTCATCTTGGCGATGATGTGGCCGCGCACGCCGTGGCGCTGGAGGGCGGTCTCCTGGTGGATGAGGGCCAGGGTCTGGCGGTGCATGTTGACGGGGGCGACCAGAAGCTCGTCGAAGTCCTTGGGACGGCGGTGCTTGACCAATGCGCCGAAGAAACGCGCCACTTCGCGGCCGAGGTCCTGGTCGCGGGTGAGCAGGCCCAGGTCGGTGTACTGCCGCGCCGTGGTCGGGTGGTAGTTGCCGGTGCCCAGATGGAGATAGGAGGCCTCCTCCGCGCCCTCGCGGCGGAAGACCTGGGTGGCCTTGCTGTGCACCTTCCAGTTCCCGAAGGGGCGGATGACGCGCACGCCGGCGCGGCGCAGGTCCTGGGCCCAGCGCAGGTTGTTGAGCTCATCGAAGCGCGCCTTGATCTCGACGTAGGCGGTGACCTGCTTGCCGTTCTTGGCGGCCAGCTTCAGGGCTTCCATGACCGGCGAGTCGAGGCTGGTGCGGTAGAGGGTGTGGTAGATGCGCGTGACCCGCGGGTCCTCGGCGGCGCGGCTGATGAAGTTGAGGACGGTCTTGAAGGAGTCGTAGGGGTGATGGACGAGGAAGTCCTTCTTCTTGATGACCTCGAAGATGCGGTCGCGGCGGCGGAACGGGTGCGGTGTGCGCTGCTCGACGGGCGGGTACTTGAGCCTGGGGCGGTTCTTGGCCTGATAGACCGCCATGAGCGTGCGCAGGTCCAAGGGCAGGTCGAAGCGGTAGAGCGAGGCCGAGTCGAGGCCGAGGGCGGTGGCGAGGAACAAAGCGCCCTCCGAGTAGGCGGCGGCGTCGACCTCCAGGCGCACCACGCGCGCGCGGGTGCGCTGGCCCACGGCCTCGAGGATCTGCTCCTCGAGAGGACCTTCGTCGTCGGGGCGATAGCGCAGGTCGGCCTCGCGGATGACCTTGAACGGGAAGGCCTCCAGGACCTCGCGGTCGGCGAAGAGCTTGGGGGCGCGGTCGGCCAGCCAGCGCTCGAGCAGGACGAAATGCAGGCCGGCGCCCTTCGACGGGATGCGCAGGAGCCGGCTCTGGCGGTCCTGGAGGGTGATGATGGCGTATTCGCCGGGGAAGCTCACGAAGACGTACATCTGGCCCCCCGCGAGGTGGGGCAGGGGCTGGTTGGAGCGGCGGATGGTGACGCTCAGGCCGGGCAGGTTCTGGCGGATCGTGCGGTCGAGCGCGGTGGTGCGCGGGAAGTCGGTGTCGATGCGGATGCCGGCGTAGCGCAGCTCGTTGAGGATGTCGGGCAGCACGACCGCCTGGCGCGCCTTCTGGCGCACCACGTGCTCGCGCACTTGGGCGTAGACCTGCGCCGCGGTCATGCCGTCGGGGGTCTTGCGCGCCGGGGCGCGGCGCGCGACGCGGCTTAAGGCCGCCACGCGGACCATGAAGAACTCGTCGAGGTTCGAGCTGACGATGGTGCAGAAGCGCAGGCGCTCCAGCGCGGGGATGGACGTGTCGGCCGCCTCGCTCAAGACCCGCTCATTGAACTCGAGCCAGGACAGCTCGCGGTTGAACAGGGTGTCGGCCTCGCCGAGGAACTGGGCATGGCCCGGGGCCGCCGGGGGGACGTCCCCGGCGAGCCTCGACAGCACGTCCCAACCGACTTTTTTGTTCTCCGACATGGCAGACGGAGGGGATTGTAGCACTGTCCCCGACGGCGGCTGTTGACGGGGACGTGACGGCGCTTACTCGGGCTCGGGGAGCGGGGCGGGCTGGACAAGCGGCGCGGGCGGGGGCGTCCGGCCGTCCTTGATGATTCCCGCCAGCTTCTTGTCGAGGCGGTTGCGGACGTCGTTGACGTCGTTGACGTAGGGCAGGTCCTCGGCGTCCGAGCGGGCGTTGCCGGGGATGGCGTCGTCGAAGACCTTGTTCTCCCGCTCCGCCTCCTTGAGCGCCGTGAAGGCCTTCTGTATCTCCGTCATGGCGGCGGCCAGCGGCTGGGAGCCTTGGGAGTGCAGCCCGGGCCCCTGCGAGGCGATCCCGATGGCCTGGGGAATCTTTCCCGGGCCTTCAGGCAGGGACTTGATCCGGGAGCAGAGCTCGTTGAGCTTGTTGCTGATCTCGTCGTTCTTGTCGGCGGCCTCGGTCTCCTTCTTCGAGGCCTCCTGGATGGCCTTCGCCGCGGCGAACCCGGCCTTCTGAGCCAGGAGCCCCTTTTTGTTCGCCTCGAGGCCGCTCTTGGCCGCCTTGTGGAGGTCGGCGATCAGGCTGTCGGCGCGGGTGCCGCTGGGGAGTCCCTCGCCGCCGATCTTCTCGCGCACGGTCTGATCCTCCTTGCGCAGCTTGGCGGCCAGCGGCTCGCCCTTCTCGACGATCTCCTTATCCCCTTTGTCTAGTTTCTCGCCGACGTCCGCGAGGGGCTCCTCCTGCGACACGATGCGCGGCTCGGCGGCCTTCGCGGCCGAGGCGTCGTCCTGCTCGTAGAGGGCCGGGAAGCGCGCCGAGCAGTTGCCGGCGGCGGCCGAGGCCACCATCTTCGCCACCATCGCCGTGCGCAAGGTGTAGATCGTCGTGTTGAAGGTGTGCAGGGCCTTGGTCGCGGCCAAGGACGACTTGAGCTGGGCGTTCGCGTCGCGCAGCTCCTTGTGGATGTCCTTGTGCTCGCGGAGCGCGGAGCTCAGGAACGCGGCCGCGTCTGCGACGGAGAGGACGAGGGCCAACGACGCGGCGGCGACTTTCTTGTTCATATCAGTTCTTGATCCAGCCGACCGACAGGTTATAGAGCTTATCCGCGGTCTCCCAGAGCCCCTTCTTGGTCTCGTAGAAGTCGTCGCCGTCGTTGTTGATCTTCGAGGCGTCGACCTCCTTTTTGTATCTCACCGCCTTTACGCGCGCCTTCTCGCGGGTCACGCCTTCCGAGCGCATGTTCTTGCGGTGCTGGAAGCGGGTGATCGACTTGCGCAAGAGGTTGAGGGGGTTGGCGCGCACGCCGTCGGTGACGCCGTCGCCGGCGGGGCGGCCGTAGGCGTCGAGCTCGGCCATGGGGAACGCTTGGGCGCCCATGACGGCGTCGCGGAGGTCGGGGGCGCGGGAGTCCTTGGCCAGCTCGGAGGTGGAGCGGGCGGAGACCGCCTGGTCGGAGGCCGGCAGGACCGCCTCGGGCGAGGTGTTGGGCCGGCCCATCGGGGTGGAGAAGCCTCCGCTGCCGGTGATGTCGCCTTGGCGGGTCATCGACTTGGGGGCGGGGGTGGACTCGGCGGCGGCAGGGGGGCAGAAGAGGGCGGCGGCGGACAGTCCCAGGAACGCGGATCGGATCGCCCTCTTCATGGTCCCTCCTTGGATAGAGTCGTCCGGGAGCGGGAGGGCGTCAAGGGTCCATAGGCCTTTGGACCCACAAAGATGGTAAGCCTTAGGCCCTCCTCAGGACCTCGGTATGGGCTCATTCTGAGAGGGTCATGAGACCCAGTCGCCTCTTAAGCCGCCTGCTCTCCGCCGCGCTGGCGGCCGTCTTGGGCGCGTCGCCGGCCGTTGCGGAGATCGACCTCGACGCGCTCTTTACCGGCTCGGTGCCGCGCCAGGACCTGGTCACCGCGGTCTTCGGCGGCGGTATGGGGATGGCGGGCGGGGCGAGGGCGGCGTTCGGGGCGCGTTTGGCCCCCGCGGCCGCCCAGCCGGTGCGGCGGGAGCCGCCTGCCCCGGCCGCGGCCATCTCTGCCGAGGACCTCAAGAGGTACATCAAGCTAGCGGCGGGCGACGATGGGCAGTTCCAACGCGAGTTGCTCGCCACGCTCCAGACCTCCCCCACCGGTCGCCGCATCCTCAAAGAGCTCATCGCCGAGGCCAAGCTGGCCGGAGTCCAGGTCAGCGTGCTCCCGCACCGCTATGAGGGGAGCACTATTTACGTCCAGAACGGGACCCAGCGCCCCAACGGCACGCGCGGGGAGATGGACACCAACACCCATACCTACACCTACAACGCCCTCTTCTCCGAGATGAACGATCGGAAGCTGGCCCTCGAGCAGGCGGCCGGCAACGCGGCGCACGAGTTCCAGCACGAGGTCTTCAGCCTGCGCACCCAGCGCCTCTTGGTGGCGAAGGTCCCCGGCTACAAGGCGGTCATCGACAGCTACGACCAGCTCGACGAGGCCTGGGCGCGGCCCATCGGCTACATGGTCGGCGCCGAGCTCAACGGGGGGCGCTCGACCCCGTACACGGAGGAAGGCCGCGACCTCGCCAACGCCGACGACGTCGATGAGTTCTACGAGGGGATGGCGATGTGGGGCGAGTACTATGCCACCCGCCTCATGCCGAAGGACTGGGCGGACCCGATCCCCGCCTTTCAGAAGCGCGCCGAGACCCTTCAGCGGAAGATCGCCGATATGATGGACACGCGGGAGAACTGGGTCCCCGCCCGCCTCTCCGAGCTCGACACGCTGGACCGCCTGGCGGCGACGCCCGGCAAGAAGTACACCCACTACAAGGAGCTTAAGGAGCAGGGCGCCTGGGACGAGATCCGTTCCGATGTCCGGGCCCGCCAGGTGTCTCTGCCCACCAAGATCCAGCAATTCGAGACCGCGTTCATAAAGCTCCGCGAACGGCTGGCCTTCCTGCGCGCCGGTGCCCTTCCAACGGGGGCCAAGGGGCACGACCCCGTGGCGGCCGGCCGCCTGGCCGACATGAAGCGCATGGCCGTGGACCCCGCCTTCCTCGCGCTGAAGGGGCAGTTCGAGAGAGACGTGAAGGCCTATCAGGATTACGTCGACTCCCACGGCCTGCCGGCCGCCGCCCCGCCGAAGGGAAAGTGGACATTCGCCCAATATTATGAGTTCATCAAGAATGACCGCGCGGCCTATCCCGACCATTGGGCGTCCAACGGCGGCTAGCCGCGTCTTCGCGTGCCTGCTCGTCTGCGCGTCTTGGGCGGCGGCTCTTGACCCGAAGTACCGGACCGAGAGCGTGACGGAGCTGTTCCGCTGCGTCGTGCCGGCGGAGTGGGGGTCCGAAATCTTGTCCGACGGCTTGCGCGGGATCCGCTACGGGTCTCCCGCCGTCCACATCGACGTGGTCCTGCGTTCGGACCCCGCCACACCCGAGGCGTTCCTCAAGCGGCTCAAGAACCGCGGCGTCGCCGCCCAGGACGCCAAGGCCGTTACCGTCTCAGGAGCGTCGACCCGGCTATGGAAGCGCGACTATGAGCGCGGGACCGGCCCGGGGGAGAGCGGCGACTGGGTCCACGAGGAGTTCGTTTTCTTGCCGCAAGGCGACGCCTATTGGGTCCTGATGTTTCAGAGCGTGTCGGCAGCGCCGAAGCCCGTGCCCGCGGGCGCTGAGGCCTGGATCCGGTTCTTGGCGGGCTTCCGGCGCGGCTAGAGCGTCAGGGACATCCTCGCTAACGGCGTCGGGGCTTTCGGTTGGAGCGCCCTGGAGTAAAGAGGCCATCGAGTGCGCGGTCCGTTTCGACCCTGCTGACTTTACCGAGGTCATTTAATCGGTTGGCTACTACTGTGTGGCCAACTTCATAATGATCGCAAATGCGTTTTAATTTTGAGGGAGTCAGGGGCGAATAATCGAACTGTTCTAGGCCGGATTCGGGTACAAGGAGTTCCGCAGCAAAGGCATTCGCTGTTTGTTCGTAACTGCTCAGGTCGCCAGGTCCCCGGCATCCTGAACCGGACGCCCTGCGCCGTTGACGGAGCCGTTTACGCGCCTCGTGCGCGTGGCTTCGAGGATTGCCGACGGAGGCAATCCTCGAAGCTCCTCCGCTTGAACG
>JACPXC010000053.1 GCA_016196755.1 Elusimicrobiota bacterium
GACTGGATCGAGAAGCTCGAGACGTACATCGCGTGGAAGTCGGCCGCGGTGCCGTTGACCTGGGCCAGGGCGTTGACGGGCTTGCTCACCACCGGCTGGAGGACCCCGGCGATGGGGGCGGTGACGTCCCAGGTGAAGGTCTTCGGCGCGCCCGACCCCGAGTTGGCGGCGCGGTCCTTGACGATCATCTCGATGGTGTAGGGGATGTCCGGCGCGAAGGCCTCGGAGTTCGTGATGCTGCCATGGAAGAGCTGGTAGCTCGAGCCGCCCGTGAACTGAGCCTGGCCGCAGGTGGCGTCCACGACGGTCGTGCAGTTGGCGGCGCTGGCCGCGTACGCCGAGGAGACGAAGTTGAAGTAGCTGCCGTCCTGGTGCTTCAAGCGGAAGTAGACGGTCTTGGCGGCCCCGGCGAAGCCGTCGGAGTTGTCGGTGGCGGTGCCGCGCAGGTCGGTGACGGCGTTGTAGAAGAGCGCCGTGGGATAGACGATCCCGGCCGCCGGGTTGACGTTGTCGACCGAGAAAGACACCGGTCCCTGGACCGGCGACTCGGGCAGCGCGCCGATCATGCCGCGGGCCTCGAGCGTGAACTGGCGGAACGGCCCGTTGGCGGTCCAACTCGAGGAACCCAGCGAGTAGTTCCAGTCGTTGATGTTCCCGGCGCCGTTGTCGATGAAATTCACCCCGACGGCGCTAAAGAGATCGTAGTCGCCCTGCGGGCGCCAGGCGCTCATCGCCGGGTCCCAGACGAGCGCGGCGCCGGTGAGGTCGCTCAGGCGCAGCTCGACGCCGTCGCTGAAGTCGCTGGCCGTGCCGGTGATCGTCACCGCGCTGGGCCGGAAGTGGGCGTCCGTCGTGGGTCCGACGATGCCAGAGCGCGGCGCCGGCTGTGTGAAGGTGAACTGGACGCGGTTGCGGCCGTTGATGGCGGCCGGGACGGCCTCCAGGTTCAAGCCGCGGTCGTCGCTGACCACCACGATCTGATAGGTCTGGCCCGAGACCCAGGTCGGCGTCGAGCCGCCGGTGGCGGTCCAGGCCACCGGGCTGGCGTTGTTGGTCGCCGTCTGTATCCAGTAGGAGGCGTCGTCGTTGGGCGAAGGCGGGCTGCCCGCGTCGGGGTGGGTGAAGTCCTTGGTCACGCTGCTCCACCAGGCCTTGGGGTTGCTGAACCGGTAGTAGGCCGCGTAGACCCGCCGGACGCCGGCCGACCCGGTGTCCTGGGCCGTTCCGACGACCTGGGGCAGGGACTCGGGCGAGGTGCCGTTGAGCGGGGCTGTGATGGTCGACACCGGGGCCGAGAAGTCGGCCGTGAAGGTGTTGGTCGTCACGTTGTTCTGGATGTTGCCGGCGTAGTCCTTGGCGTAGGCCGACACTTTGTAGGTGCGCAAATCGAAGAGGGCGCCGCCCATGAGGTTGTAGGTCCAGGTGCCGCTCGAGTCCCCTATAAAGGTAGCGGTCGAGAAGATGGCGGCGGTCTGGTCGACCCAGACTGTCTGGTTCCACCAGCACTTGTTGACCAGGACGGAGCCGTTGCAGGTACCGCCCGAGGTGTCCTCGATGGCGACCACGACGTAGGAGGACCTGATGGCCGACTGGAAGTCGCGCGCCCCGGGCACGCAGAGCAGGTTCCCCCCGCCCGGCTCGGCCTGGTCGACCAAGTCGCAGAAGCGGTCGTTGGCCGTGCCGAGGACCGTCACGGGGCCGAGGCCGGCCGAGCCGGCGGCCGCCGGGAAGACGACCTTGGCCACCGGGGTCGTACGGTCGACCACGAAGGCCGTCACGGCCTCGGCCGGCTCGGTGTTGGACGCCAGGTCATGGGCCTGCGAATAGACCTTATACTGGTAGCCGTCCAGCCAGGCGCTGCCGAACGCCCGGCTCCAGGACGGCTGAGACAAGCTCGCCGAGAAGAACAGCGGCGGCTGGGTGGTCCCCCAGGTCCCGGTCCACCAGCCGGCGGCGTTGTCCGCCGCGCAGCCTGAGCACCAGAGGTTGAGCAGGACCGAGTCGACCTGGGCGCCGTTCCCGTCGGCCGCGTCCGACCAGGCGGTGCCCGAGATGGTGTTGAGAGGGCCGACGTTGTTGACGAAGCCGAAGGACGGCGCCGTCACCTTCGACGTCGGCGTCAGGTTATCGTAAAGGAAGCTTATGGCCGAGGAGCCGTCGGCGTATTGGTTCGCGTCCAGCGAGTCCGAGTGGTCGGGGACCGGGTAGGCCGGATGGGTCGAGACGTTTACCGTGGCGTCGGTGGCGCGCGTCCACAGGACATAGGTCTGGTTGTCGTTGAGGGTCGGCCAGGAACGGCTCCACTGCACGCCCGTGCTTACCCCTACGATGGGTACGCCGACCCAATTGTCGTAGCCGTCCGTAGGGGCTTCGAAGGTGCTTCCCGCGCCGGTCCAGTACGAGCCCGAGAAGTTGTTCTTGAGCAGGACCTCGACGCTGGTCACGCCGGAGTGGCCGGTGACGTTGTCGTAGGCGTACCCCGAGAGGGCCTTCAAGGTCGCCGCGTTGTACTTCGCCCCCGTCACCGGGAAGGTGGTGACCACGACCGGGGCCTCGTCGTCGACCCGGAACTCGTAGCCGACCCCGGCGGCGGTCGGGTTGTTGGAGCGGTTCGTCGTATAATCCCAGACCCCCGCCACCACGCGATAGGTGTTGGAGCTGGCGATCATGCCGGGCGGCGTCGAGGTCGACCACGGCACCGAGAACATGCCGCGCGCGCTGGTCGTGGCCACGCGCAGCCAGGCGCTGCCCGGCGTGGAACCGTCGGTGGGCCAGGGCGGCGGGTCGGCCAGCGCGAAGCTTCCCGGCGAGCCCCAGTTCCACCACTGCCGGGCCGGGTCCCCCGTGTTCTGGACGGCCAGGTAGACCGCCTGCACGCCCGAAGCGCCGGGGCCGGCGGCGTCGGAGGCGACGCCTGAGAGGTCCGACAGCCCGGTGCGCGGCGACCGATCGGGAGGCGAGGACAGGCTGGCCGTGGGCTTTGAGACGTCATAGCCGAAGGTGGCCGTTTGGGCGCCGGCCGAAGCCCCCGGCGTGGTCACGGCGTTGCGGCAGTTCCCGGCCCGGTCGCAGGCCTTCACGTAGACGCGATAGAGCGCGCCGTCCTTGAGGACGCCGCCGTTGAACAGGTTGACCGGCTGATACTGCCACGAAGCGCCGCCGGTATAGACCTGGGTCGTCCACTGGATCTGGCTGTTGGCGAGGAGGGTGAAGTCCTCGGTAGCTCTATCCCACCAGTCCCAGGCCGAATCGGTGGGCGGCCCGGAGCCGATCGCTACGTGGACGGACGTCACCCCGGCGGCGAAGGTCCCGGGGTCGGAGACAGCACCCGAGGCGCGGTGGAACTCCCAGACCACGTCGGCGTTGGAGCCGTTGGCGTAGGTATAGGTCGATGGGAAGGGCGCCGCGTAGGGAAACAGCATCGAGAGGCTGGGCGGCGCGTCGTCGTAGGTGAACACGATGTCCCCGCCCGCCGCCGGGCTGCGCACGTTGCCGGCCTTGTCGGTCACCCGGACGTAGACGCGGTATTTCTGGTCGTTGGTAAACGCCGCGGCTATGAAGGTCGTGGTGCTCCAGACCACGTCACCCCCCCCGCCGCCGAAGGAGACCGGCATCCAATAGCTGTTGGCGGTCCACGAGGACCCCGTCCAGTTCTCCAGCGGCCCGCCGTCGGCGCGCTCCAAGCGCACCTCCACCTTGCTGATTCCCGAGAAATCCGCGTTGGCCGTGCCGGTGATCGAGGTCACCGCGTTGACGAACAGGCCGTCGCGCGGCCAGGTCATCGTGGACACCGGCGCCGTGGGATCGACCTGGAAGCTGACCGTAGACAGGAACATCGACACGTTGCGCGCCGCGGCCGAGGACGGGTCCACGGCGTTGTCGCGCGCGCGCACCCGGACGTAATAGCGCTGTTCGGCCGGAGCCGGGGACGGGGTCGTGAAGTCCACGCCCGCCAGGTTAAACGACCAGTTCGCCCCGCCCGTCACGCCCACGGGCAAGGTCGACACGGCCGTGGTCCAGGAGGGCGGCGAGGTCTTCCAATAGTAGCTGGCGCCGCCGCTTAAGTACCAGAGCTGGATGTCTATGTCGTCGTTGCCGGTCACCCCGAAGCCCGACTTGGTGAGCGCCGGGCCGTCGCTGGCCGTCCCCGAGAGCCCGGAGCTGACCACCGAGGCCGGCGTGTAGGCGGCCTCGACGCTGGTCATGCCCAAGATGGGGTCCCCCTGGCCCGGCTCGGCGATCCAGGCCTGGGGTGCTGTCTTGTCGACCCTCACCGTCACCGAGGAGGCGTTGGAGGCGAGGAAGCTCGACTGCAGGTTGAGCGCCCGGTCCTTGGCGGCCACCCGGATCGTATAGATCGAGTTGTCGGTGATGGCCCCGGCCAGGTCGGCGCTGGTGTAGGTCCAGGTGGCTTGGGCGGCGTTGTTCCAGTCGACGTTCGACTGCACCCCGGCGTCCAGCCAGCGGGGCGAGGACACCCAGCAGGCCGGGACGCAGTCGCCGGTGAAGTAGTTGGGGCTGTCCAGACCGCCGGTGGCCTGGATCGACACTTGGACGCCGCCCGCTCCCGGCGTCGGGTCGATGCCGGTGGGATTGATGCCCAGCGCGCCGTTGGACGTGGGGTCGGGGTCGAAGTCCGAGACCACCCCGGAGAGCACGGTCATGCTGGAGAGCACGCCCACGTTCAATCCCGGCGCGCTCAGGGTGCCCGTGGGGATATAGGTGTCGAAGCGGAAGAACGAGTCGACCGGCGCCGCCGCGTTCTGGGCGAGGTCCGAGGCCGTCATGCGGACGCGGTAGCGGTAGCCTTCCTGCCAGAGGGTGTTGCCGGCCACCTTCCCGGGCGCGGTCGAGAAACTGATGCCGTTCTGGACGCCGCGCATCTCGGCGTCGGCCGGGGATTGGGCGAAAGCGTCGAGCCCGGGGCTGTAGGCGAACCCGACGGCGCTGGCCACGTCGATGCGGAATTTGACGCTCGTCGCATCCAGGTCCGAGAAGGTGACGCCCCCCCCTGGAAGCGGGTCGACGGCCGTTCCGGTGAGTTGGACCAGTTGGGAATAGCCGCCCACCGCGTTATCAGGCCCCACGATGACGGGCGTCGGCGCCCCGGCGTCGAAGTAGAAGGTCCGGGCCGTGATCGGGTCCTGAAAGAGGCTTATGCCGTCGGTGGCCTCGGTGCGGACCTTGAACCGGTGGTCCGTATAGATGCCAGGAAAGCCGCCCGGGAAAGGGTAGCTCCACTCGCCGCCCACCGGGACGCGGTTCACGGCTATGGCGCCGAGCCCATGGAGGGGCGTGGCGGCCGTGCAAGTCTGCCAGAGCGCGCCGTCCCAGCACCGGTTGTCGCCGACGTCGCCGGCGTCGCCGGGGAACTTGGCGTCGGTGGTCGAGACGATGATCTGGACGGCCACGAGGGTGGCGCCGGAGGTGGCGGTGCCGGCGACCTGGGTGAGCTGATTGGCCCCGGCCGCACGGCGGTAGTAGTTCTCGTCGGCGGCCGGCAGGTTGACGAGCGAGGAGATGGCGGGCACCGCCCGCGTGAAATAGACGAAGGACGTCCGGCTTGCGTCCGAGGCCGCCTTGGCCCCGCCGTCGGTCTTATCGGTAGGATCCGTGATGGTCGGGGAAAGCGTCGTGTTGGAAGCGATGTCGATGCCCGCCACGAAGATCTGGTAGGTGATGCCGGTCAAGAAGGTCGGCGTCGAGGCCCCGGTCAGCGTGAAGTTCTGCCCGACCAAAGACGCCGTGGCGAAGGCCGTCTCCGGGGGTCTGTTGGCCACGCTGTCGAGGGTGAAGGTCTTGGTCACCGGGTTCCACCAGCGCTCGTCGCCCACGCTAGACCCGCTCACCCGCCGGTAGGCGGCGCGCACCACCCGGATCGTACCGCCGCCGGGATCTGTGGCCGTGCCCTGGATCGTGCCCAAAGCGTCGACCGGATCGGTGTTGGGGGACGTGACGTAGGTCTCGGGCTTGGCCGAATCGTGGATCCAGGTCCGGGCGAAGGAATCGGAGTCGCCGAACAACTGGACGTTCCCGGCCAGGTCGGTGGCCCGCGCCCTCACCTTATATTGCAGGCCGTTCTGCAAGGCGGCCGGCAGGGACCCTTCGGAGAAGTTCCCGGCGCCGTCGCCGTTGGGATGGGTCCAGGTGAAGGTCCCTCCCAGCGGCGGGCCAAACGACCCGAAGCTGGCCTGCCAGACCTTCCTCCACACGGCGTTGGCTCCGTCGGCGACGAAGAGCGCGCCGTCCCAATGGGCCTGGTCCTGGGTGCGTTCGATCATGACCTCGACGAGGGCGATCTTGCCGGGCGGCGGCTGGGTCGGGCTGGGGTCGGTGACGGTCCCCACGATGGAGGGCAGGACGGCCCCTCCCCATAGCGTGGCGTCGTTGCCCCAGTTGAGCCGGACGTCGGAGGTCGGATAGACCGGGGCCGCCAAGGGCTTGCCGTTGTCGAAGTTGAAGGTGAAGGTCTCGACGGCCACCTCATAATTTCCGGCGTTGTCCCGGGACCGGATCATGACTTGATAGGAGGCGCCGTCGAGGAGGTCGGAGTTGAGCAGGAAGTTGGTCTGGGACTCGCCGCCGCCGGTCCAGACGGCGAAATAGCCGCCCAGGTTGTTGGCGTCCTCGCAGGCGGCGCGCACGCCGGCGTCGTCGTCCCATTTCGACGCCGACCCGCCCAGGGTGTTGAGCGGGTCCCAGCAGGCCCCGTCCGAGTGACGCCGCATCTTGAAGCGGATCTCGTTTATGCCCGAGAAGCCGGGGTCGATCGGCGGTTCCCAGGTGATCGCCGGGAACGCGGTGGCGTCCTTGTACTGCGCGCCGTCGACCGGGGCGGTCATCGAGGTCGTGGGCGGCTCGGTGTCATAGGAAAAGGCGCGCGTCGACCAGGAGTTCTGGAAGGTGCCGTTGGAGCTGCGGTTGGTGGCGCGGTCCTCGGCGCGGAAGTAGAGGGTGTAGAGGTTGCCCGAGGCCCAGGGCACGCTCAGGACATGCCAAGTGGCCGAGGTCACGTGGACGGTGGAGTTGGCCACCTGCCAAAGGACCGCGCCGTCGTTGGGGTTGCACTGCGAGCCGCCCAGGGAGAACGCCCCGGCCCCGTCGTAGCAGGCGCCGGCGTTGTTCTTCAAGACGTACTCGACCCGCGAGGCGCCGGCGTGGTTGTCGTTGGCGGTCCCCGAGATGGCCGGCAGGGTATTGACGGCCGACCCGTTGCCCGGGGTGGGCGCCACGAGGCCGGCCGTGGGCATGGAGTTGTCGAACTTGAAGTAGCCGTCCACCCAGGGGACACCCACCGTCCCAGTGGAGTTGTTGGCGCGGTCCTTGGCCAGCAGCTTCGCGCGATAAGTAAAAGCGTTCTCCAGCGTGACCCCGGACAGGTCGTAGGTCCAGTTCACGACCGAAGCCACGCCCACGGCCGTGCTGACGGTCTGTCCCCAGGCGATCTTGGGAACCCCCTCCTCTTGGAGTTCCATCCGCACATAGCGCTCGCCGAGGACGGCGTCGATGACATTGTCCTCGACGGTCCCATCCACGGCCAGGGCGTTCTTCCAGACCGGCGCGGCTGCGGCGCCGAGCGGGAGAAGCTTGCCGGGGCCCGAATTGACGGTCAGGGTCGGGCGGGTCACGTCGTAGGCGAAGTTTCGGTTGGAGTCCGTAGCGGTGGTGTACTTGACCAGTTTGTCGGCGGCACGCGCCTGCACGCGGTATATCCCGCCGTCGACGAACGCCGGCCAGTTCGTCGGATCGTTGGAGAAGATATCGAAGGTGACGGTACCGGTGTCTTGGCCCGCGCCGCCCGCCCACGGGGACTCTCCCGGGGAATGGAAGAAGTACTCGGTCCCGTCGGCCGGACCCCAGCCCACGCCGGGATTCCAGCATTTGTCGTCTCCGAAGACATCCTTCGTCCCGTTCTGGTCGCAAACCAGGATTTTCATCTCGCCCATACCGACGCCGGGATCCCGCGCCGTGCCGTCTATCGACGAGAACGAAGTGCCGTTCGAGGAGTTGGCCGCCGGCGTGATGATGGCGACGGTCGGCGCGAATTTGTCGATCTTAAAATCGATGGCGGAACTGGGGATGCCGCGTCCCTGGTCGCGCGTGCGCCCGCGCGACTCGATGCGGAGCTTGGCCCCGTCCTCCTGGAACGCGTCCGAGAATCCCAGGTAGTTCCAGGTTCCCGACGAGGAGGCGTTTAGCCAGGTGTCGAGGCTGGTCCAGGCCGCGCCCGTGAACTTGAAGTTGTTGCGCAGTGGAGGGGTGTCCGGGTCCTCCAACATCGTGATCCGCAGCTGCGCCGTGGTCCCGCTGGTCTGTCCCGACTGGGGGGTGAAATCAGCGGTCCCGGCGATTGAAGGGATAGTGACCGCGAAGCCGCTGGCGATGCCGTTGCCCTCTCCGGGAAACGTGACTTCGCTCAGAGGCTGGGTGATGGTAAGCGTGGAGGCCCCCACCCCAAGCGAGGAGAACTGCCCGTCGGAATTGACGAAGTAAACGTCGCGGTCGCCGGCCGTGGCATTCTGGCCGACTTTGAGGTAGAAGGTCACCGAGGAGGTGTGGACCACCTTCGAGGACACCGTGATGTCGGGGTCGGCGAAGGCCCCGCCGACCGGGAAGACGCCTATCTTGGGCCCCTTGCTGAAGTCAGTCATCCCCGTGACGGCCACCTGGACGATGCGGCTCCCGTTGTCGCCGACGCCCGAGTTGATGCCCGCGGAGTTCTTGACCTCGCCCGTGATGTTGTCCAAATCGGTGACCCGCGTCGTCACCGGCGGAGGGTCCACGAAGATGGAGACGAAGTGGACGGCCGGCGCGCCGGCCGTGTCGGAGCTGTACATGACGCGCGGCGGGATGGGCGGGGCCGACTTTCCGGTGATGCTGGGAAACAGGTCGCCGGAGGTGACATTGACCCAGCCCCCGAGCTTGGTCTTGGTGGGGACGCCCCTGATGGAGGCGAGCTTGGTGTAGGTCAAGAAGGACCCTGAGCCCTTGTAGACGACATAGGCGTTGTCGTCGTCGGTCAGGCCGATGGCGGGATGGGCCAGGGCGACGGCGTCGGAGTCGATGGGATTGGTGATTGGCTGGGACCAACTATTCGCCCCCCTGTCGTAGCGCCAGTAGTTGATGTCGCCGGTCGTATCGACGGTCACCGCGTGGACCAAGCCTGCGGTGGCGCCGCTGGGAGTAAAGACGGCGCTCCCGTAGCGGGTGGGGGGCTGGGGGTCCGAGCTCGTTTCCGCCCCCAATTGGGTCTGAGCCACGACCCGCGGGCCGTTCTCCTTAAGCACGATATAGTTTACTCTGGTGTTCTTCTCGTCGTTGTAGATCACCATGACCTCGCCTTTGGTCGAGGCCTGGACGACATACGCCTGGGTCTGGGTCTTGGCGATGTCGAGATCGGTGCTATTGACGTCGCCGTAGGCGTTGTTGACCGAGCTGTAACGGAGCAAGTTTGAAGCGTTGAAGCGCACGGCGCTGACGCGGCGCTTGATCATGCCTCCCCCGCCGTCATAGGAGGAGGCCGTGCCGATCCAACCGGCATGATTCATCCCGTTGGGCGGGTCGTTGTCTGGAAGTCCGGTAGCGGGATCGAGAGTGACGATCATGCTGTATTGGCCCTCTCCCCTCGGGTCCACGTTGGCCGGAGCGCCGCCGCTCCCGGTGATTTTCAGGTCGATGGACTGTCCGGCGGTAGGCCAGGCGGACGGGATGGCGGGGGAGGTGAGGTCGGCCTTCGTCAACAGGCCTTGTCCGCCCGTGGCCGAGGGTCCGACGAACACGTAGACGGTCGAGGTCTTGTCGACATAGAAGATCGACGGCATGCCCTTGAGGCCCGAGTTGCTCGAGAATACGTTGGATGGGGTGGTCCAGAGGATGCCGTCCTCGGAGAAGGTGACCTGGGCCACGCCGTTGCCATTGAAGAACGCCCAGAAGCCGTTGCCGTTTTGGGCGATTAATCTGGCCGGCGGAAACTCCGTCGTGCCGTCGCCTAGCTCCAGCGCCTGGGCGCTCCACGCGACGATGGTCCCCAGTAAAGCCGCCAAAACCCAGCGCAGGTGGAAGAGGCGGCTCACCGTGCGCCTCCCGAGCCGAGGCCGTGCAGATTTCGCCTGAGGACCTCGGCCTCCGGGAATACGGCCAGGGCTCGGAGCCAAAGGGCGCGCGCCGTGTCGGCCTCGCCTCTGTCGGCCGCAAGGACGCCGAGGTTGGAGAGCGCGGCGAAGTGCTCCGGGAAAATGGACAAGACGGCGCGCAGCTCCTTCTCCGCCGCGACGGAATCTCCGCGCGCCGCCGCCTGGTCGGCCAGGCGCAGACGCTGGGCCGCGAGGAACTCGGAGGCCGGCCCGCGCGACCACTCCAGGTCATCTGCGTCCCTTGCCAGGGCGGCCTCGGCCAACGCGACGGCCCGCTCGGCCGAGCCTTCTTCTCCGGCCAAGTAGGCCGCCAACATCCCGTCGCGCGCGGTCCGAGCGGCCCCCAGAGCCCGCGCTTCGGGGCCGGAGAGCGTGAAGAGTTCTGCGGGGTCAGCCGCCCCGATCGCCAGCCGGCTCAGGAAATCGCGCCGCGGAACCGAACCCGCCGCGACGACGCTATAATCGAGGACCGGCCTCAGGTCCGTGTGCTGTCGCGCTCCGGCGGAAAAGCCAGCCGCTTGGTCCGGACCCATGACATAATAGGAGGCGACTCGGCGAGGCAGGGTCGAGCCGATATCCTCCAGGTCCGCCGCGACAGCCCCGCGCCCGAAGCGGCCGGTCCAATCCCCCCATGCGATGCGTCCGCCGCCCTCGGGCAGCGCCACCAGCACCGCAAAATGGGCTTCGCGCAGGTGCGGATACCAGACCGTCGTGCGCGGGTAGACGGCCTGGAATGTGGCCAACACGGAGGCTTGGCTCTCCATGCCGGGGTCGCGCGGCGTCCAGGCGGCGAAAATACCCCCTGGGGCCAGACGCGACTTGGCCAGTTCGAAGTACTCGCGCGTGAAGAGGTTCGCGCTGCCCAGGTAGCGGAAGTCCGTCACGTCACTGACGATGACGTCGTAGCTCTCCCGCGTGCGCCGAAGGAAATGCCGCACGTCGTCGATGACGACTCGCGCCGCGGGACCGCCCGACGCAACGCGTTCGATGTCCGGGAACAGCGCCGACGCCGCACGCACGCCGGGCAGGATCTCGACTACCGTGACTTCGGCGCCGTGGGCGCGCATGGCCCGCGCGGTCCCTCCAGAGCCCAATCCCACCAACAGGACGCGCCGCGGGGACGGGTGCAGGAGCATCGGGATGTGGCCCAAGAGGGTCTGGCTGGTCCGGGTCGAAGGGTCCGTTCCTGCGATGGGGTGGCCGTCGACCCACATCGAACGGCTCCAGGCCGACTCGTCCGGGAAGAAGGCTTCCCGCACCGTGACGGCCCCGGCCAAGGACTCATGCCGGAACACCTCCCGCTGCGCCACACCTCCGGAGAGCTCCGCATGGAGCTGGGGTTGAGGCAGGTTCCATGCCGCCAGCGCCGCCAGGCCGCATAGCGCGGTGGCCGGCGCGCCGCCTCCCGCCAATGTTCCCGCGACGGCAACCGCAATAACGAGGGTCGCGGCGGCTGCAGCCAGGCCTCCTAAGGAAACGGCCCACGCCGCGGCGAAGATTCCAGCTGCAGAACCCAGCCCGCTGGCGAGCAGAAAATCGCCGGACCGCCGCCCGGAACCCGCGCCCTGGGAACCGACGGTCAAGACCGGATAGGCGAACCCGAGCCCCGCGCAGGGCGCCACCAGCGCGACGGCGATTAGGAACTCCGGACCCAACGACCACCCATCCAGCGCGGCGGCCGCCCGCGGCAACCACCGCCAACTCCCGGCAATCCATAGCGCGCAGGCGCCTAGGGTCCAGGCCAGGGCGGCGCGCGCGCCTGGCCGCAGAACGGCTCGGGAACCGACGCTCGCGCCCAGCGCCATTCCTGCCACGGCCCCCGAGGCCACCAGCGCGAAGGAATATGCGGTCAGGTCGAAGAGCGCAAATGAGAAAGTCCTGGTCCAGAGCAACTGGAGGCCGGCGACGGCCATGCCCAGAAGGAACACGGGAGCCTGGTCTCGCCATGGCGCGGGATTCCCTTCTTCAAGGAGCGATCCAGGCACCTCTCCTTCAACTAGACGCCGCGCCGCAGCGGCGTGGAGCAGAGCAGACACCACAGCCGTTCCCGCCACCCCGAAGCGCGGGAGGAGGAGGAATGCCGCCGCAAGTCCGCCCAGCACCGCGCCCGCGCTGTTGAGGGCGAACAGGCCTCCTGATGCCCTCGGTGCGGCGCGGGTCAACAACGGCAGCGTAGCCCCCATCGCGGCCGCCGGCAATGCGACCATGAGCGCCAGGGACCCGATGCGCAAGAAGGGCTCCAAGGCAGGGGCGAGCCGGGCCGCCGCGCCGTACCCGAGGCCCAACGGGGCCCAGGCCCAGGGGAGAATCAGCACCGCGCCGGCCAAGGCAGCTTGGAGGATGCGGAAACTGGATACGGAGCGTTGCGCCATCGGTCCCCGCCCTTGGCCGGCCCACCACGCGCCAAGGGCCGAACCGGCCAAGAAGGAACCCAGCACCAACGCGGCCCCGGCCCCGTCATTGCCCAAGGTCAGGCCAGCGAGCCGAAAACAAACCACCTCGTCCACCATCGCCGCCGCGCCCGCCGCAGCGGCCGCCAGCAACGCCCGCCCCGGACCCCCGAAAGGCACCGGCGCTTCGGGGAGGCGCCCCGGCCGTATCGCTAGCCGCGCCGCGCTCACGGCCGCCTCGCAAGGCTGGCGTCGATGACCGATCTCACCCAAGGATCGGTCTCGGCCTCCCGCATCGCCGAAAGGGCCGCCCGCGCCTCCGGCCCCGCCAACGCCGCGGCCTGCGCCGCTTCGGCGCGGACGGCCTTGGCCGGAGAGCCCAGGAGCTCGAGGGCGGGAGCGCCGGCCAGGTCCGCCCGTCCCCGCCGCGCCAAGGTGAACGCCGCCGCCGCCCGCACCGTCTCCTCAGGGCGTTCCAGGGCGGCTTTCAAGGCCTCCAACCCCGCGTCGTCCGCGTCCCACTGCAAGGCCCGGCAAGCCTCGGCCGCCGCCGCCGGGTCCGCGCCCCGGGCCGCCTCGATGACCGGGCTCAGGGACTCTTCGGTCCCCAGCCGCGCCAGCGCCTCCAAAGCCAGGGCTCTCTCCGCGGCGTCCTGGCCGCGCGCCCTGGCCGCCAGCGCAGCGGCGCTGCCCTGGGCGCCGGTCAATCCCAGGGCGCGGATCGCGCTGTAGCGGACGCTGGGATCGGAGTCTCCCAGCGCCCGCTCCAGCTCTAGAGCGGCGCCGCCGTCTCCCAGGACGCCCAGAGCCGACGCGGCCTCGCGACGAACGCCGGGGTCGGAGTCGCCCAGGCGCTGGCGCAAAGCAGGTCCGGCGCCTTTGTCGCGCAGCCGGCCCGCCTCGGCCGCGGCACGGCGCCGCTTCATCCGGTCCTTGTCGCCCAATTCGCCCTTCCAATCGCGCTTCTTGCCCGCCCAGGCCTTCGCCTTCGCGCCGTCTTTCGGCGCGGGCGCGCCCAGCGCCAAGATGGGCAGCAGGACCAAAAGGGCGAAGCCCAACGCCGCGGGTGCGATCGCGCGCGTATTAGAAAGCTTCTTTATTGCGGCCTGGTTCATAAGATATGACGCGGTCCGGCTCCAAGTATCTCCCGGAGAGTCCCGGGCACGATGTAGGTTTTGTTGCGGCTTTTCCGCGACCCTTAAAGGCCTTCGCGGCCGGCCCAAAGGGCGCTCCCAGGCGGGAGCCGTACGGGGATACGGCGGGGGATCAACAGCGCAGAGGCAGGACGAGCGAACGGTCCGGGGCGGGCGGCGGCACCCTCCCGAGCTCGCGGCGCGAGGGCCGCGGCGCTTGCGACGGCTGCCCGGCTCGGACCGAGAAGCGGTGCTGCTTGTTCGGCCGTACCGGAGCCAGCGAGAAGACTTCATGCTCGCGCGACTCCGAGCGCTCGCCGCGCAGGGCGCGGGCGAGGGACTCGGCGCGCTCCACGAACTCGGACCAGGCCTTCGCGGCCGGCGTGGCGGCCAGCGCGGCCTCGGCGCGCGCGCCGGCGCGCAGTTCGCGCGAGAGCTCGGCGCGCGAGATCGGACGATTGAACGCGTCGCGCAGCTCGACGCCCGAGCCCTGGCGCAGGGCTTCGTAGGGCGAGACCGTCGCGGCTTGGTTGAGCGCGGACGCGCGCGCGTTGGAGGCGTCGAGGGCCAGGAGCAGCGCGAGGAGGGAAAAGAGGCGCCCGGCCCCCTTGGCTATCTTACCCCTCTGCCCCGAAGATAGCCAACAGCGGCCGGGCGGAATCGATGTTTTATTCGTCGCCATGTCCCGTTTCGGTAGCCTGGCCGTCCCGAGACCGGGACCCGCGGCTTTGCGCCCCCGGCTTGCGCCGGGTTTGCCGTTTCGTCGCGAACCGCGCGACAAAGTCAGTATAGCCGGGAGGCTTGTTTTGTCAAGGGGGAGGGGGTTGACAACGACAAACGAGAACGCCCGCGGAGCGGGTCCCCCCTGGCACATGCCCGAAGCTTAAGCGGGCTTCTCTAACGCGTCAAGTGCTTTCGCTGCGGCACGTCAGGGGGTCGGAGGTTCGCCTTCGGCGGCGGCCGAAGCCTGGGCCGCCGGGCTCATGCCGGCGAACTCGGCGTTCTTCTCCGCCGAGTAGACCTGCAGCACCCGCACCGGCTCCAGCGGCGTCACGCTCCCCCCTTCCGGCGCGCTTCCAGGGCGCGGATGTCCTCGAGGCGCGCGCGACGCCTAGTGCGACGCCGCCTTGACGAGCCTCAGCGGCAGGACTTTGGCGATCGAGGCGAAATGCGCGTCCTTGGTGAAGAGAGAAGCCCGATAACAATGGGCGACGACGCCGATTACGATGTCGGCGATGCTCGCCTGGAAGCCTCTGCGCGCCAATCGGAACCGCACAGCGCCGACTCGCGGCCAGAGGTCCGGAGGATCGGGGAGGGAATCGAACGCGGAAAGATAATCCCGAAGCGCGGCGAACTGCCTGGGAGAAACAGCTCCGGATAGTATCTCAGCCTGGACCAAACCCGTCATTCGGACGAGCTTCTTATCGATCAGCTTGACGAGCAGGCCGACTTCCGGCGTATCGCCTCGGCGCAGGAAGTCGACCCACACCGAAGTGTCCACGAGCACCTGCCTCATCGCGCGCGGGAGCGCCGAAGGTCGAGGTTCCGCAGAGGCACTCTGCCGCGAAGCGCCAGAAGCCGTTCGATCTTCTTTTTCTTGGTCAGTTCTTCCAAGCCCCAGATGATCGCTTGGGTCTTCGTCTTGGCGCCTGAGATCTGTTTGGCTTCTTCAACAAGCCCCTTCGGCAGATCGATGGTCGTTCTCATCAGGCCCCCCTATGCATATGAATTATAGCCGCCCTATGCATCAACCGCAAGGGATGAGGGCTTCCTCTAAGGAACAGGCGGCCTTCCGTCGGCGACGACGGCCTGGCCCGGCGCGAGGCTTAGGGACATCCTCTGGGCCTCTTCCAGCCATGCCAGTTTTTCGATTAAAGTGAGACCCGCCATGCGCCTAAGCTGGGCCAGCTCATGCCCATCCCAACCGGACTCCCAAACTCTCTCAGGACCGCTCATAACCCCTCGCCTTTGAGCGCGCGCAGCCGCGAAAGGTCGTCGAGGTCCCGGGGTCTTCCCGCTTTCCTCTTGAGTTCCACCAGCCTCGCATAGTCGACAAAAAGGGCATTGACGCCTTCGGCGACGGGCTGCGACAAGGCCTCGGGATATGCGAGCGAAAAATCGAATGGGGCTTCAACGAAGACGTCGACTTCGGTAGCCTGATGCTGCTGGCTATAGAGCGAGAAGACCTTCAGGTTCTTCTCCTCGGTCCACGACCGCCTCTTCGACCCGTCGGCAAAATCCTCGATGGGGACGGGAGCGCGGGGCCGATAGCCGAGAGCCTTAAGGACCGCGAGGCCCTTGAGAAGATTCTCAGACTCCATATCTAAGACCAAGTCGAGATCCGCCGTGAACCGGAGATAGCCGTGGGCGACGACGGCGAGTCCCCCCACGATAAGATAGCGAACTCCGGCCTCGTTGAGGCCGCGGACGATGGACTCTATCGAAGATCGCTCCATCTCGATCAGAGACCGTCCCCCAGGGTCGATTCCCAATCGCCGACTAGCGCGGGATCCTCCTTGGCGGCGGCCGCATAAGCACGGGCCAGACCCTCGGCTCGACGCGATGCCATATCCCTGATGTCATGCCGTTTAAGGAGGACGCGCATTATTTTCCCCTCGAACAAGGACAGCGTCTTCGCGGCGCAGACATTGGAGGTTCCCATTCCGCCCTCTTGGTCTAACTCGACCTAACCATACTTTAGCCGGCAGCCATCCCGGCGTCAACCGCCCGCCTTCAAGCGCTCGGTTCAGAGACTGCCGGCGGGCGGTTCGAGAAATCGTACTCCTGATTCCATAATAGGTCCATAATTGGAATTAGCGATTCCATTACAACAATAGCTAGACGCACCGACAAGCTGCTGCCTGCTTGTGGGCGCCTAGCCCCAGAGCCCGGTCCGCGAGCGCCAGATGGTCTGCTTGCGGTCCTGCCCGACGGAGACCAGCGGCATGGGTACCCCCAACTGCTTCTCGACCCACGCCACGTAGTCGCGCGCGCCCTTGGGCAGGTCGCTCCAGCGCCGGGCCTTGGTCAGGTCGCCCGAGAAGCCCGGGAAGGTCTCGTAGACGGGCTCCACGTCGAAGAGCTCGCGCCGCGAGTACGGCCAGTCGCGGATGGCCTTCCCGCGCAGCTTGTAGGCCGTGCAGACCTTGAGCGGGTGGATGTTGGTCAGGGTATCGAGCTTCATCATCCCGATCGCCGTCGCGCCATTTATCCGCAGGGCCCAGCGCAGTTGGACGAGGTCTAGCCAGCCGATGCGCCGCGGCCGCCCCGTGGTGGTGCCGTACTCGTGCCCGGTCTCGCGGATGTAGTTGCCCACCGTGCCGAAGAGCTCGGTGGGGAACGGCCCGCGGCCGACCCGCGTCGTGTAGGCCTTGGTGATCCCCAAGACCGAGCGGATCCAGGTCGGCCCGACGCCCGAGCCCGCGGCGGCCGAGCCGGCGTGGGTGTTCGAGGAGGTCACGAAGGGATAGGTGCCGTAGTCGAGGTCGAGCATGGCGCCCTGGGCGCCCTCGAAGAGGACGCGGCGCCCGGCCTTGAGCTCGGCCTCGAGCATACCTGCCGTGTCGACGACAAACGGAGCTAGGAAGCGCCGCAGGGCCGCCCAGTCGCGCATGACCTCGGCGCGGATCTCGCGCAGAGGCTTGACCCGCTGGAGTTCGTGCGAGCGCACCGAGAGCGCGGTGTCGAGCAGCTCCGGGAAGGCCTTGGGGTCGAGGTAGTCGGCCACCCGGATGCCGATGCGCGCCACCTTGTCCTCGTAGCAGGGCCCGATGCCCTTCTTGGTCGTGCCGATGCCGCGCCCCCCCTCCTCGCGCAGGGCGTCGAGCAGGCGGTGATGGGGCAAGATGACGTGGGCCGCCGGAGAGAGGAACAGGCGGCCCTTGGTGCGCACCCCGCGGCTCTCCAGCATCCGCACCTCCTCGCGCAGGGAGAGCGGGTTGACCACCACGCCGTTGCCGATGACGACCTGGGCGCGCGGCTGGAGGATGCCCGACGGCGCCAGGTGGAGGGCGAACTTCTTGCCCCCGAACACCACGGTGTGACCGGCGTTGTCGCCGCCCTGGAAGCGCACGACCAAGCGCGCCTGAGCGCTCAGCAGGTCGACGATCTTGCCCTTGCCCTCATCGCCCCACTGCACTCCCACGACGACCAGTGCCGGCATGTGTCCCCCTCGGTGTCAGTTGTTGAATAGTTGAATTGTTGCTTCGCAACAATTCAACTATTCAACAACTGACACCGGTATTGTCCGTCATCCGATAAAGCGTTTCCACCACGGCGAGCGGGAGGGGCGGCGCGCGATGCGGACCTTGAGGGCGCCCGGCAGTTCCACGTCCCCGCAGACGCCCGCCGAGAAGCGCACTCGGAGGGCGACCTTCCCGTCCGTGCGCTCCAGCGCCTCGACCGGGGCCACGATCGGCGCCGGGCCGTTCTCGTCGCGCCCGCCAAAGAGTTTTGCCAGGTACTGCGCGATGTCGCGCGCGTCGTTTATCGAGGCGTGGACCAGGTCTCCGGCGCGCAGTTCCTCGGCCGGCACGCCCTGGGGGTCGGGCTCCAGGGCGATATGGAGCACAAGGAGCCCGCCGCGGGCGCCGCGCCGCGAGCGCGGCCGGGCCGGCGGGGCCGCCGCGGGACGGACCTCGCGGAACTGCCCGAGGTCGAGCACGTCCTGGCGCGCGTCGAGCTCCACCTGGCCGCCCAAGGCCTTGCTCACCGCCGCGCGCAAGGAGTCGAAATCGCCGCCCGAGAAACGCTTGCCTTCCTCATAGAAGGTCTTGGCCTCGGGCGAGTCGAATACCGCGGCCAGGGCGGCCTCGACGTCCTGGCTGAGCGCCTGGGCCGTGCCCGCCCAGAGCCGGCAGGCATAGAGCCGGCCCTCGAAGTCGAACCAGTGGATGTCGAGCTCGGAGGCGTAGACCGCCGGGTTGTAGGAGGCCACCGCGCGGGCGCGCAGGAGGCGCCGCTCCTTCAAGTTGAGGACGGCCAGCCAGAGGCCGTAGAGCGACTCGCGAGCGGCCCTAAAGCGGCCTTTGAAGATGACCACGTGCTGGAACAGGCGCGGCACGGCCTGCACCGCGCTCTCGAGGTCATAGGCGCAGAGCTGCAGGGCCAGCTCCGCCTCGGACCGGTCGCAGCCGGTCTCCTCCATCAGCAGGGCGACCTTGTCCTTGTTCACTCGGGCTTGGGGGCGGTAGAACGGGGGTGGGACTTCGAATAGGTCTCGCGCAGGCGCTCGAGCGAGGCGTGGGTGTAGACCTGGGTGGTGCCGATGTTCTTGTGGCCCAGCATCTCTTGGAGCTCGCGCAGGCCGCAGCCCGCGCCGAGCAGCTCGGTGGCGAAGCTGTGGCGCAGGGCGTGCGGGGAGAGGCCCTTGAGGAGCCCGGCCTTCTTGGCCGAGCGGCGCACGAGCAGAGCCAGGCCGTCGCCCGAGAGCCGGCGCCCGCGGGCGTTGATCCAGAGCGGCTCGACCCGGTCGGTCCCGACCGGGCGCGGCCGAGCCGCCAGATAGGCGCGCAGGGCCTTGAGCGCCGGATCGCCCACCGGGACCACGCGCTCGCGCGAGCCCTTGCCGAATACTCGCACCGTCCCGGACAGGAAATCCAGGTCGGGAACGCTGATCCCCGCCGCCTCGGCGCGGCGCAGGCCGGCCGAATACAGGAGCTCGAGCAGGGCCCGGTCGCGCAAATCGGTCCAGGCCGAGCCGACAGCACCCTTCTCGAGCAGGACGTCGGCTTCCTGGCCGCTCAGAAAGCGCGGCAGGCGCTTCTCGGGCTTGGGAAGCGGGACGTTGAGGAACGGGTCGCCCTTGAGCTCGCCCATCTCGCGCAGCCAGCGGCACAGCGAGCGCAGGGCGGCCACCTTGCGCAAGACCGAGGCGCGGCCCAGGCCCGGCCCGGGGGTCCGGCCGCCCTTCATGCGGGTCTGGAGCTGGGCCAGGTAGGCGCGGACGTGGGTACGCGAGAGCTTGGCAGGCGCCCCCCCGCCCCGGCGCGCCCAGAAGGCCGCGAACTCGGCCAGGTCGGTCTGGTAGGCCCGCTGGGTATGCGTGGAGGCGTTGCGCCGCGCGCGCAGGGAGGTCAGGAAGCGCTGGACCCAGGGCTCCACGGAGCGTCCGTCAGGGCTGGGGGCCGTCGGTGACCGGTTCCTCGGCCGCCGACCGAGCGCTATCGCGAGGAAGTGCCGCCTCCGAGTCCTTGGGGGCGGCCGAAGTCGGCGTCGAGGCCAGCTTGGGGTCCTTGGCGATCGCCTCGGCCTTGAGGGTCTCGGCGTCCTCGCGCGAGAGGGGCTTCAAGTTCCGGCAGCGCGGGAAGCCCGAGCAGGCCAGGAAATGCCCGCGCTTGCCCTGGCGCATCCACATCGCACTCTGGCACTTGTTGCACTTGCGCTCGGTGACGATGGGCCGCGAGCCCTCGATGATGTTGCCGTTGGCGTCGATCGAGAACGTGTTCTTGCAGGCCGGGTAGCCCGAGCAGGCCAGGAAGCGCCCCTTGCGGCCGGTCCGGATGACCATCGGCTTGCCGCAGCGGTCGCAGACCTTGTCGGTGGCCTCGGGCAGGACCTTCTTGCCCTCCGGGTCGAGCTGGATCTTCCCCTTGCACTTGGGAAACAGCGAGCAGGAGAGGTACTTGCCGAACCGGCTCTCGCGGATGAGCATCGGCGAAGCGCAGGTCGGGCACTTCTCGTCGGATTTCTGCGGCTCGACGCGGCAGTCCTCCATCGTCTCCTGAGCCAAGGCCAGGGCCTTCGCGAAGGGGGCGTAGAACGAGCCGACCACGTCCTGCCAGCGGTCGCGGCCCTCGGCGACCTCGTCGAGCTGCTCTTCGACCTTGGCCGTATAGGTCAGGCTCATCTGGTCGGCGAAGTGTTTGATGAGCTGGTCGACGACCAGGATCCCCAGGTCGCTGGGGGTCAGGCGCCGGTCCTTGATGCCGCGGCGGATGTAGCCGCGGTCGATGATGGTCTTGATGGTCGGGGCATAGGTCGAGGGGCGGCCGATGCCGTGTCGCTCGAGCGCCCGGATGATGCTGGCCTCGTTGTAGTGCGCCGGCGGGCTGGTATTATGTTCCTCGTTGGAGAGCTTCTCGAGGGTCAAGGCGTCGCCTTCCGCCAGGTCGGGGAGGCGTCCTTCCTTGTCCTCGTCCTCCTCGGGCTCGGCGCCGGCCTCGACCTCGGTCTTCTCCTCCTGGAGCACGCGCAGGAAGCCGTCGAACTTAAGGGTCCGGCCGGTGGCGTGGAACAGCGCCTCTTCCGCGGAGATGTCGGCCGCGACGGTGTCGAACACGGCCTCCTTCATCTGGCTGGCGAGGAAGCGCCGCCAGATCAGGGTATAGAGCTTGAGCTGCTCGGGGGTCAGCCACTTGCGCAAGGAGGCCGGGGTGCGCTTGGCGCTGGTCGGCCGGATCGCCTCGTGGGCTTCCTGCGCGCCCTTCACCTTGCCGGCGTAGACGGGGGCCGCCTCGGGAAGGTAGTTGTCGCCGAAGGCGCCCTGCAGGTACTCGCGCGCTTCGGCCTGGGCGATCTGGGCCACGGCGGTCGAGTCGGTGCGCATGTAGGTGATCAGACCCGCGGGCTCGTCCTCGCCGACGTCGACGCCTTCGTAGAGGCTCTGGGCGATGCGCATCGTGCGCTCGGCCGCGAAACCCAGGCGCTGGGAACCGGCCTGCTGGAGCGTGCTCGTGATGAAGGGCGGGGCGGGACGGCGGCGGACTTCCTTGCGCTCGAGGCGCACGACCTTGTAGGAAGCCGACTTGACCGCGGCCTCGACCTCCGCCATGAGCTCGGCGGCGCGGAAGATCGAGGCTTTCACGCGGTACTCTTCCGAGAATAGCGGGAAGGTGAGGGTCTCCTCGACCTTCTTGCCCTTCCACTGGGTCAGGCGCGCGTCGAAGGCGGGCGGCGAGCCGGGCTTGGCCAGCGTGGCGCCCAGGGTCCAATAGGGCTCGGACTTGAAGTTCTTGATCTCGCGGTCGCGCTCGACGAGCAGGCGCACGGCCACCGACTGGACGCGGCCGGCCGACAGGCCGCGCTTGATCTTCTTCCAGAGCAGCGGGGAGAGCTTGTAGCCGACCAGGCGGTCGATGACGCGCCGGGCCTGCTGGGCGTGGACCAGGTTCTCGTCGACCTCGCGCGGCTGGCGCAGGGCCTCCTGGATCGCGGTCGGGGTGATCTCGTGGAAGGTGATGCGGCGGATCTTCTCGACGCCGGCCTCGAGGATCTGAGCCAGGTGCCAGGCGATCGACTCTCCCTCGCGGTCATGGTCGGTGGCGAGATAGATGGTGCCGGCGTCCTTGGCCAGCTTCTTGAGCTCGGGCAGGAGCTTCTTGGTGCGGGCCAAGAGCGCGTAGGTCGGGGCGAAGTCCTTGGCCTCGTCGACCCCGAGTTTCTTCTCGGGCAGGTCGCGCACGTGGCCGTAGGAGCTCGTGACGACGTAGCCGGTCTTGAGGAAGCGGGAGATCGTGCGCTGCTTGGCCGGCGACTCGACGATGACCAGGCTGTTCTTGCCGCCTTTCGAGGCCTTGGCCGCTTTGGCGGGGGCAGGCTTCTCCGCGACGGTCTTCGCTTTACGGCCTTTGGTCGATGCCATAGTGCTGTCCTGGGAGAGCGCTCACCGCGCCTCGGGTTTCCAGCTCGGCCAGCGCCGCGATGACGCGGGGCAGGCTCCAGCCGGTCTCTGCCGTCAGCTCGTCAAGGCTGAGCTCATGAAGGCCGAGCAATCCTAGGATTTTTTCGCCGTCGGCACTACCCCCAGGCTTGACCCAGGGAGGAAGGACGGCCAGGATGTCGGAGGCGTCGCCGGCCGGCCGGGCGCCGTGGCGCAGGAGTTCCAGAGGCCCCGCGCTCAGCGCGCTGTCGGCCGGACCGGGGACGGCCAGGACCTCGCGGCCCTGGTCGGCGGCCCAGCGGGCGGTGATGAGGGAGCCCGATCTGACGTCGCCCTCGACGACGACGACAGCCCACGACATCCCCGAGACGATGCGGTTGCGGGCCGGAAAATGCCCGGGCTTGGGGCCGGTGCCGGGCGGCAGCTCCGAGAGCACCGCCCCGCCCGAGGCCGCGATCCGGGCGGCCAAGGGGGCGTGCTCGGCGGGGTAGACCCGGTCGAGGGCCGAGCCGAGCACGGCCCAGGTGCGGCCGCCGGCCTCCAAGGCCGCCTCGTGGGCCTCGGCGTCGATGCCGCGCGCCAGCCCGCTGACGACGACCACGCCGGCCCGGGCCAGTCCGGACGCCAGGCGGCGAGCCATCCGGCGGCCGTAGGGGGTGGGCCGGCGCGAGCCGACCACGGCGACGGCCGGGGCGGCGGGCAGCAGGGTCCCCGTTATCCAGAGCGTCTCCGGAGCCCCGGCCAGGGCGGCCAGGAGCTCGGGGTATTCCCCGTCGCCGCGGCGCAGCGTCCTCACAGGAGCTCGTCCTCCAGAATCTGGGCGGGCCGGGCCGGCGCGGAGCCGACCTTCCAAGCCCGCGGGGCCGGGCCGCCGCGGAGGACGGCGCCGACCGCGTCGACCAAGGCGGGGTCCGACCACAGCGCGCGCCAGTCCCGGGGGATGCGTCCGGCGGCGACGACGACGCGGACAGGATCGAGGCCGAGGAGGTCGGCCAGGCGGCGCAGCATCTCCTCCTCCGCCGGCGGGCTGCGCTTGCCGGCCAGGACCTTGGAGAAGAACGAGGCGTCCAGACCGGCGTCGCGGCAGAGCTCACGGAGGCCGAGGCCCTTCTCGGCCATGCGGGCCCGGACCAGGGCCGCGAACGGGAGCGCGCCGGTTTCGGCGGAGGTCATTTGAATTTTACGAACTCGTAGTTGTTCTGGACGGCCTGGATGTCGGGCCCGTTGGGGAACTGCTCGATGTAGCGCTCGTAGGCGGAACGCGCCTCCTCGAAGTGGTTGAGGCTGCGCTGGACGTTCCCGAGCCGGAACAGGGCCTTGGAGGCGTACTGGCAGGTCGGATGGTCCGCCAGCAGTTGGTTGAACGCGGTGATGGAGCCGTCGGTTTTGTCCTGGAGGTAGTAGACCATGCCGACGTAGTAGATCGCCTTGGCGCGGGTCTCGTGATAGGGGCGGGCCTTGGCCCACGTGTAGACGTCGCCGAGGTCGAAGTGCTTCATGCCGTACTTGAACCCGGTCACGACGAGAACGATGATCAGGATGTACTTCATCTCATTCCCCCGGCGTCAGGAGGTCGTCGACGAGGACCGGCCCGCCGGAGCGCACGACCACCGCCCGGTACTGGGTTTTCCCGACCCGTTTGACCGCCTCGACCACGCCGATCTTCTGCGCGTAGACGCCTTTCTGGTCGAGGTCGGCCTCGGTCGGGGCCGAGCGCCTCCACACGGTGAAGCGCATGCCCTTGCGCACCTTGAGCGCGTGCTGGAAGTGAGGCTCGAAATAGACCTCGTCGCCCTCGGCGGCGATGGCCTCGCGGCCGGCGAAGGGCACGATCTTGATCTTGGGGTCCCAGCCCTTGGGCATCAACATCCGATATACCGACGGCTCGCCGGCCGTCATCCCCTCGGGCAAGCGGGTCGACAGGGCCTCGGGGACGGGAATGCTGCCCGGCGCGCGGTCGGGCCGGTAGCTGGGCGCGGGGGTCTCGACCGGGGCCGGCGCGGACGGCGGGACCGGCGCCGGGACCGGAGGCGCCCTCATGGCCCGCTCCTTCGAGGTCGTCTTCACGACCCGCACCGAGCGTTCGAAGCCCGGGATTATGAGGATCTGGTCGGGGTAGATCCAGTGCGGGTCCTTGATCTGGTGCTTGTTGGCCTCATAGATCCGCGGCCACTGGAAGGGGTCCTTGTAGAAGAACTTGGCCAGGTCCCAGAGCGTGTCGGCCTTGACCACCTCGCGGTCGGCCTGCTTGACCACGGTCTCGACGGTCTCCTCGAGCTGTTCCTCGGTCTCGGCCGCCTGGGAGTGCGCCGAGGCCGCCAGGAGCGCCGCCGCCAGTATCAGAAGATTGATCATAGTCTCCTTAGGTCCCCGTCCCACGGTCCAACGCCCGATACTGCAAAGCCTCCGCGACGTGCGCCTGGGCCACCCGCGCCGCCCCGGCCAGATCGGCCGCCGTCCGGGCCACGCGCAGGACCCGGTCGAGCGCCCGCGGCGAGAACGCCGCCCGCTCGGCCGCCGCGGCCAGGAGCCGCTCGGCGTCCGGCTCGAGCGCCGCGAAGGCCCGGGCTTGCGCCGGCGTCGAGCGCGCGTTGGTGCCGCCTTCTCCCAGCCGCGCCGCAGCCGCCGCGCGCGCCCGGCAGACCCGTTCGCGCACGGCCGCCGAAGACTCCGCCGCCGGACCGGAGCCTCCTATCCATTGTGCAAAAGGAACGGGGCTCAATTCCACCTGCAGTTCCAGGCGGTCGAGCAAAGGCCCCGAGATGCGGCCGCGGTAGCGCTCCGGCCCGCCGCGCGGACAGCGGCAGGCGCGCGCCCGGCTGCCCAGCCAGCCGCAGGGACAGGGGTTCATGGCGCCCACCACGGCGCAGTCGGCGGGGTACTCCGCGAAACCCCGGGCCCGGGCCAGGCGCACCACGCGCTCCTCCAAGGGCTGGCGCAGGCACTCGAGCGAGTCGCGGCCGAACTCGGGAAGCTCGTCGAGGAACAGGACGCCGCGGTGGGCCAGGACCAGCTCGCCGGGCCGCTCGCGGGGCCCGCCGCCGAGCAGGGCCGCGGGACGCGCGGTGGAGTGCGGCGCCCGGAACGGCCGGCGCCGCGACAGGCAGCCGCCTCCGGCCAAGCCGGCCAAGCCATGGAGCTTCGCCACCTCCACGGCCTCGTCGGCCCCGAGCGGCGGGAGCAGGCCGGGCAGGCGGGCCGCCAGCATGGACTTGCCCGTGCCGGGCGGGCCGACAAGGAGCAGATTGTGCCCGCCGGCCGCGGCCACCTCGAGCGCGCGCCGCGCCAGGGCCTGGCCGCGCACGTCGGCCAGGTCGAGCTCCGCGACCTCGGCCCGGGGCTCCTCGGAGGGGCCGGTCAACGCCCGGGGCGGCTCGCCGCCCGAGAGCGCCACGACCGCCTCGCGGAGGCTGCGGACGGGCAGCGGCGCCAGGCCGGCGAAGGCCGCCTCGGCGGCGTTGGCGGCCGGCACGACGGCCCGGGTCAGCCCCTTGGCCCGCGCCTCCGCCGCCAGGATCAGGACCCCCGCCGCCGGCAGCACCGAGCCGTCCAAACCCAGTTCGCCCAGGACCAGGCAGGAGGCGGCCCAAGGCTCGGCGACCAGCTGGCCCGAGGCCGCCAGGACGCCCAGCGCCATCGGCAGGTCGAGCTGGGCCCCGCCCTTGCGCAGCTCGGCCGGCGCCAGCCCCACGGTGACGCGGCCGTCCGGGAACTCGTAGCCCGAGTTGCGCACCGCCGCGATCACCCGCTCGCGGGCCTCACGCACCGGGCCCTCGGCCAGCCCGACCACGCTCATGCGCGGCAGACCGGGGGCCAGGTCCGTCTCGACCCGGACCAGGACCCCGGCCGCGCCGCGCTGCTCCGCCGCCCAGACGATCGCCAGCATGCCCACTAGTACGCTGAACCCCACGTTTTAGTTCCCTATAATCGCCGAATGGCGAGGAAGAAGGCCGCGGGAGTCCCCGATCAGAGGCCGGCGCCGCCGACCCGCGGGCAATGGGCCGGAGCGGTATTGCTGGCGCTCATCTTCGCCGCCCGTCTGCTCCACGGCGCCGCGCTCAAGGCCCCGGCCTACGACGAGGCGCTCTATCTCGTCTACGGCCACTCGCTGTGGCAGACCGGGGATTTCCGGCTGAGCATCGACAAGCCGCCGCTGGTCCCTTGGGTGGCCGGCGCGCCGGCGCGGCCGTTGGGGGCCTCGTTCGACGCCGAAGACGAGGATTGGCGCAAGGCCGACCTGTGGCTAAGAGCCGACTCGCCATGGAACGGCCTGCAGGACCATCGCTGGCGGTTCTTCCTAAAGGACCTGCACCGCAACCAAGTCTCCTCGCGGCGCCTGCTCTTTGCCGGCCGCGCCGCGCTCATCCTCATGAACGCGGCCGCCGTGCTGGGGGCGTTCGCCCTGGCGTCGCGGCTCTTCGGGGCGCGGGCCGGGCTCTGGCTGGCGTTCTTTCTGAGCGTCTCTCCCAACCTGCTGGCCTACGCCGGCCTGGTCGGCGAGGACGCTCCGGTGGCGCTGTTCGCCCTGCTCTCCGTGCTGGCGTTCCTGTGGACGCTCGAGGCGCCGAGCCCGGGCCGCGGCGCCGCGCTGGGCGCGGCCACCGCGGCGGCCCTGCTCTCCAAGCACAGCGCACTGACTCTGGGTCCCTCTTTCATCGCCGTCCTCGCCCTAGGCCTGTTCTCGGGTTCGGTACCGCGCGACCGGGACTCGCTGCGCCGGCTGGGCCTAGCCTACGCGGCGGGAGCGGCCGCCGCGGCGGCGCTCTTCCTGGCCGCCTACCTCGGGACGGACCTGCGCTTCTACTTTCTGTCGGTGAAAAACACACTGGCCTATCAGACCCGCGGCCAAGCCGCCTACCTGTTCGGCGCGGTCTCCAACACCGGCTTCCGGCACTACTACCTGGCCTGCCTCCTGCTGAAGCTCTCGCCGGCCCTGCTCATCCTGCCGGCCGTCTGGCTGGCGCGCCGCGGCTGGACGCGGCGCGAAGCGTTCCGGACCGCCGCCATCCTGATCCCGGCCGTCGTGCTGACGGCCATCGCCTCGGCCAACAAGATCCAGATCGGCCTGCGCTACGTCCTGCCCGCGGTAGCCCTGCTGGCCGTCCCCGCCGCCCTGGCGGCCGAGCGCCGTCCCTGGCTGGGCGCCGTGTTCGGACTGTGGACGGCGCTGGCCTCCTTCGGCCGGCACCCCGACTATCTAGCCTACTTCAACCCGCTGGCCGGCCGCGAAGGCTGGCGCCGCCTCTCGGACGCCAACGTCGACTGGGGACAGGACCTCCGCGGCCTCGAGGACTACGTCCGAACCTCGGGAGCCGACGAGGTCATCCTGTCCTACTACGGCGCCACGCTGGTCTCGGCGGTGCGGTTCCCGTTCCAAGACCTGTGGTCGTTCGGAGTCTGGGGCGAGAAGACCCATCTCGGCGCGCCGGAGCCCAAGAAGGAGCTCTTGGCCGTGAGCGCCACCAACCGCGTCGGCCTCTACCTGCGGCGCATCCTCGGTCCGGAGCCGTTCGCCTGGCTCGACGGCCGCACGCCGGTCGCCGTGCTGGGCGGCTCGATCTTCGTCTATGACGTCACCTCCGACGCCGACGCCCACGCTCGATTGGCCAAGCTCTATGCCGCGGCGGGCGCCGAGGCCCATGCCCGCCGCGAGGCGGCCCGCGCCATGAGGATCGACCCTTCGGGCGCGGCGCTGGCCGCCGTCTTCGGACGACCCAGGCCCTAGGGCCCACGATAAATAAGGACCTTAGGGCGTGGAGGACCGGCGCCTCCCGCCCCACACTGTCCCATGCTCGCCTTCCTGCCCCTGGCCCTGCTCGCCGCGGCCGCTCTGGCCGTGGAGGCGCCGCCGAGAACGCCCCGGGAGCTCGACGCGGCTTGCGCCAAGCTCAAGAAGGAGAAGGCCGCGGCCCTGCGGGCGGCGCATGACGCCGGCCTGCCGGAGTGGGCCGCCTCATGGGCGACGACAGGTTCCCCGGAATTGAACGCCGACTGCCGCCGGCGCCGCGCCCAGCTCAAGGCCGAGGCGCGCCGGAAGAAGGCCGCCAAGGAGAGCGCCGCCTTGGCGCGCGCGTTGTCCTTCGATCCCGGCTCCGCGGGCCTCGGCGAGGCCGGAGCCGTCTCGGCCACGGGCGGCTTCGCGTCCGCTCCCGCTCACCCCGACGCCCCGCGAGCACAGCTTCCCTCGGGTTTCGCCACGCGCAGCCCCGAACCGCCCGCGCCGGGCGTCTATCAGGGAGGGGGCCTGGTGCGCCGCGGCGGCATGACGATCGACACCGACGGCGACCTCTCGCGCGGGGACCCGGCCCTGGCCGCCGTGGCCCGGCGCGACCCGCACCGTCAGGCCCAGACCTCCTTGACCTACGCCGACGGCCGCTCGCTCGACCCGACGCGCGTCCCCTACGTCGTCATCCCGGGCGGCGACCGGTCGGCGCGCCTGGGCGAACTCGTCCTCGTCGAGTACCAAGGCCGCCGGACCTTGGCGGTGGTGGGCGACGTGGGCCCACGCCACAGGTTCGGGGAGGGCTCGATGGCGCTGGCCCAAAGCCTCGGGATTGACCCCGACGGCGTCCGCGGCGGCGTGGCCTCCGGCGTGACCTACACCTTCCTCGGCCGCGGCGTGGGCCGCCGGCCGCGCGGCGAGAATGAGTTGGCGGCCGCGCTGAGCGAGACGCAGGCCGTGCTGTTGGCCCAGCGCTGACGCCGCGCTTGCTAGAATAGCCGGATGATGACGCACGCTTCGGAGATCACGCGCCGCCGCGCGTTCGCCATCATCTCCCACCCCGACGCGGGCAAGACCACGCTGACCGAGAAGCTCCTGCTCTACGGCGGGGCGCTCCAGCTGGCCGGCTCCGTCACCGCGCGCAAGAACCAGCGCAACACGACCTCCGACTGGATGGAGCTCGAGCGCAAGCGCGGCATCTCGATCAGCTCCACGGTCCTGCAGTTCGACTACAAGGGCTTCCGCATCAACCTGCTCGACACCCCGGGCCACAAGGACTTCTCCGAGGACACCTACCGCGTCCTGATGGCGGTCGACGCCGTGGTCATGGTCATCGACGCGGCCAAGGGCATCGAGAGCCAGACCCTCAAGCTCTTCGAGATCTGCCGCCTGCGCAAGATCCCGATCTTCACCTTCTTCAACAAGTGCGACCGCCCGGCCCGCGAGCCGCTCGAGCTCTTAGACGAGCTCGAGCGCGTCCTCGGCATCCAAGGCTACCCGGTCAACTGGCCGCTGGGCACGGGGGTCGACTTCCGCGGGGTCTACGACCGCCGCCGGCGCGAGGTGCACTTCTTCGAGCGCGTGCCGAGCGGGGCCTTCCGCGCCCCGGTCACGGTCGTCGACGGCATAGGCGACCAGACCCTGGACCGGCTGGACCCCTCGGTGCGCGCGCGCGTGCTCGAGGAGACGGCCCTGCTCGAGGAAGCCGCCGAGGCCTTCGACCCCGCGGCCGTGCTGGCCGGGACCCAGACCCCGGTCTTCTTCGGCAGCGCGGTCAACAACTTCGGCGTGCAGATGCTGCTCGACGACTTCCTCGAGCTCTCCCCGCCGCCGCGGCCCCAGAAGGCCGGCGACGGGCCCATCCCCCCGGAGGACCCGCGCTTCTCGGCCTTCGTGTTCAAGATCCAGTCGAACATGGACCCTCGCCACCGCGACCAGATCGCCTTCATGCGGGTCTGCTCGGGCAAGTTCACGCGCGACATGAAGGTCTTCCACCCGCGCACCGGGGCCAGCGTGCGCCTGTCGAGCTCGCACAAGGTGTTCGGACGCGAACGCGAGACCGTCGACGAGGCCTTCCCGGGCGACGTCATCGGCATCGTGGGCCACGACGAGTTCCACATCGGCGACACCCTCACCGAGGACCCGAAGCTCGTGTACCGGGACTTCCCGCGCTTTGCCCCCGAGCACTTCGCCTACCTCAACAGCACCAACTCGGCCCAGTTCAAGCGCTTCCGCGCCGGCCTCGACCACCTCCTGCAGGAAGGGGTGGTCCAGACCTTCATGCTGCGCGACGGCCCCCGGCGCGTCCAGCTCCTCGGCGCGGTCGGCCCCCTGCAGTTCGAGGTCCTCGAGCACCGCCTGCGCTCGGAGTACGGCGCCGACTCGGTCCTCGAGGCCGCGCCGTGGGAGGTGGTGCGCTGGGTGGGCAAGGAGTCGGCCGCGGCCCTGCTGGCCGCCCCGCTTCCGCCTAAGTGCCGCCTGGCCGAGGACGTCCGCGGCGACCTGGTCATGTTCTTCCCCAACGCCTGGGACTGCGGCTACTTCACCGACAAGAACCCGACGATCGTCCTCCGCCACCTTCCTGACTCCGACCTCCCCGCCCCCGTTCCCTCCAACAAGCGGAAATAGTTCTGATTGGGGACACTCATTAGAAGTTCTGCCGTCAAGAGGCAAAGCGTCCCCATCCCACGGTCGTGGTAGCTCGTCGCGTCCGGCACGATCTTTAAGGCGCTACGCACCCTGGTTCTCTCACGTTTGGTGTCGGC
>JACPXC010000058.1 GCA_016196755.1 Elusimicrobiota bacterium
CCCAAATCTGCCGTGCCGTCGCTGTTGTCGTACCCCCAAGGCCCCTTCGGAGGGGCCGCGGGAGCTGGGTGACAAGTTCCGTGTTACCTTGCCCGAGGATTAAGGGGTGACATAGGGAAATCAGGCTCATGGCACTGACCTGTGGGCTGCCGGGCCTGAGCAAGGCGGGTCTGAGAGCCAGTGCAAAGTTACGCGCCTCGGGCGCGTGGATCCTCGAATCGCCGAACGGCCGGCGATGCTGGGACCATTAGGTCCCGAAAGGCCCATGGGTCCGCGGGGATGCAAAAGCTACGATAACGCCGCGCAATCAGGGAAACTGGTGCGAATCCAGTACCGTGCCGCGACGGTGAGCCCAAGGACGTTCGGGCGAGTCCGGATACCTGAGCGCGAATATCTCCCGAGCAGGAGGCTTGAATGAAGTCACGATCGGTCGTGTTGTCCCTTGCCGCCGCCGTCGCCGTGATCGCGTCCGTAGGAGCGACCCGGGCGACCCCGAATGAAGAGTCCGGGCTCGAGGCGTCCTGCGCCTGCAACCCGTACCCGTCCAATTGGCCCGTGGTCGGATTGTTCCACACGAGCCAATGGGGGACGTCCGCCCTGAAGCTGTTCGAGGTGCGGGTCCCCGGTGACGAGGCTTCCCTGAAGGACAGCGTCGCCCAATGCGACCTGCTTTGGACGAAGCTGTCGCAGTCGGGAATCTGTCCCCGCCGCCAGCAATAGCCCTCCCTTCGCCGTCGGGAGCTTAGGAGCGGGCTTTGCCGCGGCGCTCGAGGCCGAGTCCGTTGAGGACCTTCTCCAGGAAGGCCTGCTTGGTGAAGGGTTTCAGGAGATAGTCCTTCGCCCCGCGGGTCAGGGCCTGCTTGGCGGCTTCGGTGTGGCCCGAGAGGATGAGGACCGGGATGCGCTTGTCCTCCGAGAGACGCTGCATCCGGTCGAGGAGGTCGAGGCCGTTCATGTCGGGGAGCAGGATGTCGAGGACCAGGAGGTCGAAACGCCGGTGGCTCAGAAGCTCGAGGGCCTCCTGGCCCTTGAGCGTGGTGGTGAGCTCGACGTTCTCGGAGAAGCCGGCCAAAAACAGGCGGACGATCTCGACGACGTCGGCGTTGTCCTCGACGACCAGCAGGCGCTTCCTGCCGCCCTTGCTGGGCTGCTCCACGATGAGGTGCGGGGTGTCCGGCTCGGAGAGTGTCAGGGCGATCGTCACCGTCGAGCCGGCGCCGGCGCCCTCGGACTCGAGCCAGAGCCGGCCGCCGTGCAGGTCGATGGTCTGCTTGGCCAAGGGCAGGCCCAGGCCGAGGCCCGAGATCTCGCGGGTCAGCTCGGAGTCGGAATGGCTGAAGGCCTCGAAGAGGTGCGGGATGATCTCGGGCGCCACGCCGCGCCCCGAGTCGGAGACCCGCAGCCAAGCCTCGCGCTTGCCGTGGACGCTCAGGCTCAGGCGGACGGCTGCCCCGTCGGGCGAGAACTTGTACGCGTTGGAGAGGACGTTGTCGAGCGCTTCCTTGAGCTTGCCGGGGTCGGCCAGCACCCAGACCGGCCCTTCGACGCTCTCGGTCGCCAACCGCACGCCTCGCGCGGCGGCGTCGGCGGGGACCGGGGCCGCGCATTGCCGGACGAAAGTCGCCAGGTCGGTCGGGCGGAGGAGGACCTCCTGGGTGCCGATCGAGGATTCCTTAAAAGCGAGCAGGCGGTTGAGCATCTCGAGCAGGCTGTCGCCGCGGCGGCGGATGGCGCGCGCGGCGGTCAGCTGGGGCGGGGTCAAGGGGCCGAGGTCGCCGTCCTCGAGGGTCTTGGCGTAGCCCAGGATGACGGCCAGGGGGGTGCGCAGCTCGTGGCTGACCGAGGATATGAACTCATCCTTCATGCGGTTGACCTGGCGCAGCTCCAGATTCTCGGTCTGCAGGACCTGCATCTCGAGCCCGCGGCGCAGGAGGCGGTTCAGGTCCGCCTCGCGCAGGTCGAGGGCGGCCAGGTAGTCGATGGCGCCGTGCTTCATGGCTTCGACGGCCAGGCGCTCGGAGCCCATGCCGGAGACGATGACCACGGCCGTCTTGGGATGGAGCTGGCGGATCTGGTCGAGCAGCTTCATGCCGTCCATGTCGGGAAGGCGGTAGTCGATGAACGCCAGGTCGAAGAAGCCTCCGCGCAGGGCCTCGAGGGCCTCTCCGGCGCCGGCGACGCTGGTGACGGCCAGCTCCCAGCCCTTCTCGGCCCCCAGGCGCTGCTCGAGCACCTGGCGGTTGGCGGGCTCGTCGTCGACCACCAGGATCCGGAGCTTGGGGTTGGTCACGGGGGGCATCCTACTATATGCGGGGTCCGGGGTTGGACAGGGAGGGCGGGGAAATCCTATCCTTGTCCGACGAACCATCGATGGTCCACCCCGACATAGAGCGCATCCTCCTTGATGAGGACACCATCCGCGCCCGCGTGAAAGAGCTCGCGGGCCGGCTGTCGTCGGATTACGCCGGCAAGAAGCCGGTGATGATCGGCATCCTCAAGGGCAGCATCCCTTTCATGGCCGACCTGATGCGCTCGATGGGCGAGGACCATACCGTCGACTTCATGTGCCTCTCCTCGTACTCGGGGGCGGCCTCGACCGGGGTCGTGCGCATGATCCTCGACCTGCGCGAGAGCATCCAGGACCGCGACGTGCTCGTCGTCGAGGACATCATCGACACGGGCCTGACCCTGGGCTACCTGCGCCAGAACCTGCTGACCCGGCAGCCCCGCTCCCTGGAGCTGGTGACCCTGCTCGACAAACCGGACTGCCGCAAGGTCACGATCAGCCCGAAGTACTTCGGCTTCAAGATCCCCAACGAGTTCGTCGTCGGCTACGGCCTCGACTACAACGAGGCGTACCGTCATCTTCCCTATATCGGCGTACTAAAGGGCTCCGCCGTCCGCGGGTCCTGAGGTCAGGAGGCCAGCCTTGAACCCTCTCCAGCGCGGCACCAAGCAGGTCGTATTTTGGCTCCTGGCGTTCTTCGTCCTGCTTTCCCTATATCAGAGCATCAAGTCGGTGGAGACCGAGGTGGAGATCCCGTACTCGGACTTCAAGGAGAAGCTCAAGCACGGCGTCGTCACCGAGGTGACGATGCGCCCCGACCTGATCCACGGCAAATACGGCGAGGGCAGCAAGGTCGTGGCGTTTCGCGCCTATCCGCTCCCCGACCCCGAGCTCGTCAAGGAGATGGCGGCGGCCAGGGTCTCCTCCTTCAAAGGAGAGCCCGACAAGACCTGGGTGACGGCCCTGATCATCAACCTCGGCTGGGCGGTCCTGTTCATCGCGCTGTGGTGGGTCTTCGTCTTCCGCCAGGTGCAGGTCGGCGGCAAGCAGGCGATGTCCTTCGGCAAGTCGCGCGCCAAGCTCTCGGCCGCCGACAAGAACAAGAAGAAGGTCACCTTCACCGACGTGGCGGGCTGCGACGAGGCCAAAGAGGAGCTCGAGGAGATCGTCCAGTTCCTCAAGGACCCGGCCAAGTTCCAGAAGCTAGGCGCCCGCATCCCCAAGGGCGTCCTGCTCTACGGGCCGCCCGGCACCGGCAAGACCCTGCTGGCCAAGGCCGTGGCCGGCGAGGCCGGGGTCCCGTTCTTCTCCGCCTCGGGCTCCGAGTTCGTCGAGATGTTCGTCGGCGTGGGAGCCTCGCGCGTACGCGACCTATTCGAGCAGGCCAAGAAGGCCTCTCCGGCCGTCATATTCATCGACGAGCTCGACGCGGTGGGCCGGGCGCGGTTCGCCGGCATCGGCGGCGGCCACGACGAGCGCGAGCAGACCCTCAACCAGATCCTCATCGAGCTCGACGGCTTCGACACGAAGGAAGGGGTCATCCTCATCGCCGCCACCAACCGCCCCGACGTGCTCGACCCGGCGCTCCTGCGGCCCGGGCGCTTCGACCGGCACGTCGGCGTCTCCGCCCCCGACCTCAAGGGCCGGGAGGCGGTGCTCAAGGTCCACGCCGTCGGCAAGACCCTGGGCGCCGACGTGGACCTGCTGGTCATCGCCCGCCGCACCCCGGGATTCGTCGGCAGCGACCTGGCCAACCTCATCAACGAGGCCGCCCTGCTCGCCGCCCGGCGCGACAAGAGCGCGGTCTCGATGCACGAGATGGAGGAGGCCATCGACCGCGTCATGGCGGGCCCCTCGCGCAAGAGCCGGGTGATCTCCGAGAAGGAGCGCAAGGTCATCGCCTACCACGAGTCCGGCCATACCCTGATCGCCAAACTCCTGCCGGGGACCGACCCGGTCCACAAGGTCTCGATCATCCCGCGCGGCCCCGCCCTCGGCTACACCCTCCAGCTCCCCACCGAGGACCGCTACCTGACCTCCAAGACCGACATCATGAACCGGCTCTGCGTCCTCCTTGGAGGCCGCTGCGCCGAGGAGCTGACCTTCACCGAGATCACCACCGGCGCCTCCGACGACCTGAGCAAGGCCACCGCCTACGTGCGCCGCATGGTGACGGAGTTCGGCATGTCGGACCTCGGGGTGGCCACCTTCCGCAAGGCGGAGGGCGAGGTGTTCCTCGGGCGCGACATCGCGCGCGACCCCGGCTACTCCGACAACACCGCCCAGGAGATCGACACCGAGGTGCGGCGCATCCTGGCGGAATGCCAGGAGAAGACCCGCAAGCTCCTGCTCGACAACAAGACCATGCTCGAGCGGATCGCCACGCGCCTGCTCGAGAAAGAGGTGGTCGAGGCCGAGGAGCTCGACTCCTTCTTCGCTCCTCCGGCGCGGGCCGCGGCCTGAGGATGGCCCTAGCCGCGCGCGCGCAAATGAAACTCATGGAGCGCCGGGCCCGCCTAGGCCGGCCGCTCGTGATGGGGATCGTCAACGCTACGGGCGACTCCTTCTTCGCCGCCAGCCGGGCCTCCGGGGAAGCGGCCGTCGCCGCCGGCCTGCGTCTGGCCGAGGAGGGCGCGGACCTCGTGGACGTGGGCGGCGAGTCGACGCGTCCGGGCTCGGACCCCGTTTCCGAGGACGAGGAGTCGGCGCGGGTCTTGCCCATCGTCGAGGCCTTGGCCGCTCGGCTCAAGATCCCGGTCTCGATCGACACCGCCAAGGCCGCCGTCGCCCGCCGTGCGCTGGACGCCGGGGCGGGAGTCCTCAACGACATCCTGGCCCTGCGAGCGCCCGGCATGCTCGAGGCCGCGGTCCGCTACCCCTTGGTCGTCCTCATGCACATGCAAGGCGTTAGCCCCAAGACTATGCAGGCCGACCCGCGCTACGACGATTGCGCGGGAGAGGTGCGGGGCTTCCTGGCCGAACGGCTGGCCGCCTTCCGAGCGGCGGGCGGCGACTCCGCGCGCGCCTGGGTCGACCCGGGGCTCGGGTTCGGCAAGACGCTGGAGCACAACCTCGAGCTCATGCGCCGGCTCGAGGACCTGACGGTGCTCGGCCCTGTGCTGGTCGGCGCCTCACGCAAATCTTTCCTCGGGCGGCTCCTGGCCTCGGAGGGCGCTCCGCTTCCGCCCGAGGAGCGCCTCGAGGCCTCGCTGGCCGCGGCCTGCCGGGCGGCGGAGGCCGGGACGGTCTGCGTCCGCGTCCACGACGTGCGCGCCACGGTGCGCGCGCTCGAGGCCTGGAAGGCCCTCAGGTGACCAAGCTCTTCGGTACCGACGGCGTTCGAGGCATCCCGGGGACCGAGCCCCTCACCCCGGCCACCGTGCGCCGCCTGGCCCGCCTGTGCGCCAAGGGCTTCCTCGCGCGCCGCCCGACCCGCGACCCATTCTGCCTGCTAGGCCGCGACACGCGCGGCTCGGGGCCGGCGCTGGCCCGGGCCTTGGCGGACGGCTTCGCCGCCGCGGGTGTGCGCACCGTCGAGCTTGGCGTCGTGCCGACGCCGGTCGTGTCGTACCTGACCCCGCGCCGCGGGGCGCTCTGCGGCGTGGTCGTCTCGGCCAGCCACAACCCGCCCGAGTTCAACGGGATCAAGTTCTTCACCGAGTGCGGGCGCAAGGTCTCCCCGGAGCTCGAGGCCGAGGTCGAGCGCGGCCTGCCGCGCTCTGCAGACCCCGGCGCTCGGCGCGCCCGGCTCGAGCGCGACGGGAGCGCGGCGGAGCAGTACCTCGACTTCCTGGTCTCGACTTTGCCGGCCCACGAGGACCTCTCCGGCCTGCGCGTCGTCTTCGACGGCTCCAACGGGGCGGCCTCGGACCTCGGTCCTCGCCTCCTGCGCCGGCTCGGCTGCGAGGTGACGACGCTGGGCTGCCGGCCGGACGGGACGAACATCAACCGGGGCTGCGGCGCGCTTGAGACCGGGCTTCTGAGCCGCACGGTGGCGGCGCGCAAGGCCGACTGCGGGATCGCGGTCGACGGCGACGCCGACCGCTGCGTGCTGGCCGACGAGACCGGCCGCCTGCTCGACGGCGACGCGCTGATCGCGCTCTCGGCCCTGCACCTGCGCGACCTGGGGCTGCTGCGCGGCGACACCGTGGTCCTGACCGTCATGTCGAACTTGGGGCTCGTCGACTTCCTGCGCCGCGAGGGCATCGCCTCGGTCCAGGTGCCGGTCGGCGACCGCAACGTCACCGAAGCCCTCGACCAGGGAGATTTCGTGTTGGGCGGCGAGAACTCGGGCCACGTCGTCTTCCGCCGCTTAGCGCCCACCGGCGACGGCCTGCTCACCGCCCTGCAGACCCTGGCCGCCTGGCGCGCGCGGGGCGGGCTCCTGTCCGGCGCCCGCCGCCTGTATCGGACCTTCCCCCAGGTGCTCCTGAACGTCCGGGTGTCGCGCCGCGTCCCCCTCGAAAAGCTCCCGACCTTCCAGAGCGAGCTCAAGCGGGCGGAAAGGAGCCTTAAGGATTCAGGCAGAGTTTTCGTAAGATATTCGGGTACCGAGCCGCTCCTGCGCATCCTGGTCGAAGCCGAGGACCGGGGTATGACAAAGGAGCTGTCCGGACGTCTCGCCGCTGCGTTCAAGCGCGAGGCCGAGGGGGTCTGACCCATGCCGCACGTCAAGCTGGGCGTCAATATCGACCACGTGGCGACGCTGCGCCAGGCGCGCAAGGACGTCGATCCGGACCCGGTGAGCGCCGCGCGCGTCGCCCGGTCCGCCGGGGCTGACCTCATCGTCTGCCACCTGCGCCAGGACCGGCGCCACATCCAGGATAAGGACCTGCACGCCCTGCGCAAGGTCCTTAAGACCGGCCTCCACCTGGAGCTGGCCGACCGTCCCGAGATGATCAAGATCGCCCTCGACATCCAGCCCGACTGGGTCTGCATCGTCCCGGAGACCCCCGACGAGGTCACCACCGAGGGCGGCCTGGACCTCAAGGGCGGCAAGGCCGGCTCGCTCGACAAGACCATCAAGCGCCTCAAGGACGCCGGCGTGGGCGTGAGCCTGTTCGTCGACCCGGAGGCCGTGGCCGTGCGCATGGCCCACAACCTGGGCGCCGACGCGGTGGAGCTCTGCACCTCCGAGTACGCCAAGGCGGTGGGGCGCCATAAGCAGCACAACGAGCTCGAGAAGCTGGAGCTGGCCGGCTACCTGGCCCATGAGCTCAAGCTCGAGCTGCACGCCGGGCACGCGCTCGACTACTCCAACGTCGTCCCGGTGGCGCAGATCCCCCACATGCGCTGTCTCAACATCGGCTTCGCCGTCATCGCGCGCTCCCTGTTCATGGGCCTCAAGCCCGCGGTCGCCGAGATGAAGCGGCTTCTGCAGCAGCAGCCGTAGGGGCCCCGGCCCCAAGGAGCGCGCCATGTGCGGCATCATCGGCTACGTAGGCGAGCGCGACGTCCTGCCGGTCCTCGTGGAGGGCCTGCGGCGTCTCGAGTACCGGGGCTACGACTCGGCCGGGGTCTGCGTCGTCAACGGCTCCGGCACCCTCGAGATCGTCCGCGCGGTGGGGAAGCTCCGCGCGCTCGAGGAGCGCCTCGCCGAGCGCCGCCCCAAGGGGTCGACGGGCCTCGGCCACTCGCGCTGGGCCACCCACGGCAGGCCCTCGGAGTCCAACGCCCACCCGCACGCCGACTGCACCGGCAAGCTCGTCGTCATCCACAACGGCATCATCGAGAACTACGCCGAGCTGCGCGAGCGCCTCGCGGCCGGCGGCCATAAGTTCGCCTCCGAGACCGACACCGAGGTCCTCGTCCATCTCTTCGAGGACAAGCTCAAGGCCCTGGCCAAGGGCTCTACGGCCTTCGCCCCCGACTTCAAGGAGCCGATGTTCTTCGAGGCCACCCGCCAGGCCCTGGCCGAGGTGACCGGAGCCTATGCCATCGCGGTGATGTGGGCCGAGACGCCGGGCACCATCATCTGCGCCAAGACGGCCTCGCCGATGGTCATCGGCTTGGGCGACAAGGAGACCTTCGTCGCCTCGGACGTGCCGGCGGTCATGGACCACACGAAGAAGGTCGTATTCCTCGAGGACAACGAGATGGCCGTCCTGACCAAGGACAAGGCCTCGTTCTTCAAGACCACCGGCCAGAAGATCGAGAAGAAGCCGGTCGTCATCTCCTGGGACCGCGGCATGGCCGAGAAGGGCGGCTACCGCCACTTCATGCTCAAGGAGATCTTCGAGCAGCCCAACACGATCGCCGACACCTTGCGCGGGCGGCTCTATCCGCTGACTCCCGCCACGCTCGAGGCCGAGACCGGCTGTCCGGCCGCGGTGCTCAAGAGCGCCAAGCGCGTGCATCTCCTGGCTTGCGGGACAGCGTTCCACGCCGGCCTCGTCGGACGCTACCTCATCGAGCAGGTCTGCGGCGTGCCGGCCGAGGCCGAGACCGCCTCGGAGTTCCGCTACCGAGACCCCATCTTGGGTCCCGACACACTGGTTGTGGCGATCAGCCAGTCCGGCGAGACCGCCGACACCTTGGGTGCTATCCAACTGGCCAAGCAGAAGGGCGCTAAGGTCTTCGCCATCTGCAACTCCGTCGGTTCGGCCTTGACCCGGGCGGCCGACTACAACCTCTACACCCGCTGCGGACCGGAGTACGGCGTGGCGTCGACGAAGGCCTTCGTGGGCCAACTCGTCGCCCTCGACATCCTCGCCGTCTACCTGGCGTTGGCGCGCGGGACTCTTACCGACGAGAGCGCCAAGGCCTTCATCGACGAGCTCTCCCACATGCCGGTCCTCGTGCGCAAGGCTCTCCAGCTCAACGACGAGACCCTGCGGCTCGCCAAGCTCTACGAGAAGAAGCGCGACTTCCTCTACATCGGGCGGCACGTCAACTACCCGCTGGCCTTGGAAGGGGCGCTCAAGCTCAAGGAGATCTCCTACATCCACGCCGAGGGCTACGCCGCCGGCGAGATGAAGCACGGCCCGATCGCCCTCATCGACGAGGACGTCCCGGTCGTGGCGATCGCCACGGAGTCCAAGGTCCTCGACAAGGTGCTCTCCAACATCGAGGAGGCCAAGGCGCGCGGGGCCAAGACCATCGCCGTGGTCACCGAAGGCGACAAGCGCCTCGAGGGCAAGGTCGACCACCTGCTGCCGGTGCCCAAGGCCTCGGAGTTCCTCGCCCCGATCCTGAACGTGATCCCGCTGCAGCTGTTGGCCTACCACATCGCCAACCTGCGCGGGGCCGACGTCGACCAGCCGAGGAACCTTGCCAAGAGCGTCACGGTCGAGTAAGGGCGCGCCGTTCGCGGTCGGCCTGGACATCGTCGAGGTGGAGCGCGTGCGCAAGGCGGCGCGCAGCGCGCGCTTTCTCAAGCGCGTCTTCTCCAAGGACGAGATCGCCTACTGCATGGGCCGCAAGAGCCCCTGGCAGCACTTCGCCGTGCGCTTCGCGGCCAAGGAGGCGGTGTTCAAGGCCTTGGGCATGAAAGGCGTCTCCCTGCTCCACATCTCGGTGGCGCGCGACGCCAACGGCCGTCCCAGCGTGCTGGTGGCCGGCAAGCCCGAGCCGGGGATCGCGCTCTCGTTGACCCACAGCGACCATTACGCCGCCGCCGTGGCGGTGCGCTGGGCGTGACGGACTTCTCGCTGGCCGAGCTGCGGCGCTGGCTGCCGGCCCGCCCGCGCGATTCTCATAAGGGGGACTTCGGGCACGTCCTCGTCGTCGCCGGCTCGCGCGGGATGGGCGGGGCCGCGGCCTTGGCGGCGCGCGGCGTCCTGCGCTCGGGGGCCGGCCTCGTCACCGTGGCCTTGCCCGCCAGCCAGCAGCTCATCGTCGCCGGGCTTCTGGCGGAGGCCATGACCCTGCCGCTGCCCGAGGGGCCGGGCGGGGCTCTCAGGGCCGACGCCGTAGCGGCCCTCGTCACGGCGCATGAGAAGCGGGAATTCACGGCGCTGGCGATCGGTCCCGGCCTGGGCTCGACCCAGGAGACCGGCCGCGTCGTCCTGGGGGCGCTGGCCAGCCTCAAGATCCCGGCCGTCCTCGATGCCGACGCGTTGAACCTCCTGGCGCTCCACCCGCGTCCGGAGGTCCGGATCCTGCTCTCCACCCGCAAGGCCCCGTTCGTCCTCACCCCGCACCCGGGCGAGGCGGCGCGGCTCCTGCGCGAGAAGGTGGAGAAGGTCGTGGCCGACCGGGGCGACGCTGCCCTGCGGCTGGTCGAAGAGTTGGGCGGGGTCTGCCTGCTCAAGGGCCGACGCACGATCGTGGCCCGGGCCGGGAAGACCTGGGTCAACCCGACCGGCAACGCGGGCCTCGCCAAAGGCGGCACCGGCGACCTGCTGACCGGCATCATCGCCGGGCTGTGGTCTCAGCGCCTGCGCGTAAACGAAGACGACGGCGGCTTCGAGGCCGCCTGCCTGGGGGCGTACCTGCACGGCTACGCGGCCGACGAGGCCGTCAAGCGCTGGAGCGACCGCTGCCTGCTGGCTTCCGACGTCCTCGAATCCCTCCCCGCCGCCTTCAAGAAGCTCGGGGCCTGAGGCGCGTTCGCGTCCCGCCTAAGGTGCCGTCGGCGCGCTTGATGTGCGGGCGTGGTTGCGGATATCATCTGGCGATGAAAATCGATGAGCGCAAGGTCTTGGTATCCGTCTGGCTTGCGGCCGGCTTCGCTTCGCCCGGCGCATGGGCCGCGGGACCGGCGGGGGCGTTCCTGGAACAGGCACGGCGGTCCGCCGCTCCAGCGATCACGGCGCTCGCGGTTCAGCAGGGCCCGGCGGCTGGGGCCGTGGGAGGAACCCCGGCGCCGGACATGCCCGGGCGGGCCGGCCCCGACGGGAAGGAGCACGCCCTCCAGTATTGCAGGGATCCCTTGGTCTTCCCAAAAGAGAAGTATCGGCAGACCTGCGCCGTGATCGTCCATGGGGCGGCGTTCTTCGAGCCCGCCTTGATCGACTATTGCCGCGGATTTAAGTACCAGTGGTATAAGATCTATTGCGTGGACCAAGGAAGGAACTCGCGCTTCCCCCAGGGGGCGCTAAGCGATTGCGCGCAGACCAGCCCCAGCGGTGCGGCGGGAGACCGGACCAGGCTGGAGTGTCTTTTGAGTGTGGCCCGGCCCGAAGAGCGGGACGTCTACTCCCAGACCAAGGTCGTTCAGGCTGCCAATCATTCCAATTTCGGCGTCGCGCATCGCTGGATACTCTATGAGGCCGCTTTGTATTGCCGAGGCTGGGACCGGCATCATTTCGTAGATGAGAACTGGCATAGCAACCCGACGCACCGGCAGGACGCCTGCTGGCGGGATGGCAACGGCGCAAGCTGCGCCGCACGGGTCTATTGCAGCCGGAAGCAGGCGGACAACCAGCAGACCATCCTTTATTCCGGCTGGATCGAGTAAGCCGATCCGCTCCCCCCGCTCATGAGATATACTCGGGCCGATGCCTTCGGCCCGGGTCGTCGTCCTGCGCGATGAAGCCGCCACGCTGAGCGCCGCGGCCGCGCTGGCGGCGCGCCTGGAGGCGCCGATGGTCGTGGCGCTCAGCGGGCCCCTGGGCGCCGGCAAGACCACCTTCGTGCGCGGAGTCTTGAACGCCCTCGGCCACCGAGGGGTCGTTTCCAGCCCCACCTTCGCGATGATCAACGAGTATCGCCGCCTCAAGCCGCGGGTCTATCACATGGACCTCTATCGTGCCGAGTCCGCCGACCTGCCGGGCCTGGCCCTCGACGAGTACTTGGCCGATGACCAAGCCGTCTGTCTCATCGAGTGGCCGGAGGTCGCCGCGCCCCAGCTTCCGGGCGACCGCATCGAGGCGGCCCTGGAGCACGCTCCCGAGGGGCGGCTCATCACGCTGCGCGGCACCGGCCCCCGGGCCCGCGCCGCCCTGCGCGGGGGGGAGTTGTGAAGAAGGGCTTCTTGTTAGCCGTCGATACGGCAGGCGACTCCGTGGACCTGGCCGTCGACGACGGCGGCCGGGTGCGGAGGCTCCGGCGCGCGGTGCGCCATGCCGACGATGCCCTGTGGCCCGCCCTCGAGTCCCTCCTCAAGAAGGCCGGCCTGCGCTTGGAAGGGCTCAGGGGCATCGTCTGCGCCACCGGCCCCGGCCGCTTCACGGCGGTGCGCATCGGCGTCACCTTCGCGGACACGCTTGCCCGGGCGCGCGGTGTGCCGGTGGTCGGTCTGACGCGCTTCGCGGCCTTCGCGCCGCGCCTTAAAGGCGGCCCGGACGGCCTCCACGGTCTTGTGATTCCCGCACTGCGCGAAGAGAGCTATCTCCAGATATGGCGCAAGAAGGGCGCGTCCATCACCCCCGCCGCCGACCCGGCCTGGGCGGCTGCCGGCGGCCTCAATACGGCGCTCGACGGAGCCCTCCCGCAGGACGCCTCCGGTGCGACCGCCGCAGACCTCATTGAGCCAGGCCGGCGACTCTTGGCGCTGAAGCGACGACCGTCCTTGAGTCCCCTCTACCTCAAACCCGCCAACTATTCCAAGTGAAGTTATGCCCCGCGCTGATGGGTGCGCAACTCCTTCTCGATTCGCTCCGAGAGGTAAATTTTCAGCAGGGACTGGTAGGGGACATCCCTCTTGTTAGCCAATACCCGCAGCTCTTCTAACATCGATTCGGGGAGGCGGAGGGAAATCGATTTTACCGATGGCCGCAGGTTAGGAAAGACCACTCTCTTTCCCTTCTTCCAATCCAGGTATTTTGTGGAATCACGGGAAGCCCAAAATATCCGCTCTTCCTTCTCGCTCTTGAATCGGGGGATCTTAGTCTTCATGGGTCTTGTACTCCTCGCGTTCTCGGCGCCTCATGTCCCGTGCCGAGATCGCACGAATCAGATTCTTGCGCACAGTAAAGGCGACGAAGAGCATGCGTTCCGCGTCAGTGCGTCCTAAGGCGTAGAATCGTGGTTCCTTCTGCGAATGCGCATCGTCAGAGCTGACGATAAGGGGTTGATTGAAGAATATCTGCTCGCACTCAAACTGGGTGACTCTGTGCCCTTCCCAATTCTTATCGGCGTTCCCTTCGTCCCATAAAAAGCCGACGCACCCCGACAGATCAAGCTCGCTCATCCCTCCTCATTAGTATATGGTGATGATATACATCTCGTCAAGGGGCCGCGGCCACGCCGCGAGCGGGGGCCTTGCGAAATATCATAATCATGATATCCTAGTATCAGTGACCTGATATCGGGGGCATTATGCAGATTCGTCCCATCTCAGACCTACGCAACCGCGCCAACGAGATTTCCGAGCTTTGCCACGAGACCTCCGAGCCGGTCTTCATCACTAAGAACGGCAAGAGCGACCTCGTGGTCATGAGTGAAGCCGCCTACGAGCGTCTTCAGGCCCGCCTGGAGCTCTACTCCAAGCTCGATGAAGCCGAAGCCGACGCGCTCCGCGGCGACCGAGGCACCGCCCACGATAAGATGATGCGGGAACTGCGCCGCGGCCTGTGAAGCGTCGGGAAGTGGTCTACCTGGCCCGTGCCAGGCGGGACCTTTTGGAGATACGTGACTACATCAAGAAGGACGCTCCCGGACGGGCCGTCGCTTGGGTCGAGCGAATGGACAAGGCTTTGGGTAGGCTGGCGGACTATCCGGAATCCGGGACGGTCCCTAGGGACGAACGCCTAGCCGCCAAGGGCTACCGGGTCGTCGTCATAGGCGAATATCTGGCTTTCTATCTGCCGCACAAAGGGCGTGTCGAAGTCAGGCGCGTCGTCCACGGCAAACGCCGCTACGGCTTCATCGTCTGAGTGGCACCTGAGGGGCCATCCACGTATAATTAAGGAAGCCCCCGTGAGCTCCGCCCACATCCCCCGCGTCGGCCTTTGGAACAAGGCCAAGGACCTGGCCAAGCCTCTTTTCAAGGCTTTGGGCCTGGGCAGCCTTTGGGGGACCCTGGGGGAGAAGTACCATTGGGGCACGGTCTTCCTCAACTACGTGGCGATGCGCTCGCCCCTGATGCGCTGGATGCGCATCGGCATCTGGCCCCAGGCGCTTTACGTGGAAGGCACGAACATCTGCAATGCGCGCTGCGTGTTCTGCGCCTACCCGCAGATGGAGCGCGCCAAGTCCACGATGCCGATGGGCGAGTTCAAGCGCGTCATCGGCGAGTTCGCGGCGGCGGGAGGGGCCGAGGTCGACCTCTCCCCGATCGTGGGCGACCCGTTCGTCGACAAGCACATCTTCGAGCGGATGGACTTCCTGATGACTCTGCCGGGCGTCCGGCGCTTCCATTTCTTCACGAACGCCATCTTGATGAAGCCGGAGTACGCCGAGCGGCTCCTCGGCTACGGTTCCCGCCTGACCATCTACTGTTCCTTCGGCGGCTTCGACCAGCCCACCTACCACCAGGTCATGGGGGTCGATAAGTTCGTCGAGGCGGTCGACGGCATCCGGACCCTCATCGAGGCCAAGCGCGCCTCGGACTCTAAGCTCGGCATCCAGGTCAATCTGCGCATCCCGCCCGGAAACGCCAAGGGCGAGTTCTGGGACTTCATCGTCAAAGCCCGCGACGAAGGGCTCATCACCATCGACGGCATCGACGCCTACGACTCCTGGGCCGGCATGATCAAGGAGTCGGACCTGGCCGTGGCCGGCCTGGCCGCCCGCCCGATGCCGGTCAAGCGCGGGCCCTGCCACCGCCTGGTCACGAGCCCGGTCCTCCTCGTCGACGGACGGGTCAACGCCTGCGCCTGCCGCGACGTCGAGGCGAACCTCATCATCGGCGACACCAAGACGGAGTCCCTGGCGGACATCCTGAGCTCCCCGGCCCTGCAGGACCTGCTCGACAAGCACGAGCGCGAGGACTTCCCCGAGGTCTGCAAGCGCTGCACCTACTACGACTCGCTCTATCCGGCCGTGATGCGCGGCAAGAGCTTCCCGTTCTGGCGCCGGCTCGTCGCCGGGTTCTAGTGGCGATCGTGGTCCGCGACGCCAGGGACTCGGACCTGGGAGCCCTGGCCGAGCTCGAGGCCGGCGTTGCCGGCGCGGCCGGCTGGACCCGCGCGCAGTTCGCCGAGGACTTCGGCCGGCCCGGCCGGTTGGTGCTGGCGGCGGAGTCCGGCGGGCAGGTGGCCGGCCACGCGGCAGCCCGGCTCTCCGAGGGCGAAGCCCAACTCCTGACCATCGCCGTGCGCCCCGAACTGGGCCGCCGCGGGGTGGGTGCCGCGCTCCTCGCGGCCCTCTCGGAGCGGGCCCGCGACGCGGGCTGCCGGGCGATCACCTTCGAGGTCTCCGAGCGCAACGCCCCCGCGCGCGCCTTCTACGTCCGCGCGGGGGCGCGCGTTGTGGGGCGGCGGCCTAAGTTCTACAATGACGGCGCCGACGCTCTTCTCATGGACATCACGCTGTGACTCCCGCCCGGCTCCTGCTCGCCCTCGTCCTGCTCGCCCCGGGCTCCGCCCTGGCGGCCGGCAAGAGCGCGTACCAGCATTACCTGAAGGCCCTCCTCCATACCAACCAGGCGCAGTACGCCGAGGCGATGAAGGAGTACGAGGCGGCGCTGGCCCTCGATCCCCTGTCCTCGACGATGCTCCGGCAGGCCACGCGGCTGGCCCTGGAGATGAACGACGCCGCCAAGGCGCTCGACTACGCGTCCAAGACCTGCGAGCTGGCACCCGAGGACCCCGAGGCCTTCTTCCTGCTCGGCCAGGTGCGCTGGGCGCGCGGCGAAGGGCCGGAGTCGCGCGCCGCCTTCGAGAAGGCGCTGGCGCTGAGGCCCGGCTACTCCGAGGCCCTCTTCGCCCTGGGCAACCTGCTGGGCGCCCTGGCCCCCGAGGACGCCAAGCCCTACCTCGAGCGCTACGTGAAGGAGAACCCCGACGACTCCTCGGAGGCCCTCTTCCAGATAGCCCTGCTCGAGAGCCGGGCCGGCCGCGACAGCGAGGCCGAGTCCCGGCTCAAGGAGGCCATTACGGCGGACGCCGACAACATGCCGGCCCGCCACGCCCTGGCCGAGCTCTACGAGCTGCGCCGCGACACCGACGCGGCGCTGGCAGCCTACAGCGGCATCATCGAGCGCGACCCGCGCAACGTCGTCCTCCTCGACCACGTCGGCGAGATCTATGTGCTCAAGGACGATGCCGCCAAGGCCAAGGAGCACTTCCTGCGCGCCAAGGAGATCGCCCCGTCGCACCCCGCCACCTGCCTGTGGCTGGCGCTCATGGCCGAGGAGGCGGGCGACTACGCCGAGGCCGCCAAGCAGGTCTCCGAGAGCGCGGCGCTCAGCGAGGACGCGGCCTTGAGCCTGCGGCTCAGCTACTATCTCACCCAAGCCGGGCGCCTCAAGGACGCGGTGACGGTGCTCGAGAAGGCCCACGCCCGCTGGCCGGCCAACGAGGAGGTGGCGTACTTCTTCGGGTTGGGCCTCGACGACCTCAAGTCGACGGCCAAGGCCGCGGCGATGATGGAGAAGGTCCTCAAGCTCCGGCCCGGCCACCGCGACGCGCTCTTCCAACTCGGGGCCATGCGCGAGAAGCGCGGCGAGCTCAAGGCCGCCGAGGCCGCCTTCCGCACCCTGCTCAAGGGCCACCCTAACGACGCGGCCGCGCTCAACTATCTGGGCTATTCGCTGGCCGACCGGGGCACTCGCCTCGAGGAGGCCTTAGCCTTAGTCGAGCGCGCCGCGGCCCTGGATCCGGAAAGCGGCGCCTACATGGACTCGGTGGGCTGGACCCTCTTCAAGCTCGGGAAGATCGACGAGGCGGTGGCGCGGCTCAAGCTGGCCGTGGCGGCGCTGCCCGGCGACGAGACGGTCTCCGGGCACCTGGCCGACGCGCAGGAAGCCGCCGGCGACGCCGCCGGGGCCTGGGAGTCGGTCAAGCGCGCCCAGGCCGCGGCCCCCGACAACGCGGCCTTGGCCAAGCGGGCCGAGCGCCTCGAGGAGGCGGTCGACCCCGGGGAGCTCGGCGCGCGGACCCTGGCCCTGCAGAAGGCGCTGCGCGGCAAGCTGGGCTCCTACGGCGGGCCCTGCGTGGTCGAGGGCACGCTCGGAGGACGGACCTTCAAGTTCAACGCGTTCGTCCACTACCGCGCCGGCCGGGCGCTGGGCCTCGAGGTCCTGGGTCCCCTGTTCGTCCCGTTGTTCCGGGCGGACCTGGGGATCGACGAATCATTCACGATGGACCCCTTCGCCATCGAGGGCGTCTCGCCGGAAGCCGCGCGCGACGCGGTCTACGCGGCCCTGCGCCTCATGCGCACCTGGTTCGACGGCTCGGCGTTCGACGGCCGGCCCGCCGTCTTCAAGCGCTCGTGGCGCAAACCCGCGCGCGTGGAGACCGCGTCCGCCGTCGTGACGCTCGACAAGGCCGGAGCCCTGGTCGACACGGTGGGCACGGCGTCCGGCGGCCTCGAGCTGGCCCTGTCGGACTACCGTCCCTTGGGCGGCCGCACCGTGCCGTCCGTCCTCCGGGTACAGACTCGCGGGTTCGCCCTGGAGTTCCGGTTCTCGCGCCCCGAAGTGCGCTTCGAGTAGGCGATGCCCCTGCAGGTCCAGGTCCAGTGTCCCGCCAAGGTGAACCTCTTCCTCGAGGTCACCGGCAAGCGCCGCGACGGCTATCATCTGCTGGCCACCTTGTTCGCCAAGGTCGGGCTCTTCGACGTGATCGAGGCGGAGCGCACCGATGAGCCCGGCTTCGCCCTGGAGATCGTCGACGAGGCCGGGCAGGGGCTCCAGGCCGGACCCGACAATCTGGTCCTGCGCGCGGCCAACGCCATGCGCGCCGAGTTCGGACTGGGCTACGGCGCCCGGCTGAGGCTGATCAAGCGCATCCCCATGGGCGCCGGCCTCGGCGGGGGCTCGTCCGACGCGGCCGGGACCCTGCTCGCGCTGGCCCGCCTCAACCGCCTCGAGATGGACCGCTCGGCGATGGCCCGGGTGCGCAAGCTCGCCCCCAGGCTGGGGGCCGACGTGCCGTTCTTCCTGCGCCGGGAGGGCTTCAGCGATGCCCGCGGCATCGGCGACAAATTCAAGGTCCTAGAGATCCCCAAGGCCCTGCCGTGGATGGTCCTGGCCTGGCCGGGGGTGCACTGCCCGACGCCGGAGGCCTATAAACGTCTCCTCCGGCCCGCCGCCCCCGTCGTGTTGACCCGACTCGGCCAGCTTGATAGACTCAAAAAAAGGCTGGCGGCGGGACGGCCGCTGGCCGACTGGGAGGGCCTGCTGTTCAACCGCCTCGAGGACGCCGTCCTGGGCTTTCGTCCCGAGGTCCGTCAGGCGAAGGATATCCTCGTCAAGACCGGCCTGCGGGGAGTCTTGATGTCGGGCTCGGGGGCCAGCGTATTCGGCTTTGCCGGCTCGCACCGCGAGGCCGAGGCGGCCGCGGGGCGCCTGGCGGCCTATCCGTGGAAGGTTTACGTCATAAGCTGTCTCGGGTGAGCGGGGCGATATGGAGATCACGGAGATACGGGTCCACCTCCGCGGCGAGGACAGGCTCAAGGCCTTCGTCACCGTGACGTTCGATAACGCTTTCGTCGTGCGCAACATGAAGATCGTCGTGGGAAGCAAGGGCCTGATCCTCTGCATGCCGTCGCGCAAGCTCGCCAACGGCACCTACAAGGACGTGGCCCATCCCATCACGTTGGAGTTTCGCAAGGTCTTGGAGGACCGCATCCTCGCGGCCTACGAGGCCGAGGTCAAGAAGGGCGCGCCGCTAGACACGGGCCACCCCGACGACGCCTGACGCCGATACGATCCCGGGTGGTGTAATGGTAACACACCAGCCTTTGGAGCTGGGTTTCCAGGTTCGAGTCCTGGCCCGGGAGCCACACTCCGCGCCGCTCAGGCGGCGCTGAGCGCCAGGCAGACCTTCTCGCCGCCCGGCAGGAGGATGTCGATGGGCTGGCGGGCAGGCGGCTTGGCCCCGCAGTCGACCCGGGTGAACTCCCACTGCTCGCTCTTCTCGGTGTCGGCGCCCACCAAGGCGGGGTCGAGCATCTTGTCGATGATGGTGTGGTACTCCTTGAACGTGGGGAGCTTGCGCTCGACGAACCACGACCAATAGGCCGACTGCGGGAACTCCTTGCGCTGGAAGCCGTCGGCCTTCTCGATCTTGTCCTCGTCGATCCACTGCAGCCAGTTGCGCGACTGGGCGTCGATATAGGCGAAGTCGCTCTGGGCGGGCTCGCCCTTGGCCATCTCCTGGGTGTGGTAGAGGATGGCGCGCGGCCGCTTGGAGCCCGCGTCGAACAGGAGGTGCCCGTGGTCGAAGTCGCGCTCGTCGCCGAGGTGGCGGAACGCCTTCAGGTAGGCCTTGTCCACGAAGCGCTGGAGCAGGCCTTGGAACTGGGTCGGCGAGAGGGGGGAGTCGGCGGCTCGGGCCGCCGGGGCCAGGAAGGCGCACAGAGCGAGTATAAGGAAAGGGCTCATATTGTAGGAGTGTGTACTAAAGATGTTACGAGGGTATTACAATCCGCCGGTCATCTTATTGTTCCCGGCCCTCTATGGGACCGGACGGCTCCCATCGATTACCCTAGGCGGACAGACAGTTGCAGCAGGAGGTCCACCATGCCCCGATCTTCCATAGGCGCTCTGGCCGCCGTCCTCGCTCTGAGCGCCTCCTGGGCCCGCACGGCGTCCCAAGAGGCCTTTCCTTCGATCGCCGTCCCGCAGATGCAGCTTACCGAGCTGACCGGGGAGATCCGGATCGAGACGCCCAACCGGGCCGAGACCGTGGCCGGGAAGTCTTTGCCATTCATAAGGGCCGGTTCGCTGGTCCGGGTGCTTTCCGGCAGGGCCGAGTTCGAGACCGATTACCACGCCGTCATCCGGGCCAGGAAAGGCGACTCGTTCCGCTTCACAGCCATCGCTCCGGCGGGCGCCAAGCCCGGGGTCGTCCGCATAGCGGCGGCGACCTCCGAGCGCGACACTCCTTCCTTGATGGTCAAGGTCGGCGAGCAGGGCTTCCGGATCCACCGGCGCGGCGTCCTCGAGGTCGCCGGCACGTCCCCGGGCGAGTCCACCGTCCGCACCGAAGGAGGCAGCCCCCAGATTCCCGCGGTGGAGATCTCGCGCGAGGGGGCGCTCATGGCCGGCGCGCGCAACCTGCCGCCGGGTCGCCGACTCGTCGTCGCGGTCGACCCATATCCAGGCTTCGAGAACGCTCCCGCCAGCCTGGCGTCCTTGAGCGTCGTCCGCGAGAGCGATTCCGTCTTCTCCGTCAAGGCGCTGCGCTACGGCGAGAACGTCCAAGCCACCCGGGAGGACCGCGTCGATGAGGCGATCTCCGGGTGGCCGGCGTCCTCGCGCCGGACCGCGGAGCTCATGATGAGCAAATACGGCCTGCCCGACCGGGTCTCCTCGGGGAAGCTGGTCTGGGAGAACAGCAGTCCCTGGAAGGAGACGACGGTATACCGCATCGGCACCATGCACGCCTTCCCGCTCCAGCACGAGGACATCCTGCGGCAGTCGGCCGCCTATGAGGTCCCGCGCGAGAAGGGGCCGGAGCTCGAAAGGCTGGACATCGGGGTGAGCGTCGAGCGCGACTACAAGGGGCTCTCCGCCGTCAGCGACTCCGAGGACGGCAACTTCCTGGCGGTCAACCTCGCCGTCGAGGTGCTCAAGGGCGACAAGACTCCGGAGCAGGCGCGCGAGACCTATTCGCGGGCTATCATGCTGTCGGCCGAGGGAAAGAGCTCCCCGTACACGCAGGGCTTCCTCTTCCAGAGGCCCTAGCATGTCCGTCACGGCGATGCTCGGCCTGGCGTTGGCGGCGGGCTTGGCCGCGTCGCGGGCCGACGCGGGGGCGAAGACCGTTGCCCCTCGGCTTCAGTTGACGCACCTCACCGGCGAGCTGCTCATCGAGCCGGCGCCGGAGCGCGGAGGGGGGGCCGGGAGCAAGCTCCCCTATATCCGCCCCGGCTCGACGCTCCGCGTCCTCTCCGGCGCGGCGACCTTCGAGTCGGACCACCACGCCGTCATCCGCGCCAAGGAAGGCGGCGCCTTCACCTTCACGGCCTCGTCAACCAAAGCGGGCCGCCCGGCCGTCGTGCGGGTGGCGCAGGCCGCCGAAGGCGACCCCGAGGCGCTCGAGGTCGTGGTCGCCGCCGAGAAGTTCCTGCTCGCCGAGGACGGCGCGTCGGTCTCCCTCATCCCGGAGGGCTCCGGCGTCGTGCGGGTGGCGGTGGTCGGGCCGGTACAGCTGGTCACCGCCAGCGACGCCAAAGACGCCGACCGCCTCGAGTACGGCGACTTCCCCGACGTCGGCATCGGCATCCCCGGCATCGGCCTGAGCGTCTCGGTACCCAAGCGCACGGGATTTTCCAGCAAGCCGCTCAAGCTGGCGGCGCTGCGGATCACGCGGCCCGAAGGCGGGGGCCTCCTCGTGGAGGGTGCAGACGGGACGCTGGAGGCGGCCGAGGCCGTCGACCAGGCCGTGGCGGGCTGGCCGCCGCCGGCCCGGCAGACGGCCTCCCTGCTCATGGAAAAGTACGGCCCCCCCGGTGCGGCGTCCGCCGGCGAGCTGGTGTGGAACAACAACGGACCCTGGAACCGGACGGTCCTGCGCCCCGACGACAGGGCCGGGCTGTTCCGCCGCGCTCAGGGGGGTATCCTCCAGCAGTACGTGCGCTACGAGCTGCCGCGCGGGAAGATGGCGGCGCTGGCGGAGCTCGGCGTGGGACTCCGGTGGGACGGCGACAGCCGCGAGCTTTCGGCCGCCAGCGGCTCCGAGGAGACCAATTTCCTCGCCCTCAACGTGGCCGACGCGGTGGTCAACGGCCGCTTGGCGCCCGACCGGGCGCGCGCGTTCTACGACAGCGTGCTCGAGACTTCACGGGCCGGACGTTCCTCGCCCTATCTCGAGGGGCTCATGTTCGAGCAGTACTGAGCCCGGGCCAGGCTGGTCTTGAAATCCTCGCGCTGACAGGCGGACAGGCGGGTCAGGACCTCGTCGATCAAGGGGATGCGGGGCGCGCCCAGGCCCAGCTCCACGGCGAGGCGGTGATCGAAGACGAAGCTCTCCCTGCGTCCTACCGTCCGAAGGAAGCGCCGGGCCTCGGGATCCTCCAAGTACCGGCTGGCCTTGTCGGCGTACTCGCTGAGGATGGCCCCGACCCGCAGCGCCAGTGCCCGCCAGTCCGGCGGGAGCGCCGCGAGCGCACGCCGGTAGGACTGCCGCCGATCCTTGGTGAGCGGGGACTCGGTCCGCATGATGACGGCCTTGGCCGTCTCGAACTGCTGCTGGGACCAGCGCAGGCGCGCCTTGAGCTCGGAGCCGTTGGCGTCCATCCACGCGAGGGTGGCGGAGACCCCGGCCGGCGTGCCGGGAGGCGGTCCGACCTCGACGTCGTGGAGCGCCGCCACGCCGGCCAGATAATCCTCGTAGCCGGGGAAGTACGCGGCAGCCAGGCGTTCCATGAAGGCGGACCGGACGCCGGCGGGCGCGCGGATGGCGCCCGCCCGCCGGGCCGGCGGTACTGCCGAGGAACTATCTCTGCTCGCCTGTGGCATCGGCGTCGCCTGCGGGCTCGGGCTTGCGCTCGGAGGGGAGGTCGACGGCCTTCTCGACCGGCAGGCCCGCGGCGGCCCATTCCTCCGCGCCGCCCTTGTAGACGGCGACCTTGAAGCCCTTGGAGGAGAGCAGCTCGCCGGCCTTGTGGGAGGCGTCGCAGGCGGGGTTGGCGCAATAGGTGACGACCTCCTTGGACTTGTCGAGCTCCTTGAATCGGCCGGCGAGCTGGCTGAGCGGTATCTTCTTCGAACCCTTTATGACGCCCAAGCGGTAAAACTCGGGGGAGAGGACGTTGACCAGCTCGAACGGCTCCTTGCCTTCGATCTTCTGCTTGAGCTCCTCTTTGGTGAGCTCCTTGAGTCGAGTGGCGTGGGTCATGTTGAAGCCTCCTTTTCGGCTCCTCGAAATTATCACAACGGCGTTGACCGGCCCTTGTCGGTCCGGTAACGGATTTATGACGTGCCGGGCTTAGTCGTCCTCTACGACGCCGAAGCGCAGGTCGGTGAGCAGGTTGTAGGCGACACCGATGGTCTCGACGGTCTGGTGCCTGGAAGCGAGCAGGGGGGCGGCGTAGCTGGCCCGCCGGTCGGTGACGAGGTAGTTGAGACTGACGGCGTGGCGCCCGAAGACGCGGACCGCCACGGAGGCGTCGAGACGGCCGATATCTTCCTCGCCGGGGGCCTTGTTGGCGCCTATGTCGCTGATGTGGTAGCCGCGCCCCGCGAGGTCGAGCATGACGCGCCGGGCCAGGATCAGGCGCAGGGCCACGAGGGCCTGCGGGGTGGCGCCGTAGTGGTAGTCGCGCTCGTCGCCCTGCGGGACGATGCTCCCGGCCGTGCCGTAGCCGATGCCGCCCAGCGCCGAACCCTGCAGGACGGCGTTGCGCGCCAGGCGCCACTGCAGCGTGGTCCCGAGGGAGACCGCCGTGGTCGAGAAGCGAAAGACCTGCGGCGAGAGGTGATCGAAGGAGCCGTAGAGGCCCCATATCCCGTGGAGCTCCCCGGCGCTCTCGTAGCCGCTGCCGAAGAGCAGACCGCGGGTCATGATGTTCGCATAGTGCGTGCGCCTCATGCGCAAGGTGCTGAGCTCGAGCGTGAAGTAGTCGAGCGGGCGCAGGTAGGCGTAGCCGGGCTTGCCGGGGTGGCCGTAAGCCATGGAGACGTCGGCGACCGCCACGTTCCGTCCGACGATGCCCGCGTGGCGCGGGTCCCGGACCATCGAGTTGCCGCCGCCTCCGGCCTGGATGCGTCCGAAGCGCGGGGCCCCTCGGCTCTTGAGGACCGGAGTGTAGCGCTTGTCGAACAGGAGCCGGTTGAGGCCGGTAGGCGGGGAGAGCAGGGCGGCCGCGAACTCGCGCCAGCGCCCCGGCCGCTCTTCCTCACTGCCCTCCAGCACGAGGTTGGCCATCCGCAGGAGCGGCTCGCCGAGGAGAGGACCGCCCATCCCGGTGGCTACCTGGTCGTTGATCGAGGGCCGGCTGCGCTCGCCGGCGATCTCCCATACCAGACTGCCTACGTTGCTGTAGAGCATCCCTTCCCAGAAGTTGAGGCCGGTGGCGCGCGCTGAGCCGTGATAGATCGCGCCCTGATAGGGATGGCCGATCTGATTGACCCGGAACTGGTCCTCATCGACCACCCAGGCCCCCCGGCGCAGATGGTCCCAGGCCGTTGCGAGGTTGGAGCCGTAGACGTCCTCTCCTAAGATGCGGCGGTCGAAGACGTTGAGGGCGATCTGGAAGACCGCGATCTCGATGGCGGGGATCAGGTAGTTCTTGCGGGTGGGCGGTTCGCCCGGCAGGACGAGATCGGGCGTGGTCGGTCCGGGATTGACGGGGAGCGCGGTGGAGGGATGGACCACCGACTCGAATGCCCGCGCCGGGGCGGCGGAATCCCCGGCGCGGGCCAGGGCCGCGGGTGCGTTGCCCCGGGGGAAGGGCCAGCCGTAGCCCCAGCGGAACGGGGTCGGCAGGTACGGCGTCCCTCCGGCGCGCGATCCCCGGTACATCCAGCGCGCGGCCGCGGGTTCCCCGGCGGCCGCCACGCAGTCGCGGAAGTCGCCGTCGGCCGCGCGGCGCTCGGCCCGGGTGCCGCCCAGCCAGTAGCTCCGGTCGTGCCGGAGGCAGCATTCCCGGCGAGCCGGGGGGCCGTCAGGGAAGAGGCTGCAGCCGTCGGAGGTGAAAGGCCGGGGGACGGCCGCCGCGGCGCAGCCTGCCGCGGACGCGAGGACGCTCAGCGCGAGCAGGGTCCGCATCTACCACCGCCGGACCCACGCCAGCCCGCCGCCCCCGCGGACCGCGCGCGGCTCCAGGCGGCCGAGGCCGGGGTCCGATCGCGGCCGGAAATGCAGGAGCTTGGGCATCAGGTAGCCCGTGGCGGCCCCTAGCGCGGCCCCGACCAGGATATCGGAGGCGTAATGGTCGTTGGAAGCCACGCGGAGCAGGGCGACCCCGGCGGCCGCCGTCAAGGAGGCCGCGCATACCGCGGCGTCCGCCGCGCCGCCGTAGAGCTCCAGGGCCTGATGCTGGACGCAGACCAGCGACGCCGCGGCGAAGACGTTGGCGGCATGCCCGCTCCAGAAGCTCTTAACGCAGCGCGGGTCGTATCTCGATCGCGGGTCGCAGACGGCGCCGTCGGGCCGGGCGCGCGGGAAGGCGTTGGAGATCGAGAGGTTCAGGACCTCGGTGACGGCGAAGGTCTCGGCGTTGATGAGCGCCAGTTGGCCGGCCGTGTCCTTATTGCCCCCGGCCCAGAGGGCGGTCAGCGGGCCGTCGAGCATCGCGTAGCCTATCAGCGGAAAGGTCAAGAGGTCGCCGATGAGCTCGGCGCGGTCGCCGCTCGACTGGGAGCGGATGATGAGGACCTCGCGCGCGCCCTTGTCGAAGAGGATGGGCCCCTTCCAGGCGGCGGTCTCGGGGGGCTTCACCAAGTAGAAGTTCGCCGCAGCGCCGGCCACGGCGGCTCCGGTGACCGCCAGCTCCGTCTTCCGGAAGCGCGGCCAGGCGGGGTCCCAGGCGTAGCGTGCCGGCTCCGCGCCCCACAAGGCGGAGGCCAGCGACAGGAGCAGGGTCGCCAGCGGGGTCATCGGAACCTGACGCTCAGGCCGGCTCCGAAAGGGGAGACGTACGGCGAGACGGCGTAGCGGTCGGGATAGGCGTTTCGGCGTCCCTTATAGACCGCGCGCCCCGAGGCGATCCCGAGTCCGGCCCCGAAGATGACGTCCGAGAAGTAATGGTTGCGCCGCTCCATCCGCGTGTAGCCCACGAAGGCAGCCAGCATGCTCGACGGCAGGCCGATCTTCCAGCCCCAGCGCGAGCCCGCCAGAGACGCCAGCGCGAACGAAGCCGAGGTGTGGCCCGAAGGGAAAGCTTGGCGGTCGGTCTCGTCGGGCCGCAACCGGTCCACGCTGACCTTCAGGATGAGGGTCTGGATCCCCGCCAGGGACAAGGCCTCGAAGCCGAGCAGGCCCGCCTCCTTGGCCGTCTCGTTGTCGCCGTACCAGCCGCCGGCGTAGGTGGCCGCCATCGCGGCCATCAGAACGCCGGGGTAGCCGATGACGTCGGCGGCGTTGGTCACGTCCCGGCCCAACGGTTGATGCGTCTCCAAGGTCCGGGCGATGCGGAAGTCGTCGAAATCGGCGCTCTCGCCGAAGCGGGAGTTTGCGGCCAGCGCCCCGGCGGCCGCGAAGGTAAGGATTCCCTCGGTTCGGAGCTCCTCGCGGACGCCGCGGATGAGGTCGAAGGGGAATTCGCGGACGCCGGTGATGTCGCGGGCGCGGGCGTCGCCGGGCCGCGCGAGGAGGAGTGCCGCTAATATGGCCGCGACGGCGCGAGGGAGGCTCACCGGCCGAGTATAGCCTCGGCCGGCCGAGGGAGGCAGAGCGGCCCGGCAACGGTTTTGTATCGGACCCGCGACCGAAGTCCGTCACGAGTCCGCTACAAGTCCGTTCCCAGTCCGCTATGGCAAAGCCGCGCCTCCACGCATAGAATGCCTCGGACTCTTTCAGGAGGACACATGAGCATATCGAGGACTTTGACCGTAGCCGCCGCGCTGGCTCTGCCCAGCTCGGCGGCCGCCCCCGTCGAGGAATCCGAGCGCGAGGCCCCCGGCGGCGCCCAATGGAAGGAGAAGCTGGGTCTCAGCGCCGAACAGGCGCGCAAGTTCTTAGCCGCCGAAGAGGCCCGAGAAACCGACGTGAAGACCCTGCGCGACGGCCTCAGCGCCGCGATCGTCAAGCTCCATTCGCTCCTCACCGACGGAGCTCCCGAGAAGGACGTCCAGGAGGCGCTCGCCGCCGTCGCCAAGCGGCGCAAGGCGCTGGCGGACCGCAACGACCAATTCGACGCGGCGATCTCGTCGTACCTCACCGCGTCGCAGAGGGCGAAGCTGCTGGTCTGGCGCTCGCTCTTGGCCGCGCAGGTAAGGACGTGGAAGGGCGGCGAAACGGGGGATCTTAGGGACCTCGAGCCCGGAGAAGAGCTCGAGCCGGATTGACGGATTCGGTACGGCAACGCCGGAATCTCGAGCGGGAGTTATTAGACCTGTTGACAACCCTGTTGACAGCTCAACCCTTCGCAAAACTGGAGGTGCGAGCAGGAATCGAACCTGCGCATAACGGTTTTGCAGACCGTCCCCTTAACCACTTGGGTATCGCACCTTAGATTCATTCGACCGTGACGCTCTTGGCCAGGTTCCGCGGCTGGTCTATGTCGCAGCCGCGGAGGTCGGCGATGTGGTACGCCAAAAGCTGGAGCGGCACGATGTTGAGGATCGGCGAGAGCCGCTCGTCGACCGGCGGCAGCTCGAGGAGATGCTCGGCCCGGCCGCTCAGGCGCTTCTCGCCGCGCGTGCAGAGCGCGATGAGCCGGGCGCCGCGCGAGCGCGCCTCCTCGATGTTGGAAAGGGTCTTCTCGAGCGTCTCGGACTCGGTGGCGATGGCCACGACGGGCATGCTCGGGTCGATGAGCGCCAGCGGCCCGTGCTTCATCTCGCCGGCGGGGAAGCCCTCGGCGTGGATGTAGGAGATCTCCTTGAGCTTGAGCGCCCCTTCCAGCGCGGTCGGATAGTTCACCCCGCGGCCGATATACAGGAAGTGCTCGGCCTTGTGATGCGCCTCGGCTATCACGCGGACCTGAGGTTCGAGGCGCAGGGACTCTTCGATGAGCTCCGGCAGGGACTGAAGGCCCTCGGTCCAGCTCAACGCCTCGGCCTCCGAGATGGAGGCGCGGGCGACCCCGGCGTGCAGGGTCAGGACGTTGAGAGCCGTGAGCTGGCCGATGAAGGCCTTAGTCGAGGCCACCCCGCACTCGGGGCCGCAGCAGGTGTGGAAGCTGTAGTCCGCCTGGCGCGGGATGGCGGCGCCGACGGTATTTCCTATCGAAAGGACCTCGAGGCCGGCGTCCTGGGCTAGGCGCACGGCGGCCAGGGTGTCGGCGGTTTCGCCGGACTGGCTGATGGCGACGACGAGGGTCCCGGGGGGCAGCACCGGGCGGCGGTAGCGGAACTCGGAGGCGGTCTCGACCTGGGTCGCCAGTCCGGCATGGCGTTCGAGCAGGTACTTACCGACGATGCCGGCGTGCCAGGAGGTTCCGCAAGCCAGGATGTGGACGCCCGCCGCGGAGCGCAGCGACTCGGCGGCGAGGCCGGTCTCGCGCTTGAGGACGCCGTCGCCCAGCGGGAGCAGGCGGCCGCGCAGGGTGTTGCGCACGGACCGCGGCTGCTCGTGGATCTCCTTGATCATGAAATGGCGGTGGCCGTCCTTCTCGGCGGCCGCGCTGTCCCAGTTGATGTCGGCCGGGAGCTTCGCGAGCGGAAGGCCTTCGGCGTCGAGGAACTCGCAGCGGTCCCCGCGCAGGACCGCGAACTCCCCGTCCTCGAGATAGACGACCTTGCGGGTGTGCTTGAGCAGCGCCGGGACGTCCGAGGCGATGAAGTTCTCGGCTTCGCCGAGGCCGACGACCAGCGGCGAGTCCTTCTTGGCCGCCACGATGACGCCCGGCGCCCGCGACCAGAGCGCGGCCAGGGCGTAGGCGCCGCGGACCTTCTTGAGGATGGCGCGGACCGCGTCGGACAGGGCGCGCTCGGCGGCGGCCTCGGAACCGGTGAAGCCGCGGAGCTCTTCCTCTATCAGGTGGGGCAGGACCTCGGTGTCGGTGGCGGAGGTGAAGTCGTGGCCGGCCTCGGCGAGCGCGTGTTTGAGAGGAAGGTAGTTCTCGATGATCCCGTTGTGGATCACCGCCACCGAGCCCTCGCAGTCGAGGTGCGGATGGGCGTTGACTTCGGACGGCCCTCCGTGGGTCGCCCAGCGGGTGTGCCCAAGACCGATGAAGCCTTCGAGGGGGGCGCGGTTGAGCAAGGCGCCCAGGTTGGCGAGCTTGCCGACGCTGCGCGAGACGCCGATCGAGCCGTTGGAGAAAACGGCCACGCCGGCGGAGTCGTAGCCGCGGTACTCGAGCCTCTTGAGCCCGTCCAAGAGGATCGGCACGGCTTGTCTCGGTCCCGCGTAACCCACTATTCCGCACATGGGGGGATTATAGGCGCGAGGCGCGGCCGTGCCCATGGAGAGGGCGTCAAGGTCTTTGGAAAGAAGAGTGACGCGCGGATACACAAAACCGTTGCGCCGGCGTCCGAGCGCCGGAACATCGGGATGATAGGATGGCTTTCGCCAGGATTCGGAGGAGACACCTAACGATGACTAGAAAACTCTCGGTGCAGGCCTGCGATCGGGAAGGCCCCGTGGAATTCCGGCGCTCGCAAGGAGTGGGCGCCGCGGAAGCGCCGGCCGGAGGCTCCGACGCGCCGGTCTTCGAGAAGCTGCTGCAGAAGATCATGTCGCGCGACGCTCGCGTCGCCGTCATGGGCTTGGGCTATGTCGGCCTGCCGCTGGTGCGGCTCTTCGCCGCCAAGGGGTTCCCCGTGATGGGGTTCGACCTCGACCAGGCGAAGGTGGATCAGCTCAACCGCGGCCGTTCCTATATCAAGTCGGTGCCCTCCGCGGCCATCGCCAAGCACGTAGCCGAGAAGCAGCTGATGGTCACCAGCGACGTCCGGCACCTCGCCACGGCCGACGCGATCTTCATCTGCGTCCCGACGCCTCTGACCGGGGACGGCAAGCCGGACGTCTCCTCGATCCGCCAGACCGCGAAGGCGATCTCCAACTCGCTGAGGCGAGGACAGCTCATCGTCCTGGAAAGCACGAGCTACCCGGGCACGACCCGCGAGATCATGAAGCCCGAGCTCGAGCGCAAGGGACTGCGCTGCGGGACGGACTTCTTCCTCGCCTTCTCGCCGGAGCGCGAGGACCCTGGGAACAAGGACTTCACGATGGAGCAGATCCCCAAGATCGTCGGCGGCATCGACGACGCCTCGCGCCAGGCCGCGGCGACCCTATATAAGGAAGCCGTGAACAAGGTGGTCGAGGTCTCCTCCTGCGAGGCGGCCGAGGCGGCCAAGCTGCTCGAGAACATCTACCGCTGCGTCAACATAGCGCTCGTCAACGAGCTGAAGATGTGCTTCGACCGCATGGGCATCGACGTCTGGGAGGTCATCGGAGCGGCCTCCACCAAGCCGTTCGGGTTCCAGGCCTTCTACCCGGGCCCGGGCCTGGGCGGGCACTGCATCCCGATCGACCCGTTCTATCTTTCATGGAAGGCTCGCGAGTTCCAGTTCAACACACGCTTCATCGACCTGGCCGGCGAGCTCAACATCCAGATGCCGTTCTACGTGATCGCGAAGCTTGAGGAGGCCCTGCGCGTGCGCGGCAAGAAGCTCGCAGGGGCCCGCATCTTGATGCTCGGGCTGGCCTACAAGAAGGACATCGACGACCCGCGCGAGTCGCCGGCCTTCCGGCTGCTCGAACTGCTCGAGCAGAAGGGGGCGTCGGTGGTCTACAACGACCCCAACATCCCGAAGTTCCCGACGATGCGCCATTACCAGCATCTGAAGGTGAAGGCGGTGCCGCTGACGCCGACGGTCCTGGAAGGCGTGGATGCGGCCCTGGTCGTGACCGACCACGGCGACTTCGATTACGAGATGATCGCCAAGCACGCGCCCCTGATCGTCGACACGCGCAACGCCTGCGGGGGCCTCGAGCGGTGGCGCGAGAAGATCGTGCGGGCGTGAGCATCGCGCTGGCGGCGCTGGCGCTGGCGGGGGCGGCCCTTGCCGCCTCCGCCGCGCCGGCGAAGCCGTCGTCGCTGAAGGTCTGCGTATACTACGACCCGGGTCCGGAGCCCTCGGGAGGCAACGGGCTCCTGCACGCGGTGATGCTCGAGAACCTGCTCGGGCACTTTCGGGAGGCCGCCGTCGTCCTGTCGCCGGCTGCCGGTTACTCCGCCGGCGGGCTCGGGACATGCGACAGGGTGGCCTATATCGGCAGCCGCTACGACGCTGTCCTCGAGCGGGACTTCCTGACCGACGCCGCGCGCTTTGACAAGCCGTTCCTGTGGGTCAACTACAACATCCGTCAGCTCCAGGAGGCGATGGGGGCCGAGGCGTTCGGCGCCAAATGGGGTTTCGTATTCCTCGGCTTGCGCGGCTTCGACCCCCCCTCGAAGGCCGGCGGCATCCCCGATTTCTACCGCGGCTTCGAGTACGGAGGGGAGCATTTCACCAAGCTGGCCTATGTCCGCAAGGAGGACGGCGCCGTCGTCGCCGCCCCCGAGCTGGCGCTCTTGGGCGGCGTGACCGGGAAGGTGCTCGCCAAGGCGATCCACTCCCGCAGCGGCGACTCCACCCCCTATGTCGTTCAGAAGGGCGGCTCCTTCTTTGTGGGCGACAACCCCTTCGTCTACATCGGCGAGGACGACCGCTACCTCATCCTTGCCGACCTGCTTTTCGACTTCCTCAAGCTGGCGCCCCGAGATGCCCGGCGCCACGCCCTGGTCCGGCTCGAGGACGTCCATCCGAACTACGACCTGAAGCTGCTTCACCGAGCGATCGACGTGCTCAAGGAGCGCAAGGTCCCCTTCGCGTTATCGGTCATACCCAAGTACGTGCCGGCCGGGCGACCGGAGGCCGAGGGCGTCGGGCTCAAGGACCGCCCCGAGTTCGTCAAGGCCCTGCTCTACGCCCAGGCCAACGGCGGCGTCCTCCTCCTTCACGGCTACACCCACAGCGTGGCCGGGCTCGACGCCTGCCCTCCCTTGGCGTCGGGGGCGGACTACGAATTCTGGGACCGCTGCCGGCAGGCGCCGCTGTCCTACGACTCGGCGGACTTCGCCCGGGGTAGGATGGCCAAGGCGCGGGCGTCGCTGGCGGCGGTCGGACTCTCGGCCGTGGGCTGGGTGACGCCGCATTACACCGCGTCCCCGATCGATTTCGCGGTGTTCGCCGGGGAGTTCGACCGCACGGTCCAGCGCGCCCGCTACGCCGTGGGCGAGCCGGGCGGCCCGGTCTCGGTCAGCCAGTTCTTTCCCTACACCGTCTATAAGGACCATTACGGCCAGTTCGTGTGGCCGGAAAACCTGGGTTTCGTGGGGATGCCGGACGCCGCCCCGGGAGAGCGCGGGGCGGTGGAGATCGTCCGCTCGGCGCGCCGGACGCGGGTCGTCCGGGACGCCTGGGCCTCTTTCTTCTGGCACCCCCAGCTCGCCAATACGCCCGGCGAGGTCGAGCGCCTTGGAACGCTGACCGACGAGATCCGCGCCTTGGGCTACGAGTTCGTGTCGCTCGACGCCCTGCGGGCGCGCGACGAGTAGGCTACTTCACGAGAGCGAAGCTCTGGTAGAGGACCTTGGAGTCGACCCGCTTGATCTTGGCGACGTAGACCCCGGACTCCCGCACCCGGCCCGAGCCGTCCTTGGCGTCCCATACGATGGGCGGCCCGCCTTGGCGGGACCCCCGGAAGACCTCGTGCCCGGCCACGCTGTAGATGTTGACCTCCTCGGCGTCGATCCCGAACGCCGCCACGTCGTTGATGCCGTCGGCCAGCGCCGGGCTCAGGAACTTCTGGGGAGCCCGGGCGAGGTCGCCCGGTCCCAGCGCCGGGACAAATCCCGCCGTGAGGCCGGTGCCGCCCACGTTGACGGAGACGTTGGTGAACCGGACCGTGGCATCCTCGTTGTAGAGCGCCACGCTCCCGGCATTGTAGGGCCGCTCGGTATCCGTGAAGGTCGTCACGGTCTGTCCGTTGATGGACACGGTCATCGTGTCGAGGTTCTGGAGGATCCGGACGTTGGTCCAGGCCCCGATCGGCACCGCGGGCGACGGACCCGTGGCCAGGAAGCGCTGCCCGCCGGGATAGGCGGGGTCGCGCTTACCGAGCTCCCAGCCGTTGGGCTTAGGGGCCAGGTAGTAGAAGTGCTCGTCATCGGTGTAGTTCCAGACCACCCAGGCCGTCTCCCAGGCGTTGGGCGGGTTGTTCTGGCGCAGCTGGGCGATGGTGTTGAGCGACACCGAGAAGTCCAGCGGCACGCCAAACGAGGGCCCGACCACCATCGAGGCGTGGGTCTCCTCCGGCGCCAGGCTCGGCGTCGGGCTCTCCTCGAGCCAGTACATCGACCCGTCGGTCTTGACCTGCGTGCAGCCGTAGCCGGCGTAGGCCGACCGCCAGGGACCGAAGGTCGCTCCATCGGGCATACAGGTGTTGAGCGGATAGTTCTGGAAGTTTTCCGTCAGAGTCCCTCCTGCCGCCCCCGGACCCGCCGAGGCCGTCGTCGTCGCCGCGCAGGCGGTCTCGCTGCCGCTGGAGGCCATGAGCCCCAGGTTGTCGAGCCGCGTCGCGGCGCTCTGCTCGCTCCTAAACGAGTAGCCGCTGCCGACCAGCTGTTCCGTCCCGTTCCCCTGCCTGACGTAGGCGCTGTATTTTCGCGCGGCCAGGTCGACCACGAGACGGATGCGGTAGGCCAGGCCGGCGCTGTAGGGGATCGCCGCCGCCGCCGCGTAGGCGGCGCCGTCGCGAGCGTCGATGAAGCCCGAATTGTTGAAGCGCACCGCGGCCGCCAGCGAGGCGTAGCCGGAGGCCGCGCCGTTGGAGAGGCCGCTGACTCCGTCCATCCGGGCTATGGCGGGCGTGGCGTCGTAGGATACCGTGAAGGCCCCCGTTTGGCCCCCCAGCGCGGAGTTCTGCCAAGTGCCGGCGCTCGTGATGCAGGCGCCCCCCGGCGGCGGCGGCGGCGGCGCGGACGCCGTGGTGAAGCTGCCGTTTGCCGAGGTCGCCAGGTTTCCGGCCGCGTCGCGCGACTTGACCCGATATTGATAGACCGCGCCGGTGTTCAGCCCGCTCAGGGCCGCGGAGTGGCTGGTCGTCAGGGCCGAGACCAGAGGGCTCGCCGAGCCGTAGGAGGCCGTGGGGCCGTACTCGACCTGGGTGTCGGCCGGTTCGTCGGTCGTCCAGGCTATCGTCGCCGAGCTCTGCCCGATGCCCGAGGACGTCGCCCCGCTGAGGACTGGGGCGGTCGTATCGGGAGGCGGCAGCGCGGCGGCCGTCAACGCGCAGGCCGTCTCGCTGCCGGCCGACGCGAATAGACCGAGGTTGTCGAGACGTCCCGCGCCGGCCTGCTCGGTCCTAAACGAGTAGCCGCTGCCGATGAGCTGCTCCGTCCCGGCGCCCTGTCTGACGTAGGCGCTGTACTTGCGCGTTGCCAGATCGACGACGAGGCGGAACCGATAGGTCAGGCCGGAGACGTAAGGGATAGCCGCCGCCGCCGCGTAGGCGGCGCCGTTGCGGGCGTCGATGGCGCCGGTGTTGTTGAAGCGCACGGCGGCCGCCAGCGCGGTGTAGCCGGAGGCCGCCCCGTTGGAAAGGCCGCTGACCCCGTCCATGTTCGCCGTTCCGGGCACCGCGTCGAAGCTGACGGTGAAGGGCCCCGTCTGCGCCCCGAACGCGGCGTTCTGCCAGGTCCCTGCGCTGACGTAGCAGCCTGCCGCCGGCGGCGGAGGGGGAGGAGGCGGCGCGGCCGCCGTGGTGAAGCTGGCGTTGGCCGAGGTCGCGAGGTTTCCGGCCGCGTCGCGCGACTTGACCCGGTAATGGTAGACGGTGCCGGCGCTCAGCCCGCTCAAGGCCGCCGAGTGGGCCGTGGTCAGCGCCGCGGCGAGCGGACTCGCCGAGCCGTAGGAGGACGTCGGGCCGTATTCTACCTGGGTGTCGGAGGGCTCGTTGGTCGTCCAGGCGATCGTCGCCGAGTTCTGGCCGATGGCGGAGGCCGCCACCCCGCTCAAGACCGGAGCGGTCGTATCGGGAGGCGGCAGCGCGGCGGCCGTGACCGCGCAGGCCGTCTGGTTGCCGCTCGAGGCCAAGAGGCCGAGGTTGTCGAGACGTCCGGCCCCGGCCTGCTCGGTCCTAAACGAGTAGCCGTTGCCGATGAGCTTCTCCGTCCCTGTCCCCTGCCTGACGTAGGCGCTGTACTTGCGCGCCGCAAGGTCCACCACGAGGCGGAAGCGATAGGTCAGGCCGGCGCTGTAGGGGATCGCCGCCGCCGCCGCGTAGGCGGCGCCGTTGCGGGCGTCGATGGAGCCGGTGTTGTTGAAGCGCACGGCCGCCGCCAGGGCGGCGTAGCCGGAGGCCGCTCCGTTGGAGAGGCCGCTGACTCCGTCCATGTTGGCCGTTCCGGGCACGGCGTCGAAGCTGACGGTGAAGGGCCCCGTTTGCGCCCCGAACGCGGCGTTCTGCCAGGTCCCGGCGCTGACGTAGCAGCCTGCCGCCGGAGGCGGAGGGGGAGGGGGCGGCGTCGCCGCCGTGGTGAAGGTGGCGTTGGCCGAGGTCGCGAGGTTTCCGGCCGCGTCGCGCGACTTGACCCGGTAGTGGTAGACGGTGCCTGCGCTCAGCCCGCTCAAGGCGGCCGAGTGGGCCGTGGTCTGCGCCGCGGCGAGCGGACTCGCCGAGCCGTAGGAGGACGTCGGGCCGTATTCGACCTGGGTGTCGGAGGGCTCGTTGGTCGTCCAGGCGATCGTCGCCGAGTTTTGGCCGATGCCGGAGGCCGCCACGCCGCTCAAGACCGGGGCGGTCGTGTCGCTCGAGCCGCCGGGAGTGATCTCCCGGACGCTCATCCTCTTGTATTTGAGGCCGTTGGTCCCGACGTTGTCTGAGCGGAAGTAGACGGCCAGGTTGGGCTTGCCGGTCTCCGAGCCGGTCCGCGAATCGCCGGCGTTAAGGCGCATGGCGGGGTCGATCCCGGACTTGCAGGCCTTGCCGCCGACGCCGAAGTTCGAGCCGTTGTCCTCGTGCTCGTTGACCTTCACCCAGGTCCCTCCGTTGGCCCCGTCGGTGAGGTCCATGTAGTTCTCGATCTTGACGTTGCCGTTGGGGAGGTCGTAGACGACGTACTTCCAGCCGATCCAGGTGTTCTTCGGCATCCCGCCGGAGAAGTGCGTCTTGTTCTTGATGGGCACGGAGTTGGGATGGGAGGTCTCCTTCTCCAGGTCGATGCGGCCGTCGTAGCGGAAGCGCGCGCCGATGCCGCGCGTGTCGCAGAGGTTGGTCGTGTCGGCCGTATGGTTCGTCCGGGCGATTCCGACGATGCCGCCGTACGCGGTGCCGGAGTCGGAGACGCGCATCGCGTAGACCGTCATCTCGACGTTGCGCCAGCCCGACGCCCCGGGATTGTAGATGTATAGGCGGGGAGTGCTGCCCGACAGGAGCAGCTGCCCTTGGCCGTCGATGGAATAGGTGGCGTTGCCCCGGCCGTGGGTCCAGGAGTCGAGCGGGTCGTCGCCCCACGTGAACGTCCGGGCCTGGCCGCCGCCCCAGTTCGCGGCCCACTGCTTTCCGCCGGACGTCGTCGGGTACATCTGGACGACGCCGAACTGGTCGTTGGCGGCGCGGGAGGGTGCGGCCGGCCCCGAGAGCAGGAGCAGGGCGGCCAGGACGGCGTAGTGTTGCTTTTTCATTGGTCTTTTCCTCCAAAGCTGTAGCGAATCCCGACGAGGTGGGTCCCGGCGTTGTCCGAGATCAGATTGCGGCTGAGCTTGAAGGCGTAGTCCAAGCCCAAGGAGCTAAAGCGCAGTCCGATGCCGGCGCTGAACTGGTCGGGGGTGGCGCCGGCGCGGAACCTGACCCGGCCGTCCTGCAGCGACTTCTCGAGCCCGACGCCGGGGCGGCCGCGCTCGCTGAGAGTTCCAGCGAGCGCGTTGCGGTGGGCGTAGTCGCCCGTCAGGCGCAGGCCCCAATCCTTGAAATCGTAGGCGAGCCCGGCCTGGAACTCGCGCGGGACGCGGTCCTGGGTCCGCAGGCCCATCTCGGGCTCGTTGAAATTGCGTACCGCCATGCCGGCCTGAAGGGCCCCGGTGAGCGAGACGATGACACCCAAGTCGAAGGCCGGAGCCCCGCGCGAGGTCCCCTCGGCGAACACGGGGTCCGCCGAGGCCAGCGGGTCGGAGCCGGCCATGTAGCGGTGGTAGAGGTACTTCGCGGTGATGCCGGCTTTGACCGAGCGCGAGAGCGAGCGCGCCAGCGAAAGGGCCACGGCTCTCTCCTCTAATAGGCTGGAAGCCCGGAAGTCGGACAAGCCGACCCCCACGACCCCGGCCTTGGTCGGGAAGCCGAAGGCGGCGAACCCCTGGCTGATGCTCCCGGCGCCCTCGAGCCCCGCGTAGAGCTGGTTGTACATGAGGTAGGCCTCGGGCCCCTTGAGGCCGGCCGGCGCGGCGGCATTGAGGAACAAGGCGGCGGAGTCGCCGTCGGAAGCCAGGGAGGCGCCGCCCATGGCGGAGGCTTGCGGCGTGACGACGGGCTCCTGGAAGGCGGCGTGGACGGTACCGGCGCAGAGCGCGAGGAGGAGGGCCGCGGCCTTGACGGCGCGAACCCGCCAAGGCGGGAGGAGGAGGACGGGCAGCGATGGACTTTCGTTTTGCATGGCGGAGTGGACCACCTCCGAGCTCTAGGCTCTCGTCTTCACCGGTCGGTGAACGTCTCTCGGGGGCGGATCCCGGGGCGAGGCCCCATGGAGCTCCGGAGACTGTCGGCCGGTCGGAATGTGAACCGGTCCGCTTGTGTTCTTTGATCGCCGCCCGGGAGGGCGGCCCTCGCTCTGGCAGCCGGCGAGGTCACGACGTGGATAAGGCTCCGTCACCGATCCGTCACCAGGAGTATGCCCGATGGGACGGCCGGAATCCAGCGCGTTTCATAACTTCGTAACATCGCGTCGAAGAAATGGGTCAGCTCCTTTACAATCCGTCCATGGACCGCGGGCGTAGGTTCGCGTAACCTGTCTTACGGGACCGAGGGTCCAGGAGGCATCGGGTAGTGCGAACCTTGGCGCGCGTCCTGCTTGCGGCCGTGCTCGTCTCCCCGGCGGCGGGGGAGGAGCCCATGGCGAGGGAACCTTGGGTGACGGCGTATTATCCCGGCTGGCGGCAGGCCCGCTTGAGCCCGGCCGACATCGATTTCGGCGCCGTGACGCACCTGATCCACTTCTCGGTCGTCCCGCGCGACGACGGCAGCCTCGACGCGAAGATCAACCTGCTCAAGCCGGCCAACGTCCGGGCCGCCGTGTCGGCTTCCCACGCGGCGGGCAAGAAGATCCTTTTCACGGTGGGGGGGCAGGGCTCGCGGGAGCGCTTCGTCTCGGCGATGGGCGACGGGCGGCGGAGGGTCTTCATCGCGTCTCTTATCGCCTTCATGCGCGAGAACGGCTACGACGGCATCGACGTCGACATGGAGGAGGTCCTGCCCGCCGACGCCAAGGCCTTCTCGCGCTTCATCACCGAGCTGCGCGCGGAGCTCGACGCCATCACCCCGCGGCCGCTCCTCACCGCGGCGGTGCTCTGGGAGCCGGCGCTCTTCGCCCGCTTGGCCGGGTCCTTCGACCAGATCAACCTCATGACCTACAACCTCGCGGGCCCGTACCCGGGCTGGGTGGTGTGGCACAGCGGGGCGCTCTACGACGGCGGCCAGCGCTTTCCCAACGGGCGGGCCCCTCTTCCCTCGGTCGACGGACTCGTGGCGACCTTCCTGGCGGCCGGCGTGCCGCGCGAGAAGCTGGGCGTGGGCTTGAGCTTCAACGGCTACGTCTGGAGCGGCGGCGAGGTCAGCCGGCCGCGGCAGACCTGGAAGGATCCTCCGGCGATGAGGAACGTCCCCTACTACGCCCTGGCCGACACCTACCGCATCAGGGAATACGACGACAAGAGCCCCGGCTATCACTGGGACGCCCATGCGCAGGCGCCCTATCTCAGCATCGAGGGGGCCGACCCCGCGGACGCGCAGTTCGTCTCCTATGAGAACGAGCTCAGCGTGGGGAAGCGCGTGGAGTACGTGCGCGAGAAAGGCCTGGGCGGCCTCATCGTCTGGGACTTGGGCGCCGCCTGGCGCGCCGACCAGCCTCCCGAGCGGCGCGACGTCCTGCTGCAGGCCCTAAAGCAGGCGCGCCTGGGCGGCAAGCCGGGGCCGCGGTGAATGTTCCTGACATCGTGGTGCTGGCCGGGGGGGCGGGCTCGCGGATGCGGGTCGACCACCCCAAGGCTCTCCATCCCGTCTTCTTCCGCCCCATGATCCGCCACGTGCTCGACGCGGCCGCGGCGCTCCCGCACCGGGCCTTCTGCCTGGTCGTCGGCCGGGGGGAGCGCGAGCTGCGCGAGCAGTGCCGGGCGTATCCGGACCTGCGCATCGTCCGCCAAGAGGCCCCGCAGGGCGCCGCCGACGCCCTGCGCGAGGTCCAGTCGGCCCTGGGCGGACCGGACGCCGACGTCCTGGTACTCGAGGGCGACCGCGCCCTCTTGAGCGCGCGTTCGCTGGCCGAGCTGCTGAGCGCGCATGCCGCCTCCGGCGCCGCCTGCACCCTGGGCCTGCCGGCGGGCCCGGAGCGGGAACCGGCCGCCTACTGCTTCCGCTCCCGGGACCTCTTCAACGCGCTCAAGCTGGACCCGTCCGGGGCGGACGGCGCCGAGCCGACGCTGGGCGACGCCGCGGCGGCGCTGGCGGCCCAGGGCGGCGCGATCTCGGAGTACCGCTTCGCCGATCCCGACGAGACCTTGGACATCAACGACCACGAGGGTCTGTGGCGCGTCGAGGCCGTCATGCGCGCGCGCCTCAACCGGGAGCTCATGCTCAAGGGGGTCTCGATCCAGGACCCAGGCGCGACGCTCATCGACCCGCGCTGCCGGATAGAGCCCGACGTCCGGATCGAGGCGGGCTGCACGCTGATCAACTCGACGATCGGAGCCGGGGCGGTGCTCGAGAACTCCTGCCGGGTGATAGATTCCGAGGTGGGCCAGGGCAGCACCATCCGCCAGGGGACCTGCCTGGAAAAGTCCCGGGTGGGGAGGGACTGCCGGCTGGGGCCCTACGCGCGCTTGCGCGCGGGCTCGCACCTCGACGACGCCGTCTGGGTGGGGAGCTTCGTCGAGATCGAGAACGCTGCTTTGGGCTCCGGGACGCGCGCGGCGCATCTGAGCTTCATCGCCGACGCCCTGATCGGGCGCAACGTCGAGATCGGCTGCGGCTTCATCGCCTGCAACTCCAGCGGCCGGCCGCTCAAGCAGCGCACGGTCATCGAGGACAACGTCTTCATCGGGAGCGCCTCCCAGGCGATCGCCCCGGTGACTTTGGGCGCGGGGAGCTTCATCGCCACGGGGACCAGCGTCACCGAGGACGTTCCTCCCGACTCCTTCGTGATCAGCCGCGGCCGCCAGGTCACCAAGCCCGGCTACGCCAAGAAGTACGGGCGGGCAAAAGGCGCCCCGGCGGCCTGAGAAGTTACGCGCCTCGGGCGCGTAAACGGCTTACTCCGGCAGCGCCCTCAAGCCCGACTTGCGCAGCCCCTCGGGCAGGCCGCTCGAGAGCGGCGCCGAGAACCGGATCTCGGCCCTATCCCCGAAGCTCGACACCGCCAATCCGTCCACGTTGAGGCCGGAGTCCGAGAGATACTTGGTCAGCTTCGCCAACTGGCCGGGCTTGCTCTTCACCTCGATGCTGAAGCGCGTCGTCGGGTTTCTGGCGGGATGCATTGCGTCCTCCTTTATAGATGCGCGCGGCGTCAATCGCAGACCGGATAGCTGGGCTCGAAGCCGAGCTTCCGGACCAGTTCCATGGCGTTGGCGGTCTGGTCGACCGCCAGGACGATCCTCATGTTCTCGCCCTCGATGCTGCTGTAGAGCGAGAGGATGTTTATGTCCTTTTCCGCGAGGGACCGGGCGAGCTTGTGGAGCTCCCACGGATGGTGGGGGATCTCGAGCTCGAACACCTGCTCCTCGCGGACCGAGATCCCGATGCGCTTGAGCTTCTCGCGCATCGCGGTGCTGTGGGGGGCCAGGAACTGGATCGTCGTCTTGTCGCCTTGGCGGATCGTGATCACCGATTTATAAGGGACCTTCTCCTTGACCAGCAGCCGGGTCAGCCGCGCGTGCACGGCCGGCTCATCGGGGAATTCGACGCTGTACTGGGCCATCGCTTCTTGTCGCATGTTTCCTCCGGCTACATCCCCATTATAGGCGCCGCCCTCCGCGCCGGCCCATAGAGGCGCTGTAGCGATAATTTCACGTCGCGCTCGCGGGGCGTTCATGGGGCCGACAAGGATTTGTTCCACAGCCGCCATGGCTCGCGGCGGGCGGTTCGGTCTAGACTCATCCACGGGTCGGCAACCGGAGACGCAAGGAGGACTCGAATGATCGTCGCGGCACATCAGCCCAACTTCATGCCGTGGGTCGGCTATTTCGACAAGATGCGCAAGGCGGATCTCTTCGTCTCCGTCGACCACGTCCAGATGGAGCGCCAGAGCTTCCAGAACCGCACCCGGATCAAGACCGGCGCCGGCGCCCAGTGGATCACGGTCCCGGTCGTCCAGGCGTCGCGCGACGAGCTCATTATGGAGAAGCGGATCGACAACAGCCGCGACGGCCGCTCGCGCTGGAGCCGGACGATGCTTCTGACGCTCAAGTACGCCTACCAGTCGGCGCCGGGCTTCAAGGCGTGGGAGAACGCGTTGGCCGAGGTCCTCGAGGCCCGCGAGGAGAGCCTCAGCGAGCTCAACGCCCGCCTCATCGAGCTCTTCCGCGGAGCGCTGGGGATCCAGACCCCTATGGTCAAGAGCTCTAGCCTCGCCGTCGAGGGTCGCAGATCCGAGATGGTCCTCGACCTGTGCCGGAAGGTAGGCGCCGACGCCTATCTGGCCGGCGCGGGGGCGTCGAAGGGCTATCTCGACGTCGCGGCGTTCGAGCGGGCCGGGATCAAGGTCCTCTGGCAGGACTTCCAACACCCGCGCTACCGGCAGTTGCCCGGCCCCGAGGAGTTCATCGAGCGGCTCTCGGTCGTCGACATGCTGTTTAACTGCGGCACCGAGGCCGCCGACTACTTCCGCCCCGCGGTCAGCCCTCGGACGCGGGTGCCGGCATGAGCTCCCGCGCCGATGTCCTGTCGAAATACGCAGGGGAGACCGTCCTGGCCGTCGGGGCTCATCCGGACGACCTCGAGCTCGCCGTCGGGGGGACCTTGGCGCGCCTGAGCCGGAGCGGCGCGCGGGTGGTGATGGCCGTCCTCAGCATCCCCAACAACCTCCAGGTGCGGCGCGCCGAGGCTCGCAAGGCCGCCGAGACCCTGGGCTGCGAGGTCCGCCTGCTCACCGCCGGACGGTGCTGCCGGGTCGAGGACCTCAAGAACCACGAGCTGGTCGGCATGATCGACGGGCTGGTCAAGGAGCTCAGGCCCGCGGCGATGTTCTCGCACTGCCTGGCGAATCTCCATCTCGACCATAAGCTGGCCTACGACGCCTGCATGGCCTCCCAGAGGCTGGGCTACTTCGACCTGTTCTGCTACTCACCGACCAGTTGTCACCAGGTGCACATCCCTTTTCAGCCTCAGATCTATATCGACATCTCGACGACCATCGAGGCGAAGATGAAGGCGATCCGGCACCACGCCAGCCAGTTCGAGAAGCGGGGGCTCAAGACCGACCATTATCGCGCCGCGTCGGGCCAGGTCGGCGGGATCGTCGGAGTCGACTACGCCGAGGGTCTGGAAGTGGTGCGGATGAGGCTCAACTGAGCGCGCCGGGAACGCGCTGGAGGGACTATGAAGATTCGAACGGCCGAGGGAGAAGGGGAGTACGGCACCGAACGCGAGCGCCGGCGCCGCCGCTGGAGCGAGATGGAGCGCAAGATGCGCAAGGAACGGCGCCACCCCCGGGTAGAGGATTACTACGGGACCCGGGGCGCGGGGGTGAAATCATGACCGTCGCCGAAGCCGCCGCTTTGCCGAATGAGGCCGCAGTCCCGGCCGCGGTCCCGTCGACCGGGCCCGCCGCCGCGGTCTCCCCTCCGTCATTTGAGTCCGTCAGCCGCCTGATCGCCGCGCGCGGGATCAGCTTCGCCGAGTTCTGGTTCACGGACCTGGGAGGCTATCCGTGGCGGATCGCCATGGCCGCCGACGCGGTCACGGAGAAGCTCTTCTCCTCCGGCCTGACCCTAGACGGCCAGCCGGTCGGAGGCGCCTGGGACGGCGTCATGCTGCTCCAGCCGCGCTTCGACGCCGTCTACGCGGACCCCTCGGGTCCGAGCCTTACGATGTTCTGCGACATCCTGGATCCCTCCAGCCGCGCCCCGATGGAGCTCGAGCCGCGCCACGTCCTCGAGCGCGCCGCGAACCTCGTCGAGGAGCGCCTGGGTGCCAAGCTCGTGCTCGGCGCGGAGCCCGAGTTCATCCTGCTGCAGCCCGACGGAAAGCCGGCCGGAGAGCGCGTCGTATGGGACTTCCTGCGCGGTCTGGCCTTGGCGCTCGGCGAGGCGGGGGTCAAGGTGGATTGGTTCCGCACCGGTCCGGCCTCCGGGCAGGGCCGCGTCCAGATGCGCGCGGGAGCGCCGCTGCTCATGGCCGATCGCGTGATGCTCTATCGCCAGTGCGCCTCGACGCTGTCTCGCGCGCAGGGCCTGAAGGTGGCCTTCCTGCCCAGGCCCCTGGCCGGAGGCGGGACGCCCGGGATGCCCATCCATCTGGCGCTCTGGAAGGACGGGGTCAATCTGTTCCACGACGGCCGGGGTTGGGCCCTGACCAGCCCGCTCTGCCGGTCCTTCGCCGCCGGGCTCCTCACGCACCTGCGTTCGCTGGCGGCCTTCTGCGCGCCGACCAGCAACTCGTACCGCCGGCTCATCTCCGGGGTCTCCGGGCCCACGTCGCCGCTGTTGTCGGCGGTAGACCGGGCGGCCGCCTGCCGGATCCCGGCCCGCTGCACGTCGCCGGGCTCGCGCCGCGTGAAGTTCTGCTGCCCTGACTCCACCGCGAACCCGTATCTGGCCTTCGCGGCGGTCCTGATGGCGGGGCTAGACGGGATCGAACGGGGCCTCGAGGCTCCGGTCGACGGCGGGGAGCCGATGCGTGTGCGGATGCCGCATTCCTTGGAGGGCGCGCTGGACTCGCTCGACGGAGACCGCGCCTACCTGACCAGGACGGGGGTCTTCACCGACCGCCTCGTCGACGCCTGGATCAAGGACCGCTGGACGCGTTTTGTCGTTCCTATCCGCTCGCGCCCGCATCCCTGGGAGCTGGCGGAAGGCGAGGAGCACGGACGGACGCGCGGCGGCGACGCCGCGATCACCTGAGGAGGCTAGATGACATCGACCGTGACGCAAGCGGCGGGACTGCTGTCGAAGTACAAGGAGAAGAAGGTGCTCGTCGTGGGGGCGCACCCCGACGACATCGAGCTGGGGGCGGGGGGCACGGTGGCCCGCCTGGCGGCTCAGGGCTCGGACGTGAAGATGGTGGTCGTCTGCACCCCGAACAACCTGGCCAAGCGCAACGCCGAGGCCCGCAAGGCCGCGGAGATCCTGGGGGCGGGGATCGAGTTCCTGTTCCCGGAGAAGGAGATGCGCGTGGAGGACGTAAAGACCTATCAGCTCATCGACCGGATCGACCGTCTGGTGCGCGAGCTCGACCCGGCCGTGGTGATCACCCACGCGGCCTCGAACTTCCACTTGGACCATGTGATGGTCCATAAGGCCTGCGTGGGAGCCCAGCGGCTGCATTTCTTCGACATGCTCTGCTTCTATCCCACGAGCTGTCACCCGGTCAGCACCCCGTTCCATCCCCAGGCCTACATCGACATCTCGGGCACCATCGAGCGGAAGATGGCGGCGATCAACCAGCACGTCACGCAGTTCGGCTGCCGCGGGCTGACGACGGACCACTACGTGGCGGTCGCCCGGGAGTACGGGCGCCTGGCCGGTGTGGAGTACGCCGAGGGCCTCGAGGTGTCGCGGTTGAACCTCGGTTGAAGCCGGTGACGCACGTCGCAGACGGACTAACCCAACACTAGGAGACAAATGACCATGCGTAATCTATTGGCCGCGGCCGTCGTCGGGATCGGAGCGTGCGCCTTCGCGGGCAGCGCGTACAGCACGGGGACCGCGGCCGTCGCGCCGGCGGCGCCCTTGAAGGCGGAGCTCGAGGCGGCGTATCGCCTCAAGGAGGAGAAGCGGACGGCCGAGGCGCTGACGGCGTTCGAGGCCATCGCCAAGAAGAACCCCCGCAACCAGGCCGTGCTCGCGGAGCTCGGCTACCTCCATGCCGGCCTCAAGCACTACAAGCAGGCGGCGAGCTACCTGGCGGCAGCGTCGCGCCGGGCCCCGTCCGACATGCGCTTGCGCATGGACCTGGGCTACATCCATCACGCCCTCAAGCAGCCGGCGGCTGCGGCGGCGCAGTTCAAGGCCGTGGCCGCGGTCCCGGGAGAGTTCCAGACCCAGGCTCAGGACGCCCTGAGCCTGGCGGCGGGCAAGCCCGCGCCGTCGGCGATCAAGCAGCGTCTCCTGCGCGAGCAGGGCTACGCGGCGCTCAATCGGCAGGACAAGGCCGGCGCGCTCAAGGCCTTCGAGGCCGCGGCGCTCAACGACCCGAAGGACGCCGTGGCGCTCAAGCAGTTGGCCTTCCTCCGGCTCGATGCCGGGTCGCTGGCCGCGGCCGCGGAGAGCCTCGAGGCGGTCCGCGCGATCGAGCCGTCGGATTACGAGGCGGCGCTGCAGCTCGGCTACACCTACGACCGGCTGCAGAAGAAGGAGCAGGCCCGCGCGGCGTTCGGCGCCGCGTTGGCGAGCTCCGACGCGAAGCTCCATGACGCCGCTCGGTCGGCGCTGCAGTCGTCGGGCGGAGCCAGCGCTCCCGCCCTCGGCTCGCCGCGCTGAGCTCGCGGACACGGGAAAAGCGGCCGGCCCGGAAGCCCCGGGCCGGCCGCCTCTTTTGGCTCATGGCACGAAGGTGAGGTTATTGTGAATCTCCCGCCGACAATCCGGCAACAAAGGATTGACGCGGCGTCCATGGGAGGTGCAGACGCGAACCGCTACTCTCTCGTCGATGAAGCGGAGCCGAAAATCGCGCGCGCCGGCGATCCTGGCGGTGGCCTGCGCGCTGCTGGCGTCGGGCTGCGCCGGCGGGGCCAAGCGCTCCACCCCGGCGGAACCCGGCCTCGCGCGGAGCCCCTCCGCGAGCCCCATGAGCCGGGCCTACGACCTCCTCAACGCCGGCCGCGCGGCCGAGGCGGAGGGCGTCCTGCGGGACATTTTGCGCGAGGACCCCCGCAACCGCCAGGCCCGGCTCGAGCTGGCATATCTCGAGGTGCGCGCGAAGCGCTGGAAGAGCGCGGTCGTCCTGCTCGGCGACCTGCTCGAGGCCGATCCCGCCGACATGCGCCTGCGCATGGAGCTGGGCTACGCCCGTCAGGCCTCCGGGGCCCTGGCGGCGGCGGCCGACGACTTCGCCATCGTGGCGCGGGGCCCCAGCGAGTTCCAGGATCAGGCGCGGGAGGCTCTCGCGGTCCTCGCCTGGCAGCAGTCGCCCGAAGCCCGCGCGATAGCGAGCAACGCCCTCATCGACAGGGGCTACGGCGAGCTCGGCCGCGGCGAGACCGCCGCGGCCCGCGAGTCCTTCCGTGACGCCTTGCGCGCGGACCCGGGCAGGGCCGAGGTCGCCAAGCAGCTGGGCTACATGAGCCTGGCGGATGGAGATCCCGCCGGAGCCGCCAAGGAGTTCTCCAAGGTGCGGCGGCTGTTCCCCCAGGACCACCGCACCGCGCTCGAGCTCGGCTACGTCTACGACAGCCTCCATGACGAGGCGGGCGCGGAGAGGTCCTTCGAGGCCGCGGCCGCGAGCCCGGATTCCGAGATCCGCGAGGCGGCGGAGGCCGCCTTGCGGAATATCCGGGGCCGGAAGGACCCCTATTACGTCGACGTGTACGCCGCCCCGACGCATACCACGCGCTTCTCGGACACGATCCTGTCGCTGGAGGTCGTCGCGGGCTACAAGCCGCCGCGTTGGGGGCCTTTGAGCGCGTACCTCGCCAGCCGTCTCACGCAGGACTCCCGCTCGCGCAGCGGGACCCGGCCGGACATCTACTCGGACAACCTGGTCTCTCTCGCCCCGGGCCTCCGGCTCCAGCCCAAGGGCTATAACCTCAGCTTGACCGCCGAATGGGGGCTCTCGGTGAACCTGCTGCGCTCTCAGGAGCACCCCCATGCCACGCAGGCCGACGGCCGCGTGGTGCTCTCCGACTACCACTACTGGGGAGGTCCGGTCCGGACCTTCGTCGACCTCGGCGGCAGCCTCGGACACTACGACCGCTACCACGGCAACATCATCCTCGACCTCCAGCTTCGCGGCGGGATCGAGGTATGGGACAACGGCGTCTCCCAGCTCAGCGTCTACGGCCCGGTCAAGCTGCTCAAGGACCGGAACCGCGACTTCTACAACAACCTCTTCGAGGTCGGTCTGGGCGCCGAGTTCCAGCCCGCGACCAAGGTCAACCTGAAGGCCCGGGTGGAGCGCCTGTTCGGGCGCTACGCGGGGGTGTCGGGCCGCGACCCGAACCCGTACGGCCCGCGCTACGCCGACTGGCGCGCGACGCTCCTCTATTCCGCCCATTTCAGCTGGGAGCGGCAGCCTAGCCGCAAGCCTCGCAAGGCCAGGAACGCCTATCTATGGTGATGCCGGACGCCGAATCCGTCCTGCGCGGGTTGACCTCCTTCGCCGCGGTCTCGATCCTCATCAGCGGCCTCGACGACCTCTTCATCGACCTCTGCTACCACGGCGGGGAGCTGAGGCGCCGCTTCTCGCCGCCGAACCGGCCGGCGGTCACCGAAGCCGAGCTCCGGGCGCTGCCCGAGCAGCACATCGCCGTCATGATCCCGGCTTGGCAGGAAGACGCCGTCATCGCCCGGATGCTGCACAACACCCTGGCGACGGTCGAGTACCGCAGCTACGACATCTTCGTCGGGACCTACCCCAACGACGAGGCGACGATGCTGGCCGTGGCCGCGGTCGCCGAGAGAGACCCCCGCGTGCACCGCATCGTCTGCCCGCACGACGGGCCGACGAACAAGGCCGACTGCCTCAACTGGATCATCGCGGGGATCCGCCACCACGACAAGACGTCGGGCAATCGCGCGGAGATCCTCATGCTCCACGACTCCGAGGACCTGGTCCATCCGCTCTCCTTCAAGCTCATGAACCGGTTCATCCCCGAGGCGTCGATGGTCCAGCTCCCGGTGATCCCCTTCGAGGCGCCGGCCGCGCATCTCACCGCCGGCACCTACCTCGACGAGTTCGCGGAGTCCCACGTCAAGGACATGGTGGTGCGCGAGCGCCTCAGCGGCATGGTTCCTTCAGCGGGAGTGGGGACCGGCTTTTCGCGCGACTCCGTGGAGCGGCTGGCGGCCAAACACGACAACCAGATCTTCAACGTGGCCACCTTCACGGAGGACTACGACCTGGCCTTCCGGCTCAAGGCCATCGGGGAGCACTCGGTGCTCGTCCAGTTCTTCATCGAACGCACCCTCTCAGGAGCGGCCGGGCGCTTCGGCGAGGGGGGCCGGCTCCGCGTGGTGCGCGAGCTGGTCGGCACGCGAGGCTACTTCCCCGCCACTTTCGGCACCGCCGTCCGCCAGAAGGCGCGCTGGACCCTGGGGATCGTCTTCCACGGCTGGCAGCAGCGCGGCTGGGAGGGGGACCTGGCCCTGCGCTACATGATCTGGCGGGACCGCAAGGCCCTGTTGACGAACTCGGTCAACGTGCTCGGGTACCTGCTCCTGGCCGAGCCCCTGCTCTGCCCCCCTAGGGCCGGGGACGGTTGGCTCCACGCGGTGATCCTGCTCGACGCCGTCCTCCTCGTCAACCGCTGCGCCCAACGCGCCTGGTGCATCGCGCGGGTCTCGTGCTTGAAGCAGGCGGCGCTCTCTTTGCCGCGCATCGTCTGGGGGAACTTCATCAATTTCTTCGCGGTGGCCCGGGCCTCGTATCTCTTCGCACGGACGGCCTTGACGGGGAAGCAGCCGGTCTGGGCCAAGACCGCCCACGCTTTCCCCACCGAGGACCAGCTCATGGGCTACAAGCGCAAGCTGGGGGACCTGCTGCTCGAGTCCCACCGGATCACCTTGGCGCATCTGGGAGAGGCGCTCGGCGCCCAGAAGGCCGGCGGGAAGCGTCTCGGCGAGACCCTAGTCGAGCTCGGCTTCCTCGAGGAGAGCGCGCTCGTCGAGGTCTTGTCGGAGCAGCTCAAGGTGGAGTCGATCCGGCTCGACTACGACAAGCTGCGCCGCGAGGACCTCGACCTCATAGGGGAATGCGCCTGCCGCGAGCACCTGATGGTGGTCGCCGACGCCTCGGTCCGTCCGGCGGTCGTGGCGGCCGCCGTCATCGATGATAAGCGCATGAAGGGCTGGCTCGACGCGAATTTCCCCATGCCGTACCGGCTGGTCCTGGCCGGCGGACGCAGCATCGTCGGAGTGATCGAAAGAGCCAGCGCGGAGCGCGCCGGGCTCGCAGAGGCCGCCGCCGCCCCGCGTCCGGGCCTGGCGTGGAACCACCAACTGCATTGAAGCGGAGGAGATGATGAAGAAGCCCGTTGTATTGACCGTCTTCGGTACCCGTCCCGAGGTCATCAAGCTGGCCCCCGTTCTCAGGGCGCTGCGCGAGAGCGCCGACCTCGAGTCCCGCTTCTGCGTGACCGCCCAGCACCGCCAGATGCTCGACGTCATGCTCTCCGACTTCGAGCTGCGTCCCGACTACGACCTCGACCTCATGCGCCGCGACCAGGACCTGAGCGGATTTGCGACGCGCGCCCTGGGACGCCTCCAGGACGTGCTCCGGCGGGTGCGCCCGGATTTCGTTCTCGTCCAGGGCGACACCACGACGGCGTTCGTGACGGCGCTGGCGTCCTTCTACGAGAAAGTGCCGGTGGGGCACGTGGAGGCCGGCCTGCGGTCCTACGACCGGGCCAACCCGTATCCGGAGGAGACCAACCGCGTCATGATCTCCCGCTTGAGCGAGCTGCATTTCGTCCCGACCGACGTCGCCCGGAGGAACCTCCTCGCGGAGGGCATCCCCTCCGGCCAGATCGTCGAGACCGGCAACACGGTCGTCGACGCTCTGCGCCACGACGCCGCGCGGCCGCGCGGCGTCAAGGAACCCGCCCTGCGGAGCGCTCTCGAGACGCTGGCGCACGGCGACAAGGCGGCGGTCGTGACGACCCACCGGCGCGAGAACCACGGCCGTCCGCTGCTGTCCTTGTGCTCGGCCTTCCAGACCCTCGTCGAGCGGCACCCCGACCTGCACCTGTTCTACCCGGTGCACATGAACCCCAACGTCTCGAGGGTCGTACGCCGCCGCCTGCGGCACCCGCGGGTCCACCTCCTGCCCTCGCTCGATTATTTCGACCTGCTCTACCTGCTGCGCCGCTGCCACTTCGTCCTGACCGACTCCGGCGGCCTCCAGGAGGAAGGGCCGTCGCTCGGCAAGCCGGTCGTCGTCCTGCGCGAAGTGACCGAGCGGCCCGAGGGTGTGCGCGCCGGAGTCGCCGTGCTGGCCGGCACGCGCGCCGAGTGGGTCGTCCGCGCGGCGTCGCGGCTCATGCGCGACCGGGCGCACTACGCGGCGATGTCGCGCGGCTCGGGGATCTTCGGCGACGGGCGGGCCAGCGAGCGGATCGTCGCCAGCATCCGCCACCGTTTCGGTTTTCTTCGTCGGAGACCGGCGCCGTTTCGCGCGGTCATGGAAGGTTCAAAATGAAACTACCGAGCGTCCATGGCCGCCGTGCATCCATGACGTCTATCCTACGGCGATGATTCCTTCACAGGTCCCGGGACCCCTCGAGCCGGTCCGGGAGAAGCGCCAGCACCGCCGTTTCCGGGAACGCTTTCCCGTGACGCTGGTCGCGTCGAACGGCTTCGCCTCCTCGACCGTGGTGCCGGGAGCGGCCAAGGACTACGACGCGGCCGGCGCCTGCGTCCAGACCAGGCGGCCGCTGGGCGTGGGGGACGCGGTCCGCGTGCGCCTGCACCTGCCGAGGGCCATCTCCGAGTTCTTCCGCGGACTGCCCTGCGAGTTGGGCGCCAGGGTGAGCGCCCTGCGCCGCCAGAAGGCGCCGGGCGCTCCGCCCTACGAGGTGGTGGTGCGCTGGGACAAGCCGCTGGGCGAGATGGTGAACGCCGTGATCGCCTCCTACCAGCGGAAGATCGGCGCGCTGGTCGGCCTGACGATGCTGGCCGTCGTCTGGGCCAAATGGGCCAGCCTCGACTTCTTCTGGTACGCGCCGTTCTTCTACGTCTACAGCCTCACCCTGTCGGCCTACCTGCTCTCGCGCTTCCTCATCTCCTGGCGGCACCGCCCCCCGCCCCCGAGCTCCTATACGCCCACGGTCAGCATCATCATCTCGGTGCGCAACGAGGAGGCGGCGATCGGGCGCACGGTCGACACCTGCTATCGGACGGACTATCCGGATGGGCTGCGCGAGGTCATCGTCGTCGACGATGGTTCGACCGACGGTACCGCGGCCGTGCTCCGCGGCCTTCAGCGGAAGTACGCCGGCCTCAAGCTCAGCAGCCTCCCGCCCGGCGGGAAGCGCCAGGCGATGGCCGAGGGGGTGCGCAAGGCGACGGGCGAGATCATCATCTTCGTCGATTCCGACACCTTCCTCTTCCCCGACGCCCTGCGCAACATCGTCCGCGGCTTCGAGGACCCGATGCTGGGAGCCTCGGCCGGCTACACGGAGGTCGAGAACGCCAACACCAACGCCCTGACCGGCCTGCAGGAGGTCCGCTACTTCGTCTCCTATCGGCTGCTCAAGTCCTCGGAGAGCCATTTCGACTGCGTGACCTGCTGTCCCGGCTGCCTGTCGGCCTACCGGCGCAGGTACGTCCTAGACGTCCTCGAGCCGTGGCTCAAGCAGCGCTTCCTCGGCGCTCCGGCGACCTTCGGCGACGACCGCAGCCTGACGAACTACATCCTGCGCAAGTATCGCGTCATCTATAACGACACGGCCGTGGCCTCTACCCTGGTCCCGGAGACCTGGGGGCACTATATGCGCCAGCAGGTGCGCTGGAAGAAATCGTGGCTGCGGGAGACTCTGATCGCCTGCGGCTTCATGTACAAGAAGCATCCCATCGCCGCGCTCTCCTTCTATTCGGCCTCGCTCTTCAGCCTCATGTCGCCCGCGATGGCCGGGCGCGTGGTCTACCTGTCGTTTGACGGCGACAACGCCATCTTCCTCTTCTACATGCTGGGGCTGATCCTCATCGGCCTGCTGCAGTCGCTCTACTTCCTCTACCAGCGTCCCAGCCCGCATTGGCTGCTGGGGATGCTTTGGATGGCCAGCGCCCTCCTCGTCACCGGGCCGCAGACCTACTACGCGCTCCTCACGGTCCGCAAGAACCATTGGGGGACCCGGTGAACGGCCGGTTCCTTCGTATCTGGGCGCTGATCCTCGCCGGCTCATGCCTCTTCGGGCTCTGGATCAGCTTCGGCCGGGCTTTCGTCCGTCAGCGCTTCTTCGCCCCGCTGCCTCTCCCCGAGGCATCGCGCACCCACGCGAGCTTCGTCGCCGTGCTGCTTCCTCGGGTATCGGTGAAGCCGCGACGCTACGCGATCTCGGCCGACCAGCTCGGGGAGCTCTTGGGCGGACTGACGGCGGCCGGGTACAACTCGATCGGGCTCGACGACGTAGAGCAGTTCTACGCTCGCGGGCGGGGCCTGCCCCCCAAGGCCCTGCTCATCGCCTTCGCCCAGGATGACCCGCGGGGTCTGGAAGCCGCCGACGAGGCGATGAGCCGCCTGCGCCTGCGCGCGGTCGCCTTCGTCGGGGGAAGCGCGGCGGTAAAGGGGGTCGAGCGGCGCCGATATCTGAGCCGCCACGCCGTCAACCAGATGCGGCGGAGCGGGACTTGGGACTTCGGCCGCGCCTGGCGCAAGCTCGCTCAGGGTACCCAGGGCGGCTCGGGCGGCTCGGGCGCCGGCGTCCGGGCCGTGCTCGACCAAGACGGCGGCCGAGCCCCGTCGCCGGGACCCGGGACCCTGCGCTTCATCAGCTCCGAATCGGGGCTCAACGAGGTTACTACCGATCCGCGCTCGCTCAAGATCCTCGCTCTGCGCCCCGAGCGTACTCCGGAGGAGAACGCGCGGATAGTCCGCATGTCGTGGCCGCGCGCGACGGAGTTCGCCGAGGACTTCAAGGGCGCCGGTCTGCGCCCGGACTGGGTCGCGGGCTGGGGTGTGGTCTCGGCGGGTAAAGGGCGGCTGGCGATCCTTCCTACGCCGCGTCAATCGGGAGCCGGGGTCTTCCTGCGCGGCACGGAGACCTGGCGGGACATGGTCGTGGAGTTCGCCCTCAAGAAGGTTCAGCGGGAATTCTGGGCCTACGCCCGCTACGATGAGGCCGCGGGACGCTTCATCCGCGTCGGCGCGCGCGACGGCGCGTGGTACGTCGAGCAGAAGGTCGGGCCGAACAACCTCGTCAGCATGCTCGCCCGGGCGCCGATCCGCGAGGGCGGCTTGCCCGCCAGGGTGCGACTGGTGCTCAAAGGCGGAACCGCGATCGTCCACGTCGACGGACGGATGCTCTTCGGACGCGCTCTCCGGGTCCATCCCGGGGTCTCCCGCGGCCGTCTTCTCCTGGGGGTCTACGACGCGCGCTCGGCCTCGGCCCTGGGGGTCGTCACCGGGGTGCGCGCCGCGCCGCTGCGCGAGCAATGGCTTACCTTCAACAGCTCGGCGGGCGGCTTCGACGAGGCGCTCCTCGAGCCCCTGCGTGAGGCGGCGGTCCAGGCCCGGGCCGTCTCTCCGCCTTGGATCCGGGTCGGACGCCACGGCGGGGTGTCGGTCGTCGAGTCGCAAGGGCTGCTTGTGCGCTCGTTGGCGGGGTTCTATGGCTGCCGTCTCGTGCCGACGGCGGAGCTCCCCGAGGGCAGCCTCGCGATACCGGCCGCGGCCGGCGGACCCCAGCGGCTGGCGGCCGAGCTCGTCGCCGCGGTCAGGGACTTGGGCGCCGCCGGGCTCAACATCCGCCTGCGCGCCGGCGAGCTCAGGCATGCCGAGAACGTGGCCTTCCTCAAGAGGCTGCGCGCCGACTTTCAGGTCCGGCGCTGGGAGCTGTGGACGACGGTCGACGGAGCGGCGGGGCCGGAGCCGGCGCTGGCCCGCGCCGTCGACGGAGTCCTCGTTCCCTCGCGCCGCACCCACGCGGGCTTCGAGGTGCTGGAGAGCGTCCAACGGCCGCCGGACGCCCTGGCCGCCGCCGGCGCGCGTTCGGGTACGGGAGGGGGACGATGAAGACGACTATCCTGGCGGCGGCGCTCTGCGCGCTGGGCGCCGCGCGCGGGCATGCCGCGGCGTTCGAGGCGGGCCGCCAGCTCATGCTCGAGCGGCGCTACCCGGAAGCCGTGCGCAATCTCGAGCTCGCGGCGCGCGAGGCCCCGGGCTCCCCGGAGGTCCTGCTCAACCTCGGTTGGGCTTATTGGCATTCCAAACGCATCGACGACGCGTTCCGGGTGGGGAGCATGCTCGTGAAGCTCGATCCCGGCAGCCGCGTCTCCCTGGTCTTCCTGGCCAACACCCACATCGAGCGCAAGGAGTATAAGTCGGCCGTGAAGCTGGCCGAACGCGCGCTGGCGTTGGCGCCCGGCGACCACGACGCCTCGATGGTCCTGGCGCGGGCCATGTTCCTGGACGGCCGGGAGACGTCCGCGATGACGGTGCTCGAGAAGGTCATCGAGCTCCATCCCGGCGACCGCGCGGCGACGTTCCGCAAGGCGAGCTTTCTTTCCGTGATGGGCCGCAAGCACGAGGCGCTCTCCCTTCTTGACGAGCTCTTGGCCGCCGACCGCGACAATCCCGCCTACCGCCGCAGCCGGGCCAGAGTGCTCGCCGAGCTCGGTCGTCAGGAGGACGCCAAGAACGAATGGAAGGAGTTGGCGCGCCGCGCGCCGGACGCTCAGGCGCTCATGAACCTGGGTTGGGCCTACTGGAAGGAGCGGGACTTAGACGAGGCATGGAAGATCGCCGAGAACCTGCTCAAGCTCGATGACAGGAATCCCGTCTTCTTACGCTTCATGTCGAACCTCGAGATCGAGCGGATGAACTACCCCCAGGCCCTGCGTCTGGCCCAGAAGGCCTTGAGTGAGGCGCCCGGAGACCGCGACGCGGAGCTCATCCTCTCGAAGGCCCTCTTCCGCATGCAGCGCGAAGGTGAGGCCATGGCCATCCTCGAGCGCCTGGTCAACCGATACCCCGACAACCCGGCGGTGGAGTACCGCTGGGCCGAGTTCCTGGCCCGGACCGGCCGCGCCGAGCGCTCCTTGCTCCACTTCGAGCGTCTCATCAAGGCCGACCCGCTCAACGACACCTACCGAATGACTCGCGCGATGGCCCTCTACGAGACGGGGCTCTTCGATGACGCGGTGGCGGTGTGGGGCGCGCTTGCCGCGCGCAAGGACCCGCACCCTGCCGCGCTGCGCCGGCTCCGCGACGATGCGTTCAACCGCGGCGCCTGGAGCGAGGCGGTCTCTTGGCAGAAGAAGCTCATCGCCGGCAGCCCCGACGACCCCGCCGGCTGGGAGAAGCTGGCCAGGATATACGTCGAGATGAAGCGCTTCGACAAGGCGCTCTGGGCGGTGGAGCGCGCCATCGCGGCCGACCCGGTGCCCATCAACGCCTACTACATGCGCGGGGAGGTCTTGACCCGGCTGCAGGACTGGCCGGGGGCGGCGGCGGCCTATCGGACCGTCCTCGAGCGCAACCCCGGAAGCCTGCGCGGCCTCGACGGGCTTTCCTATGTGTACCAGGCCCAGGGGCTCACGCGAGAGGCGCTCGAAACCGTGAGCCGGATCGAGAGCCTGACGTCGCCGTCGGTCTCCCCGTTCGTCGAGATCCGCAAGGCGCAGCTCCTGGCCGACGCCGGCCGCTTCAAAGAGGCCGAGCGCCTCCTCAAGCGGCTCTCCCAGGACAAGCGGACGGTCATCCCGATCCTGCTCTACCACGGCCTCTCGCGTTTCGAGCGCAGCGACGCCATCCCGCGCTCCGCGTTCCGCACCCAGATGCTGGCGCTCAAGGAGCGCGGCTACGTCGCGCTGACGGTCTCCGAGCTCGACCGGGTGTTCCAAGGCAAGAGCCTCCTTCCGGCCAAGCCCATCCTGATCACCTTCGACGATGGGCGCACGGATTCATTCGAGAACGCCGATCCCGTCCTCAAGGAGACGGGCTTCCGGGCCTCGATGTTCGTGCACACCTCGAAGCTGCGCAAGACCCATTTCCACGCCAGCCCCTCGGACATCGCCCGGTGGCATTCGACGGGGCGCTGGGACATGCAGTCGCACGGCTACCAGGCCCACGACCCGATGCCGCTCGACGCCTTCGGGCGCAAAGGCCACTTCCTGCCCAACCGCATGTGGCTGGCCTCGGCCGGCCGGCTGGAACGCCTGCCCGAGTATCGCGCCAGGGTGGAAAACGACTACGTCAAGGCGAAGCAGAACGTGTCGGATATCCTCCCAGGGCACGAGGTCGTGGGCTTCGCCTACCCCTACGGCGACTACGGCCAGACCGACTATTCCAACACCCCCGAGTCGGCCGGCATCAACCAGGCCCTGGTCAGGAAGAACTACCGCCTGGCCTTCGTGCAGGAGCAGTACGGCATCAACACCCTGTCCTCGAACCCGACAGACCTGCGCCGCTACGAGGTGCCGCGCGGCATGACGGGAGAGGCGCTGACGGCCCGGCTCGCCCTGGGCGACCCGCGCGTGCAGGCCGAGCTGGCCCAGGCCCAGCTGTATATCCGCGCCGGCCAGTTGGGCCGCGCCGAGTCGCTTTACGCGAGGCTCAGCACCCGCGGCATCGACGAGCCTCGGCTCTGGGCCGACCGCGGCGCCGCCTACCAGAAGGCCGGGGACCTTGCCCGGGCCCAAGAGTTGTTCTCCCGGGCGGCGGAGGCCGAGACGGAGAAAGGCGGCAATGCGGCCGAGATGTACCGAAAGCTGCTCGCTCAGTCGGAGCACGCCGGCGCCCCGGTGGCCTCCGCGGGTACCCAGCGCTTCAGCGACAGCGATACCAACGCGATCACCAAGACGGCTATGCGCGGCGCCGGCGTCGCGGGCGCGGCCCGGTTGGAAGGCTGGGCCGGCGAGGGACGGTATTTGGACCGGCGGATGCCGGGAGGCGCACTACCCATCCGGGCCCAGGAGGGAGGCCTGCAGGCGCGCTGGTTCGCGGCCCGAGGGCTTCAGTTCGACGGCCTCTATACGCGCCGCGCCTTCTCCCAGGGGGCCACGGGGTTCGCCGACGTCTACGCGGCGGCGGTCTCCTACCAGCTCCTGCCGACCCTGCGCATCGGGGTGCGCGACGGGATGGGCAACGTCGAGACGGCCGCCGCCATCCGTCAGGGGCGGAGATTCCACACCGACGGGGCGGGCCTGGTATGGGATCCCGCCCTGACGTGGAAGGCCAGCGCTGATTACGACCAGAGCCGCTACAACGACTCGAACCTGCAGCAGGACGTGCGTCTGCGCCTGATGAAGACGCTCACGGAGCGGATCGCCGTGGGGGCGACCTACCTGCGGCGGGACTCGAGCTTGACGGCGGTCGAGTACTTCACGCCGCGGAACCTCCGCCAGTACATGGCGTCGGTGAGCCTCAACCAGACGCTCGGGCCCCTCAGCCCGCGGACCGGTCTAGCACTCGCCGCGGCGATGCTCCAGTATGAGGCGGGGCGCGGCGTCCAGTCGAACGGGACGCGCACGGTCCATTCGATGCGCGGAGTGCTGTCGTTGAGGCCCGTCGACCGCGCCACGCTCAGCGTCGACGCGCAGTACGCCCAGGCGCCGACCTACGTCAGCCGGCGGGTCGACGGGACGCTCGGCATCAGCTTTTGAGCCCTACAGACGGATCCCAGGAGGAGTGATCATGACCGTCGAGACGATGACGAAGCCGGAGAGCCGGCGCTGGTCGTATCCGAAGGCCGATTTCGCGAAGATGTACGCCCCGATCGAGAAGCTCTCGCACGCCGTCAAGCTCCGCGGCCTCCTGCGGGCCAAGTTCGCCCTGCGGCGCGCCGACCCGAAGAGCTGCTACCTGCACACCGCCGGAGCCTACGACGCCCTGACGGCGGCGATGCTGACCGACCTGGGCTTCGAGGCCGTCTACGCCAGCGGCTGGCAGCTCGCCGTGGCGCACAGCATGTATCCGGACATCGGGATCTACCCGTCGCACATGATGGCGGACCTCGTCCGCGAGCTGGGACGCGGCATCGAGGGCCTGCGCGACCGGCATTTCTACGACAACGGCGGTTCGGTCAAGGACGCCCCGCCGATCTTCGCCGACATCGAGGCCGGCTTCGGCGGCCCGACCCAGACCTTCGCGCTGACCCGCGAGATGATCCGGGCCGGCGCCGCGGGGGTGCACCTCGAGGACCAGGACCCGGCCGAGCGGACCTGCGGGCACATCGTCGCGCACCACGGAGTCAAGCGCTCCAAGGTCCTCGTGCCTACCCACAAATGGATCGAGAAGCTCATCGCCGTCAAGGCGGCCGCGCAGGCCGCGGAGTCCGAGCTCGTGGTCATCGCCCGCACCGACGCCGTCGACGGCTCGGTCCCGGGCGGCCGGGAAGGCAGCGTCGAGCACGCCGTCGAGCGGGCCCTCGAGGCCGCCTCGCTGGGTGTCGACGTCATCTGGCCGGAGTTCAACGACACCGACATCGACGGACCGCGGCGCTTCGCCGAGGGCGTGCACGCGCACTTCCCGGAGCAGATCCTGGGGTTCAACCTCTCGCCGTCGCTGCACTGGGGCGAGGCGAAGGCCAAGGGCCGGCTCCTGAGCAACCAAGAGCTCGGCGAACTGGGCTACACCCTGCAGTTCTCGACCCTGTTCGCGTTCCGCACCGCGGGGATGGCGCTCGAGACCTGGCTCAAGGGCTTCCGGCGCTCGGGCCTCGACGCCCTGGCGGACCTGCAGCTCGTGGAGAAGGGCACCCTGGGCGACGAGCCGCGCACCCGGATGCACCAGAAGTTCGCCGGTACGGACCGGTGGCTGACGCTCGAGAAGCTGGCTAAGGGGCAGTCGACGCGGAAGGGTTAGCAGGTGCGGGCGGCCCCCGGAGGGTGGTGCAGCCCTCCGGGGGCCGCGCTGTTTACGCGCCTCGGGCGCGTGGATCGAAGGATTGCGAAACGGCCGCAATCCTTCGATCTGGAGCAATCAACGGCGGACGATAATCCAAGGTAGTCGCAACATCAAGTGGGGATGCACTTGGCAACGCGTGACTCGCGCGCATCGGCAGGAAGGCTGGCTGCGCGCGTAAATAGCCGCTGTTCAAACTCTCTTGAGTACCCGAGTGATCGCGACAAGCACGACCGCCCCGACAAACGACACCAAGATCGCCCCGGCCAACCCGCGGCCCGGCGTGCCGAGCAGCCAAGTGCCGACGACGCCGCCAAGCAGCCCCAGCACGACGTCGACGACGACCCCGTAGCCGCCGCCCCGCATGAGCTTGCCGGTCAGCCAGCCGGCCACCAGCCCGACAAGGAGCGTATAGAGCATGCGCCCTCCTCAGGGAGTCTGCGGCTCGTAGGTCTTGGCGCGCAGCTGGATTATGGACGCCAGGTCCTCGGCGTGCTCCTCTTCCTTCTCCAGGATGCCTTCGAGCAGGCGGCGGGTGGTGGGGTCGTTGGCGCCGACGTAGCGGATCATCTCGGAGTAGCTCTCGATGGCGATGCGCTCGGCCACGAGGTCTTCGGCGATCATCTCGGAGAGGTCCTTGCCCACGATGTACTCCGAATGGCTGCGCTGGGTCAGCGTGGCGGGGGAGAAGTCGGGCTCGCCGCCGAGCTGGACGATGCGTGCGGCCAGGAGGTCGGCGTGGGCCTGCTCCTCGGCGGCGTGCTCGGCGAACTCCGCGGCGACGCCCAGGGCGTGGATGCCCTGGGCCATGAAGTGATGGCGCTTGTAGCGCAGGACGCAGACCAGCTCCGTGGCCAGCGCCTCGTTGAGGATCTTGACGACCGTCCCGCGGTCGGCTTTGTAGCCAGGGGTTACGGCTCCCTCGCGGATGTGGCGCCGGGCCCGCTCGCGCAGAGCGCGGACGTCGGTCAGGAAGGGCTTGCCGTTCATAGGGCCTCCAACGGAGGAAGGAAGAACGTGAACCGCGCGCCGCGGCCGGGCTCGCTCTCCGCGCGGATCTCGCCGCGGTGCCCGAGGACGATCTCCTTGCAGATGGCCAGGCCCAGCCCCGTCCCGCGGTAGCCGCGGACGTCGAGGGGGCGGCTCTGGTCGGGGGCGGGGAGCTGGACGAACTCGGTGAAGAGCTCCCCGAGGCGGTCGGAGGGGATTCCGGCGCCGTCGTCCTGCACGGACACGGAGACGCCGCCCGCCGGTGAGGCGCCGACCGACACGACGACCCGCTCCTTGGCGTAGCGCAGGGCGTTGGCGACGAGGTTGCGTACCACCTGGCCGATCAGGTCGGGGTCGGCGTCGACGGCGGGGGGCTTGGGGCCCAGCTCGACCTGGAGCCTCTGGCCGCCGCCCAGCAGCTTGAACTCCCGGACGACCTCGGCGACGACCTCGGCCGCGTCGCAGCGGCGCAGCTGGATGTTGAACTTGCCCGAGCGCAGGTGCGCGAGGTCCAGGACGTTGTCGATGAGCCGGCCCTGGCGGTCGACGTTGCGCGAGATCAGGTCGACCATGCGCGTCTGGCGCGGGGTCAGGGGCCCGGCGACCCCGTCCTTGAGGTAGTAGGACGCGGTCTTCATGATGGCCAATGTGTTCCGCAGCTCGTGCGAGACCCGGCTCAGGAAGCTGCTCTTGGCCTCGGCCGAGCTCAGCTCCTCTTGCAGCTCCGCCAAGAGGCGCCGTGAGCGCTCGCGGGCGCCGCTCATCGGGCTCTCAGAAGGTGAGGACGGCGACTTGGTCTCGATATCCATGGCGTTCTGCCTCCGCTGCGTAGCCTGATTATAGGGCCCGAGGCTCCGCGGACCTAGGGACGAAACGAAAAGCATTTTTGAATTCCAAGTGACGGAAGAAAAAGGAGAGGCCCCCGTGGGGCCTCTCCTTTATATAGGAGCCGCCGTCCGCGCCTCAGCGGGAGGGCGCGTAGTCCTCGGCCTTGTCCTTGGCGATCTCGAAGGCCTCCTCGGCGCCTTCCTTGATCGCGCCGACGCCGGCCGCCGCCTTGACCCGCACCGGCAGGGCGTCCCCGATCGAGCTCAGCCAAGAGCGCGTCTTCTTGCGGTTGCGCCGCGACCAGTCCTCGATGTCCTCGCGCGTCTGGTTGCCGGCCTTGGGCGCGAAGAGCAGCCCCGCCGCGGCGCCGACGATCACGCCGGTGAGAAGATACCAGCCCCCGAACGAACGGTTATGTTTGTTGTCCATGGTGGGACCTCCATTCCTTACTAGGCCCCGCCAGCCTACCACGGGGGCGTCCTCGACGGCCATGGACGGCGTGTAAACCAAATGCGCGGGCCGGTTTGCGCTGCGTCATGAGAAGTAGACAAATCGATGACGGTCATGCAATTCTCTCGCGCCCCTTCTGCGTCTATCATAGGCCCAGTCTCAATTTCGCCGCATGGAGAACACAAAGATGCCTAAAGAGAAGATCTTGATCGTCGAGGACGAGAAGGACCTCGTGAAGCTCATCCGCTACAACTTGGAGAAGGAGCAGTTCCGCGTCACGGCCGCGCGCGACGCGGAGACCGCCCTTAAGATGGCGCGCAAGTCCCGGCCGGACCTGATCCTCCTGGACATCATGCTCCCCAAGATGGACGGCCTCGAGTTCCTCAAGACGATCCGCCCCGAGATCGAGGCCCCTATCATCCTGCTCTCGGCCAAGCGCAGCGAGGTCGACCGCATCCTCGGCCTCAAGCTGGGCGCCGACGACTACATGGTCAAGCCCTTCTCGATCGGCGAGCTCCAGGCCCGCATATCGGGGCACCTGCGCCGCCACCAGGGCCAGACCAACGGCGACGGGCGCAAGAACGTCTCGGTCGGCGGCATCGACATGGACTTCGAGCGCCACGAGATCCTGGTCCGCGGCAAGCCCGCCCACCTGGCTCCCAAGGAGTTCGCGATCCTCAAGCTCCTCATTGAGGCCAACGGCAAGGTCCTCTCCCGCGACCGCCTGCTCGAGCTCATCTGGGGCCACGAGAAGGACATGGAGATCGATACCCGCACGGTCGACCAGCACATCGCCCGCCTGCGCCGGAAGCTCGGCGCGGAGAGCGAGCGGATCATGACGGTCCCGAACTTCGGCTACCAGATAAAGATGCGCTAGGTGAACAGGACGGCGACGCTGGATCGGGTCGTGGCGCCGGATGCGGGCTCGGCGTTCCGCGGGACCACCGAGAAGCTCCTTCAGGCCAACAGGGAGCTTCAGGCGGCCAACGCGGAGCTGCGCCGGCGCGTGGGCGAGCTGGGCGCGGCCAACTACGGCCTGGCCAACCTGCTCGCCTGCAGCCAGCTCCCGCTGGTGGTCGTGGATCGCGCTCTCCGCGTTCGGCGCTTCACGCCGAGCGCGGAGAAGGCGTTCGGCCTTCTGGCGTCGGACATCGGGAAACCCCTGGGCGCTTTGCGGCTCAACGTCGAGGCGCCCCGTCTCAGGGAGTCGGTCCGCGAGGTCGTGGAGGGGTCGTTTCTGGCCAAGCAGCTCGAGGCGCGCGACCGCAAGGGCGGCTGGCACTCGCTGGCGATCCGGCCGTATAAGACCGCCGCCAATGGGGTCGAGGGAGCCGTCCTGTCCTTGGCCGACATCAGCGAGGCCAAGGCCGCGGCGCTGGCGGTCTCGGCGGCGCGCGAGTACGCGGCGGCCATCGTCGACTCGGTCAACGACTCCCTGCTCGTCTTGAACCGCCATCTCAAGGTGAAAAGAGCCAGCCCCTTCTTCCACAAGCTGTTCAAGGAGTCCGCGGCCGAGATCGAGGGACGCTCGATCTATGAGTTGGGGGACGGGCGCTGGAACGTCCCCGCTCTGCGCGCTCACCTCTCGGCGCTGGCGGCGCGCAGGACCGCGCGCTTCGACTGGAAAGGGGAGTTCGACGTTCCCAAGCTGGGGCGCCGGACCCTGACGATCTGCGGCACCCTCGTCGGCAGCGGGGTGGACGCCGAGCCCAGCATCGTTTTGGCCATCGATGACGTCAGCCTTCGCAAGCAGGCCGCCGAAGCCACCGTGCTTCGCAAAAACGAGGCCCGCCAGCGCGACTTCGTGGCCAACGTCTCCCACGAGCTCATGACCCCGATCGCGGCCATCAAAGGCTACTCGGAGTCTCTGGTGGGCGGTGCGCTCGAGGACTCGGATAAAGGCCTCAAGTTCGCCAAGATCATCGAGACCCACGCCGACCGCCTGACCGAGCTCGTCGAAGATCTGCTCCGGCTCTCGCTCCACGACGCCGGCCGGCCCCGCGCGGGAATGGAGACGGTCCTCCTGCGGCCGGCGGTCGAGCGTCTGGCGCGCGGCGTGGCGTCTCTGGCGCGCAAACGGCGGGTCTCCCTGCGCGTCCGGGTCCCGGAGACCCTCAAGGTCTCCATGAACCGGGTCGAGCTCAACCAGGTGTTCCAGAACCTCTTCGAGAACGCCGTCAAGTACAACCGCAAGGGCGGGCGGGTCTACGTCATGGCCAAGGCCATGGGACGCCGGGCCGTGGTCTCGGTGCAGGACACCGGGATCGGGGTCCCCAAGAAGGACCTGCCGCTCATCTTCGACCGCTTCCATCGGGCGCCGAACGCGCGCCTAGGGACCTCGCGAGGCAACGGCCTCGGCCTCTCCATCGTGCGCGCCATCTTGGTCCACCGAGGCTGCCGTATCTGGGCCGATAGCGTGCTCGAGAAGGGGACGATCGTTCACTTCACCCTTCCCTTGGCCGAGCGCGGCCGCCGGCGGCGCCGCACGGCGTGATCAGGGGAGGGAGCATGAAAACTACGAGCGCGATACTCGGGATCCTTCTGACGGCGGCGGCCGCGCTGGCGCCGCGCCCTGCGGCGGCCCAGGCGGACGAGGATCTCCGCTCGCGCCCGGGGGTCACCTTCGGCGGGCGCGCGATGTACTTCCGCCCCAAGGACGCCGACTCGGGACGCCTCAACGGCGGCGCCCAACTTCGCCTGCACCTGACTTCCGTGCTGGCCGTGGAGGGCTCCGCCGACTACCGGCAGGAGAAGCTTTCCGGGACGACCGTCGACGTGTTTCCGGTCCAAGCCTCGCTCTTGATCTACTTGATCCCATCCTCCCCGATCACGCCGTACATCCTCGGGGGCGGGGGCTGGTACTATACCCACGTCCGCCACACCAACGGCGATACCAACACCCGCTTCGGCCCGCACGCCGGCGCGGGGCTCGAGGCCTTCCTCGGGAGGCGCTGGTCGATCGACGGCAGCTGGCGCTACCTGTGGACCCCGGACTTCCAATCGCAGGACTCGACTCATCCGCTCGGCCGGAACTTCAGCGACCGGGGCTTCATGCTGACCACGGCGCTCAACTACCGGTTCTGAACGCGCCGTGTAAATTCTGGCGCTCCCCGGCGGGGCGCGTTTCCTGCACGGCAGAAGGCCAATGTAACGGCCATGTAACGGCCGTTGGAAGGCCTCGTCTATAGACCCTGGCGCGGACCGGGGCTATCATCCCCGCGTGAGCCAAGCCACCTTATTGATCGTTGAAGACGACCCCGACATCAGCTTCATCCTCTGCGAGTGCCTCAAGAAGGCCGGGCATCGCGTCCTCACGGCCAAGAGCGCGGAGGAGGGCGTCGAGCTGGCCCGGCGGCGTCAGCCGGACCTCATGGTCGTGGACATCATGCTCCCCAAGATGGACGGCCTCGAGCTGGTGCGCGTCCTGCGCCAGGAGAGCGAGGTCCCCGTCATCCTGCTGACGGCCAAGAGCGACGAGGTCGACCGTATCCTCGGTCTCAAGCTCGGCGCCGACGACTATATCGTAAAGCCGTTCTCGGTGGCCGAGGTCGCGTCCCGGGTCAAGGCCATCCTGCGGCGGACCGCCCCCGCCGCGCGCGGCCGGGGGGGGAAGCTCCGCGTCGGCGGCATCGAGATGGACTTCGACCGCCACGAGGTCACGGTGAACGGCCGCTCGCCCAGCCTCTCCCCGCGCGAGTTCCAGCTCTTGAGGCTGCTCGTGGAGGCCCAAGGCCGGGCGCTCTCCCGGGAGATCCTCTCCAAGACCCTGTGGGGCGAGGACCGCAGCTCGGAGATCGACGTCCGCACCGTCGACCAGCACATCGCCCGCCTGCGCAAGAAGCTCCAGGGCGAGCGCCACCGCATCGCCACGGTCAGCCACTTCGGCTACCAGTTCAAGTCCAGCGAGGAATCACGATGAAGCACGCACCCGTAGGGAGCGCCGTCGCCAACGGCCATCTTCCCCTCCAGGAGACGCTCGAGCTCTCCGAAGTCGTGAAGGTGCTCGCGGCCTTCGAGCGCGGCGACGCCGGAGCGCGGCTGGTCTCCGACCGCGCCGGCCTGGCGGGAAAGGCCGCCGACGCGCTCAATCGCCTGCTCGACTCCCTGGCCCGCCGCGAGCAGGAACTGGTCAGCATCAACGAGGTGCTGCTGAAGGTCAAGAGGGGCGACTTCTCCGCGCGCATGGCGCTGGACGCCGCGGGCATGAGCCGCACCGTCGGACAGACCCTCAACGACACCATCGACCTAAACGAGCGCATGACCGAGGAGTTCTCCCGCATCAGCAAGGTCGTCGGCAAGGAGGGCCTCATCGCCCAGCGCGCCTCGATCGGCTACGTCAGCGGGCAGTGGAAGAGCTGCGTCAACTCCGTCAACTCCCTCATCGGCGACCTGGTCCAGCCCACCAACGAGGTGGCGCGCGTCATCGGCGCCGTGGCCAAGGGCGACCTGTCCCAGATCATGGCCCTCAAGGTCGACGGCCGCCCGGTCAAGGGCGAGTTTTTGCGCATCGCCAAGATCGTCGACACCATGGTCGGCCGGCTCTCCTCGTTCGCCTCCGAGGTGACGCGCGTGGCACGCGAGGTCGGCACGGACGGCAAGCTCGGCGGCCAGGCGCAGGTCAAGGGCGTGGCCGGCACGTGGAAGGACCTGACCGACAACGTCAACTCCATGGCCGCCAACCTCACCAGCCAGGTCCGCAACATCGCCGAGGTGACCACCGCGGTCGCCAAGGGCGACCTCTCGCGCAAGATCACCGTCGACGTCAAGGGCGAGATCCTGGCGCTCAAGAACACGATCAACACCATGGTCGACCAGCTGGGCTCCTTCGCCTCCGAGGTGACGCGCGTGGCGCGCGAGGTCGGCACCGAAGGCAAGCTCGGCGGTCAGGCGCAGGTCAAGGGCGTGGCCGGCACCTGGAAGGACCTGACCGACAACGTCAACTCCATGGCCGGCAACCTGACCAGCCAGGTGCGCAACATCGCCGACGTGACCACCGCGGTCGCCAAGGGCGACCTCTCGCGCAAGATCACGGTGGACGTCAAGGGCGAGATCCTGGCCTTGAAGGACACGATCAACACGATGGTCGACCAGCTCGGCTCGTTCGCCTCCGAGGTCACGCGTGTGGCACGGGAAGTCGGCACCGAAGGCAAACTGGGCGGGCAGGCCGAAGTGGCAGGCGTCGCTGGAAAATGGAAGGATCTCACG